>NZ_JAAGVZ010000009.1:116766-190491 GCF_010882125.1 Peribacillus alkalitolerans | reverse complement strand
GTTAACATGTTCATCACCTAAAAGAATAGTATTACTTTCATTATATAAAAAAAAGACCGTAGGCAAATCCCCTTTTTGGGGGATTTGTCTACAGTCTGAGATGAACCCTAGAATAAGGGTTCATCTTGTAAATTCGCTACAATTACTTTGCAGCTTGATAACGTTTAGATACTTCATCCCAGTTTACAACGTTCCAGAAAGAAGCGATGTAATCAGGACGACGGTTTTGATAGTTAAGGTAATAAGCATGCTCCCACACATCTAGACCAAGTACTGGGGTTTTGCCTTCCATTAATGGTGAGTCTTGGTTTGGTGTGCTAGATAATTCAAGTTCACCATTGCTTACTGATAACCAAGCCCAACCTGAACCAAAACGAGTTGTAGCTGCTTTTGCGAATTCTTGTTTAAAGCTTTCGAAGCTGCCAAATTTAGCATTGATTGCTTCAGCAAGCTCTCCAGTTGGCTCGCCACCACCATTAGGTGATAGGATTTGCCAGAATAATGAATGGTTTGCATGTCCGCCACCATTGTTACGAACTGCAGTGCGAGCTGCTTCAGGAATTGCATCCATGTTAGAGATTAACTCTTCAACACTTTTGCTAAGAAGTTCTTCTTGACCTTCTAGAGCTGCGTTTAAGTTAGTAACATAAGTATTGTGGTGTTTTGTGTGGTGAATGTTCATTGTCTCCTTATCGAAATGAGGCTCAAGTGCATCATATGCGTAAGGTAATTGCGGTAATTCATATGCCATAATAAAATTCCTCCTATGTAGGGAATAACGGGCTTTTCCATCACGATGGAATGGTTAAGCCTACTTCTCTTAATTTAGCAAAGTTTAGTAATTCATTCAAATGTTTTGCTCGACATTTTTGAATCTTTACTTAATTATATTGTCTTTTCAATTAGATAGTTGTTTTTTAGACTAATTTGTCCATTGATTGAAACGAGAGGCACTTGCTTTCCGCAGAGAGGAAAGGGAGCTTCCTCGGCGTTGTCGCCTGTGGGGTCTCCCGCTCCCCTCTTTTTCCCGCAGGACATTGAAAAAACAACAATCTTTACGAAAACAAGCTTGTTATAAGACAACAATCAAAAAATAAATCACCATGACTCCTTGGATAATACCTTTTGTAATAACACTGCTAATAAAGCCTACTACTGATCCGAAGCCAATTTTCAAAGCAGTTGGGAAATCCTTTTTATGCACAATCAGCTCTGCAATAACCGCTCCAGCAAATGGTCCAATGATTAAACCAAAAATAGGAATAATAATGGGACCTACTATTAAACCAATGGTACTTCCCCATATTCCGGCTTTTGATCCACCGTACTTTTTTACCCCTATTAAATTAGCTAAGTAATCAGCGGCAAATAACATAATGACAAATAAACCTTGAACTGTCCAAAAAAACCAATTAAACGGTTCAAAGGAGAAAAAGACTCCATAAAGTAATATGCCCCCGAAGATAAATAAAACACTAGGTATTATAGGATAAATTAATCCAATAAAACCTACAATGAACATCGTTGAAATGATAATCCAATATACAATATCCAAAGCAAACGTCCTTTCAATAGATGATATAGATATTCATACGGTTCAATTTATTACCTGGTTTCATTTTATCCTTTTCAAATAGTCGAAAACCCCTGTTCACCTCAAAAAATTCACTGATAATATAGGTTGTGTTATAACTGACTGGAGGATAAAATGAATACGCATGTGAAAAAAATATGATGGGTGTTGTAAATGAATATATTCAAACAATTTTTCTTAAGTTTATTCTCTCCTAAAGATATTGCGAAGTTCCGTTTCCAAGGAATCGGAAAAACGATTTTGTATGTTTTTTTCTTAACTCTCTTTTCTCTCCTGCCATCTTTTATTTATTTTGGGAAAAGTATTTCAGAAGGCCTAGAATCATCATTATCAACTTTACAAACCGATTTCCCAGATTTTGAAATTAAAGATGGAACCCTACACACCGAGACGACTAAAACCATTGAGAATCGAAAAAATGATTTTACATTATTTATAGATGGTTCCGGCACCATGACTGAACAGGATGTGGCTAATCATGCAAACAATGGCTTTGCACTTCTGGAAACTCAATTTGTAATGGTTGCGCAAGGGTCGATTCAAACTTATCCCTATTCCATGTTGGAGACTCTGATAATTTCAAAAGATGATATTGAACAATTTTTGATTTCAATGAAGAGTATGTTATTTATTTTCCTGCCTGTAATTGGATTAACCACATATATATTTAACGTAGGAATTGATTTTATAGAAATTTCATTTCTTGCTTTCATAGGATTGTTATTCAAAAATTCTTTGGGCCGGAATATTACCTACCGTCATCTTTGGAGATTAGTTGCCTATAGTATTACTCTACCAACCGTTTTCTTCACTATTATGGCGTTTCTTCAAACCAAAGTAGTGGGTGGAATGATGATTAATTGGTTTGTGACTTTTGTTATCCTGATACTGACCATCCGAGAAATACCTAAACCAAAACAACGTAACATTCAACCATAAAAAGCCGATTCATTGGATTTAATTCCAATGAATCGGCTTTTTTCATTTGCTAAATTTAAGGGTTTGTTCAACTAATGCATTGGAAAGTCCATTCAACTGTGTACCTATTAAATGAGTTTCTTTCATTTCTTCTAGATGTTCTTTAGAATTAACCAGCATTTGTTCGGCACTTGCACTCAATTGTTGAGACAGAGAAACAAATCTTTCAGAGGAGTTTTCAATAATAGGTAAAGATTTTTGTAGTGTGCTCAACATCATTTGAATATCCTTCATACCTTTTGTGGTGTCTTCAACTAAATAATTTACTCTTAAGAAAGAAGAATGACTATCTTCAATGGCAGCTAAATTATCACCCATTGATTCTTTGACTTGATGAAATTCAGAAACAGCTTCCCCTGTTATTGATTCCATTTTCCCAATGGTGACACCGATTTCTTCTGCAGCTAAGCTGGATTGATCAGCCAGCTTTCTAACTTCCTCAGCCACTATCGAAAATCCTCTCCCCGCTTCCCCTGCTCTGGCAGCTTCTATTGTTGCATTAAGGGCAAGTAACTTTGTTTGTTCAGAAATGTTGCGTATTAGCTTAACTATAGAAGTTATGGAAACTGAATAGGCTCTCATACCTTCTAAGGTTACATTCATCCTCTGTAAATCTTCTTCATATGTATTCATTCTATCTTTCATAATTTTCATTTTGATACTACCTTCATTCGAAGAACTGTGCATTTCATTTGCTTTTTCAAAGATTGTATCCATATTAGCAAATACATGTAATAGCTTTTGCTTCATCAAATGAAATGCATCAATACTTTGTTCGGAACTAGATGCGGTTTCAGCAGCTGCTTGTTTAACCAATTGGATTCCATCTACCATATCCTCATTTTTAGATAAGATACCTAGTGAAGAGGTTTCTAAATGATGTCCTTTTCTCTTTAGTTCATGGGAAATCTCACTTATATTTTCCAGTAGTGACTTCATATCTGCCATCAGTGCATGAAAACTTTTCACAAGGGAAATGACTTCAGATGTATTCGCTTTTATATTCGTATCTATATTTAAATTACCGTTTCTAACTATCCTCATTGTATCCCTAAGCTGTGTTAGAGGCTTCATTAAGTTATGGATCATTATTTGAATAATAATACTAACAAGTAGAATACTCCCAATCGCTACGGTAAAAATAAACCAAGACATTTGATGGATTGGTGCTAAATAATCATTTTGTGGAACAGCTATTATATAAATACCTTTTAATTCTTGAATGGACTGAAAGCAAAGTGTATACAATTCTCCATTTATTTCTTCATGTATGATTCCTTGTTTCTGTTTTAGTATTTTACCTTCTAATTCCTTAGAGAAACTTAGTGCACTTTTTTTACTAACATCAAAAGGATTTATACCCTTTTCGTTTAATACATAATAAGTAGCGTGCAAATTGTCACGTACCATTTCCGCATCCTGTCTTTTGACAACAGACTGAATTTTCTTCGTGAATTTCTCTTCGTCACCAACGTACAACATCATCGTATTTTGAGCCATTCCATAGAAAATAGCCACTTCCCTTTTTAACCTCTGCTCCATAAGCTCTGTGACACTACTTTTCGACTTAATCGATGATATTAATCCAATACTACCTACTGATACTACTAGCGAAATCATGACCATTACTAAGAGTTTGGTCTTTAAGCTTAAAATACGACCTGTGTTTTTCCCTATTTTGCCTTTCCAAAGCCCCATTTTTCGACACCCCTTCTTTGTACCTATTCATTATCATTTATGAATGTAAAGGGGATGTAAAAATAGAGTAAATTTTCGATTAAACAATCATGATTTTCCATTGGTGCCAAAAAATCGGCATATTGTTGGAAACCATTCATAGAATGTAGTATACAAGCCCAGGGGGATAATCTATGAAGAAATTTATTGGCACCATAATGTTTTTACTTATCGTTTATGTCCTTTATTATGATCTATCGATCGGTACACTTCCTGCTGTCGCTCCTAAAGCTTCTGAGCCTATTACTAAAGTGAAGTCAGATGATAAAAAAGCAAGCTCAACTAAAGCAATGGATTTTGTAGAGGTCACTGTAAAACCTGGGGATACATTATTAAGTCTTATTGAAAAAAGGGAGGGTAAGCTTTCACAATCCATCCCCAAAATAATAGATGATTTTATATTATTGAATGATGGACTAGCACCCGATCAAATACAAATGGGGAAAAAATATAAAATCCCAACATATCAGAATGCCAATGACTGACAAAATACATTCTAATTCTTGTCATTCTAGTCAAAACACTGATACAATGATTCCGTAGATATTAAGTAGCAATCTTATTTGGACAATATTTAAATCTTCCATGATCATAGAACACTTATTTGTTCTTTAAAGGAGAGAATACCACTTGAGTGAAATTATACATCGTACTAAAACCCGACCTGTCAAAGTAGGTAATTTGACAATCGGTGGAAACAATGAATTAGTAATCCAAAGTATGACAACAACTAAGACGCATGATGTTGAGGCTACAGTTGCAGAAATCCTTAGATTAGAAGAGGCAGGTTGCCAAGTCGTCCGTGTTGCATGTCCGGATGAAAGAGCTGCCAATGCAATTTCAGAAATAAAGAAACGTATCAATATCCCACTTGTTGTCGATATTCATTTCGATTATAAGCTAGCACTAAAAGCAATCGAGGGTGGAGCAGATAAAATCAGGATCAATCCTGGTAATATCGGTCGCCGTGAAAAGGTTGAAGCAGTTGTAAATGCCGCAAAGGCAAAAGGGATTCCAATCCGTATAGGGGTAAATGCTGGTTCACTTGAAAAACGAATCATTGAAAAATATGGCTATCCTACTGCTGACGGTATGGTTGAAAGCGCATTGCATCATATTAAAATCCTTGAGGATTTAGATTTCTACGATATCATCGTCTCCATGAAGGCATCAGATGTAAATCTGGCTATTGAAGCTTATGAAAAAGCAGCAAAAGCATTTGATTATCCTTTACACTTAGGCATCACAGAATCAGGAACATTATTTGCTGGAACGGTAAAAAGTGCGGCTGGCCTTGGAGCGATTTTAAGTAAAGGAATCGGAAACACATTACGTATTTCATTAAGTGCAGACCCAGTTGAAGAAGTAAAGGTTGCACGTGAATTATTGAAATCGTTTGGACTTTCTTCTAATGCAGCCACTTTGATTTCTTGCCCTACTTGTGGACGTATCGAAATCGATCTTATCAGTATTGCAAACGAAGTAGAGGAATACATTTCTACAATTAAGGCTCCTATAAAAGTAGCAGTTCTTGGTTGTGCGGTAAATGGTCCTGGAGAGGCAAGGGAAGCTGATATTGGAATCGCTGGGGCAAGAGGAGAAGGTTTGTTGTTCCGTAAAGGTGAAATTGTACGGAAAGTGCCAGAATCAGTGATGGTAGAAGAATTGAAAAAAGAAATAGACGCAATTGCGGAGGAATACTTCGCTAAGAAAGCAGCTGAGGAAAAGGCTGCAGCAATAGAAGAATCGGCGATTACAGAATAAGCAAAAGAGGGTGAACTTAAACGATTTAAGTTCACCCTCTTTTGTTGTATAAGAAACCCATAAGTTAGGTTCCTTAGAAAAACGGGAGAATAAATATCCCAATAATGATGGAAAATGCTCCAATTCCTATTGCCCAAGCACCTAATGTTACTGCTCCTCTTCTTTGTGCAAGAAATCCAAGTACGATTCCTGCTGCACCAAACAAGATCGGAAGCGTAAATAACGAAAGAATAGACAAGATTATCGCAGTGTACCCAAAGCCTCTACCAGCAGACATTTCTTCTCTCACTGTTTCTCTTCGGTCAACGTCCCGACCAAATATCACAGGGGCAGTCAGCTCGGCAGCCGTCTCTTCTTCATAACGGCCAGGCTCATAGATCTTTACATCGTCTTCATCTGCTCTAGAACGATACAATGTGACCTTTTTGTCCTCCATCGCAAATCCCTCGCTTTCTTTTTTGGTGCATTATTATTGTTCCTTACTTCTATAAAAACGTGCATGTCAAAGCTTGTATGAGTTGGAAAGTATTGAAGTGTTCAACCAATGAATTATGGTAAGATAAGAAGTGAAAATAAAGAGGTGAGAATATCATGAAAAAACGATTCGGTATCGATATTGACGGCACAGTTACAAGACCTGATACTTTTATTCCATTTTTGAACAAAGCATTCAATTTAAAGCTTACCTACGAGGATGTCACACAGTATAGCTTTTTGCCATATGTTCAACAAGAGGAAAAGGAATTTGCTAAATGGTTCCTAGAAAATGAACCACATATTTATTCATCTTCGTTACTGTCGGATGGAGCAAAAGATGTACTTGATAAGTGGGTCAAGAAAATAGATCTTTATTTTATTTCAGCAAGAAGATCACATTTGTTAGAACTTACGAAAGAATGGTTTCTATCCAATCAGCTACACTTTGATCATTTAGAATTAATTGGATCTCACGATAAAATAGCCACTGCCAAGAAATATAATGTCGATATATTTTTCGAGGATAAACACGATAATGCAGTGACCATATCCGAAGAATGTGGCATCCCTGTAATCCTTTTCAATACTCCTTATAATCAGGAACCAGTACCTAAGAGCGTCATTAGGGTAAATAATTGGTCAGAAGCTGAGCGATGGGTAAACAATTGGTTAAAGAATAATTAATATATAAAAACAAAAGCGGACTCCAGTAATTGGAATCCGCTTTTTTTTAATAGTTAGCTCTGTTAAAGCTTATTGTTGATTTATCCACTAAGTTGATTGGAGTGGAAGACGCTCGACTCCTGCGGGAGCAGCGGGGCAGGTGAGACCCCGCAGGCGCAGAGCGCCGAGGAGGCTCACCGCCCGCCCCGCGGAAAGCGAGTGCCTGGAACGGAAATCAACAGCACCATTTAACAGAGCCTAATAGTTACAAATTACACTCTGGGCATTTACCATAAATTTCGAATTTATGCCCGGATACATCATATCCTTGTAAATTCTCTTGAAGTTGACTCATTGGACAGGTTTGAATCTCTTTTGTTTTTCCACAATCAAGGCATATAAAGTGATGGTGATGAGAATTATGTTTACAGGTAAAACGGAAATGTTTTTCTCCTGAAAGCTCTGTCATTTCACAGACTCCAACTTCAACAAATAGTGACAGATTGCGATAAATCGTATCGAAGCTTAATCCAGGATAATCATCCTTCATCGCTTCCAATACATCCTTTGCCGTTAAATATTTATCATTTAGCGAGAATAATTCAAGCATTTCCTCTCGCTTTCCTGTGTGTTTATATCCTTTTTCTTTTAACAATTGCATCGCATCTTGTACATTCATATAGTATCAACCCTTTTAAGCCAATTTGTGACGGATATTTTTATATAGGATAGAAAGTATCAAAATAAGAACAGAAAGAATGACAATTGTCCCACCTGGTGCTAAATCAAGATGATAGGATAAAATAAGTCCGCCTATTACAGAAATTTCACCGAATAGAATTGAAAAAGAAATAGTCTGCTTAAAGCCTTTTGCAATTCTTATACTAGCTGCTACTGGCAACGTCATAAGAGAAGAAACAAGAAGTATTCCAACAATTCTCATTGATGCAGCGATGACAAGTGCCACCATAATAATAAAGATAAAATGAATTTGCTTTACCGGTATGCCTGATGCCTTTGCATGATCTTCATCGAATGAGAGCAAAAACAACTCTTTGTATAAAAGAATAATGATAACCACTACTATGACTGCAATTCCAATAATCACACCCAAGTCCATTCTAGATACCGCACTGACGCTTCCAAAAAGATAACTAAATAAATCAGTGTTGAATCCATCAGCTAGTGAAATAAAAATGACCCCAATCCCAATTCCACCAGATAGAATGATCGGAATAGCCAGTTCTTGATAATGTTTGTACACACTTCTTAACCTTTCAATGAACAATGAACCAATCACTGAAAAAGTCATTCCTAAATATAAAGGATTCAAGCCAATAAAGGCAGTAAATTTCTTTTCAAGCAATAAACTAAACGCAATACCTGCCAAAGTAACATGGCTTAAAGCATCCGCAATTAAAGACAAGCGCCTCACAACTACGAAAACCCCTAATAATGGAGCTAGAGCTCCAATAATTATTCCAGTCATAAATGCATTTTGTAAAAACTCATATTGAAATAAGTCCAAGAGCATGGGAATCCTCCCGTTAATCTATATAGTGATATTTGATGTATTCTTTTGTATTACCATGGAAATGCATATGCTTATTTAAACAAGCAACATGCGTCACCTTTTCAGAAACTGAACCGATGTCGTGAGTGACTAATAGTAAAGTAATACCAAGTTTATGGTTTAAATCCTCTAACATCGTATAAAACTGTTTTACATTTTGCGCGTCTACCCCTACAGTTGGCTCATCTAATATCAATAATTCAGGATCACTTACAAGTGCCCTGGCAATAAAGACCCTTTGTTGTTGACCTCCTGAAAGCTCCCCAATATTTCGATTCCAAAATGAGATCATTCCAACAGAATCTAACGCATCAAGAATTTTTTCCTTATGTTGCTTAGTATGGAATTTAAAAAGCCCTAATTTTTTCGTCAATCCGCTAGCCACTACTTCATAGACCGTTGCTGGGAAACCTGAATTAAATGAATTTGCCTTCTGCGAAACATATCCAATTTTATCCCAATCCTTGAATTGACGGATGTCTGTTCCAAATAATCGGATTTCACCCTGTTGCACCTTGAGCAGACCCAATAACAGCTTTAAAAGAGTGGATTTGCCTGAACCATTCGGACCAACGATACCCAAAAAGGAACCTTTATCCACTGTAAGATTTATATGTTCAAGCACAATATCACTTTCATATTTATAAGAAAGATCTTTTACTTGAATGATTGAATTATTCAAAGGTATCACCTATTTTTTTAAAAGTCTGTCTGCAGCGCCCCAGCCAATACGGCTCTGCAGCATTTCTAGTAATCATTACGATTTAACATTGAGTAGTATACTCCTTTTTAAGATGAGTGTAAAGCGAATAAAATTACGTGAATTTTTAGAATCAACTAATAAGTCTTTCCTTCATTTATAAAAAGTGGTTCATTCTAACACATGGTTTTCATATGTTAGAGGGAAGGGGGGATTCGATGAAACTGTTTGAAACCATCATCAACATGAAAATAAATCGAATGAGTACCGATGAATTACTTAGTATAGGCGGACAATATGGTATTCAAATCTCCAGGCAACAGGGCAATCAGATCGTCCAATTGCTACGTGGGAAAAACATAAATATCTTTAACGAATCTGAACGAAACAAACTTTTAGCACAGATAGCCCAAATTTGTAATCCGACTACCGCTAAGCAGGTTGAAAGTATTTTTAAACAACTGACAAACACATAATTACCATGTGAAAAAATAAGGAGACACCCATTTGGTTGATGGATGTCTCCTGTATTTTATATTAATCTGCTCTAATTACATCGAGAAGGTTTTCATTGAATGCTCGATTTTTCAGCATTTCAATTTCATGTTTGTAAGGTGGTTTTTTATCGTTTTTGTCTTCTCCTACATAAGGAGTCTCAAGGATTTTTGGAACATGTAGCAACTGTGGATGATGAACGATATGATCCAATGCCGAAAACCCAATATGTCCGAAGCCGATGTTTTCATGACGATCTTTCCTCATACCTACAGCGTTCTTACTATCGTTAATATGAAGAACCTTTAAACGTTCGATTCCAATAATCTTATCGAATTCATTAAGAACCCCATCAAAATCTTCCACAATATTGTATCCAGCATCATGAATATGGCAAGTATCAAAGCAAACGGATAGCTTATCATTCAGCGTGACCCCATCCATAATCATTGCAATTTCTTCAAATGACTTGCCACACTCTGACCCTTTGCCAGCCATTGTTTCTAATGCGATTTGAACCGTTTGATCGCTTGTCAGCACTTCATTTAAGCCCTCTACGATTTTTGCGATCCCTGCTTCTGTTCCAGCCCCAACATGGGCACCGGGGTGCAGGACAATTTGTTTTGCCCCTAAAGCAGCTGTCCTCTCAATTTCCATACGAAGAAAGTTCACGCCCAACTCAAATGTATCTGGATTTTGAGAATTTCCAATATTGATGATGTATGGAGCATGGACTATTATCTCATCTATCCCGTGTTGTTCCATATGAAGACGTCCAGCCTCTATATTCAAATCCTCAATTTTTTTCCTTCTTGTGTTTTGAGGGGCACCTGTATAAATCATGAAAGTATTAGCACCATATGATACAGCTTCCTCACTAGCAGCTAAAAGCATCTTTTTTCCACTCATCGAAACGTGAGATCCAATCTTAAGCATCCTTTTTCCCCCTCTAACAAGCCTGTCTACTTATTCGTTCTTTTCTCTATTCGACGTTGTTTCTTCTTCATTTCTTCAACTTCTCTTTGGTGTTTCTTTTTATATCCAGGTTTTACTTTAGAAGATTTTTGTACCATGGACTTAGCTTTCTTTTCTATCTCGTTTGTTTGTTTTTTACGATTTTTTCGTTTATTACGGTCATCTGTTTCAACCCATTCCCCGTTTTGCAAATCTAGGTTTTTGAATTCAATTCCCATTTTTTCTAAACGGTTCAATGCGTCCTCATCCGTCTGTTCATAAATCGTAGCGGCAATCCCGGAATAACCAGCACGTGCCGTACGACCAGTTCTGTGTACATAGAAGTCCAAATCAGATGGAATCTCGTAATTGATTACATGGCTTACACCCTCAATATCAATTCCTCTTGCAGCTAAATCTGTTGCTACAATATATTGGAATTCTAGGTTTGTAATTTGCTTCATCATCTTCTTTCGATCACGAGGAGATAAATTACCGTGTATTCTACCGACCCTCATTCCTTTTGCCATCAATGCATCTGCAACCTGGTCAGCCATTTTCTTAGTGTTAGTAAAAATAATCGCTAGGTAAGGATTATATTGGATGACCATATCATGTAATAATTGAATTTTATTACGATGACGTAAAGGTACTAAAACATGTTCAATTTTTTGAGCAGTCACCTGTTTAGGATCTACATGAACATATTTTGGGTTTTCCATGTATTTTTTTAAGAACGGTTTTAATTTTTCTGGGATAGTCGCGGAAAATACTAGCATCTGAAGATTTTCTTTCATTCTAACCGCGATTTTATCAACATCCTCAATGAAGCCCATATCTAGCATCAAGTCCGCTTCATCAATAACCAAAGTACCCGCTGTGAACACTTGTAATGCAGTATCTTCCATTAAATCTTTTATTCGACCAGGAGTACCAATGACAAGTTGAGGTTGGTTCTTTAACTTATCAATTGTCCTTTGCTTATCTGTTCCCCCCATATAACAGCGGACCGTTAATGGTGATTCTTCTGGAAAATGAGTAGCAAATTTAAGTGCCTCTTTATAGATTTGATTGGCTAGTTCACGTGTCGGCGCCGTAATGATTGCCTGGACTTCATCCTTAGTAGGGTCAATATTTTGAAGTATTGGCAATAAGTATGAATGTGTTTTTCCTGTACCAGTTTGGGATTGTCCAATAATGCTTGTACCTTTTAATGCAGCAGGAATAACTCTCTCCTGTACATCAGTTGGCTTTGTAAAGCCAATATCATTGATGGCTTCTATAATATATGGATGGAATGAAAACCGTTCGAATTGGTTCTGTTTCATAAAATGTTACACCTCTTAAATAATATTTACAAAAATTGAGTTAAGTCCGCTCAGAAACTACTTTTCTTATCTTATCCTCTTTATCCCCCGAACTCAACCAAATATGCGATATTTCTACATTATCGGGAAATAAAGCTTTAATCCCCAAATATTCGCACTCATTTGAAAATTTAATCCTTCAAACTTTATCTTTATATATTTTAGGTTTTTATCTCGTTTTTATTTATTTAGCATAGTCTATTATAAAGCGAATTCATGAGTTATAGCTAGAAAGGAGGATTATTATGCAATTGGGTTTCCAAAATGGCCCTGCAAGGCGATTTCGAATGCAACAGGTAGTTGGGCAGCATAGAATGCCTCAAATGATGATGCAGCAGCAGCAACATCATTTTCATTCCTATCAACAACCGATGCCATTTCAGAACTTAAATCATCAAATGGTACAACAAAATCCTTTTCCTCCCCATAATCAAGGGTTTCAAAATATGCAGCCCAATCAAGGATTTGGTAAAAAAAAACGTGGGGGCAAACAAGGGGGATTATTGTCTCGATTATTAGGTAAAAACAAGCAAAAAGCTGTTGCCCAAATGCCTCCTAACCTTTTTTCCATACCAACTGCGGCAACTAGTGAAGCCACTCGCAGTGCAGGAACTGCTACTGCCGGCGCAGGTATTTTGCAAAGTCTAACAAACCCTGGTTCACTTACAACCATGTTAACTAACACACAAAAAGTTCTTCAAGCCGTGGAAACGATAGGTCCCGTAGTGTCACAATACGGACCACTGGTTAAGAACATACCAGCGATGTGGAAAATCTATCAAGGTTTAAAAGATTCAAGTAATAATGATTCTGTCACTGATGAATCGAAAAATAGTAAGGAAACTATAATTACGAATGTTTCTGAAAAGACTCATGAAGAAATCGTACCCACAGATGCTCGGAGTGGTAATCCTAAAGCAGCTATTCCTAAAAAAACGATATCAGCACAAAAACGAAACGTCCGGCCAGGAGAATCGATGCCAAAGCTGTTCGTATAATAATTCCTTAGTAAAGTAAACCAATCTTTGTAATATCTTAGATGGTTTTATATAATGTTAAGTAGAATATGAGTTTGAGTTGCTCTGCTTTACTAAGGAGGATATAAATGAAAGTATTAAAAATTGCTCCTCGCGGTTATTGCTACGGCGTTGTCGATGCAATGGTGATTGCAAGGAACGCCGCATTGGATAAAACACTACCTCGTCCCATCTACATCCTTGGGATGATTGTTCATAATAAACATGTGACAGATGCATTCGAAGATGAAGGCATCATTACATTAGATGGATCTAACAGAAAAGAAATTCTGGAAAAGGTAAATGGTGGAACTGTCATATTTACTGCTCATGGGGTCTCTCCAGAAGTTCGAGAGCTGGCAAAGGAAAAAGGGTTAGTTGCAATTGATGCTACATGTCCCGATGTCACTGCGACACATGACCTCATTCGTCAAAAGCAAAAAGAAGGATATCATGTGATTTACATTGGAAAAAAAGGACATCCTGAACCTGAAGGGGCAGTTGGAGTTGCACCGGATATCGTCCATTTGGTAGAAAAAGCAGAAGATGTGGAATCCCTTACAATCCAAGCTGAGAAATTGATAGTGACTAACCAAACTACAATGAGTCAATGGGATGTCTCCCATATCATTGATAAAGTGAAGGAAAAATATCCTCACACGGAAGTTCATAAAGAAATTTGCCTAGCTACCCAAGTCCGTCAAGAGGCGGTAGCTGAACAAGCTGGCGAAGCAGATTTACTTATTGTTGTAGGAGATCCTATGAGCAATAACTCCAACAGACTTGCTCAGGTTTCCGAAGATATTGCAGGAACGAAGTCGTATCGTGTGGCAGATGTTTCTGAAATCCAACTTGAGTGGCTACAAGGAGTTGAAACTGTTGCAGTAACAGCTGGAGCTTCTACTCCTACACCTATAACAAAAGAGGTAATTACTTTCCTTGAAAACTACAATCCTGAAGACGAAACAACATGGAAACGTGAGCGAAATGTTCCATTAAATAAAATACTTCCAAAAGTTAAAAATCCACAATCAGTACAATAATCGCTTAAAAAATGGCCGGACCATTAAAGATTCCGGCCATTTTTTTACATGAATTTGAAAGGATCGGTATTGATTTCCGAAGCAATAAACTCCGTTTCAAAACCTTTTTCGTCTACAAGCTCCTTCATTTTCTTTACTACCCCAAATTTCATGACTTTTTCAATATTGTGTCCAGCATCTACAATATTCAGGTCTGAAGCCATTGCGTCATGAGCCACATGGTAGTAAATATCTCCTGTGACATAAACATCTGCGCCATTAAACTTCGCTTGACTCCAATATTTATTTCCATCACCACCAACAACAGCCACTTTCTTTATTGGTGCATTTAGATTGCCTACTACTCTAAGACCGTCTATGTGTAAACTTTGTTTCACATGTTCAGTGAACTGTTGTAAGCTCATTTCAATTGGAAGGTTTCCGATTCTCCCTAATCCAAAAGCTTTCCCTTTGTTTTCAATTGGATAGAGATCAAAAGCTACCTCTTCATATGGATGCGCTTTAAGCATTGCACTTAATACTTTTTTCTCCAAATTCTTTGGATAAACTGTTTCGATTTTGACTTCATCCACTACTTCAAGTTTGCCCTTTGTACCTATGTATGGATTTGTCCCGTCACCTGGGAGAAAACGTCCATGTCCTTCACTAGAAAAAGAACAGTGACTATAGTTTCCGATATAGCCCGCCCCTGCATTACCTAAAGCTTCCCTTACATTATCCTCTGCTTCTTTTGGTACGAAGACAATCAGTTTTTTCAATGTTTCTTCGAAGGTTGGAATCAGCATATTAGAATCTTGTAAACCTAGGGCCATAACCAGCATATCGTTAACTCCACCATCAGTGATGTCTAGATTGGTATGTGCAGCATAAACTGTAATGTCATTTTTAATTAGTTTCTCAATTAGTTTTCCTGAAGGCTGGTCAGTGACAATATTCTTAAGTGGACGATACATAATGGGATGGTGAGCAATGATTAGGTCTATTCCTTGCTCAATAGCTTCATCAACTACCTCATCCAATACATCTAGAGCAACCATTACTTTATTGATTGGTTTGTTCAAAGTGCCCAGTTCAAGACCAATCCTGTCTCCTTCCATGGCTAGGTTTTTCGGAGAGAATTGTTCGAATAATTGAATGATTTCATAGCCATTTGGTATTTTCTTCATTTCAAAGCCTCCTCAACCATAGAAATTTTCGAAAGTATTTCTTGTTTTTTCTGTTGATTCCCCTCTGACTCACCTGATAACTCCAGCTGTTTAAGGATTTGTAACCAATGATTTTTCTCATGATCCCATTTTTTTACGAATGTACTGTTCATTTCTTTTAGCAAAAATGGCCCCATCAATAAAGCCGCTTCTTTATTTTCTTGGTACGGAAGGTCTGGGTTTCCTTTTTCAGCAACTAATACCTCGTAAATTTTTCCGTCCTCTTCAAGGATCTGTTCTTTTATCAGTTGCCATCCGTTACTCAATAGCCATTGTCTAATACTTATTGCGTGAATATTAGGTTGTAAAATTAGCCTTTCTGTCTTTTCCAATTTATCTTTTCCACGTTCCAATATAGATGCAATGAGAGGCCCTCCCATACCTGCAATCGTGACTGTAGTGGCTTCACCTGGATTCAAAACATCTAAGCCATCACCTTTTCTGACTTCGATTTTATTCTCCAAGCCGGCAGAAAGAACTTGATTGCGAGCGGATTGATAGGGTCCTTCAACCACTTCTCCTGCGATTGCCTTTAACACAAGCCCATTTATTACAGCATAACATGGCAAATAAGCATGATCAGAACCTATGTCAGCCAGGATGCTTTTTGATGGTATATAAGAAGCAACTGCTTCTAAACGTTTTGATAACTTCTCAATATTCATATCTAGACCTTCCTATCACCATTTATTTGTCCCTCTAGTATAAGGAATGTTTCTTTACTGTTGCAAGGAAAGGGGGACTTGAAACAAATTTCTTCCCATGAAAAATGGACGGCTGATGCTTAGTTCAGCCGTCCATCTTATCATGAAGCATTATTTTAGTTCAGATAACCATTTTGCCATATCATCTAATTGGCCTTCAGCCACTAGACCAGCTGGCATTCCTGATCCTTTACCATTTACTAAAATGTCTTTGATTTGGTCTGGAGTGTACTTATCTCCTACACCTTTTAATGCAGGACCAACGCCACCTTGATATTGATCCCCGTGGCAACCGATACAAGTACCTTTGTAAATCTCTTCTGGAGAACCTGCTGCAACTTCTTCTTTCTTTTCTCCGCCTTCTTTTTCAGCTGCTTGTTCTTTTGCATTTCCAAGGCCATTGATTGATAGAGCAAAAACCAAGCCGATACCAAAAACCATAATAAGTACAAATGGAATAATTGGATTGCGATTCATAGTAGTTTACCTCCCCTATGTATAAACCTGACTGTCTAATTAATTACAAGCAATTATTATTTTACTTGAAATTATTACTTAGGAAAAGCCCTAAACGATAAGATATAATAGAAATTCGGAATTTAGACAAAAATTGGCCATTCCAATATTCATTACTTCTTTTATTATTCTACAAAAACGGTAAATTATTGTCCATTTTTAAAATTTTTTCAGCTTTTCTTATAGAACCCCAGTAAATTTACCTAAAAAATAAAGGATCAAGATCCCTCCAAAAAGTCCTGCAATTTTAAAGTATATCAATTTTAACTTCCACCCCAAAACAATCCATAGTATACAATGAATGAATAATGAAATATAAAGAATAAGGAGTTGTTGAGGGAACAATACTTCAATCATTTTAACGGTAAATAGAAGCAAAATGAAAGCTGATGCTATTAAAGGAACTTGATAATTTAACGACTTCTTTGAGAAAATATAAGTTATTCCAATTAGTGAACTTACAATCATCAATAAGATAATACCTTGGAATACAAAATTAAAGGATGTAAATTCTGATATAACTAAACCAACAATCGAAAGGACCATAACTGCAATATATAAAGGATTACCCAATATAGATTTTTTAGATGACAGAATCGTATTATTGCCCCTTTCATTATCTTCTCTGTCATTTCCTTCAGTATATAAAGCCAATAAAAAATCACAATAATGCTCAGGCAGCAATCGATTTTTCTTCCAATATAAAATCTCATTAACAACTATCTTCTTCCGTGTATCGTTCAAACCATCACATCCTAAAAGAATAGCGCATAACCAATATTTATCCAATAATCAGCCTAAGCGTATGTTTCGTCTGATCAAGTCGCTACTCTATTTTTAAATAATTGATTATACCTCTATTAATATCGGCAACCATTCTTTGAGTTTTGACTAAAATGAACCATAAAATGAAAAGGTGACTTTAAATCGCCCTATCAACGATTTAAAGTCACCTTTTTTGAAAATACTCATAATTCTATTCTAAGAAATCTTTTAAACGCTTACTACGACTTGGGTGTCTTAGTTTACGAAGTGCTTTCGCCTCAATTTGTCGAATACGTTCACGCGTTACACCGAAAACCTTCCCAACCTCTTCAAGTGTACGTGTGCGCCCATCGTCTAAACCAAAACGTAAACGTAAAACATTCTCTTCACGGTCAGTTAATGTATCCAATACATCTTCCAATTGCTCTTTAAGAAGTTCATAAGCAGCATGCTCTGAAGGAGATGTTGCATCTTGATCCTCTATAAAGTCCCCAAGATGAGAATCATCCTCTTCACCGATTGGTGTTTCTAACGACACAGGTTCTTGTGCGATTTTTAGGATTTCTCTAACTTTATCAGGTGTTAAATCCATATCTTCAGCTATTTCTTCAGGTGATGGTTCACGACCTAAATCCTGTAATAATTGTCTTTGGACTCGGATTAGTTTATTGATTGTTTCCACCATATGCACTGGGATACGAATCGTACGTGCCTGATCGGCAATAGCACGGGTAATTGCCTGTCTGATCCACCATGTTGCGTACGTACTAAACTTATACCCTTTACGGTAATCAAATTTTTCAACTGCTTTTATCAAGCCCATGTTTCCTTCTTGGATAAGATCTAGGAATAACATGCCTCGACCCACATATCTCTTCGCAATACTTACTACAAGACGTAGGTTAGCTTCTGCGAGGCGACGTTTTGCTTCTTCATCGCCTTCCTCAATACGTTTAGCTAATTGAATTTCCATTTCACCAGAAAGAAGATCGACTCGACCAATTTCTTTAAGGTACATACGTACTGGATCATTTATTTTAACACCAGGAGGAACACTTAAATCATTTAAATCAAATTCTTCTTCCTTGGATAATTCTTGTATATTTGGATTTTCATCCTCATCTGTTTCAGAAAGTACCTCTACACCTTGCTCACCCAAGTATTCAAGAAACTCATCTAACTGATCAGATTCAAGCTCAAAACCTGAGAGACGGTCACTTACCTCATCATAAGTAAGTACTCCGCGCTTTTTACCTTTCTCAAGTAACTGTTCTTTTACTTGGTCTATGCTTAATTCATTATCAATGTCTTTGGAACGAGCTGATTTATCAGCCATTTGTTCCCCTCCTTCCAAACTTTCACCACATAACAACCTATATAAAAAATTTATAATTTAAGAATTTCATTAGCGATTGAAGCAGCCTTAAGATAGTCGCCTTTTTTTATCGCTTCGTCTCTTTCCGCTTCTTTTTCTTTTATGATTAGCATCTTTTTATATTTCAAAACGGAATTTATATAATCATTTAATTCTCGGTCTGTAACCTCATCATTGACAGACATCATTTCTATTTCGGAAAGAATTCTCCGTAAATCAACATCTGGTATGGTGTTCATCAGTAAGCTTGCATCTGGATTCTCATATTTTTCATAATAAGCATAAATATAAGCAATGATAGCTTGATGTTCATCAATGTTCAGGTCTATTCCCTGAAGGAGATTCGATATTTTAAAGAATGTATCCTTACTTTGCAACATGTGGGCGATCAATAGTCTTTCAGCCTTCATATAAGCTGGTTTTAATTTATGCTCATATTGCAAAGGTGCTTGTGTTTGTATGTCTACTGTGTTTGCAACAGCTATATTGCCTTTCTTTCTCTCTGAAAAGAAGATTTTTTTCTGCTGCTGTAATAAAGAATCCAAAGATAATGTGAACTCTGTTGAAAGCTGTCGTAAATAGTGCTCTCTTTCAACCTCATTCTTAATTTTAACTATTTCTTTTTGAACCTCTTGTATATACGAAAGCCGGTCGCCCTCATTGTTTAGATTCTTACCCCTTCGCAAATATTTCATTTTAAAAGCAATATAAGTCAGACTATTTCCAATTACTTCTTGCGCGAAACTTTGTGCACCGTATTTTTTTATATAGTCGTCAGGGTCTAAACCGTCAGGCATGACTGCTATGGTTACATTCATGCCGGATTCAATAATCGTTTTTGCGGCTTTATTTGCCGCCTCAATTCCGGCAGAATCCGAATCATAGCAAATCAGAATTTCATTTGTATTCCTTTTTAATAATGCAAGGTGATCGTCTGTTAATGCCGTTCCCATAGTGGCTATTACATTTTCTACACCGGCCATGGAAGCAGTGATGGTATCAGCGAAGCCCTCCATCAAAACAGCTCTTTCTTTCTTTCTTATTTGAGACCTTGCCAAATGGAAATTATATAGGATGTTGCTTTTATGAAAGATTGGCGTTTCAGGACTATTTAAATATTTGGGCTCATCGTCCCCTAATGACCTTCCTGAAAAAGCAATCGTATTACCTTTTGTATCAAAGATAGGGAACATGATTCTATTTCTAAATCTATCGAAGTATTTTCCTTCCCGATCACTCTTTATGATCAATCCGGATTCCTCCAACAAACTTTCATCAAAACCCCTTTTGGTTAGGAACTTATAAACGAAATCCCATGAACCAAGTGAGTAACCTAATTGGAATTTCTCAATTGCTTCTTCAGTAAAACCTCTTTGAAGCAAGTATTCCAATGCATTCTCACCCTCTTTTGTGTTTACTAACAAATGATGGTAAAATTTACGTAATAACTCATGAGCCTCCATCATTTTGTAAAAAGGCGAGGAATCTTGTTGGCTTGAATCAGATTGATTCAATACAATATCCAGCGGGACATTAGCTTTTTCTGACAGCTTTTTAGCAGCCTCTAGAAAACTAAGCCCTTCTATATCCATGAGGAACGTAAAGATATTTCCTCCGGCTCCACATCCAAAACAATGAAAAATTTGTTTTTCTGGCGCCACTGAAAAAGATGGTGAGTTTTCACCATGAAAAGGACAAAGGCCGAAATAATTTCGCCCTTGTTTTTTGAGCTGAACGTATTCGCTAACCAAATCCACGATATCGACAGCATTACGAATTTGATTTAATTGTTCTTCTGATATACGTGTATTTGACATATCATCACCATTCACTTATTGAGGTGATACTTTTAATTCATACCTCTTTAATTCAATAAAGCTTAAAGAATTCCTGCATGATTCGACAAGATTTTTAATAAGTTTTGAGAAAAAACTTTTCTATCTTCACTGGTGAATGCTTTTGGGCCTTTAGAATGTTTTCCACTTCGCCTATTTTTGGCAGAAATATGCCTTAATGCAAGCATGGATTGAATATTGAAATCATCGTATTCTATTCCCTTTGGGGAAATCACATAAACCCTTTTTCCCAGTAAACCCGCCGCTAGCCCAATATCTGCTGTAATGCAAATATCAAAGGATTGTACATGGTTCATTATGTAGAGATCGGCTGCTTCCTTATCCCAGTCGACGTATACCCACCTTCCTTCGGTTGGTTCTTTCATACTGTTCTTTATCGAAGCTACAAATACCGTTTCAAGATTGTATATCTTTGCACAATCATTGATTTCACTTTTAACTGGACATGCATCAGCATCAATGTAAATCACAGGCTTTCTCATCATACACAATAATTCTCCATGATTCCTCATAATCCTTCTTTTCCAAATGGAAGTTTAAGGGTACAAGAAATGTCGAATTTTTTTCACTACTCTTACTTGACTTTCTCACAGTTTATAGTTTATTCCTTAATTATTAAGTCTAAACCTAAATATTTTATTTTTATCACAATTTTTTATTATAGAACAAGTTATTTCAAATTGCTATATACTTTTTATAAAAAAATCATTTAAAAAAGATATATCAAAAAACTAATTGAACAATCTGAAATTAATGCTATCCAACAAAAAAAGCACCTAAGTGCTTTTTTTACTTTTTTTGTATAAGATTTATGATGGTATTGGCAGTTTCTTCGACTGCTTTATTCGTTACATCGATGACTGGACACTTCAATCTTCCAATGATTCCCTCAAAATAATCGAGTTCCTCTTTGATTCTTTCCATATTCGCATATATAGCATGATCGCCTAAACCCAAAGATTTCAATCGTTCTTTACGTATATTATTCAATTTCTCAGGCATGATTTTCAACCCTATACATTTTTCGGGAGGAACTAGGAAAAGCTCTTCTGGAGGTTCAACTTCAGGTACCAGTGGAACATTCGCAACTTTATAGCGTTTATGGGCTAAATATTGAGATAATGGTGTCTTGGATGTCCTTGAAACTCCTACCAGTACGATATCAGCTCTTAGAATCCCACGTGGATCACGGCCATCATCGTATTTTACAGCGAATTCAATAGCTTCGACTCGTTTGAAATAATCATCATCCAATTTACGAACTAAACCTGGTTCATGAACTGGCTGTAGGTTAAACCTTTGTTGAAGTGTATCCATTAATGGACCAATGATATCAAATGCAAATATATTCTCTTTGTTAGACTGTAACTTCATATATTCTCTTATCCTAGGTCTTACAAGAGTGTATGCTATGAGTGCTTTATTCAGCTTCGCAAGTGAGATGACTTCGTCAACATTGGCTTCGTCCTCGACATATGGAATTCTTCTAATGGAAAAATCAGAGCCAATAAATTGGCTGATTGCAGCTTTTGTGACAAGTTCGGCAGTTTCACCGACTGAATCGGAAACAACATAAATAATAGGTGATTCCATAAGATATACTCCCCCACATCTATTACAGATCCTCTGTAGCTAACGCCACAAAAGCTTTCGTAATATTTGTTTTCGTTATTCTACCTGTTACTTCATAGCCTTTATCAACTTTTTTCACAACAGGCAAGGCATCAATTTGCTTTTCGATTAATTTTTTTGCTACGTCGATCATCAAGTCATCTTTTTCACACATGGCGATGTTTGGCATGCGTGTCATAATGATATTGACCGGTATACTAGAAAGTTCTTGTTTTCCAATACTGGCTCTCAGCAAATCCTTCCTTGAAAGAACTCCTACAAGAAACGACTGTTGATCTACTACAAATAATGTCCCCACATCTTCTAAAAACATCATGCAGATTGCATCATAGACTGAAATGCTATCATTTATTACAACGGGAATCGATTGATAATCCCTGACATGAATATTTTTAAGATTGTCAGTTAATAATTGAGTGCCAGACTTTCCAGAATAGAAGTATCCTACTCTAGGTCTTGCATCTAAATAACCTGCCATTGTAAGAATAGCTAAATCTGGTCTAAGGGTTGCCCTCGTTAAGTTTAGTTGATCAGCGATAGCTTCACCAGTTATGGGACCTTGATCTTTAACAATTTGCAGGATTATCTCCTGTCTTTTATTCAGTTCGATAATATTCACCACCCAACTACACATCGCATAATTACGTCATACTATATATGAATATTATAACCTTTTTATTTATTGCTGCAAATTTATCTTATTAAAAGAAATTAAAAAAGAGGTGAAAAAGTAAGGAAATCTTCATTCCTTCTTTTCACCTCTTTTTTAGGCTAATTTCGTATAGATTGTCGTTTTTAGACTATAAAGTGTCCATTGATTGAAGCGAGAGACACTTATTTTCGCTGGGAAGGGTGTGAGCCTTCTCTATGTTACCGCCTGAGGGGGGCAACTACTTCCCTCATTTTCCCGCAGGACATTGAATATGCTTCTTCGAATGAACACCGCACGAAGAAAATGCGAATGCATTTTAGAGGAGTCAAATATGCCCTCCGCTACAATCAAATCAGATATTTAAAGTTACAACAAACATTTCGAAAATTGCTTTTTTATTATGCAGTTAAAATCTTATTCATTGCTGCAAAGCTAGAAATAGTCATGCTCATTACATGCATGAAGGATAAACGATTATTACGTATTTCTTCATTTTCAGCCATAACCATTGTATGCTCAAAATAATTCTCAATTGGTTCCTTCAAAGTCAGTAAAAGTCGATATTTTTGTTCTTCATTTTCAGCAGAATAATACTCATTTTTCACAGATTCAAAAGCTTGATATAAGCCCTTCTCATATTCATTATCGAATAAATCCGGGTTCACATCAGTAGTAACTGTCCTTTTAACTGCAATATTCATGACCCTACTTAGTGCTTCCATGCTTCCTTTAAAATCCGGTGCATTTTTTTGCTCTTCCAGAACTTGTGCCTTTTCAACCAGAGTATGGATGTGCCCCATTTCATTTTCAAGCATTGCGTCAATTAAATCATAACGGATGCCTTTCTCGCTCAGTAAATGCTTAACTCTTGCCTTAAAGAAAGAGATAAGATTTTCATATACATCGGACAGGTCATTCTTCAATAGACCACTTTCCTCAGCCAAGCCTAAGCTAAGTTTTAGCAGTTGTTCAATCGTAATGGACCAACGTTTCTCTAAAAGGATTTGAACGATTCCACTAGCTTGTCTACGTAATGCATAAGGGTCTTGTGATCCAGTAGGAATGATCCCTATAGCAAAGCAGGATACAATGGTATCCAGTTTTTCTGCAATGCTCACAAGTGCTCCTACTGTGCCGTGAGGAATAGAGTCTTCAGCATGTCTCGGCATATAATGCTCGTTAATTGCAACTGCGACTTCCTCTTCCTCCCCTTTCATACGCGCATAGCGCTCACCCATATAACCTTGAAGTTCAGGAAATTCATATACCATATTTGTAACTAAATCAAACTTACTTATTTGTGCAGCTCGATCAGTTAATTTCAATTTAGCTTCAGAGATATTTTGTGCTCTACCTATTTGACCAGCAAGCGATCTTACACGTTCAACTTTTTGAGCAATCGTTCCAATTTCCTCGTGGTAGACGATTGTTTCAAGCTTTTTAAGAGAAGCTTCGATCGTTGATTTTTGGTCTTCACGATAGAAGAATGCAGCATCCGCAAGACGGGCGCGTAGCACTTTTTCATTTCCTTTTGCTACGATTTCCAGTCCTTGATCATTTCCATTACGTACTGTCACGAAATGAGGCAGTAGCTTCCCTTCATTATCTTTTACAGGGAAATAGCGTTGGTGTTCTTTCATGGACGTGATTAATACTCGATCTGGTAATTCTAGAAATTCTTCTTCGAAAGATCCAAATAACGCTGTAGGAAATTCAACTAAGTTATTTACTTCTTCTAATAAGTCCTCATCGACTGGAATTGTCCATCCGTTTTTTGTTTCCAAAGCTTTCAGCTGTGAAAGGATCATACTTTTTCTTTTTTCAGAATCTACAATAACAAACTGCTCTTCTAACTGTTGTTCATATGCACTAGGAGAATCTACCACAACCGTTTCTCCAAGGAAACGATGACCCTGAGTTACTTTACCTGATTCTACTGTTGTAATAGACATTGGGATGATATCCTGGCCAAACAAAGCGACGATCCACTTGATTGGACGTACATAACGCATTTCTTGATTGGCCCATCGCATGTTCTTAGGGAATGTTAACCCAGTAACAACTTCCTTCAATTCCGGAAGCAACTCCACTACTTGCTGACCCTTAGTGAACTTTATGACGTGCGCGTAATCGATACCGTTAATTTCTTTAAAGAAAATATCTTCAACCGATACTCCTTGCCCTCTTGTGAAACCAATAGCAGCTTTTGACCAGTTCCCTTCAGCATCAAGGGCAATTTTTTTCGCTGGACCTTTTGCCTCTTCTGTATTATCTTCTTGAGTCTCTACTACAGCTTTAATTACTAGTGCCAATCGGCGAGGAGTAGAAAATGTTTTTACGGAGTGAAATGAAATCTTTTTCTCAGAAAGCCAATTTTCTACCTTAGTAGCAAATTGATTTATAGATGCAGTGACTACCTTTGCAGGCATTTCTTCTAATCCGATTTCTATCAATAGATCACGATTACTCATTAGTGTCCTCTCCCTTCTTGTTTAAGATTGGGAAGCCAAGCTTTTCCCGTTCATCATAAAAGGTTTTTGCAACTTTACGAGCGAGGTTACGGCATCTAGCTATATAACCTGTTCTTTCTGTTACCGAAATAGCCCCTTTTGCGTCCAGTAAATTGAATGTATGAGAACACTTTAATACATAATCATAAGCAGGATGGACAAGTCCCTCTTCCATCTGTCGATGAGCTTCTTTTTCATAAATTGAAAACAACGAGAAAAGCATGTCTGTATCCGAAGTTTCAAATGTATATTTCGAATGCTCAAACTCAGGCTGTCCAAAAATATCTCGAATAGTAAACCCCTCTGTCCATTCCAGATCAAATACATTTTCCTTGTCTTGGATATAAGAAGCTAGTCTTTCGATACCATATGTAATCTCTACAGAGACTGGTCTACATTCCAATCCTCCAACTTGTTGGAAGTAAGTAAATTGAGTAATTTCCATCCCATCAAGCCAGACTTCCCATCCAAGTCCCGCACAACCTAGAGATGGATTCTCCCAGTTGTCTTCTACGAAACGGATATCATGTTCTAAAGGATTGATGCCTAGTGCTCTTAATGAATCCAAATAGAGCTCCTGGATGTTGTCAGGTGATGGCTTCATAATTACTTGGAATTGATGATGTTGATAAAGACGGTTTGGATTTTCTCCGTAACGTCCGTCAGCAGGTCGTCTGGATGGCTCCACATATGCCACATTCCAAGGTTCTGGTCCAATGGCGCGTAGGAACGTATAAGGACTCATCGTTCCGGCACCTTTTTCTGTGTCATAAGCCTGCATAAGAATGCATCCATGATCGGACCAATGCTTTTGCAAAGTTAATATCATGTTTTGAATATTCATAAAGCACCTCCAAATATTTTTAGGTAAAAATTACACAAGTGGCGAGTCATGAAAACGTTATTTGCTCTAATACTCTCAGCTTTCAATCAGCAGTCAACATATTCCATTGATGGCAATTAATCTGTAAAGTAGAACAAAAAAACTCCCATCACTATGCATAAGCATAGGGACGAGAGTTTACCCGCGGTTCCACCCTATTTGCCGTCAATAGACGACCTCTTTTGCCTGAGTAACAGGCTTCATTTGCTCTGGAATGCCCTTCCCTGTTGTCCTATACCCTGGCTTACACCATCCCAGGTTCGCTTTTATAGAATCGACAGGTACTCCTTTCCTTCGTCGCAACTATTTTAATACTAAGGATTGTATACAACTCATAGATGAATGTCAACTTTTAGCCACCATTTTTTATTTAAAACAAGCCTTTCAGTTGATCCATTTGTTTTAAGAATTTCTTTGATTTTAATTGAACCCCTGCATATTCATCATAATAAGCATCCAATATGACTCTTAATTGTGCCTTCGTCTCGTCTTTCAATGAAATATTGCCTAATCTATTCAAGTCGAAATAATAAAACAAACGAAGTAATCTAACAATCTGCTGTGAAATTTTTTTATGATAAGGATCCTTTTCCAAGCATCTATGACACAAGAAGCCGCCTTCCTTTATCGAAAAAGAAAACTCACCTTCTGTTGCACCACATACTGCACAATGGTCTAAAATCGGCTTTAAGCCGAATAAAGGCAATAGTTTCATTTCAAAAATAAAAGCTAGAATTTCAGGATCATATCCTTCATCTATGTAATGTAATGTCTGATATAACAATTCAAATAAAAAAGGATTGGGCTTCTTGTCCTCCGTAGCCTTATCAAGCAATTCAACCACAAAAGAAGCATATGCGGTTGCTACAATGTCTTCTCTGATATGACGAAACGAATCAATCGATTCCCCTTGATTTAGGCTTCCTAAACCAGTTGAAGACTGAAAGAGAAAATACCCATAGTAAAATAATTGAGTGACGGAAGAGAGCCTACTATTTGGCTTGTTTGCCCCTCTTGCCATCACTCCGACTTTACCCATTTCTCTTGAGTAAATAGTTATAATTTTATTATTTTCTCCATAGTCTGTCCGGCGAATGACAATGCCTTCACATTTTTGCAACAAGACAAGCCACCTTCCATCCAGCCAGATATCTTATTAGGAGATTGGAAAATCCATTTCTGCTAGCTCTTCCTGAATTAATTCGGGTCCATCTTGTCTCTCCACTTGTAGCTCTTTAAACAGTAAATAGGTGTCAATATTACCTGTCTGAGAAAAAACCTTCCAAGTAAAATCTAACATGTTAAGCCCACCTTTCGTGTAAAACTAGCATGTAAATCCCAAACCTTAAGATTATCTTGACCGATGTTTTAAATTTTCATGAGATACAATTTTTGTAAATAGCCAAGTTTCAAGAAGAATGGTACTTTCACTAAACACGAATAGTCAGAACAAAAGATTTTGCTCTTTTAAACTAGCCTGTTGATTGCAGCGAGAGGATGCTCACTTTCCACGGGGCGGCCGATGAGCATTCTCTACGCCTTACACCTGTGGGATCTCACCTGTTCCGCTGCTCCTGCAGGACATTGAATAAACATCCTTGAATTACACCGCACGAAGGAAATGCGAATGTAATTTCGAGGAGTCTCGCACCTTCCGCTCCAATCAACCAAGTGCCAAATCAACAATTAGTATCAAAAAGCTACAATTAATACTCATCTTCTCTAAATCCATAATCACGTAATTGGGACATCTTGTTGCGCCAATCCTTTTGGACCTTGACCCATAATTCCAGATAAACCTTAGACCCTAATAATTGCTCAATATCCTTTCGAGCACGCAGCCCAATTTCTTTGAGCATTTTCCCTTGCTTTCCAATCACAATACCTTTCTGGGAATCACGCTCGATTACAATCGTAGCCATGACATGAATTTTTTCACTGTCATCCGCTTTTTTAATTGATTCGATAGTGACGGCAATTGAATGAGGAACTTCTTCTCTTGTAAGGTGTAGGGCCTTTTCTCGAATTAATTCTGAAATGATAAATCGCTCAGGATGGTCTGTTACTTGGTCTGCTGGATAATATTGTGGTCCTTCAGGCAATAATTCCTTAATTTGGGTTAATAGTGTATCTACATTATTACCCTCTAAAGCAGAAATCGGGACAACTGCCTTAAAGTCAAATTGTTCCTTATACTTTTCAATAAGAGGCAACAATGTGTCAGGATGAACTTGATCTATTTTATTAATGACTAGAAAAACTGGTGTCTTGACCGTTTTTAATTTTTCAATTATGAATTCATCTCCACGACCCCACCCTTCCTCTGCATTTATCATAAATAGAATTAAATCAACTCCCTTTAAGGTGTTGGTAGCAACCTTCATCATGAAGTCCCCAAGCTTATGCTTTGGTTTGTGAATACCAGGTGTATCGATAAAAACCATTTGTGCATCATTTATTGTCAATACACCCTGTACTTTATTCCTTGTTGTTTGCGGTTTATCACTCATGATAGCAATCTTTTGTCCGATAACCCGATTTAGAAAAGTAGATTTCCCAACGTTAGGTCGTCCAATGATTGAAATAAATCCTGATTTATAACTTTGTTTAGTTGTCATGTAATCCTCCGGTGAAATTGGTCATGATATTTTTAATGTTAAAGTTTTTGCCATCATTTTTACTAGTTAATATGACCAAAGGGGATGTAAATTTATTTTACATTAATTTCCTTGTCCAATGTTGAATGTAGCAAAAGTGTAATATTTTTGTCAGAATTTTCTAACAATATTTTTCATTCCACTTGAAAGCACTTATAGACCTTTAACATGGATTAGTCTACCATATTTTATAAATAACGATAAATTTTAGGCAAGAAAATAATACAGCCGATAATGACAGAATAGAGTGCATAAATAAGCACGGCACCTGCAGCCACATCTTTGGCAATCTTTGCAAGCGGATGCCGCTTTTCAGTTACTAAGTCTACTGTATTCTCAATGGCCGTATTAATTAATTCTAATGATAAAGTCCCTGCAATCGCAGACAAAATGAATAACCATTCTATGATTGATAAGGATAGCATGGATCCTAAGATTATGGTTAGAACAGTTACAAAAACATGTATCTGCATATTACGTTCATTTTTCACTGTATGGAAAATACCGGATATGGCAAAGCCAAAACTATGAAATAATCTATTTTGATCATGTTTATTATCTTTGTAGTCCATAAGCATCCAATATTTCCTTTTGTTTAGAGAACATCTTTTTCTCATCAGCTTCAGTCATATGATCGTAGCCAAGTAAATGCAGGAATCCATGAAGTGCCAAAAAGCCGAGTTCTCGTTCGAAGGTATGTCCATAATCCTCCGCCTGTTCCTTCGTCCGATCAATGGAAATGATGATATCCCCCAAAACTCTAGGCATTTCCATCCCAACAATTTGTATTTCGTCCTCCCCCAGTTCTTCCATTGCGAAAGAAATGACATCGGTAGGGGCGTCTTTTCCACGGTACTCTTTGTTGATTTCCCTAATTTGCTCATTGTTTACAAAAGTAATCGAAATTTCCGTCTCGGGTCCGATATTTTCATTTTCAGCAGCAAACAGTAAAACTCTACTAACAAGGTCCATATCTTTTTCTTCTACCTGACTTGTCTCATCAGTGAAATCTATATTCAATCTCACAGTTTATCACCCTTCTTTTGGTTCGTATTATTAAACTCTGGATACTCGATACGTGAATGGAAGATTCCATTCATTGTTTCACACAATGACTTTTCAACGATATTCAATTCCTTCATCGTAATATCACATTCATCAAATTGCTCGTCCTTAAGACGGTCTTGAATAATGCTTTTCACTAGCTTTTTAATAGTGTCAGGTGTTGGCTGTTTCAATGAACGGACTGCCGCTTCTACACTATCTGCAATACCGACAATTGCCGTTTCTTTTGTCTGTGCCTTTGGACCAGGATAACGATATTCTATTTCACTAACATTTTCTCCATCATTAACCGCTTTATGATAAAAGAACTTCAATAATGTGGTTCCATGATGCTGTTCAGCGATATCGATTATTTCCTGCGGCATTTTATATCTTCTTAACATCTTCCCTCCATCTACAGCATGTGCAACAATGATGTCCTTGCTTGTAGCCGGTGCCAGCCTATCATGTGGGTTTTCTATATTCATTTGATTTTCAATAAAGAACTGTGGTCTTTTCGTCTTTCCAATATCATGATAATAACAGCCTACACGCGCCAATAATCCATTCGCACCTATTGCCTCACAGGCTGCCTCTGCTAAATTCGCAACCATTACACTGTGATGATAGGTTCCAGGTGCCTCAGTAAGGATCTTTCTTAGCAATGGATGATTTGGGTTGGATAATTCAATCAACTTAATAGTGGAGATAATACCAAACCCTGCTTCAAAAAACGGCAACAGCCCAATGGTCAGTACAGAAGAAACAAGTCCTGAAACAAATGCTGCCAGTGTATAGAAGGCATATTCCATATTACTGAATTGTACATCCATGATAAATAATATTGAAAAAATGATCGTTAAGTTCACTAACGATAAAAGTAGGCCAGCCTGTAAGATTTTCGAACGGAAGTTTCGGGTTGATAATAACAAAATTCCCGCCAAACCACTTAAAAGCACATAAATTCCAATAACGTAATTAAGCTGGCTCGTTGTACCTACATTAAATATGAGAGTTGCAAAAAGACTCATCACAATTGTGAATGCAGTCGCAAATCGATCATTTAAAAGAATCTTGACAAGCATCGCTCCCATAGCCGCAGGGAAGAAGTAGCCTGATTCAATTAAATCATTCTTAGTGAAAAGGCTAAGGGTTTTCATGATAATGATAGCTAACATAAACACTAAGCTAAAAATAAGAAGCTGAGTCGTTTTATTATTTTCACCATCTTCATCAACATAGTTTTGGAAGTAATGATACAAGGCCCCCATTAATAAAAACAGGAAGGAACCCAATCCAATAAAAGGAAAAATGGAATTATTCGTATCCAACAATCCCGTTAATTCAAGTTGTCGATATATTTCACGATCAACTAGCTGCCCTTGTTCTACGATGACTTGTCCCTGTAAAATTCTTACGGGTTCAACACTTTCGATAGCATTTTGTCTTGCTTCCTCTGTTTTATCACGGTCCAAGAAATAATTTTGCGTAACAACAAATCTTCCTAATTCTATGGAAGCTCTTCTTAATTCTGAATTCAAACTTGTGTATTGCAATTGTTGTTCAACGTTCTTTTTGGCATTTTCTACTTCATCTGCAGAAACTTGGTTACTCATTACAGTATTTACGGCAGTTAAGGTTGCATCTTGTGCTGTTTGCAGGTCTGAAGGCTTTGCCATAATCATTGAACGATAAGCCCAGTCAGGTATAGATTTATTTATGTCTTCAGTCATTTTATTCTTCACAGAATTCAACTGTTCATCAACCGTTGGTATCTTAGCATCCGGTAACTTTGTGGATTCTTCTGTCGCCTGTGCATTTAGTTGATTAATTTTTTCTTGTTGTTCTAAAAGGTTCTCTTTTTCAGCTTGAACCTCTTTAACAGCATCAAAGATAGATGTTAGTAAGTCGAGACGATTTTGTGTAACCTCCCTTTTTAAGACATATTCATCAGGGACTTGCTTAAGAATATTCTGTTTCTCTAATTCTGTCTTCTCTATATCTTCGATTGTTTTGGGAGCACGAATGGTTTGAGGAGATGCCTCAAGGAGTCGGACATCCACTTTCTCAGGCTTAACATTGTTATACATAAGAATAAAAGAGAATAGGCCTAGTATTAAAAATAACAGCATTTGAAAAAACCTATTTTGAAGCAGGTTTTTCGTTTTCTCTATCAATATCGTTAAATCCATTTTGACCTCCCATACTTGCAAACCATTGCTTTTTTCTATAGGTAGGATGCTATATGTACTTTCTAAAAATCATAACAGTTTTTGGGACAAGTTTCATCCTTAAAAAGAAAAGACCCTAAACGACTAGATATTTAATCAAGAGCTTTTAACTCTTTTTTATTATTTATGTTAGAAAACCCGCCAATTGGCGAGCTAAAGGTGAAGACAATTTGGAGGTTGCCCATGTACTTTATTCCTAGAATTGACTATTGCCTAGATTCTCTGTTCTTCCAACCCATTCACAGTTTCTAAAAGTGCAAAAAAATTCGCTGGGTAATCCAGCGAATTTTTTTATTGCTCTATTTTATCGTATGCCTGTATAATACGTCCGACTAACGGATGTCTTACTACATCGCTATGCTCCATATAGATAAAGCGGAGACCATTTACTTCTTTTAGAATTTCTTCTACTGCGACTAGTCCTGATTTTACACCTCTAGGAAGGTCAATTTGTGATTTGTCACCTGTAATGACCATTTTCGAACCAAAACCAAGCCTCGTTAAAAACATCTTCATTTGTGCATGTGTCGTATTTTGTGCCTCATCGAGAATAACGAATGCATCATCCAACGTTCTTCCCCTCATATAGGCTAGCGGAGCTATTTCGATAATGCCCCTTTCAAGCAATCTTGCCGTTTGATCCAATCCTAAAACATCATGAAGTGCATCATACAATGGACGTAAGTAAGGATCCACTTTCTCTTTCAAATCACCTGGTAAAAATCCTAGGCTTTCACCAGCCTCAACTGCAGGTCTTGTTAGGATGATTTTTTTCACTGCACCGTTCTTCAGTGCAGTGACTGCCATGACGACAGCTAAGTAAGTCTTTCCTGTCCCTGCAGGACCGATTCCAAATACCAAATCATTGTTCTTTATGGCCTGGATGTAATGTTTTTGTCCAAGTGTTTTAATTCGAATACTTTTTCCTTTTGCATTTTTGGCAATTTCTTCTTCATATATTTCATGAAAGTACTCTAGTGTACCCCTTTTAGATAATTGAATTGCATATGTGACGTCGCGGGAACTAATGGCAATTCCCTTTCTGATGACTTGTAGCAAAGCAGCAATAATTTTGTACGCTTGCTCAGCTGAAGATAATTCCCCTCCAATAGAAATGGATTCTCCCCTAGTAATGATGGTTACGTCCAATTCTTCTTCAAGGACTTTTAAATTCGAGTCTGAAATACCCAATAATGATAATGCTTCATTTGGGGATTCAAGCTGTAAATTTAACATCTTCTGATCTTCTGTCATTACTCAGTCTCCTTGGATGATGGGTTGCCCAATCGCTATATTTTCGATTACCTGATAATGGATTAATAAATTAACTTTACCATTATCAATGCTTTCGTGCAAAATTTTTTCTCCAATGATTTTGGCATCAGATGGAATGACTTTAGAAAGATCTTGCTTTGCCATACGAATTCCTTGCTTAATTGCTTCATCCTTTTTATATTCTCTCGTAACCTCTTCTTTATCCCGGATCACTTTTTTAGAATAAGAAATTGGAAGTTTCCATTTAAGAAAAGAAAATGGTTTTACTGTAACATCAGTCTCAAATTGAGGATAATCCACTTTTTTAAAGCCCCAAACCGGTACTTCAAAACCATAGATAGTAATGTAGTGCTTAGTTTGTTCTTTACCTGAAAAAACAGAGAAGGTACTTTTGAGCGGAACTTCAATACTTGTTTTGTACCATGTTTCACCCATAATTTCACCTTTAGCCGACACAATTTCAGGATTCTTTTCATTTCCATAAATGCCAGACACCAACAATTGCCCTTTTTGTACATAATCATTGATTGAAACAACGGCTTGGCCCTTTTCAACAAACAGTTTTCGAATGATTGCTTTCTTGGATGCCACAAGATGTTGCCTTGAAATTTTAGCTGCTTCCTTCGGCTGCTTCTTTTCAACTACCTCAAAATGATAAGTTGTCCCTTTTAACTCCACACCTATCCATGTAATCGCTCCTATCCGGTCAGATAGTTTCCTTTGAATCGTTTCAACGTCATCCAGGAAAAATTGTATTTTGCCAATTTCGACACCCATCTTGTCCAACTCTTGTTTGATTTGATATTCAGTTTCAGGCTTTGCACCCTTGATTTCTATTCCCCATACCATGTTGGACAAAATGAATAAGCTGAGTAGGAAGGAAATAAAACCTAATAAAAAGCCACTATTCTTTAAGAGCCTCTTTGTTAAAAAAGGGGCTCCCTTACGTTGTTTAAAGGTAACCTTACAATCGCTTTTTCTTACAATGGCTCGCAGTTTATGGATATCCTTTAGAGATATATAAAAAATGACGATTTCATTCCCAACCCGTTTAACATTCCAAATCGGTATGTTCCGTCTAACCATTTCATTGATAAACCGTTCGATCCCAATCCCTAGTGCCTTCACTTGTACATATCCTGAAAAAAAGTTTATCCAATGATTCTTCATGGGCCCCTCCTGAGCTACTCATTGATAAATAATACAGATTCAATTTTTCCTTCTAACAATATTTCCTCCGGAAGAATGGTCCTGATGACAAATCCATTACCTTTTACTAAAAGCTGGCCTTGCTTTAACAATAGGCGAATCTCCTTGTCTGAAAAAGCCAACAATCCTCGATGATTTTCTATGTAAATATGAATTTGTCCAATCATTGTGATCCTTGGAAGGTCCATCATGACATCTTTAGGAAGGTCTATCGATTTTTCAACAAGTTGTTTAAATGTTTGCCCCCAATTTCGTGCCATAAAAAAGAACCCCCTTTCATCTCAAATGTATGAAATGAAAAGGGGTTCTAGCACAAATTTTTATTGTTAAGTATTAAAAATTACCTGGTACGGAAATAAGGTTTCTTAGATCTTGGTGGACCTAATACTTCCGAGAGAATAATACCCTCTACTAATTTATTTCTTGAAAATTGTGGTTTAGAAGGTAAATGATCTAAGCGTGTCGGTACTGGGACCTGTATAGGCTTAGGTTCAACCTTAATGAAACTGGGTACCATACCTGAAGAAATTTTTTCTTCTTCCTCGGCTTCTGAATTCGTTTTTTCTTTTAATTTCTTTAGTACTTCTTGATGATACGTAGATATTTCCTTTTTTTGTTCTACCTTTTTTGGTTGGACAGGAAAATAGTCTTCGATTGTAATGTCAGGGATTTTAGCAGGTCTTGATTTCTTTGCAGGAGGTTCAGGTGTAGCCTTAAACCTTTTGAATAACGAGCTAATAAACCCTATCAGAATGATTATAATAAATGGATTACTCGTTAATACCTCTATGAAATCACCCATAGAAAGGAACCTCCTTCCTTAAATCCGTTTTTTTCCGTACATTTATTTCTTAGTATTATCGTCTTTAGAAATATTCCCAATTGAACCTCTCATCTCTGTATCTGCAGAGATGTTTTGAATATTCATATAATCCATTACCCCGATATTACCTGACTTCAATGCTTCAGCCATGGCAAGAGGAACTTCAGCTTCTGCTTCCACTACTTTTGCCCTCATCTCTTCTACGCGAGCACGCATTTCTTGTTCCTGCGCAACAGCCATTGCTCTTCTTTCTTCAGCTTTTGCTTGGGCAATTTTTTTATCAGCCTCAGCTTGGTCAGTCTGAAGAATCGCTCCAATATTTTTACCGATATCAACATCCGCAATATCAATCGACAGGATTTCAAAAGCTGTACCTGCATCTAACCCTTTGTTTAAAACGGTCTGTGAGATCATATCTGGGTTTTCCAATACCTTTTTGTGATTAGATGAAGAACCTATTGTCGATACGATACCTTCCCCTACACGGGCGACAACTGTTTCCTCTCCTGCACCACCAACAAGACGCTCAATGTTGGCACGAACGGTGATTCTTGCCTTCGCTTTTACTTCGATACCATCCATTGCCACACCAGCAATAAATGGAGTTTCGATAACCTTTGGATTTACACTCATTTGAACTGCTTCTAATACGTCCCTTCCTGCAAGGTCAATAGCAGCTGTTCGTTCAAAACTCAATTCAATATTTGCTCGTTGTGCTGCAATTAATGCATTAACTACTCGATCCACATTTCCACCAGCAAGATAATGACTTTCCAGTTGATTTGTTGTTAAGGATAATCCTGCTTTATGTGCTTTTATCAATGGATTAATTACACGACTTGGAATAACGCGACGTAACCTCATACCAATCAGTGTGAAAATACTAACACGAACTCCAGCTGCCATAGCGGAAATCCATAGTGCTACTGGAACAAACGTAAATAATACTGCTAGCAAAATAATGCCAATGAAAACAGCAACTAATAAAAATACCGTTCCTGGTGCTAAAACCATATCAATCATCCCTTTCTTATTCTAAAATCCTTACGACAATTCGAGCTCCTTCTGTTTTGAGCACTTTTACTTTACTTCCCTTTTTAATAAAGGAGCCTTCTGTCACGACATCCACTCTTTCTTCTTCAAAAAGGACAGTCCCTGAAGGACGTAGGTCTGTCAATGCCACGCCTTCCATACCAATTAAATCAAGACGGTTTTTGTTTGAAACATAGCCTTGTTCTGTTTTGGTTGCATCGGTTAAGATAATACGTCTTAAAAATTTCATCTTTTTACCAAACACCTTTACCATTAGGATTGATACCACTAAGGATACCACAATGGCTATCAGAATTGATATCGTCATATGGACAATATTTCCACTAGCCAGGAATAAACTGCCTATTACCGCAATTACCCCAAGAACACCCCAAATGGCCCCTGGGAGGAATAACTCTAAGACGATTAATACAATACCTAACGCAAACAATAACAAAGTTTCATACCCTGCCAACCCTGCGACTGTGTGGCCATAAAAGAATAGCAATAATGAGGAAAGCCCCATAAAGCCTGGTAACCCAAAACCAGGGGAATATAATTCAACTACTAAACCTAAACTCCCGATTGTTAATAAAATAGGAACAACCACGGGATGTGTTATAAAACGGGCCAGCTTTTCTGCAAAACTCTCTTCAACACTTCTAACTTCCGCAGATTCCAAACCTATTTTCTTCAAAAGTTCTTCTTTTGTTGTAACCGTTCCCTCGCTATAGCCGATTTCCTCTGCCTGCTCAGCGGTTAGGGTTAACAATTTGCCCTTCTCTGCCCCTAATTCAGGTAGGTCTATATTTTCATCTGCCATAGCTAGTGCAAACTTGGGATCTCTTCCGTACTGTTCAGCAGCTGTTTTCATCGCTGCCAACCAATATGATTGAGCTTTTTTATCTGCAGCGTTGCCTTCTGTGTCAATAATTGCAGCTGATCCCATTGTCGAACCTGGTACCATATAAATTTCGTCTGCGTTCAATGAAATGTAAGCTCCAGCTGAAAGGGCTTGGTTATTAACCCATGCTACAGTTTTTATGGGTGAATCAGACAGTAGTTTACCAATCTTCGCAGCTGCATCTACTGCTCCACCAGGTGTATTGACTTCCAAGATAACTGCATCTGCCCCATTTTCTTCAGCTGTATTAATCGCTCTTTCCAAAAACGCATAGAGCCCTTTTTCCACTGTATCTTCAACTGGTACTATGTAAACAAGGTCATTAGAGCTTTTGGATGTTTGTGGAAGAATACAAAGGACTAATCCTAATAATAATGCCACTGTTGAAATGATTTTACGTAATATAAGAATCCCCCCCTTCATAATTACCTAAAAAACGATTACTAGTTTCTACGAATATGTTTATAAAAAGTTTCACGACATGAAAGAATTAACTTCTTTAATTAATACATACTAAAAAGCCGTAAGCATAATGCTTACGGCTTTAAAAGCGAGTTTAAGTAAGATGTTGTTGTACTAATTTGTTAACTAGAGAACCATCCGCTTTACCTTTAACTTTCGGCATAAGCGCTCCCATTACTTTACCCATGTCAGCTTTAGAAGTAGCTCCTACTGCAGCAATTGTCTCTTGTACAATCGCAGAAACCTCTTCCTCTGATAGCTGCTGTGGCATATATACCTCAACGTAATTGATTTCGGTACGGGTTTTTTCAACGAGGTCATCACGACCAGCGTTAAGAAACTCTTGGAGGGAGTCTTTGCGTTGTTTTAATTCGCGAGAAAGGACCGTTAACTCTTCGTCAGCTGTCATTTCCTGCTTTTGAAGTTTAATTCCTTCATTTTGAAGGGATGACTTAAGCATTCTAATGACAGATAACTTGTCTTTTTCCTTGTTCTTCATCGCTTGTTTCATATCATCATTTAAACGCTCGAGAAGACTCATATTTCCACCCTCTCTTACCATTTACGTTTTCTAGCTGCTTCTGACTTTTTCTTACGTTTTATGCTTGGTTTTTCATAAAATTCGCGCTTTCTAGCTTCTTGCAGTGTACCCGTTTTAGATACAGAGCGTTTGAAGCGACGAAGAGCATCTTCAAGCGATTCGTTTTTACGAACGACGGTTTTAGACATCTCTTTCCCTCCCTCCGAACACAACACACTAACTCATAGTTGAATCATGATTAAATCATGTACCTACCGATTATAATATATTGATATTTCAAGGTCAACTACTATTCCAAAAATATGAGCCAACCAGTCGATTAATTATGTATAGTTTGGAGATAGATTTGAAAAATATTCATGAACCTCTCGGCTCGTCCATATGAATGAAGTATGAGACTTGCCGGGGTGATGAATTTGAAAGAGCTAATGCTTTTTTGTTTATTTATTTTAATTTTTTTATTCGGGATGTATTTATTAAGATCAGGTTTATTTAATTTATCAGGAAAACGTATGAACGAGGCACTAAAATCAATAACAGATAAACCATGGAAAGGATTTTTAGCTGGGACTTTCATAACTGGAATCTTGCAAAGCAGCTCTGCTGTGACAGTAATGACAGTTGGATTGGTATCTGCAGGAAGCATGGGTTTCCAACAAAGTATTGGCATCATTTTAGGCTCTAATATCGGTACTACCGTTACGGCTGAATTCATGACATTTCCTTTAGAAAAAGGAATAGTACCGGGTGCAATCATAGGTGCAGTCCTAATTCTTTTCTCCCATTACTATTTACGCAGCATAGGTTTCATCATATTCGGTCTAAGTTCAATATTCTCTGCCATTGAGGGTTTTAAGTCACTAGCTATCCCTTTATCTTCATACAAATACTTTTCAACCATAATGAATGAAATGGAGCAGCATTTATTCATTGCATTAGTTGTAGGAGCAATTCTAACTGCCATTATCCACTCGAGTTCGGCCACCATAGGCATTTGTATGGGTTTCTTAGCCAGCGGAGACCTATCCGTTCAATCTTCGATCAGCATTATGCTTGGAGCGAATATCGGAACTTGTGTGACTGCTTATCTTGCAAGCGTCGGTGCAGGGAAAGAAGCGAAACTTACCTCCTACGCACATATTTGGTTAAATTTATTGGGAGCGATATTCTTCTTCCCATTCATAGGACAACTTGAAGCAGCTGCTGCCTTTTTAACGGAAGTAAAAAGCGTCCAACTGGCCCATGCGAGTGTGATTTACAATGTCATTTGCTCATCTGTCATGTTGCCTTTTTCGGCAGTATTTAGCAAATTCTTAATTAAGATGCATGGCCGTGAATGATATATGTAATAGGGTTTTCGTAAAAGAATAAAAATTTTAAAAACAGGATCCTTTTCTTAAAATGCACAAATCTGAATTACTGTGCTGATATTCCTAATAAAAAGTACAAACCTGAATTATTGTACATAAATCTCAAATAAAAAGCTTAAAGCTGAATTACCGTGCACAAATCCCTTGTAAAAAGCACAAACCTGAATTGTCGTGCACAAATCCCTTGTAAAAAGTATAAATCTTTATTACCGTGCACAAATCCCTTGTAAAAAGCATAAAACTGAATTACCGTGCACAAATCCCTAGTAAAAAGCATAAATCTGATTTATCGTGCACAAATCCCTAGTAAAAAGCATAAAACTGGATTTACCGTGCACAAATCCCTAGTAAAAAGCATAAATCTGATTTATCGTGCACAAATCCCTAGTAAAAAGCATAAAACTTGATTACCGTGCACAAATCCCTAGTAAAAAGCATAAAACTTGATTACCGTGCACAAGCTCGGAAGATATAAGAAAAAATGCATCGTTTTTAATAAAAAAAGACCAATCCAGTCAAAATAATCCTCGGATTGGTCTTTTCTTTTATATTTTATACGGCAAAAACAATTTCTTCTTTTACAACTTTGACAAATTGACCTTCGTTGTAAGGGTAGCCTGCCTTTGCAATTTTCACCATTACAATTTCCCCAACCATTTCTTCAGTAGCAGGGAATACAACTTTTAAGTAGTTGTCTGTATATCCAACATAAAGATCGTTCTGTTCTCCATCATTAAAGCGTTCTTCTGGAATGACCTCCAATACTTCACCTTCGAATTTGGAAGCATATTCTTTTGCAAGTTGATCGGAAAGTGCAATCAATCTGTGAACGCGATTATTCTTGATTTCTTCATCCACTTGGTCATCCATGCGTGCTGCAGGAGTTCCAGTACGCTTAGAATATGGGAAGACATGAAGCTCAGAAAATTGATGTTTCTCAATAAAACTATAAGTCTCCATGAATTCTTCTTCTGTTTCTCCAGGGAATCCTACAATTACATCTGAAGTTACCGCCAGACCAGGTAGAGCCTCTTTTAGACGGTTTAATCTCTCTCCGAAAAACTCCATTGTGTATTTGCGTCTCATTCTTTTAAGGACTGTATTAGAGCCAGATTGTAACGGAATGTGAAGATGCCTTACAACTTTCTTAGAATTGCGCAATACATCAATTACTTCGTCAGTAATTTGACTTGCTTCAATAGAAGAAATACGGATTCGTTTTAAACCATCCACCTGTTCTTCCAGATCTCTTAAAAGCATAGCCAGATTATAATCCTTCATATCTTCACCGTATCCACCTGTATGGATACCAGTAAGAACGATTTCTTTATAACCAGCTTCCACTAATTGCTGTGCTTGTCTAATCACTTCTTTAGGATCACGAGATCTCATTAAACCTCTAGCCCAAGGAATGATACAGAAAGTACAGAAGTTGTTACAGCCCTCTTGGATTTTAAGCGAAGCTCTTGTTCGATCCGTAAAAGCAGGGACATCTAACTCTTCATATACTCTTGTTTTCATGATGTTTCCTACGCCATTAATTGGTTGGCGATCTTTGCGGAACTCCTCAATATATCCCAGAAGTTTATTTCTGTCTTGAGTACCTACTACTATATCTACTCCGGGAATCGCCATAATTTCTGCTGGAGAAGTCTGAGCATAGCATCCAGTTACACAAATAACAGCGTCTGGATTTTTTCGGATCGCACGACGAATAACTTGACGACTTTTTTTATCGCCTGTATTCGTAACCGTACACGTGTTGATGACATAAACATCTGAGCTACCTTCAAAATCAACACGATCATAGCCATCAGCTTTAAATAATTGCCAAATGGCTTCCGTTTCATAATGGTTTACTTTACATCCTAATGTATGGAAAGCAACAGTTGCCATATAATCACCCCAAAAGTTCAAATTGATACGAAACAGCAGCCAATGCGTATAACGGAGCTGTTTCTGTACGCATAATCCTAGGTCCTAATCCACAAGAAATAAAACCATTGTTTTCTAATTCATCTATTTCGGAAGAGGATAATCCTCCCTCTGGTCCAAATACAAATAGCAGACTATCTCCGCTTTTGGCGGATTTTAAAACTTTGGCGAGTGCTGAAACCTCTCCTTGTTTTGCCTGCTCCTCGAATGCAACAACTTTATGTGTAAATTCTGTAGAAAAAGCTAGTAAGTCCTTCAATTTTTTAGAATCATAAATGATTGGTAAAAAAGAGCGATGGGACTGTTCAGCTGCTTCCTTTGCAATCTTTTGCAAGCGTTCAAGTTTTTTTTGTGACTTCTTATCATCCCATTTGACTATTGAACGATCAGCAATAAAAGGGACAAACCCACTGGCTCCAAGCTCAGTCCCTTTTTGGACAATGTACTCAAGCTTATCCCCTTTAGGCAAACCGCTCGCAATAACGACCTTTATCGGTAGTTCATTCGTTTCATCTATCCATTCTATAACGTTACATATTACTTGTTCATTGGTAATTTCTTGTATCTCCACTCTACATGTTTTTCCAGTGGTTAAAGTACATAGAATCATGTCTCCTGGAGACATGCGCATAACTTTACTAATGTGTTTGACATCTTCACCAGAAATATTTATTTGCCCACTATTTGGATCAAATTCCTCAATAAAATATCTTTGCACTACTGCACCCGCTCCTAAGAAAAGTCCACGTGTTTAATCATGGTGATATTATACAGGAAGGAAAAAAAAGCGCAAACCCAAACAACTTATGAGTGGCCTGCGCTCTTTTTCATTAACCTTTTTTCTTCGCAATGAAAGCAATCCAATCTTCCATTGCCAAGGTTTCTACAATCTCAAATCCGGATGCTAATAGCGCATCTTTTACATCCTGTTTCTTTTGCTGGATGATTCCTGAAGTAATAAAGTATCCTTCTGGCTTTAAGATGTTTGCTGCATCATCTGTAAAACGGACGATGACTTCCGCTAAGATGTTTGCAACCACCACATCCACTTTTTCCTTGACTCCATCCAATAGATTTCCTTGAGAAACAGATACTACATCTTGAACTTTGTTCAACTTCACATTTAGCTTTGCAGATTTGACCGCAACTTCATCTAAATCTAATGCAGTAACACTTTTTGATTTCAATAAAGCAGCTGCAATACTTAACACACCTGAACCAGTTCCTACATCGACAACGGTGTCTCCTGCATTGACTGTTTTCTCTAGAGCTTGGATGCACATTACTGTCGTTGGATGAGTACCAGTGCCAAATGCCATTCCTGGATCTAATTCGATAATCAACTCATCACTATGAACCGGTTCATATTCTTCCCATGTAGGCACAATGGTGAACTTTTCAGAGATTTTAACTGGGTGATAATACTTCTTCCATGCAGTTGCCCATTCTTCCTCATTCACTTCCGAAATAGTGACAGAATTCAAGCCAAGGTCAATATCATAAATGATCAAATTATTAATTGCCTCTTTGATTTCTTCTACTGTTTCACCTAGAAAACTCGTCACAGGCAAATATGCTTTGACGATAACTCCTTCAGTTGGATAATCATTTGGGTTGAGCTGATAAATTTCCCCAAATTGGTCTTGTCTTTCCTTCACCAATTCAGCAGGATCTTCAATTACAACGCCGCTAGCCCCAGCTTCATGAAGGATATTCGATATAGGTTCAACCGCTTCATTTGTTGTGTGGATCGCAATTTCTGACCATTTCATATTAACCGCTCCTATCTGTTCTTCACCTATTCGCCTTTAAATGCCCGTTTCATTTTCGCAAAAAAACTATCTGCCTGTTCATCATGGTGCTGTCCACTTATTTCTGCGACTTCACGCAATAATTGCTTCTGCTTTTCGGTCAGTTTAGTTGGAGTGACAATCTTCGTTACAATATGCTGGTCACCTTGACCGTAACCTCGTACATTTTGGATACCTTTTCCTTTTAATCGGAATCGAGTCCCAGTTTGTGTACCTGCTGGAATTTTTAGTTTCACGTTTCCATGCAGGGTAGGGACTTCAATTTCATCCCCTAGAGCTGCCTGTGCAAATGTAAGTGGGATTTCACAGTATACATCGTCTCCATCGCGCTCAAAAAATTCATGGGACCTTACGTGGAATACGACATATAAGTCACCAGGAGGGCCACCATTTATACCAGGTTCACCTTGTCCTGACACACGTAGCTGTTGACCATCATCAATACCTGCAGGAATTTTAACATTGATTTTCTTACGTGTCTTAATCTTTCCTGCTCCACCACATGTCGTACACTTATTCGGAATGGTTTTACCTTTTCCTTGACATACATGACATGCTCTTCTGTTCACGATGCGTCCAAAAGGAGTGTTTTGTTCAACACTAACCTGTCCACTACCACTACAATGTTTACAGGTTTCAGGATGTGTACCTGGTTTAGCTCCAGTTCCTTTACATGTATCACAGTTTTCTTCCTTAGGGATTTCGATATCTGTTTCTTTTCCGAAAGCAGCATCCTCAAAGGACAATGTCATTGTATATTGCAAATCTGCTCCTTGGCGTGGGGCATTCGGGTCACGGCGACGACCACCGCCACCACCAAAGAAAGTACTGAAAATATCTTCGAAACCACCGAATCCACCAAAGTCAGATCCACCACCAAAGCCTTGATTTGGATCAGTGTGACCGAATTGATCATAATGAGCACGCTTTTGATCATCACTTAATGATTCATAGGCTTCTGTAAGTTCTTTAAATTTATCCGCCGCATCCGCTTCTTTGTTGATGTCTGGATGGTATTTTTTTGAAAGCTTTCGATATGCTTTTTTTATTTCGTCTTTTGATGCGCCCTTTGAAACTCCAAGAACGTCATAAAAGTCACGTTTACTCATAAGTTATCCATCTCCCGAGTTCTTTCACATAAAGATTATTCTACCACTCTAATATCGCATGTCGCAACATGGAAAAAGCCAAAGCCTAATAGTATGACTTTGACTTTTTCAGCATTGAAATTAGGTTCCTTACTTGTCTTTATCGTTTACTTCGGTATATTCAGCATCAACTACGTTATCGTCTTTTGCACCTGCAGGTTGACCTTCTGCTCCTGCTTGTTGTTGTGCTTTTGCAGCCTCTTCATAAAGCTTCACTGTCAAGTTTTGGACGATTTCTGAAAGTGCATCTTTCTTTTCACGAATATCATTTAAGTCGTTCTTTTCGATCGCAGCTTTCAAAGCATCTTTAGCCTCTGTAGCTTTTGCCACTTCAGCTTCATCCACTTTTCCTTCTAGGTCTTTTAGTGTCTTTTCTGAAGCAAACACTAATTGATCCGCTTCGTTGCGTAGTTCAACTTCTTCTTTACGTTGTTTGTCAGCTTCAGCATTATCTTCCGCTTCGCGAACCATACGTTGGATCTCATCATCAGATAGTCCAGAAGAAGACTTAATTGTAATGGTTTGCTCTTTGTTTGTGCCAAGGTCTTTTGCACGAACGTTTACGATACCATTTTTATCAATATCAAATGTTACTTCGATTTGAGGGATCCCTCTAGGTGCTGGAGGAATATCAGATAATTGGAAACGTCCAAGCGTTTTGTTATCGCCAGCCATTGGGCGCTCTCCCTGAAGAACATGGATATCTACCGCTGTTTGGTTGTCAGCAGCTGTTGAGAACACTTGAGACTTACTTGTAGGGATTGTTGTATTACGATCGATTAACTTTGTAAATACAGCTCCCATTGTTTCAATACCAAGTGACAGAGGTGTTACATCAAGTAATACAACATCCTTAACATCACCAGTCAAGACACCACCTTGAATTGCAGCACCCATCGCTACAACCTCATCTGGGTTTACTCCTTTATGTGGTTCTTTGCCGGTTTCCTTTTTAATAGCCTCTTGAACAGCCGGGATACGAGTTGATCCACCTACAAGAATGACTTTGTCGATTTCTGACGGATTTAATCCTGCATCTCTAAGAGCTTGACGAGTAGGTCCCATCGTACGCTCAACTAAACCTGCAGACAATTCTTCAAACTTAGCACGTGATAAAGAAAGGTCTAAATGCAACGGTCCAGCTTCACCAGCAGTGATGAATGGTAGTGAAATTTGAGTTGATGTTACACCAGAAAGGTCTTTTTTCGCTTTCTCAGCAGCATCTTTTAAACGTTGAAGCGCCATTTTGTCTTTAGAAAGATCAATGCCGTTCTCTTTTTTAAATTGTTCTACTAAATAATCGATGATTACTTGGTCAAAGTCATCTCCACCAAGACGATTGTCCCCAGAAGTTGCTTTTACTTCAAAGACACCATCGCCAAGTTCAAGGATAGAAACGTCAAACGTTCCGCCACCAAGGTCAAAAACAAGGATCGTTTGGTCTTCATCAGTCTTATCTAGACCATATGCTAATGCTGCAGCAGTTGGTTCGTTGATGATACGCTCAACTTCTAATCCTGCGATTTGACCTGCATCTTTAGTCGCTTGGCGTTCAGCGTCATTGAAATATGCAGGAACAGTGATGACAGCTTTGGTTACTTTTTCACCTAAGTATTCTTCGGCATAAGCTTTTAAGTTTTGAAGGATGATAGCAGAAACCTCTTGTGGAGAATATTCCTTACCTTCTGCTTCTACTTTATAATTAGTGCCCATATGGCGCTTGATTGACATAATAGTGTTCGGGTTTGTGATTGATTGACGCTTTGCCACTTCCCCAACTTGTCTTTCACCATTTTTAAACGCTACAACAGAAGGAGTCGTACGATTGCCTTCTGGATTTGGAATTACCTTTGGCTCCCCACCTTCTAAAACGGAAATGCAGGAGTTAGTAGTACCTAAGTCAATACCAATAATTTTACTCATGTTATAGTAACCTCCTAAAATATATTATGTAGTCTATTCGTTCACTTTGACCATTGCAGGGCGTAACACACGATCCTTGAGAATATAGCCTTTTTGAAACTCTTCTACGACTACATTGGATTCAAAATTTTCATCTTGGACTTGCATAACAGCTTGGTGTAAATGCGGATCGAAAGGTTGCCCGACCGAATCCATAGCTTCAACACCTTCACGCTTCAAAGCTTCCATGAATCCTTTATACACCATATCCATACCTTGCATTAAAGACTTAGTTTCTTCGTGCTCAGCTGGAACTTTCAATGCACGTTCAAAATTATCTAGAGATTGCAATAGGTCTGATGCAAGATTCTGAACTCTATATTTTTGTGCCGCTTCAAGGTCTAACTTAGAACGGCGTCTTGAATTTTCAAAATCGGCTTGTAGACGAAGATATCTATTTTCCCATTCACTGGCCTTCGCTTCTAATTCAGCTAGTACATTCTGTACACTAGTACCTTCTTCAGTAGCCTCTTGGCTTTCTTCAGCGAATACAGGTTCAACAGTATCATGATCTTGAACTAATTCTTCGTTTAACGTTTCATTCTTTTTTTCTTCTGACATCAATCTCACCTCCCTGAAATTCTGCACTTAAAAGTACATATTAAAATTCTATTAACAAATGCAAGCCATCCGTTTCAATTAGGTATAGCTTGCATTGCATTCACATAAGCAGTCCATACTCACTATTTCCATGGAGTTTATTTTTGATACAGGTTTGTCATCAGCTTGGAAATATCGTCTGAGAATAATTTTAATAAGCTGATTACTCTAGAATACTCCATACGAGTAGGTCCGAGGATGGCTATCGTCCCAACCTGTTCATTCCCCATGGAATAGGAGGCAGTTATTAAACTGCAATTTACCATGGCGGGGTCTTTGATTTCTTTGCCAATCTTGACATGAATCCCAAGCGGATTTTCTTTAATTAGGTGGTACATTTCTTTCTCGTGTTCAATAAGAGATAGCAACGTACGTACCTTCTCAATGTCATGGAATTCTGGTTGGCTAAGCATATTTGTTTTACCACCAAAAAACAGCTTTTCCCCCGTTGGAATAACAATCGAGTCTGCTATTGTATTGATGATCGAATCATAGTTGCTTATATGCTGACGCAACAAAATCGCTACTTCTTTATAGATCTTGTCACGAAGCTCAATCAACGGGACACCAGCAAGCCTCTCATTCAAAATATTGACCATTTTCTCAATCTCCATCATATTGAATCCTGGAGGCAAATTAATCATTTTATTTTCCACGTGGCCCGTATCTGTAACAATAATTGCAACCGCGGTCTCCTGATTAATTGGGATGATCTGAATACGCTTAAGCTTATGGTCCAGCATCTTTGGTCCAAGGGCAATGGCTGTATAATTGGTCATTTCGGACAATATTTTGGCTGAACGCTGGACTACTTTTTCTAGTTCATAAATGCGTTCCTCGAAAATTGATTTCAACATCACAACTTCATCAGTTTTAAGCTTCTCTGGGGCTAGCAAATGATCTACATAATAGCGATACCCTTTTTCGGATGGTACTCGTCCAGAAGAAGTGTGGGTTTTTTCAATAAACCCTAAATCTTCTAAATCAGACATATCATTCCTAATAGTTGCCGAACTAAAGGTAATTTCCTCTTTTTTCGACAAACTACGAGATCCAACCGGTTGAGCTGATTGAATAAAATCATCGATGATAACTTGTAAAATTAATAACTGACGATCAGTTAACATGAATGATCACCCCTGTTAGCACTCTTATGTACTGAGTGCTAAATCTATTAATAAATTATCAGATGGCACTTACGCTGTCAACGGTTTAGCTTAGTAAAAATTCAAATTCAATGTCAATTTTTCAAAGAGGAACTTCCTTCTCTATATGGATCATAATACCCCGATAAATGCTTGAAATACTTCATTCCCAAGCAATTTCCCTTGATGGGTAAGGCAAATGGAATCCCCATCCACTTTTATCAACTGTTTCGCACACAATTCGTTAATTTGGTTTTTAAACAAATCAATTGGAGATTTGTCGAATTTACGACAAAATTCTTCCATGGACACCCCTTCGGTTTTACGCAAGCCTAAAAACATTTCTTCTTCCATTTTTTCAACGATTGTTACTTCGTGGACATCAATAAACGGAAGTTTTCCTTGATGAATTGGTTCCATGTATTTTTTTAATGGACCGTAATTTGCAACCCTTGTATTTTCAATATAACCGTGTGCACCGGCTCCGAAACCAAAATATTGGTCATTGTTCCAGTAAGTAAGATTATGCTTACTCTCAAATCCTGGATTCGCAAAATTACTGATTTCATATTGTCTTAAACCCCGTTTATCCATCTGTTCCATAAGCAGTTCATACATAGCTGCCTCAGTTTCTTGAGGAGGCAACGATAGTTTACCCTTTTGCTGGAGGTTGTAAAATACGGTTTTTGGTTCCACGATCAACGAATAGCCAGAATAATGAGGTAGTCCAAGAGCCAATGCCTCATTTAGCGTTTCCTTAAAATCATTTAAAGTTTGGCCTGGAAGTCCATAAATAAGATCAATCGAGATGTTAGTAAAACCTGCTTTTTGAGCTTTTTCTATAGACTCATAAATATCCTTAGGCTTATGGGTCCTACCAATTTTCTTTAGTAGCTCCTCATTAAAGCTTTGGACTCCAAAACTAAGACGATTTACGCCTAACTTGAATAAAACCTGTAGCTTCTCATCCGAAAGGTCCCCTGGATTTGCCTCAAAAGTATATTCAATGTCATGCTCGTCATAAGGAAGTATTTCTTTTATTGAGAGACAAAGCTTTTCAAGCTGTGCTTCATCAAGTGCAGTAGGGGTACCACCACCTACAAAAATGGTGGTAAGCTTCTTTGTAGGATATTTTTCTAAGGCTAGTTTCATTTCCATTTTAAGGGCGTCTAAATATTCATCTACTGGTTGGCCCTTAACAAACATTTTATTAAAATCACAATAATGGCAAATATGCTGACAGAAAGGTATATGGATATAGGCGCTTTTTGTCATTTTGCATTCCTTCTTTCCATTTGAAACAAAAGAGGCTAGCGGATATTAAGTCCCCTCTAGCCTCCATGCATCGTTATTTTTTCGGTGTAGTGTCGTCCATTTTTAATACTGCCATGAAAGCTTCTTGAGGAACTTCTACAGAACCTACTTGCTTCATGCGTTTTTTACCCTCTTTTTGCTTTTCAAGCAATTTACGCTTACGGGAGATATCTCCACCGTAACATTTTGCCAATACGTTTTTACGCATTGCTTTAATGGTTGAACGTGCAACGATTTTTTGGCCAATGGCAGCTTGGATTGGCACTTCGAATTGTTGTCTAGGAATTAGTTCTTTCAATTTTTCAACGATGACTTTTCCTCTTTCGTAAGCAAAGTCTCTATGAACAATAAAGCTTAGCGCATCGACCTTTTCAGCATTCAAAAGGATATCCATTTTCACAAGCTTAGAGGCTTTGTATCCAATTAATTCATAATCGAAAGAAGCATAGCCTTTTGTACTTGATTTTAATTGGTCGAAGAAATCATAAACTATCTCAGATAACGGAATTTCATAAACAATATTAACACGGGTCTCATCCATATATTGCATGTCGATGAAAATTCCACGCTTCTCCTGACAAAGTTCCATAATAGCACCCACATAATCATTAGGAGCCATCATGGTTGCTTTTACATAAGGTTCTTCAACCGATTCAATTTTTTGGGCATCAGGCATATCAGAAGGATTATCTACCCGAATTTCAGTTCCATCCGTTTGTTTCACATGGTAGATAACGCTTGGTGCCGTAGTGATCAGGTCAATCTTGAATTCACGCTCAATACGTTCTTGGATGATTTCCATATGAAGCAATCCTAAGAAACCACAGCGGAAACCAAACCCTAGTGCTTGTGAAGTTTCTGGCTCGAATTGTAATGCAGAGTCATTTAACTGCAACTTTTCAAGTGCCTCACGTAAGTCAATGAAACGAGCAGAATCGATTGGATAAAGTCCACAATATACCATAGGGTTCAACTTACGGTAACCTGGAAGTGCCTCAGTAGCACCATTCTTCGCGTTGGTAATTGTATCACCAACCTGAGTATCCCCAACGTTTCTGATCGATGCGGCTAAATAACCTACATCTCCCACTGTAAGTTCATCTTGAAGCACTGCTTTTGGTGTAAATACACCAACTTCGGTTACTTCAAATTCCTTACCAGTTGCCATCATTTTTACTTTGTCTCCTACCTTCACTGACCCTTCAACAACACGGATGAATGAGATAACACCTCTGTAAGCATCATAGAGGGAATCAAAGATCAAAGCTTTTAATGGAGCTTCAGGGTCTCCTTGTGGAGGTGGCACTTGCTTCACCACTTGCTCAAGAATTTCTTCTATTCCGATACCAGCCTTTGCGGAAGCCAAAACCGCTTCAGAAGCATCTAATCCAATCACTTCTTCGATTTCATTTCTTACTCTCTCAGGATCCGCACTTGGAAGATCAATCTTGTTAATGACTGGAAGAATTTCCAAATCATTATCCAATGCAAGATACACATTTGCTAATGTCTGGGCTTCTATTCCCTGAGCAGCATCTACGACTAGGACAGCTCCTTCACAAGCAGCCAAACTTCTAGAGACTTCATAAGTGAAGTCTACATGACCTGGGGTATCGATTAAATGGAAAGTGTATTCCTCTCCATCCTTTGCTTTATATTTCAATTGGACAGCATTTAGCTTAATGGTAATACCACGTTCTCTCTCAAGATCCATTGAATCTAGCAACTGGGCTTTCATTTCACGTTGAGCTAACGCATTTGTTTTCTCCAGGATACGATCGGCCAACGTTGATTTACCATGGTCGATATGTGCAATGATGGAGAAATTGCGGATATTTTTCTGTCTTTTTAATTTATCTTCTAAATTCATCTATTTTCACTCCTGTAATTCGACACAAATACACTAGCATTGATTATATCAATACAGGTTACAACATTCAATGTATGATTGTAAGAAAAGAGGAAGGCGTAGAAAAGCGAAAGCAAAACAAAAAAAAACAGCCTATTGGCTGCTTAGAAAAATTATGAACCTGATAATAAACCAACTATAGATTGGACAATCTCGCTTATACCATTAGACAACTTTTTTCCAATTGAAGAGAACAAATTGAACGCTTCCATGTCTTCCAATTGTTTTTTCTTTGTTTCAAGATCATGGCTTGTCACTTTTTGTCCTAACACCGAAGCTTCAACGCCCTTTTTCCCCTCATCAACTGTAAAAGCACTATAGAGAGCAGGATCATCGTAACCCTTCATATTTTTCATGCCTTCGTTGGCTTTTTGCATACCGAACAGGACTCCAAAAAACAATATCAATACAACAAGCATGCTTTTCAACATAAATTTGATCAAGGTAACACCTCTCTAGAATGCCGTTTATTTTTTTTCTGACTCAGCCGAAGCATTGACCGGTTCTGCATCATTTTCAGCCCAGTAATATTCACTGAAAACAGTGGTGAAAGCTTCAACCGATGCATAGAGCTCTTCAAAAGTATTGTCAACTCCGCCAAATTCTATAAGCATGGCATTTCCTGAAAGATCTTGATTGTACTTTCCGTTGAAATTTGCTCCCTGTTGTTTAATGACACCCCTTGATAATCCTGGATATTTCTTTTCCATTAGATGGTGTAGCTTTTCAACAACAGCGTAATTCTTTTTATACTGCGCATTATTACCGCCAATGATAAAAGCAAGTTTTGCATAGTTCTTCCCTTTGATGTTCACTGTAGTGTGTTTCTTTCTTTTAGAATCACGATGAATGTCTATTAAATAAGTTAAATCTTTGTTTGAAGCCATTGCTTGTTGAACGACCCCTCTTGATTCTTGGTACGCCTTAGGGTAGGTTAAGCCTTTTTTAGTTAAGCTTCCCATCACATCTGTAGTATCAACAACTGTACCGATTCCTTTTTCTTGGAGCTCTTTGGTCATCTTTTCCCCTATCTTAGTAATATTAATTTGTGAATGTTGTGCCTTATTTGGATTCGTGACGCCCTTTAAGTAAGGTAGAAATGATTCTCTATTATGAGTATGGTAAACGTAAACCACTTTTTTCCCGTTAGTAGTTGCAGGAGGTGTAGGGTTCGGATTATCCTTGATAGTCTCAGCGAGCTCCTCAAGATTCTGTAAAGCAGCATCTCTTTCAGCTGTTAAAACCGCAAGTGGAGGAGCAGATTCATATGGCATATTCGTATAGTTTGTTCCCATACCAGCAAGTAAGATATCACTATCAAAAATGGAGAATCCAGGAAGTTCCCTACCAAGCAGGCTCCTCGGATCGTCTAATGAAATATTGGCACTATACTTTAACATTTCTTTTTGGATTGACACTTTTTTCTTGGCTGGAATGGCCTGTTTAAAATATTGATTTTCTTGTGCAAGGAGAGAATAAAGCATTTCACCGGAAAATATACTAGTCGCTTCATTGACTGATTGAGAAGAAAATCTTAATTCTGGTTTCATAGAAGTTAAAATCCCACTGACTGAGAATATAAACAACATCAAAATGACAACGGAAAAGAATCCTTTAACTATGGTATTTCCTTGGATAATTGTAAATCGTTCTACGTCTAAATTACGTCTCATACTATCACCCTTTCCAAGCTTGTCTATTAAATGCTTATGTATTTACTAGAGTAGATAGAACGAAAATTTTGTATCTTGTTTTGAAATAGATAGAACTTCTTGAATACTATAAAAAGAACATATCTAGTATTACCATTTTCAAAAAGAAATTCTGCACAAAAAAAGAGAGAAGGCGGTTTTCGCCACCTCTCTTATCTAGTGTAGAATCCTGTATTATCTTGATTTACTGCTTCATGTAACGCTGCATTCAAACCATTGGCAATAAGGTTTGCCGTATCCTCAATGAATACATCCACTTCTTTCGGAGTGACCATTAAGTTATGGCCAATCGGTGATAATACTTCGTATATCAATTTTCTCTTTTCTTCATCGGGTAAAGTCCCAATCATACCAAGGAATGTTTTACGATGTTCTTCTTCCGGTAAATCTTCATCTGTTAGCTTTTTCTTTTTCCCAAAATTGAATCCAGCAGGTGCAAGGGACCTAGAAGGACGATTTCCTTCTTTCATTTCCTTTCCGAAATGCTTTAGGATGAAATCTATTGTATCGCTCGTAATAGAAACAGCGTCCACAACGGTAGGAACACCAATTGCAATGACCGGTATGCCTAAAGTTTCCTTACTTAACTCTTTTCTTTTGTTACCTACACCTGAGCCAGGGTGGATACCCGTATCAGATATCTGAATCGTTGAATTGACACGTTGTAAAGATCTTGCAGCCAATGCATCGATGGCTATTACAAACTCCGGCTTGGTTTTTTCGATAACGCCATGAATGATATCGCTTGTTTCAATTCCCGTAAGCCCCATGACACCAGGTGAGATTCCGCTAACTGGACGAAACCCTTCTTCCACTTGTGTAGGCTCTAATTCAAACATATGCCGAGTAATCAACAAGTTTTCTATGACAGAAGGTCCTAAAGCATCAGGAGTTACATTCCAATTTCCTAATCCAACCACTAAACAACTGCTATCCTTTGTCAGGTTAAGCTTTTGCAAAAAATAAGAGAACTCCTCGGCAAATACTTTTTCAACCCTTTGTTGAATATCCGTATTCTGGTCACGAATCCCTTGCACTTCTATTGTTATGTAACTTCCTTTCTTTTTCCCAATCGCCTTTTCCCCTTCTTCAGTAATCTCCACTAATGAAACCTTTATATCATCTACATCTTTTTCCTTAATAATGACCCCTTCAATTTTTGAAAGGTTTTCTGTACTTGTGACTCCTCTTTCAGCAATGGCCATTTCATTGGCTTCTAAAGCTAAGTCAGTTCGGATCGAGTATTTAGATAAATCCAGGTTATTATTCAATTCGATAGCCTCCCAACATATATAGGATTATTTTTTCCAATCATTGATTTCTCATTCTGCATTTTTTTGTAGATTATTTTTAAAAATAGAGCTATAATAAAAGCTATCGTTCCTTTATCCCTCAAAGATACTTGAACGAATGGTATTGCAATATAAAAGACAGTCTGTTAGAATATCTTTTGTTGCGAATTGTTTATGATTTGTCGAGTTAATATAATCTCGATGTCTTTGTAGGAGGTGAACGGAATGCCAAATATTAAATCTGCCATCAAACGCGTAAAAACTATCGAAAAAAATAGACTTCAAAACGCTACTGCTAAATCTGCAATGCGTACTGCTGTTAAGAATGCAGAAGCTACTATTACTAACAATGATGAAAACGCAAAAGACGCTCTTTTATTGGCTGTTAAGAAATTAGACAAAGCTGCATCTAAAGGATTAATCCATAAAAATGCGGCAGCCCGTAAGAAATCTCGTCTTACTAAAAAGCTAAATGCAGTAACAAACGCTTAATGAGAACGATCCTCCTTGGATCGTTTTTTCTTTTGTCTTGGTTATATCCGTAAACTATGTTCCTATTTAACAAGGGAAATGTTGATTTCCACTCCAGGATGCTCGCTTTCCGCGGGGCGGGCGGTGAGCCTCCTCGGCGCTTTACGCCTGTGGGGTCTCACCTGTCCCGCTGTTCCCGCAGGAGTCTCGCACCTTCCGTTTCAATCAACCTGCTTTTTATCCGTTTGCCTTAAAAACTAATTTAGAACCCTTGTTTTAGACTTTTTTCTAAGAAAAACCATAAATTATTTTCTTCCTCTACAACAAAAAAGACCAATGAAGGTCTTTTTCTAATCCACTATGAATGAGCCCTATGCAATTTCAAAATGATCAATTCCATCAATAATGCTTTGTCCATTTGCCCCGTTTTCATTTTATAATCCGCATCTGCTAATTCATTAATCAGGTACAGCAATTCTTTTGTCTGAAACATTCTTGTTTTTTCCATCGCAAGTTTTACACGATATGGATGCACCTTAAGTAAACCAGCGATCCTTTGTTGTTGGTAGCCCTGATTAGTTAGCTCTTTCACTTGGTATAATAATCGAATTTGACCGGCCATGATACTGACAATTTTTATCGGTTCCTCATTTTGCCTCAATAATTCCTGTAGGATTTCAATTGATTCTGCGACATTCCGATTTAATATTTTTTCAACAAGTGTGAAGACATTTTGTTCAAATGATTTTGATACGAGCTTTTCAACGATTGGCACTGTGATCCTTCCATTTCCACCGAAGAATAATGCCATTTTATCTATTTCACTCGACAACATCATCAAATTTGTTCCATTCAAAGCCATTAGTGCTTGCGCTGCATCGTTATCGATTGCTATCCCTTGGGCAATCACCCGTTCTTGGATCCAGTTTACCAGGTCATTCTCGGAAAGCTTTTTTGCTTCTACAATGGTAGCTTTTCGCTTCAATTCTTTCGTTATTTTTTTCCGCTCATCAAGCTTTTCATAAGGGGCCACAATAACTACAATTGAAAAAGGAGCTGGATTGTCGATATATTGCTCTAACCTTTTTATATCATGCTCCACTTTTTCTTTCGTTTTTTCAGCCGTCAAAAAGACCGGGTTTTGTAAAAATACGATTCGTTTCTCTCCCATGAATGGAAGTGTTTCCGCCTCCTCCAACGCTACTTCGACTGGAGTTTCCTCAAGATCGAATACGGAAAAATTAAAATCTAATTCTTCCGGTTGGAGGACATGATCCACCATAATTCTCTTTGTTTCATTTATTAGAAATGGCTCGTTGCCGAATAGTAAATAAATGGGCTGAAATTGTTGTTTTTTTAAGCTTTTCCAAACGTCTGTTACCAAAATGCATCGCCTCTTTTGTTTTCATATTACAATGGTAGCCATGCTTGTACATTTTGGCAAGTATAAGAGGGAATTGATACGAATAATCAATTCCCTCAATCTATATAAACGTCAGGAAAGCAAGACCCGGGTCCCTTACTTCCTCAGACGGGAAGAGCGGCTGGTGATTTGAACCGCTTTGTGGTATTATTTTTACCCCACAATTGTAAACTATTTGTGACAACTCTTGTCAGTATAGGAAAACAAATCGTGAGTTGTAGATTTTTTTTTTGGAATCGCTTATACTAAAATAGAAATAGGAGGGTTTAGACATGAATCAATTTGAAAAGAATGTACAATCAAAGCGTAATGATGCAATTGATTCCGGTGTAGGATTCATCGTTTCTTTTGGATTCTTCGCTACTATGTTCGTTATCGCAACAGTTATCCATTTCTTTGGGTCATAATTTAATCTTTACATAGGCCTTCTACTCAGAAGGCCTCCCTTATGCCCCTGTGGCACTACCACGAAACTGCGTTATAGCAGTTTTTTTCTTTTTTATCTTCATTTTCTCAAGGTTCACCTTATAGTATGAATTTGTGTTGAAAAGGTTCCTCCCTTACCTCCTACTCGATATGAATAAGTAATGGCTCCATTTAAATCTGTTCGATAATGGATTATTTCTTCACTAACTAAATTTTTTAGAACTTCATTGTGAGGATGTCCATATCTGTTGTTCTTCCCTACAGAGATAATGGCGTATTTCGGATTCAATTGATTAAGAAAAACTTCTGAGGTAGAATTTTTACTTCCGTGGTGCCCCACTTTTAAAACATCCACTTTTAACTTTGGATAGGTTGAAAGTATTTCTTCTTCTCCTGGCTTTCCAAGATCACCCGTAAACAACCAGACCAATTTCCCTATTTCACCCACTAAGACGATGGATTCTTCATTCTTTTCTTCATGGTCTGCATTAGGACCCAAGACAAACAAGGATTCATTATTACCAATGGGAATGATATCCCCTCTTTTGACTAATGTTATTTTTATCCCGTTTCGTACCCCATTTGTTATGAAGGGTATCTTCCTGAAATCCTCTTTTGAATGTGTAGCTATTATTATTTCCGCCACTGGTATATTCTCAACAATTCCTTTCGCTCCTCCAATATGGTCTTGATCGGCATGAGTTAATATTAGCCGATCGATTTTTCGAATACCTTTGCTCTTCAATAGGGGAATCACTATATCCTCACCTGGGTCAAAATACGTTTTTCTCTCTTCCCAATTTTCACCTTTATATTGTAATACTCCACCTGTATCAATTAATGTTGTCCCTCTGCCCAATGGCTGTTGAATAAGTATCGAATCTCCCTGTCCAATATCAATAAAAACTATTTCTCCTTTTAATGATCGTTCATTAAAAAAATATTGTCCCAGGACTAAGTACATAATTAGGCTAGCTACCAGAATCATTTGTTGGATGTGCTTCTTTTCCCAACTAATAAATAGACATAAAGCAGAAATTAGGTAAAGGACAATAAATGGCAATCCAATTTTCCCGAAGACGAATGAAGAAAAAGGCAAAGAGCTAATCCAATGGGCCAGACTATTACAAATCCCCAAAACAATTTCTAATAGCCAATGTATGGTAGGCGTAATCCATGGAAAAAGGACCATGGAGAGAAATAGAAAAATTGAACCAGGAAGGATGATTAGAGAAAAGATTGGTACATAGATAACATTTAGAAGGATTCCAATGAAAGTGATTTCCGAAAAATGAAAGAGGATAATGGGAGTGGAAATTAGTTGAGAAATCAAACTGATGTTAAGACTTTGTATGATGAACGTGTACTTTCCGTAGGATTTGGATAAAATTTTTTGGGATATAAGAAGCGCGAACGTAATTCCAAATGATAATTGAAACCCGATATCAAATAAAATGGTTGGTTTTAATGCTAAGACAGTGATGGAGATGGTGGACACTATTGAGGTTGCTGGTACATTTGCCCGAATGAAAGACATGAGTATATACAAACCTACCATTAAGCAAGCCCGTACTACAGAAGGAGTAGCTCCAGCTAAAATACAATAAATAGGTAATAGAGAAAGTATGCAGGCTTTCATGGATTGTCTTGTGATCCCACAACGGATGCCTAGGTAAAATACAGCCGATACTAACAAAACAATATTCAAGCCAGAAATTGCGATTAAATGAACCAAACCTAACTTTTGATAATCTCTATAGGTTTGATCGTCCATAGAACCTGTATCTCCAAATAACATAGCTATAGCAAAACTTTTAACTTCTCCTTCAGCGTTTTCTTCTATAGTATCAATGAAATTTTTCCGTATCATTTTAACCAATTCATGCGAGGTTTTCTTATTTTTCAGACATGATTCCATTAAGCTATTATGTGGTTTAATAATCCAATGAATATATTGCCTCTTTAAGTACAATCGATAATTGAACGAATTAGGATTTCGAGCCTCTTCAGGGTATACAAAAGTAACATCCATTCTACATGTCATGGCAAGGGAGAAAGATTTCTTAAAATACAGCATCTCCTCCTCTGATTGGAAAGTGTATAAAAGTAAGAGTCTTTCATTTTTACTATTCACAACCATTTTTAAAGAGTTTCCGTCCAACTTGTATAAATCAGTGAATCTTACCGGGATTGTCGTATTACCTTCTGTGAAGTTAGTTTGGTGTGTGTCTTCATGAAAATAAGAAAGAAGGGTGAATATGGGGATTATACAAAATGTAAGTAAGTAAATTTTAAGGGGGAGGATTTTATAGGAAAGGTAGAGGAAGAAAAGCAATGGAATAAACGTGTAGGTGTTATGGAAAGAATAGACCGCTATGCCTAAAATAGCAGAAACGGTCCATAAAATCGGAAAGATTAACTTCCAGCTTCCCATACTAAAATAACTCATTTACTTTTTCTTTATAAATATTCAGTTTTCCTTTGTCTACACCCTTGCTTTCAAGCTCATTCAGTACCTGATTCATTAAAGCTCGTTTTTCCGGAGATGTCGGATCTAGAATATTTCCCTCCAAGTGAACCTGTTCCACGATTATGCCAGCTCTTTGGAACAATTCTATCGCATAGGGATGATTTTTATAATCTATAGCATAGTAGACTGCTTTAACTCCTGCTTGAATGATGGATTTACAGCATTGCAAGCAAGGAAAATGTGTTACATAAATCTCTGAATCTGATGTAGGGACACCGAATTTAGCACATTGAAGAATCGCGTTCATTTCAGCATGAATGGTACGGACGCAATGATTGTCAATCACATAGCATCCATCATCGATGCAATGCTCTCCACCTGCGATAGAACCATTATAACCTCCTGCAATGATACGTTTATCCCTTACTATTGTTGCCCCAACCGCAAGTCTTGTACATGTGCTTCTCATAGCAAGTAAATGACTTTGTGCCATAAAATATTGATCCCAACTAATTCTTTCCAATTTCCAAACACCCCTTATACATCATTCGTCAAAAATCTACTTTCATTCTACACAACCAATTTCTCCTTGAATAGAGACAAAATTCACTCTACTGTTATAACATCTTTAAATTTTTCAAAGGTTTTATCACCTATTCCAGAGATATTCTTTAAATCTTCCACAGTCTTAAACGAGCCATTCTGTTTCCTATATTCCAGAATAGCAGCCGCTTTTGAAGGACCTATACCTGGTAACGTTTGTAAAGTTGTTTCATCCGCCAAGTTAATATTTACCTTGTCTGAAGGTTGGTCTTCACTATTTGAACTCACTTGTACAGTACTTACAACGGATTGGTTGGTAACCTCTCCTTTAACAGGTACATAAATAACCATTTGATCTTCTACCTTTTGGGCAAGATTAATAGCATTAATGTTTGCATTCTCAACAACACCACCAGCTTTCAGGATTAAGTCATGTACACGTTCACCTTCCTTAGATGGATAAATTCCCGGTTTTACCACTGCACCCTTAACATCAACTACGATCTTTATTTCTGTGCTTCCTTTTTCGGTAATAGGTTGTTTTTCTGTTTCAACGATACTATCTTCCTCTATTTGACTTTCAATGAAGAATTCCTCGGTCGGTGGGTCCGCTTTCTTTTTATCATGTAAAAAGAACATAGAACCTCCAATTAATAATGATAGGATTACTCCAAAAAATATTTTTTTCTTGTTATTAAGCATTGAAGCCCCTCCTTTTTCGTCAAAGGTATAAATTAATTTTTCCATTCATATCGTTATAGGAGAAGTGTGTTCTCAGGAGGTGAAAACTGATGAAGATAGGGGTAATCGGAACTGGTAATATGGGGACCATACTCGTAGAAGCACTAGTGGAGTCAAAGGCAGTGGAACAAACCGATCTATTCGTAACCAATCGCAGCGTAGGCAAGGTTAATGGCCTGAAGGAACGTTTTCAAGGCATTCAACCCATTAAATCCAACCTAGAAATCGCCCAATTGACCGATCTTATTTTTGTCTGTGTCAAACCAAAGGATATCTATAATGTCCTTTTAACTATAAAGCCACTTTTAAACAAAGAACAATGTGTTGTTTCCATCACTAGTCCTATTTCCGTCTCCCAATTGGAGCAATATATAGAATGTTCATGTGCCCGACTTATACCAAGCATTACAAATAGAGCGTTATCTGGGGTTTCATTAATCAGTTTTGGCCAATCATGCTCAGGGTATTGGAAGAACTTCATCCATGAACTTTCCACAAAAATCTCGATTCCAATTGAAATTGAAAATGAAATTACAAGAATTTCATCAGACATCGTAAGCTGTGGGCCAGCGTTTTTCAGTTATTTAGCACAGGAATTCATTAACGCCGCTTGTAGACAGACTAGTATCGACAAAAAAACCGCTACTGTATTGACCGAAAAGATGTTTATTGGCTTTGGAGAGCTTTTAAAAAAGGGGCACTATTCTTTACCAACATTGCAAGAAAAAGTTTGCGTAAAGGGTGGAATTACAGGAGAAGGCATTAAAGTATTGGAAGCAGAACTAGGCGAAGTTTTTGATCATTTGATTCAGGCAACTCATAGGAAGTTTAATGAAGATATAGAAGAGATAGAAGAACAATTTGGGGTTAAATATTGATTCGACAAGAATTCATTAAATCCTTTTTAATTTAATAAAAAATAAAAAAATGGGACAGCATAATTTGCTGTCCCCATTTTTGGTTAACGTTTTTTCGCTACGAACAGAACTCGTTCTGTGGAGTCATGCAGAGGAAGATTCTCCAAATCAGATAGGGTATCTAATAGGTCAAATCCTGCATCAACAAGCCACTGTTTATACGATTCAACTTTAAAGGTTCTTTGATGATGAAGCTCGTCAAATCGTCGATAAAAATCAGTTTCTTCATCAAGGATAAAGAAGGATAATTCATGCTCTACACTGTGAGGATGATCGCCTTCAAAACAGTTCCAAATGTAAGATACATCATCATCTGCGATCGCATAAGTCTGATTGTGAAATAAATGCTCCATTTTATATAAAGAATGGACATCGAACATAAAAAGTCCGCCAGGCACAAGATGTTGATGAACCTTACTGAAGGTTGATTTTACGTCATTTTCATCCAATAAATAGTTTAAAGAATCGCAAAAAATGACTACAGCATCAAATTCTCCTAACCCTTCTAGATCCTTCATATCCTGTTGAAAAAAAGGGATATTTACATCATGTTGTGCAGACTTTTCAGATGCAATCATAAGCATTTCTTCTGAAAGGTCAACACCAGTCACATTATACCCTTTCTTGGCAAACCGAATAGCGATTTCACCTGTACCACAGCCAATATCCAAGATGGTGTTACATTCTTTACGAAGTTTTTGTGCTTGTTCCACAAATCGTTCAACCCAAAGGTCATATGGAACATCTTTCATTAGCGCATCATAGACTTCTGCAAAGCGATGGTAACTCATTGGTTAAGCTCATTAAGGATGTGTTCAGTTGGAGCGTCTCCCCAAAGACGTTCAAGATTATAGTAGCTTCTCTCTTCACGATGGAAGACATGGGCAACTACGTCCCCTAAATCAACCAGGACCCAACGTGCCTCATCAAAACCTTCAATCCTTTTGACTGTAACCCCTTTTTCTTCAGCCTTTTGCTTCATTTCTCTTGCAATGGCCTGTACTTGTTTATCTGAATTCCCATGGCAAATTAAGAAATAATCCGCTACAAGGGAAATCCCTTTCATATTTAAAACTATCATATCTTCTGCTTTCTTATCATCTGCAGCTTTAGCCGCTGTTAATAGCAGTTCACGTTCATTCATGTATGGTTTTCCTCCAAAATAAGTTTCAAGCATGTCTTGTTTATTTTACCCTAAAAAGACATGCCCATAAATCATTCATTTTTGTTTTATAGACCCTAGAATGTCATTGTACATATAAAAAGTATCTGGATAAATGCGTTGGTTTTTTTTCATTAAAAAAATAATCGTGTTACGTACAGAAAGAAGCAAGGCTTTATCCAAATCCTCTTCAGCAGCATCCCTGACTTCTTCAACTCCCGGAAAATGTCTACCCGGCTCAATATAATCTGCCAAGAATACGATTTTCTCAAGTAAAGCCATCCCAATCCTTCCAGAAGTATGATACTTAATGGCATCGAGGATTTCTCTGTCTGTGATTCCAGCCTCTTTTTCCACTAAATATGCTCCCACCGGAGCGTGCCATAGCTCCTCATTGTACTCAAGAAGGTCTTTAGACATGCCTTGGGATATGATAATTTCTCTCATTTCATCTTTAGGACGAAACTTCGCATAATCATGGAAGATGGCCGCAAACTCAGCCTTGTATGAATTTGCCCCAAATTGATTTGCAAGCTTAATACTAGTTTCCACTACCCCTAATGTATGGAGGTAGCGATGTTCAGTCATCTGACTCTTAACTAAAGAGAGAGCAGTTTCACGATTCATATAAACCATGCTCCTTGATATAAGATTCCACTTGTTCTGGAACTAAATATCGAATACTCATTCCCATATTTAATCTTTCCCTTATCATCGATGAGGATATGAATAGTTCAGGGGTTTGGACATGCTTGATTGGATAAGCAGAGGCTTCATTATAGGTCGGCCGCTTCACCCCAACAAATTGGACCATATTCACTAATTCATCAATTTTATACCAGTTGGGCAGATATTCTATCATGTCCGCACCAATAATAAAATGGATGTCTAAGTCAGGATTTTTTTGTTTTAGCAATTTTATCGTATCATAAGTATAGGATGGGCCTTCCCTATTAAGTTCAATTGCTTCCACCAGAAACTGATTATTGCCGTTTATTGCAAGTTCCAACATATCTACACGTGCCTGATTGGATACTCGTTCTGTCTTTTCCTTATGAGGAGGAACAGAATTAGGCATAAATCGAATCTCTTCTAATCCAAGTGAATGTAAGACCTCATTTGCTATGATTAAATGTCCGATATGGGGAGGATCAAATGTTCCTCCGAGTATCCCAATTTTCTTTTTCATAGACCCATTCCTTATGGTAATTGTAATTGTTTATTTTCCCTTGACTCTTTATATAAAACGATTGTATTTCCAATGATTTGTACAAGCTCAGCTCGTGCACCTTTTGACAACTCTTCAGCTACTGTATCGCGGTCATCTTCACAATTCTGTAGAACGCTGATTTTAAGTAACTCTCTAGCTTCCAATGCATCTGCTACTTGTTTAATCATATTATCATTTACCCCACCCTTACCTACTTGGAAAATAGGGTTTAAATGATGTGCTTTTGAACGTAAGAATCTTTTTTGCTTTCCTGTTAACATGTTGTTCCTCCTAATTGTTGCAAGACAACTTTTTTCATTCTCTCCGAGTCCGGTTTCATTCCTGTCCATAATTCAAAGGCCAATGCGCCTTGATAAACGAACATTCCAATACCATTTTGAGTCTTAGATCCTTTTTGTGAAGCCTTTGTTAAAAACTCTGTTTCTAATGGATTGTATATGATATCACAAACAACGCTATTTGACTTTAATTTTTCCAAGTCAATCGGGGACTCATTGGTGAGGGGACTCATCCCAATTGACGTAGTTTGGATAATTAGATCATACTTATCCAGATTTTCTTGAGCTTCTAGCATATCAAGTGCAATGGATTTCCCCTCAATTGGGCATTCCTTGATTAAATCCCAAGCACGTTGGATTGTACGATTGCAAATGTCGACCCTATTCCAACCTTCACTTAACAAAGTATAATAAATCGCTCTTGCCGCCCCCCCAGAACCAACGATCAAGACTTTGCATTCTGGATTAATAAGATTACCCATTTCATGTAAAAGAGCCGACACAAACCCTAAACCGTCAGTATTGAAGCCGACCAATTTCCCATCTCTGTTCACGACTGTATTGACAGCTCCAATTGCTGCAGCCAAGGGGTCAATTTCATCCAGTAGTGGGATGATCGTTGTTTTATGAGGGACTGTTACGTTAAAACCCTTTATATTTAAGGCTTTCAATCCCTTAATGGCATCAGTCAACTCACTAGGCCTTACATGAAAAGGATGATAATACGCATCCATTCCTAAAGCTGAAAAAGCACTATTGTGCATTGCAGGGGACATAGAGTGATTAATTGGGTCGCCTATCACACCATAGAGTTGCTTCACACTTTCCATCCCCTTCTATATTAAATTAATGATTTTCTTATCATAACTGAAACGCCTTTAGGTACATGCGTAACGATTCTTACCCCAGGCTCATTGATTGTAACCCAGCCTAATCCTGAGAAAACAACATCTGTCTTCGGCTCTTTGATTGAAAATTCATGCGCGACCATTTCCGGGAAGTTTTCCAACTGCTCAGGTCTAGGTGGAGTCAAAAGCTCACCTACATGATTTTTATAAAGTTCATTCGCCTTTTCGAGCTTCGTACGATGAATCATCAGTTCATTTGATAAGTAGCACGTAAAGGATTTTCGCCCTCCAGCTATATAATCAAATCGGGCTAAACCTCCAAAAAATAAGGTTTGACCCTCATTCAGTTGATAAATTTTAGGTTTGATTTCTTTTTTGGGAGTAATAAACTTTAAATCTCTTTTATCAACGAAATGTGCCATTTGGTGATGATTGATAATACCAGGAGTATCGATTAATGCTTTATCGTCATCAAGTGGGATTTCAATTGTATCAAGCGTAGTGCCAGGGAAGTGTGAAGTAGTAATAATATCGCCTTCGCCCGTCACTTCCTTAATAATTCGATTAATGAATGTTGATTTACCAACATTCGTACATCCTACCACATATACATCTTTACCATTTCGATATTGCTCAATCGCTTCCGCAGCTTCTTTAATAAAACTCCCTTTGTGGGAGCTTACCAACATTATGTCAATTGGCTTTAGGCCCAATTCCTTAGCGGCTTGCTTCATCCAGTTGATCACTTTGTTATGCTTGACTGACTTCGGTAGCAAGTCCACTTTATTTCCAATCAAAAGGACATCATTGTTTCCGACGAACCGATGAAGGCCAGGCAGCCAACTACCGTTAAAATCGAAGATATCGACAATCTTAACGATAAGGGCATTCCTTTTTCCAACTTCATTCAAAATTTTTAAAAAGTCATCATCAGTCAAAGAAACATCTTGAACTTCATTATAATTTTTTAATCGAAAGCATCGTTGACAAATGATTGTTTCTTTTTCCAATGAAGATTTTGGAGCATAGCCTAATTTCGTCGCATCCTCTGTTTGGATTTCTACTCCACATCCGATACAGCTAATAAGTTCAATATTATTCAATTTTGGTCCTCCCATTGCAGCAACCCTTTTTTCCTAAAAAACGCAAGGATCCGTCTCTCAACTTTTCTATTAAATCTTGTTATTAAACCGTCTGTCTGTGCAACAGGCACGACAAGAATCGTATGAAAACCATTTCTATTACCACCTAAAACATCTGTTAAGAGCTGATCACCAATCACGACAGCTTCTTCCCTTTTAATTCCCATTTGTTGAATTGCTTTACGAAAAGCTCGTCCCATTGGTTTACGCGCCAAAAATATGAAGGGAATTTGAAGTGGATCGGAAAAAGTACGCACTCGTCTCTCATTATTGTTAGAAACAATTGTTACAAGGATTCCATGTGAGCGCATATTTTCGAACCATTCAATAAGCTTCGGTGTAGCTGTAGGTCGATCCCATTCAACCAATGTGTTATCTAAATCCGTAATGATTCCTTTTATGCCTTTTTCCAACAGACTTTCAGGATTAATATCGAATATGCTTTTTACGTGTTCGCTTGGCAAGAAATTTTTTAACATTCGGTATACACCTCATTCACACTACAATTTGATTTTTATCTATTAATAAAACGAGAAACACACCCTAATATACTTTTCTGGACATATACATCATATCGAATTTCCATGTTTCTTTCAAAATCCTCCATTTTTCTACATCTACCTGTATGGTTTCATTAGGGTATTTTTTCTCTGTAAATGACTATTTTATGAGTTATTCCAAAAAAAAGCAGAATATTTTTCGACAAAACTCAAGGGTCTTTTTTGTGTGGATAACCTTATTAACATTATTCCCTTTGATACATCCACAAACCCTATAGTTATAAACAACTTATTAACAACTTATCCACCTAAAGCTGTGGATAAGGGAACGGTTGTTCTATACGTTTATTTTTGATAGAGTAAGGGTACAACATAGAACCTACCATTTTATGTATTTTCTTGTTGAAGTTCCTATTAAATTATGGAGGTGAATAGCCGATAGGCTTCTCTATGAATAAACTATCAGATGATCTATTAATTGAATCCTACTACAAAGCTACAGAATTAAAACTAAGCAAAGAGTTTATTCGATTAATTGAAAAAGAAATTCACCGGCGCTCTTTATCTAACAGCATTAAAGTTTCCTCATAAAAATATAAAAAGCATGTTGATAACAAACTTGGACGCCACATAAAGGCGCCCGGGTTTTTTTGTATTTACTAATGAACAAAGCATGTAAGTAGTAGCCGTTTCTTAGGAATTGATTTTACCTACATATCCTAAAACCTGTCCTAGCTTTATGTCTGCAGGAAGGGGCAGGCTTTTCTCCATAATAAAAGTCTCTTTTTCAAAAAGCAAAACGATAGTAGAGCCAAAGCTGAAGTACGCGATTTCCTCACCTTTTTCAATTTTGTCTTTTGGATTGGTTATTTCTATTGAATTCACAAACATCGCTCCCACTTTCACGACAGCAACATGCCCTTCTGCATGCTTGATTTCAGTTATGACTCTGTAGTTCTTGGATAAAGGGGCCTTTCCAAATTTCAATCCCGCCTTATTGACTGGATAGGATTTCCCACCTAGTGTCCAACGCCCTTTAATCTGTCCTTCAATTGGTGAATGAATTCTATGATAGTGACTCGGGCTTAAATAAAGGACCGCATAATTTCCACCTATATACTTTTTCAATACCTCTTCATTACCGAGCATTTCATGAATCGAATAAATTTTACCTTTTACAGTGATTTCACTCGTATCCGTTATACTCCCAAAATCCTCAAAAACCGCATCTACCGGACTAATTAAGCTATTTTTTTGTTGATCAATGAATCTGGCATCTGCTTTCAAGGTCCTTGTAAAAAAATCATGCAAAGTCTCGAATTCATGTAATTCTCTCTTCATTTCTTGAAGATTTATGCGATACAGCTTGGAAAATGAAGGAATCACATTCTTACTAAGTTTGGATTGTGAAAATTTCTTCATAAACTGAGATGTCAGCTTTCCATTCGTCAATTCAATCATCGCTTTATATAATGGTTCGATCAAGGTAGAACCTCCATTAAGGTAAAATAATTCATAACCTATTGCATATCCTGTACAGAATAAAATATTATTATATAATAAACAACCTGTTTATGTCCCTTCTGTTTTTGAATAAGGAGTGAAAATTTATGTTTTTATCCGAAGTTTTCGATCATACAATAAAAAAATTAAAGGCCCAAACGGCTAACGTCATGACATTAACTAATTTATCCCTTGGTGGGTTTGCCATACTGGCTGTCGTTCGAGGACAGCTGCATTTAGGACTATTATTGATTTTTGTGGCTGCATTGGCAGACAGATTTGATGGCATGATTGCACGTAAATTCAATATTGAATCTGAACTTGGTAAACAACTGGATTCCATGAGTGATATCATTTCTTTTGGGGTAGCACCAGCTCTACTATTATATCAAGGCATTCTATTTGATTTTGGAGCACCAGGAATGTTTTTTACAGTTTTATATATTGGTTGCGGGGCTTTCCGTTTAGCTAGATTCAATATCACCGAAAGCAATGGCTTTTTTGTTGGGTTGCCAATAACAGCAGCAGGGTGCCTTGCAACTTTGAGTTTTTTAGGACAGTCTATTTTCCCTCCTGTATTTTATTTATTCTTTGTTCTTATACTGGCTTTATTAATGGTCAGTCCATTTAAGTTGAGAAAAGTGTAATGCTTAAAATGTAAAAAAATGCTCCCAGACATGGGAGCATTTTTTTACAATGAAAGAAGTTAACTAAGAACTAGAGAAGGTGATTGCAGCGAAGGGCGAACGCTTTCCGCGGGCGTGGCTTGAGCCTCCTCCTTCGCTACGCTCGTGCGGGGTCTCAAGGCTCACGCTTATCCCGCAGGAGCGGTAGCGACGAGGAGGCTCGGCGAACTCCCCCCGGAAAGCAAGCGGCTGGAGCGGAAATCAACCTTTTCGCCTACCATACTTATCAAAAATGTCAAAAGGTATCGAGAGAGCGTACTCTCGATACCTTTTGTCGACAATCTGAATGCTCCCAGACATGGGAGCATTTTTATTAGTTTGTCTGCTTTACGAGATCATCTGTCAATTGCAAGAATTCTTCGATGTCCGATAAGCAAACGTCAACTGCTTTTTTCCAGAAATCCTTTTGTGTTAAATCAACATTAAGATGCTTTTTAGCCAACTCTTCCACCCTCATTGAACCAGTGTCCTTCAACAAGTTCATATAGGCTTCCTCGAAGTCTCCCCCGTTCTCTAGAGCCAGGGCATAGATACCTAGTGAAAATAAGAAACCGAACGTATAAGGGAAATTATAGAATGGTACGCCTGTGATATAAAAATGCAGTTTGGATGCCCAGAAAGTCGGATGGTATTCAGACAATGCATCTCCATATGCTTCCTTTTGTGCTTCAAGCATCAACTCGTTCAATCTTGTAGCACTGACCATTCCTTTCTTACGTTCCGCGTAAAAGCTCGTTTCAAATAGGAACCTAGCGTGTATATTCATCAATAGTGCAACTGTGCGTTGGATTTTATCTTCAAGCAATGCCAGTTTTTCATTTTCATTTTTCGCTTCCTTCAACGATGCATCCGAAACTACCATTTCAGCGAACATTGACGCTGTTTCGGCAACATTCATCGCATATCCTCTGTTTAATGGATGTGTTCCTTTAAGGGCAAAAGAATGGAAGGCATGGCCTAGTTCATGCGCAAGTGTTGAGATATTGGATGGAGTTCCGGAATATGTCATGAAAATACGGGATTGTTCATCTTCTGGAAATCCTGTACAAAAACCACCTGGACGCTTGTTAGGACGATCCTCCGCTTCAATCCAGCGATTTTCGAAAGCTTTTTCAGTAAACGCTGTCAGCTTTTCACCAAACTTAGCAAAATGTTTTAGGATGAACTCTGCCCCTTCTTGATAGCTAACAGTTGATTGTTCACTTTCAGAAAGAGGTGCATCCAAATCACTCCAGCTTAGCTTTTCCACACCTAGCAATTGCGCTTTTCGATTTAAAAATTTCACTAGTGGCTCTTTATTTTCTGCAATGGTCCCCCACATGCTTTCCAGGGTTACTTTTTGCATTCTGTTGATCTCTAATGGCTCTTTAAGAACCTCTTCCCATCCACGTTTTTTATAGACAGAAAGGCGGAATCCTGCCAGATGGTTCAATGCCTTTGCAAACAATTCCTCTTTATCACTCCAAGCTTTTTCCCACTCCTTGAGAATTGCTTGGCGTACTTCACGTTTCGGATGCGAAAACTTATTGGAAGCTTGACCTACTGAAAGGTGTTGAACTACCCTATCAACTTCAAAAGGAATTGTAATTGTTCCTACAATCGTATCATATAACTGTCCCCAGCCATGGTATCCATCTACACCCAATTGAGTGATCAACGTCTCTTCCTCAACAGAAAGCTTTTCATTAGCACGTGCTCTTCGTTCATTAAGAATAAATTGAAGTTCCCTTAACTTATCAGTATTTGTTAAGTTGTTGAATACTTCATCATCAATCTTTGTTAATTTTTCATCTAATTTAGTTAAGATATTTTGGAAATTTGCACTATTTGCCGTAATTTCCGCTCTCAAGGTCGTAGCTTTTTTGTCCTTGGAATTTTGTGCTTCCAAACAGCTTACAAAAGCTCCAGCCTGCCGTAGTTTACTGTAAGCCTTTGCAAATTGATTTAGAATCATTTCCAAAGTGGCCGCATCTTCTAAGCTATTGGAAACTTCCCATTGATTAAGCTTTTCTTCGAATACACTTAGATCTTCTTTTACAACGTTAAGAAATGATTCAAATTCTTTAGACTCACTTCCTCCTTTGAAAAATACATCTAAATCCCATACCGGTGAATACGTTTTCATATGTACATACCTCCTAAACTGTTCCAATTATATCTCATTTTTCAGAATTTTTCTATTTTATTGCACAATAATAATTACTATTGAATCAGTTAGTTCTAGAAAATGTAAAAATAATTGTGTAGTACAGACACGATTCAAGGAGTATTTTCATAGGTATTAATAATAGGCGAATGTCTAATAAATCGGGGGTGATTTTATGCCAGACATTCTTACTGCGCTCGGCTATTTGGTGAAAGAATTATTTTTCCTGGTTTCTTATGTGAAGAATAATGCGTTTCCTCAACCATTATCATCAAAAGATGAGCAAAAATACTTAAAACTAATGGCTAACGGAGACGCAGAAGCCAGAAACTTATTAATTGAACATAATTTAAGATTGGTTGCACATATTGTGAAGAAATTCGAGAATACCGGAGAGGATACCGAGGATCTGATTTCTATAGGGACGATCGGACTAATCAAGGCCATTGAAAGCTATTCAGAAGGAAAAGGTACAAAGCTCGCAACCTATGCGGCTAGATGTATAGAAAATGAAATTCTCATGCATCTAAGGGCCACCAAAAAAACAAAAAAAGATGTTTCTCTACATGATCCCATTGGTCAAGACAAAGAAGGAAATGAAATAAGTTTGATCGATGTCCTGAAATCAGAATCTGAGGACGTTATTGAAATGATACAACTGAATATGGAAATTGAAAAAGTCAAAAAATACATTGATGTCCTGGATGAACGTGAAAAAGAAGTCATAGTCGGAAGGTTTGGATTAGGTTTGCAAAAAGAAAAAACCCAGCGTGAAATAGCGAAGGAGCTTGATATATCCAGAAGCTATGTATCACGGATCGAAAAAAGGGCCTTAATGAAAATGTTCCACGAATTTTATCGTGCGGAAAAAGAAAAGAAAAGAAAATAATCTGTTCATACATCTTGGCGACCTTGTACAGGTCGTCTTTATTTTTACTGATACTAACAAGGACACTTACGAAAATAAGGATTAAACGATTTACCAAACTTTCACCTATAATTTGTCCATCCCATATGCTATTAAGGAGCAAGCTATGTGTTCATGAAGGGAGGGTCACATATGGTCAATGGCTGTGGACCTTACGGGTATCCAATAGTCCCAGTCCCAGTTCCAGTACCTTATCCATGTTATGGTGGGTATGGTGGTGCTGGAGCAGCATATGCACTATTCATTGTATTATTGATAATAGTATTAATATTTGGAGGCTGGTGGTTTTTTAGCTGCGGTTTTGACAGATTCCGCTGTTAAAGATATCGGGAGGTTCCTTGAAACAACTAAGGGGCCGATTCAAAATTGCATTTGACGTGCAATTTTGAATCGGCCCCTTTTTATGAAGTAAATTTCCCTATCCTACTCTACACTTACTTCAGCTGAGATAATCAACGCAATAGCGGCTGATATGATTAAAGTAAATACCATGGAGAACATTTCAAATCTCCCCCTTACCATATATGATAATTTGAATTTACCATACTGTAGGTTTTATTAACGATCGGAGATTTGAACATTTTATAGAGAAACCATTACAACTTTGTGACAGAAAAACCCGTTAGCCGGTATCCTTATAAACCCACATGATTTCTTTTCTTTTTGCAATAATTTTACTCATCATAATCTCCACCTTTCATTATTTAATAAAATAAAAATTATAGCATTTGTCTAAAATCAAGTGATTTTCTATAATTTTCTTCATGAATTTTTTTGATATTTTCTTGATGGATAGCTCCTTCTAACGAAGTCTGGTTGGCTTTTATGGTTATGGTGAAAAATAAAAGGTTCAGTGTCATATGATCACCTCCCGTTTATAAGTGTATTATTGTTTTTCATTATGTTTACAGCATTTGTCTATATTCTAGAGTTTTATTGAAGTTGTGTTCATGCATTTTTTTAATGTTTTCCTGATGAATGGCCTCATCAAGCGTTGTGCTTTTGGTTTTAATCGTAATGGTAAATAATATAAGGTTCAGTGTCATTTGAATTCACCTCCAGTTAATAAGTGTATTATCGTTTCTCATTATGGTTACAACATTTGTCTAAATTCTAGAACTTTATTGAAGTTGTTTTCATGCATCTTTTTAATGTTTTCTTGATGGATAGCCTCTAGAGTAGTGCTATTGGTTTTGATCGTGATGGTAAATAATATAAGGTTCAATGTCATTTGAGTTCACCTCCAATGCTAAATTTTTAATTTGATTTACTTACAGCATTTGTCTAAATTCTAGGGCTTTATTGAAATTGTTTTCATGGATCTTTTTAATGTTTTCTTGATGGATAGCCTCTTCTAGAGTAGTGCTATTAGTTTTGATCGTGATGGTAAATAATATAAGGTTCAATGTCATTTGAGTTCACCTCCAATGCTAAATTTTTAATTTGATTTACTTACAGCATTTGTCTAAATTTCT
>NZ_JAAGVZ010000009.1:0-116673 GCF_010882125.1 Peribacillus alkalitolerans | reverse complement strand
AATTCTAGGGCTTTATTGAAATTGTTTTCATGGATCTTTTTAATGTTTTCTTGATGGATTGCCTCTTCTAACGAAGTCTTGCTGGCTTTTATGGTTATGGTGAAAAATAAAAGGTTCAGTGTCATATAAAATCACCTCCTAAATGTTTTCTGTGAGCTATTTCATGATTTTTGGACACAAAAAGACCGCAGGAAGAAAACCCCTGACGGTCTTAAGACATAAAAAGGCCGCAGGAAACACATTTCTTCCTACGGCCATAAAGTCATGATAATAGCATGGATAAGTAAGACTTTACAAATTGCACCGGTTTGGTCGAATGTGTGAAAATTGATATTCAGTTTGGGCATCTACAACAATTTCAAAATAAACTTTAGTCATGTCATCCGACCTCCTTTTTACAATTTATCATTACACTGGTAAGTATATCCAAAACTCAATTAAAAGTAAACCATTTAATTGCCTATTTTTCAAAAGTTTTTTCGTCAATATTTTTACAAAAAGATAATTATGTATCTAACATTCAAGGATTAAAGCTGTTTTTTAAACAATAGGCTCTGTTAAACTAGTCTGTTGATTGCAGCGAGAGGCACTCGCTTTCCGCACCAATCAACATGTAACAATTCAATAATGCGATTTAACATAGCTAAAAAATAAAAAAACCCAATGGTTGTCCATTGGGTAGTATCATTTATTATTTAATTTATTTTTAAAAGCCTTTGATCTAAAGAAATAGAAAATAGATCCGCCTAGGAAACCAACTGATGAACCAAACATGACATATGTGTCAAATTCACTCTTGCCTTCGGATGGGATAACTGCTCCCAAATAAAAGAAAACCCCAACAGCTAAAAGAGTAATAGCGAATCTTTTATTATCGACCATCTTGTTTTGGCATACTTTATTCTGTTTTTCCATATTTATCCCACCTACACTTTCATAAAAAATCTACTCTATTACTCTATCACGAAGTAGAAAAGAGAGCATTATGAAACTGTTGGGAATAAGAAAAGTGAAGTACAAAATATCTGAGAGTGGCATAAGATTAATTTTTTTTGTAATGGCTCTATACATTAGACTTTTGGTTTTAGGCAATAAAGATTGTCCGTTAATTTCCTCTCCAGGCACTTGCTTTCCGCTTCAATCAACACAGTAAAATTACACTATAGGCGACAACCATTATAAAAAAACTAAATAAAAAAAGGAAATAGGATCTTCCCCCATTTCCTTTAGTTTGTTATTTATTTTAATGCTTGAGCTAAATCTTCAATTAAATCTTCAGCATCTTCTAATCCTACCGAAATACGAATCAAACCATCCGTGATTCCTAACTCAGCACGTCGCTCAGCTGGGATAGAAGCATGAGTCATACGAGCGGGTACGGATACAAGGCTTTCTACAGCTCCAAGGCTTTCAGCCAGTGTGAAGTATTTTAATTTAGATAATACTTCATCTGCTCTTTCCGCACTTCCGACATCGAAGGAAACCATCCCCCCAAATCCATTTGCTTGCTTTGCAGCTACTCCATGATTTGGATGTTCTTTTAGACCAGGGTAGAAAATTTTACTTACAGAAGGATTAGAGCTTAAGAATTCAACAATTTGTCTAGTGTTCTCTTCAATCTCTTCCATCCGGACTCCCAAGGTCTTGATTCCACGAATTAGAAGCCATGAATCCTGCGGACCTAATACCCCACCTGTAGAATTCTGTACGAAGTGCATATCTTGACCAAGTTGATCATCATTCACCACTACAAGGCCAGCGACAACATCACTATGACCACCAAGATATTTCGTTGCACTATGAAGTACGATATCGGCTCCTAATGAGATTGGATTTTGCCAATATGGCGTGCTGAATGTATTATCTACTATCAATTTCAATGACTTTTCTTTTGTAAACTGAGCAACAGCTTCAATATCTGTTATCTTCAGCAATGGGTTTGTCGGTGTTTCTAAGAACACGGCTTTTGTATTTGGTCGAATTTCCTTTTCAATATTAGCGACATCACTTGTATCGACAAATGTTGCCTCAATACCAAATCGGTTCATGACTTTTGAAATGACGCGGTAAGTTCCACCATATACATCATCAGTGAAAATAATATGATCCCCCTGGTCAAAAAGCATGACAACAGCTGTAATAGCGGCCATACCTGAACCAAAGGCAAATCCTCTTTTTCCACCTTCAAGGTCTTTAATCAGTTCTTCCAATGCATGTCTTGTAGGATTTCCTGTACGACTATATTCAAATCCTTTAAAGTTTCCAATACCTTCTTGTTTATATGTGCTCACTTGATAAATAGGGGTGGAAACTGCTCCTGTATGTGGATCACCAACTATGCCACCATGAATAAGCATCGTTTTCTTTTTCATCCTAAATGCCTCCTTGATATATTTTCTTACTCAAATATCTTTCACTAGAATCCGGGAATACCACTACAATATTGGTTCCTGGCTTTGCTTTTTCAGCTTCCTTCAATGCTGCGTAGAATGCTGCTCCAGATGAACTGCCTACTAGTAACCCTTCTTTTGCCGCAAGCTCTTTCACATAATGGAATGCATCTACATCAAGCACTGTATGAATGCTGTTAAAGTATTCGGAATCCATATAACCTGGTAAAAATTCCATTCCAATGCCTTCGGTTTTATGGGGACCTGATTCGCCCCCGTTTAGAATGGAGCCCTCTGGCTCAACGATAACCGTTTTAACGTTTGGATTCTTCTCTTTTAAATAACAAGCTGTTCCCATAAATGTTCCGCCAGTTCCAGCACCAGCAACAAATACATCTACATTCCCGTCAAGCTGTTGCCAAATTTCAGGACCCATCGTCTTATAATACGTTTCTGGGTTAGATGGATTTCCGAATTGCTGTGGACAATATGAATTTGGAATTTCATCAAGCATTTCCTTCGCTTTTGCAATGGCACCCTTCATACCTTCTGCAGTCGGAGTATTGACAACCTTAGCCCCTAATGCCCTCATCAGTTCTTGTTTTTCCTGACTGAATTTCTCTGGGACACAGAATATGACTTGTATGCCTGTGTTAATGGCAGCTAATGCCACGCCAATCCCCGTATTCCCTGCTGTCGGCTCGATGATCGTTCCTCCCGGCTTTAGCTCTCCACTCTTTAGAGCGGCTTCTAGTAATTCTTTGCCTAAACGATCTTTTACGCTACCACCTGGATTAAAAAATTCTAGTTTTGCATATATATTGACACCTTCTGGTAGTGAAAAATGAGATATTTGAAGCAAAGGGGTATTGCCTATTAAATCATGTATGCTTTTGTAGACATTCATTTTCAAAACTCCTATCGTCTGAAACCCCTAGTTTTGTATATGCAAATAGTTGAATGTTGCACTAATATTTTTATTCCTAAAAAATTGGCCACTTCATTGACTTACTTCTCTACGAAGTACAAATAGGAGGATTACTGTCAATCATTGACCGCAATCCTCTAAAGCTTAATCAGTTTTTTAATTGCTCTACCATTTTCACGACTAATTGTGAAGAATGATGAGCTGCTTTTTCTAGGAAGTTTTCAAAGCTTACGTTTGATTCTTTACCAGCTATATCGGAAAGTGCTCGAATGACTACAAATGGCACGTTGAATTGGTGAGCTACCTGGGCAATTGCCGCTGCTTCCATTTCAACCGCCTGCAGATCGTGGAATTTTCCACGCACGAATTCTACACGTACTGGATCATTCATGAATGAGTCACCAGTAGCAATTAGTCCTTTGGCCACTGCTACTTCATGAATGGACTCTGCTGCTTTCAAAGTAACTTCAACCAATTTTGCATCTGCTTGGAATGCAGCTGGTAATTGAGGCACTTGTCCATACTCATAACCAAATGCAGTTACATCAACATCATGATGTCGAACTTCAGTGGAAACGACAATATCTCCCACATTTAAATCAGGAGAAAATCCTCCTGCAGATCCAGTATTAATAATAAAGTCTGGTTGGAATTTGTCTAATAGAATGGCAGTGCTCATAGCTGCATTCACTTTACCAATTCCAGATTTCAATAAAATTACATCTACACCATTTAATGTACCTGAATTATATTCACAACCAGCAACAGTCTCTTGTTGCAGATTTTCTAATTGTCCTCTAAGTATAGTCACTTCTTCTTCCATTGCTCCAATGATGGCAACTTTCATGGTACAACCTCTTCTCGTATTATAGTTTGGTTGCTTCTAGAATCCAGACAAAATCATTGCAACGAGAAAATTTCACTTCAAAGCCTGCTGCATCCAAAATTTCATTCAGAAAAGGGATAGTAGTGTAATACTCAGTCTGCAAGTCATTAGCAAGATTCAAAAAGCCTTTTTCTTCAGCATTTTTGATTGCTTGATTATACGATTCCTTTGTTTCGTACATCGTATCCGCAAAGACTATTTTACCACCAGTTGCAAGTAGGTTTCCATAACCACGGACTGCTTTTTCCTTTTCTTCATCCGTTAAGTGATGAAATGCATACGTACTGACTATGCTATCAACCTTTCCATCAACTGAAAATTCTAGAAAGTCCCCATCTTTTAGAATTACATTCCCTGCTAATTTCTCTTCTGCTATTTTCTTCATTGGCTCGGAAGGCTCAATTCCTGTAACCTTGTGGCCTTTTTCAAGTAATTTCTGAGTTAAGTTCCCGGTACCTACACCAAATTCAAGCACATGACCAATTGATTTATCCGCAACAGTCTTCAGAATTTGCTCATAATGACGGAAAACCTCTTTATACTCTTCATCGTGTCCAATTACAGTCTCATCATATGAATCTGCCCAGTTTTCAAAAACATCGAGAAATTCTCTACCCATAATACGATTCCCCTTTAATTTATATAATTCCTATGGATATAGTATGAATTAAAATTAAAACTGTTCTAAATTTAACACATGATGTGCTTAATCTTCAAGTATTAAAAACTGAGCCCATTTGGTAATATATTGTTTGGTATATCATATTCGGTATAAGGAGGCATGGATCTTGAATATTCATTTTGATTTGATGGAAGACAAAGTAGAATTTTTTGAAGCTGAAAGTATACAAGAACTGGAAAAAAAGATTGCTAATCAAATTGAAATTAACAAAGCTATAATGCTGCGTGTAAACTCTGTATCCCACCAAATGTTTGTCAGTGAGGAAGGTAGACGATTTTATAGTGCGGTCGTACATTTCCGTGCTAAATAATGGTGATATAATGCAAGTTTGTCGAAAAATCGGTATTTCGTGATTTTTGAAAGTATTTTGTGCGTTTTCGAATGTAATTTTGGGTTTTCGATTGTATTTTTGAGATATCGAAAGTATTTTTAAGATTTCGAAAGTATCTTTGAAAACTTGGCTAGCGCAAAGCCTTATCGCTGGCGATTGCCTAGTTGCACTTATACTTTATTCCTAAAATTGGCTACTTACTTATCTGCTGCCAATTTATGATTTCTTAAAAGAGACTAAAAAAGAGGTGGACATCCCAAATTATGCGGGAGACCACCTCTAAACTATCATTTCTTTTTGTCGTTAACGATTAATTCTTCAACTTTCGTTGGCTTCCAGCCTTGACCGTCTATCCAATCGATATACACTCTATACGTAACACTATTATCTTTTGGAGAGATAGTTCCGATTGCTTGGCTTGTAGGATTTTCTCCTTTTTGAAGCCACCAAAGTGTATAGCTCCCCTCGGTCTGGCCAGCACCATACATAATTGCCTTTTCCATTTCGGTCCAATCAGTTCCATCTTTGGTGAAATCAGCACTATGTTCTCCTGTTTGGGCGGTCCCCACTGGCTTCCAACTATCATTTGTGTAGGCGGTTCGAACGTTATCTCCACTACCCTCAACCTCTACTTTTGCATTTGGATCGGTTGTTGATAAGTCGGTTTCTTCTTCAGCCACTTCTTCTGTTTCTGTAGCGGTCTCTTCAGTTTCGGAATCTGAATCTGTTTCTGATTCTGTTGATTCTGTTTCTTCTTCCTCTACAGTAGTAGTAGCAGTTTCTTGTTTAGTACTTTTCTCTTCAGTTTCAGACTCCGCTTTCTTTTTATCGTCAGCTGTAGATGCCTCTTCGTTTGAACCACCAAGGAAAATGGATCCTCCAACAATAAAAATTAATACGATGACAATGCCTAGCAATATATTGTATATCCTGTTGATTTTCCTCTTTTTAGTTTTCATATCAGAGCGAGTATTGTATCTAGATGAGTCAAATCCATTCCTCATAAATAAATGTTCCCCCTTTAAACAAAGCTAAAGCCATTCTACCATGTCCTTCCCAAGCTTTGAAGTAATATCTATTCTTGTTCACGATGATCTAAATTGTATAATCCTGCCACCATATCCGCGAATAATCTTTTTACCCCCTCATCCCCTTCAGTCGCATCCAGTCTAACGGTAACTAGTGCGTATTTTGGCTTTTCAAAGGGAAAATAGCCTGCAAACCAAAGGTTTTCTTTATCATGTTCTTTGTTGGTTTCCGCTGTCCCAGATTTCCCTGCAACTTTATAAGGCAAATTGTTTAACAGCGCACCCGTTCCTTTAGAATTCGTTACTACTTCTCTTAGCATGGATTGCAGCTTTTGAGCTGTGAAAGAAGAAATAGAATTGCCTTCGATTTTTTTAGAATCAAAGTCAACCAATAAAGTACCGTCGGCGTATTCGAGTCGATCGACAGCTTTTACCTTTTCCCTTTCTCCTCCTTTTGCGATAGTCGCCATCATGTTGGCGATCCCTAGTGGAGTGACCTGCACATCCTGTTGTCCAATCGCAGTTTGGGAGATTAAGTTTTTATCCTTGTTGTACTCTTTTTTGAGCCATATTCTTCCTTGTTCCTCTTTATACAATTGTTCAAATGAGTCATTGTGGAATAGTTCCCCAGTCCATCCTGAACGCTCAACAAGATTCAATTTTTCAGCATATTCTTCAAGTAATTCAGGGTTTTTAGTCTTTAAATCGTTGGCTAATTCAGCAAAAGTCCGATTGCAACTTTGTGCAAAACTATCCACAAAATTTAGCTGACCTAGTTTTCTTTTTACGTTTTCACTTTGACCCAATATATTTTGATCACAATTAAACATTCGATCAGATTCTGTATCTATTATACCATTCTCAATGGCTGCTGCAGCCACGACCGTTTTGAATACGGAACCAGGTGTCGCCCGTTTGAACATGAAGTTATGCGCACCTTGTCCTTCATTGGGATTATCACTTACGTCAGGCTTTGACACGAGGGCCCTTATTTCACTCGTTTCTATATCAAGCAAAATCAATCCCCCCGTTTGAATATGATGCTCATCTACTAATTTCTCGGCTAGCTTTTGAGCTTCTTTATCAATCGTTGTGATGACCTTGACTGGATAATAGGGGTTGGAGGGAGATAAATATTTCACGTCCAATCCAAACAATGGCCCCCCTGTTCCATCAACGTGGAACACGAGTTTAGACTCTCCGGTTGAAAGTAAAACTTCATCAAATTGTTCTTGAAGCCCTTTATCGCCGAATTTCGTATTTATGGACAATTCCCTGTCTCCATATCGTTTTTCTTTTATTTCTGCAGATTGTGTTAAACCACCAATCAGTTGCTGTGCTGGGACATGTTTCACACCAAAATTTTGTTCCACGGCAAAAACACCAGGGATTTTAAGGTTATTGATTTGTTCCATTTGCCAATTAGATAGCTTTATGGGCTTTCCATCCTTTAAGAACGGAAACGGCTTTTTAGCTTCTTGTATATCAGCTAATAATATTTCTTCTTTAATTCCTGCCAAACTTGCAATCGTTTTGGAAGGCCAAGTCATTTTCTTTAAAAAAGGAAATAAGATTAATGTCGGGATTTCCTCATGTCCAAGTGGATTTCCAAACCGGTCGTAAAATTTACCTCTACCATCGTCTACCGTAACGGTTTGTGTTCGCTGAGCCACACTTGCTTCAATTAAATTGATATTATGCTTTGAAAAAGATTCAGTATCGATTAATTGTAGTTGGGCGATTCTCCCCAACAATGCACATATAAGGAGCATTTGAATAATTGCAAATGTATAGAGTCTTTTTTTCTTCAACATAAAAACACCTCATCAACAGTGTCGACGAGGTGCGGTCATTTAAAACATAATGTTTATTATTTTACAGAGATAATGCGTACATTCATTTCTCCACCAGGAGTCTGAACGACTACTTCATCGCCTACTGTCTTTGTTAAAAGACTTCTAGCGATTGGTGAATCATTTGAGATTTTGCCTTCAAACGGATCAGCTTCCGCACTACCGACAATTGTGTAAGTTTCTTCGTCTCCGTTAGGAAGCTCAATAAAAGTAACTGTTTTTCCTAATGTAACTACATCAGAATTCAATTCATCTTCTTCGATGATTTTAGCATTACGGATCATATTTTCTAGAGTAGTAATACGGCCTTCAACGAAAGCTTGCTCTTCCTTCGCAGAATCATACTCAGAGTTCTCGGAAAGGTCACCGAAACTACGAGCAATCTTAATGCGCTCTACAACTTCTTTACGTTTTACAGACTTTAAATTTTCAAGCTCTTGCTCAAGCTTAAGCTTACCTTCTTTTGTCATTGGGAAAACTTTTTCTGTAGCCAAACTTTTTCACTCCTTCTTAGTCTCTATCAAGGTTTTTTGCCCCGATAATCCAACACAAAAAATTATGTTATTCGACCTTTAATAATAGCTTTCGGTCTAATGTAGCTCAGTGCGGATACATTTGGTTATGTAAATGGATTCCCTTAAGAGGAATCCATAGATAAGTGCGCGTCCTTTAAGGGCGCGCATCATTAAATGTAGTTCACACATTTTGAGTATACAAAATCAGCTTGTACTATTTATTTCTATATACTTTATCTATGCAATGTTATTACAAAAATGACTTTTGTTCAAGAATTGTTTTAATTTTTGTAACCATTAAGTCAATAGCAACATGATTGTGGCCGCCTTCAGGTATAATAATGTCTGCATAGCGTTTTGATGGTTCGATAAATTGATTATGCATTGGCCTTACAACATTTACGTATTGGTCAATAACTGATTCAATTGTTCTTCCTCGCTCATTGATGTCCCTAGCTAAGCGACGTAAAATACGAATGTCTGCATCGGTATCAACGAACAATTTAATGTCCATTAGATCACGAAGACCTTCATCTTCTAGAACAAGAATCCCTTCAAGGATGATAACATCTTTTGGTTCAACGCGAATTACCTCATTAGAGCGTGTATGAATTGCATAATCATAAACAGGCTTCTCAATTGGTTGGTAATTCAATAGTTGATTGATGTGTTCTTTGAGATAGTCATTGTCGAAAGCCAATGGATGATCATAGTTCGTTTTCAGTCTTTCTTCCATTGGAAGATGACTTTGATCTTTGTAGTAGTAATCTTGCTCTAACATGAGAATGGAATGCCCTTTGAATGTCTCATAGATTGAGCGGGTAACGCTAGTCTTCCCTGATCCGGATCCCCCCGCGACCCCAATTACAACGGGTTTTTTCTTCATGCTAGTTCTCCTTTACGCATCATGTTGTAAGGATAAACAGGCTTGTCTACTTTGAACTTGACAATCTGAAGCGGATGTCGAGCTGCGTCCAGTTCATTGCCTTTCTCATCCCAGATAGTTTCAATTTTAGTAGTGAAGTTTTCAATTTCAGGTCCGAAAAATTCAACTTCCTCACCAGGTTTGAAATAATTCCGTTGTTGTAGCGTAACCATTTGGGATTCTGCATCATAGCCAAGAACAAGACCCACAAAGTCAATTGTAGTCTTTTTGCTATGGTTCCCAAACATTTGCTCCTTATACCCTGGTGTTCCTTCAAAGAACGCTGTGGCTGTTTCTCGGTTTGCACATTTATCCAACTCTTCAAGCCATTCTTTCTTAATCTTGAAGTTTTCTGGATCCGCACAATACGCATCAATGACTTTACGGTATACACTCACTACAGTGGCTACATAGTGAATGGATTTCATACGACCTTCGATTTTTAAACTATCGATACCTAACTCAATCATTTGAGGAATGGATTCGATTAATTTTAAATCCTTAGGACTCATTGCGAATGGCGCATCTTCTGCTTCAAAAAGAGCCAATTCTTCATCGCTGCTCATTCGGTATAAGTCATAATCCCATCGACAGGATTGACAGCAACCACCACGGTTTGAATCACGTGCAGTCATATGATTTGAAAGGGTACAACGTCCAGAGTAGGCTATACACATAGCACCATGAATAAAAGTCTCGATTTCAATGTCGACTTTCTCTTTCATTTCACGGATTTCATCTGCACTTGTTTCACGTGCCAAAACAACACGCTCTAATCCTTCTTCCTTCCAATACTGGACTGCTTTCCAGTTAGACAGGGATTGTTGGGTGCTCAAGTGAACTTCCACATTCGGAGCCACTCGACGGCACGTTTCTATAATTAAAGGATCAGCTACGATAATCCCATGTACACCAGCTTTTGCGATACCACGGAGATAATCTTCCAGACCATCGATATTTTCATTGTGTGCAAAAATATTAGTAGTGACGTAGATTTTAGCACCATATTGTTTGGCGAATTCTACGCCCTCTTTCATTTCTTCAAAAGTAAAGTTTCCTGCATTTGAACGAAGACCATATTCTTGACCTCCGATAAATACAGCATCTGCACCGTATCGAACAGCAATTTTCAATTTTTCTAAGTCTCCAGCCGGAGCTAAGAGTTCAGGTTTTTTGACAATCACCCTTTTACCATCAACAATTGCAGAAATTTTATCAGTAATAGCTTTCAAGGCTATTCCTCCATTCCATTTCTATTAATAAACTGTTTCTTTAAAGAAGAAGCCAGTATCCAACGGACGATTTGTCGGTTGGATCGCTTCAATTTTTTCCACTAACTCTGTTTTGATATCGTCATATGCATCGATGTCATCTACACAAAGATCGATTGCTTTTCTATATAGGCTCGTGATTTCTTTAATATATTCAGCTGACTTTTGAATCCCATCGATTTTAAAGGAATCTACACCAGCTTCAATCATTTCTTGAAGCTCATCAATAATACAAATATCATTTGGACTCATGATGTGAGTGCCATTTTCATCTTCGAAGATTGGATATTTATTTTCTCGTTCCTTGTCATGAAGGAACATATCCTTTTCATGCTTGCGGTTTTCAACTTCCATTGCCTTACCCTGATATTCAAAGTAATTTCCAAGTAAAGAACGCTTCGATTGGAACATACAAGTCATTCCATGAACTTGCACTTCAATTTCAACTTCGGCATTTTCCTTCATTTCAATGATGGCATCCATATTTATTTCACGGGCTAGTACAGCACGTTTTGCGCCTTTTCTGCCCCAATAATTACATGTGTAATAGTTTGTTGCAGTCGTTTCAGTATTCCAATGTAATGGCATATCCGGTGCCACTTCACGTGCGACCATAAGTACTGCTGGGTCACCAAAAATGATCGCATCTGCTTTCACAGATTGAAGGAAGGTAATATACTCACCCAATGCCTCGATTTTATCATTATGGAAAATGGCGTTCATTGCGACATAAACCTTTTTGCCAGCATGGTGTGCCATTTCAATTGCTTTTGCTACGTCATCACGTGAAAATTCTCCAGCTAAGCGTAGTCCAAACTTCTGTTCACCAATAACAAACGCATCGGCACCAGCTTCTATTAAGCCTTGAATATCCTCAACGCTTGTAGGCGTTACAAGTAATTCAGGTTTCTTCATTGCGTTCACCTCTTATTTCTTTAGCGATATTGCAACCCCGTCGCCTATTGGCAGGATTGTTGTATGATAATCAGGATGGTCAGTCAACCAAACGTTAAAATCCCTTATTTTCCTTACAAGACTTCTGATCCTTCTTTGATCGATTTCTTTTTCATCCATTGCTACTAATCCTTTGTACAGGACGTTATCAGTAATGATTAAACCGTGTTCAGATAGTAGAGGTGAATAAAGTTCGAAAAACTTCCTATATTGCCCTTTGGCAGCATCAATAAAAATAGCATCAAACTGACCATGTTCTGCAACTCGATCTTGTAGTTCAAGTGCATCCCCCGTTAAAAGGACTATTCTATCCCCATGCTTAGATCTTTTGAAATATTGTTGAGCCTTTTCAATTCGCTCTTCATCTCGTTCTAGGGTAACGATGGTGGTTTCTGGTAAGGCATCGGCCATCCGAAGAGCTGAATAACCGATAGCAGAACCAACTTCTAATATTTTTTTCGGTTTATGAAGCCTTAATAATTGAAGAAGAGCTTCCATTCCTATCAAATCCATAATGGGCACTTCATGCTGTGAAGCATATAGTTCCATTTCTGTAAAAAGAGCAGTTCTCTCTGTTACTAAAGATGTTAAATATGTCTCCATCTCTTGTTTCATGAAGTACCTCCACACATTACAATTTAACTATTTTACTAAACAATTGGCTAGCCTTCACGCAAGAAAGAGACGTAGCTGTACTTAATAATTAGGAACTACGTCGCGACTGCCAATATATCTATCTGAATTACAAGAAAAAACTCGGCTAGCGCCGAGGAATGATTGAATAAAAAATCACTTTATACATTTTACCATAATCGATTGTAAATTGCTAAACAATCTATCCTTTAAAGGATGAGTCTTGCTTCCACAGTTGGACGAGATAACCATTTAAAAGATTAGCCAAACTCTTAAGAGCTTGACTAATTGTATTACTTTTAGTTATTAGTAATGTGCTTGGCTTTTTCTCGATTGTGTTCATCCAACGTTTTTGTAAAGATTACTTCCCCCGTCGATGTGGCAAGGAAATATAGGAAGTCAGTATCCGCTGGCTGTAATGCTGCCTCAATCGAAGATGCTCCCGCATTGGCAATCGGACCTGGTGGTAGACCTTTAACCTTATACGTATTATACGGTGAATCTACTTCTAAATCTTTATAGAGTACACGGTCTTTGTGTCCACCTAACGCATACAGAACAGTTGGGTCTGTTTGTAATGGCATACCTACATCTATTCGATTATAGAAGACAGAAGATATTTTTTCCCGTTCGACTTTTTCAGTTGCTTCCTCTTCAATCAAAGAAGCCATCGTTAGTAATTTATGTGGGGTATATTCTTTTTCTTCCATGACTCCTTGATATTCAACAAGTACTTCATTTGTCTTTTTCAACATCACATTTACGATTTGTTCTGTTGTTGGATTTTCTTCAAAAAATTCATAAGTTGCTGGAAAAAGGTATCCTTCTAGAGAGAATTTAATATTTTTATTAAAGACCTCGTCCGTTATTAGATCAGGAAATTGAGTCTGCATTTTTTCCACAAACGCTTTACTATTCATTTCAGCAAGCAGATCCTCTGCATCTTTGCCAGTTTTTTCTGCAATGATTCCCGCTATTTGTGTAAGTTGTTTACCTTCAGGAATGGTCATCTTCAAAACTGCTTCCTGCATGATTTTACCTGATTTAATGGAAGCAAGAATTTCCTTGAACGTCATCGAAGGAGATAATTTGTACTCACCCGCTTGGAATCCAGCTTCATTTCTAAACTTAATATAATATTTGAAAACGCGCGCATCTTTAATAATCCCATTTTCCTCTAAGATGTTCGAGATCCCTGAAACCGAAGAACCAATTGGAATTTCAACGGACTTTAAGCTTTCATCTTCAGGATTGACAGGCTTTAGCGCTGAATTTACATAGGCATAGATTCCAGCAGCCGAACCGCATATAACAAGGAAGATAATAAGTGATGTAATCAAAACTATTTTCCTTACGACTTTAGCTTCGCTTCTACGTTCAGAAAGCTTTTTAAGCATAAAATCCTTCTTTGATTGATTTTCAGACATAACTTTCCCCTTTCATATTAGAAAAGCGCAAGAATATGATCCGCTTTTTTCTTTATCTATAAATCAAATACTATTTGGTTTAATAAGTTCACCACGAATCATTATACTAAAATTTTGACCTAAAATCACAATTTCCGACAAAGTTTTAAAAACCTGAATGGAATAGACACATAAAGTCCAAGAAATTTGTCGATAATGTTGGACAAACTGGGGGTATTTTTTACAAGTAACTTCCAATTTAATAGACATTTTTCTAGAAACACTTGTTAATGATCATTTCCATTAATATTGATGTTAAATTGGTACATTAATGACCCATCTCCTGAAAGATTCCTAATATAAAAAAGCCCTTCACGCATACGTGAAGGGCTTCCTCATTCATTTTTACTCTTCGTCTTCTTCTTCATCAAGGAATGTGTTTAGCATTTCCTCAATTAAATCCCACTCTTCTTCTGTTTCGATTGGTGATAATTCACCATCACGATTGTCTTCGCTTGGTACAAAAGAAGAAGCATGGATTTCAATTTCGCCATTCTCATCTTCTTCACCGATTGGGTAGTACAATACATATGATTTACCAAATTCATCCGAATCAAATGTGAAAAGCACTTCGCAAAGTTGTTCGTTACCGCTTTCGTCAACGATTGTAATATTGTTTTGTCCGTGTTCCATTCTGGTCACCTCATTAGTTTTTTGACACGCTGTCCAAGTATCCTTGAAGAATCATGACAGCAGCCATTTTATCAATAACTTTCTTACGCTTGGCTCGGCTCATGTCGGCCTCCAATAACACTCTTTCGGCAGCCATAGTCGTCAAACGCTCGTCCCACATTACTGTAGGTAAACCAAACTTGACTTCTATTGCCTTTGCATAGGCTTCACTCGCTTCTCCACGAGGACCTATCGTACCGTTCATGTTTTTGGGCCAACCAACAACCACCTTTGATACTTCATATTCATTCACAAGTTCTCCGATTCGATCTAACCCAAGTTGCTTTTGCTCCTCATTGATTTTAATCGTCTCAATTCCTTGCGCTGTCCAGCCCATCGCATCGCTAATAGCGACTCCGACGGTTCTTGAACCTACATCTAATCCCATAGTCCGCATTATGCTTCCTCACGATTGTGCTTTAAGTAAGATTTGACTAATTCCTCGATAATTTCATCCCGTTCAAGCTTACGGATTAAATTTCTTGCATCCTGATGGCGCGGGATATAGGCTGGATCTCCAGAAAGAAGATAGCCGACAATTTGATTAATCGGGTTGTAGCCTTTTTCCTGAAGAGCTTCGTGTACTTGAAATAGAACCTCTCTAATATCACGTTCAAATGGCTCTTCTGGAAAGTTAAATTGCATCGTCTTATCAAAGGAACTCATACGTGCACCTCGCTTTAAGAGTTCAGTTTTTTATTGTACCCTTTTCAAACTTCCCAATCAAGTTATTGGTCATACCCTTAACTTGATTGGAAAACTGGTTATTATTACTACCATTGTACACTATCAGTCTGGGATTATGAAATTGATTTTACCCATTCTTGAGCAAATTTAAGCGCTGAGTCCAATTGTTCTGGATTTTTCCCACCAGCTTGTGCCATGTCTGGACGACCACCGCCACTGCCTCCACAACGAGTTGCAATTTCTTTTATCAATTTTCCAGCATGGTAACCTTTTTTGATTAAGTCGTCCGTTACGCCTGCAATCAGGTTTACTTTATCCTCTTGGACTGAACCAAGCACTAGAACAGCAGAGCCTAGCTTTTGCTTTAGTTCATCCGCCATATTACGTAGGTTATTCATATCAGATGCTTGTACTTTGGCAGCCAATACTTGTACTCCATTTACATCTATTACATTATTAACAAGATTTCCTGCTTCTATATTTCCAAGCTTAGATTTTAAAGAATCATTTTCACGTTGTAATTCTTTAATTTCACCAAGTAATGCATCAATTCTAGTAGGAACATCTTTTGGACTTGATTTTACTTTTGTAGCTGCTGTTTTTAAGATACCGATTTGGTCCGTTAGGGTCTTATATGCAGCCGCTCCAGTTACAGCTTCAATCCTTCTTGTGCCAGCACCAATACCGGATTCAGATACAATCTTGAATAATCCGATTACAGCTGTATTAGGAACATGACATCCTCCACAAAGTTCAATGCTATAATCGCCAACTTGAACGACGCGTACGATATCACCATACTTTTCTCCGAAAAGAGCCATAGCTCCCATTGCTTTTGCCTCGTCAATGGCTTTGTTTTCAATTACTACAGGTGTACTCTTCCAAATTTGCTCATTGACAATCTCTTCAATTTTCTCAAGTTCTTCCGGCTTAATTTGTCCAAAATGAGAGAAATCAAAACGTAGGCGGTCAGTTTGAACAAGAGATCCAGCTTGGTTTACATGTTCCCCAAGCACATCTTTCAATGCTTGGTGAAGTAAATGAGTCGCAGTATGATTTTTTACGATATGGCTTCTCGATTCAACATCCACTTCTGAAACGACACTTGCACCAGATTTTAATACACCATTCTCAACCATAACACCATGTAGGTTTTGTCCATTCGGAGCTTTTTGTACGTCTTTCACTAAAAGCTTTACGTCTTCATTTACGATAAAGCCTTTATCTGCAATTTGTCCTCCACTTTCTGCATAAAATGGAGTATCGCTAAGGATGACTTGCACTTCTTCACCAGCTTGTGCTTCTTCAATCAATTCACCATTTTTCACAATGGCTACGATTGTGCCTTCTGCTTCAAGATTATCATAGCCAACAAATTGACTTTCCACCTTGATTTCCCCTAAAACTCCACCCTGGACTTGCATGCTGTCTACATCTTGACGAGCAGCACGAGCACGCTCACGTTGTGCTTCCATTTCTGTTTCAAAGCCAGCACGATCAATTGTCATGCCTTCTTCCTCAGCATACTCTTCAGTCAAGTCAACTGGGAAACCGTACGTATCATAGAGACGGAATACATCAGATCCTTTAATGACTGAGCTTCCGTGCGCTTTTTCCTTCTTGATTACTTCAGATAATATGTGAAGACCTTCGTTCAATGTCTCATGGAAACGCTCTTCTTCATTTTTTACGATTTTCGCAATGAAATCACTTTTTTCTTTTACCTCAGGATAGAATTCATGCATGATTTCGCCAACGACAGGCACTAGTTCATACATGAACGGGCGGTTGATATTGATTTGCTTCGCGTAACGAACCGCACGGCGTAAAAGTCTTCTTAATACATAGCCACGGCCTTCATTGGAAGGCAATGCTCCATCACCGATCGCGAAAGCCACAGTACGGATATGGTCAGCGATTACCTTGAAAGCAACGTCTTTATCTTTATCCACACGGTACTTTTCAAGCGAAATTTCTTCCGTAGCATGAATGATCGGCATGAATAGATCTGTATCAAAGTTCGTTGGAACATCTTGAATGACTGAAGCCATACGCTCTAAGCCCATTCCAGTATCGATGTTCTTTTTAGGAAGCGGCGTGTATGAACCATCTGGATTATGGTTGAATTGTGAGAAGACAAGGTTCCAAACCTCTAAATAACGTTCATTTTCTCCACCTGGATATAACTCAGGATCACTGAAATCATCTCCATAAGCAGGACCACGATCGTAGAAAATCTCAGTGTTCGGACCACTTGGACCTTCCCCGATATCCCAGAAGTTCCCTTCTAGACGGACGATACGTTCTGCAGGTACACCAATCTTTTTGTTCCAAAGTTCAAATGCCTCTTCATCTTCAGGATGGATTGTAACGGAAAGTTTTTCAGGATCAAATCCAATCCACTTCTCATCTGTTAAGAATTCCCATGCCCAAGTGATAGCTTCTTCTTTGAAGTATTCACCAATGGAGAAGTTACCCAACATTTCAAAGAATGTATGGTGACGAGCAGTTTTTCCTACGTTTTCAATATCATTGGTACGAATTGATTTTTGTGCATTCGTTATGCGTGGATTATCTGGAATAACACGGCCATCAAAATATTTTTTTAATGTTGCTACCCCTGAATTGATCCATAATAATGATGGGTCATCATGCGGAACGAGTGGTGCACTTGGTTCTACGTGATGTCCTTTTTCTTTGAAGAAATCTAAATACTTTTGTCGAATTTGAGCGCCAGTTAGCTTTTTCATAATCGTTTCCCTCCTGAAAATTGGTAAAATATGTAAATTTAGACACAAAAAAAGCTCCCATCCCCTGACAGGGACGAGAGACATAACTCGCGGTACCACCCTGATTATGGACTCAACTTTCAAGTCCATCACCTTAGAATCACCTTAACGCGGTTAAACGGTAGGAATTAGCTACACTCCGGATTAGCTTTCTGTTATCCTTCATCTGGAATTTCTTTCAGCCTAGGAAATTCCTCTCTTATGTGTCAAACACTCAGATGGACTATAACATACTTGATCCTTCAACGTTTTACTTATAGTTAACCTATAATCAGGATTATAGGCAGAAGAGGGACGTTTGTCAATATTTGCTGAATATCCGATTTTCATTCATTGATTGAGCTTTTCTGTATTTTTTCCTTTCTAGCAAGGATGTAGTGAGTACGGGCATGCATAATGGCTACCTTAAGAATCGCTAAAATGGGAACAGCGATTATCAAACCTACTACTCCACCTACTTCTCCACCAATTAGCAGAGCAAGCATAATCATTAAAGGGTGCATATGTAAGCTCTTGCCTACAATAAGTGGCGAAAGGATATTTCCCTCCAAAAATTGCAATCCAAAAACAATGATAATAACAAACAACACCATTTTTCCCGATAATGCTGCTGCTATAATGATTGCTGGAACAGCTCCTATCACTGGACCAAAATAAGGGATTACATTCGTAACACCAATGATGAATCCTAGAATCAATGGATATTTCAAATGGATTAACCAAAATAGAATGGTAGAAATAAGTCCAATCGACACACAGACGATTAATTGACCCCTGATATAACTTCCGAGGGAATGTTCGACATCCTGTAAAAAAGATATCGCAGTTTTTCTCCATTTGTTTGGAGTTATATACCAAGCCCCTCTTTTGATATCTTCAAAATCCTTTAACATGTAAAACGCTATAAATGGGATGATGGCAATCAAAAAAATGAAATCCATAATTCCAGTCAAATAGCCCGTTACCTTTGAAAAAAGGGCATCGATTCTATTTTCTACAAAAAGGATCCCCTTATCTATTTTTTCTTTGAAGGCTACTGGCCAATCAGAAGTATGATGATCTAGTTCATTTAAAAAACCTCGATATTGTTCAGTAAAAACTGGAGCGTTTTCAGAAAGATCCTTCACCTGTTGAATCATAATTGGCACTCCCTTATAAAGGGAAAAACCCAGTCCACCGAAAAAAAGCAAGTAAATGATTACAACTGCGATTCCTCGTTTCATTCCTTTTTGATGAAGCAATTCCACGACTGGATGCAGAAGATAACTGACAAATGCAGCAATTAAAAAAGGAATCAAAACCGTCATGATAATTTGAAGGACGGGCATCCATAGAGGTTTTAATATAAAAAAAACATAAATTACTACAAATAATAACAATAAGAAGCCTAATCGATAGAACCATTTCATACGTATATTCATTCGACTACCTCCTCTTCACCATCATTACTTATAATCGTATTGTTTACGGAGATGGTGATTTCATACAGATTTGTAAGGTCAAGTGTTTGGGTATTTTTCATTAAAAACACAACCAAAAAAGTCTTGCCAGCGGTGGCAAGACTTCATCATTTTACAAAAAGGACTTCACATTTCGTTTCAACTGTTTGATGGATATTTTGAGTCTCATCATTCATCCACCTAAATCACATGGTGTAGCGGCGATCTTCCTCTTCAAACAGGTCATCAAGTGAACTAAGGCTTCCGTCTTCCTCAACTTGGTGAGTATTGATTATACCTTTTGAAACTGACAATTCAATAAAACATCCCCAGCAATAATATTGATTTACACCAATTTTACCAATATCCTTACTGGAGCAATTTGGGCATTTAATCACAATTTGACACCTCACTGAACGGCTTCAGGAATGACGATGGTATCCTCTCCAAGTGATGGTGGATTGTGTGTAGATAATGGGAGTTTTCCATCTGTAAGATCCGAAAAGAAACCATTGGAAATTTCATATGCTACAATATTGCCCAAATTTTCCGTAAAATATACATCTTCCAACACACCTATCGTTTTTCCGGTTCGGTTCCCAATGACTTGTTTGCCGGCTATTGAATCCTTGTGATGGAGCGTATATTCGTATGGTTGAGGTTTTATTTTGGTTAAATCATCACATTTAAGGTATATCCCATCACTTTCGAACAGTTCGATTTCTTCTAAAGGAATTTGGACTGTCCTTTTGAGGATTGCAGATCTGCTTAAGAGAACTCCTGTCACTTTTCCCTCTTCAGAGATGGTCAAATCACAAGCTTCACCAATTTTTTTCCCGTTTTTACTGTACAAAGGCAAGCCTTTTAGCAATGAGAATGTTCGCAAAGTACACCATCCTTTCCGAACATTCATATTATCCGTTTATCTCTATAAAAACATGAGGTGTAACGTTTTCCATGCCAATCATAACCACAGACTCAAAAAGAAAGAGCTTAGTCAAAAGTAATCTTACCTTTGACTAAGCTCTTTCCCTTTAATATGGTTTAACCGAAATTTCATTTGAGTTAATCCAGCCATAAATTCCTTGTGGAGTTCGAATATTGTACCAAATTTCACCACGGATATTCAGGAATTTTAGAAACGTATATACTTCTGTTCCTTGGGATAAAGTAGCTTTAACACTATAATCTATTGATGCACCTTTTCTTACTACACCATATTTCCCACTAATAGTTCCTACACCATAATAGTCCACATAATTCTGGAGATATAGGCTTTCTATCCAGCCTTGATATCTGCCAGTATCCACTTTATACCATAGCTGACCTGAAAAGGTCATGAATGTATCTACTTGGGTGACAATCATTCCTTTTTGTAGAGTTGCAACTGGTGCATATCCCCCGTGTGCCCCTCTCCTGATTTCAATCTGGTCTGTAATAAAAGCTTTTTTTCCTGCTTCCGGTGAAGGCACTTCAAATTTTTCTAATAAAGCCCAACCTGACTTATAACCATGAGTAACAACAGATACCCATTTACGCCCATTAATTCCAACGAAAGTATCTCTTACATAAACGCGGGTTCCTTTCGTCATTGTAAAAACAGTTGGGTAATTATTTGTTGCTCCTTTTTTAACTTCTACCTCATTTGTAATAGTAATTAGGTTCTTTGAAATGATTTCTTCTTCTGCATTTACTTTCAGTGAAGGCTGCTGGTTGATGACAAATGATAACATTAAACAAGCGCATAAAAATAGAAACTTTTTCATTTTTACCTCCCCAATTTCTTCAATACAATATGATATACACGAGTATAAAGAAAAATATTACAATACTATATACTCATCTTCTCTATATCAAGAAGGGATGTATCATACTACCATGAAATCATAAAGTGTAACGTTTTCCATCGAAACGTAATTAACTTTTTTAGGAGGATAATTCTGAATTTACATTATTTTACAATTACTGACAATTCATTTATGATATTATTATAAGCGTACTTGAATGCGAAACGGAAAGGGGATTTTTCATGTTTAAAAAATTAGCAAGTGAAGCTTTAGGACTTAGTGATATTGGTGAAATTATCAAACCTAGTGACTATGACAAAACAGAGGCAGACGATTTTGTTCTAAGTGAAGATAATGAAAAGATTTTCTTTCTGATCAAATCTAAAAAGGATGAATATTGCTTTACAAATCTAGCACTGATCCATGTTGATGGAGATTCCGCGGTAAGTTCAAAGCGTAATTTAAAACGATATGATTATGTATTGCACGAAATAAGTGGAGTAAGTATCGAGACTGCAGGGACAATCGATTTAGATATCGAGTTGAAATTTACAATTGGGAATAGAGAATTATCCATCGATGTGCATAAGAAGCATGCTACAGCAGTAGCTGATATTTACAAAGCACTACTTGCAATTTCAATGATACAGAAGGACAATGCAAGACTTCTTTCTTATGGAGACAAAAGCCTTCAAGTAGCTGAAGAGGTTATTAGAAATAATCGCACTGTTGAAGCTAATGTATCCCAAGAATTCGGTAATATTGCTAATTTTGTCAATACTTGGTTGACTAATATACATACTAATCACACTACCAAAGATTTCTCTAATGTTTTTCAAAAATATATTCAAAATTAATTAGTTGTCCTAAAATGTTAGACGAATACAAAACAAGAGTTGTTCTAGTAACAACTCTTGTTTTGTTTTTCAATGAAAGAAGTTAACTAAGAACTAGAGAAATTGATTGCAGCGAAGGGCGAACGCCCCCCGGAAAGCAAGCGCCTGGAGCGGAAATCAACCTTTTCTTCTACAATACATATCAAAAATGACAAAGGTATCGAGAGAGCGTACTCTCGTTACATTTTGTCGACAATCTAAAGAGTTGTTCTAGTTACAACTCTTGTTAAAAAATTATCCAATATTTACTTCCATGAAATCATAAGGTGTGACGTCTTCCATGCCAATCAGCGGATCGGTATTCCATAGAACTTCTTCATAGGATTTAGTGGTATCACCGGATGTCATTTCGCTTTGCTCTTCTTGTGTTTGATGGATGGTCAATTTCAGTTTTTCTAGGAGTGTGGTTTTTCTCGATTGCTCAAGGTTTTGTTGAATCCCTGTTCTTAAGGCTTCTTCTTCTCCACAAAGAATTAAAAACTGCTTACTTCTAGTAATCCCTGTATAGATGAGATTTCGACGTAACATTCGATAATAGCTTTTTACAATAGGCATAATTACAATCGGAAATTCACTACCTTGCGATTTATGGATGGAGCAACAATAAGCATGGGTAATCTGGGTTAAATCTTGGCGTGTATAAGTCACTTCGATTCCTTCAAATGAAACAATTACCAGATCTTGTTTTTCTGTATTTTCCTTAGCAAACAAGATTGAAATAACCTCTCCCATATCCCCATTGTAAACACCGCTTTCAGGTTGATTCATCAATTGCAGGACTTTATCACCTACTCTGTAAACAACCTCACCGAATGGTAGTTCCCTTCTTGCCCCATCTGTATTAGGATTAAATATTTCCTGAAGCATTTTATTCAGACTATCGATTCCTGCAGGTCCTCTATACATTGGTGCTAAGACTTGGATATCTTTAGAAGTGAATCCTTTTTTCTTAGCATTTAAAACAACTTTTTCTACTACAGCTGCAATTTGAGATGTACTACATGGAAAAAAGGAACGATCCTTCTGTTGTGTAGCTATGTTGTCTGGCAAGCGGCCTTTTTTTATTTCATGTGCCAATTCAATTATGGAAGATCCATCAGATTGTCGATAAATCGTTTCAAGTTTTACGGTTGGTACACATTCAGAAAGAAGTAAATCCTTTAACACTTGCCCTGGACCTACTGAAGGAAGTTGGTCTTCATCTCCTACCATAATCAGTTGTACGTCATTTGGTAGAGCCTTAAATAACTGGTGTGCAAGCCAAGTATCAACCATTGACATTTCATCAACAATGACAAGCTTTCCTTCAATCGGATTGTCTTCATTGCGACTGAATCCTTCACTTCCATTCCAGCCAAGCAATCGATGGATGGTTACTGCAGGCAATCCTGTTGATTCGCTCATTCTTTTAGCAGCCCTTCCGGTTGGTGCCGCTAAAATGAATGGAAAAGGTTCGTCATTTTTATACGCTTTAATATCCATAGAAACTCCATGCAATTCAGCGAAGAGCTCGACGATGCCTTTTATGACGGTCGTTTTCCCTGTACCTGGACCACCGGTTAAAAGAAGCATAGGTGACATTAAAGCTTTTTGTATAGCGTCCTTTTGGGCAGGTGCATACTCAACCTCTAAACGCTCCTCTAGTTCTCCTAACGCCATCAAAAATTCTGATTCTGGAAATTGGTCTTTATATTGTGTCTGCTGTAGGATTTTATGGATATTGTTCACAATGCCTTTTTCTGAAAAATATAGCGAGGGAGTGAATAATCTTCGTTCTTCAATTACAAGTTTATTTTCTTCTTGGAGCTTCAAGACTTCTTGAGAAATTTCTTTAAATTCGATTCCATCTCTCTTATTCTCTTCAAGAAGTTTTTTTACAGAAATCAAAAGATCTTTTGCTTCCATGAAAACATGACCCTCTTGGATGCAAGAAGATTCTAGCGTATATAAACATGCTGCTTTGATACGGTCAGGATGACTACCGCTTATTCCAAGCTGAAATCCTAATTCATCCGCTCTTCCAAAACCAATACCCTCAATATCTTCCACCATTTTATATGGATTAGACTGAATTAAACTCAACGTATCTTGTTTATATACTTGGTAGATTTTCATCGATAATTGTGGGCCAAAACCATATTGATTTAGAGCGATCATAATTTGCTCCAACCCCTGGTGTTCCACTAGAGTATCGTATAGCATTTTTGCCTTATCCCCGGCAAGTTTAGGAACACTATCGAGCAAGGAAGGATTTTCTAATATTTTTGAAATCGCATTTTCACCGATGGTATCTACTATTAATTCGGCTGTTTTTTTTCCAATCCCTTTAAACAAGTCACTGGATAAGTAATGAACAATTCCTTCCTTTGTCTGAGGAATGTCCTTTTGAAATTGTTCTACATGGAATTGAAGGCCAAACTTTGGATGATCCTTCAATTGGCCGTAAAATATGTAGGTTTCATGTTCATACATTTGAGGGAAGTAACCTGTCACGACGGCTTCTTTTTCATCGTAGACTGCATTCGTTTCATCCACTCGGATTCGAACTACAGAGTAAAGATTTTGGTCATTATGAAAGATCGTGACAAGATGTCTACCTTTCATAAATATTCTCTGCTTATTCCCATCCGCAAATAAATCCAATGAGTGCTGCATGTTCTTCCCTCCTTAAATTATTACTTTGTTTGTAATCATTATATATTTACGTAGATGAAAAAGGGATTCCCATTTCAATCTAAGCAATAAATTCTACTTTTTATTCATTCATCGCCGCTTCAACCATTTTCTTACCGTTTGCAGCTAGAACATGATCAGGCTGGATTTCGAGTGCTTTTTGGAAATATCCTAACGAAGCCTCTAAATCCTCTTTATAGCCCGCATAGGCCACTCCTAAATTGTAATAAGCATCTGAATGGTCAGGAGCAAGCTTGATGACTTCATTTAATTCATTGATTAGCTCTTCATACATTTCAGCGTTCGCCAGACACAATGCATATTGGAAACGGGCATCGGCATCCTCAGGATTTAATTCTACACTTCGTTGTAAATAGGGCATCGCGAGTTTCGGCTGATCCAAACTTAATAAAGTCATGCCAAGCATAAAGTACGTATCGGCATTATCAAGGCCGGCACGTAGTGATTTTTCAAACATATCTTTTGCTTCTATTAGCTTTTCTGCATCAAAATATAAATTTCCTAAAGAATAATAGGCAGCCCCAGCTTTTTCGTCCAGCTCGATTGCCTTTTTGAAGAAATTCTCAGCTTTTTGTAGTTCTCCTACAGCAGTCAATACATTTCCGAAGTTAATATAGCCAACAGGATCATTCGGATTTTCCTCTATTACTTCTGAGAATACTTTAACTGCATCCTCCCATTTTCCTTCTTTCATAAACTGAATACCTTGTTGATTCTTATCCATAATAAACTCCTCACTATCCAAAAATTCTACTAAACAGTATACCACAACAACAGGCTGAATAGCTGAATAGGGTCAGACCCCATATGATAGTTAAAAATCCCTCTGCCTATGTGACAGAGGGATTAGTTGCATTAACCTACGTATGTCAGTCTTTCACCTTTAAGATATACTTCGTCGATAGTTCCTCCACCTAGGCATTCGTCACCATTGTAGAATACTACTGCTTGTCCAGGTGTTACTGCCCGAATTGGTTCGTCAAAAATGACTTGTGCCTCACCATTCGGCAAAAGCTTTACAGTGACAGCATTGTCAGCCTGACGATATCTGAACTTTGCCGTGCATGTTAGTTCCCCATCTTGAGGAACTTTCCCTACCCAGCTAATATCGACAGCTTTAATTGAATCCGAATAGAGTTTCTCGTTTTCAAAGCCTTGTTCAACATAAAGTACATTTTTCTTTAAGTCTTTTCCAACGACAAACCACGGATCTCCGCTGCCACCGATACCTAGACCTTGACGTTGCCCAATGGTATAGTACATTAACCCGTCATGTTTACCTTTTACTTCTCCATCCAGAGTTTCCATATTACCTGGCTGTGCTGGCAAGTAATTGCTGAGGAATTCCTTGAAATTTCGTTCCCCGATAAAACAAATACCTGTGGAGTCCTTCTTTGCGGCAGTAGCCAAACCAGCCTCTTTTGCAATTTCACGTACCTTGGATTTATCAATGCCACCAAGAGGGAACATCACTTTTTCAAGCTGATCTTGTGTTAATTGATTCAAGAAATACGTTTGATCCTTGTTTTCATCAATGCCACGTAGCATTTTATATTCGCCGTCACGGAACACAACTTGTGCATAATGACCTGTAGCCAAATAATCGGCTCCAAGATTCAGTGCATGCTCTAAGAAAGCCTTGAATTTGATTTCTTTATTACACATCACATCTGGGTTAGGCGTACGTCCTGCTTTATATTCCTCTAGGAAATACGTAAACACCTTGTCCCAATATTGTTTTTCAAAGTTAACAGCATAGTATGGAATACCAATTTGGTTACAAACCTTGATGACATCCTCAAAATCTTCCGTAGCTGTGCAAACTCCATTTTCGTCTGTATCGTCCCAGTTCTTCATGAAGATTCCTACCACATCATACCCTTGTTGTTTTAACAAAAGAGCTGCGACAGAAGAATCTACGCCACCGGACATTCCCACTACAACTCGGGTATCCTTTGGTTCTTTTTTCATGATGTCACCTCATCTCTATCTTATTAATCGTTTAACGATTTTACTTGTTTCCCTAGCCGCTTTTTCTACTTGTTCTACTGTATTATTCATGCCAAAGCTAAAGCGAATAGAATTCTTAGTTTGGTCTGCCCCTTTGCCAAACATGGCTACCAATACGTGTGAAGGGTCTATAGATCCCGCAGTACAAGCAGACCCGCTCGATACTGCTATGCCAGCTAAATCAAGGTTTACAAGCATGGCTTCTACATTGGTGCCTGGAAAGCTAATATTCAATACATGTGGAAGTGCGCTATTGGTGTCGCCATTCACTGAAAAGGGAATGTTTTCTTCTAAAAATATATCGATTATTCTTCTTTTAAAAGAAAGATAGGTTTCCACTTTTGTTTCGAGTGATTCATAAGCAAGCTCTGCAGCCTTCGCAAATCCTACAATTCCAGGGATATTCTCTGTTCCGGCTCGGCGCTTCCTTTCCTGCTCTCCTCCGTATAATAAAGGTGTAATTTTTACACCCTCCCTTACATATAAAAATCCAATTCCTTTTGGACCATTTATTTTATGAGAAGAAACAGATAATAAGTCGACTCCTAATTCAGACACATCAATCGATAAAATTCCATAAGCTTGTACTGCATCCGTGTGGAAGAATGCCGAATGATCCTTAAGCATTGCACCTACTTTTTGAATCTCCTGGATGGTACCTACCTCATTATTACCAAACATGATGGTAACAAGGATGGTATCTTCCCTAAGGGCCTGTTGCAGATCTTCAAAACTAATTTTCCCTCTAACATCTACTGGTAAGTAAGTAACTTCATATCCTTGTTTTTCAAGAAAAGCGCACGTATGCAGCACCGCATGATGCTCAATTGCTGTAGTAATAATATGGCGTCCCCGGTGCTTATTCGCTTCAGCAACCCCAATAATAGCTGTGTTATCCGCTTCCGTACCACCGCTAGTAATAAGAATTTCTGTTTGTTTCGCACCGATGCTTTTAGCCAATACTGTTCGGGCGTCATCCAATAATTTTCTTGATTCTCTCCCAAAGGAGTGGATGCTCGAAGGATTTCCAAAATGCGATTGCATGACTGTCAGCGTCTCTTCAATGACCTTAGGATGCATTGGGGTTGTTGCAGCATTGTCTAAATAAATGCGTTCCACCGATAATTCTCCTTCCAACCATCAAGCTTAAATTTAAATATAAAACATATAAGAATCATTGTTTCCATCTTCTGTGTAACTAGCCAAATCCTCAAGTGTGGTACTATCCAATACATCTTTAATCGCGTCACGGATCCTAATCCATAATTCACGTTTTGCAGGTTCTTCATCCTCAATTCCTTCAACAGGTGTAATCGGACCTTCTAGTACTCGAATGATATCTCCAGATGTGATTTGGTTCGGTTCCTTTGCCAGTACATATCCTCCGTAAGCGCCTCGGATACTCTTTACAAGTCCTGCATTACGAAGCGGGGCAATCAGTTGTTCCAAGTAATGCTCTGACAAATCATGTGTTTGTGCAATACACTTTAATGATGTCGGGCCTTCACCATGCTTACGTGCTAATTCAATCATGATTGTAAGTCCATAGCGTCCCTTAGTAGAAATTTTCATTTTTCTGGCACCTCAATATATATAAAGTAGCAACTTAAGTTATTCGTATGAACATAAGTAGATAAAACCTTTAGGTACTATAGCTCCCATAGTATGAAAGACTTTTGAAATTATAGCATACAACTAAAAGTAATGCATTTTATCTATATTATACATTATGGTAAAGTATATAAAACCGATTGTATTAGAAAGTATTAAGATAAAATCTGGGGGAATTATCTAAATGAGTATAAAACCACTCGCATTCCGGATGCGCCCTCGTTCCATAGATGAAATCATCGGACAAAAGCATTTGGTAGGGGAAGGAAAAATCATTCGCAGAATGGTCATTGCAAAACAACTCTCTTCCATGATTCTATATGGGCCTCCTGGGGTTGGCAAAACTTCCATTGCCAGCGCGATTGCCGGAAGCACGAAATATGCTTTTCGAACTCTAAATGCTGTCACAAATAATAAAAAAGATATGGAAATTGTCGTTCAAGAAGCAAAAATGTCAGGGAAAGTCATTCTTCTTCTTGATGAAGTCCATCGATTGGATAAAGCTAAACAGGATTTCCTACTCCCTCACCTTGAGAACGGTAGCATTGTCCTTATCGGAGCGACTACAAGCAATCCTTATCATGCAATAAACCCTGCCATTCGTAGTAGATGTCAAATCTTTGAGTTGAAACCGCTTGAAGAGGATGAAATCTTGCAATCACTAAAGAGGGCGCTGGAAGATGAAGAAAGAGGTTTAGGAAAGCTTAATACCGTAGTAGAAGAGGAAGCTTTACATCACCTAGCAATTGCTTCTTTTGGTGATGTGCGAAGTGCCCTTAACGCACTCGAATTAGCCGTGTCCTCAACTCAACCTGACGAAGATGGAATTATCCGTATTACAGTAGGAGATGCAGAGGAATGCATCCAAAAGAAAAGTTTTTCCCATGACAAAGATGGAGATGCACATTATGATGTCCTTTCAGCATTCCAAAAATCGATCCGCGGTAGCGATGTGAATGCTGCCCTTCATTACTTAGGAAGGCTTGTGGAAGCAGGGGATTTAGTGAGCATCAGTAGAAGGCTTGTCGTTATTGCTTACGAAGATATCGGACTTGCCAATCCTCAAGCCGGACCAAGGGCACTAGCAGCTGTCCAGGCAGCAGAGCGACTGGGATTTCCTGAAGCAAGGATTCCTTTAGCGAATTCTGTGATTGAGCTTAGCCTATCTCCAAAATCAAATTCTGCGTATAGTGCTTTGGATGCTGCAATAAGTGACATTTGTAAAGGCATCAGTGGAGATGTGCCAGATCATTTGAAGGATGCTCATTATAAAGGCGCAAAAGACCTTGGAAGAGGTCTCGAATATCTATATCCACATGATTACGAGAGTGGTTGGGTGCAACAACAGTATCTACCAGAAAAAATTAAGCATAAAAAATACTATAAGCCGAAAAAAACAGGGAAATTTGAGCAAGCATTGGCTCAAGTCCATGAAAAAATCGAAAGCTCAAGCTTCACAACCAAAAGGTAGTGAAGCTTGAGCTTTTCTATTACTTATTTTCATCACTGACACGTACGACTTTAACATCCTTTAGTATTTCCCTCACTACCCAACTAGCCGCTACTAATCCAGCTACTGAAGGAACAAAAGCATTGGAGGAAGGTGGCATTTTTGCTTTACGGATAACAGCATCATCTTTACCGACTTCTTTACGAACCTCTTCACGGATGACAATTGGGCTTTCATCGGAGAAAACAACTGGTATCCCTTTTTTAATTCCTTCTTTACGAAGTCGTGTACGGATGACTTTCGCAATCGGATCTGTATGTGTTTTGGATATATCCGCAATTTGAAAGCGTGTAGGATCCATCTTATTTGCTGCACCCATGCTAGAAATGATTGGTATGTTACGATTCAAGCATTCCTTCATTAAATGGATTTTATAAGAAATCGTATCTGAAGCATCAATCACATAGTCAAGGTTATAACTGAAAAACTCTTCATAGGTTTCTTCGGTATAAAACATTTTTAAAGAAATGACTTCACACTCTGGATTGATGTCCTGGACTCTTTCTTTCATTAAGTCAGCTTTAAATTTGCCTACAGTGGACAATAGAGCGTGAAGCTGTCTATTTACATTCGTGATGTCTACATCATCTTTGTCTACAAGTATCAAACGACCGACACCTGAACGTGCCAATGCTTCAACTGAGAACGAGCCGACCCCACCGATTCCTAATATAGCAACAGTTGTATTTTTCATCTTTTCAAGGCCTTCTTTACCGATGGCCAATTCATTTCTTGAAAATTGATGTAGCATATGATCAACTCCATTATTATATCTACGACTGATTCAATCAGTACTATAACATATCTATTGATTAATACAAGTATTTCTATCAGAAAAGTGGAAGCGCCCTCGGAACAATCAAAAAGCCGATTGTTCCTGCGAGGTTAATTCTAAGAAGCCTTCCTTTGTGTTTAGCGACGTATGAGCTGGACGAACCCCGTATGAGATAAAGGAAGCCTGAAATGCGTAGAGCGCCAGCTTATCGGCGACCAGCATAAGACGAGCCGGCTGGAAGTTTGGTTTTTACCTTCCGGACGGATTGGCTTATGACCTCGAGCCGATGGCGCTCGAAGCTAGACAACACGAAGAACGATAGTGATTCGATGTTGACTTATCGTAAGGAGGGGGCGGAAGCACACTAGTCGCTGGGCGCCTGGAACTAGACACTGCTCAGACTTCAGAAAGTTATTCTTTATACTATTAGAAGACTTAAGGTTTGATTAACATTTAGAATTAGTCACTTCCCCTTACATTCATGATGGGAATGACGCTCTTCATTACTTTACCCTATTCACCCCATAGTACATCCTACTGGTTATAAAACACCAAAAAACCTGTACAGTTTCCTGTACAGGTGATTACTCATATAAGGACGCAAGAGCCCCAATCGTGCCGTTCCTCCTTCGTTTTGAACCCGCTCTACGCAGGTGGGTGCCTTGTTCTAGGCTTTTGTAAGTCCCCTTCGAGATGAGGCATTTACGCAGCTTTGAAACGTAAGCTCCCGTAACTATAAGTGTTCGGTCAAAACTTATAGGTTATGGTGACGTACACATCAGGACTCTCGCTTATTGGTAACATCATAGCATATGAAACATTGAAAATTCAAGTGAAGTCATATAGGAAATTACTCACTTTTTTTTGATACTACAGCTAAATTTAGTTCATCTAGTTGAGCATCACTTACCTTACCTGGTGCATTCGTTAGGAGGCAACTCGCGCTTGCCGTTTTAGGGAAAGCAATCGTGTCACGTAGGTTTGTTCTGCCAGCTAATAACATCACAAGTCTGTCCAGACCTAACGCAATTCCACCGTGTGGAGGAGTCCCATATTCGAATGCTTCCAATAAGAATCCAAATTGTGCTATAGCTTCTTCTGGTGAGAATCCTAATAAAGAGAACATTTTCTCCTGAATTTCTTTTTCAAAAATACGTAGGGATCCGCCACCTAATTCATACCCATTTAGCACTAAATCATAAGCATATGCTTTGACACTGCTAGGGTCAGTATCTAATTTTTCTATGTCTTCACGAACAGGCATTGTAAATGGATGGTGAGCAGCAGAATATCTCTCTGCCTCTGCATCATATTCAAGAAGTGGCCATTCAGTAACCCAAAGGAAATTAAATTTGCTCTGATCAATCAAGCCAAGTTCCTTTGCAAGTTTTAAACGTAATGCACCTAGTGCATCAGCGACAACATTCTTTTTATCTGCTACGAATAATAAAAGGTCGCCTTCTACAGCTTCTAAGGTTTTGCTTAAAGCCTCACCAGCTTCACCTTCAAAGAACTTTGAAATCGGTCCTTTTAATCCGTCGGCTTCTACCTTCATCCAAGCTAATCCCTTTGCTCCATAAACAGCAGCAAATTCTCCAAGAGCATCAATGTCCTTACGAGAATACTTAGGGGCAGCACCTTTTACATTGATGGCCTTTACTTCTCCACCATTTTCTACTGCTCCTGAGAACACTTTAAAACTTGAATCCTTCACAAGTTCTGAAATATTGACTAATTCCATTTCAAAACGAGTATCTGGTTTATCGGATCCATAGCGATTCATTGCGTCATCGAAAGTAAGGCGTGGGAATGGTAATGTTACATCCAACCCTTTTACTTCTTTCATGACTTTCGCCATCATATTCTCAGTCATAGACATGATATCTTCTTGACTCATGAAGCTTGTTTCAATATCGATTTGAGTGAATTCTGGCTGACGGTCTGCTCGTAGATCCTCATCACGGAAGCATCTTGCTATCTGATAATATCGTTCAACCCCAGAAACCATCAATAATTGTTTAAATAACTGAGGTGATTGAGGAAGAGCATAGAATTCTCCCTCATGAACACGACTAGGCACTAGATAATCACGAGCCCCTTCAGGCGTGCTTTTTGTTAGGATAGGTGTCTCAATATCTAAGAACCCTTCACTATCTAAGAAATTACGAATGGTTTGTGTCGCTTGATGGCGCATTTTCAATGTTTCAAACATCATTGGGCGACGAAGATCTAAATATCGATATTTAAGACGGACATCTTCCGAAACATCGGTTTTGTCATCAATCATAAATGGAGGGGTTTTCGCTTCATTAATGATAGATATTTGAGAAGCATGAATCTCAATTCTTCCTGTCTTCATTTTTGGATTTACAGTACCTTCTTGACGAGCCACTACATTCCCTTTTATATCCAAAACATATTCACTACGGATTTTTTCTGCAATTTCAAGCGCATCCTTCGAAAAATCCGGATTAAAAACAACCTGTACTAGACCTGTACGGTCACGTAGGTCAATAAAGATTAATCCACCAAGGTCACGACGCTTTTGAACCCATCCTTTTACTACTATTTCTTCCCCAATTGCTTGTTCTGTCACTTCACCACAGAAGTATGATCTACCGTACATATGCTGTTCCTCCTCTATTAGCGCTGCATTTCCATGAATTTTTCTATAAACTGATCAAGTTCCACTTCTCTTTGTTCGCCTGTCTCCATGTTTTTCACATTGATGACTTGCTTGGCAAGTTCATCATCTCCCAACACGGCAACATATTTTGCATTTAAACGATCGGCCGCTTTAAATTGTGCCTTAGTCTTACGATCACTGTAATCCTTCTCGGCTGAAAAACCTTTTCTTCTTAATTCATATACGAGTTTAACTGAGAAATCTTTTGCGGCTTCCCCTAAACTAACCACGTAACAATCAATGCTATCATCCCAAACAGGTCTAACCTGTTCTGCATCCAATGCTGCAATCAATCTTTCAATACTCATGGCAAATCCGATCCCCGGAGTCTCAGGACCTCCGAGCTCTTCCATCAAACCATTGTACCTTCCGCCTCCACAAAGAGTCGTAATGGCTCCAAATCCTTCTGAAGTGCTCATGATTTCAAAAGCAGTGTGGTTGTAATAATCCAAACCACGTACTAGTGTAGGATCGACTTCAAATTCAATTTCAAGTGAATTTAAATGCTCTTGTACTTTAGTAAAATATGCTTTGGAATCTTCATTCAAATACTCAAGAATTGAAGGTGCAGATGCCATTAATTCATGGTCACGATCCTTTTTACAATCCAGGATCCTTAAAGGATTCTTTTCTAGACGATTCTGACAATCACTACAGAATTCCCCAATCCTAGGTTGGAAGTGATTGAAAAGAGCCTCTCGGTGCATTGTTCTGCTTTCTCGGTCTCCAAGGCTATTAATCACAAGCTTTAAACTTTTCAATCCCATTCCTTTATACATTCCCATTGCCAATGCCAATACTTCTGCATCAATGGCCGGGTCCGCACTTCCCAATGCCTCAACCCCAAATTGAACAAATTGTCTGAATCGACCAGCTTGAGGTCGTTCATAACGGAACATTGGTCCGAAATAGAAAAGTTTTACAGGTTGAGTGGCCCAGCCGAACATTTTATTCTCTATGTAAGAGCGGACCACTGGTGCTGTACCCTCAGGACGAAGCGTGATTTCCCTACCACCACGATCTAAGAAAGAATACATTTCCTTTTGGACAATATCAGTTGTATCACCCACACCTCGAAGAAACACCTCTGTATGTTCGAATATAGGAGTACGAATTTCTTTATATTGATATCTTCTGCACAAGTCTCTTGCTTGCGCCTCGATGAATTGCCATAGTTCAGATTGTCCAGGTAATATATCTTGTGTACCTCTTGGAATTTGAATGGACATGGATCATCTCTCCCTTATTGAAATTTTAGTGGGCAAGAGAAATAAAAAAACTCCCGTCCCTTGTAATACAAAATTACAAGGGACGAGAGTTTGATTCCCGTGGTGCCACCCTAATTGAAATGCCTTATAAAGGCACTTCCACTTTAAACAGTTAACGCCTGTTTACGTCCATCTCCTACTAAGGTGCAAAGACCTTTTCAGAGCGAAGCCTAAGGAGTGTTCGTTCATTAAGTCATCAAGTAGGACCGCTTTCAGCCTGTGACCGTCCCTCTCTTGTCTTGTGTATCTCAACTACTTTTCTCCCTCATCGGTTTCCATCATTATATGTATTATTATTTTTTTAATAATAATGTTCGATGGATTGAATGTCAAGATAAGCAGGAAAAATTATATTTCATGACCGTTCTAGTTTCTTCTTTAACTTTCGTACTTCCCTCATATTCAATCCAAATTCCGTAGCCAGTTCAAACATATTGGAGCTTTGTTCTTTTTGGATAAAATCATGTAAATCTACACCAAATATCTGATTCTCTCCTGAATGGCTCATATTTCCCTTATCACTGAATCTCATGCTTGTGCCTCCCTTAGATATGTTAAAATGGTTTCTTTGGATGTCAAAATCCATATAGAAAACTGATCTAGTGCAATACTATCTGTCCACTTCTTTACAACAGTTGAAAAATATAAAGATTGGTAGTACGAAATAGCACCTTCAAAAGACGAGTGATTATCTACTCAAGAAATAAACATTACCCTATTAGGATTTCCCTATTTTTCATTTTTTTTACGTTTTTAAAAGGGAATTTTTTTTAAATCGAGAATTTTATTAAAGCACTGAAACAGATTAATTAGAAAGGTGGAACGGATGTTGAAGATATGGATCAAGACCCTGATCGTTTTACTCCTGATTTTCCCTACTGGCACCACCATGGATGACCAGAAGAAAGCAGAAGGGTATGAGGTTACGATCAATAAGAAAATAATCAATATCCGCGAGGGTCCGGGATTAAGTTATCCGATCGCTCAAAAGGCTTCCGCTGGCGAAGTGTTTACAGTTATCGGAGAAAAAGGTGAATGGTACGAAGTAAAATTGAAAAATAGAACTGGTTGGATCGCTCACTGGCTTGTAAAAAAAGTTTCCTCCCCCAATAAAGAGGAAAGTGAAACGGGAGTTGAAACAGGTGTTGTACTTGTAGAAAGTCTTCGAGTGCGGACTGGTCCAGGAACAACCTTTCAAATAGTAGGGAGCCTTAAACAAAATCAACAGGTTCAAATCGTTTCAAGGAATGAAAATTGGCTGAAAGTGAAGTCGGTAGAAATGGAAGGTTGGGCATCAGCCGAATTTATAGAGATCAATCAACCAGAACCAATAAAAGAAAAAGAAAAAGAAAAAGAATCCGATTCCCAGTCTGGAAAATCTGTTGGAATCATCAAAGTGAAATCATTAAATTTTAGAGCTAAGCCTTCGTTAGAATCTGATATTATTGGCAAACTTACTTTAGATACAAAAGTTGAAGTAATAAAAATTGCTGATGAATGGCTTCAGGTACAACATGAGGGGAAAACAGGCTGGGTCCACGAAGATTATATAGAAGTTACCACCTCAAAGGAAAAGGAAGATTTATCAAACCCTGAAGATGCGCAAAAGAAAGAAACTTTAAAAGGTGGCAAAGCCATCGTGACTGCACAGAACATTAAAGTCCGCGCAACACCATCTTTTGCAGGGAAGGTTATATCTACATTAAAAAAGGGACACGAGTTTAAAGTATTGGATGAAGAGAATAATTGGATTGCCTTATCTCTTCCTAATAAAGAAACTGGATGGATTCCCATTTGGTACGTAAGACAATCATTGGATGCACAGCCTATTAAGAAAAAAGATTTTAAGAATGGAAAAATCGTGATTATTCATGATGGTACTTTACTAAGAAAAGAACCAAGTGCACATTCTGAAGCCCTGTTATCCACTAATGAAGGTGATACCTTCCCTTTGATTGCCGTCGAAGGAGATTGGTATAAGATTGCACTAGAAAATGACCAATTCGCATATGTAGCAGGATGGATTGTTTCCTCCAAAGGTGATGCCCCGCAAATAACAAAGTCACGCATGGAAAAGTATTTTACAAACAGGACAATCGTGCTTGATCCTGGCCATGGGGGGCGCGATAATGGTACAACCGGCTCCCGAGGAACTCTTGAAAAAGCATTAACCCTGCGAACAGCTCAATTGTTAAGTGATAAAATAAGAGCTGCTGGTGGAAGAACCGTGCTGACAAGAATCGGTGATACATACGTGACACTTAGATCGAGAGCTAGCTCTGCAAATTATCATAATGCTGATGCTTTTATTAGTATCCATTATGATAGTAGTAATGATAGCAGTGTAAACGGAATTACAACCTATTATTACCATCCTTATCAGAAAGACTTAGCTGATGAAATACATTCAAAATTAATCTCTGGAACTTCAATGAAGGACAGGAATGTTCGTAAAGGTGATTATCACGTCATTAGGGAAAATGGAGCATCGGGAATTTTATTGGAACTTGGTTATCTATCAAACCCCGCAGAGGAAATGACCGTATTATCAAGTGCTTATCAAGAGGCTGTATCAGAGGCTATCTTTAATGGACTTGCGGAATATTTTATTAAGTGAATCAGGGTGCTAGAAGAGTCCATGCATTGGACGACCTTTCTAGCACCCATTATATTATTCTGTAGTTTTAGCCTTTACCATCGTAATGAAATCTGAAGATGCACTTGCAAATTGATCCTTTTGGACAAATCCAAATTTTTCATATAAATGTATGGCTCTTTGATTGAATCTAGCAACTGTTAATCTTAAAGGTCCATTTCCATTCAATCCTCGAATGGTACTCATGACAAAATAAAAAAAATCCATTCCTCTTCCTTTTCCCGTCATTTCTGGTTTCATCCCTAACCCAATATCCACCATTCTCTCTTCATAAGCACCAACTGTAGAACCACTCGGTACTTGAGCCGCAGTACCCGTACAGAAAAAACCAATTAATTCATCATCAATAAATACTCCTGAATAGTTATTTTCTAGAAGTTCTTTGATCGCATCTGTAGAAATTTTGTTGTTATAGAAATCATAAGGAGATTCATATTTCCATCCTAGAATATCAAGTGCCATTTTTTCATTCATTTTTTGAATTCTCATTTTACTAGTTCCCCCTGAATTGATCAATCATCAAATCGGCGACCCTAAGGCGAAAAAAAGGATTAATTCCCTATATTGCCTTTAAAGTAACTTACTTTCCCATTTCTAAATTATGGTTAATTAAAGTGTAAACAAAAAGCAATGGCTTACACCACTGCTTTTAATCGATTCTATTCAAATGCTGTCCAAAATTAATGTTACTGGTCCATCATTGACCAATTGAACATCCATCATGGCACCAAACTCACCTGTTTGCACTTCGACTCCTTTTTGACGGAGTTGTTCATTAAAAAAGTTATAGAGATCTATTGCTTGGTCAGGTTTAGCCGCTTCCATGAAGTTCGGGCGACGCCCTTTCCTACAATCCCCATATAAAGTAAATTGAGAAACGGAAAGAATTTGTCCACCAGCATCTAATAGTGAATGATTCATCTTCCCTTGTTCATCTTCGAAAATCCGGAGATTCACAATTTTATCCGCTAGATAGATGGCATCATCTTCAGTGTCGTTATGGGTAACTCCCACTAGAAGGACAAGCCCACTTTCAATTTTTCCAATGACCTCGCCAGTGACAGTCACACTAGCTTCTTTTGATCTCTGTAATACTACTCTCATGGAAAAAACCCCTTAGTTCATGATCCTACGTACAGAGTATATTTCGGAGATTTGTTTGATTCTCTCGACGACTTTCTGTAAATGGTTCACATTATGAATGGCAATAGACATGTTAATGGTAGCAACCTTATTACGATCTGACCTTCCAGAAACGGCGGTAATATTCGTTTTCGTTTCATTTACGGCCTGTAATACTTCATTTAATAGACCACGTCTATCGTAACCACTAATTTCAATATCCACGTTATATTCTTTTCTATCATTCAGGCTGCTTTCCCACTCAACAGGTATGAGCCTTGCTTCAGCATCATCACCGACAATATTTGTGCAATCGTTACGGTGGACACTCACACCACGGCCCTTGGTGATAAAGCCTACTATTTCATCTCCAGGTACCGGGTTGCAACAGCGAGAAAGACGGATTAAGAGATTTTCGATTCCTTGGACTCTTACTCCAGATTCACGTTTTTTAACAGAATGAAGAGATTTCAATTCAGAAACAGCGTCTGTGATACTAGCTTTTTGTTCTAATTCTTTCTTTTTACGCCACTTTTCCGTTAATCTATTAGCCACTTGAAGTGCAGTGATTCCGTTGTATCCAACAGCCGCAAACATATCCTCATCATTGGCGAAATTAAATTTCTCTGACACCCTTTTAATATTTTCAGTTGTTAAAATCTCTTTTAAGTCAAACTCCATTAACTTGATTTCTTTTTCAACAAGCTCTCTTCCCTTTTCGACATTCTCATCACGCATTTGCTTTTTGAAAAAAGTTCGAATCTTGTTCTTGGCTTGTGAAGTTTGAGCAAGCTTTAACCAATCTTTGCTAGGCCCATATGAATGCTTGGATGTGAGAATTTCAATGATGTCACCCGTTTTAAGCTTATAATCGAGAGTGACCATCTTCCCATTCACTTTAGCCCCAATCGTCTTATTTCCTATCTCTGAATGGATTCGATAGGCGAAATCGATAGGTACGGATCCAGCAGGTAGCTCAAATACATCTCCTTTTGGAGTAAAAATGAATACCATGTCCGAGAATAAGTCAATTTTTAAGGATTCCATGAATTCTTCTGCATTAGTCGCATCATCCTGGAATTCTAAGATTTCTCTGAACCATGTCAGCTTCTCTTCAAGAGACTGATTTTCAGAGACTTCTTTACCTTCTTTATAAGCCCAGTGGGCAGCAATCCCATATTCTGCAATACGGTGCATTTCAAATGTTCTGATTTGCACTTCTAAAGGATCTCCTTTAGGCCCAATAACGGTCGTATGAAGGGATTGATACATATTTGGCTTAGGCATAGCGATATAATCTTTAAAACGTCCAGGCATTGGCTTCCAGGCAGTGTGAATGATTCCTAAGACAGCGTAGCAATCTTTGATGTTATTCACTTGAATTCGAACAGCAAGTAAATCATAGATTTCGCTGAACTGCTTATTTTGTAATGCCATCTTACGGTAAATGCTATATATATGCTTCGGTCTTCCAGAAATCTCTGCTTTAATATGCACCTCGCCAAGGCCTTCGCGAACTTCTTGAATTACACCATCTAAATAATCTTCACGTTCTGCACGCTTTTTCTTCATTAAATTGACAATTCGATAATACTGTTGTGGATTTAAATATCGCAGAGCAGTATCCTCGAGTTCCCATTTAATAGTCGAAATACCCAGTCGGTGCGCAAGCGGAGCGAAAATCTCTAAAGTCTCATTAGAAATTCTGCGTTGTTTTTCAAGAGGAAGATGTTTTAAAGTCCTCATATTATGAAGACGATCTGCTAGTTTGATAAGAATGACCCGAATATCCTGGGCCATTGCGACAAACATTTTTCGGTGGTTTTCGGCCTGCTGTTCTTCCTGGCTTTTATATTTAATTTTCCCTAACTTAGTGACGCCATCTACTAACATGGCTACTTCTTGATTGAAGGCTTCTTCCAACTCTTTTAGGGTTACCCCAGTATCTTCAACTACATCATGCAGGAATCCAGAGGAAACAGTTGCAGCGTCCAATTCGAGGTCAGCAAGAATCCCAGCTACTTGAATTGGATGGATGATATAAGGTTCACCCGATTTACGAAATTGCTCTTTATGTGCGTTCTCAGCAAATTCATAAGCTTTTTTTACCATACTCACATCCGAAGGTTGTAAATACTTTCCAACTCTTTCAATTACCTGTTCAGCACTAATTACTTGTTCGTTCGCCATGAAACCACCTTTTTATTTAAATAACGGGATTTTTTGAATATATTATAAAAACCTTCAGCCACTCACACAGGCTAAAGTTAAACTATTGTGTTTCTGTAAAAATTCATATTGTATCTATTATCAAAAAAAAGAAGGAGAATGTAAAGAGTTTCCCCCTCTTTTCTTCCTATTTCGACATTTTTCTAGAAGTAAAGGTGAATATAATTCCATTTTGGAAAGAAATGCAGACACTGTTCGCCGAATTTACATAAAAAAAAGAAGAATCCTATTATCAACAAATAAATTGTCAACAATAGGATTCGTATCTATTTAGTATGTCATGAGAGTAAGAATATCATAACCGTTTAATTTATCTTTTCCATCAAGGTATGACAATTCAATTAAGAATGCTATACCTGCGACAATACCACCAAGATCTTCCACAAGCTTGATAGTCGCTTCAATCGTTCCACCAGTTGCTAGTAAGTCATCAGTGATTAATACTCTTTGACCTGGTTTGATGGCATCCTTATGGATTGTTAATACGTCTTTCCCATATTCAAGACCATATTGAACTTTAATAGTTTCACGTGGCAATTTTCCTTCTTTTCTTACAGGAGCAAAACCTACTCCTAACGAATAAGCAACAGGACATCCAATGATGAATCCACGAGCTTCAGGTCCAACAACTAAATCGATTTGTCTTTTTTTAGCATATTCTACGATCTGGTCAGTAGCATAACGATATGCTTCCCCATTATCCATTAATGTTGTGATATCTTTAAACTTTATTCCAGGCTTTGGCCAATCAGGCACGATAGTAACAAATTGCTTTAAATCCATTGTTCCATTTCCTCCTCAAGCTGCACGCTTTCTGACAATAACGACTCTATAAAATTGTATAGCTGTCCATAAGAGGAATATAAAAGATCATTTTCCAATTGGAATTGTTCCTTCTTATCCTTAAAGGACGCTGATTCGTGAAAGTCTCTTTTTGCTGCTTGTTCTTTTATTGAAATAAATCCATTCTCTATTGTAACAAAATCCAGTTCAAAAAACACTTTAACTATAAAATCGACAGTATCCCTTGACCAGCCTTTATGTCTAGCTATGTCATCACTGTATCTATTGACCTCAAAGGTGCCTTTTTTCTTGACAAGAGCATACATCCACTTAAAGTGATCCCTTGTCGGCATTGTACTGAAGAAATGTTGTTGGTCCTGATGAAAGTGAGCATATACCCTTTCTGGTGTCCCACATTTAAATAGTGTATTCAATTGATTTAAATTTGTCGGTAGATCAATCAAAACAATATTTTTTCCACTAAGAGTAAAATTCTTTTGGCTTATTTTATCCAAGAATACTACCGTTTCCGCTTGATATGAGTTCAACTGTAGTTTTTCCATTGTTGATTCATTGAAAACGATTAATATACGGTTATCTTTAGGTATTTTCTCTAACGTAGTGGAAATCTTTTTAGAACCTCTAAAATCAAATAGCTGCCAATTATTCACTGAAATATCATGCAAAAATATTTGAGGTTTACGCATGTTGTTCCACTCATTGATTGAAACATCCCCCACAACAGATATAGAAGTAATAGGAGAGATATGATCTACCAATTCTCCTAAACCAAAACCAATTCCATCCAACGTAAAACCATCATGTTCCAGCATTACCTTCATATGATTAGATTCTGCTCCAATTTTACGGATGGTGCTGATTTTTACTTCATTAATCATAACTTTTGGTTTTGGATTTCCCATTCCAAAGGGGGCGAGCCGTTCCATTTGCGAGATGCTTTCAAGTGTGATTTCTCCTATTGAAGTGACTGTATCAAGCTTAGTGACGGGCACAAAGTCTTCTGCAGTCATCTTCTGTTTAGCCAATTGATTTAATCTTTCTCTTAAATCTGCAACGTCTTCTATTTTCAGGGTCATTCCAGCTGCCATAGGATGCCCACCAAAATGAGGCAATATATCGCGACATTGAGATAAATTTTGATAGAGATCAAAACCTTCAATGCTTCTAGCAGAGCCTTTAGCCAATCCTTTTTCTGGATCAAAGCTTAAAACAATTGCTGGTCTATAAAATCTATCAACCAGTTTAGAGGCAACAATTCCAATTATTCCAGAATTCCATCCTTCCTTACCGACGACAATGACAGAGTTTTCATCAATAGGCCAATTTTCTTCCACTTCTTTTATAGCATCTGCAGCGATTTGTTGGACTAATGCTTGTCTTTCTTTATTCAAGCCATCAATTTCACTTGCTATGAAATATGCCGTCTCAAAATCTTCTGTTAATAGCAATTCAACAGCAGGATCTGCATCTCCTAGTCTGCCTGCAGCGTTTATACGCGGACCTATCCCAAAACCAATGGATTCCTCATTCAGTGAAGAGGGCTCAATACCTGCGACTTTGAATAAAGCACGCAATCCTGGTCTTGTGGTTGATTTCATGTTCTGAATTCCTTTTGAGGCAATTAACCTGTTCTCACCAAATAAGGGAACGAGATCAGAAATTGTCCCTATTGCCGCTATTTCAAGTAAATCATAAGGTACTTCACCTAATAATGCGTGTGCAAGCTTCAATGCAACCCCTACACCAGCTAATTCCTTGAATGGATAAGTACTATCCTCTAGCTTAGGATGGATAATAGCCAGGGCTTCCGGTAGTATTGGTCCAGGCTCATGATGATCTGTAATAATGTAATCCATGTCAAGATTTTTGGCCACTTCAGCTTCGTGAATAGCCGAAATGCCAGTATCAACCGTAATTAATAATGAAACGCCCTCTTCCTTCGCAAGTCTAAAAGCTGTTTCATTGGGTCCATAACCTTCTGAAAATCGGTTTGGTATATAAAAATCAACATTCGCATTCAGCTTTTTTAATGTCTCCATTAGAACCGTTGTACTACTGACTCCATCTGCATCATAATCACCAAAAATGCGAATAAGCTCTTTTCGTTCAATTGCCCGATGTATCCTATTTACGGCAATATCCATCCCTTTTAACAAGTAAGGATCGTGAAAAGGAGTTTCCTCAGGAAATAAAAAAGACTGTGCTGTTTCCAAGGTATCCATTCCACGGTTCACCAGTAATTTAGCCACTAAAGGTGCAATGTTTAGTTGAGTGGAGAGCAAACTAGCTCTTTCTTCATTAGATAATTCAACCTTCCAACGGGTTTTTGATCGTAACATACATTCACCCCTTAACCTTCCTAATTATACAAGACCAACTAAAGCGTTTCAATTTGTTTTATTCAAGAAAAGCGGAAGCGTCCCGTTAAGCGACGTATGGGCTGGAGGAATCCGCATGAGATAAAGGAAACACGAAGAACGATAGTGATTCGATGTTGACTTATCGTAAGGAGGAGGCCGAAGCACACTAGTCGCTGGACGCTGAAGCTAGACACTGCTCTAACTACAAACGATAAACCTTTATGACAAATAGAAAAGCGGAAGCGTCCCGTTAGTAAGGAACGTCAGCTAAAATCCGTCACGTCCTGTGGCGAACGCTGACATCACCACATCCTGTGGAATCGCTCACTGCTTATTTACAAATTACAAAACCGTAGGATTGCTCCTACGGTTCAGTAAATGGATGTTTAGACTTGCGCCTCATCCGTATTCTTTTTCTTTTCTACGTAGGTAATCAATGTACCCTTTTTCTTTAGCTCCTTAATTTTAAAATCAAGCCAAAGTTGGGAAGCAATGAAGATGGATGAATAAACTCCTACTGTCAATCCAATTAATAACGCAATTGAGAAGTTTAAGATAGATTCGCTTCCAAACAAAATCATCGCAATTACTGTAATGATTACCGTCAAAACCGTGTTAATGGAACGAGTAAGTGTCTGACGAATACTCACGTTTACAATTTGTTTTAATTCTGAAGCATCTTTGATTTTTTTCTTCGCACGTAAATTCTCACGAATACGGTCAAATGTAACAATTGTATCGTTAATTGAATAACCGACAATGGTTAACACTGCTGCGATAAAAGTTAAATCAACTTCAATACGGAATAAACTAAATATTGTAATGATAAAGAATGCATCATGTAGCAATGCAATAACAGCAGGAAGGGCCATTCTCCATTCAAAACGTAATGTGACATAAAGAATGATTCCTACTGATGCAATCAGGACCGAAATCAACGCATTTCTCGCCAATTCTTTTCCAATTGTAGGTGAAACAGTGCTTACGTTTGGTTCTAATCCAAACTCACTCTTCATATGAGTTTTTAATTTAGAAATTTCATTTTTATCTAATACCCCTATTAAACGAACACTAGCCGTATCGTTATTTTTACCTGAAAGGACAATATCATCAATTTCAAGGCCAATTTTTTTGAATTCATCTTCAACCTGTGAAGTTGTTAGTGATTCTTTTGAAGGTACATCAACCCTTGTTCCGCTGCTGTAATCGATTCCAAGGTTTAATTTGAATATTAATAGGAAGACAATTCCAATTACCGTAAGAGCAATCGAAAATCCATAATAAATTTTTCGTTTGTTGACAAAATCTAAACGATCAAAGCGGGTAGGAATATCAAGAGTTGATTCTGATTCCGATAAATTACGGATATCTTTTTGCTTAACACCAAACCAGCCTGGTTTTTTATTGAATAATCCACTATTTACCCAAAGCCCTAGGAAAATACGAGTTCCAAATACAGCAGTAATAAAAGTCATTAATATACTGATGATTAACATTGTAGCAAACCCTTTTACTGAGCTTGTCCCAATATAGAATAATACAGCCGCTGCAAGGATGGTTGTTAAATTAGCATCTAATATGGTAGACAGTGAATTTTTATTTCCTGCTTCATAGGCTGCTTTAACTGAACGACCCAGTTTTAGTTCATCCCTAATTCGCTCATAGGTAATGATATTTGCATCGACTGCCATACCAACCCCTAGGATTAGTGCAGCTATACCAGGAAGTGTCAGAACACCATTCATCCAATCAAATACCAATAAAATTAGGTAAATATAGATGGATAGAGTAATAATTGCAACAAAACCTGGGAAACGATAGTAAACAAGCATGAATAGGTAAATAGCTGCAACACCGATAATTCCTGCTAGGATTGTACTTTCTAAAGCCTTTTCTCCAAACTTCGCTCCTACTGAAGTAGAATATACTTCTTTAAGCTCTACAGGGAGTGCTCCTGCATTTAACAAATCCGCTAAATCTTTCGCTTCTTCAATTGTAAAAGAACCAGTTATTAGAACTGTATTTTGGTTAAACACTTCTCTTACAGAAGGTGCAGAAATCATATTATCTTGTGTATCAGGTTTTTGAATAGAATCTTTACCTTCTTCAAAATCCAACCAGATTGCTAATACGTTTGTTGGTGCAGGCATTGCTGAAATTTTTTCTGTAACTTCTTTGAATTTATTTGCATCTTTTAATGTTACTTCAACAACAGGTTGATTTTCCATGAAGGTTTGTTTTGCTCCACCTTCCTTTAAATCAGACCCTTTTAACATTTCTTGGTCATTATAATCACGGAATGAAAGCTTTGCTTGAGTGGATAAGATTTCACGTGCCTTATTTTGATCATCTACTCCAGCAAGTTGAACACGAATACGATTTTTTCCTTCAATTTGAATACTCGGTTCACTCACACCTAGTACGTTAACACGACGATCTAGGGCACTTGCAGTACTAGCTAGAATTTTTTCATCCACTTTCTTACCGTTTTCGGATTTAACCTCATACAAGACTTCAAATCCACCTTGTAGATCCAAACCGAGTTTAATATTATCCAAAATTTTTGTTGTAGTCGTCCCCATCATTGCAAAAATCGCAACGACCAAGATTAAAAAGGCGACAATTCTAGATCTTTTGACCATTATGTATTGATCCTCCTCAGGTACGTTTCAAGCCTTAACTAAACATTTGATGCGGGACAAAAGTTCTTATTCAGCAAAAAGCTGAATTTTCTTACTTTTAAGGGAAAATGTCGGCACAATAAAATTGTTAATGGCTTTATTATAAAACTGACTAAGCTATGATATTACAATTCCACTGGGAAAATCTAAGCTCCCATCATATTATGAGTCAATTTAAAAACACTGTCAATCCGGTTAAAATAGGATTTTCCACTTGCAAGTCTGGAAAAAAATGAAACTCCTAAAACCTCATCCTAATAAGTCTTTAAACGCATCTGGGCCATCTAAACCATTTGAAGACGCTTTGAATGCCTCAATCGTAGCGAAATGCATATATTCACTAACATTCAATCTCAAGATGTCGTTTACGACAGTGTGTAACGAAGGGGAATTTTGAGGCTTTTTCCATTTCTTCTTTTGAAGATAGTGCCAAATGTCCTGCTCCTTCACTTCACCGTATCCGAAAAGAACAAATTCTTCCCTCTTGCTTTGTAAAGCAGGTATGACATTTTGCCTAAACTCGTCAAACTGATGACCATTTCCCATAAATTCTACCTCTCTCTGTGACCTATATTCTATTTTTAGGACTGGATTCTAGGATGAGAGAAACGCTTGTCATGTTTTGTCCAACTACAAGCATATAAATTATTGTATATGAATTGATCCATTTTGAGAAGGCAGGTAATCGGGATGTCGAAGTTTTTTAAAGGGGCAATGATCTTACTGGTTGCTGGTCTGATTACCAGGGTACTTGGGTTTGTCAATCGGATAGTGGTCGCTAGATTTATAGGCGAAGAAGGGGTTGGCCTGTACATGATGGCTCTCCCGACATTATTCCTAGTGATTACAATCACTCAATTTGGCCTACCAGTCGCCATTTCAAAATTCGTAGCAGAAGCGAATGCAGTGGGAGACCAAAAGAGGATTAAGAAAATTTTAGTAGTTTCATTAAGTATTACAGTTGGATTGTCTTTAATTTTTACTCCTGCTCTTTTCCTATTGGCTCCTATCCTATCTGAGACATTGTTCACGGATGAACGGACTTACTGGCCATTAATGGCGATTGCGCCAATTGTACCTATCATAGCCGTTTCATCCGTTTTAAGGGGTTATTTCCAAGGGAAACAGAATATGAAACCTGCTGCTTATTCCCAAGTGCTGGAGCAAGTAGTGCGCATCACTCTTATAGCTGTCATGACAAAATCCTTCCTACCCTATGGTATTGAATATGCGGCTGCGGGGGCAATGCTTTCTTCGGTCATTGGAGAGCTCGTTTCACTTGCTTACCTTATGACTACTTTTAAGGTCAAGAAACACTTTAAAGTTAGAAGCAATTTTTTTAAATCAGTTCGAAAAGGTAGAGATACCTTCAACGAATTAATGAGCATTGCCTTACCTAGCATGGGTAGCCGAATGATTGGATCGATTGCCTGGTTTTTAGAACCCATTGTAGTCGCCCAAAGTTTGGCAATAGCAGGGATCTCAGCTGGTGTCGCTACCAAGCAATACGGAGAACTAACAGGCTATGCCTTGCCATTATTAATGCTCCCATCTTTCGTGACGATGGCGCTTTCCACTTCACTTGTACCAGCTGTAAGCGAAGCCCATGCATCTGGGAATTACAAAGCCATTCAATATAGGCTGCAGCAAGCCCTGAGGATTACGTTTATAACCGGTTGCTTATCCGTCATTGCACTTTATGTATTTGCAGTCCCGTTAATGGAAGCCATGTATGGTACTTCCGGGTCTGCTGTATTTATTAAATTCATGGCTCCATTTTTCATTTTTTATTATTATCAAATGCCGCTTCAATCAGTTTTACAAGCACTGAATTTAGCAAAGGCCGCTATGATTAACAGTTTGATTGGCGCCGTAGCAAAAACTGCCATCATTTTCCTACTGGCTTCTAGAGAAGAATTTGGGATTATGGGGGCAGCGCTTGGCATGGCCGTTGGAATTGTATTAGTCACTTTTCTACATTTTTTCACAATCGTAAAGAAAGTATCTTTCACCATTGAAGTTCGTCAATATTTAGTTACGTTAGGGGTAACTTTCCTGTCAGGTTTTATAGGCTTCCTTTGCTACAATAAAATATTTACCGCAATGGGGCCAATCACCAATTTATTAGTATCCATCACAATTTTGACCATTGTTTTTATTATCCTGCTGATTGGGATGAAAGTCATAAAGAAAAGTGAGCTGCAAAAAATTCCCTATATCAGTTTTTTAATCCGTTGATGAAATGTTATTCTCATCGATAAAAAAGGATTCATTGTCATAACTACAGTAAGAAATCTTTCTAATATCGGGGTAACCCTTTTTTGACATTTGTTCAAGGAGCCATTCCTGTGTTTTATCAAATTCAATTAAATTTCGGTGTTGGATGACTCCATCCAAGATCAGGGGCAGTGCCAAGTAAGTTTCCTTCGTTTGCTCTTGGTTCTGCTCTTCTTTTTTAAATACCGACAATTTTCCAGAGGTTTCAAGAATAGCGTATTCTACTTCTTTTACATCCTGAACGTCCTTTTCCCTTAGCTGAACTAACAGATCTTCAAAATTGTACCGTTGCTTCTTCATCGCTTTTTCATCAATTTTGCCATCGCTAATAATCAAGGTAGGCCGGCCATCCACAAATTCCCTAAAACGTTGGCTCTTTAGCGACAATAGGGCTGAAGAAATTTGTATAAGCATTAGTAGAATCATCGGAAAAATAGAATGAATGATTTGGGATTTAGGCTGTTCTATTGATATGACAGCCAATTCTGCAATCATGATAAATACTACAAGATCAAGGATGTTTAATTCTCCAATTTCCCTCTTACCCATTAATCTAAATATGACAATGATTAATATGTACATGAATAGAGTACGTAATCCAATATAAACGAAGGCTTCCAACGTTTCTTCCCCCTCCCCGGTGAAAATTACAATGTCTATAGTCTAAATCAAAAACTGTGAGAATATGCTTGTACAAAGCGTTTATATTGCTTGAACTTGAATGGAAAGGGTATGAGGGAGTATGGAATCAAAAAAAATGGGTTCGGCGATTTTGTTTGGAGTAGGATCTATCTTTATCTTTGCTATAGCAATAAGCTTCATCTTTTCTCTAATATTAAGATTTTCGTCTTTGACTGAATCCTCTCTCACGTATGTCATGATGGCAATGTCATTTTTGTCATTGTTTATTGGTGGATTCATCTCTGGTGGAAAAGGTAAAAAGCAAGGGTGGATGCTAGGTGGCGGCACAGGGATTCTTTATACAGCCATCATTTTACTATTTCAATATCTTGGCCATGATAGCTCTTTTTCAGCTAAGGAATGGATTTATCATGCTTGCTTTATTGCTACAAGCATGATGGGTGGAATCCTAGGAGTCAATTTGAGTGGTGGGAATAAATAAATGGCATAGATGTCTAAGATGTCGAATGTGACGCTTTAGGCATCTTTTTTCTTCCTAAATTGAAATACTAAGTCTTAACCAAATAAAAATAAAAACCCGAAGAGATTATCTCTTCGGGCTTTTGCCATTAATCAGTATGTTACAGATTAAAGACCTGTTCCCTTCTCCGTTACTTCACGGATTGCTGAACGGTCGTATGTAAGACGTGAACCATCTCCACATTTGATGACAACTTTGTTATCATCGATTGAATCTACGAAGCCATGAAGGCCTCCGATTGTTACGATTTTATCACCTTTTTTCAAATCGCTCTGCATCGTTTGAACCGCTTTTTGGCGTTTCTGCTGAGGACGGATCAAAAGGAAATAGAATAGGACGAACATAATTAGAAGAGGACCAACTGTTCCCAATAATTCTGGCATGAAATTCAACTCCTTTCTACGTGAATATTATTTAGAAATTTTTCGCATTCGGTTTGTTGAAACCATATTGCTCAAAAAATTCTTCTCTGAAGTCTCCAAGTCGATCTTCTCGGATCGCTTGTCTCACATTCTCCATCAATTTTACCAGAAAATACAGATTATGATAAGTCGTTAATCGAATTCCGAATGTTTCATCACATCGAATTAAGTGTCTTATATACGCTCTAGAATAATTCTTACAAGTGTAGCAATCGCAATTTTCATCTAGAGGACCAAAATCCCTAGCGAATTTAGCATTTTTTACTACAAGGCGGCCGTTGCTTGTCATCAGAGTTCCGTTTCTTGCTATACGGGTCGGAAGAACACAATCAAACATATCTACACCACGAATCGCTCCATCAATCAATGAATCTGGAGAGCCTACTCCCATTAAATATCTTGGCTTATTTGTTGGCAGCAATGGAGTCGTAAAGTCAAGTGCACGATTCATAACATCCTTTGGCTCCCCTACACTCAATCCACCAATCGCATAGCCAGGGAAATCAAGGGAGACTAAATCCTTTGCACTTTGCTTTCTTAATTCTTCGTATTCTCCACCTTGAACAATTCCAAATAACCCTTGATCCTGCGGACGTTGATGAGCCTTTAAACAACGTTCAGCCCAACGAGACGTTCTTTCCACAGAGCTCTTCATATATTCAAAGGAGGCTGGATATGGTGGACACTCATCGAATGCCATCATAATATCAGACCCTAATGCATTCTGAATTTCCATTGCCTTCTCTGGAGACAGGAAAAGTTTATCACCATTAAGATGGTTACGGAAATGGACCCCTTCTTCTTCAATTTGACGGAATTCACTCAAGCTAAATACTTGGAAACCACCAGAATCAGTAAGGATTGCACGATCCCAATTCATAAACTTGTGTAAACCACCAGCTTCTTGAATAATTTCATGCCCCGGCCTTAACCATAAATGGTAGGTATTGCTTAAAATGATTCCTGCACCAATTTGCTTAATATCTTCAGGTGACATCGTCTTAACAGTAGCCAAAGTGCCCACTGGCATGAAAACTGGTGTCTCGAAAGAACCATGTGGTGTATGTACACGTCCTAGTCTGGCACCTGTTTGTTTACATGTTTTAATCAATTCATATCGAATCGCTGTCAATCTATTTACTCCCTTCGAGTCATAGTGAACATGACTCTTAAATTAAATGATGAGCATTGCATCACCAAAGCTAAAGAATCGATACTTTTCCTTCACAGCTTCATCATATGCTCGTAAAACGTTTTCCCTACCTGCTAATGCACTGATCAACATAATCAAGGTTGACTTCGGTAAATGAAAATTAGTAATCATCGCATCAATCCCTTTAAATTCATACCCTGGATAGATAAAAATGCTCGTCCATCCATTTTCGGCTACGAATTTACCATTGTGCTTCGATGCGATTGTTTCTAATGTCCTTGTGGAGGTTGTACCCACAGTAATTATCCTACCGCCATCATTTTTTACTTCATTCAGTAGGTGAGCTGTTCCTTCAGTCATCTGATAAAACTCCGCATGCATATCATGTTCATTAATGTCATCTACACTAACCGGTCTAAACGTCCCTAATCCTACATGTAGTGTAATGAAAGCGATATGGACACCCATATCCTTTATTTGCTCTAGTAATGATTCCGTGAAATGTAAGCCTGCGGTAGGAGCTGCTGCCGACCCTCTTTCCCTGGCAAACACGGTTTGATAACGATCCTTCTCCTCAAGCTGCTCTTTTATATATGGAGGAAGCGGCATATGCCCTAGTTCATCCAACACTTCATAAAAGATTCCTTCATACTTGAACGTAATGATTCGTCCTCCATGCTCGAGTTCCTCTTCGCAAGTAGCCGTCAATTTACCATTACCAAAAGACAAAACCGTTCCTACTTTAACCCGCTTGGCAGGTTTCACAAGGGCTTCCCATGTATCGCCCTCTACCTGCTTGAGCAATAACAATTCCACCTTTGCACCCGTATCCTCTTTAATACCAAAAAGACGGGCAGGCAATACTCTAGTATCATTCAAGACTAAGCAATCACCCGGTCTTAAATACTCTTTGATATTTTTAAAAATATCATGCTTTGTCTCACCGGTTTTTTTATCCAAAACCATGAGGCGGCTTTCTTCCCTTTGCTCAAGTGGGGTTTGAGCGATCAATTCCTCGGGCAAATGGAAATCAAATAAATCCACCTTCATTGTCTTTCACATCCTGTACAAAATTTATGTCCTATTTTAGTTTTCCAATGATATAAAAAATCAAGGAAAGTACCACACTTACAATAATTGAGGTTACGATTGGAAAATAAAATGTTGCATTACCTTTTTTGATTAATATATCTCCTGGCAATTTACCAATTTTAATAAACTGGGCAAGAAAACCCATGATCAATAGAATTGCTCCTAAAATCATCATTAACTTAGGAATGCCGCTCATTTAACAGGTACTTCCCTGCCAAAATGGTGGTAAACAAGGTCCGTAGCAATTCTCCCTCTAGGTGTCCGCTGAAGAAAACCGATTTGCAACAAATACGGTTCATACACATCTTCAATCGTGTGTGCTTCTTCCCCTATCGTTGCCGCAATTGTTTCTAAACCTACAGGACCGCCTCTAAACCGATCCAATAAATTCAGTAGGAGCTTGTGGTCAATATGATCTAAGCCCCTTCTATCCACTTGCATCAATTCAAGTGCATATTGTGCAAGTTCAAAAGTTATTTCCCCAGTACCCTTTACCTGAGCAAAATCACGGACCCTGCGAAGCAAGCGATTCGCAATACGAGGTGTCCCCCTAGAACGTTTTGCTAGTTCATCTGCAGCTATTTCCGATAGATCAGTCTCTAAAATATCAGCCGTACGTAGAAGAATATCCTTTAGCTGTTGTTCTTCATAATACTCCAATCTACTTAGAACTCCGAAACGATCTCTTAGTGGCGCAGTCAAAGATCCTGCTCTTGTAGTTGCACCAACCAGTGTAAAAGGCGGGAGATCCAATCTTACAGAACGTGCTGTGGGCCCCTTCCCAATCACAATATCCAAACAGAAATCCTCCATTGCCGGATAGAGGACTTCTTCTACCGTTCTCGGCAATCTATGTATCTCATCAATGAACAGCACATCCCCCGGTTCTAAGGAGCTTAAAATCGCAGCAAGGTCACCTGGTCTTTCAATTGCAGGACCTGCCGAAGTGCGAATGTTTACACCCATCTCATTGGCAATGATGGTTGCCAATGTCGTTTTGCCTAATCCTGGAGGTCCGTATAGAAGAACATGGTCAAGGGCTTCTTGCCTCATCTTTGCAGCTTCGATAAAAATTTGAAGGTTTTCTTTCACTTTATCCTGCCCTATGTATTGCCGAAGATTTTGCGGCCTTAAGCTTTGTTCGAAAGATACATCCTGGAGATCCGCTTCTTGATTCACGATACGCTCTTCCATGTTCTTCCCTCCTTTTGCATGATTATTTTAGCATCAATTGTAATGCCTTTTTTATATACTCTTCTGTTGTTAATGATTCTTTTTGTAAGTCCTTTGCAGCTCTTTGGACTTCCTTATCAGAATAGCCAAGGGCCTTTAACGCTTCCATCGCTTCGTCCAATGAATCAGAAAACGTGGAATTTTGTACTGTTTCAAGCTTATTATTGAATAGATTTGGGAAATAATCGGGAACGATATTCTCCAGCTTACCTTTTAAATCCAATATCATTTGTCTGGCCGTTTTTTTGCCCACTCCTGGGAACTTCAAAAGGAATTTTTCATCCTCATTTTCAATCGCTTGGACAACCTGTTCCACTTGTCCAGATGCTAATATTGCCAACGCACCTTTTGGACCTATCCCTGTCACATTAATTAGCTTAAGGAATAATGCCTTTTCCTCCCTACCCCTAAAGCCATAAAATGCTGCTATATCTTCTCGGACATAATGATGAATAAATACTTTTTCTTGCTTGCCAGTGGAAAAAATAAAAGGATTAGGCGTCATAATAAGATACCCGATCCCCCCATTATCCACGACTATGTATTCTGGACTAATATAATCCACCGTACCAGTTATATAATCGAACAAATTTTCCCTCTCCTACAGTTTGCTGTACAACATTGTAACATACAATCCTATAGAAGTTAAAGAAGTGAAACAGGAAATACCGAGAGGATGGAAATCCACTCGGCAAAATCATTAGTCATGTATTCCTAAAACTGAATAAGGCTTGAATGCTTCGAGCACCTGGACATATTGATGTTTGTCCAAGATTCGAATGCCATGTTTCAATTCTTCGTATTTCAAACCTTCCAGTTTCTCAACATCTATCTGAAAGAAGGATTGAATAATATCAGCACTATCTGGTCGACCATTGAAAATGGAGAGGGTACCATCCTCTGTTATTCCAAAATAACCGTTTGCTTTTAGTAACGGTGAAATGTCATCCATTGTTTTCTTAAAAATCATCCTGTTTTCATTTTGATCTACAAGCTGCCAATCTCTATATTGAGCCCATAAATCCTCCATTGCCAAGATTTCTACGATAATGGTCTCTTCGCTCACATCTCCATCCAGATACTCTCGCTGCAAAATGATTTTTCTTTTTAATGGTTTCGAAGGTATCATGACTTCTTGAGATTGAGTCTTATTTATTGTGATTGGATTTCGCTTATTTTCTTTTGCTAAACTTGAATCTCCCAGCGTTGACATAGCAAAAAGCAGGATTGACACTAGTAAAAACAGTATGTAATACCTTTTAGTAAAAGTACGCTTTAACATGACCTCACCCCATGGTGAAAAAATATTCCAATATTGATTCATTTTATTTTTTATAAAATTGAAAAATCCACTAAATATTACTTAGACTCCGTCCTATGTTTTTAGTCTGTCCCACCATGCTATTTTTATCCATTTTTAAACAAAGAAAAAAGGAGGCAGGAACTGCCCCCAAAAAACTACTCACTATGGTTGAGATGGTTAGATATATCTTGAAGCATATTATCGGCTTTCATTTGATCGATATTACTTCCACCGCCATCACGAAGGCCATTATCTAATGACTGAAGATAATAATAAACACCGGAATCAGTAAGGACAAAAACTTTTTTATTGTTAGCAAGGGGTGTTAATTGTTTCTCTAAACGCTGTTTAGTCTCTTTTGATTTATTAAAGTCAGAAATCAACACAGCGATCATGGCTTTATCCCCGTTAATGACAGCACGGGCAGCCTTCACATTGGCATCTTTCTCAGCAGCTTCGGATAGCTTTTCAGCTAATCTTCCTTCATACGCTGTATAGTAGGAAGGTCTTGCTGGGCGAGTTGTTACCAAGTGGTTATGATAGTTCTTATCATCTCGATTGTAATCGGCATCTTGTGCAAACCATCCGTAATCACGGTCTGCAATGGGGACGGTAGGGTTTCCATCATGCTCGAGACGTTCTTTTTCACGATTATCGTAATAATTGTTATAGTCATTCATGATATGTGGGACCGGAGCCTGTTCATCAAGCAATATTGCATTGCCTTTCTCTTCTTTATGGTTTGTATAATATCCCACATTTTCTGTCATGTTGTTCACAGAATTCCTTGCTTGATCTTTCGTAGAACATCCAGTAATACCTGCTACCATAAGAATCGTCACTGGAACTAAAATTATCTTCTTGCCCAATAGCAAAACCCCCTTTTTCCTAACACTTGAGTTGGCAAACTGCGTGGGCAGTCCTACCTTCTCCTTAGTAGTGTTTAAAGAAATGGGGGTTTTAAGTACAAAACATTAAAGGTATTTCTTTTAAATTTTGGAGGGAACATATCACCCTCCCACCATTTTTGACAAAGAAGAATAAAACTTCATTCTTTCCGAGTATTGTTCTACTGTTAATTTCCAAATAGAATGGACATAAACCTGATTGTTGACTAGGTTTTCTCGAAAAATTCTGTTCCACTCCCTGAATATATCCGCCGGAAATGCCAAAGCATATAAGAAAGCTGGATTAGTTTTATATTTGGTGATCCCATGATAATCCCATATTGCTTCAAAATCATGTAAATAGGGAAGAATTCGATTGGCATATTGGAGGATGTCTAATATCGGAGGCCCTGATGATATTAAATCAAAATCGATGATAGATAATGCGCCATTTTTTTTTCGTAAAAAATTATGGTGGGCAACATCACCGTGTAGCACCGTATTTTCTTCTTTGTTCAAAAATTCATTATATTTTCCCAATCCTTCCAATGACCACCTTCCCCATTCCATAAATGATGAGATGATTGAATCAGATACGAAAGTTTGAACCGATGGGATAAATTGTTCAAAAACTTTAATTCGTTCTTCCCATTTGTCTTTTTGACGAAGTTTCGGCAAGGCCTTTCCTGTTGGGGATTTAAATCCTTTTCCAGCTTCATGGAACTTCGATAGAAGCTTCAACCCTTCCACCCTGTCTGTCTCTTTTTTATAGGAGAATTTTTTTGAACGAGATGGCAGATATTCAATCAACGTATAGGTTAAGCCTCGGTATGAAAAACACTTATGATCTTCACGGAATTTATAGGTCTCATAAAAGCCCTGTTCATAAAGGTAAGCTGTAAAAGCTTTTTGAAGCTCCAACTTTTCTTTAGAGGAAAATCCTTTTAATAAAAAGATTCCTTCGTTTGTATAAATGACATATACATTACTTCTTAATTTAATATATTTGAACAATATTAATGAACATTCTTCTACATAATCAAGGAGACGAGTGTAAAATACACTGTCTCCTTCTAAATGATTAACGCTCATACTCGCTGCTTTCATCAGCAAACCTCGGCATTTCAAATGTCTGAGGATTTACTGGCATTTGAGATGAACCGGGAAACATCCCAGGGAAGGTTTGCATAGGCTGTTGGCCTCCCATGAATGGCATTTGACCTCCCATTGGGGACTGCTGACCTCCCATGAACGGCATTTGACCTCCTGTTGGTGGCTGACCTCCCATAAACGGCATTTGGCCTCCCATTGGGGACTGCTGACCTCCCATGAACGGCATTTGGCCTCCCATTGGGGACTGCTGACCTCCCATGAACGGCATTTGGCCTCCCATTGGGGACTGCTGACCTCCCATAAATGGCATTTGACCTCCCATTGGGGACTGTTGGCCTCCCATGAATGGCATTTGACCTCCCATTGGGGACTGCTGACCCCCCATGAATGGCATTTGACCTCCCATTGGGGACTGCTGACCTCCCATGAACGGCATTTGGCCTCCCATTGGGGACTGCTGACCTCCCATGAATGGCATTTGACCTCCTGTTAGTGGCTGATCGCCCATGAATGGCATTTGGCCTCCCATTGGGGACTGCTGACCTCCCATGAATGGCATTTGACCTCCTGTTGGTGGCTGATCGCACATGAACGGCATTTGACCTCCCATTGGGGACTGCTGACCTCCCATGAATGGCATTTGATCTCCAGCTGGTGGCTGATCGCCCATGAACGGCATTTGGCCTCCCATTGGGGACTGCTGACCTCCCATAAATGGCATTTGACCTCCTGCTGGTGATTGCATGCTACCAAATCCAGTTTGTGGGTACCCCATTTGTTGCGGAACACCTTGCTGTTGATGCATTGGGATTTGCTGTGTTGAAGACGGCTGTAAGCCAGCTCCCGCCATCATGGACGGAGATTCTGGAGATTCATCATCACAGCCACAGTCTGCATCTTGTTCGTACTGTGCACCTGCCACATTCATTGGCATAACATTACCGAATGGCATTTGGTGACCAAACGGCATCATGTGTTGGCCCATATGTGAAGAAGACTCTCCTAAGCTCGATGATTCAACTTGATATTTATGTGGAACGAATTGTGACATCCCCTGTACTTGCGGGTAGCCATGCTGGAAAGCTTGTGGTTGATTCATCCCTGGATAAGGCATTGGTGGCATATGATGAGCGAATGCCGGTTGTTGCATTCCATAATGATGGTGATGACCAGGGAAACCTCCCCCCATGATAAATGAAGAAGACTCCATCCAGCTTGAGCTTTCATCCATCATAGGCATTGGTTGGTACATCGCACCTTGGACCATTGGAAATGCCCACGGATGACAAGGAGGACAATAACCTGTACCTGGCATAAGAGGTGTAATAGGGATACATTCCTGTTGTGGCATCACGGCCGGTGCAACTTCTTCCTTCACAGGTTTCATAATATTTTCTGGTAGGACAGGTGGGGCATTTACAGGTGCAGGCTTCATTTTATTCATGTTGACCAAATAGTAATTATTAATATCAATCTCAGGCACGACGGGTTTTGGTTTTTGCATTTCTTTCATGATTGGTTTAGGTGGCGCTTTCATGATAGGAGCTTCCTTGATGATTGGTTTCTCCTTCACGATTGGGACTTCTTTTATAATCGGTTTTTCTTTCACAATTGGAACTTCTTTTACAATCGGTTTTTCTTTCATGATTGGTTTTTCTTTCATGATCGGTTTTTCCTTCATGATCGGTTTTTCCTTCATGATCGGTTTTTCCTTCATGATCGGTTTTTCCTTCATGATAGGAGCTTCTTTCACAATCGGTTTTTCCTTCACGATAGGAGCTTCTTTCACGATTGGTTGTTCCTTCACGATAGGAGCTTCTTTCACGATTGGTTGTTCCTTCATGATAGGAGCTTCTTTCATAATCGGTTTTTCTTTTACGATAGGAGCTTCCTTAGCTATAGGAGCTTCTTTTTTAACACCGTATTTAATTTTTGCTAAATTGGCACCAGCCACTTCTTTTGATGTAGAGCCGTGTGGATTAGGGATTTTGATTTTCATTCCCGGCATTATCATATCTGGATTGCTAAGTTGTGAATTTAGTTTCTTTAATTCTTCAAAATTCACGCCATAATGTTTGGCTAATTTCCACAGGGTATCCCCTTTTTGGACGATATGAATTTTCACTCTGATTTCCCTCCTATGCATATGTCCTTATATACTATGAAGCGTTGGGCAAAGTGCTAACATTTTTCATCAAAACTTATGCACCATTCAATCAAAATATGATGTCCCCCCATAATTCTTTTTATTGAGAAATGGGTTCTGACCCCTCTGCTTTTTGCATTGAATCCATTTATGACAAGGGAACTGGATGTAAGGACATGCTTGAAAAAAGGGTCTATCCCTACCTTAGAAAACCCTCCAATTGGAGAACCTTAAGGCGAAGAAAGAGCCGTGGTTGCACTAATACTTTATTCCTAACTTTGGCAACTATGTCGTTTTTTATCTTTGCAGCTAATCTTTAAAGCAAAAAAACAAACCTATTTTTTTCCAAATAGGTTTGTTTCAGATATATTATGCTCTTTGCAACATTCTTTCCAGTGCTAGTATTGCGTATTGGGCCACTTCTTGATCGACTTGGATGATATTGATGGGTTCACCAGCTTCGATACTTTCCAATGACCATAATAGGTGTGGAAGATCAATCCGATTCATAGTCAGGCACGGACACATGTATGGATTCAAAGAAATAATTTTCTTATCAGGATGTCGGTCCATCAATCGTTTTACAAGGTTCATTTCCGTTCCGATAGCCCATTGGGATCCAGGTTCGGCTTGCTCAATCATCTTGATAATGTAAGCAGTCGAACCATCATAATCTGACTTTTCCACTACCTCCCTGCTACATTCAGGGTGAACTAGTATATTCATTTCCGGATAGTGTTCACGGACATACTCGATATTTTTGACTGTGAAATTTTCATGAACCGAACAATGGCCTTTCCAAAGGATGACCTTGATATTTTGTAAATCACCTTGATAATCTAATACTTCATTGATTGGATCCCAAACGGCCATTTGATCTAGTGGTACTCCTAGATCATAAGCAGTGTTTCTGCCTAAATGCTGGTCGGGAAGGAACAGTATTCTCTCTTTCTCTGTAAATGCCCAGCTCACCATCTCCTTAGCATTTGAAGATGTCACAGTTGCTCCACCATTCCTCCCGACAAAAGCTTTAATTGCCGCAGTGGAGTTTACATACGTCAACGGAATGATAGTATCTCCAAACAACATCGACAATTTCTCCCAGGCGGATTCAGTTTGATGAATATCCGCCATGTCAGCCATAGAACAACCCGCTCTCATGTCAGGTAATATAACGAGTTGATCATCGTTTGTCAGGATATCTGCAGTCTCCGCCATAAAATGAACTCCACAAAATACGATATATTTTGCTTCTTTATTATCTGCTGAAACTTGAGCCAGCTGAAGGGAATCTCCTGTAGAATCAGAATGGATGACCACTTCTTCCCGTTGATAATGATGCCCTGGGATAAACAATGATTTTCCCAGTCTTTGTTTTATCTCAGATATTTTCAAGTGCATTTCTTCATCGGTCATTGCTTTATATTTTTCAGGCAGCATCGCAGTGCCTAATACTTGTTCAAGAATGCTCATGTGTATTTCCCCCTTACAGTTTTACCGTTTCTTGATTGAATACTTTGGCGCTAATATCGAGTGATTTCACAGAGTGCGTCAAACTACCAAGGGATATATAATCGACACCGCAATCACGGTACGAAGCTAAATTTGTTAAATTGATCCCACCAGATGCTTCTGTAATGATATGGGATGGTACAAGCTTTAGTAATTCTTTGATTTCTACAGGACTTCGATTGTCAAACATGATAATGTCAGCACCTGCTTCAACAGCTTCCAATACTTGTTCCCTCGTTTCAGTTTCCACTTCAACTTTTACCGTGTGTCCAATCTTACTTTTGACTAAGGAAACAGCATTGGCTATTCCCCCTGCGAAATCTATATGATTATCCTTGATCATGACCGCATCATAAAGTCCAATCCGGTGATTGAATGCCCCACCTGTTCTAACTGCATATTTTTCTAGCATGCGTAACCCTGGAGTTGTTTTCCTTGTATCACAAGCCCTTGTTTCTGTCCCTTCCAATATAGACGATGCCTTTTTAGCAGCTGTAGCAATGCCACTCATCCTTTGAACGAGGTTCAACACGACGCGTTCACCAGTCAACAAATCGCTCATTCTTCCTTCCATCACTGCTAACAACTGACCTTTTTCAATCATTTCACCATCATTCACAAGCACATCGATATTAATATTTGAATCCAACATGGAAAAGCCAACTTCTATGACCAACTTTCCACAAAAGACTCCGTTCTCTTTTGCAAGAAACTGTAGTTTTCCAAGATTATGTTTTTCAAATAATGATTCACTTGTAATGTCGCTTTCCCCAATATCTTCAATAAAAAAAGCTTCCAGCATTTGTTTTAGCTTCAGCTTGTTCATACAAAGCAGTCCCCTTTTTAGTTGAAATTAAATGATTTCTTGTAAACCAATTGGTACGATTTCTCCATTTATAATCGTTTTCGAATGGAAAATCACTTCTAAAATGTCCTCCTCTACTTTCAGTTCGAAGAAGAGCGGATTCCGTAATGATCCAAGCATTGATTAACATCATGATTACTTTACATTTTTCTAGAGTTTGTCCTTGTAGACTGATGTATAGAATTGATGCTAAGTCATAGCTTTCTAACCATTCTTTAATTGTTCTTAACCCTTTTTCATCCCTAACAATCCCCACATAACACATCATCATTTTTTTGATTTCCGATTCGTTTGGCAATTGTAATGGTGGATTCTCTCTTTCATCCTCGTATTCGTAATCTGTTGATTGCAATGTGAGAGTTTGAGAACTCAAATATTTTCCCAATTCTTTGCCATAAACCAATCCTTCTAATAATGAATTACTTGCTAGACGATTGGCGCCGTGCAACCCTGAACAGGACGCCTCACCTACCGCATACAGTCCTGGTATGGAGGTTTGACCAATCGCATCAATTGCGATACCTCCCATTAGAAAATGACTTCCCGGAGCGACCGGGATTCTTCCTTTAGTTAAGTCAATTCCGTTATTCATACAATAATTTGCTATGGACGGGAATCGGATCTCAAAATCTTGGATCATGGATATATCTAAATAAACACGATCGCCTGTTTCTAAATGTGAAAAAATGGTTTGCGATACAACATGGCGAGGGGCCAAGTCTTTCAAGACATGTTGCCCTTCCATGATTTTCATTCCATATTCATTTACTAAAATGGCACCTTCGCCTCGGACCGCCTCTGAGATAAGTCCTGATGCGCTTCCATGACTGTATAACAGGGTAGGGTGGAACTGGATGAATTCCATATCTCTGACCACTGCCCCTGCACGAATCGCTAAAGCAATCCCATCTCCTGTTGCATTCGGAGAGTTAGAGGTATATTCATATAGGGCACCACATCCACCAGTGGCGATTACGACATGAGGAGCAAAATATCGATGGTAACGTCCTTCCTCATCAACCGTCATCACTCCTACGCAATGTCCTTCTTTATTGACTAATAATTCTATAGCCGTTTCACATTCTGAAATGATAATATTAGTTCGAAACAATTTATCTAATAAATGGTTGATGATGCCCTTGCCAGTCGCATCCCCATTAAAATGGAGAATCCTTCTTACACTATGGGCACCTTCCATTCCTAAAGAGATGTTTCCGATTTCATCCTTATCAAAACACATGCCATCTTCAATCAGTTGACGAATAGCAGATGGTCCCTTTTCAACAAGCCTGTTTACTGCCGCTTGATCATTGTAGTTTCTGCCAGCATCAACTGTATCTTTTCCATGAAGTGCAGGTGAGTCATGTTCCGAAAAGGCAGCTGCGACACCACCCTGTGCCAGATAAGAATTACTATCCTTTAACTTTGTCTTTGTGATGATTCTCACATTCTTTGACTTGCTTGATTCTATTGCTGTTTGTAGCGCAGCAATTCCACTACCTATTATAATAATGTCATTGGTAAACATTGGTCTTCCTCCTGTTGTTACAGGTGTCTTGACACTTATATTTACACATTATTAAACTATTGACAAGAGTTTTTTACTTTGCTATTTTTTTATCCTTACAAATGGATGTGATATCATGATTTATTTCGATTACGCTGCTACTACGCCAATCCACCCAACTGTGCTTGATACGTATTTAAAAGTTTCCAAAAATTACTACGGGAACCCAAGTAGTCTTCATGATGCTGGGGGAGAAGCTAAACAACTAATAGACCATGCAAGGAAATCGATTGCATCTCATTTTTTGCTTCCTTCCGAAAAGATTATCTTCACTAGTGGAGGAACAGAAAGCAATCGATTGGCACTAGAAACATTACTTTCAAATACTCCAAAAAATCAAAACCATATTTTATTATCAAAAACTGAGCATTCCTCGATCACTCAATTTATTAATAGTCTTGAATGTCGTGGTTTTGAAATCGAATACGTTCCTCATCTCAAAGATGGGATCATTGATTTGGATGCATTAAATGATTTAATACGGGAAGAAACAGCATTAGTCATTGTGCAGCATGTAAATCCTGAAATAGGGGTTATTCAACCTATCGAAGCCATCCATAGTATCTTACAGGGTCACAATGCTTATCTTCATGTGGATTGCGTACAATCATTTGGCAAGCTTTCACTAGCGAAAATATCGAAATGTGCGGATAGTTTTTCTATTTCAAGCCATAAAATTTATGGTCCAATGGGGGTTGGAGCGATTATTTTTCCAAAAATCCATTTGCTACAACCACCTTTGCATGGGGTCAATCACGAATTTGGATTCCGTTCAGGCACAGTCAATGTTCCTGGTGTGGTAGCGTTTGCTGCTGCTGCAGAACGTTTACTAAAGGTTAAAGAAATCCATAGTAGTGCTTGGACTTTACGCAATTTATTATTGGAAGGGTTAAGTAATGATGGTGTAAACTTTCAAGAAATCAAAGCTTTATCCAGTAAGCATCAACTACCTGGAATTGTTGGATTAATTTTTTCCGGTATGCAGGGACAATTTGTTATGATGGAATTAAATCGTGCTGGCTTTGCTGTTTCAACTGGAAGTGCCTGTCAAGTGGGAATGCAATCACCATCGAAAACAATGGTTGCGATAAACCTTTCAGAGAATGAAGCCAAGGGGTTTGTGAGGATTTCATTCGGCGAAGATACGAACGAAGACGATGTAAGAAAACTCATTATCGCCATAACAAAGTGCGTGAAACCAATTCAAACGGTTTATTATGAATAAAGCAAGATACGAGGAGGAATCTCTACAATATGACTGACAAAATCAAATTATTAGGTGATGAGAGAAGGGAGGTCCTGCTTGAATTATTAAAAGAAAGCGGGCAGCCTTTAACTGGTAGCGAATTGGCCAAGAGGACAAACGTTAGCAGACAAGTCATCGTCGGTGACATAACCCTCCTTAAGGCACGAAATGAACCTATTCTAGCTACTAGCCAAGGTTACATTTATATTCAACCAATGGAAAACCGAGAAATCCATGAAAAAATTGTGGCATGCATCCATAAACCAGAACAGGCGGAGGAAGAACTGAATTTACTTGTCGACCTGGGCATTACTGTTAAAGATGTAAAAATCGAACATCCCGTTTATGGTGATTTAACCGCATCCATCATGGTCAGCAACCGAAAAGAAGTGAAAAATTTCATGGAGAAAGTGAATAGCACCAATGCAACATACCTGTCTGAACTTACGAATGGTGTCCACTTACACACTTTATCCGCTTCCAATGAAAAGTTATTGACTGAAGCAGAGGAAGTTCTACGCCAAGCAAATTTATTAATGGAAAACTAAAGTGTGTCTGGCTGACTTTATTAAGAGTCAGCCTTTTTTTATTAAAGGCTCTGTTAAACGGGCTGTTGATTTCCGTTCCAGGCACTCGCTTTCCGCGGGGCGGGGCAGCATCTGTGGGGTCTCACCTGTCCCGCTGCTCCCGCAGGAGTCGAGCGCCTTCCACTACAATCAACTAAGTAGATAAATCAACAACTAGCTTTAACAAAGCTTAATTAAAAGAATAACTTGGGTAACTTCCAAGTAGGCTTACCTTACTTCCTAAAGCTTCAAGTTCCTGAATGGCTCCAGGTATCAATACATCATCCATTTCTTGTTCTAAATCCACTATAAAAAAATAATTACCCAAACCCGTTTTCATTGGACGAGATTCAATCTTGGATAGGTTCAGTTTTCTCCATGAAAAGGCCGAAAGAACTTGATGAAGCGCCCCAGCGTGATCATCAGGTAAGACAATCATTAAAGATGTTTTCATTCCTCTAAATACTGAATCGTTTTTCGGAAACTGGAGATTTTCCTTCCCAACGACTATAAAGCGAGTATGGTTGTGATCATAATCGTGGATATTATCCTTTACAATGTCTAGTCCATATTCCTTTGCAGCTAATTCATTCGCAATGGCAGCTAACACTTGATCACTTGTTTCTTTAATCATTTTAGCGGCAGCGGCAGTGGAGGTTACATTTTCACAAGGTATTCCTTTAAATTCTCTATGTAGGAATTTATGGCATTGAGCAAGGGCGTGGGAATGTGAATAAATTCCTTTTACTTCTCTCCATCTGTTAACATGTTTAGGATGTACCATTAAATGCTGACGGATAGGCGCAATGATTTCTCCTATAATAGGAAGTTGGATTTCATGGATTAAATAATCCAGTGTTATATTCACGGACCCTTCTATAGCGTTCTCAAGAGGGACTACAGCATAGTCCGATTCATCGTTATACACCGCATCAAGACACTCCGGGATAGTAAGCATAGGTTGTTTATGCCATTCTGGAAATACTGTTGTAACCGCTAAATCTGTAAACGTGGCAGTAGGGCCTAGAAATGCAATTTTTTTCAACGTCGCTGTCTCCTCTTCCAATTAACTGTTCGTAAAAAATTACTGTTAATCTTAGACTATTTTCTGACTATTATCAATATCTAATTTTTCTCCATGTGCCCTTTTCCATTAAGGCTCTTTTCACAGATTGTTATTAATGACTATATCGTTTGTCTGTTGTTTGAAACGAGAGATACTTGCTTTCCGCTGGGAGGGATGGGGGCCTCCTCGAATAAACACCACACGAAAGAAATGCGAATGCATTTTCGAGGAGTCAAGTGCCCTCCGCTACAATCAACTCAGAATGTTAAAGTAAAATTACCTTTTTAAAAGCAGCAAACTTTTCGAAAACAGCCTAAAAAGGCCTGGTAAACAAGTTGTTCACCAGGCCTTACTTCTATTACTATGCACCCGAACTAAGCACTTCCACTTTATCTACAAATTCGAGCTTCCTGAGGCTTGAGAGCAGTGAATCCATATCCGTTTTCATTTCGCTCACATTTAAGGAAAGGGTCACGTTTGCCCTTCCTTGAAGCGGAATTGTTTGATGGATGGTAAGGATATTACAACCTGTCTTTGCCACAATGGATAGCAGCTCTGACAAAGTCCCTGACCGATCTTCTAGATGGAAAAATAGAGTGATGATTTTTTCCTTTACAATGGTATGGAAAGGAAACACCGTATCACGGTACTTATAAAAAGCACTCCTACTTAAATCAACCTTCTGAACAGCTTCCCAAACGGATTCCGCTTTACCTCTTTCAATCATTGCCTTCGCTTCCAAGGTTTTTTGCATGGCTTCTGGCAATACATCCTCTCGAACAAGGTAAAACTTTTTATCTGTTTTTTTCAAATTGAACTCACCTCAATGAGTCTTTATTTACCAAAAGAAAAGAATTCTTTATAAAAGATTATTCTACAAACTCAAATTCGTAATCAAGAAGCCTTACCGTGTCACCGTTTTGTGCTCCTCTTTCACGAAGTGCATCATCCACACCGAATGAACGAAGCTGGCGGGCGAAACGCTTGATTGACTCATCACGACTGAAATCAGTCATCTTAAATAGTTTTTCAATTTTTTCACCTGTCACAACGAATGTTCCATCCGGTTCACGAGAGATGAAGTATTCTTCAGGAGCCGTCTCATGTTTGTACATTACATGGTGAACTCCAGCTGTTTCTTCAACTTCATGTTCAAGAGGGAATGTTGGTGTATCTTCTAATGTATCAGCTACTGCAAATAACATGTCACGTACCCCTTCTCTAGTTAAAGAAGAAATCGGGAAGACCTTTACATCTGCTCCTAGCTTTTCCTGGAACGCTTTCAAATTTTCCTCTGAATCTGGCATGTCCATTTTGTTAGCAGCGATAATCTGTGGTCTTTCAGTTAAACGCAGATTATACTCTTTTAACTCTTTATTGATCGTGAGGTAATCATCATACGGATCTCTGCCTTCCAATCCAGACATATCAATGACATGGACGATGACACGTGTTCTTTCGATATGACGAAGGAATTGATGTCCTAGCCCAACACCTTGGTGAGCACCCTCAATCAAACCTGGTAAGTCAGCCATAACAAAGCTTCTGCTATCTTCTGTCTCAACTACACCTAAGTTTGGTACAATTGTAGTAAAATGGTATTCTGCAATCTTTGGCTTGGCAGCAGAAACAATTGATAGTAGTGTGGATTTCCCTACGCTTGGGAAACCTACTAATCCTACATCAGCCAATACCTTCAATTCAAGGATGATGTATCTTTCTTGCCCTGGCTCTCCGTTCTCGGCAATCTCTGGAGCTGGATTCGAAGGTGTAGCAAAACGGCTATTTCCTCTACCACCTCGCCCTCCTCTTGCGATGACTGCACGTTGCCCATGAACGACTAGGTCAGCGATAATTTCGTTCGTGTCCTCATCCTTCACGACAGTACCTGGTGGAACCTTTACGATCATGTCCTGAGAGTTCTTTCCGTGTTGTCCTTTGGACATACCATGTTCACCTCTAGGTGCCTTGAAATGTCTTTGATAACGGAAATCGATTAATGTACGAAGTCCTTCTTCCACTTCAAAAATGACGTTAGCACCTTTTCCACCGTCTCCGCCAGCGGGTCCACCGTTTGGAACATACTTTTCTCTGCGGAAGGCAACCATTCCGTTTCCACCATCTCCGCCTTTAACATATATCTTTACCTGATCGACAAACATCATAATTTACTCACGTCCTTGCTTTCATCTTGTGCTGTGTTTTCGACTTTATCATTGTTTTTGCCTTCAGCCCAGACATGGAATACCAACTCTGTTTCATTGGTTTCTTCTATCTCTATTTCTAGATTTTCATGTTGGTCTTGGTTCAAATGCAACAGTAATTCATTATTCTTTTCTATCTTTCCCTGTATGTCAAAGGAAAAACGGATTTTTCCTTCTATTTGCATAATGGTAATTTTCAATGTGTTTTCATGGAGTAGGCTAAGTGAGGTCGATAATTTGTTGAGGAACCTGCTTGTCCATCTTGAAATGTTTTCGTCAGCCGATTGACAGCCATGATCAATCCCAATAACTTCAAATTCCACTGAATAAGAATATTCCATCCAATTAGCCGTCAGTAGCAATTCTGCCATATTCGGCATGTCCAAACTGGATAGACGTGCTTCATTATTGGCCTCTAGGATGATTTCTTCCATGATAAGCCTTGCCCGATCCGGTTTATTCAAATCAAGGTTTCCTTTGATCAACTGCATTTTATTAAGCCAATCATGACGGGAATAGCGCAACAGATCAATTGTTGTCCACTGTTTTTTTTCCATTAAAAAACTCCCAAGAAATATATAGTATAAGTATAGTCTCTTTACTCTTAGATTATTGTTTTTTAGTTTATCCGTTGCTTTCCGCTACAATCAACTCAGATAGTAAAAGTAAATTCACACTAAAAAGCAACAAACGTTACTAATACAGTTTAAGTATAAAATGAACGATTTACCTATAAGAATAAGTTCCATCTAATTAAAGAAGGGTTTCGATAGTTCCTCATTTTCTATATTATATAATAAGAAAACTCTAACCAAACGGTTAGAGTTTTCTAAGTTGCAACATTAAGCTTCTTGTGCAGCTGGATATACGCTAACTTTTTTGCGGTCACGGCCGAAACGTTCGAAACGAACAACGCCATCAACTTTAGCAAATAAAGTATCATCTCCGCCACGGCCTACGTTTTCACCCGGATAAATCTTTGTACCGCGTTGACGGTAAAGGATTGAGCCGCCTGATACGAACTGTCCATCTCCTGCTTTAGCACCTAAGCGCTTAGCCATGGAGTCACGTCCGTTCTTTGTAGAACCTACTCCCTTTTTGGAAGCGAAGAACTGAAGATCTAATCTTAACATATGTTCCACCTCCTATTTGCTGAGGGTAATTTTCATGTATTTTCCATAATCACGTTCAATTGTTTGAAGGGAAACGAGCATCGATTCCAATATGAGCTGAACTCTTTCTTGTGAATCCTTTGGAAGATCCTCAGGAATTTCACAATGAAGATAACCACCATCTCCGCCTTGATCGATCTTCGGCTGAACATCGGTAAGTGCGAAAATACTATTTACAGCTCCAAAGGATACTGCTGATACACCAGCACAAACAATATCCTGCCCATGTTTCGCAAAATTGGCATGTCCGCTTAATGTGAAGGACGAAATCCTTCCATCAGGGCGATAATCCATTTTGATAGTAATCATTCAATCATACCCTTAAGCGTTGATCTTGCCGATAACAACTTTAGTGTAAGGTTGACGATGACCTTGCTTTTTACGGTTGTTTTTCTTCGCTTTGTATTTGAAAACGATGATCTTCTTTTGACGACCATGCTTCTCAACAGTACCAGTAACAGATACACCGTCCACTAGTGGGCTACCAACTTTAACGTTGTCGCCTCCAACGAATAAAACTTTGTCAAATGTAACTGTTTCGCCTGCTTCCACTTCTAATTTTTCAACGTAGATTACATCGCCTTCAGTTACTCTGATTTGCTTTCCGCCAGTTTCGATAATTGCGTACATACTTGCACCTCCTCTAATGTCTAAGACTCGCCAATCACAGGCGCTTTGCGAAAAAGCAAAAGCTTAAATACCTGATCTGTGCGGTTGTAGCACGGGTGCGCTACAAACATAACATTAAAATCCTAACATGAACTCATTCGAGTGTCAACTAGAAATGTGGAAGCTGAAAGGAACCTCAGCTAATTACCGCCACGTCCTGTGGCTTGTCGGCACTAGCACGTCCTGTGCGTCGGGGCTAGTCGCTGCAACTAGACACAAAAAGTACAAAAACACCTTTATTAACTCAGCTCCAAGATCCAAATTCTCGAATTACATACGAAGGCTTTCCTGCTTCTATTGCTTTGAAATGTATGTCTTTCCTTATAAGCTTTTCAAGATCATGTTTAAATACACTGTTTTCCCCTTCATAAAGCCTTATGACATCGTCAGTGGCTTCGACGGCCACATAATCCCCTTCATGGTTTTGGAATTGTCTCAGCTCTCTTTCTAGCTTGAATGCGATGGTCTGAGGACTTTCCACACTCCCAAGTCCATTACAGGTATAACAATCCATCATGAGCTGTTTGGTTAGTGGTGGTTGTAACCTTTTTCTTGTTAGCTGAAGTAAGCCTAATTCGGTAAATCCAACAAGATGAACATGACGGTCATCCGACTGTTGTTCTTCTTTCATGGTATTAAGAATTGCCTGTTGATTTTGTTTGGATTTCATATTAATGAAGTCCACAAGTATAATTCCACTAATGTTACGTAATCTAATCTGTCTCATTATTTCTTTAGCTGCCATAGTATTCGTTTGCTTGATTGTTGATTCTTTATCCTGCTTACCTGTAAATTTACCTGTATTCACATCGATAATAGCCAAAGCTTCTGTTTCTTCAATAATGATATAAGCTCCATGGTCGAGCCAAACAATACTTTTTTTAAGTTTTTCAAGTTGGGACTCCACATTAAAGGAGTGAAAAATATTCTCTTTTTCCCTGTAATAGTAAATGGACCAGTCTAGTGTATCGTGTAGAACCAACCATTCTTTCAATTGTTGAAATAAATCATGGTTGTCCACCCATAACTCACCATTTTTCTCTTTTGTCAAAGCTTCTTTCAAACGATCTGGAAAATCATTTTTCTTATGCAAAACATCACCGATTTTCGCATTCTGAAGCCGCATAGAAAGTTGATGATAATTCGCCCTTAGTTGCTCTAGTTCTTTAATAAAAGTCTGTTCTTGATTGCCTGACATTCCTGTTCTTATCAGAAGGCCTTCATCTGAACTGCGGAACCTCGCTGCCGTCTCTCTCCATCTTACCTGTTCTTCTTCAGACATTTTCTTGGATACGGAACAATGAGAATGGCCATACATATAAACTAGCCTATCGGTTGAAAGCTCGATAATCCCTGTCAGTTTTGCCCCTTTTCCATCGATTTCATCCGACACAGCCTGGACCATGATTTTTTCTCCTTGATGGATGAAGGATGTAATCGGTTTGGATGGATCGCTCGCACAACGAAAGGAAAGAAGCTGCTCTTTATGCAAAAATCCATTCTTCTCTCTGCCAAAATTGACGAAAGCTGCGTCCATCCCTGGGACTACTTTTTCCACTCTGCCAATATATATATTTCCTACTAGGCTTTGATTGTCGTCCATCCAATTCTCGAAAGCTTCCAATTTATTTTGAATCAGTAAAGCAAATCGTTTTTCCCGAATTCCACTATGAACTATCAATTTTTTTTCTAACAAACAAAAAACCTCTCTTCATGTTTGAAGAAAGGATACCATAACTGCTTCAGATAAAATAGTTTCAACTACATCTAGTGTTATTAATAGGAATACAACAAGTCTCCAACTTTCCCATGAATCTGTTTTTCAGAAAAATATGCATGGAGCAGTTCGGTTTCATCTAACATTCCCCGCTCTTTGCCATTTTTCATGATGATAATTGGGTGCTTGCTGCCCCGCTGGAATTGTTCTAGCACCTTATAGATTTTCATGTTTTCATCCGCTTCAATAGGAGAAAGAGCAAATATTTCATCATTTTTTCCGTAGTGCCTTTCAAGTAAAAAACGTATGAACGAATAGTGTCTTTGCTTCCATTCCATCCAAATCGAAAAAAGGATGAATCCCATCATAATCCATGCACTCAAGTTTAATGGGGAAATAAATAAGATCAGTAATGCGAATGCAACGCAAAACAGCACAGAAAGCTGTAACGTCCTCTCTTGACTCTTCATATACGACTTCCTTTTAGAAAGAGTAAGTAGCAATAGCTTCCCTCCATCCAAAGGCCAAATCGGTAATAAATTAAAGAATAATACTCCCAGGTTCAAATACAAGAATATCTGGAATAAGTCGTGTGGTAATAGACCCATTTTATTTGTAAATAGGGCAACCAGCAATAACCATACATGTTGAATCGGCCCTGCAAGAGTAACAATCAAATCTTCCTTCAAAGGACGATTCCCATGTTCTTCCGTTTCCATCGCACCTCCAAAAGGCAATATGGAAATCGCTTTAATCCTCCACTTATAATAGTGAGCAGCCGCAGCATGACCCATCTCGTGTATGAACAAAATCAAAAACAGCATAAGAATATGAACAAAGTGCGCAGTCATAACCGATAAGCCTGCAACAATCCAGAGAGTCGGATGAATCCTGACTTTAGGAAACAAACCCATATATTTAATCATCAAACGATATCACCTGGTTCGGATCGATGAATGAATCACCTGATTTAATCGCGAAATAGAATTCACCCTTTTCACTATCTTCACTACCTGATACAGTTCCAAGTTCTTTTCCTTTTTCCACAAACTCATAAAGCTTCACATCAATCTTTTGGAGATGACCATACCAAGATTCGGTTTTATTGCTATGCTGAATGATAATCGTTTGTCCGAGATTGTCCTTTACACCTGCGAAAATGACAATTCCTTCATTCATCGCTTCCACTTTAGAATCTTTTCCAGTCTCAATCATAATACCTTCTCCGTTGACCTCAAAGCTTTGTGAGATCTTCCCTGATGCAGGTACAGCATAAGAGACCGTCCCTTCACTCTCCTCTTTGCTAGCTTCTAAACTTTCTTTCTGTTTTTGCTCAGGTAAAAAAGCAATCGGTTTGCCGAAGGTTTCTTCATACCAATCTGTAATCGCTGCAAATTGCAATTCAAAAGTAAGAGATTTTTCCACTAACTCCCTCGGCTTATCTAGTTTCTCTGAAGGATGTTTGAATAGCACGGCAGTACCAATGAGGAGCAATGCGGCAGCAAGGACCTTAAATAATATTAATTCCTTTTTAAACAGTGGATGACTATCATCCGACATCTCATAGCTTGTGTATGAGCTCGTTCTTCCACGATCATTTTCATAGATGGTGTTCCAATCACGGGAACGACTGTCTTTCATCTTTTTACGTTTGGTAATTCGGTTCTGTATTTCCTTTCTTCGATTACTCATCATCACCTATCCCGGGCTCCTTTTATCGATACTTTGTATCAATGTATGAGCGACTTGTCCAACCTATTCTTGAAAAACGGAAAATCTAGTTTAAGAATGGGTAGGTGCAAAAACATGAAAAAGGCTTCTGCTTTTTTCAGAACCCTTTTTCTTTAAATCTATATCGTTGTGGATTGTCCTAGGACTCCCACATTCTCATCTCGCCATAATCGTTTCCAAGAGAAAAATATCGTCACAGAAGCCAAAATCATCATGATACTAAGAATTCCAAAGCTCAAGACGACTCCTGTCGCTGCTAAATTTGTAAATACAATTAATAAGATTATTCTAAAGGCAAGCCCAATTGCCCTGAAAAGACTATCGATCCTTCCAATGATTTCATTAGGGATATGATCCATCATAAACGAATTCCTTGCTACCCTGACGCCTGAGTTTCCAATTGCAATGAAAAACATGAATCCAAGATAAATCGGCAGACTTACCCATATGATCAGTGAAATGAAAAGTGTATAGCAAAAGACAGTCAATACCATTGTTTTTTCATTGCCAATTTTTTTGGCAACTAGCGGAATTAGCATGCCAGCAATCATGGCACCCATACCATAGATCATGCTTTCCATTCCATACACTGACGCATCTGCTTTCAGAACTTCAGATAAATAGACTGGGAAAAGATAATTTGTCATCATGACCCCAATAAAGGGCATGACGGATGCGATGAGAAACAGGAACATGGTAGGTTTTTTTGACATGAATCTAAAACCTGCAGTCATTTTTCCGGAAAAGTCTTCCTTGTTTTTCTCTTGCATTAATCTCTGATAAGGAATTCTGATAAAGTAATAAATAGCAATCAGATAAGTGAACGCGTCCAGAAGCAAGATCCATTGTAGCTCCACTTTGATCATAAGGAAGCTTGCTACCGCTCCTGCAATCATACTTGATAATTGCCCTTGAACCTCCATCATCCCGTTTAAAGCTTTATATTGCCTCTTTTCAAATATCTCTTGGTTAAAAGCAAACATCGTAGGATAAAAGAGAGTATAGTAAAGACTGCCCGTAAAATACAGAACGATTAAATGCCATGTTTCATACGCCCCACCTACCAAACCACTCCCCGCGAAAGCAACCAACATTATAAAACCGAAAATTTCACCTGCAAGGAGGATGCTTTTTCGTGACCACTTATCAATTAGGAGCCCAATCGATGGCGTAATCACAAAATTAACCATTGTCATGATTAACGTTATATATCCAAATAGGGAAGAGCCATTTTCTGATGTTACTAACAACCAAGGAATGGCGATCATTGTAATTCCAGAACCAATCGATGACGCTATGTTTGCTACAAGAATGCTGCGAAAGCGAAAATCCTTATAGAGTGAGTTCACTGGACTTCCTCCTTTTCCTCTTGTAGAAGGAAGAAATCAGTATACATTTTCAACTCAGTCATAAGTCGATCGATATTGTCCAGGGCATCATTCACGAGTTGTTGGTTGTAATAATCAAAGTCTGTTGGATCCAGCACTATCTGTTTTGGTAACACATTCGCATATAGTGATCGACCAGTTGTACGCATATTGTTTAATGCATTGATACCACCCTTACCTCCTCCTGCAACGGCAATAAGTGACACAGGTTTATTGGCAAAGTATTCACTCCCCAGAAAATCCAGTGCGTTCTTCAATGCTCCGCTCATCGCACCGTGATACTCCGGTGAAGCAAAAATGATTCCGTCTGCAGATTTCACTGCATTTTGTAATTTTAGAACTGCAAGATCTTGTTTCTGTGATACATCTCCATTGAATAAAGGTAAGACTACTTCGCTTAAATCAATACTTTCCATACTATATTTTTCCGAGATGCTTTTAACCGCTAACCGAGTCCGCCCCGTTTTTCTAGGACTTCCATTTATTATCAACAATTTCATATCCGTTCTCTCCTTGTTATTTTATACTTTTAGTATAGGGAGAGTTACGGTTTGCAACCTCATTCAATGGACAGAACCTCATTTCAGATATTAGACCGATAGAAAAAAGAAAAACTCTACGACTATAGTTGTAGAGTTACACTTTATGAATGCCTTGCTTCACTGCAAAAAGGGCTGCCTGTGTCCGGTCATGTAAATTTAACTTGGAAAGGATATTAGAAACATGGGTTTTAACCGTTTTTTCTGTGATAAATAAATCCGAAGCTATTTCTTTATTACTCTTCCCGGAAGCGATTTCACGTAACACTTCAATTTCACGAGATGTCAATTCAGCAACTGGATCCCGCTCGGATTTTTTTCCTTGGAGATGGGTTAGCAATTGTGCTGTGACAGACGGATCAAGCCCACTTTCTCCTTTCATCATTGCTTTTATCGCATGGACCAGTTTATCAGGATCACTATCCTTTAACTGATAGCCACTTGCCCCTGCTTCAAGGGCAGGAATGACGTGATGCTGATCGGCAAAGCTTGTAAGAATTAAGATTTTAATGTTTGGATTTTGGTGATGGATTAATTTAGTAGCTTCAATCCCATCTAATATAGGCATCGATAAGTCCATTAACATTAAATCTGGTTTTAGTGCAGCCGCTTTTTCAACGGCAGCTTGCCCATTGTCGGCTTCCCCAACAACAGTGAAGCCTTCTTGTGTCTGTAGGAATAGGACCAAACCTTTCCTTACAATATGGTGATCATCCGCAATTACGATTTTTATAGTCAATTTGAATTCCCCCTAAAATGGAATGACTGTTTCAATGGTCGTCCCTTTGCCCCGTACACTCTGTAAATGGAAACTTCCATTCAAGGACAGAACTCTTTGTTTCATATTCTTCAATCCCCAACTAGGAAGCTCTAAATCTGGCTGATATTCAAATCCTTTCCCATGATCTGAAATATTCATATAAACTTGTTCTTTTTTCATTTCAATAGATAAAAACACCTCATTTTGACCGGAGTGCTTATTACAATTATTGAAAGCTTCTTGTGCGATTCGGAACAATGTTTCTTCTACATGCGCAGGTAATAATGAAGTACCTTTGACTTTGCTTTGAACATTGAGTCCGAGCATTTGTCCGTATCCACTTAAAGCACAGACTATTCCTTTTTCCAGCTCCTTCGGACGCAATTGCCAAATTAGAGCCCTCATTTCAGCCTGTGCCTCCATCGCAAGATTTTGAATGTCAGAAAAAGTGGATTTAATCTGTCCTTCCTCTTGAAGTGACGGACCCACTTTAGCCATAAGATTAATAGAGAACAGTAATTGATTCACGGAATCGTGTAAATCCTGGGCCAATCGATTGCGTTCTTCTACAAGCGCTAAAGCACTATGCCTCTCCGTCAAATTTATTCGTTTGATCGTATTACCGATTTGCAAAGCGATCGACTCTAATAGAGCCAATTCTTCATTCTTGAATATTTCTTTGCTCGGTGATGCAATATTTAAAATCCCGAATTTTTCATCCCCTGATTTCAAAGGAACCGAAGCATGATGGGTGAGCCCAAACGTTTCACCCCATTGGTTCTCAATCGCATCCTCCAGTCTTTTACATCCGATAATATTTACTGCTTTATCCAATCTTCCATCTTTATACCGGTCTAAACACCAGCAATTCCCTTTAATCATGGGGGTGTACGTCTCATTCAAGAGCGCAGGTGGTAAATTTACTGAAGCGACCAGCTCATAATTTTCATGTTCATCGAGCAAAAAAATCCAACCGGTAGCAAAACCTGTGATTTCTAGCAATTTGGACAGAACATCATTTAATACCACCTTAATATCAGTACCTTTATTTAATGTTTCAGCTATTTCTTTTAAGATCACCAATTCAGATAAGTGGTTTTGTGATTTCATCCCTGTTCTCCTACTATGTTCTTTCCTTTATTATACATTTCAGAATATTGTTGTACATAGAATGATCTGCATTCTCTTTGAAATGAAAAGAAGAGGGGATTCTACATCCCCTCTTCTACAGCAATAAATCTTAATTTTTGGCTGTTTTCGTTTACTTTGTTGCTTACAATGGAGTGATTGATTTACACTCAAGGATCTCGCTTCCGCTCCAATCAACCTGTTTATTATCCGTTTGCTTAACAAAACCATAGAATATTCAGTTAATTAATTGTAATCCTGCTATACCAGTAGGTTTTATGTCAAAGATTTGTTTTTATGTTCTGAATTTATTATTGAAAGAAGCTTTTGATTAGTTGCTATAGTTATCATTTATACTAAAAAAACACCCAACATGGTTGGATGCTCTAAAAGTCATGATTTAACGCCAAACATCTTTTTAATTTTTGCAAACATTCCTTTAGGCTCGTCCTCTAATGCTTTCAATGGCACAGATTCCCCTAAAATTCTTCTTGCAATGTTTCGATATGCGACGGATGCACGGTTGTTAGGATCCAAAGCAATTGGTTCCCCTTGGTTCGAAGCTCTGATCACCTGGTCATCATCCGCTACGATCCCAATCAAATCAATGGATAAATGAGTAGTGATTTCATCAATATCCAGCATTTCTCCGCTTTTTAACATATGGCTACGAATACGATTGATGACTAGTTTAGGAGCTTCGACGTTCTCCTCTTTCTCTAACAATCCGATAATGCGGTCAGCATCTCGAACAGCTGATACTTCCGGTGTGGTGACTACAATAGCTTTATCCGCTCCCGCTACTGCATTTTTAAATCCTTGTTCGATTCCTGCTGGACAATCGATAATGATATAGTCATAATCTTGCTTTAGCTCGTCAATCAGTTTTTTCATTTGTTCTGGAGTGACAGCATTTTTATCGCTCGTTTGGGCAGCCGGTAATAGATACAATAAACCTTCAAACCGCTTATCTTTCACAAGAGCTTGATGAATTTTGCATCGTCCTTCAATCACATCCACCAAATCATAGATAATACGGTTTTCAAGACCCATGACAACGTCTAAATTACGAAGGCCGATGTCAGTGTCTACTAAACAAACTTTTTTCCCAAGGATTGCTAACGATGTCCCAAGGTTAGCAGAGGTAGTCGTTTTACCGACTCCTCCCTTGCCAGATGTAATTACTATAGCCTCGCCCACGATTAGAGTCCCCCTTCTAATCTATTTAAAATAGGTCTTACTTTCTTTAATACTTGTAACTTATCTATAACAATATCATTCTTCTCACTCAAATAAGCACATTGCATTTCATAAGATGCCTCTTGTGAATCATCTTGCATCAACGAGACACTTTCGGCGATTCGAAGCTGCGAAGCCTTCATGACAGAAGCTGCGATGACAGACTCTGCATTTCCATTACATCCTGCATGCGCTGCACCCTTCAGCATACCAATAATAAAGATATTCCCACCAGCTTTGACCGTTCCTCCAGGATTTACATCCCCAATCAACAATAGATCACCTTTTACTTCGAGAACCTGTCCAGATCGAACGATGGAAGCAATGGTTTCAATACTGCTCTCTTCCTTCCATCTTTTTGCCTCTTCGAAAGGTATGACATTGGAGTCAAAGTCCTCAATGATCAGCTTTTCTTTCTGTTGGATCACACTCTTAATTTCTTCTTCCTGTTCTGGAGTAAGCAAACGGTTTCCTGTATGTACTCGAACAGAAATATGTGGGTCATGCTTTTGGAATTTATATTTTGCCGAGAGCTTTTCTTCGAGGTCTCTTTTAATCTCAAAAAACGAGCAGTGATCATCGAGATGGAGCGTCAGGCCTTCCTTCGTGCCTTTTATCATAACAGTTTGAGAACTTCTAATACTCATAACGCCATTGTCACCTCAATGAATGAATAATTCTACATACGAAAAGCCAATTCCTTTTTTTCCATATAACTAAAGTAGGATTTCAGCCTGAAGGGGTTAATCTCGCACTCCTTCAAGCTGAAGTTTTTCGATTTGTTTTTTCAATGGATAAGAAAATATAACAACTGCTGCCGCATTCAAGGCTAATGTTGGTAGAAGTCTCACTGTTGCAAATTCATGATACGACATCGATGCGACTCCAATAATTAAATTCATTTGGAAAATCGCCAGTTCCAAAATAGCTATGCTTAGCACAGTCATGATGGAGACAATCAATATATTGTTTTGTAGTACCCTCATTAAGCTAGATAAAAGGAAAGTGATGATAGGGAATGCAAATAAATAAATCCCCAAAACCTCAGTATAAACGACGTCGAACATTATACCTAGGATAAGGGCATAGACCAAGGCTGTTCTTCTTGTCCCATATACAGCTAAAAACACAAGGAAAATCATGATAAAGCGAGGTACAAAAATATTCTCACTCTTTAACAGATCTCCTAAAAAAAGATTCACAAAAAGACTTTCGGAAATGAAGATAAAGCCAGCTATGAGAGGAAGGATAAGTTTTCTCACAAATTCTCATCCTCCGATGACTCTATCATTTCATCTTCTTGTAATAAAGACTTGGCGGATTTCACTTTTCGGTCGACCACCATCACGTTTGCTATATCATAAAATTCAGCAGCTGGCTTCAGATAGGCAACTTGAGTCAAACCGTATTGATCCGTCTCAACCTCTTCCACTGTACCAATCACAAGACCAGCAGGGAAAATTCCACCTAAACCTGAAGTCAAAACATGGGAACCCTTTTTGACCTTTTCATTGAAAGGAATTCTTTTGAGTTTGAGCATTTGTTTCTTCTGGTCATATCCTTCGATAAGTCCAAAAATATCTTTCTCGCCTTGTATGTAAGCAGAAATCCTATTTTTAGGGTCTTGAGCGCTTAATAATTGAACAGAAGAAGTGAACTGATTGGCATACTTAACCCTACCAATTAAACCTTTTGCAGTAATAACAGCCATGTTTTTCTCAACACCATGAATTTTCCCTTTATTGATCGTGACAAGCTCATAATACCAGCGATCTGGGTTTCTGCCAATCACTGTAGCCTGAATAGGGGTAAAATCGTGGAGGCTGTCTTTTTTATCAAGGATTTCCCTAAGCTCCTTGTTTTCCTTCTCTAAATCCTGTACTTCAGTTTTTAGCTTTACATACTCGTCTAATCGAGCTTTCAATTTCTTATTCTCATCATATGTATTTTGAAGATCACGAAAATTTTCAATTGTCCCTGTGATATAAGCCACAGGTGTATGGAAAATTTGTTGAGCAAGACCGGTAGCATCCTTAATGAATTGCTCCGGCCAGCTCAAACGGTCGCGTTCTCTTAATGAAAACCCAATCAATGCCACGAGGATGATTATGCTAACCAAAAGTAGGATTAGTTTCTTATTAAAAAACTGTGGCATGATTTACACCTCGATAATATTTACTAAGTTGAAATTAACGGTAATCCTTCGCACGCGCTCTGAATAAATGAATGTGATCTAATGCTTTACCCGTTCCAATCGCAACACAATCCAATGGATTTTCTGCAATTAATACAGGCATTTTAGTTTCTTGGCTGATGACCTTGTCCATATTGCGCAATAGAGCACCCCCACCAGTCAAGACGATACCGCGATCCATAATGTCAGCAGCCAGTTCAGGTGGAGTTTTTTCTAATGTATTTTTAACCGAATCGACAATCGCATAAACCGTATCATTTAATGCTTTTGAAATCTCTTCTGCCGAAATTTCAATCGTTTTAGGTAAACCTGTCAACAAATCACGACCACGGATTTCCATGTTTTCAATTCCGTCTGGATCTCCTGCTGAACCAACTTCCATTTTGATTGTTTCAGCCGTTCGCTCCCCAATCATCAGATTATACGTTTTACGAATATAATTGACGATGGCTTCATCCATTTCATCACCAGCAATTCGAATTGATTGGCTAGTAACAATCCCTCCTAAAGAGATAATTGCCACTTCAGTTGTACCTCCGCCAATATCAACAACCATGCTACCTGTAGGCTCCCAAACAGGTAGGTTTGCTCCGATTGCTGCGGCAAATGGCTCTTCAATCGTATAAGCATCTCTAGCTCCAGCTTGACGAGTCGCATCAATTACAGCCCGTTCTTCTACTGCCGTAATTCCTGATGGTACACACACCATAACATAAGGCTTTCTTGAGAAATAGCCTTTTGGTTGAGCTTGATTGATATAATATTTCATCATGGTCGCAGTCGTTTCATAATCAGCAATAACTCCGTCCTTCATAGGGCGTAGGGCTACAACATTCCCTGGAGTACGACCAATCATATTTTTCGCATCGTTTCCAACCGCTACAATTTGCTTTGTGTCTGTTTGAAGAGCAACGACAGAAGGTTCGCGAACTGCGATTCCTTTTCCTTTTAAATATACAAGCGTATTAGCTGTACCTAAATCAATTCCAAGATCTTTTGCACCGATTCCCAACATTCTAATATCTCCCTTTCTGAACATAAATGCATTGTATACGAAGTAATAATAATCTATTATCTTGTACGATTTTGAGGCCCTTTTATTCCGCTTATGGGCAGTTGAACAGAGCGTTAAATTAAGTGTGATGATTTCTTTCTAAAAAAAAATCATAAATTATATTATATAGTAACGTCAAAAATTTTGATAGTGTTACAAATACCCTTTTTCTTTTAGACTGACATATTTTTTGTCACCGATAATCACGTGGTCTAAAATATCAATCCCAATGATTTTCCCGCATTCGGAAAGTCTTTTCGTCACCTCAATATCCTCACGGCTTGGGGTAGGATCGCCAGAAGGGTGATTATGGACACAAATGATGCTAGCAGCACTTCTCCGGAATGCCTCTTTATAGACCTCTCGAGGATGTACGATACTTGAATTCAAGCTACCGATAAAAATGGTTTGTTTATGGAGGACTTGATTTTTCGTATTGAGGTAAAGGCAGACAAAATGCTCCTGTGTTAAAAAACGCATATCGTTCATACAATAATTTGCACAATCTTCCGGAGAACGAATCACATACCTGTCTTGGTCTGTGAAATTGCTGATTCGTCTCCCTAATTCGACTGCAGCCAAAATCTGTATCGCCTTTGCCTCGCCTATCCCTCGGATGCTGATGATTTCTTCAACTGATGCATCCTTCAATAAACGTAAACCTTCAAAATAGGAGATCAGCTTATTAGATAGCTGCATGACCGACTCATCTTTCGTGCCGGTCCTTAACAGTAATGCTAACAATTCCTGGTTTGATAAGCTTTGTGCACCATCTTGAAGGAATCGTTCCCGCGGCCGTTCATCCTTCGGAAAATCTCTTATTAACATTTTAGTGGTCATAGAACCTTCCTTTCCCTTAAAAGGACGAAAGGAAGCATGAACCGACTTAGTCTTGGAAGTGCTTAAGTTCTCTAGATAACCTGGAAACCGGCAAGCCTACGACACTGAAATAATCACCGTTGATTTTCTTTACGAATAGTGAACCAAATCCTTGAATACCGTAGGATCCTGCCTTGTCAAAGGGTTCCCCACTATCTAAATACGACGTGATGTCACTGTCAGTCAGCTCCCAAAACGTCACTTCCGTTTCTTTATAAAAACTTTTCACTTTGTCGCCTTTCACTAGTGCAACACCTGTCAAAACTCGATGCTCTCGCCCTGAAAGTTGTCGAAGCATGGCAAAAGCATCCTCACGATCTCTTGGTTTCCCTAAAATATTGCCATCACAAACAACTACAGTGTCACTTCCTATAATAATGTCATCCAAGAATTGCACTGCAACCGCTTTTGCTTTTCTTTCAGCAAGCTGTACGACTGCTTCTTCAGCTTCCATATCATGTGGAATATGCTCATCAATATCACTGGAGTGAACTCTAAAGGGGATTTGAAGAAGAGATAGAAGTTCTTGTCTTCGAGGAGAAGAAGAAGCCAAAATTATAGATTGCATACATCATCACCATGCCTAACATGTTCAAATTGGGAGATACATTAGTATCGTATCAAATAAGAGGGACATGTACAATGAAAGCCTTCATTAAAAATGTAATTCTCATGTCTGACTGAAAAAAAGTATTAGTCTTCATTCAATTTATGTTCATTAACACATTATCATACTCTTTATGCATAAAGAAAAGAGACCCTCATCGGATCCCTCAGATTTTCACAATGTCGAATCATTTCCCGGTAAATAAACGTGTTTCGACATCAGCCGTTCTGGTAGAGTTTTAAGAAGTTCAATAAATGCACTTGGCCTTTTACAAGCACTTCGACTTTACCGTTCTTTGCAAAATCAGCAAGCATCGATTGACTTTCTAGAAGCTCCTTTATAGCCAGCTGCATCGATTCTTTTTCTAGCTTAGTCATATTCGATTGAAGATGTTCTTGGACGCTTGCATCTCCACTAATTTCTGCTGACTTATCACCTGTCATGGCTAATGCATAAAGAGCAGTCAGGCTATTATAATATTGGATACTCTTGGTCATAGTTTCCAAATCTGATTTATTGACTAGCATCTCTTTCGGGGCATCTATCGTGATTTGCTTCCAGAATGCGTCTATCCCTAAACCTTTATAATACCCTGAAATACTCTTGGTTCCTTCTAATGTATTTCCCGCACCTAGTAAAACATAAAACTTTCCATCCAGTTGAAATATTTCCGTACTCAGTTTTTGCGACTTAAACGCTTCTTGTTGTGCTGTTGCAGCTTCCATGGTGCTGAAAACGCCACCTTGCACGACAAATGCTTGAATGGAAGGAAGTGGAACCTTTGAGGTTTCTGATTGCTCAGTTTCCGTCTGTGTACTCGGCGGTACATTAGTAACTACACTCTCTTCCTTTTTTGCCGTCATCGTATTTAAAACAATCCAGCCAAAACTAATCCCTAGCGCTACAGCAAATACGATGGCAACGAATAAAGATTTTATAAGTCCTGCAGGATTTTTCTTTTTGTTCCAGCCAATGGTTGTAATCGTCACACCCTTATTACTTTTCTTTGGCGTGACAAAAATAGATTCTTTTTTAGAAATATCATCTTCGGGAGTAGGTAGTATCCAATCAAAGCTTTCCTCTTCCGCCTGGGTCGAAGCTGCAGATTCAAGTTGGGATTGTATGACTTCCTGGAGAGGTGGTTGCTCTTCATCCTTTATTTCAGGTTTTTTTTCTTCCATAAAAGAACGATTTCTTCCATTGATTTTAATAGTGATGGTAGATGGTTTTGACTTGTCCATTCCCTAAAATGCCTCCTTTCGACGGGGTTTGTTTCATCCTACCATAGGTGAAAAAAAAAATAACAAGACTTTTGTCGTCTTGTTATCAATAGCTTTCGTCAAATATCGTCAAGGATTGTACGGGACTGGAATCTCAATTGTTTGATCAGCCAGAAGTCTACTTATTCCATTCCAGGACTTAATCGTCTTTTGCTCTTCTGGGTCGCTATAGTAATTCATAGCAAGACTAAAAAACGTGTCTCCAGATTCTACTCTATGTTTGTATACCTTATAGGAATTACCGTTCTTTTCTACAACTTCATAGTCTTTAATCGCATCCTCAGATTCATTATCGCCTTGTTTAATTGTCGAATCTTCTGATGAAGCTTCATTTTCACTAGGTTTTGAATCTGATTGATCGTTCGATGATTCAGTACTAGGCAATACCTCGACTGGCACAAGTGGGTTAATCTTTTCTGAAGGGGCAGGTTTTTCGTATTTCGGCAATTGACTCTTCAAATCTTCTAATTTCGGGAAATAGAAGGTTGAAACCGTAACACTATACGTTAACTTTGTAACGGGTACCGTTGCTTCCCTCACTTCACGTTGTCCTGTAAAAGTAAGATTATCAATTTTTGTAATACGAGGCAGTTCTTCAATCGCCTTTATAAAAGCTTCCAATTCAAAATAGGAAGGAGACTCAACGGTCATGGATACCGTCAACTGTTCTACACCTTCAGGTAATGGAACAGCGGGCATTGTTTCAATTGGTTTGCCGTTTTCATCGACGTTAGTATCAGTAGTTGTTGAGTTAGATTGTGAAGAACCGATAGCATTACCTATTTCAGTAGCTAAATTATTTTCAGATTCTGATGTCACTTCTGATTGATTTTGTCCAAAATTAAAACTTGTAATTAGGCTACCAGATTCTACTTCCGCTCGTTCCAATTCCAGAATGAACTGGTCGACTAAAGGTGCCACTGGCAGTTTCTTTTGTAACTCTGTCGTTTGAGTAATGATCTCGCCAGTTTTCTCAGTATTTGGAGATCCACTTTCCCCTAACTTTTCTTCTTGAGCTGAAATCATGGTGCTCAAAGACGAAATTCGTTCTTTTAATGGTAGAAAATGAAACCAGAAAGCATATCCAAAACCCAATGTACCAAGGCCAATGATGATGACAATGAAAGTAAGGAACTTTTTACGGGAATCCATTATGGCTTCACCTCTCCTTCTCTTTCAGCTAGTTTTAATGCCTCAAGGTCCACTTTAACGGTATATTGGGTGATATATCTAGGCAACACATCGTTTTTTATGATAGGTTGAGATTCTTCTTCTTGCCCAACTGTCTCCGTTACAATGCTTAATAGTGTTGCTTCTTTAATTAACTTAGAATCTTCAAGACGTTTTAAATAAAAGGCCGATTCTCTTGAAGAATCAAATTGAATCGTTAGTTGAGCATCACCACTATCTTGATACGAAAAATTCAACAAAAATCCTCGCTCTGGAAGTAAAGATGCCAAATGTCTCAGTAATAAAAATGTCGAGACCGGATAATTCTCTGCCCAGTCTACTGCAGTTTCTAATTCACTCGTAGAACTTTGGTCAGCGCTTTGCAACTGTTTTTCTTGTTGAATATTCGCAAGCTTCTCCAACGATGAGAGCTGTTGCTGGAGTCTGACCTCCTTTTCCACTTGCTGCTCATAAGTGAACCAAGAGTAAACTGCAACTGCTGCCACGATGAAGAATAGCATGAGTATGCCAAGAAGCTGGAACGATCTTCTCTTTTCTTTTTGGGGCATTAAATTAATATCCACTAACATTCTCGACACCTACTTTAGAGCAAGTCCAATACAATCTGTGAAGACAGGAGGGATATTGTTTCCTTTTTTCGTCTGGAACAATGGCTTCAATAAAGACTGGATAGGTACATCAAACGATCCCACTATTCTTTTTTCAAGATACTCCATTCCAGGGTGATCTCCTGTCAAGACCAGCTTAGTAATTTCGTTTCTACCTTTGGTCAAATTAAATTTATAAAAGGTCATAAAACGTTCTAACTCATTTATAGTATCACGGGCCAATGAATCAAGCCCGTTTTCTTCATCTTTCCAAATAAAGTATTCCTGGCCACTACGGGCTTTAAAAGATTCGATTTGACTTTCATTTACCGGCAACTTAGTCAGCCTTACAAATTCAGGTCGATGATTATTAAATACAGATAATTGGATGGTATCGATCCCAATTTGTACGATTAAAGCGTGCTCGTCCACTTCAGATTGACCTAAGTTGTAATACAATCTATAGAGTGAGAGAATCGATAAATCGGCAACAACAGGCTTTAAGGAACATTCTTTGAACAAATCCGTAAACTCATGAATAATAGATTCCTTAGTAGCAATTAACAATATTTCTCTCTGTCCTGACTTTTTGCCAATATCAATCGCTTCGAAAATGGGATCCTCAAATGGTAGATGCAAGGTGTCACCTAGTTGCATATATAAGTAACCCTTTAGTTCATCTTCAACCACTTCGAAAGGAACTAAAACTTTTCTAATAACCACAAAAGAATCTGGAACACAAAAAGTAATCTTGCTCCCTTTCAAATTGTATTCGTCGACAATTTCATCCAAGATCATTGCAAAAATTTCTTTTTGTTTGATTTGACCCTCGACAATGACTCCTTCAGGCAAGCATTTTTGTCCATATGAGAGAAAACTGTTGTTCTTTCCACTTTCAACAAAGCGAATATAACGGTCTTTAATAACAAAGTGAACTCTATGATGATTGCTTCTTATTAACGACCCCATTCGCCTCTCTCCTTTTTAAAACGAGTAAAAAGTATGTATGTACCAACTAATAATAGATTCACCATAAAAATACGCCATTAATGAGCCTACTACAATAAATGGTCCGAATGGAATCGGTTGCCTTTTCTTGAATTTGCCTACAAGAATGATGGCAACTCCATAAAGGGCGCCAATAAGCGTCGCAATAAAAAATGACAATAGAGAGAGCTTGAATCCAAGCACAATTCCTATCAAGAAATATAGCTTAATATCTCCCCCACCCATTCCCCCTTTACTGATTACAGCGATGAAAAAGAGCAGACCAAAACCAAAAAATGCTCCAACGATTGGGTCCCACCAAGGATTTAACGGTAAGAAAATCCGCTCGACTATCAATATAGGAAGAAAGAAAAGCAAAACCTTGTCTGGTATTAACATGTAAGCAATATCAGACACAAGGATAATGATCAATAATGATATAAATGTCCACGCGACTAGTAATTCCCATTGGAAACCTATTTCATAGAATGCAAGAGTAAAAAGGAATGCAGTGCTTAGCTCCATTAATGGGTAATTAATAGAGATTTTCTGCCCGCAGCCCCGGCACTTTCCCCCTAGAAATAAGTAAGAGAAAATTGGAACTAAATCAACTGGAGTCAAAGTTCTTTTACAGGATGGGCAGTGAGATCGTGGTTTAACGATTGATTGATTTAGTGGAACACGCAATCCGACAACGTTATAAAATGAACCTAATATACCACCTAGCATGAAAATATAGATATAGATTAATAGCATAAAATTATCCTTCTCCAACTTTGTATCTAATATTATACTAAACTATTACTTCTGTTGGATATGTAAAAAAAGAACTCCTTGTGAAAAGGAGTATGGTTTATTTTGGTATGGTGTCTAGAAGGGTTTCGGAATCCCTAGTACATACTTTAACTCTGTATGGGCAAAGTCTGATAAAAAATTGAGGTTGACCATTTGATTTCATAATAACGATTCTGGAATCGTCGGAATAGGGATGCTGAGGGGGAGAAAAGATTTCAAGGTTTAAACCCATTTCTTTCCTAGTTCCTACATAGCCCGCTTCTTTCAACTGTCTTAACGTTAACTCTACTAAACTTGGATCTTTTATTTGAACGTTCTCAATGAGTAGATAATTTTTTGTTGCCTTTATGTACAGCTCACCATTTAATTGATGAACTCCTTCTCCTATATGTTTGAAAGCTGGCTTAACTAGAAACCAGCTTCCAAGAAAAAATATAAAAATTATTATAACCACGACAAAACCTTCAACAGGATATCTTTTCAATCGTATGTTCACCTGAATAAATTCATATAGAAATTATGGATTAATTAACATTTGTTCTTTCAATACTATTCATTTCAACAGGTAATGTTACTGCTCCCACATTTTTAACATTTCCATCTAAAAAAATATAATATTTATTATTATATTTTAATACGTAGGAATCACCTAAATATACAGAAGTTTTTTGGTCAGGATCTGTAATATCAGTAATATACTTATTGGAAACCAATGTACTAAGTTTATAACCTGGAGAAGACGTGGAAGAAGTACCTCCAGCTAATGTATGACTAATTGCTTCTGTAGTTAGATTTGAGGCTTCAGCTAATTTTGCTGCAGCGACTAATTGTTTTGCATTTGCAATATGAGCATCCGTCTTACTATTTTCAATAATCCCACCAATACTTGGCACAGCAATCGCCGCAATAATCCCCAAAATAACAATAACAGCCAATAATTCCACAAGCGTTAAACCTTTTTGATTCTTAACGAATTTCTTAAATCGCTTCAACATAACGTTCTCTCCTCGGTAAATAATTTGTTTTTTATTTGGGTAGGTTTACACCTGGGTAACCTTAATCAAATTTTTCTATGTAAACTAAAAATGCCAATTTTTACTTCTAATCCGAACAACAGTTCAACATTAAAGGTAAAATTGGCGGGTTGCACTACTCGCTACTGTCCTTTCAAGTGCCCAATTACGAAAGGACTATCATTGCTTCCAATTTATTATTCTAGCAGTATCTTATATTCTTATTATATAGGAAAAAAGTAATGGATTTCAAATATTAATTTGTTATTTTTGTAAATTTTTTATTATTGGATTGTCTCAAAAATACTGAACATCGGTACGGCAATTGCAGCTACAATCACACCTACAACCATGGACAAGAATACGATCATCATAGGTTCCATTAATGCTTTAATTTGGTCAGTTGCATTGTCGACCTCGGTTTCGTAAAAATCGGCAACCTTGTCCAACATTAAATCCATCGTTCCCGACTTTTCTCCTATAGCAATCATATGAGTGACCATTGGAGGAAACGCCCAGTGCTTTTCCATTGGTACTGCAATCGATTGACCCTTTTCAATGGAGTTCCTGCTGCTTCTTATAACCCTAGCCAACACCTCATTGCCAATGATTCTTTCTACAATGGTCAAAGACTGAAGGATAGGAACTGAGCTTGAAAAGAGCGAACTTAATGTCCGTGTCATCCTCGCTATACTTGCTTTTTGCAACAACTTACCGAACACTGGGACCTTCAATAATACAAAATCAAAATAATATTTCGTCTTTTTATTTGATCGGATATATCGAATTCCAAGGGAAATGGCTATTACCAACAATAGAAAAATCCACCAAAAACTCTTAAAAAAATTCCCCAATCCAAGAACTATTCTAGTTATTAAGGGCAGTTCTCCACCAAATGAATGAAACATATCTGCAAATGCTGGTACGACGGTAGATAAAAGAAACACTACGATAACAATCGAAATAATCCCAACTGTCGCTGGATACATCATGGCTGACTTTACCTTTTGTCGGGTATTGTGTTGCTTTTCAAAATACACAGCCATCCGTTCTAGGATTTCATCTAGATTTCCGCCCGCTTCCCCAGCCCTCATCATGTTGATAAACAACGGCGGAAAAATCTTACGATGCATTTCAGCTGCATCGGAATAGGGCTTTCCTTCCTCTAAACTATTAACAATATCTTCTAAAGCCTTTTTTAATAACTTACTAGAAGTTTGCCTTGATAAAATATGATTGGCTTCAACAACCGAAATCCCAGCCTTCAAGAGAGTGGAAAATTGTCGCACATAGATGACTAGGTCCTGATGTTTGACCTTGTTGACGCCTATATGGATTTCTTTATACAAAATTCCCTTTAATTCTTCAATGGAAGTAACCGCGATACCCATCTCTTTTATTTTGGAGACAGCCTCTTTCCGGTTATCGGATGTAATTTTTCCTCTTCTTACTCTTCCTCTTCGATCCCTGCCTGAATATCGAAATACTGGCATTAATGGACACCTTCCCCAACGTACGGGCCAGCGGTAACTGCATCAATCTTTTCTGACTCCAAAAGTTTCTGAACGGCCATTTCGAGTGTTTGCATACCTTGTGCGCGGCTCGTTTGCATGACACTATGGATTTGATGAATTTTTTCGTTTCGGATTAAGTTCCTAACAGCTGAATTATTAATCATGATTTCAACAGCTGCCACTCTACCATTCTTATTAACGGTTGGAAGAAGTCTTTGAGATACAATTGAATTCAATACGGAAGCAAGTTGAACACGTACCTGTGGCTGCTGGTTCGGTGGGAATACGTCAATAATACGGTCAATCGTAGCGGGTGCATCTGTTGTATGTAACGTACCCAATACTAAGTGACCTGTTTCTGCAGCAGTAATGGCGGTAGAAATCGTCTCTAAGTCACGCATCTCACCGACTAAGATAATATCAGGGTCCTGCCTGAGGCACGCTCTTAACCCATTAGCAAAATTCTTCGTATCAAAGCCTACCTCACGTTGATCTATTACACTAGACCCGTGCTTATGCAAATATTCGATTGGATCTTCCAAAGTGATGATATGTCGTTTTAATTTCTTATTAATATAATCGATCATCGATGCTAGAGTTGTAGATTTCCCGCTTCCAGTAGGTCCTGTGACCAAAACGAGTCCTTGATGCTTTTCAGCAACTTGCTTTAATATGTCAGGAAGCTGAAGTTCCTCAAGTGTTGGAATTTTAGTGGGAACTACACGAATGGCTAGACTTATACAGGAACGCTGATGATATGCATTGACACGGAAACGAGAAACCCCTGGAATGCCATAAGAAAAATCCAGTTCACCCTTTTCTTTGAATGCCTCCCACAGGTTTTCAGGAATGATGGCTTTTGCCATGGCTTCGGTATCAGCTGGCAATAGCTTGTCTTTCCCATATTGCTTCAATTCACCATGAAGTCTCATGATAGGAGGTACACCAACAGTCATGTGAATATCTGAAGTACCTAATTCAAATGCTGCAGTTAATATATAGTCTAAACGTTCTTTCATATGATGTTCCCCCTACTCCTGAAGTGCGACTCTCAGTACTTCCTCCACTGTTGTCAGTCCATTCTTTGCCTTTAATAATCCATCATCAATCAAGAAAATCATGCCTGTTTTCATGGCGTAGCTTTTAATGTCACCAAGTGGTTTATTATTCGTCATCATCGTTCTAATGTTCTCATCAACCACTAGAACTTCATGAATCGCAAGCCTACCTTTGTATCCACTATTTTGACAGTTTGGACAGCCATTTCCTCTAAAAAGTTTGTCAACCTTGATGCCTCGTTTATGAAAAACTTCCTTTTCCATTATAGAAGGTTCATATTCAGTAGCACATTCTTTACAAACTTTACGTATCAAACGCTGCGCGACCACCCCAGCTAAGGAAGACACTACTAGATAAGGCTCAATATCCATATCTAGTAATCTTGGAATAGTAGTAAGAGCACTATTTGTATGTAAAGTACTAAACAATAGGTGACCGGTCAAAGAAGCACGAACAGCGATTTCTGCAGTTTCGCTATCCCGAATTTCGCCAACCATGATGATGTTCGGATCTTGCCTTAATATTGATCGTAATCCTTTTGAAAATGTCAAACCTACTGAAGGATTAACCTGTACTTGATTAATGCCCGAAATCTGGTATTCTACTGGATCCTCGACTGTAATGATATTTACTTTGTCTGTATTCAAATGATTCATTGCGGCATATAAAGTTGAGGTTTTCCCAGACCCCGTTGGTCCGGTAATCAAAATCATTCCCGATGGTCGTTCAATCATCGACACGAATTTTTGAAGATTTACCTTATTGAACCCAAGTTGAGACAGGCTAATCATCACACTGGATAAATCTAAAATACGGATAACCACTTTTTCTCCGTAAACCGTTGGCAATAAAGATATCCTTAGGTCGACAGTTGTATGATTTACTTCAATCTTAATTCGCCCGTCCTGAGGTAATCTAGTTTCAGTAACATTCAGATTTGCCATGATTTTAATACGTGCAATTAATAAACTATAAATATTTTTTGAAAGAACGCGTTCTGTACGTAAAATTCCATCTACACGATACCTGACTATCATTTTCTCTTCTAGAGGGTCAATATGGATATCGCTAGCTTTTAATTGGACACCAGAAGATAATAGCTGGTTTACTAGACGTACGGCCGGTGCTTCATCTCCGCCCAAATCGCCGTCATTCATCTGATTTGTATCCACATCATCAAATGTTTCCTTCATATTGTAATACTTATGGATAGCAGAAAGGATTTCATCTTTTGTTGCGATGGCAGGCGATATTTGGAATCCAGTGGATAACCTCATATCATCCAATGCGAAGTAATCCATTGGATCGTTCATTGCAACAATTAGTTGATTTCCTTCTTTTTTTATAGGAATCAAAATATTCCGTATCGCAAAATCTTTAGAAATTAAGCTCAAAAGATTGGAATCGACCGGGTAACGAAAAAGACTAATATGAGGAATGCCTAGTTGGAATTCCAAGACTTCTATTAATTGTTGTTCACTAATATACCCTCGTTCTAGTAAGGCATCGCCCAATTTTTGACCATCTTTTTTTGAATGCAAAGTATCTTGAAGCTGTAATTCGTTAATGATATTAGCTTCAACCAACAAATCACCAAGTCGTTTCCTCTTATTAATCATGATTTTTCACCCCTTCAATAAACTTTTATGTTCAACCCAATACTTAAATAGATTAATGATGCTTAATTATACTCGTACGTAATATCAGATGTGTCTATATCCCAATCAATTCCAATACCAGAATCATCAAGACCACCGGTTCTTCCGCATTTTTCAATAAATTTAGCGTTATTTATTGTTGGAGAATAAATGTTGTAATTCGTATTACTAGGAACTCCTGATACTTTTCCTCCAACACAAATTTTAGCATTGCTACTGAAACTGTTTATATGCTTATCATGAAAATCCGCATCACCTCTAACATAGATGGTAGAATTGAACATTCCATTGATATTGCCATCAACATTGAAATCCGCTCTTCCCATAATAACTATAGTAGTGTTATTGATTCCCTGGTTGATATTTTTAAATTGGGCATCCCCACCAATAAATATATTTGAATCATGGATACCATTGATAGGATCATAAAAGTCAGTATCACCGGTAACATATAATGTTGAGTTTTCAACCCCTTTATTTAAGGGCTTATAAGCGATTAGAGACCCGTTTATTATTATGTCTACATTTGTAATATCTTGAGGATTATTGATTGTAATGGTACCTTGATAAGCACAATCTTTGGTTCCAAATGAGTTTGTATCTGTACAGGTTGGTAAATTAACTGGTTTTGTAACAATTGTTTCGTACTGAGGTGGTTGGGTATTCCCACCACCTGTACCTCCACCTGACCCCCCACCCGGATTTATGGTCAATGCGCCAATTTTCATATTAAGAGTGGATTTAATAGTTTTATTACCACTATAGGTTTTAGAGCTACCTTTACTAATAAATGCAATTTTAATGACTTCGCCCGCTTCTGTGCTACCACACGTTACACACTTTAAGTCTGTTCCAGGATTTTCAAAGAATATATCAAATTTTCTTTCATCCATTACATCCACATTTTTTGTTAGTAATAATTTATTGGGAGTGCTTGAATAAAATAGAGTATTTTGTTTGATCGCATTTAAAAGCTGGCTACCTATCATTTCTTCATACTGCTCATTGCTTTTAAGTACGTTCGTATTAAAATCTGTTTTTATTTGTTCTTTGACAGCAGTTGTTATTTCATGAACCTTTAAAGTATAAAAATCTGAAAAGCTGATCGCCTGGTATTGAATGCCCATCTCTGCAACATCATTAACTTGAATGTCTTTTTCGGATTTTTTAATTTGTTGCATATTATTAACTATTAAACTAGCAAGTGTCATCCCCAACAGACTAATAATAACTATAATTAGTAGTACCCCTACTAAAGTTATACCCTTATTATCTCTTACACTCATTTTACCCTCCAAGGGCTTACATTTTTGAAAGTATCGTTTTTACTTCAAATTGATTACTTGAATCTTGGTTATCTTCAATTAATAACCTGATATGCAATATCTTATTAACTGCGTTCTGATTCACCTCAAACTGCAATGGTTGAGAGGAGCTAGTACCAATTAAAGTTATTGAATAATTAAACTGGGGATTCGAGATTGTATTTGTAACACCATTTTGATCGGTAATTTTAATAAAATTGGCTTTAGGATTTCTATCCATTTCTACCGTATATTTTTTGGTTGTTTCATGATAATTCGTCAATTCACTCAAAATGTAATTCGCTTCTTGTTGGAGTAATACATTACTTGTTGCCTTTTTTGAATAATTCATACTATTGATTAATGCCGAACTTGTAATGGTAATAAGGATTCCTAAGATTGCAAATGAAATTAATAATTCTATTAATGTTAGACCTTTTTCTTCCCGGAACATGTTCTTCATTCTCCCTATTTTTTAAATTCGAAAAAAGTGTATGTGTCCGATGAAAGCTTATTATTCTGGTTAACAAAAATGTACACTTTATACAAAATAGAAGACACCGCTTGTGGAATTAGGTCCGCTTGTTGCTTAATATACATGACAATTGAATAGCTTGAGTCTTTGAAAGTGAATTTATAATAAGGAACATCAATCTGGTTTGTCCCTTGCAATTCTTTTCTGTTAACGACTTCAATGTTATTTTTTAAATTTAGGCTTGGATAATTTGATTTAAGCAAGTCTGAAGCGTCAATTTGCGGATTAACATTAGTCAAAAATTTTTGTATTTCAGATTTGTAAGGTTCTTGCTTGATTAATGCTTGTTGCTCTCTGACTACATTTACAACCTTCATTGTATTTGAGGTCCTATTATTGTACTGAAAGGCGTTTGTAAAATAGGAAAAAAAGAAAACGAAAATAATCCCTAGAATCGTAAAAGAAACCAAAAGCTCTATTAAAGTAAACCCATTTTCATTTATTTTGGTTTCCATCCTAAATCCATTCCCATCTATTTCAGATTCGATTTTCAAGAGAATATGTACATTTAGTCTTCGCTAGAATCAGTATCAATTACTTCATCCTCATTTTCAGGTGTATTATTATCGATTTGTTGCTCTATACCTTCGCTAGCTCCTAACTCTGCCCTACCAATCTCCTCAAAAACTACCTCATTCACAGGCAAATAAAAATCATCTGCAATTAACACCGTTTCAAGGCGCTCTCCCTTTTGATCGAAAATGTCACGGTAGATTGAAATCGAGTACCCCTTTTTCCCTTTAACCTTTTGTTCAGGTTTTATCGAGTTAAGGTTTGCTACGTAACGTATGATTTTTTTCGGTTCGTAGGATTTTTCATTTTCGAGCCGCACTTTGTAGGATAGACCTGCTTTCATACCCTTTACTTGGATGGCCAATCCGGTCTCTAGTGGAAGGAAACTGATTACAAATTCTTTATCATTTGGATTAAAAATGATGAAATCCATGTCATCCTTTAGGATTTTTGCTTCAAAACCTAGCTGCACACCTTCAGGAATTTCCTTACTGGTATGTCTTTCTACGATTTGTAAATTGGTCGGTAAAATGGATTGATACATACTTGATGCGATAACGGTCAAAAATTCATTGGAAAAACCAGATTCCTTGGTTTGCTGTAAATAATTAAGTAAAGAAAAATTGGTTTTAGCAGGAATGACAATCTCTCTATGCTTTCTTAGCCAGAGCTCAGACTGACTTTTATCCTTGATCTCTTTTTTCACTTCAGAAAGAACTACATTTTGCGTTAAGGTATCCTCACTGATATATTCGGACAATTTGAAAGGTACGATTGCTTTTTGTAATAACGTACCAACCGTCTTTTCAATCTCTATTTTTAAACGTTTCACATCAATTTTCTCTGCTATCGTTTCGTCCGTTAGTAACAATAATTGCTCTTTCAATTCTTGTTCTTTCACTGTAACGAAAAGTGGATTGGTCATCCCTTCCCCGGCAGCTAAAACAGATTCATCAATTTGAAAGTAGAATAGCTCATTAGGCAATGGAATGCTTTTATCTGAAAACGAAATCTCAACCTTGGGTGAAGAACTCCATGTTGATGTTTCTTCAATTACTTTTTGTATGGCTTGATCTTGTTCAAGATTAGCTACAGAAACTGGACCGATGTATGTATTTTCGGTAAACAGAAGCTTAGGTTGGAATACCGTTTCATACGCAAACACACCTATTCTAGAAAAGGCAGTGATAAACAATGTGCAAAAAAGTATGATGAAAAATAGGCGAAGAGATATAGCTGCTTTTTGCTCCATTTCCACTGCTCCTTTCTAAGTTTGCTTACGACTCTTATATAATTCTTCCAAGTCATCGAATAGCTCAATGGAATGATTACTTTTTTCGATCTTACTTTCCACTTTATGAGACAATTCAATTTCTTCAATGGAATCTTCGTCGGTGAGAATTCTCTCAGGAGCATTAGTAGTATGCCCTACACTCTCAAATGACCTCATTCTAGCCATCATCAGTGCTTCAGCATCATCGGCGCCATCGAAGCCAAGTTCAGACAGCTCCTTTTCCTCAATACTACCCACCTGTTCCTCTACTAAATGCTCTTCGATTAATGGAAGTTCTATAATAAAATCCCTCTCTATTTCAGGAAGTTCCTCAGTCTGTTCTTCTCTGAAATCTTCAAAAATTAAATCCGATTCTAAATTTTCCTCTGAAGCTGAGATTTGTTCTAGCGTTGGTGTAATTTCTGTATCAATTTCTTGTTCTTCATTCTTTATATGATCTTTTTTCTCATACGACGGGATAAGAACAGTAGAATAATACTGGTCGACCGTTTCAAACCCTTTTGCTTTTTCTTCTAATTCATTCATTGAAAATAATGGCTTTGGAATATCTTGTTCTGGTAGATTTTCCTCTTCATCTTGGTTTTCAGCATATAAAGAATCTTGTAATCTCTTATCAAATATGTAAGATAGCAGAAACGCTAAAGAAATTTGGATTATTACAATTTGCCATAGTGGAAACACATTCATCCCTACATAGCCCATAAAGCCTAGTAATGCACAGACCGCCAATGTAAGCAACTTGCCTTTATTAGACAATCCTAATGGTAATAGGATTAACAAGACGGCAATAAGCAGAAAAGATATTATCATTGTGAGACCTAGCATCATTGACGTCACCCCATTAAAGTTATAGTCTCTAAAGACTATTTTATATGATTATAAGTCGAAAGTAACGAATATTTGATAGCAATTCTTGATTTGGACACAATCAATCTAAAAGTCTACTAATACAAAAAAGCAAAAAACCGTAAATTGGCCTTTTGCTTATTTAATATACTGTGCTACCTTGTTACGTCCTGTTCTTTTCGCACCCGTATACATCGCACGATCTGCATGTCTCATAAGTGACATCGCATCATCTGCATCGTTTGGTGCCGTTGACACCCCAATACTCGCAGTGATATTTACGAGAATTTTCGATCTCGTTCTCTCTAAATCTGAGGTTACTGTAAATGGACGTGTAGCAAGTAATTTACGAATTTCCTCAGCCATTTTAAACACTTCGTTATCATTGAAATTCTCTACCATTATGACGAACTCTTCTCCGCCATATCTTGCTACTAACCCTCGGTCACCGACATAATCCGTTAAACGCTTGGCAATTTGGCAAAGGATATCATTCCCGCTTTGATGGCCGTAATTGTCATTTATCGACTTAAAATGGTCAATATCCAATAGGATGATAGATATTTTTTTATTTTGGGCTTCTTGTAAATTCATGAAGTTTTGGGTTAGTTTACTCTCAAAATAGCCAAAGTTATAAAGACCTGTCAAAGCGCAGCGTTCACTTTTTTGCTTTGCAATTTGATGGTGTTTTGCATTCTCTACAGCAATAGCCAAATAAGAACACAAAATATCCACAATGTTCAACTGTGAAGTTTCATATGCTCTTTGTTGTCGACTACCTAGTAATAGCACCCCTCGAACCTCCGAATTCCGCAATATCGGTACTGCTACCACACTTTCGATGGAATCGAGTAAATCTCCTTGTGAAAGATGCTTCCACTCTTTACGTTTTGAATATAATACCGCTTGTTCCGATTTCCAGACCGTTCCGCTAATTCCTTCAAATGGTTTTAAAGGTCTGAATTTTACTTGGTCAAAATTAATAGAGCGCAATACATAGAGCTCCTGCTTTTGTTGATCTACATCAAGAATATAAGCGACATCGACTTGGAATATCTCTGATATTTGATTAATAAATACATCCAATACTTCATCAACATTAAGTCGCTCTGTAAGTTGATGGCCGACCTCACTTGCTTTTTGAAGAAGCAGATTAATTTTTTCTGAAGAATAATAAAGCCGCAATATGAGAGAAAGACCAAACAAAGGAATTCCGACAAATAAAATAGCAATGGATCCTAGTTGTAGATATAGCGTAAACAACACAAGACTAATTGGGAATAAGATGACAGAATTGATACTTTCCCATAATAAATCTTTCCCAAAAATATTTCGTTTTCTTTTATATAAAAAAATTACTATAGTAGTCAGTATCACCTGGTTAATGACAAAGTAAGAGAACTGATAAGCCGCTATCTTTAAGAAATCGTTATTATTATTTATATCAATAGCAAAATGAGTTCCACCAAGTGCATAGTATATTAGACCACTTGATAAAGAAACAACAAAGAACATCAAAGAGTTTAAAGGTATTCTAAATAAATCCTGTCTTGTGACCTTCAGTTTAAGCATTAACACTACTATAGCGATTTGCATAAGTATCATCTCTGTAGATATCCCATATAAAAGAAATACCGTCAACGAAACCGCGTGTCCAGTAAAAATCGGCGTTTGATTTATGACAAGAGGAAAGAACGACAGCAAGCACATCAGTATAGAAAATTTGACGATAATCCAGTGATCTCCAGCTATTTGTGGTGGGAAATACAAGTGTGCAAGCCAGATGCCTGCTGGTACAATTACTATCCAAAGTACCCAAATAATAATTTTTGCTAGTTTACTAACCTGCATATTCCCACCCTCCTTCCTACATTTCACAATTTACACTATACAAATATTATCAATAAATCCTTCTTTTGTCATATATTTCAGTTAATTCCATAGAAAATATTTCCTGATTTTTAAAATTATTCTTGTATTTCAAGGCTATTTAGTATGATTGGTCGTACTTGGCTTAAAAAGTAGAGAGACCCTGTAATGACTAGAATATTTCCATTCCTTGCATTTTGGATTCCGTATTGAAGGGCTTCTTTCCAATCTTCAATGATGAGTTTGTTTTCCGCTTTACTAGCTTGTGACAATGATTCTGCTGATAGGACGCGACCATTTACGAATTGTGTAAAGATAAATTGGTCAGATATAGTATTCATGATGCTTAACATTTTTGAATAATCTTTATCCTGTAATGCTGCTGCAAGAAATATAAACTTTTCATTAGGATATTGTTGTTTCAATGTGTCGACCAATGAGTTCATGCCATCCTCATTATGAGCCCCATCTATGATTATACAAGGCTCGTCTGAAAGGACTTCAAATCTTCCTTTCCATTTTGCCTTCTGAATTCCAGTTCTTATTGAATTCTCGGATATGGGAAAATCAAACCGATCACGAAGAATCAATGAAGCAGTGATGGCCAAAGCCGCATTTTCCAGTTGATGACTCCCTACCATGGAAACCGACAAAACTTTAATACTTTCTTCCTTAAAAGAATAAGAAAAACCATTGGATTGTTTCTCAACAGAAAAATCCTGGTTCAAGGCAAGAATCTGGCTTTTCCTTTTTTCCGCTTCAGCCATTAGGATCTCTATTACCTCTTGCCGCTTAGAACCGATAATTAAATACGAATCATCCTTTATGATGCCCGCCTTTTCTTTGGCTATTTCTTCTACGGTCCCTCCTAGAATATTCGTATGATCAAGTCCCACATTCGTTATGATCGATATGAGAGGATTTAATACATTCGTAGAATCCATACGACCACCAAGACCGACTTCCACTAGTACAAGATCTACCTCTTTGACCATACCAAAGTAATAAAACATCATCACGGTAATGATCTCGAACTCTGTAGCAGGTGGCCATCCTGTTTCTTGTTCCATTCGATCAGAAACTGGTTGGATGATGCTGACTAGATCGGTGAAATCTTCATTGGAAATAGGAATGCCATTCACACCAATGTGCTCGTTATAATTCGTTAAGCTGGGTGATGTAAAGCTTCCAACACATGTGTTTGACTCTATTAAAATTTTTTGGAGAAATGTAAGCGTGGAGCCTTTGCCGTTCGTTCCCCCAATATGGACAAAGGAAGCTAGTCTTTCTGGGTTCCCAAGTTCTTGAAGTAGCCATTCCACCCGTTGTAGTCCTAGGTCTATGCCTCTTGGTGACTTATTTTTTATCCAAGCTGTTGCCTGTTCATATGTCAGCATATCCTCACCTCCTATTTAATTGAACCGATGATATTGGTTATTTGCTAAATTGATTGTTTTTAAGATATGATTCAAATAAATTTCATAAATGTTGATCGAAGTATTTGCGAATAAGCTTCTGCTCCCTACTACATCCTCAATTTCATTAAGGAGGAAACGACCCTTATGGTCAAAAATAAAGTCAATCCCAGCATAATCAAGGTCCAAAATGTTCAAGATTTTATGAACGAGTTCTTGTTCACTTTCGTTTAGGGTATAAACAGAAGAGCTTCCACCTAGAGAAATATTGGCTCTAAAATCTAAATCGGACTGACGAAGTATCGCACAGACAATGTCCTTACCCACTACAAAAACCCTAACATCTTTCCCTTCCAATGCAGGTCTCTGAATCAAAATTTCTCCTTGTAACGCTTTCAAAGACTCTTTCAATTCCGTATCATTATCCACTTTAAAGACACTTGTACCTGAACGTCCATTAGCATCTTTTACAATTAGGGGATAGGAAAAAGGTAAAATATCCGGGTTCCATTCTTCCTTCCTAATAAAAAGCGTATCCGTCATAGGGATCCCGTGGCCTGCTAGCAATTGATGCGTTCTAGCCTTATTGTTTGCGATTCTGCCAATGGTTGCAGAGTTGAACACCCTGATACCCATCAATTCAAGCTGAGTCCGGAAGGTTTCATCCAAGTTCCTCGAAATCACGAAATCAGGGTGGGATACCTCATTTCCTTCATAGAACATTTGAAGGGTCCCATCCCAATACCCAATCGAGAAATCTTCTTTTCTTTTGAAAAGCAATCGGATATCCATAGCAGCCGCTTGTTCGATAAATCCTTCGATGAATAAGTAGTTTTTATCCGCATCAACTTGGTTATATACAATCCATCCGTTTAACATGGAAGCTTCTCCTCGAGTTGTTGAAGAATATAGGTAATCATATATTTAGAAACATCTATTCCAGTACAGTCATAAATATTTTTAAAATGCGCATTAGAGTTGACCTCACACACGATTGGTTCATCATTTTCACCAAATAATAAATCGACTCCGCAAAAATCCGTCCCAATAATCTGTGAACAAGCTATAGCAATTTCACATTGCTCCCTTGTAGGGGTATATGTTTGCATTTTCCCACCATTTGTAACATTCGCACGGAAATCCTCTTTGGAAACTCGGTGCATTGTAGCTACTACTTCATCACCGACAACATTCAATCTGATATCTCTCCCATGGCTAGAACCTATATATTCTTGATAAAGAAAAGATACGCCCAAGTTTTTAAGTTCCTGAGTTTTTTCAGTTAGCTGTTCTCTGGAATGAATCATATAAACCTGTGCACCAAATGATCCTCGATCCTCCTTCATGATTAAAGGCAAGCCAAGCTCTTCAATGATAAGGTCGAAATGATGATCATCAGAAATAGGTGGATTTTTAAACATCAAAGGGGAGTGTATGGTTTTGGGCATTTTCAAGCCATGATTTGCGAGTTTTAAGAAAGTAAGAGATTTGTCATCGCAAATTTCAATCGCGTCCGCACTGTTGAATAGTTTTAGCCCCATCTTTTCTAAATGACGTGCAAGATGAATATCTTTATCCCAAAAAATCACAAAATCAGGTCGTTCCTGCGAATACTTTCCCTTGATTACTGCTTGTCCATGTTCGAAAGTCGCAAGCAATTCATTATTCTTCACTTTTACTATCTTTAAGTCTGCTTCTTCTCCACTCTTCACAAGCCAGTCAACAAGCTCTGTAAATTTTGAATGCGTAACATTTCCGTTATAAATAAGCCATCCTGTTTTCATTTAGTTTCCCCTTTTGTATTAGGCTCTGTTAAAGGGGACGCAGCTATCAGTCATGCCAATTGATTCATCTACGCCCCTGATTAAGTTATTCCTGCAATAGTTTTATGGTTGAATTAGTTCTATTATCGAAAGACTTCTCTGAATCCCATCATATATGAATTCTCATTGGTTTTCCATCGGAGAAATATAGAAAGAATAGAAAAAGGATGTGTCAAAGATCGCTATTATTTCGATCCTTGACACACCCTAATTTTTACATGGACTTCAATTCAGTTATTCTACGCGCCACTGCATCACGTTTTTCAACGTAATCCTTTTCTTTCGCACGTTCTTCATCAATGACTTGGGCAGGAGCTTTGCTGACAAACCCTTCATTACCCAATTTTTTCTGAACACGCTCTACCTCTTTATCAAGCTTTTCACGTTCTTTTTCTAAACGTTTAAGCTCCTCTTCAATATTGATTAACCCTTGAAGCGGAAGGATCAATTCAACTCCTGTAACTACAGCAGTCATTGCTTGCTCTGGTTCTTCCACTTTTGTGCCAATCGTCAATACTTCTGGATTACAGAATCGCTCGATATAAGCACTGTTCTTTTGAAGCATCTCAGCGATTTTTTCATCCTTTGTCTTAAGGATTAGGCTGATTTTTTTACTTAATGGTGTGTTCACTTCTGCACGGATATTACGTACCGTACGAATGATTTCTACCAATAGCTTCATTTCTTCCGCTGCTTCTGAGTCGGATAGTTCAGCATTTACCGTTGGCCAAGCTGCAACTGTGATCGATTCTCCACTGTGCGGTAAGTTCTGCCAAATTTCTTCAGTGATGAATGGCATGAACGGATGTAATAATCTCATAGTATTATCGAGTACGTAAGCCAAGATAGAACGAGTCGTTTTCTTAGCCGCTTCAGCTTCACCGTATAATGGAAGCTTCGCCATTTCGATGTACCAATCACAGAAGTCATCCCAAATGAAGTTATAAAGAATCCGACCCACTTCTCCGAATTCGTATTTATCAGCAAGTCGAGTAACATTTTCGATTGTTTCATTCAATCGAGTTAAAATCCACTTATCAGCAACTGATTTTTCGCCTGATAAATCGATTTCTTCATATTTCAAGCCGTTCATGTTCATCAATGCAAAACGAGAAGCGTTCCAAATCTTATTAGAGAAGTTCCAAACCGCTTCTACCTTCTCCATGCTGAAACGTAAATCTTGGCCTGGAGAGCTTCCAGTAGATAAGAAATAACGTAAAGAGTCTGCTCCATATTGATCAATAACATCCATCGGATCAACACCATTGCCTAGTGATTTACTCATTTTGCGACCTTCCGCGTCACGAACAAGTCCATGAATAAGAACGTCTTCGAATGGTCGTTGACCAGTAAACTCTAAGCCTTGGAAAATCATACGGGAAACCCAGAAGAAAATGATATCGTATCCAGTTACTAAGCAGCCTGTTGGATAATAACGCTTAAAGTCTGCTGACTCAACATCTGGCCAACCCATTGTGGAGAATGGCCATAACGCTGAACTGAACCAAGTATCCAGTACATCTTCATCCTGCTTCCAATTCTCCTCATCAGCAGGAGCATCGTGCCCTACATAAACCTCACCCGTTTCTTTATGATACCAAGCCGGGATTCGATGTCCCCACCATAATTGACGGGAAATACACCAGTCACGGATATTTTCCATCCAGTGTAAATACGTTTTTTCAAATCGCTCAGGGACGAAGTTAACTTTTTCTTCTTGTTTTTGAAGTTCAATCGCAGCATCTGCCAATGGTTGCATTTTTACGAACCATTGAGTGGATAGGTAAGGCTCAACTACTGCCCCACTGCGCTCTGAATGTCCAACTGAATGCATATGCTCTTCAATTTTAAATAAGACACCTTGTTCTTGAAGATCTTTCACGATTTGCTTACGGCATTCAAAACGATCCATGCCTTCGTATTTTCCAGCTTTTCCGTTCATTGTTCCATCTTCATGCATGACAAGAACTCGTTCTAGATTATGGCGGTTACCAATTTCAAAGTCATTCGGATCATGCGCTGGAGTGATTTTCACTGCTCCTGATCCAAATTCCATATCTACATAATCATCGCCTACAATTGGAATCTCACGACCAACTATTGGAAGGATGACTGTTTTGCCAATAAGGTGCTTATAGCGTTCGTCTTCAGGATGAACTGCAACCGCTGTATCCCCAAGCATCGTTTCAGGACGTGTCGTTGCAACCTCAATATGTCCTGTTCCATCAGCCAATGGATATTTCATGTGGTAGAATGCGCCTTGAACATCCTTATAAATAACTTCGATATCAGATAGAGCTGTTTTCGTGGAAGGATCCCAGTTGATGATATACTCCCCACGATAGATTAAGCCCTTATTGTATAGTGAAACGAAAACTTCCCTAACCGCTTTGGAAAGGCCTTCATCTAACGTAAAACGCTCACGTGAGTAGTCTAGTCCTAGACCAATTTTTGACCATTGTTCACGGATATGGCCTGCATACTCCTCTTTCCATTTCCACGTTTCTTTAACGAATGCTTCGCGCCCTAAATCGTAACGGCTTTTGCCTTCAGCACGTAGCTTCTCTTCAACCTTCGCTTGAGTAGCGATTCCTGCATGGTCCATTCCTGGTAACCAAAGAACATCATAGCTTTGCATTCTTTTCATACGAGTCAAAATATCCTGTAACGTTGTATCCCAAGCGTGGCCAAGGTGCAGCTTTCCTGTTACGTTCGGTGGCGGGATTACGATTGTATAAGGTTCTTTTTGCTCGTCATCTTTCGCTTCGAAAAATTTTCCTTTTAACCACCATTCATAACGACCTTTTTCAATGGCTTTCGGGTCGTATTTAGTTGGCATTGAGGTAGTCTGTTGTTCTGTCTCCATATTTAGCCCTCCTAAAACACTTTTTCGTGGAATAAAAAAACTCTCTTTCCTTGTGAAAAGGACGAAGAGAGTTGTTCGCGGTACCACCTTTTTTCCGAATGAAATGAAAATACATTCGGCGCTTAATGAAAATAACGGCTTTTCACCGGCATCCGCTACTGAAATAATCTGTTCACGAATGCAGCTTATGGGTGACTTCGGCATGCTCTTGAATAAGAAACCTCCCAGCTAACGGTTCCTCTCTCTGAAATCAGAATTCAAGCCTACTTTTCCCAATCCTTGCTTTTACTTTTATAGAGTTACGTTTATAGTACAAAAATGTGATGTTAACGTCAATAATCTTTCCCGAATTTTTATTAGTATATACACGGACTAGTATAATGTTCTGTCATTTTCACCTTTTCCACAGAATAACAATAAGATAATACAAATACCTATAAAGGCGGGTGGCTACCTTGAAAAAACGATACAACCCTTATAACATGCCCCCTTGGCTACGTAATTTGAGAGCACTATGCAATCAGTTTGTAATTCCTTTTTGCATCTTCCAAGGAATCCGTACATTCTTTTTCCCAACTGCATTTGATATTCTGTTCCTCGGTTTATTAATCTTCTTGGCGATTAGCCTTCGTTCTGACTGGATCTAGTTTAGTAATTTAGTTTAAACTGGCCAAGGCATATTTGTAAAAACCATCTTCCTATCATGAAACCCAAGTCAAGCAGATATAGCGTTAAGATTAATATTCCCCTTATTGCTGGGCTGCCGCAGCGGCTGCAGCTTTTTTCTGTTTCTCGATCTCGTCTATCCTCATCACGACATATTCCACATTTTTCAAAGTCCAATAGTTGCGTTGCAGGTTCTTTAAATAAGCGATTTCAGCTTTTTGATTCCGTTTTTCATGATAATGTTCCACTGAAGATATCATGGCTCCTGGATGAGCAAGATAGCTTAAGAACAACAGCATCTCATCCTCCTTTAATGAAAAGTATTTTAAATACGTGTATAGCCAATCGATTGCATCATCATGACGGATGGGATATGTCTTGCATGAACTCACTAAAAAAGGCAATAAATCGAAATGAGCTGGTGCTGTTTTTGAATCCTCAAAATTAATAAAATGCCCATATCCCCTGTCATCATATAAAAAATGGGAGATTGACACCTTGCCATGCGTAACTACAGTCCGGAGCTTTTCATTATCTTTCGTCTTTTCGTACCATTCTTCTAACTTTTTGGTTGAAAAGTTAAGCGCTTGTGAAATGTCGTTATAATAGGAACAGTACATAAGCTCAAAAGGAGACATATACCATTTACGTTCACTAGCTTGAACAAATTCCTCCAGAAATTCCTTTTGTTTGTTCCACAGCTCTAGTGTTTTTTCATAATGCACTTCTCGGTCCTCTTTTTTGACCTCGATTTCCTTTGACGTCAACGTATGCATCCTTGCTAGTTCCCTAAACATATGCTTATGCTTTTCATTGCGTTCGCTATTATTATCATCTAAAAGCCATGGCATCAAATAAAACAGTTTTCCACTATTCAAAATTCCATATCGATTATCCATAGTCATAAATATAGGCACGATTCGATTATAGCCTCTTTGATACAATCTCTGAACATTTCGGATAAAATCCATGCCTACTTTAGGGTCAATGCTTTTCAAAGCAAATACGCCTTGATCGGTATAAATTTTTACGATATTCCCCATTTTTTCATGATATCTAACTTCTAACATGTAGTATTTCATGATCTCTTCAACAGGTGTTTCCTTTTCATTTTTCAGGTCCATCCCCACACCTCCAATTCCTTTGATATTTTCGAAAAAATAACAGTTTGAGCCAGGCCCAAACTGTTAACGAATTCTATTTACGATTGGCTACAACTTGTGGAATGTAGAGGACTTGACCTTCATAAATATCATTTTCATCATCTAAATCATTCTTCTTAATGATAACCTGGACAGGAACTTGATATCGACTTGCTACTTCATGCAAATTTTCTCCATGCTGAATAATGCAAACTTTCAGTATCGCTTTATCCTGAGTTTCCTTTTTACCGAAAAAGTCAGTAAGCGAGACACTAGCCGAATGACTCCGCTTTTCTTCAACTGGTGCTTGATTCTCGACTTCTGCATTAGAAGCTTTTTCAGCGTATTGCTGGACTGAAAAAGATGTATTGACCCTTGGGCTTTCCTGATAAGATATTTCCTCTACTTCATCTACTACTTCTACTTCTTCAAATCTTTCTACTTCTTCTACCTCAACATCGTCTACCTCTGATGTTTCCTGATTGCTAATACGCTGTTCTTCTGCCTCTTCAATCCTTTGGCTATAGTCCTCTTGATAGTATGGATGATTAGCAGTTGGAGTCTCCTGCCAAACCTGGTAGTCTTGCCTTACCTGAAACTCTTGCTCTTCGTCTTCCAATTCTTCCTCTTCATAATGGAAGACTGGAAACTCAGTAAATACCTCTTTTTGAGTGGATTCTTCCAGATTCTCATTTTGATATACAAAAGTAGACTCTGTATAAGATTCTTCCTCATCATCGTCTTCACGTGGTAGTTTCGTAGCTTCAGCTGAGAATGGCTCATATTCATCTTCTTCACGGTAAAGAATCGACTCCACCACCTGAACTGATTCTTCATTTTCATACTCTTCACGGTAAAGAATCGGCTCAACAGCCTGGGCTGATTCTTCATTTTCATACTCTTCAACATCCTCTTCCTCATAGGTTCGATGAGCAAATACTTCTTGCGTTTCTGGAGTGAAGGCTTGGAATGGATGATAAGACTCTGGTTCTGGTTTTGGGGTAAATTGTTGCTCACCGTATATACCAGTAATGCATAAATCAGCCGACAATTTTAAACAATTATTTTCTGGCATTGTATAATCGAAAGTTTGAATCATCACGTTTACTTCATCGAGAGAACTGATCCTATTGGCCGGAATGGATATATCAACAGGAAAGGCATGGGTGAAAGTGCTGATTCCCTGTTCATCCCTTAAAACATTCTGAATCGTTTTATGGAAGCTACTTGGCGATATATCCCCAGTCTCCCGAACTTGACTAATCCCACTGCCTCTATACTCACCTGACAGTTCTAGAAACCCTTTTATATTTACATACTGATCATTTTCTACAATGGTGACATTTGGATCTATGGCTAGACTAAACAACTCTCCTACTTCCTGTCCTTTTTGAAACCAAACAGACTCCTCTAATGAAAATCGTAAGTACGATTGATCATTCGTCAAAATAATTTCCTCCCCTCGTGGCTCAAAACGATACTTATACCATTACAACTCTATGAACCATGCGACAGGAATATGACTGAAAAACACTTGTTCATTATAGGATTCTTAAACTTCGTTATTCATTCAAGCAACCATGTGATAAAACCAGTCTCATCTATAGTGGTGAGCTACGCTCCTATCACTCCTTTCCATAAAAAAAAACGCCCTGGGCTACAGGACGTTTCGTTCATTATCTTTTTAAAGTAGCAAATGATTTTTCTACTGCAGCAATCGTTTTCTCAATATCCTCATCGCTATGTGCGGTGGATAGGAACATTCCTTCAAATTGTGAAGGAGGAAGGAAGATGCCTTGCTCAGCCATTTCACGATAGTACGCTGCAAAGAATTCCAAGTTAGAAGTTTTTGCTTTTTCGTAATTAATTACTTCTTCATTTGTAAAGAAGAACCCAATCATAGATCCTGCTCGATTAAAGGAGACAGGAACATCATATTTACGTGCAGCTTCTGTAATACCTTCTTCAAGGCGATCTGCCTTTTTATTGAACTCTTCATAGTGTTCAGGTTTTAGTTGACTTAGAGTTGCATAACCCGCTGCCATGGCTAATGGATTCCCAGAAAGTGTACCTGCTTGATAAATAGGACCACTAGGAGCAATTTGCTCCATGATTTCAGCTTTTCCACCGTAAGCGCCAACAGGAAGTCCACCACCAATAACCTTGCCTAGGCAAGTTAGATCAGGTGTGATTCCATAATAACCTTGCGCACAATTATATCCTACACGGAATCCAGTCATAACCTCGTCAAAAATTAATAATGCACCATACTGCTCCGTAATGTCACGCAATCCTTCTAAAAATCCTGGTTGAGGAGGAACAACACCCATGTTCCCTGCAACCGGCTCAACAATGATTCCTGCAATGTCATCTCCATATTGCTCGAAAGCATATTTCACTCTTTCCAAATCATTGTACGCAACCGTTATCGTGTTCTTTGCCACACCTTCTGGTACACCAGGGCTATCAGGTAGTCCGAGTGTCGCCACTCCAGAACCAGCTTTGATCAATAAGGAATCACCATGACCATGGTAGCATCCTTCAAATTTTAGAATCTTATTTCTTCCGGTATATCCACGTGCCAATCGTAGGGCGCTCATGGTAGCTTCTGTTCCAGAGGAAACCATACGAATCACTTCAATGGAAGGAACTCGCTCGATTACAAGCTTTGCAAGCTCATTTTCCAACAGGGTTGGTGCACCAAAGCTAGTACCTGTTTCAGCAACCTTTTTAATTGCCTCTACAACTTCTCCATTCGTATGGCCCAAGATTAAAGGCCCCCAAGAAAGAACGTAGTCGATGTATTCATTGCCATCGATATCATAAATTTTCGATCCCTTGCCGCTTTCCATGAAAATAGGATCCATATTCACTGATTTAAAGGCACGGACAGGACTATTTACTCCTCCTGGCATTAATGACTTTGCTTCCTGAAACGCTTGCTTTGACTTTTCGAAAGATCTCATTTCAACGTCTCCTTATAAACTTCCTAGAATTAATTACAGCTCTTTCACCCATTTGGCAACGTCTTTTGCAAAATATGTGATGATTAAATCCGCACCAGCACGTTTTAATCCTGTCAATGTTTCCATGACGATGCCCTTCTCATCAATCCAACCGTTCTGGGCAGCCGCTTTAATCATGGAATACTCTCCACTAACATTGTAAGCGACAACAGGTAAATTAAAGTTGTTTTTCACATCACGAATAATATCCATATAAGCAAGTGCAGGCTTTACCATAAGAAAGTCGGCACCTTCCATCATATCGGATTCAGCTTCTCTTAATGCTTCCATTCGATTTGCAGGATCCATTTGATAAGCTTTACGGTCTCCAAATTGGGGAGCACTATTAGCTGCATCACGGAAAGGTCCGTAATAAGCAGATGAATATTTTACTGCGTAAGACATGATAGGGACATCATGATATCCCGCTTCATCTAAACCTGCACGAATGGCAGCTACGAATCCATCCATCATATTCGATGGAGCAATGATATCCGCACCAGCCTCTACTTGACTGACAGCCGTTTTAGCAAGTAAATCCAGTGTAGGATCGTTAAGGACTTTCCCCTCTTCAACAATGCCGCAGTGACCATGGCTCGTGTATTCGCATAGACATGTATCAGCTACGACTAATAATTCAGGATATTTTTCTTTAACCAATCTTGTACCTTGTTGTACTAATCCATTGTGACTAAAGGCACCAGTACCTGTTTCATCTTTTTCACGGTCGTAAGGCACCCCAAAAAGAATGACAGATTTTATACCAAGCTCTACCGCTTCGTCCACTTCATTCATGAATTGATCCAAGGATAATTGATATACTCCTGGCATAGAAGAAACTTCATTCTTTACATTTTCGCCAGCTGCGATAAAGATGGGATAGATTAAATCCTCCGTACGTAAAAATGTTTCTCTTACAAGCGCTCTCATATTCGCGTTTTGACGTAATCTACGGTGACGTGTGAATTGTAAGTCTCTCATTCCAAGCCCCTCCTAAATGTTATTCGAATAATAGTTTTTCATAGCTTCAATCATACCATCAATGGTATACACTTCTGGACATATTTCAACTATTAATCCATGTTTATCAGCTCTCGCCTTCGCTATTGGACCGATGCAAGCGATGGCTGAATCTAGTATGTATTCTTGTAATTGATATCGTTTTACGATTTTCATAAAATGGTCGACCGATGATGAGCTGGTAAAAGTGATGATATCAATCTTGTTTTCACTTAAACAATCTTTTAAGGCTTTCTCACTACCTTCAGGGATTACGTTATCATAAATGATGATTTCTTCGCAAAGATAACCACTTTCACGTATGCCTGTGGCGATGACATCCCGTGCTAGATTTCCCTTCGCTATCAAAACCTGTTCATTGGATTGTAGAATAGTAATAAATTCCTCAACAAACACTTCTGCAACATATGAAGTAGGAACAAAATCTGCTTCATGTCCCTTTGTTTGTAAATAAAATAGGGTCTTTGCCCCAATAACTGCTATCTTCGGTAGTTTAGGTTGGATATTTAGACAATCTAACCATTCGAATAAAAAATCTACACCATTTTTACTTGTTAAAACCAACCAATCGAAATTCGGGAGTCTTTGCAAAACTGCCGAGATTTTATCTTGATTAGATTCTGATTTTTGAAACGACAAGAGAGGGATTACATAAGGAATCCCTCCGTGCTGTTTAATCATACTGGACATTTCGCTGGACTGATTGCTTCCTCTTGTGATCAACACATGTTTATGATGGAGAAAGCCATGTTCATCCATTATTTATCCAGCTCCTCTTTTACTTTGTCAATCAACGCTTTTGCGCCTACACTTGATAGTAGGGCTGCTACCTCATGACCAACTGCTACCGGGTCTATTCCTGATATCATTTCTTTATAGATGACCTTTCCATCCGGTGAGGCTACAAGTGCTGTTAATTCAACATTAACCGTATCTTTTACTGTAGCAAAACCAGCAATGGGAACCTGGCACCCGCCTTCCATTTTATCAAGGAATGCTCGTTCAGCTTCAACAGCAATTTTCGTTTTTTTGCAAGTAAATTTGCTAAGCTGCTCTAGTAGTTCATGGTCATCCTCACGACATTCGATGGATAATGCGCCTTGACCAACAGCAGGCAAACAAAAATCTGGATCTAAAAATTCTGAAACCACTTCAGATTTCCATCCCATACGAGATAATCCAGCAGCTGCTAAAATGATGGCATCATAATCTTCGTCCTTTAATTTTTGAAGGCGAGTGTCAATGTTTCCACGAATCCATTTAATTTCTAAATCCGGTCTTCTAGCAAGGATTTGCGAACTGCGTCTAAGACTACTAGTTCCAATAATCGAACCTGCAGGAAGCTCATCCAATGTTTTTCCATCCTTTGAAATTAAAGCATCTCGGTGATCTTCCCTTACTGGAATACAACCTATTGTCAATCCCTCAGGCAATACTGCAGGCATATCTTTCATGCTATGTACAGCCATATCTATTTCTTTATCTAAAAGCGCCTGCTCGATTTCTTTTACAAATAAACCTTTACCTCCCACTTTGGAAAGTGTGACATCCAATATTTGATCGCCTTTTGTCACGATTTCCTTAACTTCAAATTCAAAAGGGAGTCCAAGGGATTTTAATTGGTCAATAACCCAATTTGTTTGTGTTATAGCCAATTTGCTTCTTCTGGAGCCAACAATAATTTTTCTCATGGGATCCTCCTAAGTGTTCCAAAAATGGAAAGCTGACAAGCTTCCAAATAGTAAAAAGTTTATTAATACGATAAAAAATGAAGCGATGTTCCAATATGCAAGAGTCTTTCCATAGACTTGCTTACGGACTTTCAAATATAAATAACTACTATATGAAATGAGCACAATAAAAGACCCTACAATTTTTGAATCAAACCAACTCACGTCAGGAACCTTTATGAAGGCCCATTGCAAACCAAGAATTAATGCTAGTATAAGCATCGGCACTCCTATCACTGTTAATACATAAGACATATGTTCCAACTTTGATAAGTCACCCAACCTAATCAATCGCTTTCCCCATTTTTTCCGTTTCAATAAGTCATATTGCAATAAATATAGAAGGGAGAATACGAATGATAGAGAAAATGCTCCGTATGAAAGGATAGCCATCGTAATATGGATCAAAAGCAACTCTGAAACTAGTTTTTGGGCAAGAACTTCAGATTCTACCTGGACTGGTGCAAATGTATGTATAGCCATGACAATGAAGCCCAGAACATTCGTGAAAAAGACAGTAAAATCAACCCTCAATAATTTATTAATCACTAAGGAAAGTGTGATCAATACCCATGCGTAAAAATATAAACCTTCAAAAATCGTCAAGACTGGGAATCTTCCAGTTTTTTTGACATAAAGAAACAAAAAGATTGTTTGAAGCACCCAAACAATCGCAAGCAGCCAGAAGGCAAAGCGGTTTGCCCTCCGGTCATTATGAAGAAAATCAATAAAGTATAAGAGCACACTAACCGCATACAGTACAACCGTAAACTCATGCAATCTTGTCATGTACATTTCTAGCATAGGAGGAAGCCTCTCTTACGCATGAGCCTGAACAGGCTTCATTCCTACTTTTGATACACTTGGTTCCTGTATTTCGGTGGCTGTTTGCTTAGTCACCAATTCTTCTATATTAAAAGTTTTAATGAAATTCTGTAGAGCTTCAGAACTATCAGGCTGATTGCCAGCAAGCTCCTTAGCAAACATGATAGGATCCTTTAGCATTTGGTTCACGATACTCTTTGTATGCTTATTCAGGACTTTCATGTCACGTTCAGAAAGATGAGGAAGTTTTCTTTCAAGGCTGTCCATCGTTTCAGATTGGATAGCTAAAGCCTTTTCACGCAGTGCAGAAATAACTGGGACTACACCGAGCATGTTAAGCCATGAATTAAACTCTACAATTTCGCCTTCAATCATGATCAAGATAGATTCTGCTGCCTTTTTACGCTCTTGTAGATTCGCTTCCACAATTCCTTCAAGATCGTCAATATCATAAAGGAAAATGCTATCCAACTTTGCTAATTCAGGATCAAGGTCTCGAGGTACTGCGATGTCCACCATGAAGATTGGACGACCTTTTCTCATTTTATTGACGTGCGTCATCATTTCCTTTGTGATGACATAATCCTTGGACCCAGTCGATGAAATAAGGATATCCGCCTCAACTAATGCGCATTGCAATTCTTGGAGCTGTTTCGCCTTACCTGAAAAACGTTCAGCAAGGTTCAAAGCTTTTTCATACGTACGGTTGATTACTGTGACATCTTTTGCACCGTTGCTATAGAGGTTTTGAATGGCAAGCTCACCCATTTTTCCAGCTCCTAGAACAAGTACATTCTTATTCGCCAATGAACCAAAGATTTTTTTGGCTAACTCTACTGCAGCATAGCTGATAGAAACAGCATTGGTATTGATTTCCGTTTCAGCATGTGCTTTTTTCGCCAAAGTAATCGCTTGTTTGAATAAGTGATTGAAAACAGTACCGGTAGTCTGTTCAGTTTGTCCAAGAAAATAACTTGAGCGAACTTGACCAAGGATTTGAGTTTCCCCAAGCACCATTGAATTCAACCCACAGCTCACTTGGAACAAATGTTCAACCGCCCCATCTCCCTCATAAATGAATAGGAATGGAGAAAATTCACTTGCTTCAATATTGAACCATTGTGAAAGGAATTCTTTAATATAGTAACGGCCTGTATGAATTTGATCGACAACCGCGTAAATTTCCGTTCTGTTACATGTCGAAATAATGATATTCTCTAAAATGCTTTTTTTATTATTCAATGCTCGCATTGCATCTGCAAGCTCAGTTTCATTAAATGATAAACGTTCACGAATTTCTACAGGGGCAGTTTTATAGTTGAGACCAACTGCTAATATATGCATAAATCCTTTGCACCCCCCAATAAATTTGACTATAAAAGTTACATGACTATTATATCATGGACAATATTTCGTACCTGAAAAAATTATGAACATAATATGAATTCATATGCTAACATGGAAACAGTTAATGTTTTCCCTAATCATTCATAAAAGAATCAAAAATTAATCACCAATATTCGACACAAACCCACTAATGTACCGTACCAAAAAAGTATTGATGTTGCAAGCAGTTACAATTGATTTTAATGGAGGTAATTTATGAAATCCCAACATATATTTCCTGGAGTCATTTTAATAGGATTTGGTCTCTATTTTTTCATGCAGCAAAACTCAATTGCCCTTTTCGATGGATTTTACTCTTGGCCAACTTTGCTTGGGATTGTAGGAATAGCCTTTCTATTACAAGCGTATATGGGTAAAGAGTTCGATTCAATTCTACCTGGGGTGATCTTATTCGGATTTGGACTTCACTTTCACGTAGTCGGAAAGCTAGAAATTTGGCCTAATGACATCGGTGTATTCATATTAATTATTGCCCTAGGATTCATCTTGCGCGGAAATAAAACGAAAAAGGGGATGTTCCATGGGATATTACTCCTCATTGTATCTATCCTTCTCCTGTTCTACGATCGAATCTTTAAGATGATGGGAGTCCTAGAAAATGGGATGGATACAGCATTGAAATTTTGGCCATTTGTTTTGATTGCTATTGGTTTATATGTAATGTTTATCCGAAAAAAATAAAAGCTTGATTCCTATTAAGCCCCATAATTAATTTTTTCCAAATACATAAGACTTCATTCATCTAAAATGCACTACTTTACATAATAAAGATTAGTGAAAGAAAAAAAGAAACAGCGATTTTGAACGTATACCCGTCAAGTAGACACTTTTAAAAGACTGCCGTTTACGCGGCATGAGTTCTATATTCAACAGGACTCATGCCGTGTTTATTTTGTATTC
>NZ_JAAGVZ010000056.1 GCF_010882125.1 Peribacillus alkalitolerans | reverse complement strand
TCACTATTTTGAAACGTTTCTTGTTCCTTATGTTCGGTCGATTTAATTGTCACCGAATATGTTTTACTCTTCGCCCCTTCTGTATAACATCCTTCACGGAAAGGGCATACTTTGCATTTTTCGGTGTCAAAGTAATAGGTTTGACGTTGATTTTTCCCTACATTTTTCTTATTTGTACGCGCTTTTCGAATTGCCATATGCCCAGCTTTACATACGTACATGCCTGCATCTTTATTAAATTCGAACTCATCTTCCTTAGCACGACCACCCTGTGTGATTAGTGGATTTAATTTTGAAATAAGCTGAAATTCTTCCTTTTTGGCATATTGAATATTTTCTTTTTCTGAATACGCTGTATCGCCAATCACCGATGTAACTTCGATGCCTGTTGCTCTACTTTTTTCGACTAATTCTTTAAGGTATTTTCCATCACTTTTCTCCCCAGTTGTTATTACTGCAGCTGTAATTATTCGTTCATCATTCATTGCAATATGTGTCTTAAACCCAAAGAAAGAAGAGCCCGCTGTTTTATGACCAACACGTGCGTCTGGATCGCTTGAATAGTTCAGTTGTTCTTCATAATCCTCTACTACTTCTTTTAGGACGTTTAACTTTTCTTTTACAGCTGGAATTACAGCGATTTGTGGTTGCGTCTCCACTACTTCAATAACTTGACGGCAGTAGTCTACTTCATCTTTTACTTCGTTAGAAGTTGGTTTGGATGGGAATTTTTCTTTCATTGATTCATCAATTTGGTAAACAGCTTTTCTTACGTTCTTCGACTTCTCTTGTAAAAATTCTTTCGGTGTTTTTTGGTTATAACGTGCTTTTGTATGCGTGGCATCGACAATAATAGTTTTACTTTGAATGATTTCTTTTTCTAATGCAATTTCAACCGTCTTTCCTATGAGCATGTCTAATAAACCCACATCCTGAAGACGGAGCTTACGAAATTTAGTTAATGAACTTGAATTGATGACTGGATCCTCAGGTGCCATATCTAAGAAATATTTAAAAGACATATCATATTTTGACCGTTCAACCAGATCTACATCTGATAAATCATAGATTGATTTTAATAGTAAATATTTGAACATACGGATTGGAGATACTGCATTTCGACCATTATCAAGACAATATTTTGTTTTTAGTTCTTCTAAAATGAAATTGAAGTCCACTAATTCATTAATTTGACGAAGCATATTATCTTTCGGTACGACGATATCATAAATCGCCATAAACGGACTAAGTTTGAGCGTTTCTTGATTTGAAATCATTTCGATACCACCTACATACATTGATATCTTTAGTATAAAGCAAAAAGGGAGTCAATCGCTCGATTAAAATCGAGCGATTGACTCCCTAATTGTTAAAGCGGACTTTTTCAGTGCCCTC
>NZ_JAAGVZ010000055.1 GCF_010882125.1 Peribacillus alkalitolerans | reverse complement strand
ACCGTCCCTGCGCATGGCTTATATAGTTCTTCCCAAACTGTTAATGGAAAAGTACCATGAACATTACTTTCACTTCGTTCAGTCTGTGTCTCGGCTTGACCAGGAGCTCATCAAAAGATTCATGCAGGAAGGCAGCTGGAAAAAACATATTAACAAAATGCGGATTGTTTACAAAAAAAAGAGAGATGCACTCATCACAGCGCTTTCGACTCATTTCCCAAATTCAATTGAAATTATTGGCCAGGATTCTGGATTGCATCTTTTAGTCCGCATGAATAACGGTATGGTGGAAAAAGAGCTTATTGAACAGGCTGCTAAATATGATATCAAAGGTTATCCTGTATCAGATTACGGTTTAAGTGACGATCGAACCATTCTATTGGGTTTTGCAGCATTATCTGAGGAAGAGATCTTTTCAGGAGTTCACTCGTTGGCAAAAGCATGGGGAGGGTAGCACCCCTAAAAAGAAGTTTGTGAAGAAATAGACTTAAACTAATGGGTGCGTTGATCTAGGAAGGATTAAGGCACCTTTTTGCTGAAATTCTTATTAAACAAACGGGGCAGCATTCCTATAATAAAACTAATTTTGTGAAGAATTGTACTTAAACTATAGGGTGCAATTACCGAATAAAAAACTATTAACTTAGTATAATTTCCGGTTTTTAGGTGAACACTAGATGTAAAAGTACCAGGGAGTTGTTCATGATGCTTGTTTCTGAAGCCTGGCAATTATATAAAGCAGATAAACAAATTCAAGGATATTCCTTTCAGACATTAAAGGTGTATAATGTACAGCTGCTCTTGTTAATTAAATACTTTGGGGACATCCAAATCACTGATATTACGACAGAGTCTGTAAAACTTTATCTTGGAGAAGCTGCAGCTGAGTTAAAGGCATCAAGTCTCTGTCATAGAATCCGTTTTATTAAATCTTTATTCAAATGGGCTCAGGAAGAGAATTATGTTCCGGTTAATCCTGTATCAAACATTAAAGAACCAAAGCCAGAAAGCAGAATTCCTAAGTTTTTAACCGAGGAAGAAATCGAATTGCTACGTGAAGCGTGTGACTCCACTTTTGAAAAAGCTCTATTTGAATTTATGTATTCAACCGGATGCAGGATCGGAGAGGTTGTAAGCTTAGATAAGCACGCAATCAACTTTGCGGAACAGTCGGTAATCGTATTTGGGAAAGGGAAAAAAGAAAGGGAAGTGTACTTTAATACTCGGTGCAGTATTTGGCTAAAAAGATATATGGAAGAAAGAACGGATGATCAACAAGCTCTGTTTGTTACAACCCGGGCGCCACATCGCATGAGCATTGCACAAATGAGATATGTCATTAAACAGATCTCCAAAAGAGCAGGGATCAATAAGTGTATTCATCCACACCAGCTAAGACCCAGTTACGCAACGCCTCTTATTAATACTGGAGCACCTTTAGAGGTCATACAGAATTTAATGGGACACGAAAAAAG
>NZ_JAAGVZ010000008.1 GCF_010882125.1 Peribacillus alkalitolerans | reverse complement strand
AAAGGGATAAAGAAAAGGGATAAAAAAGGGCAATTTCTTGTTCTAAATCGAACGAGAAATTGCCCTTTTTTTATCTCACCATGTTTACATTTTTAAAAATGCAAGTTTTTCAGTGCCCTCAGTTTCTGCCGGGTTTATTTCACATTTGAAGGTGAAAAAAGGTTCTTTCTATTAAGAAACTATTTCTGACTTTTCATTTACGAGAATAGGTGTTTCCTCTTCAGATACTGCAGATACAGATTCTGATTTCTTAAGAACTTCAACGTAACGAATGTGGTGTTCTTCCATTTCTTTTATGATAAAAGAATAGGTGTCATATTCTAAAATATCACCTTGTTTAGCTTCGTAGTTTTCAGTTAGGATCCATCCACCAATTGTATCGATGTCCTCATCGTCAATGTCTGTTCCTAGCAGGTCGTTCACCTGACTGATAAGAACTTTTGCATCAAATAGGAAATGGTTATCAGCCAATTTTCGTACTTCTGCAATTTCATCGAGATCGAATTCATCACGGATTTCCCCAACAATTTCTTCAAGTATATCTTCAACTGTTACTAATCCTGATGTTCCACCATACTCATCCATTAGAATGGCCATATGAATTCTTTCTTTTTGCATTTTTAACAGTAGATCATGGATGGGCACAGTATCAATAATTCGAATAATAGGACGAATATATGGCTCAATAGGTTGTGAATTGAAGGATTGGTTTGTAAGCATATCAGTGAATAGTTCCTTCACATTGATCATGCCCACTACATGGTCCTTATCTCCATCAATGATCGGATAACGTGTGAACTTTTCTTCCTTTAAAACAGTAAAGAAAGTTTCCATGGTATCTTCTTTTGAAAGAGTTACGATTTCAGTTCGCGGTACCATGATTTCTTTTGCGATACGATCATCGAATTCAAATATTTTATTTACATACTTGAATTCAGATTGGTTAATTTCACCACTTTTATAGCTTTCTGAAAGTATTATTCGTAGCTCTTCTTCAGAATGGGCGATATCATGCTCTGAAGCTGGTTTCAACCCAAACATTCTTGTCACAATTCTAGCTGATCCGTTTAAAACGAAGATAAATGGATACATGATTTTATAAAAAATCATTAATGGCTTAGCCGTCATAAGACTGACTGTTTCCGCTTTTTGAATTGCTAGTGTTTTTGGAGCTAATTCACCAACGACTACATGAATGAATGTAATGAACGCGAATGCGATTGCGAATGTTAGAACGTGCGATACCGATTCAGGGATGTCAAAATTATTGAATACTGGTCTAAGCATGCTTTCGACAGTTGGTTCTCCCAACCACCCCAAGCCTAATGCTGTTATGGTAATACCTAGTTGGCAAGCAGATAAATACTCATCCAAATGTGTGGTTACAATTCTAGCAGACATTGCGCCAGAACGACCTTCTTCAATCAACTGATCAATCCTTGACGATCTAATCTTCACAATGGCAAATTCTGCAGCTACGAAAAATGCCGTAAAAGCAATTAAAATGGCTACAATAACCAAGTTTAATATGTCCAAATAGCTTCCTTATCCCGCACGCTGCGAGAAAGGAGTCACCTCCTGAGGGTTTAAAATCTTATTTGTGTTTTTATTTATATATAAACGTTTTTTTACAGCCCCACTTACATCACCTCTACAAGATTGTAAGATAAAGATAATTATAGAAAATCTTAAACTTTCAGTCAAACATCATAGCCTTGTTGTTTGTCAAGATTACTTCATATATATGGATGAATTTTCATGATTATTAAAGGTTTTTCTAACTATGAAGAGGAATTTATAGATGGGTGAAAATTTTTTGGAAGATAGCTGGTAGCATAAATACGATTTTTAATTTTTACTCAACATAAACTTCATTCATTCTTCACAATTTATGGGTAGAATGTATTTATCAAGTTTAGAAATACAGGAGAGTAAGCATGAATAAACTTTTACTACTATCTATGACATTTTTAGTTATTTTAACTGGATGCAATGGAATAGGAGACAAGAAAGATTCAGAAACAAAAGAACAAGTTGATAAATCTGCCACTCCCATAAAGGCGGAAATACAATTATCAAATCAAGCTAAAACTGGTGAGAAAACAAAAATTGTCGTTGAGGTTTCTCAAAATGATCAGCCGGTAAATGCAAGCGAAGTAGTCTTTGAGATTGTAAAGACAGGGGAAAATACAAAACAAATGATTGACACGAAAAATACCAAGCAGGGAAATTATGAGGCAGAATATATCTTCCAAACTGCAGGTACATATCGAATCACAGCACATGTTACTGCTTCTAATATGCATACTATGCCAGAAGATGAAATAACGGTTGTACAAGCAGGTAATGTTAGTTCCAGTAAAAAGAATACCACTTCAGAGCATCACCATTCACATGTAGAGTTCGAATTCAATCCAAAAGCTGTTCAATCTATAGGAAAGCAAGAACTATTGGTGTCCATCAAAAATGAACATCATCCTTTGGAGAAATCAGAAGTTCAATTCGAAGTTTGGCTGGAGGGTACAGATAAACATCTGTATATTCCTGCTAATGAAATAAAACCTGGATCATATATGGCTGAAATCACTTTTAGTGAAACAGGCATACATAACATTCAAATCCACGTTGTTAAAGATGAAATACACGATCACTCTAAATACCAAGTTAACATTCAAAATTAATAAGAAAATATAGTTTAGTCATTTCAAGAGCTGGGAATAAAAGAAATATCAATTGAAACGTTCGATAAAAAATAAGAGTTTGGGGGATGGAAGCAATGGTTACTGATATTATTTCTAAGTTTCAAAATAAAGGAATCAAAATTGAAAAGACTAAATCACGTCGAGAAGTTTTTCAGCGTGTTTTCCAAACTGACCCTGCTCTAGTCGTTTCAAAGATTAATGAAGCTTGTTCAAATAAGCTTGGAGGCAGTACGATCAACCTAAGTAAAGTTTAATACCCCTTTATATTTTTATTAAAAGGACAGGCCAATGGTTTGTCCTTTTTTTATGCTTTTATTAGTATTCTATATATCCATAGAGTTTATGGTTCTTGTACCTATCGTTCTTGTGTATAATAAATACGGGCTTGTACATAATAAGATCTTTTTTAAGGAGTGCTATATGAAAGATATTATTTTTAACATCTTAATGTTTTTGTCCGATTTAGGATACTTTGGTATAGCAATTGGACTCATGATAGAAATCATCCCGAGTGAGATTGTACTTGGATACGGTGGATTTATGATTTCAACTGGTAAAATTGGTTTCCTTGGAGCCGTAATAGCAGGAACTATTGGCGGAACTTTTGCCCAATTATTCCTGTATTGGGCTGGTTATTTAGGTGGTAGACCATTTCTTGAAAAATATGGGAAATATGTCCTGATTCAGAAAAAACACATTGATGTTTCAGAGCAGTGGTTTGAAAAATATGGGGCAGGTGTCATTTTTAGTGCCCGATTCATCCCGGTAGTCAGACATGCAATTTCCATCCCAGCCGGAATTGCTAGAATGTCAGCATGGAAATTTACAGTGTATACAGTTGCTGCTATCATTCCTTGGACGATTTTCTTCCTATACCTTGGGATGGTCTTAGGTGAAAACTGGGCAACTATTAAAGAAGTTGCAGCTCCTTACGTATTACCTTTGGTTGGAGTTGCGATTGTAATTGCTGGGTTATACTTCTTTTGGAAAAAGAAAAAAACCCCTCCAATTGTGACAGTTAAAAAGTTTCAAGGGAACGAAAAGCGATGATAGCTTTTCGTTTTTTTTTTTGAATATTGAAGGTCATGAGTGAGTGTTTTTCGTACTTGTTTAACGGATATCATTTTGAGTCTTCACCTAAAAAATAAGAATCTTGGATCATTCTATGTTGTGGATTTAACAATAGGTGAGATAACAACTGTTGTGGTAATTGCGGTGTTGGTGAGCATTGGGACGGCAGGGGTGCCTGGTGTGGGGTTAATCATGCTTGCGATGGTTCTTTCATCCGTCCAGCTTCCAGTTGAGGAATTGATTTGATTCTCGGTATTGATCGATTATTAGACAAGTCCCGCACAGCTGTAAATATAGCAGGTGATACCGCATGTTCTCTAATAGTAAATGAGCAAGAATCGAAAATAACAGATAAATTAGAGCGAACTCTTTAAACATATTTCTTCTATATGTGGTCCTTGTAGTAACAAAAGGGCCTTTCATAACATATAGCTTGTCTATATACGATAGAATTAAGAATTGAATATTAGTTCCATTTTTTTCGCAGACTAATAGAACTGTATTTTTTTCCACTTCCTTTGCATACTGGACATTTACGCTTAATAATCCAAAAGGTAGTGACAAAGCCTGTACCTCTGCAATTAATGCAGATTTTTGCTAACTTCATGTCCAACTCCTCCCAACATAATGGTCTACTTACAATATATGAATTTTCACTGTGAAGGATATCAATTTTATTAATGTTATTGAATTGAAATACATAAAATGGAACGGGAACTTTAGCGATTATATTTAATAAAAACACTTCTTTATTAGTTGGGGAAAATGTTATGTTCTTCGATATCCTTATCCTAGGGAGGGAGTATTCGTTTTCGGTTGGGGCATTGGGTACATTTCAGAATTTAGTTGAGGAAGGTTTATTATGAAAGAAATACTTTAGAAAGCTAATAAAAAAGTCTTCCAGTTCCTATGCTGGAAGACTTTTTTATTGATGTACTGGTAACGTTATGGTAAACGTTGTAACCGATTCTGATGACGTACAGCTTAGTGTACCGAAATGTTTAGATATAATTTCTTTACAAACGAAAAGACCCAAACCTGTACCTACCTTTTTCGAAGTGTAAAACGGTTCAAAAATTACATTTATTTGTGCTTTCGGGATCTCTGCTCCATTGTTAGAGAGCTGAATGATAAATTGTTGATTATCATTTTGTAAAGCATTAATCGTTAAGACAGGTTGGTTCACACCGCTAAGAGCGTCTAAGGCATTCAAGATGATATTTAATAGCACTTGTCTAATTTCATCGGAGAAGCCGAATAGCCTAACATCCGGATCTACGTTATGACGGATCAAAACATTACTATCAACGATACTTGGATACAAGAAATCGATGACTTCATCAAATAGATTTTTGAATAGAAAGACTTTCTTTTCTTTTTCCACACTTTCCTTTTTGGATAGCATTAAAAATTGTGAGATTCTGAAATTAAGTTGGTCAACTTCATTTCCAATGATATCTAAATATTTTAAATCAGGATATTCGGACTTTAATAACTGGACAAACCCTTTAATAGAAGTAAGAGGGTTTCGGACTTCATGCACGAAACTGGAAGTCATCTGGCCTAATAAGGTCAATCGATCTTGGTGAGTTTGATTAATCACCTGATTCTGATTAATAATCACCGAGTTCTGTAATTCTGTATAGTGACTTGCAGAATGATGAAGAAAATGATCAAAACAGTCATTCAGTATTTTAATATGCTTTTGAATTTCAGGGTTATAAACATTAAGAGCTACGATTTTGTTAAACACAAGAGTGCGGCCAATACATACATTGTAAATAAAATCGCCAATGTTAACATTAGCTTCAACCCGTTCTGCAGCAATTGTAAAGGCTAGCTGCTTAATATCGTTCATATGTTCTTCCTTAGGATCACGCATCATATTAATGAATAATTTGAACATGCTAAGTCCATTCAAAGGAATTTTTTCCTGTAAAGGGTCCTGTTGGGAGACGATAATGTGTTGACTCCATTCCTCTAGTAACTCTTTTTTGTTGTGAATCAAAAAATCTGCAACAGAATCCTTAATTCCTAGCATAGAATCCTCCAGAATTTTTTCTACTTCCGTAGAACAATTTTATATATCTACTTTCCGCTAAGTACAACAATTCTAATGGTCATATAGTTGTTGTATTCGGTAAATAGAATAGGAAATCCTTCATGAAAAATAGATTTTCTTAAAATTTGATAAGGAAGTATGAAGGAAATTCTTTTGAAAGTAACAAAATCCGACAAAAGATATAAGGATTCGATAAGAAAGCGCACTGAAATTATGCGACTTTCGGTTTAATAAAAGGTTTGTTGTTAATCACTTTTACCCATGTCGTATGGTTCTATATGCAAGATGGCATGTTGAATTTGATGGAGGGTTGAAAGCCTTTCTTCAACATGATCTGTAATATTATGACTCTCGACCACATTTAAATCCTTATCGACTAGGATGGTAGCTTCAAGCAAAATATCGTTACCATGCATTCTAGCTTTCACATCGGTTGTCATCTGCACTCCATCGGTAGTATCGATGGTTTTTTTAATATCCTGAAGCAACTGTTCATCAAAGCCATCTGTCAATGTATGGGAAGCATCTGAAAAAATTTCCCACGCTGTCTTACAGATAATGAATCCAACAGAGAAAGCAGCTGCAATATCCAACCAATCAATGCCAATATAAGTACCAACAATCCCGACGAATGCACCGATACTGACGAGAGCATCTGAACGATTATCTTGAGCGACTGCAAGCAAGGATGCATTTTTGGTCTTCCTGCTTAAAGATAAGTTGTAACGGTATATTATGAACATGAAAGCAGCTGCGATTATAGCCACGACTGCTGTAAGTAGTTCAGGCTTTTCGGTTTCATTATTGAAGTAAGACATAAACGATTGATAAATAACCTGTAAACCAACGCTCATCATAATTAAAGCTGCAACTAGTGAAGAAATGGTCTGTGCTCTTGTATGACCATATCTATGGTTATGATCAGGTGGTATATTAGAGATTTTTAAGCCAATCAGAACAGCGACCGAGGCAATAATATCAGTCGTGTTATTTAATCCATCTGCCCAAAGTCCTTGAGACTGCCCGTAAAATCCGGCTATCAGTTTAACGGCTGAAAGGACCATATAGGAAGCAATGCTGATCCAAGCCCCTTTTTGAGCTAACGTTGTAGAGTTTTGTTCATTCATATTTATGTACCTCCATACACATCATAGCCAAATTAAGATACCAAATGCAAGGTGAGTGGGTCTATAGAAAAATTGTGCTCTAAACCCATTAATATTGGGGTTTGTCATAGTTATTGGTAGTGTATAAAGAAGTTGGGTTAGGTAAAAATAAGGAATTTGAATTTGATATTTTTATTCATTTCATAGTATAATAGTCATTGAAAATTACATTAGTTCCACAGGGGGAGCCTATTGGCTGAGAGTGAACGTAAAAGTTCAGACCCTATGAACCTGTTAGTTAATGCTAGCGTAGGGATGTGGTGATTGGATAATGCGATGCCAGGCAGCCAACACGTCCTTGTATCGTTTTTTTGTTGTCAAAAAATATACAAGAGGCATGATTTTATCCACTTCCATAATCTTTCGACCTTACTTTAACGGGGCAATGGAGCTTTAAAAAGAAAGGAAGATCGATGTTGCAAAACAAAACATTATTTATAGTTGAAGTAGCAGTATTTTCGGCGATGGCATTATTGCTGGACCTAGTTTCAGGCTTTATTTTCTCTAGAATATGGCCGCAAGGTGGATCGGTATCCATTGCGATGGTGCCAATTTTCCTAATGGCTTTCCGTTGGGGATGGAAAGGTGGAGCGTTGACTGGTCTACTACTAGGACTTTTACAAATCATTTCAGGTCAAGCGTGGATTGGCCATCCTGTTCAAGGATTCATTGATTACTTTTTAGCATTTGCCGTTGTTGGGGTTGCTGGTGTCTTTGCTAAACAAATACAAGAAAGTTTCCGATCCGATGATAAAGCAAAAGGCATTCGTCTAAGTGTTATAGCTGTATTACTAGGCAGCTTCCTACGATTCCTATGTCATTTTGTTTCTGGAATTGTATTCTTCGGCTCAAGTGCACCTGAAGGTCAACCTGTAGCACTGTTCTCGGTTATTTACAACGGAACCTACATGCTGCCAAGCTTCATTTTGTCAGCAGTTTTAATCGGAGTTCTATATTCATCGGCATATAGAGTGTTAATTCGAAAGCCAGCTACATTATAATAAAAAAGTAAGCTTGTAGAATATTGATTCTACAGGCTTTTTTAATTAAAAATTAATGGCTGTTTTCGTATACTGTACTCTAGTTACTGGAATTTTTTATCAACCTGAATTAATCTATTATTACTAAATTGTAAGATTATAAGTTAGGGGAGAGAACATGAATCGGGTCGATGTTGTATACACACTTTTACATAATGAAGAAAAGAATGAAGTATTGATTGTTCTTAACAGTAAAAACGGTTTATGGAGTTTGCCTGGAGGAGCTGTAGAACGAGGAGAGACATTAAAGCAAGCAGCTGCTCGTGAAACTCTGGAGGAAACAGGTCACATTGTTGAGATAAAGGACTTAATCACCTTAAATGAAGCGTTCATTGATAAGGATCACGTGTATTTTATGACTTTTAAAGGGAGTATTATTGAAGCTCCGGAGACGATTCCTTATGAATTAAATATAGTGGAAGTACGTTGGGTAAGCATTGAGGAAGCGGATGAGAAAATGATGTACTTACCAGTTCCGGTATCAAAAATGGTAACGGGGGAAGCTAAGAGATATAGTTTACAAGGATAATAAAAAAGGTGCCCAAAAAATATTTGAGCACCTTTTGGTCATTTTGCAATCAAAACACTGCAGTTTGCGTTTTTGGTGATTTTAGAGCTAGTACTACCAAGGAATAGCCTTTCAAGTCCGCTTTTACCACTGTTTCCCACAATAATTAAATCTGCTTGATGCTGGTTAATATAATCACTGATGCTAGTTGCTGCGTTTCCTTCTAGTATCTCAAAATGATGATCTACCCCCTGTCCTTGAAGGAAAGTCCGAACCTTTGCCTGTGCTTTATCAATACTACTTTGAATGATGCTATGAGTACTTGTTTCATTTTGATATTGTTTCAATTCAGATGAAACTGGTGTTACTTGTGTTGGATCGACAAACATTCCATCTGCGGAATATGTGGTGAACCGTGGGGAAGGTGTGACCACACTATTTTCAACCGGTTCGTAATAATCCTCATGAAACACATGTAGAACAGACAATTTTGCTCTTGGAAATGCTCTTACCATTGATGCCCCCCATTCTAGAGCTTTCATTGATTCCTCATTATCATCAAAACCAACAATTATATGATTGATTGCCTGCACCATTGAAACCAGCCCCTTCCTATTTAATTTTTAGCTTTAGTACCCTTTACCCAAATTACATGGATAGAAATCATTAAATTTTTCAAATAGTAAAAAGGACCCCCGGAAATATTCGGAAAAAATCGAATTTAGTATTAGCAATATAAGCTATAAAATATGTAGAATTTTCTAAAAATTTATCGAATTGTGACTATAGTCTAATGTTATCTGTTTCCATATCTTATATGATAAGAAGAAAGAGGTGATTAGTATGCTTCATAAACAACATGATGCAAGAAGACACCCTACAATCGATCGCTGTTTAAAACATCTTGAGGTTTTAGGCACTGATGATAAAACGAAACAAATTGTTTACATGTACATGAAAAATCTTCATCAGGAACTTTTGAAGAGAGATGAAGTAAAATCTACTGGACAAGGACAGCATTTTTAATGATTGTTAAACTATGTTTCTATAGAGCAATGAATTGTTTAAGGCCACTTGCATAAATACTCGGACCATACTTCAGGTTCAAGTGTATGCAAGTGGCCTTTTTAGTTTGTATCCATTTATCTTATGATCAAGGTGAATTTCTAAAGCTCCATAGGTGTAATATGTAGGGTTTCTGGGTATATGAAGAAGGAACTATTCTACTATTACATATTATAAAGAGGGGATTCAATTTGGATCAAATAAAAATCTTGAAAATCGGAGTAGTGTTGTTTTCAGGAATGGCGTTGGCTATTGCTGGGTTTTTTCATTTTTTTAAGCCAGAAACGAACATTGATAATCTAGAAAGTATGCTACAACAACCGACAGTTATCTATGATCAAAATAGTGAAGTGGCTAGTAAAATTTCAGCTAATAAAACAGAGGGTGTACCCATTGAAGATATTCCTGAACATGTAAAGAATGCAGTGATTGCGATTGAAGACCATCGTTTTTACGAGCATAACGGGGTAGATTACCAAGGAATTGCAAGAGCGTTTGTTACTAACCTTATAGCTGGTGATGTTGTCCAGGGGGGAAGTACTATTACCCAACAGCTTACAAAGAACGCATTATTGGATATGGACCGTACTTATAAAAGAAAAGTAGAAGAATTTTTTCTTGCAAGAGAAGTAGAAAAGAGATTCAGCAAGGGCGAGATTTTGGAAATGTATATGAACCAAATATATTTTGGACATGGTGCATGGGGAATAAATAATGCGTCCATGGCGTACTTTGGGAAAAATGTTAAGGATATCACTCCATCCGAAGCTGCTCTATTGGCAGGTTTGATTAAAGCGCCTTCTAGTTTAGATCCTTATAAAAACTATGAAAATGCTATAAAGAGACGAAATATTGTATTAAATGCAATGAAACAACATGGATTATTGGATAACGCACAATATGAGGAAGCGGTTAACCAAGAAATTATCATGGACGAGAAAAAGAGTGGCGATCCATTAAAAGGAAAATATCCTTATTATGTCGACCATGTAATTATGGAAGCAATTCAAAAATATAAAATGAATCAGGATGAGCTTCTGACAGGCGGATATAAAATCTATACAACATTGGATCAAAATATGCAAAAAGCTGCTGAAGAAGTCTATCAGGATGATTCTTTATTTCCAAAAGGAAGTACCGAACAAGAGCTAGTTCAGAGCGGATCCATATTGATGGATCCAAAGACTGGCGGAATCAAGGCGTTGGTTGGAGGTCGTGGTGAGCATACGTTTCTTGCATATAATCGCGCAACAATGTTAAAAAAACAACCTGGATCGACAATGAAGCCTTTGGCTGTATATACTCCTGCTTTGGAAGCTGGTTTTAAGCCAAATGATATGTTGAAGGATGATGAGAAATTAAGTTTTGGGGAGTATAAACCTTCTAATCTTTCAGGAGAATATGCTGGAGAAGTTCCAATGTATGAAGCACTAATGAAATCAATAAATGTACCAACCGTTTGGTTATTAAATGAAATCGGCATCCAAAAAGGAATGGATGCTGCAAAACGCTTTGGAATACCTTTAGATGCAAAGGAAGACCGGGTTCTTGGTTTAGGTCTAGGAGGGTTATCACAGGGAGTTTCCCCTAAAATCATGGCGGAAGCTTTCTCAGCTTTCCCTAATAACGGGGTACGTATAGAAGCTCATGCAATAGTGAAAATTGTGGATCGCGAAGGAAATGAAGTAGTGGCATGGAAGGAAGAGAAAACGAAAGTCATGGGTAAGAAGATTTCTGATGGAATGACGAGTATGCTTTTAGGTGTAGTGAAGCACGGAACAGGAAAAAATGCAGCGGTTAATGGATGGGAGCTAGCGGGGAAGACCGGTTCTACTCAACATGATCAAGTTGAGGGGGCGGTAAAAGACCAATGGTTCGTTGGGTATACACCGACCTTGGTAGGTGCAGTCTGGGCAGGCTATGATCAACCAAATAAAGATAGGTATTTAACGACCCATAGTAGTCAAGGTGCAGCCATCATCTTCCAACGAATGATGACTAAGGCATTAGTCGGAATGGAACCAGTAGATTTTAATGTGGAAGACATAGATACTATAATTGCAAAACAAAAACAGCTAGATGAAGAGCGAGCCCGGCGTGAATTCTGGGAAAACTCCAAGAGTAAACTTCAATATGAATGGAAAAGATGGAAAGAATCATTCAGCGGTAAAAAAGGGAAGGAAGAAGAAAAATCGGAAGCACAAGAAGGAAAAGAAGAAATAAAAAAAGAAAAGAAGGAAGAAGAAGCTGAAAATAAGGAAAACCACAATACAACTGATTCAGACTTAGAAGATAAGGAAACGACTACAACTCCAGTGGAAAATGAAGATAATGGAACAGGAGATGCTGGCGGTGCTGGAAGTGGAGATGATTCGGGATCAGAAAATGATTCAGGCTCCGAAGATGATGGAGAGGATAATGGCTCTGATCCAGGTGCAAATGACTCTGGAACGGATGAAAGTACACCATAAATAAATGAAGAGGGTGCTCATTAGATGTTTTAAGACAATCTAATGAGTACCTTTTTTTATAAAGCAGATTATGTCATTCGAAAGTATTTTTTACGGTTAAGAAAGTATTTTTGGTTTTTCGAAAGTATTTTCAGGTTTTTCGATTGTATTTTTTGTATTTCGAAAGTATTTTTTAATTTTAGATTGTGTTTAATTTGGAAGTATTTAATGGATTTTGAAAATCCACTAACCTAATTGCTTCTAAAAGCAAAAAACCAGCTTTTTGCTGGTTATCAGAATCTAGGTAAAATATAATTAATTAGTAACCATATTATTCCAATAAAGATGATAATATAAGAAAGATACTTAATCAACGTTGCACCGATTAGTCCAGAATTAGTTTTTTCTTCCCTTTGAACTTCAACACGTTTTTCTTTATCCATCTAAGATCACCTCGGGATGCTGTGTTTTTAAAAAAGAAAGTAATCCATAAAGGTGGATTACTTCTTCTTAATTAGAACAGTAAATTAACAATGATTCCGATAACTACAATTGCTCCAACTACCATAAGAATAGTACGTAACATGCCATCACCACCTATTTTGACTGTAAAAAAGATTTATACTTGGACGGAATCTGTTGGGTTTATGAAATAAGCAAGCTTCTGGGATCTTTCAAATGCATGCTCACAAACGGTTTCTAATTGCAGCAGTTTTGCTTGAACATCCTTACCCTCAACTATAATTTTAATGTTGGAGTTTTGTTCAGCCATCATTAAAAAAGTAACCAGCTTAGATAGTTTTTGAGCATTGATAATTTTGTGTTTGTGAAGTAAATATACGTTTCCGTTGAAATTTTTAGTTTCTTGATAAAATGACATGATGTTTTTCATAGTGAACTTATTCGTTAATTTTACATCTGTCGATAGAATCTCATACATAATATATTCTCCTTTTTGAAAGGTTTTGTTAGTTGTTTGATGCTATATATTTACCCGAGTTGAAATGGATAAAACCTATTAATCATAAAAATATCATTATATCGATATATTAATCTAGGTATCGGCGTAAATGTGGATTCCTTCTATTACTGTAATGCTTCTCCGTCTAAAGGATGAGGGAAATACCATCAACAGGCGCTTATGGAAGAAAGAGGAAGGACGTAAGATAAAAACTAATAAAGGATTTGAAATGAGGGAAACACGTTGAAAAAAATGATTAGTGTATTCAAGAATAGGAATTATGCAAGGCTATTCTTTGCTCACTTTACCTCTCAAATGGGAAGTACGATTGGTTTAACTGCTTTTATGTTTTATCTACTTGATCGTTTTACAGATCAACCAACTTACGCCACAGTTACAGAATTAATGTATTCTCTTCCGACTTTAGCTGTATTCTTCTTAGTTGGCGTAGTGGCAGATCGTTTTGATCGACAAAAAGTGGCTATGTATAGTGATTGGATTTGTGGCTTTTTATCGGTGTTGATTATTGGGGCAATCATCATAGATATTATTCCGATTGTTTTTGCCCTGCTGTTCATAAGAAGTGCAGTACAAAAGTTCTTCTATCCAGCGGAATCTTCCATTGTACAAGGGATTCTATCAAAAGATGAATATACAACGGCAGCAGGATTGAACCAATTGGTCATGAGTTTGTTTATGTTGTTTGGTAATGCTCTTGGAATTTTCTTTTATTGGACACTTGGTATCCATGGGGCCATTTTGATTGATGCTGCTACTTTTATCATCAGTGGGATTTTAATCAAATCATGCGTACTTGAAGAGTCCACCATTCTTCCAAACGGTCGTACAAAATGGAAGGAAGTCAATATTGCATTTGTCTTAAAAGATTTCAAGAATGGATTATCATACATCTTGAATAATAAGTTACTCCTTACCTTATTATCTGGGTTTGTTTTATTCGGTATTGTTAACGGAGGTTTTTCCGTGATGCCAGTTTTCATGTTGAAATATAAGCTTCAACCGAATAATTATGAGGAATATTCGATTATAATGGGGATTGTCATCGGGGCGGGTGTCATGATAGGTTCTGTTATTGCATCTATGCTGGCCCAAAAAATAAAATTATATAAACTATTAATTCTTGGGCTAGCTTTATCTGGATTTTTCACTGCGATTTCATCGATGGCATCCAATACGATTATATTTTTTGCCCTATTTTTCATTGGTGGTTTGTTCTTGCCTTTAGTCAATGTCTCAATTGGGGGATGGATGCCTAGTATAGTCGATCCTAAAATGATGGGTCGGGTTCAAGGTTGGATTAGCCCGCTAATGATGTTAGCTCAATCTATTACATTAGGATTTATCGCTTTTGCTTATCCAACGATTATAAAAGTGGAAGGATTGTATTGGATGGTAGGGGGATGTTTAATGATTGTAAGTATGATCTATCTGATCTCCATACCAAGAATTCTTAAAAAAGACGAAACCAAAGCAGTTCCGGTGAAAAGTGTCCAAGAAACAGCTCTGTAATACAACTGAAGAGCTGATGTTTAAGCATAGGTCTGATTCAGAAAGCCTCTCAATTGAGGGGCTTTTTTAAGTTTTTATATTTTTAAATGAACTTTTTTATGAGTAGCACGTCTAATGTGTAAAATTGAATAGGAGATGGAAGAAAGAGAGGATGCAGCCATGGATGAAAAAGACCTAATTGCTAATGCAAGGAAGGGCGACCAGATGGCTTTCGCAATGTTGTTTCAACAAAATTACTCCATATTGGTTAAATATTTGATTAAAATTACGTTTAGTCCAGATACAGCAGAAGACCTAGCTCAAGAAACAATGGCTAAATCTATAGAAAAATTGGCAAGTTACAATGGCAAATCGAAGTTCTTAACTTGGTTGATTACCATTGCCACTAATCTATATATCGACCAGACAAGGAAAAAGAAGCGAGAGCAAAACTGGAAAATATCAGAACAGCATTTAAGGAAAATGAAGTGGTCATTTGAATCAAGAAACGAGGATTGGAATGATTGCATAGAAGCTTTAGGAAAGTTAAGTGACGAGATCAGGGTTCCCATAATTCTTAAGCATTATTATGGATACTCATACGAGGAAATCAGCACAATCATGGGCATCGCTGAAGGCACAGTCAAATCTAGAATTCATAATGGAATCAATACAGTCAGAAAGGAGTTGAAGTTGGATGAAAAAGGAAAAAATCGTACCACTTCCTTCACAATTTGAACAAGAACATGATGAAACCATTCATCAAATAAAGGATAGTCTTCAAAAAATGGATGAGATGTTTGAAGTATATACACCTGATTTGAGGTGGTTTGAAGAGCAGGTTCAACTTCAAAAAGAAATGGCTAGGAAAAAGTGGGTTCGTGAAATAACCATTTTCTCGATTGTTGCATGTCTGATCCTATCTACGGTACTGTTTACTTTGGTTGCAATGCCAATCATGTTCGGGATTCTTCAAGTAGCTACAAGCTTATTAATTATTGGCTATTTTGCATATACAAACATCAAGGAACGGGTGAATGAGTCATGACGCAGGCAGAGTGGGTTATATTGCCGTTTGTTATCATCATCCTTTTAGCACAAAGCATCTTTTTGTTCATTGATGCAAGGAAGCATGGACATAATTATTGGTTTTGGGGAATTGTGGGCCTTATTCAAGCGCCAATGCCTATATTGATTTATATGTTGCTGATTCGAAAAGTCTATAAAAAAGGCCAAGAGTAAGGAGCAATTTTATGCAGGGGATAAAACTTTTCATGATCGCTTTGATTATCATCGGGCAATTAGTAGGTTTAGTATTGCTTTTTATCAATATGCAATGGGCCATTACTTTATATACAATATATGGGATAGCTCTGATACTATTATTCATAATCATGTTTTTTGAAAGAAAAAAAGAGAAACGAGAGGAAGATCCAAATGATTATCGTAACTACTGATTACGTACCTGGAAAAGAAATAAGAGAGTTAAAAGGCTATGTCAGAGGTAATACTGTTCAATCCAAACACATCGGGAAAGACTTGATGGCAGGATTCAAAACAATCGTCGGTGGAGAAATAAAGGAATATACTGAGATGATGGATGAAGCAAGAAGCATGGCGATTTCAAGGATGGTTGCTGATGCCGAGTCAAAAGGTGCAAACGCAATAGTGGGCATGAGATTGCAAGCAGCAGCGGTTATGCAAAATACAGCAGAAATCATAGCATATGGAACAGCTGTATTAGTTGACTGATTTTTTAGAAAAAATGGATTGACATTTTTATCCTACGAGTAGTAAGATAACAAAGAATAAATAACAAAGGAGGGCTTATCATGGTTTTGGTTAGAACAATCACTAATGAAATTGTAACAGATCAACCAAAACTAAATATGATGCAGCCCACCGCTATAATGGATCATTTCCATTCTTTATTTGGATTTTAATGAAATTATTGCGCATGCTGCATTATTGTTGCATGCGCATTTGTTTTTAATGGGATTCGTGTCTACACGTATCCATTAGAAGGCATCTGCTTTTATGCGGATGCCTTTTTTATTTGAGTAATAAGGGTCCAATAGACCTTATTCAATAAAATATATAGGAGGAGATTTAAATGATAAAGGGTGTAGTTTTTCTAGTACCATTACCGGAGCTAGAAAGTGGCTAGTAAAGGAAGTTCATTTGACTAAAAAGGAGGAACTTATGTGTTTTCGATATACAAGAAATTGAGTTGGTTTTTTAAAGAGAATTGGAAACGGTATACCATTGCGCTCCTATTTTTAACGATTGTAAACGTTTTGGATATGATTCCACCTAAATTGGTTGGGATGTCCATTGATGCGATTCACAATGGAACACTAACTGGTGCCAAATTGGTACAGTACTTATTCATTCTAGTAGGGACTGCTTTAGCACTTTATATTTTAAGTTACAATTGGTTTTACAAATTATTTGGAGGAGCTTTTTTACTCGAAAGAAAGCTACGTTCGCGATTTATGGGTCATTTATTAAAGATGACGCCTACGTTTTATGAGAAGAACCGTACGGGAGATTTGATGGCTCGTGCGACAAATGATTTAAAAGCCATATCTACTACTGCTGGGTTCGGTATATTGACTTTTGCCGATTCCTTCCTATATACGTTTGCCATTTTGTTTACGATGGGCTTTTTCATCAGTTGGGAATTAACGATCGTTTCAGTTCTTCCCCTTCCGTTCATGGCCCTTCTTATGAACATTTATGGGAAGAAAATTCACAAACGTTTCATGGCTGCACAGGATGCGTTTGGAGACATGAATGACAGTGTTTTAGAATCGGTTGCAGGTGTACGTGTCATTCGTGCATATGTGCAGGAAAGACGGGATGAAAATCGGTTTGCTGAAATGACTGAGGATGTATTTAAGAAAAACTTATCCGTTGCAAAGATTGATTCTTTATTTGATCCTACCATTAAAATTTTAGTAGGGATGAGTTATTTAATTGGATTAGGTTATGGGGCTAAACTTGTATTTCAACAGGCCATTACATTAGGAGACCTTGTTTCATTTAACGTTTACCTTGGTATGTTGATTTGGCCAATGTTCGCGATTGGCGAATTAATTAACATTCTTCAGCGAGGAAATGCATCATTGGATCGTGTTCAAGAAACCTTATCATACGAAGAAGACGTGAAAAACATCGAGAAACCAGCAGAAGGATTAGTTCCTTCTAATATTTCCTATAAAGAAGTATCCTTCACGTATCCATCCTCTACACGGAAAAACTTAGAGGATATAAAGGTTCACATTGGAGCAGGAGAAACACTAGGAATTGTCGGGAAAACCGGAAGTGGGAAAACGACATTTATTAAACAATTACTGCGTGAATATCCAGTTGAAGATCAAAAATTGTATGTATCTGAGTCAAAGATTGAAGACATAAAGCTAGAAGATATTCGAAGTTGGATTGGATACGTGCCACAAGACCAATTCTTATTCTCGAAAACCGTAAAAGAAAACATCCTATTCGGTAAACCGGAAGCTTCAAATGATGAGCTTCAAGAAGCCATTAAACTTGCTGATTTTAAAAAAGATTTGGATATGCTTCCTGAGGGTCTAGAGACATTGGTTGGCGAAAAGGGTGTAGCTTTATCTGGAGGACAGAAGCAAAGGATTTCGATTGCACGCGCATTGATCCGAAACCCTGAGATATTGATTTTAGACGATTCATTATCTGCGGTAGATGCCAAAACGGAGAAGAACATTATTGAAAATATTCAAGGGGAGCGTAGTGGAAAGACGACCTTGATTACCACACATAGATTGTCTGCCGTACAGCATGCCAACTGGATTATTGTGCTCGATGAGGGCAAAATCGTCGAAGAAGGTACGCATGAAGAACTTCTTAGCTTAGGTGGCTGGTATATGGAACAATTTGAAAGACAACAGGTCGAAGAAGAAGCGGAGGTGACATTATGAGTACAGGAAAAAGATTGTACCAGTATGCATTAAATTTTAAAGGGATTATCATAGCCGCATTGGTGATGCTGACAATAGGTGTGGCGGCGGATCTGGCGGGACCTTTCGTTGCGAAAAGAATCATTGATTCACATATTATGGGAATCGAATCTAAATGGTACGAAACGACAAAAGGTGAAAACGCTGTACCATACGATGGAAATTGGTATAAACGAGAAGCCTATGTAACTGATGTTGAAAGGAAGGGGGAGAATGCTGTCCTCCTTCAGGAAGGTCTGAAGTTTGTTTTTTCTAAGGAAAATGTCCCATTGGATGGACAAAGAAGCCTTGAAGGAAATATACTGACCGTTGATGGAGAGTCGTATGAAGTAAAAATCCTTGATAGCCAAGAATTAATGAAGTTTTATCAACCAGAGATTTCTAAAATCATCCAATTAATAGCTGTGTATTTTGGGTTATTAGTTGTAGCGTCTTTCTTTTCCTATGGGCAACGTTATTTCTTACAAAAAGCGGCCAATCGAGTCATTCAAAAAATGAGAAACGATGTGTTCAAACAAATTTCCAGACTGCCGATATCATATTTTGATAATTTGCCTGCCGGTAAAGTGGTCGCAAGAATCACAAACGATACAGAAGCAATCAAAGAATTGTATGTTACGGTTTTAGCGAATTTCTTTTCGAGTTTCATTTATCTTATTGGTATTTATATCGCATTGAGCATATTGAATGTAAAGCTCGCATTACTTTGCTTGGTCTTAGTACCAATATTAATTGTGTGGACCATACTGTATCGAAAATACGCTTCCACCTACAATAAAGTCATTCGTGCTCGTGTAAGTGATATCAATGGAATGATCAATGAATCGATTCAAGGGATGCCGATTATCCAAGCTTTCGGAAGGGAAAAAGAAACAGCTAAATCCTTCAAAGTATTAAATGATGAGCATTTCCAATTTCAAAACAAAATGCTTCGCTTGAATTCCTTGACCTCACATAACTTGGTGGGGATTCTGCGCAACTTTACATTTGTCGCCTTCATTTGGTACTTTGGGAATCTATCCCTTAATGTAGAATCCGTAGTCTCATTAGGGATGCTTTACGCGATTGTTGATTATATAAACCGTTTATTCCACCCGGTTCAGAATATCGTGAATCAGTTTGCCAATCTTGAACAGGCATTAGTAGCTGGAGAAAGAGTTTTTGAATTGTTGGATGAACAAGGGTCAGATGTCAGTGAAGAACATATTTCCAGATATGAGGGAAATGTAGAATTTCAGAACGTTTCCTTTGGATATAAGGAAGGGGAAAATGTCCTTAAGAACTTAACGTTCAGTGCCAAACATGGAGAAACGGTCGCGCTAGTTGGCCATACTGGCTCTGGAAAAAGTTCCATCATGAATCTTTTGTTCCGTTTTTATGACACGAACGAAGGGAGAATTCTTGTTGATGGTACTGATATAAAAACAATTTCTCGTCAAACGTTACGAGAACATATGGGAATCGTCTTGCAAGATCCTTACTTATTCACAGGTACGATCGCTTCTAACGTTAGTTTAAACGACCCGAAAATTGCTCGTAAAGTAATCGAAAAGGCATTGAAAGATGTTGGAGCAGATACTGTGTTGTCCCACTTGGAAAAGGGTATTGATTCAGAAGTGATTGAAAAAGGGAGCACTCTTTCTTCTGGTCAAAGGCAACTGATTTCCTTTGCAAGGGCACTTGCCTTCAATCCTGCTATCCTGATTTTAGATGAGGCGACCTCTAGCATCGATACTGAGACTGAAGCGATCATCCAGGAAGCAATGGATGTTTTGAAAAAGGGAAGAACCACATTTATCATTGCACATCGTCTATCCACTATCAAAAATGCTGACCAAATACTTGTCCTTGATAAAGGAAGAATTGTTGAGCGTGGAAACCATGATGAATTAATGGCTGCAAAAGGTAAGTACTATAATATGTATGAGCTCCAATTAGGTGTCGGAAAAGGCATTGCTTAACAAAAATCTTGTTCAAAGAATGTTCACCCTCCTGTCATAGAATGTTCTGGTTTTCTCCTGTTAGGATAACGTTCCTATGGTAATTTAACAGTAGAATCAATTAGGGAGGCATATTGATGGAGGAATTTTCTGTAACCCTTGCAATCGCAAGCATAATGACACTCGTTTTTTTTATGGGGTATACGTTATTTACAGCAGAATGAATAAAAGAACGGTAAGCCAGTCGCCTGTCATGAGAATTCGTGAACAAAGGCGATTGGCTTTTTTTATATGAATACGTTATGAATGGAAAAAGAAGGGGAATAAATTAATATATAAGAAAGCATAGACTTATGAAGTTAGACCAATGTCTACCTTCGACTTACTGGTGTATTCAATGTCGACTAGACATGCGCGTGGCTATTGTCGACCAGCCTCGGCAACTAATAGAAGGGAGTTGGATGTATGAAGACAAGAATTGAAAGGGATTCTCTTGGCGAAATCGAAGTGCAGGATGAAAAATATTGGGGTGCCCAAACCGAAAGAAGTAGACGTAACTTTGTCATTGGATCTGAAAAAATGCCTTTAGATTTTATTTATGCGTATGCGATGTTAAAGAAAGCGGCAGCTTCGGTCAATCGAGAGTTAGGAAAGTTATCGAGTGATCAAGAAGAAGCCATAAGTACAGTTTGCGATAGTATTGTAAATCAAGACCTGAATGAACATTTTCCGTTATCTGTATGGCAAACCGGGAGTGGCACTCAGACGAATATGAATTTAAATGAAGTTATCGCAAATAAAGGAAATGAGTGGTTAGTAGATAAAGGAAGTAAAGAACGTTTACATCCCAACGATGATGTAAATATGGGACAAAGTTCAAATGACTCGTTTCCTACTGCAATGCATATTGCAGCTTACCTCGCCATTCAACAAAAATTAGTACCAGCTATCCAACAATCTATTGCTGTCTTTAAAGAAAAAGAGAAACAATTTGCTGGTATCGTAAAAATTGGCCGTACACACTTACAAGATGCTACACCATTGACTGTGAGTCAGGAGGTGAGTGGATGGAGGGCGATGCTTGAAAAATCTATGGGTATGATTGAAGAGAGTTCAAAACAATTGCTTCAATTGGCAATCGGAGGAACTGCAGTCGGTACTGGAATTAATGCTCATCCAGAATTCGGTGAGAAGGTTTCAAAAGAGCTGGAAAGCATGACATCCTATCCTTTTAACAGTTCATCCAATAAATTTCATGCGTTGACGAGCCACGATGAAATGGTATATTCTCATGGTGCGATTAAGGCTTTGGCAATGGATGTAATGAAGATAGCCAATGATGTTAGATGGTTAGCTAGCGGACCAAGAAGTGGTATTGGAGAGTTAAGTATTCCAGCAAACGAACCAGGAAGCTCCATTATGCCTGGTAAGGTCAATCCTACACAAAGCGAAGCGATTACAATGGTAGCAACTCAGATTTTTGGGAATGATGCAACAATCTCATTTGCAGCCTCTCAAGGGAATTTCCAATTGAATGTCTTTAAGCCAGTGATTATTTATAATTTCTTACAATCCGTTATTTTACTGGCCGACGCTTTAGACTCATTCCGAAAAAACTGCATAGAAGGTTTGGATGTCATCGCGTCCAAAATACAAGAAAATCTAGAAAAATCCCTTATGCTAGTAACTGCCTTAAATCCTCATATTGGTTATGAAAAAGCTGCAGAAATAGCTAAGTTAGCTTTCAAAAAAGGTAGTACACTAAAAGAAGCGGCATTGGAACTACAGTATGTTACGGATGCCCAATTCAATGAATGGGTCGATGCTAAGAAAATGGTAAATGAAAAATGATTGAAGCCCCCGCCATTTAGACGGGGGCTTTGCCATGTTATTAAGTTTTAACAATTAATGAATTGGGTGTTGATTACTTGGAGTAGCCGCCAAGTTGAGATTCAGCCATTTGTACAAGACGTTTTGTGATTTCTCCACCAACAGATCCGTTTGCACGAGATGTTGAGTCTGCACCAAGTTGTACTCCAAACTCAGTTGCGATTTCGTACTTCATTTGATCGATTGCAGCTTGTGCACCTGGTGCTACTAGGTTGTTTGAGCTTCTAGATTGGTTTGGCATAGGTTTACAGCTCCTCATAAAATTTTTTTGGGTGGGTTAGCTGGACTTGCACCAGCAATCTGAAGGATTCGTAATCTCATACTTTACTCATCGTCTTTATAAAGGGAATATCGTCAAGTGAAACTATGAACTTCAGTTGCCCTACCTACTGGCTTAACCCATTGTTAGGAAGGGAGTTTGTCCCTCAGCTGCTTTGTTGTGCTGCTGTATTTCTATTATGTTAAAAGAACGATTTACTATGCTTCTTTTTCAACTAGTAAATATTGGATATTATTTGAGGGGTCTTACATATTTTCAGCCTAAGTTTCTAACTATACTAGTATGACTTTAATTGATGATTTCACTCTTCTAGAAAAGGAATGAATAGCAATGGCGATGTGTCCTTTGTGCAACGGGTTTAGTGACCAAACCATTCAGTGCACTCAATGTTCAGCTACCATGGTGGATGCGGGCAAAACAACAGATTATTTGGATGATTATAGTGCCTATGAGGATATAGAAGTATTGAAGCTAGTGGATGGGATGGCGCATTCTGTAGCTTCAGGAATCTGTATTCATTTATTCTCTTGTGTACAGTGTGGGACAATGAAGACGGTTGAAGTAAAGGAATAAGAGTATGTATGGTGTCATTCTGACTATAAATGAAGCAAAATAAAATGTTTTATTAAAGTTATGGACCTGTAATTTAATAAATATACCTTATTTGTCTTGAAACTAGTTTAGATGATGGTCTCCAACAGGGGAACTTGTAAAATACTTTCGAAATTGGAAGGATACTTTCGATTATCTAAAAATACAATCGAAAAGGGAAAAAATATTTTCGAAGACGGAAAATACAATCGAAAATTCATATTTATCGATTTTTCGACAAATAAACTATCCCACAGAAAATCATATGAATAATAACAACTAAGGCACGACCATCTATGGGTCGTGCCTTAGTAATTTACTTATTTTTCGCCAGTTGGACGAATGCGATATTCTGTATCTTTATCAAAGAAGTGAGCTTTATTCATTGCAATGGCAAGATCGATTGTGTCACCAGGCTTAACAATGGAGCGAGCGTCAACACGAGCAACGAATTCTTGGCCACCAATTGTGGAGTATAGCATGAATTCAGCACCCATCAATTCAGCAACTTCGATATGAGCAGCAATTTTCGTTTCTGGAGAAGATTCGATGAATACAGGCTCATCGTGGAAATCTTCTGGACGTATACCCAGGATAATTTCTTTGCCAATGTAGTTTTGGTCACGAAGAACTTTCATTTTCCCTTCTGGAACAGCCACTTTTACATCAGAAACCACGAAGTATCCATCTTCTAATTTGCCATGGATGAAGTTCATAGCTGGTGAACCGATAAATCCACCTACGAACACATTCTCAGGTTTTTCATAGACGTCTTTTGGAGCACCTACTTGTTGGATGACACCGTCTTTCATTACAACTAATCGGGTTGCCATTGTCATAGCTTCCGTTTGGTCATGCGTTACGTAGATTGTAGTCGTATTTAAGCGCTTGTGAAGCTTCGCAATTTCAGCACGCATTTGAACACGTAATTTTGCATCCAGGTTGGAAAGCGGTTCGTCCATTAGGAAGACTTTAGCATCACGAACGATTGCACGTCCAAGGGCCACACGTTGACGTTGACCACCTGAAAGTGCTTTAGGCTTACGATCTAAGTATGTCTCAAGGCCAAGAATCTTAGCAGCGTCTTTAACTCGACGATCGATTTCGTCTTTAGGCATTTTACGTAATTTCAAACCGAATGCCATGTTATCGTACACAGACATATGAGGGTAAAGAGCATAGTTTTGGAATACCATTGCAATGTCACGATCTTTTGGAGGAGTATCATTTACACGTTTGTTATCGATGTAGAAATCACCTTTAGAAATCTCTTCAAGTCCAGCAATCATTCGAAGAGTTGTGGATTTACCACATCCAGATGGACCAACGAAAACGATAAATTCTTTATCTTCAATATGAAGATTAAAGTCTTCGACAGCAGTAACTTTATTATCATAAATTTTATAAATATGATCTAAACGAATTTCAGCCATGTTTAAAAACCTCCAAGTTTTATTATTACTTGTAGTTTAATAAACAAGGATTAAAATGAAAATGTTCACCTTGCACAAAAATAAAAACGCTTTATTAGGCATGTTGCCATACTATTAATTAAATTTTTCGAAGAGAATGATGGCAAGATAGGCAACCATTGCATCTTGGAAGGATTTAATATCCAAATCGGTTTTCTCAATAAATTTTTCTATTCTATATTGAAGACTATTACGATGAATAAATAATTTTTTTGCCGCCATTGAGGCATTGGAATTAGATTCAATATAGGTTTTAATCGTCTTTATTAATTCTTGGTCGAATGTTGTATCATATAAAAGCTCTTGAATGAAAAAGTCAATCATGTCAGCTTTTATACCTTTCAGTGCTAGGTATGGGAAAACATCTACTAAAGAAAGGAAGCTCTTATTTAGGAAGGTCCTACCTATATCGAAACATGTTTGTTCATACTTATATATGGTAGGCGTGTTGTGATCGATGGGATGAACTTTTCCAACATACAATTGGATTTTTATATAAAAATCTGCTTCAATAGTGGAAATCATATCCTGAAGTAATGTATGGATGGTATCTTCCTCTTGAAAAAGTACAATACAGACTTTTTGGTAAGACTCCCATAGTATCCAATGTTCTACGTCTAAGAACGACGAAATGGCTTCTTCTAATTGATTCTTATCAAATGAAGGAGAATGAATAAAACATTGGATCAACCGTATTTGTTTACTATTAGTGATGGGTGGATTCATCTTATGGCCATGCAAAAAGTCCATCCACTCTTTTTTTAAAGTTGATGTATATGGTTGGGTATCAGTAAACTTCTGTTGCTTGAAAAGGACGGAAAGTAGATCTATTTCCTGCTTTGTAAGATCTTCAAAAGGGATGCCTAGAGTTGAATCTGCCGAAACTTCAATCCAAAAATATTCCTCATGATTTGAAACGTAATCATTCCATTCAATACTTCTTGGGTATCTTTGTTTAAGATTATGTATCATATGTACCCCCATCATTAATTTATCCTGTATCAAGTTTCTTTTAAATTGCTTTAGTGGTCAAGTTGTTGCAATTATCTTTTGATATTTATTAGTATTTTGCATAAAATAGGGGGTAGTGTATGTGAGGTGAAAGGGATGGATTATTCACAAGAGATGAAGAACAGGCTTCGTCGAATGGAAGGTCAAGTTCGTGGTGTACTGAAAATGATGGAAGAAGATAAAGATTGTAGAGATGTCATCACGCAACTTTCTGCTGTGCGTTCCGCTGTGGACCGAGCAATAGGATATATTGTTGCAAAAAACTTGGAATCCTGTATACGTGAAGCAGAAGCGAATGGCCAGAATGCAGATGATGCAATTAAGGAAGCTGTGAACATGATTGTAAAGAGTCGTTAAAAATCCTCATCCCTCAAAAAGGGTGAGGATTTTTTTGAATAGACATGCATGTATGCTTCATTGAAGTTAGAGCAGCGTTAAGGTTGTGGCATTTTTGTCGTCCAGTTCACAGCGATAATGTACTTAAGCTATTCTTATTTTAGGTGTGAATAGTCAGCTGGTGGTTCTTCTTCAATTAAATCCATTGCCTCTGGGATATTAGGGTCTGTTTCATATCTTGAAACGTAGCCTCCACTCATTCCCTCATTGATCATTCTGTCGACATCCATAAAGGCTTTTTCTCTTCCTTCATGGCCACAGTCAGCGCAAAACGTTGAGTTTTCCTTTTTTGGATCGCCCATTCCAATCGCCCCTCTTTCCAAAATAGAGGAAGGAAGAATCCTTCCTACCTATCAGTTTGTGTCGCGAATGAGAGGCTTATGCTGAAAAACTTCTTTTTCAGAATATAAGGATCTATTTATCATAAACATGAAAGAGCATAAGCTCCTGGATTTGCGCTTGTACTTGTTTTAAATCCTCCTGTGCAGGAGAAGGTCCTATCCACTCAATACTACCATTTTGGTGATATATGGCTTGGTAGGATTGTTTTTTGAAAAAGAAAGACAACTTCCAACCAGGAATTTGTTCATCTCCATATAGATTTTTCCATTGAAAATGTGAAATCATATTTTACCCCCATCTGTTGTTTCGTCTGCATTCAATTTTATCAGAATTATTTTTCCTTAGAAAGAATATGGCTGTCTTTAACTTCATAGTGTTGAATGGATGGAATATAGAAAGGGGAGTTTTTTAATGACTTTTTTGGAAAAATTGCAGGACTCCATAAATAATGAATGGACGGCATTTGAATTTTATACTAAATTAATGAGTGAAACGAGCAATCCACTGTATATAGATTTTATTAAGCATGCTAGAGATGACGAAAAAAAACACTATGAGTCGTTCCAGTACCTTCATTATCTAATTACGGGTAAATACCATGATGTTAAGCCTGGGAAAGTGGAATACAAGTCATTTGAAGAGGCTATTATTATCGCTCTAAAAGATGAATTGGAAGCAGCGGAAACCTATAGGGATATGCTTTTCGAACTGCCGAATCAGCAAGCTTACCAACCATTGTTCGTAGCGATGACAGATGAAATGGAACATGCCACAAGGTTTTCGACCATTTATGGATCTTTAATGTAGACCGATTCCTTCGGTCTTTTTATATTTATCGAAAAATCTATAATGTTACACAAAATATATTAGGGAGAGAATCATCCCTAATATTATTTAGAAAGTGTTCGGAATAATGAGTTTAACTGTTCAAATCGTATTCGCTCGATGCTTCGTTCAGTAAATTGCATGGGTTTGCAGTTCACTTCAAAAATGTGCAATTGATCGTGGTCATCCTCACCGACATCAATGGTGAACTCCCCGAAAAAACCTATTCGTTTTGAAAGTTGTGTTCCTATTTCCGAAGCTATTGTATTAAATTGATTGTCGAGATTAGAATTCTTCACACGATTGTAAGAAATGACTTTGCCGCCTAAATGGTTATGAGTTGTGATTTGTTGCTCCATAGCCATTCTGACGGAGACTGCACTTACTTTAAATCCGTTTTGGGACTTCGAATTTACAAGTACTCGATAATCATATCGGTTACCTCTTAACCGTTTGGGTTCTATCGCTTTCTGGAGAATATATCTTTGATTTGTTAAATATTCTGAATCGGTTACAAATTGTCCAATAGAGAGATAGGTTCTAATTTGTGTATAATCTTGATAAACGATGTTACCATTCATTTCTTCCAAAGTAAAAATCCCTTCTCCCCTTTTTCCGAATACGGGTTTAACGTAAATTTTTCTCCATTCATTCAGACTTTCAAGTAAGTCATGCTCTGTTTTATAAAGTAAGGTTTGGGGTAAATAAGGTGTCAATATAGGAGAGTCGTTCAACAGCTCATTCATTTCATATTTATCGACAAACCTTGGATTGAAAAAGGGTATATCCATATCCATACAAAAATTAACTACCTCAGTAAATTCTTTTGATTTTTCATAGTTTCTAGAAGGTACACGGTTATATACAACATTTGGGAACGGAAAATTGGACTTGATCCAACGATTATCAGAGCGATAGAAACCTTTAATACCCTTTTCATGAATACCCTCAGCCATAAATACATAACAGATGATTCCCTGATATCTTAAAAAATGGATAATCTCAGAGAAAAAATCTTTATTACCAGCAAATGGAAGGTGCGCATGATTACTGGGGCAGGTGAAAATCCCAACGGTGGGTTGGAATTCTTTATCATCAAAAAAAGGAGAAGGCGGCTTAAGCAGAGGAGAGGGATAATTGATAGCCTGATTCGCTTTCCGGTTCCTCATGACAAACCCTCCCCATTCCTAATGAATATCTTTTCTGATAAAAATATTCCATAATCAAAACAATACTCTGCTGGAACATTTAATTGTTGAGCCAATTTCGGATGGTGGAATATGATTTCACCCGGTTTAGAGTTGGCTTCGAACATCCAAACATGGCCTTTCTTATCCATTCCAAGATCAAACCCTATTTCCGCAATGACGCCTTGCATAGATCGTTCAAGTCCTCTACTCAATGCTAATGCTGCATCAGTCAAAGAAGATACAATCTTTTCCTGCTCAGAGAGTTGAAAGGATTCTTCAAGGGTCTTAACTTCCCCCCCTGTATGGACATGTGTGGTCACACTTCCATTTCCTGCTACCTTGACTGCGATGATTGAAACAAGCCATTCTCCATTTTGATTTTTATTAGTGTGGACCCTGAAATCGAGCTTTCTTCCTTCAAATGTGAGTAGCCCAATTCCTTGTTGAACAATTTTATCTTGAAATGCTCCCAAACCAATTACATTATCAACTAGAGCTTCAATAGTAGTAAATCGTTGGAGCTTGTTTTCTCCCTTTGAATTTCTATATCTACAATAGTAATGATTACTTTTACGGTCATACATTAGAAAAAAAATGTTTGAACCCATGCTCCCGTTAATAGGTTTTATAATGGCTTTTCCGAATTTGGAAAGTAAGTATTCTATTTGAGAATAAGATTGCAATGGGTAAGTTTCAGGTAAAAAGGAGGCTGCCTCTTCTAAATCCATCAGGCAATGATGAACATCCAGTTTATTAAAGAAACCAGGATTATACCAAGGAATGGTGAGTTCATCTTGAAATCTCTTTTTCACCTCTAACAAAGATTGTTTTTCTTCGTCACGTCTACTTTGCACACGATCGTAGACGACATTTGGAAATGGAAAAGTAGATGGAAAAAAGTTTTTGCCGTCAAAGGAGTATCCCTTGACGATTTTCTTTTCCCAATCGATGCAACTGGAATCAAATAAGTATCCAATGCATCCGGATTTTCTTGCTGCCAGTAGAATTCTGGCAAAATATGATCGATTTCTTTTTTCATCACGTTTGTGCAAAAAATTTAATTCCGTTGTGAAAATGCCTATTAAGGGTCCAATGTATACGGTGTTACCAATACCAAATACATGAATTTCATAAGGGTACAAGGGAATCCCTAGCTCTTTTGCCAATGCAGACGAAATGATGATTTCTGTAGAAGGATGAGAGGTGATAGCAACATCAATTGTCCTTCCTCCAAAACAAAGTTTCTTAGGAGTTGTATCAGGAGTCGTAATTCCAAAAGGGATGGTCAATAACAAATCCTTCGACTGCCTAATTTTCATCATCGCTTTTTGTTTCAATATCATCACATCCCAACAGATGAGAATTCATCGTATTACTGTCGATTGCTATGAATCAAGACTACTTTTATAATAGGAACTAGTCTATAAGAGTGAATTAAAGATAAGGCTAGATAAAAATAAAAGGTGAGTAACTGCTCTTTGAAAATAAAGTCAACCTAACTAGAGGAATCACGATCAGGCTATATCAGTTCAGCTGTCCTGGTTACACAACTTGTTGAATGGTCGTAGAATATTTATTGACTTAAGAGAGTATTCAACAAAAGTTTATTCATGAATCATTTAGAAAAGACATGAATCTATTGGTGGGACAAGAGTTATCGTTAAAATGGTTGATAATATTCAAGGGTAATTACCAAGGTTTTAGCCAATCCCGTACCGAACCTCTTTTAGCCGAATTAATCATGAAAGAATGGAATAAAGTGAAAGAGTGGGAACTTCACTTTGTGGGATTATTGGTTTGATCCAAAGAATCATTGTGGTCATGCTTTAAAAGTGTGATTCTTTCCACATGGTTTGGTATAGTGAGAGAGTACAAAGGAGGAGATAATCATGAGTGTGAATCTATATGATGTAGCGTACGAAATGGAACGCGCAATTCGACAAAGTAAGGAATATAAAGAACTGAAAGGTCTTTACGATCAAGTGAACGCAGACCCGTCCGCTAGTAAGATGTTCGAAAACTTCCGTAACATTCAAATGAACCTACAACAAAAACAAATGATGGGCCAAGAAATCACGCAGGAAGAAATTGAGCAAGCTCAAAAAATGGTTGCCCTTGTTCAACAACACCCTTCAATTTCTAAGTTAATGGAATCAGAACAACGCATGAGCATGCTAATTGCTGAAATGAACAAAATTATTATGAAGCCGTTAGAAGAATTATACGGCCCAATGCAAAGATAAAACGGTAAAAGGCACAAAACTCATTCATAGAGATTTTGTGTCTTTTTTTCTGTAAATAAAACAAAAATAAATATAATATCCTCCTATATGTTCTATGCCATTTTCACCCTTCATAAAAATGGAATAGGACACTACAGATAGGGGAGATCATCATGGTTTATAAACTGCTAGCTGTTAATATAGACGGAACTCTCGTCCAATCCAATGGACGATTAAATAAAGTGACTAAAGAAGCTATTACTTATGTACATGACAAAGGAGTTCATGTAGCCTTGGTTACTTCGAAGAATTACCTTTATGCGAAAAAGATTGCAAAGTCGTTGAAGATTAATCCGAGGCTAGTGGCTTTACAAGGAGCTTTTGTCGGTACTTCAATTGAAAAGCCTCTGTTTGTAAAACAGCTTTCAGAAGAATTATCATTTGAAATTGTAAAAGTCATTGATAAGTTAGATTGCCAAATCCAGCTTCAACATGAAGACCATCTTGTGGGGAACCGTGTGAACCTACCTGAGAATATCGTGGGGAAAACTGTATTGTACGACAACGAATCGAGTGTGTATGCTCATCACTATGCAGATGACCTTTGTGAATATTTACAAGAGAATCCAGGCACGCCTTCTAAAATAGATCTTATTTTCAATTCTCTTAGAGAACTGCGGGATGCAAAAGAGATTGTGCAAAAATTGTTTCCTGAAGTTAAAGCCATTCAATGCAGTGAGTCAAAACTAAGTATTGTCTCTAAAGGGGTTTCAAAATGGAAGGGATTGTTATACTTGGCCGAACACCTAGATGTTAAAAAATCTGAAATTGTTTCTATTGGTGATAGTCTTGACGATTTAGATATGATTTTGGGATCTGGACTAGGGGTGGCTATGGCAAATGCTCATCCAGAAGTGAAAAAGGCGGCAGATTGGATTACCCGTACCAATGATGAAAATGGAGTTGCCTATATGCTGAAGGAATTTTTCCGGAAACAGCATCCGATTGAGTTCCTTTCCAAGATGAATCTGTTGAAATAGTGACAAGCCCTCCGATATGTTGGAGGGCTTTTTCGAAAATTATTTTAAGCGTTAGAAATAGTAGTTTATTGTAGATTTGGCACTATGGTGATTAGAGTGAAAGAAGTGAGACTCTTGAGGTAAATCAGGCTGCAGCCTCCCACGGAAAGGGAGTGCCTCTAGATGCGATCAACAGGCTAGTGTAACAGCAATTGTTAAAAAGGGATTCTTTGCCCCAGAATGCTAGTTGTTTTTTATAACTTTTTCCATTATATTGACCATGAAATATTCATTATGTACACTAATAGAAGTTTATTTTTACGAATAATCCTAGAAAATTAATATAGAACAGGTGATATTACGTGCATATAGAGATTCATGGTCTAAATGATGAACGGTTTCATCGCCCCCTTCAATTAATCACTAATTTGTTTTTTGAAGAGTCCGATGTGGATTTTATTCCAAATGAAGAATCAGATGTCATGGTAACAATGAAGCTTCATACTGACAATCAAATCCAAGTTGAAGCAAAGCTGTTCAACAAGGATACTTTACAAACATTCACGTATCGATATGAGAAAGAATGGAATGTAACAGAGAATGAAAAAGAAAATTTTAAGCAAATCAAAAAAGCAGTTTCTTATGCCTATTTGAATGTTCTTCAAGACATGACGGGGATGAAACAAAAATGGGGAATCCTTACAGGAGTACGCCCTACTAAGCTTCTTCATAAAGCACTACTAGCTGGTGAGAGGCCAGAAGAGGCACATCAAAGACTTCAGGATGAATATATGATTTCAGAAGAAAAAGTCGATTTAATGCAGCGGATTGTAGATCGCCAATTAGCGATAGTCCCTGACTTGTATCGATTACAAAAAGAAGTCAGCATCTATATTGGCATTCCTTTTTGCCCGACAAAATGTGCGTATTGTACGTTCCCTGCTTATGCCATTAATGGTCGTCAAGGGTCAGTGGACTCTTTCCTTGGAGGGCTACATTATGAGATACGAGAAATGGGAAAATGGTTAAAGGACAATAGAATTAAGATCACTACCGTCTATTATGGAGGAGGTACCCCAACTTCTATTACGGCAGAAGAAATGGACATGCTCTATGAGGAAATGAATCAATCATTTCCTGATGTAGAAAATATCCGTGAAATTACTGTAGAAGCGGGGCGTCCAGATACCATCACGCCTGCAAAGCTAGAAGTGTTGAAAAAGTGGAAAATTGACCGTATTAGTGTGAACCCTCAATCCTATACGCAAGAGACATTAAAAGCAATTGGCCGACATCATACTGTCGATGAAACGATTGAAAAATATCACCTTGCAAGAAGCATGGGCATGAACAATATCAACATGGATCTTATCATAGGCTTACCAGGTGAGGGAGTTAAGGAGTTCCAGCATTCATTGGATGAATCGAAAAAACTGATGCCTGAGTCATTGACTGTCCATACTCTTTCCTTCAAACGTGCATCTGAGATGACGAAGAATAAAGAAAAGTATAAAGTCGCTCCTCGAGAAGAAGTGGAAAGTATGATGCATATGGCAGAAGAATGGACAAAGGACAACGGCTATGTCCCTTATTACTTGTACCGTCAAAAGAACATTCTTGGAAACTTAGAAAATGTAGGTTATTCGTTCCCAGGTCAAGAAAGCATCTATAATATTATGATCATGGAGGAACAACAAACGATCATTGGTTTGGGATGTGGGGCTTCAAGTAAGTTTGTCCACCCTGTTACGGGTAAGATTACGCAATTTGCAAACCCGAAGGACCCTAAGTCTTACAATGATAGCTTCCAAAAGTATACGGATGAAAAAATTGCGATATTAAATGAATTATTCGCTGTAGAAACAACACAGAAGTAATAAAAAAACCAGATTCTTTTTTATAGAGTCTGGTTTTTATTATAGTTCGGAGTATTCCATATGTTGGGGATATTTGAAAAAACTATCAAAATACTATAACCTTACTCTGAAACTTCAAAAGCTACTAGTCCCAATTATTCCAAAACTCCAAAGTATAATTAAAACTCCATTTGCATGGTATATTTCAAGAATACCTCCATAATTTGTATAATAAAGAGAGCTTGTCAGATAAAGGCTGTGATTATTATGAATGTGTATTTGTATTTTATACTGTCTTATTTCATTGGAAATCTCATGACGGGATATACCCTTGTAAAATTAAGCTGGAATAAAGATATTCGTGATTTGGGATCTGGAAATGTAGGAGCAAGAAATGCGGGTAGATTATTCGGGAAGAAGTTCTTTGTTCTGACTTTTTTAGGAGATGCATTAAAAGGCAGCCTTGTCATTTTTATTGGTCAATCTTTAGATTACTCAACTAGCGCCCAACTTGTTGGATTGGAACTTGCAGTGATAGGCCATATTTTACCGGTCCTCTTGCGTTTTAGTGGGGGGAAGGGGGTTTCAACATTCATTGGAGGAATGTTGGCGTTCAATCCAATTGTTGCCGTTGTTATCATTGTTGGGTTTCTCATAATCTCTCCCCTCACAAAAAGTTTTACTATTGCTGGGCTTGTGTCATTATTAATGATCCCTCTTTATTTCTATTTATACGAAAATACACACGATCTTGCGTTCCTAGTTTTAGGAATGGTCATTATTATCATAGTAGCGCATTCAAAAGACATTTTAGAAAGGATGAAGCGCGATGAGAGATAATCATGAGTATATTTTTAAGATAGCTAATCATGATCATGAATTTAATCAGATACATAGACTCAATTATGAAACTTTTGTTGAAGAAATTCCTCAGCATCAAAGAAATCAAGAGGGAATACTTGTAGATCTTTTTCATCATGAAAATACATACCTTATTTGTATAAAAAATAAGAAAATCATTGGCATGATTGCGGTGCGTAATAAAAGGCCATTTTCTTTAGATAAAAAAATTGGACGGGTTGAAGACAGTTTACCCGTAAAGTTTGAAAGCTTATGTGAAATAAGGCTTCTTTCGGTCCAGAAGGAATATAGAAAAGGTAGAGTATTTTTAGGATTAGCACAACTTTTATCTACATATTGTTTACAAAAAGGATACGATGCAGCAGTCATATCCGGAACAATTAGAGAAGCCAAACTTTATAAACATCTCGGTTTTAAACCTTTTGCGGGACTTACTGGAAGAGAAGATGCTCTGTTTCAACCAATGTACTTAGATAAAGCGACATTTGAGGAAATATTGGGAGAAAAATTTACTAGAAATTTTATTAGTTTTCTTCCTGGCCCTGTGGCAGTTTCGGATACTGTTTCACAAGCAATGGGACAACTCTCGATATCCCATCGGTCTAAAGCATTTCAATCGATACTTGATCAGGTAAAAACGATTCTTTGTCATATGACAAATTCTAAATTTGTTCAGGTGTTAATGGGCACGGGGACTTTAGCGAATGATGTCATTGGAGGCCAGTTATCGTTACTTGATGGAAAAGGACTTATTCTGGTGAACGGTGAATTCGGGAAGAGATTGCAAGAGCAGGGAGACAGATGGGGCTTGAACTACGGCCTTTTAGAAAAAGAGTGGGGCCAACCATTTTCAGAAGAAGAGATTAGGCATCATATAAGTGGGGATACGAAGTGGATTTGGGCAGTCCATTCCGAAACTTCTACAGGAATGTTAAATGACATGGAAATGCTTAAAAGGATAGGAAGAGAACTTCAACTTAAGCTTTGTATGGATTGTATTAGCTCTATTGGAGCAGTGCCACTTGATTTAGATGAAGTGTACTTAGCATCTGGAGTCAGTGGGAAAGCTATTGGGTCATATACTGGCCTTTCTTTTGTGTTTCATAATCATATTGTTTATACAAACAAGAGAATACCGAAGTATTTGGATTTAGGTATCTATCAAGAAAATGAAAGTATTCCATTTTCTCACTCTTCCAATCTTGTAGAAGCATTGCTTGTTGCACTTAACAGTATGAATGTTGATAAGTACACTAGAGTAGTAAATATGTATAAAGAAGTAAGACAAGCGATTGAATCCATTGGTTTAGAAGTGATTTCGGTTGAAATGCATTCTTCCCCTGTGATTATGACCATTGAGTTACCCCTTTCGCTTTCGTCCATTACAATTGGGAAATCATTGAAGTTTCAAGGGTACCAGCTCCATTATGAAAGTGCCTATTTACTAGAGAAGAATTGGCTTCAAATCGCATGTATCGGAGAATTGGATGCAAACCATGTGACTAAGATGATCGTGTTGCTTAAGCAAGTAATTGATTATGAATCCTCCCTCACAAACTATTAAAATATCGAATTTTTTGAAAAATTCATTTTTATCGATTCCACTAAAAGGTATAATGATATAAGAATAAACTGAGGGAGGGCTATTATTGAGTACAGAATCTATGTCACTTGCAAAACCAGTACTAGTGGAAAAAGTCGGCCGGGTTGCTCATGTGGAGTTGAACCGTCCAGAGGCACTGAATGCATTAAATAAAGAGATGCTGTTAGAATTGGCAAAAGAACTTCGTTTGTTATCAATGGATGATGATGTTGACGTCGTTTTATTAAAGGGAAAAGGGAAAGCGTTTTCTTCAGGTGGAGACATTAAAACGATGCTTGCCTCTTCAGATGAAAGTGACTTCCATTCGATCATGGATAGCATTAGTGAAGTGGCGCTCAATCTCTATTCCATGCCTAAGTTGACCATTTGTGCAATTAATGGTGCTGCAGCAGGATTAGGACTTAGCATTGCACTGGCATGTGATTATTCAATTGCAGCAGATGATGCGAAGGTTGCCATGAATTTTATTGGAATCGCCCTCATACCAGATGGAGGCTCTCATTTCTTCCTAGAAAGAAGAATTGGGGAAGTGAAGGCTAAAGAACTTATTTGGGAAGGTAAGGTTCTAACTGCAGTTGAGGCATTTGAGAAGAATTTAGTTCATGAAGTGACACAAAATCTAGAAGCAGCAGTAAGTCATAAAGTTCAACAGTGGTTGAACAGCCCGGTTCAAGCGATGGTGAAGACGAAAAAAATCTTAGCTGATATGAGCCGTCCACAGCTACAGAAGATCCTTGAATTAGAAAAGCATGGCCAACTTAAAATGAGACAAACCGAAGACCACGCTGAAGGTATTAAAGCATTCGTGGAAAAAAGACGCCCAAATTTCCAAGGTAAATAAATATTAAGAGCGGCTGCAAGAACAGTGACTCATGGTCCTTGCAGCCGCTCTTATGTTTACTATCAACTGCGCAACGCTCAAAGCCGTAGAGCCGGAAAACTACTAAGAATACTTTTCGCCGGAAAATCTGGTTTTTTAATTGTTCCGAGGAAAATTACCTTTTCCATTTAACGATGAAACAGTATTAGCTTTCCACTTGGAGATGTGCATCGATGTGTTTTCTCAATCAAATCTTTTTCTTGTAATAGTTTTTCTCCTAAGCCTTTTGCTTGGTCATCGTTTTCAGCTTGAAAAGACTCATCAAGGAGTTTTTCCCCAGCCGGATCAAAGGCAGTGAGTTTATACGTTTTCATAGATACACCTACTTTTTTAATTTTTCTGATACTTGTTACTATTTTTGCATAATATTATGAATCTTGTAAAGCGGTTCCATTAAACAATGGCTTGATTAAAGTTCTCAATCATATTACGATGAATTATTTGGAAAAATATTCTATAAATAAAACTTTTTATTGTTTCATACGTATAGAGATTAAGGGGGGATATTGTGTGTCATTAATTATAGAGAATGTGACAAAAAAGTTCGGGAATTTTACAGCTGTTAACGCAGTGAATTTTTCGATACCTGAGAGTGAAATGTTCGGCTTTTTAGGTGCAAATGGAGCTGGTAAAACAACTACGTTCCGTATGATATTGGGGTTACTCGATCCTACAGAAGGAAAAATTTCGTGGAATGGGAAGAAGATTGATTATTCCACTAGCCCAATCATTGGATATTTGCCAGAAGAGCGTGGACTGTATCCTAAATTAAAAGTCCAAGAGCAAATTGTATATTTGGCTAGATTAAGAGGAATGAAAAAGGCAGATGCGATTAGGGAACTGGATGTTTGGCTTGAGCGTTTCAAAGTACCAGAATACAAGAATAAAAGAGTGGAAGAATTATCTAAAGGTAATCAACAAAAAATCCAGTTCATTGCTTCAGTCATCCATAAGCCGAAACTTCTAATTTTAGATGAACCATTTAGCGGACTGGACCCCGTGAATGTTGAGATGTTGAAAAAAGCAGTATTGGATTTAAAGGACCAAGGAACGACAATTGTCTTCTCCAGCCATAGAATGGAACATGTTGAGGAATTGTGTGAGCACCTTTGTATTATGCATATAGGCCAACCTGTCGTCCATGGGAAGTTGAAGGAAATCAAACGTTCTTTCGGTAAGAAAAATGTGATTATCCATGCCGATTTTGATTTGTCAATTTTGGAAGATTTCACTGGAGTAACAAAATATAAGAAGATTACAGAAGGTGCACATCTTCAAGTCACGGGTGAGGAAGTAGCCGAACGGTTATTAAAGGAAATAGTTTCGAAAGGATTTGTGCGCAAATTCGAATTAGAGGAACCATCCTTAAATGATATTTTCATTGAGAAGGTAGGTGCTTCACTTGAGTAAATTTTGGCTAGTATTATCCCATACATACTTATCAAAAGTGAAGGCAAAATCATTCCTTATTTCTACTGCTATCATGCTAGTCATTGTGTTAGGGTTTACAAACTTAAGTAAAATCATTGACTTATTTAACAAGGATACTCAGAAGGTCATTGCTGTCTTGGATGAAAGCAATAAATTCGAAGAACAATTTACAGGGGTATTTAAGGCGCAAAATGAAGAGATTGAGCTTCAAAGCATCGAGACAGAAGAAGAGGGTAAGATACTCGTTGAAGATGAAAAGGTGAAAGGCTATTTAGTCATTCAAGAAGATGAAAAAGGTATGCCAAAAGGAATCTATAAATCAAATTCCATCTCAGATAATACGATGAATACGCAGCTGTCTACGGCTTTGACCCAAGTAAAGAGCATGCTTGTAACTAGTAAGTTGAACCTTTCTACTGAACAAGTCCAATCGCTATATGAACCTGCTGGATTTGAAAAAGAAGCGTTACAGGATAGTGCGAAGACAGAAGAAGAATTAAATCAAGCTCGAGGTCTCGTATATATTCTATTATTTGTGATTTATTTCGGCGTCATTATGTATGCCAATATGATTGCGGCTGAAGTTGCTCAAGAAAAGACATCCCGTGTCATGGAGATACTTGTATCGAGTGTTCCACCTATCCAACAAATGTTTGCCAAGATTTTCGGAATTGCCCTATTAAGCATCACTCAGATGTCACTGTTCTTATTGGTGGGGTATACTTCCATTAAAAGAAATCTTGAAAATATGGAAGGAGGGATATTCTCCTTTCTAGGATTCGGTGGTACATCGCTTAATACCATCGTTTATGCGTTTATTTTCTCTTTATTGGGATATTTCCTTTATGCAACATTAGCGGCATTCTTAGGCTCGTTAGTAAGCCGTGTGGAAGATCTTCAACCGACTATCACTCCGATGATTATGTTAGTCGTGGTTGGCTTTATGTTGGCGATGTTCGGATTGAATAATCCTGAAGCAGGCTTTGTCCAAGTGACATCATTCATTCCATTCTTTGCACCAATGTTAATGTTCCTTCGAATCGGGATGTTGGAAGTTCCTTTCTGGGAAATTGCAACCAGCATCGGACTATTAATCCTCACTATTGTACTTCTTGCGATAGTTGGTGCTCGAATTTATCGAGGTGGAGTGTTGATGTATGAGAGTGCGAACTTTTGGAAAAACATTAAAAGGGCACTGCAATTAAAATAACTGGTTTAAAGGGTACCCCTTATGTGGGTGCCCTTATTTAATTTAGGCTGTTTTCGTAAAGTTTGTTGCTTTATTATCACCCGTTTGAATAAAAACCTTCTGTATTTTTGAGATATCGTAATTTCCAAAGGGAAAGTATGTTCTGTTTGTGGTAAAATGATGCAAATGAGAGGTGATAATCTTGGGTAATGTAAAGTTCATTCATGCGGCTGATTTGCACTTAGATAGCCCTTTTAAAGGTTTACAGAATGTTCCAGAGACTATTTTTCATAGATTACAAAATAGTCCTTTCCTTGCATTTCAAAGAATCGTATTAACTGCAATTAAGGAAAAAGTAGATTTTGTTTTGTTAAGTGGAGACTTGTATGATGGGGAAAACCGTATTCTGTCAACGCAAATCAAACTTCGAAAAGAATTTGAAAAGCTAAAAGGTCATGGAATCCAGGTTTATATCATCCACGGTAATCATGATCACTTAGGGGGGAATTGGATAAAGATCGACTATCCGGAAAACGTACACATTTTCTCTGATAAAGGGGAAGTTAAATTATTTGAAAAACAAGATGGAACTAAGGTACATATTTATGGATTCAGCTATCCGAAAAGGCATGTGATGGATCGTGCCATAACTTACTATACAAAGGCAGAGGGGGCTGATTTTCATATTGGGATGCTACATGGATCGGTTGAAGGAAATACTGATCATAGTCCTTACCTTTCCTTCTCATTACAAGAATTAATGGATATGAATTTTTCCTATTGGGCTTTAGGGCATATTCATAAACAAGAACAGCTCTCTTTAGATCCTCCCATCATTTATGCTGGGAATCCTCAAGGGAGAAATCGGAAAGAGCAAGGTGAAAAAGGGTGTTTTTTAGTATCACTTGAAGATAGGGTAACTGACATCATCTTCATCCCTACTTGTGATATATATTGGGAGAAAGCAAAGCTTTTGCAAAAAGACATTCAGAGCTTCGATGATTTATTGGAAACCTGCCGCGAGCAATTGGAATCTTTACGAAAAGAAGATTGCGCTGTCATGGCGGAACTACATATTCAAGCCATGTCTTTTCCAGAAGATTTAGTGGTCAAACAAGCAGAACTGTTAGAAATCCTTCAAGAGGAAGAAGAATATAGAAAGGACTTTGTGTGGCCCTACGCTTTAACATTGCTAATGCCGGATACCTTCCATCTTGATTCCTCCAATCCCTTATTCCAGATGATTAAAAGGCAGTCTATGAAAGAGGAGTTAATAAATAATGCTGTGAAGCCTTTGTTTAGTCATGTAATAGCAAGAAAATATTTGGACGATGCATTAGAAGAAAAACATTTATTGTTAGAAGAAGCGGAGACCCTCCTTTTCCAGCTAATCAATGCTAAAGGAGGTGTGCTGAAATGAGGATAGTCGGGATTGAACTGTATGGTTATGGGAAAATGGAAAATATCCGTTTTGCTTTAAACTCTGATTTAATCGTGTTTTACGGCGAAAATGAAGCAGGAAAATCAACATTGATGTCTTTTATCCATAGTATCCTATTTGGTTTTCCAACAAAGCAACAAATTGAAAATCGTTATGAACCTAAGAACCAATCCAAATATGGGGGGAAATTAACGATTCAGTCCGAACAGCACGGACAGGTTATTGTAGAAAGAATTAGAGGGAAAGCCAAAGGAGATGTGACAGTTACTTTTCCGGATGGGCGGATCGGTCAGGAAGAGGTACTTGTTGAATTGCTGCAAGGTATGGATAAATTGACGTTCCAATCCATCTTTTCCTTTAATTTGGATGGTATCAGTGCTTTAAGGAATATGAAGAAAGATGAAATTGGTAAATATTTATTATCTGCAGGTCTCGTTGGAAGCGATCGGTTGTTGCAGGTTCAATCGGAGCTACAGAAGGAAATGGACCAAAGATATAAGCCTGCAGGGAAAAATCCGCCAATCAATAAAGCCATTAAGGAGTTGCAATCCCTACAGCTGCTGACGAAGAAGGCTGATGAAGCTCAAAGTGAGTATATGATTTTGAAGGATGAATACGTCCAGCTTCAACGGGAATTGGCAGAGACTGAGACTATCATCAAAAGTCTTGATCAAGAGCTTCAGTTCCTTGCAGAATGGAAAAGTATTAAGCCTATCATGGATGAACATGATGAAGTGAATAAAAGGTTAGAAGAGATAGGAGATTTTCCTTTTCCAATTGACGGTAAAAAGCGACTAGAACAATTAATTCAAGCTAGGATTCCATTAGAAGCCCAAAAACTTACGATGGCATCTAGAAGAAAAGAGATAGAAGACCTTCTAAAGAATGGATTGATGATTTCCCCTGAAATTGAAGCAGAGATTCAGCTTTCCGTGGAAAATGCAACGTCCATCCATGAATGGACGAAGCAAGAAAGCGAATATCTATTAGAGATAAAGAGGCTTGAAGGTACCATTTCAGATCGCTTACAGGACCTCCACCTCGAACTAAGACCAGAACAAATTCATAAAATCGATACTAGTGAATGGGTTAAGCAACAATCAATTGAGCTAGATCAGGCATCTGAAAAAATGAAGAATGAAAAAATACAACTAGACCAACAATTCCAATTTGAAAAAGATAAGTTAGAAACATCCGAAAAGAAAATCCGTGAACTTACCTCTCAGTTATTATCGAAAGAAAAACGTGACCAATTGTTAATGGTAAAGAAAGAATTTGGTCAAGCTGGGCAGGACTACTTAAAAAGAGTATGGCTATCTGAACAGATAGAAACATTAGAAAAAAAGATTCATAATGCTAAGAAACAAGAAGAGCAAGCCCATAAAAAGCAGAATTTAATTTCGTTGTTTCTTGCGACTATATGTGGTGGAGGAGTGTTTTATAGCTTAATAGTGAATCAATGGGTCTTATCTGTCGTTTTTCTCTTATTGCTCCTTATGTCATTATCCGCCACAAAGTTGATACGTAAGACGCCAGTATCAGTGGAACTGATGAGCGAAAAACAGCAACTAATTGAACAATTAGAGCTACTTGGCGGACTAAACCCGATTCAAAGAAACCTGGCAGAGGAAGAACTTATTGCAAAGGATGATGAGATCCAAAAACGGGTCCAGGAAGAAAAAATCCGAAAGCAAGAGTACGAACATATTTTTAACCACATAGTCGATCGGTTTGAAAAATGGGAAAGAGAGTCAGAACAATTACAGGTAATGAAAGCGAAGCTTTTACAAAAATGGGGATTGCCTGCTCATTTTGGAAAGCTAAAATTAGAGTCTATTTATCAAACCCTTCAAATCATAAAATTGACTTGTAGGGAACTTGAAACACTCAATCAAAAAAACCTGACATTTATGACGCGAACCTCGAAAGTAAAAGAGAATCTCCTAACTTATGCAGAAGGGTTAAAGTTACCTGTACTGACTTGGCAAGATGCATTTTTTGGGTTAAAACAAGCACTTACAAATCTTCAAGAAGAGAAAATAGGTAGAAGTCATATAAACCAGGAGAGACTGCGAATAGATGAACAGGTTACCTACTTGTTGAATGAAATCGGCCTGATTGATCAAGAAATTATGGGACTATACGGATTAGCAGAATGCAAGGAAGAAGAACAATTTAGGCACCTTGCCAACCTGAATGAAGAAAAACTTCATTTACTTCAAAAGAAAGCGCCACTACAGGAGTCATTAAGGGGCCTCTCTAAAGAATTTTTAGAATGGTTAGGTCGTGTTGGTCAAAGGAACATCCATACTGCCAATTATGAAATAAAACAAACTGAACGAGAGAAGTCGCTGGATAAGCAACATGAACTCTATGCTAAATTAACAGAGCATAGGCATAAAATCAGCCTATTAGAAGAAGGTGGAACTTATGAACAAACAATTCACCACTTCCTTAATCAAAAATCATCTTTTCAGGCTTCTGCTAAAGAATGGGCAAAATTTGCTCTTGCTAAAGAAATGTTAGGCCAGGCCATTGCTAGTTATCGAAATGAAAAATTGCCTAAAATCATGACTACCGCTGAACAATATGTAAATGTTTTAACGAATGGAGAGTATACAAAGCTTTCCTGGTCAATAGAGGAAGAACAATTGATTCTCCAAAGAAAAGATGGAGTTTGGTTTGAAGCAACAGAAGTAAGCAGGGGTACAAGCGAACAAGTATATATGGCCTTGCGTTTTTCATTAGCGGAGCATACCAGTAAGGAAGAAAGATTACCAATCATCATAGACGATAGCTTCGTGAATTTTGATGATAAAAGGACTAGCAGAGCGATCGAACTTCTCCAAAAGGTTAAAGAAAAACATCAAATTCTATTTTTCACTTGTCATCAACATGTTGCCAATAAATTTAATAAGAAGCATGTCATTCATTTACAAACCAACTATGAGCAGACTCTAGTTTAATTTATATTCATGTCAAGACTACAGAGGCCAAATGGCCCTGTAGTTTTCATTTGAACTTAAAGAAAGTATGATATGGCAGCATGGAAGAAAATCGACGTAGTGGACCAAAAGTATTAGGGCAACGAACAACTCTTTCTTCGACTGAGGGCTCGCTAATCGACGAGTTTTGTAATCAGCGCATGATCGAATTATTTGGACAGTCAACATATGGTATACTTAAATAACCATTTAACCGGGGGGATTATTTTGGACAAAGGTGTTACTTATTATGGAGTTGGAGAGGTCTTCGAGGCTTATTTATATATTAAATCGAGTACGAAGGGTACTGCAAGTAACGGAAAACCATTCCTATCACTTGTTCTTTCCGATAAATCAGGTGAGATTGAAGGGAAGCTTTGGGATATCAATGAAGATTTTGAGAGAATGTATGTAGCGGAACAAACGGTCAAGATTCATGGGGAAATCCAAAATTATCGTGGTCGCAATCAATTAAAAATCCGTCAAATCCGTCCAACGAATGAATCAGATCCTGTCACAATGGCTAGTTTGATTCAAATTGCACCGATACCGAAGGATGAAATGGCTGACACAATCAACCAATTCATCTTCGAAATGAGGAATCCTAATATCCAACGGATTACCCGCTATCTATTGAAAAAACATCAACAGGAATTTATGACATTCCCAGCCGCGACAAAAAACCACCATGAATTTATGTCTGGCCTTGCTTATCATGTCGTAGGTATGTTAAATCTTGCAAAAGCAATCGTAGGACTATATCCAAATCTGGATAAGGATTTACTTTATGCGGGCATTATTTTGCATGATTTAGGAAAAGTCATCGAACTTTCTGGTCCGGTATCAACTGTGTATACTGTAGAAGGCAATCTGCTTGGTCATATTACAATCATGGTAAATGAAATAGGTAAGGCGGCTGAATCGCTAGAGATTGATGGGGAAGAAGTCATGATCCTACAACATTTGGTTTTAAGCCATCACGGAAAAGCAGAATGGGGAAGCCCGAAGCCTCCAATGATCAAGGAAGCTGAAATCTTACACTATATCGATAACATTGATGCGAAAATCAATATGTTAGACCGCGCATTGGATAAAGTGAAGCCTGGAGAATATACCGAACGAATTTTTGCTCTAGACAATCGCTCTTTTTACAAACCAGGTTTTCATGAATGATGATATGCTCTCCTTTTGGAGGGCATATTTTTTTTCATCCTATCATAGGATTTAGAAAGAATGGACAAACCCTAGTTGGAAGGCGGGAAAGAGATGGAGATTTGGATTTATTTTGTTATTGCTGGAATCATTGTCAGTGGGTTTATGGCCGTAAGAGCCGCCCGTCAAGAAAAGCAAATTGAAGATCAATGGATTGAACAAGAAGGGGAAAAATTTATTGCTAGAATGAATGAAGAAAAGGAAAAAAGAAAACAAATTAGTACAGGTGTTTAAATTAAAACAAAAAAATAAAAGAACCCCTCTCAATTAGACGGGGTTCTCTTTGTTTAGAAAAAATATAACTTTTTGAAATTATAGAAGTGTCTAGCTGCGACGCACAGGACGTCCTAGTGTCGACCATGCCATAGGACGTGGCGGTCCTTAGCTGACGTTCCTTTAAACGAGGCGCTTCTGCTTTTCTACTTATTGAGCATCCGCTGCAGGAGCCTTTAATGCATCTTTCAAATCTTTATCTTTAATCTCAACGTCAGCATCTTTCAATTCTAGGTCCATCACTTTTTGGACTTTTTCGCTGTCTAATTTGGAAATCTTAATTTCATATTCGATTTCTTTCTTCATGTCTTCGAAAGATTTCTTTTCTTTTTTATCAAGAAGTTGGATGATGTGGAAACCATGTTCTGTTTTCACTACATCACTAATCTCATTTTTCTCTAGAGCATATGCAGCTGTTTCAAATGGTGCAACCATTGTACCTGTACCAAACCAACCTAGGTCTCCACCTTTTTCAGCTGAACCTGGATCTTTGGAATATTCTTTAGCAAGATCTTCAAATTTAGCACCAGTATCAAGCTTTTTCTTCACTTCTTGTGCTGTTTTTTCATCATCCACTAAAATATGGCGAGCATGAATCTCTGGCTTGATGTTTTCGTAATACTCTTTCATTTCTTTTTCAGTAACTTTGATGTCCTTGATAGCAGCTTTTTCTTGAAGCATGCCAATCTTAAAGGATCTTTTTAAATCTTCTTCGTTTTTATAGCCATATTGTGCTAGAGCCATTTCGAAGTTATCGCCAAGGTCTTTCTTCAGCTTGTCCACTTTTTCGTTAAGTTCCTTATCTGTCACTTTGTATTTATCAGATAGGACTTTTTCATACACAAGCTCTTGAAGAACTTGATTACCATAACGTTCTTTCAGTGCTTGATATAATTCATCCTGTGAAATTTCCCCTGCTTTAGTTTTAACAACTACTTCAGAATTTCCACTATCTGCGTTATTACAAGCCGTCAAACCTACGATGCTAGCAGTTAATGCCAGGGATAAAGCCCACTTTTTCATGTGTTAACAACTCCCGTAAGAATATTCTTTATTAAAAACCATATCACCTACTATAACACAAAAAGGGATGATGGCAAAAAATTAGGGTGGACAACTAGGAAATTTCACCAAAACTGGGCTATTTGCCTATTCCTTTTGCCTTCTTTTACATATGATACTTCGAAGAGTAAAAAGGAGGTATGAAAAATGAGCCAAAGCTTTCACCATAATGGATTTGCGTTGGTAGTTGTATTGTTCATTTTGTTAATTATCGTAGGTGCTGCCTTCATCTGCTAATTTCTTCGCATTTGGGATAGGAGCCTACTCTTATTGAATGTAGATTGAATAAGATAAGGTAACACTTAAAAAGGAGGTGTTACAATGGGTCAGGGCCACCACCAAAGCGGATTCGCTTTAATCGTTGTATTGTTCATCTTATTGATAATAGTAGGTGCATCATGGTGCTGCTAAAATGTCTGAACGAAAAACGTTCGGGTAGTTCTATATAGGTAGAACATTATGTAAGGAGGAAATGGAATGTCAGGTGGACACAGTGGAGGCTTTGCATTAGTAGTGGTGTTGTTCATTCTTTTGATCATCATCGGAGCTGCATGGCTATAATATAAATGAGTACGTGTAAAAGGATGATCCGATTGCAGTACACACAAAAAGGTGAAGCAAAGACTTCACCTTTTCTACATAGATTATGTAAAAGATATTTCGACGTATGAAGAAAGAAGCAAAATAGTTATCAATATATTGATGGTGCGGAAAATTCCTGGTTGCTTTTCTTCTGGTATTTCTTTTTGTTGGCAGAGGCTATTAGTCAAATTGTTAATGTTGAAAAGTATAACTGCCGCGAAGAGAATGAATAATAAAGACAGAAGTGAGAACACGTTTGCATTCCCTCCTTAAACCTAATTTCTATAGGGTTTATTAATTAAACCATATTTTTACGAAGAATTCTGTACAATTACGATATCAAATTATCTGTAAAAAAGATAGTCCGAAAGTTTATAAGATTAAAAAGGGACAAGTTATTTATTACACCTGTGTTTCAAAAGGGGTTTGGGTATGGAATGGATGAAAAAACAAGCACCCAAACGAATGCTTGCAGTTACTTCTTATTTATAATTTGAGACAAGGATTTCATATCCATTTTCATTTTCTTCTATGAAGCATCTGTTAGGTGAGCCTAAGATGTTTTTTATGCTGATAAAGTCTGAAACACATAAGCCCATATGGAGGGACAATAAAATCGTAAAATAATGGGCATAATGTTCAAAAAGCAAAGCTCCAGCGGATAGACAGGCTGTAATAATAATAAATGGAGATATTAGTGCCAAAATAAATAAATTTTTATGGATAGGTTCAGTTACTCGGATAGAAAAAATTGGGAAATACTTATACGGTCCCATATACCATTTAACCTTATCGAGATTTTTCATCAATGGTAAATAGTGCAACAGTTTATGAAGTGGGTATATAATCAATATGCCAAGGAATAACCAAACATAACGATCGTCATTCAATTTTTCTGGGTTTATTCCCACACTCAAAAAAGTGTATATGACTGCAAATGATAAAAGCATTGTTAATAATGATAAAATCATAATCTTAGGTAAGCCATATTGTTTTGAGAGATTAATGGATTTCCAGCAATTCATAAGTTGTTTACAGCCTCCAAAAGGCAAAAATTTAAAAATCACTTACATACTTTATTATGATTGAAGCAAAAAATCAATAACAAAATTTGATTACTAGCCATGTTTTTTTGAGTGAAATGGAAATCATCTTTTAGTTGGAAAAAGGAGTTTAAAGATGAAGGATTCCAATTTGGAAAAGCTTTACGAAAAGGTCGAAACATTGCAGTTTCATCAACAGTTAATGTTGATGATGTTAGGGGATGTAAAGGACCAGCTTTATGTATTAATTATTAAAAAGAATTTATCCAAACAGGAAGCAGAGGAACTTTTGGAATTATGTGAAAACGTGAGCAAAGAATACAAAAAACAAAAAGCGGAGGGTTTTTTAAATTTTAATCCGCTTCTGCAAGAACTGAATAATAAAATGAACTCTAAAATAACTATAAAAGAACTGGTTGAGGCCTGTAGGAAACAAGGAGTTTACACAGAAGTCATGAATGAATTCCATTCAAAGTTTGTTTAGCCCTTAACAGTCTCAACTTCTTTTTCAGGGTCAATCTTGGATAGTTTTCCGTTCTTTTCTTCAAATTCTTTATCGATGTTTGCAAACGATTTCTCAAAAATCTTCATGAAGTCCTCGCCATAAATATTCCGGATTATTGCCATCATCTCAATCATATCAGGAAAACGACCATATAATTCATGTAATGGAAGGGCACCTGTAAAGACAGCGTTCTTGTTAGGTTCGTAGGATTCCATTAATTGAAGAAGAATTTCTTCACCTTCAGATGTGATCTGGATGTAAGTATTTCGCTTGTCATTTTCTTTTTTTGAGAACTTCAATAACCCTCTTTCTTCTAGTTTCTTAGAGAAATTGAAAGCTGTTGAAACGTGCATCACACCGAACTTAGCCACGTCAGAAATAGATGCTCCGTTCAAATGATAAGCAATCCAAAGAATATGGTGCTCATTTATGTTTAAATCGTAGGGTTTAATCCATTGCTGCCAATCTTTTTCAATCGATTTCCATAAAGCCTTGCTAAGTTGTGCAACGCGTTGACTAAATAGCATGGCTTCTTTCATAGAATAATGTTTTTCATGCATATTAATACTCACCTACTTTTAGGAGTCTTTATTATTTATTATGACAATAAAGTATTAAATAATAAAGAAAAAATTAACGAAATTTTTAGAAATTTTAATGTTTTTTTTATTTGCTATTAAAATATAGGATATGTTGAGAGGAGGGAAGGAAAATCCCCCCTTTTTTTGTTAGTTGGTTTGCCCTTTTTCCATTTCATTTTCAGATGGTGCGGATACAATGTATTCAAGTTCACCTAAAGCATTTTCAATTTCTTTAATACGATATTGAATTTCATCTTTATGTGGTTCTATACTTTCTTTCCAAGTTTGGATTAGCACCTTTACATCAGAAATAAATAATTTGATGGTATCTTTACTTACCTTAGAGGCATGGACTGTTTCATCCTTCATATCCAAGATTCTTTGTTTAATTTCTAATAGAATATCATTAATTTCGTCCTTATTTTCTTTGATACGAATTCGTAAATCCTTACCCGATGCTGGAGTGTACATGAGAGTGCTTACTCCAGCCACCACTGCCCCAGTTAAAAAGCCAAGAAATAGAGATTTTGCCTTCATTATGATCCTCCTCGATTTTTAGCTGTTCTACATTTTTCTACAAAAGTGTAAAAAATCCTTTTTTTCTATAGAAACTTTTTTACAGTAGTCAGCTTCGATAATTTATTTGTTCTCTTGTTATACTTGTATATCACATTTAAGGAAAATTAAACATTCTTTACCTATCCTTACATTATATAAATATAGTATCTGTAGGCTAAATCATAATTTTATTCCTAGAGCATAATTATGTAGGAATGAGATAAGAAAGAAGGGACGGGGAAATGGAGAAGTTTTACTTATTTTTATTCTTTCTTGGTGCTGCAATGCTAACAGGCTCAATTGTCACCTTCTTACAATCCTTAAATGCAGGAGTTTATCCTCCCAAACAATTGATCAGGAGAAAAGCGGCTTTGCTGTGTGTAGCTGGGGGTATAGCATTATTACTTGCTATGTTTTTTAGGAAAGTTGCATGAAGAACTCACTTTTAGGCTATTGTTGATTTTCTACTCTGTAGATTCGAGTTGATGGAGCGAGACTTCTCGAAAATGTATTCGCATTTCCTTCGTGCGGTATATTCAGGATGCTAGTTCAAAGTGCTGCGGGAAAAAGGCTCCCGAACCGCCCGCGGAATGTGAGCGCGTCTCGCTGCAATCAACAGGCTAGATTAACAGAGCCTACAATTAAGTAAATCAAAAAGCCCTTGGCAAGGAGCCAAGGGCTAGAACTTTATTATGAATGGACTGTAGCAATTTTCGTTTTGTTAACGATTCCTTTTACAATTGGATAGATTACAATCATCGTAATAGTATTGACTGCCGCGGCTGGAAGAACGACTGCAGCGAACAAACCTACGAATGGTCCTGGTAATCCTACAAGTGCAAATGCAGATCCGAGGAAAATGACACCTGAAATGATAGTACCGATTGCTGTTAACAAGCCAACTGTAAAAATGGATTTTTGTAGTTTATTTATAACGAGTAATAATCCAAGGAATAAAAAGGCTGTCAAAAATTTATCAATGATATTAGGAAGGAAACCACCAGGGAAAGTTGTCGTTATGGCGGAAATCAAACCAGTGACAATTCCAAGTAACAGGACGTTTTTCTTCTCGGGAAACAAAATGATCCCCAAAAACATCATTGTAAGCATCATGTCTGGTTTCATTCCAAGGAAGAAACCTGGGACAATCGTGTGTAGTGCGGCTCCTATACCCACCAATAGGGATAGGGATACCAAAGTTTTCGTATTCATTTTCTCATCTCTCCTCAACTAATCTAGCTAACTATTTTGTTTCTCCAACAGTGCTCTCTATGCCTGTTGCGAAAAACTTATCATTATTATATTACACCTCATGTGAAATGAGTAGGGAAAAGTTTTCTTTCTTAAAATTTACCATAAAATTGGCAAGTTTTTCGCAATGCGTAAGCGGTACTGCATTGTAAATTGATGCTCTGCACCCTCCAATTGAACGATGTCCTTCTAGACCGATAAAACCAGACTTTTTCGCTTCTTCAAGAAATTTCTTAGTAAGTGTTTCATTCGGAAGAGTAAATGTCACATTCATGAAAGAACGACTATCAGCTTTGGCATGACCCTGATAGAATCCTTCACTTTCATCAATGGTCGAATATATCAATGCTGCCTTTTGTTCGTTCAATTTTTCAATGGCCTCGACCCCACCTTGATTTTTGACCCACTCTAATACGAGTGAAAGGAGGTAAATAGATAATGTAGGAGGCGTATTATACAGTGAATGGTTATCTGCATGTGTTTTATACTGGAGCATCGTTGGGATATGATTTAAATCTGTCTTAATTAGATCCTTTCTGATAATCACGACTGTAACTCCTGAGGGTCCAAGATTCTTCTGGGCACCTGCATAAATTAGCCCGAATTTAGTAATATCCAATGGTTTGCTTAGGATGTCGCTTGACATATCGGCTATGAGTGGAATATCACCAGTGTCAGGAAAAATTTTCCACTGAGTACCATAGATGGTATTGTTGGAAGTAACATGCACATATGCAACATCTTCTGGTGAATCAATGCTATGTACGAGAGGGATATGGGAATAACCCTGTTCTTTTGACGAAGCAGCAACCATTACATTTCCGAGCTTTTTTGCTTCGTGAAAGGCTTTATCAGCCCAGACACCTGATAATACATAAGATGCCGATTTACCTTCCGATAAAAGGTTCATCGGAATCATGGTAAATTGAAGGCTAGCACCGCCTTGAAGGAATAAAATGTCATATGTATCTGGTATATTCAATAATTCCCGTAATAGGTCGTGTGCTTTGTTATGAATGGCATCATATTCTTTACTTCTGTGGCTCAACTCCATGACACTCATGCCTGAATTGAAGATATCCAGCCATTCTTTGTTCGCTTTTTGCAGCACTTCAAAAGGTAATGCTGCTGGTCCGGCATTGAAATTGTACGCTCTATTCATACATTTGTCCTCCTCCACTTTTGTGCATTAAAGCAAAACGTTTCCATAATATTAACAGAAAATGAGGAGGTGTTGTTAGAAAAATTTGAGTACTTAGCTATCGTCAGGATTTGCTTGTTGCCATCTCCCCCTATGAATAGCTACTTATAGACTTTCGCAAGAAAAAAAACTTCGATGGGAAATCGAAGTTTTTGCAGAATTAAATATGTTTTCCGATAGAGTCAGCAATATTTTTCAAATCTTGTGGTGTGTATTCGCTTGTATGTGTTTTCCATACAGCACCGAAGCCATCATGATCACCATATCGAGGAAGTAGATGCAAATGATAATGGAAAACGGATTGGCCAGCTTTTTCGCCATTGTTGTTTAAAAGGTTCATGCCAATCGGTTGGAATTCCGTATTTATGGCATTTGCAATTTGAGGAACTACTTCGAAAATTTGTTTTGCTATTTCTGGAGTCAGTTCAAACACGTTTTCTTTATGTACCTTTGGTATAACTAGAGTATGTCCTTTTGTGACTTGGCTAATATCAAGAAAAGCCATTACGTGTTTGTTTTCAAAAACCTTTGCAGCAGGTATTTCACCAGCAACAATTTTACAAAAGATGCAATCGCTCATTACATAGTCCTCCTCGAAAAAGTTTGCCCTAATTTTACCACTTTTCACAAATGAGGAAAAGAAAACATTAGAAAACTTGGCTAGGCCAAGCCCAGCTGCTTGCGATTGCCTAGTTGCACTTATACTAAAATTGGCCACGACGTCGACTTACTTCTTTGCTGCCAATTTATGTTTTCTTAAAGTAAAATAAAAGGGCAGAATGCAACGACTTGTGCATCCTGCCCCCCTTGAGGAAGCAATGTCAGCATACGCTTAGACTAATCTCTCTGCGATCAACACCTCATTTATAATGTAAAATGATTTATGTGTGATTTAGAGTATCCTTTTTATCGTTCAAAGTAACCATCCCCTATGTTTTATAAGTTTATCAACGTATAAAATAGTAGATGTATTTAACAAACACCTCATTTGAGAGTTTATTTAAATTAGTTGAAGGTGATCCTCAAACTTACGAATGAACGTTTTTTCCATGCAAGCTCATCATCCCCTTGCGTTTTTGGAAAATAAAATAGGTTTATAAGTCGGCTTCAATGTCTTTAACAGACACCTCATTTCAATGGTTGAAATCCTATACTGGAACTTCTTAAGCCATTGCGCTGGTTCATCGCTTCCTCCTTAATTATGATGTCCGCTTCTTTGAAAAATAAACTATGGTTTTTTATGGTAATTTTACTGATATGAAAATTTCGTTTATGTCTGATAAACTAAAGGAACCAATATCATTTGGAAAGGAATGAATTTATGTCACTTCTACAAATACATAATCTAACGGGTGGGTATACGAAAACACCTGTGTTAAAAGGGATCAGTTTCGACGTAAAAGCTGGAGAATTAGTCGGTTTAATTGGTTTAAATGGAGCAGGAAAAAGTACGACAATTAAACATATTATTGGACTAATGGAGCCTAAGGGGGGAGAAGTGAAAATAAATGGGAAATCAGCCCATGAACATATTGAAGAATACAGACGGGAATTCACCTTCGTACCTGAAACGCCTATTTTATATGATGAATTAACGTTAGATGAACATCTGAATTTGACAGCAATGGCTTACAATTTGGATGAACAGACTTATAAAGAGCGTAAGGCAGTTTTACTGAAAGAATTTAGAATGGAAAAAAGGCTAACGTGGTTTCCTGCCCATTTTTCTAAAGGGATGAAACAAAAGGTAATGATCATGTGTGCGTTTTTAGTCCAACCCTCTTTATATATCGTGGATGAGCCGTTTGTTGGGTTGGATCCTTTAGGAATTCAATCTTTATTGGATCTAATGAAAAAAATGAAGGAAAATGGTGCAGGGATATTAATGTCTACCCATATTCTGGCGACTGCAGAAAAATATTGCGATAGCATTATCATTCTCCATAACGGGGAAGTGAGGGCAAAAGGAACATTATCCGAACTACGTGAACAATTCGGGATGCCTTCAGCTAGCCTGGACGATTTATATATAGAGCTAACGAAGGAAGAAAATGAAAATGATTAGCAGAAGGATCTGGAAGGAACGATTTCAGAATTATACGAAGGAATTAATGAAATACCTTCGATATATATTTAATGGACACCTTGTGTTTGTGTTGTTGATTGGGATGGGAGGACTTGCTTACTATTATAGCGAATGGGTAGCTACATTGGGGCCGGGCTTCCCAGCAGAATGGATTATGTCTTTTCTTCTTGCATTGGTAATTACAACAAGTCCCATCCATACTTTTTTGCGTGAACCTGATATGATCTTCTTGCTTCCATTAGAAAAAGAATTAAAGGCATATTTCCAAAAAAGTATAACAGCAAGCCTTATCTTAAATTCATATGTATCAATCCTGATTTTAGCGGCTCTCATGCCAATGTATGTACAAGTGTTGAACGGAAGGTTTGGTGATTTTCTATACCTATTCGTACTCATCTTCATTCTTACGTTCATCAATATGAAGATGAGATGGAACATCCTAAAGTTCCAATATAAATCGACCTTGTATCAAGATTGGATCATTCGCTTTACAGTGAATGGTGTATTTATACTTTTCCTAGTCACAAAAGCCCCATATTATCTGCTTTTAGTCATGTGCATCATCATTGGTGGTTTATGGTTAGCTTATGAAAAAATGGGCAAGGTGAAACTTTTGAAATGGGAAAGGATCATCGAGTTAGAAAACAAAAGGATGATGAGATTTTATCAAATTGCCAATATGTTTACAGACGTACCGAAACTAAGGAATAAAGTTTCACGTCGCAGATGGCTTGATTGGGTGCTTTCATTTATTCCTTCCAAACATGAATCGACTTATAAATATTTGTTTGCGAGGACTTTGCTACGTTCGAATGATTACGCAGGACTGTGGTTAAGATTGACGGTAATTGGCGGATTGGTGATGGCTGCTTTCCCAGCAATCTGGGCAAAATTATTGGCGGTCATACTTTTTCAGTATTTAACTGGGTTTCAATTACTTACAATCAGCAAGCATCATGATACGAAAATATGGCTTCAATTATATCCATTACAACAAAAGAAAATCATGAATGGTATCTCTGAGCTATTAACTATCAGTTTAGTTATACAGGGACTAATTTTGGCATTGGTTGCAAGCATTTCTTTCGGGATTATGCCAGCTCTAATCCTATTGGGTGGATGTATTGTTTTTGTCTTCATTTTTTCATTGTATATGAAGCGGAAATTATAGAAATGAAACCTATTTTACTCCACATCCGTAATGAGTAGTAGAGGAGTGAAATGTTATGGCACATTCATATAATCAAATAGTTATGCAAGAATTGACCATTTGGAAGAATCAATTTTATAAAAAATCAGGCATGATCCATCGATTTTCCAAGCAGGTTCAAAATAAAGTGAATGCAGTCATTCCTGAGAAGGCCCATCAAATAGTGACTGAAGCAATTAAAGGAATGGTCAAAACCACTTTGACTGGTGCCACCTATACAACGAAAAAGAAAGATGTCGAATTCCTTTCACTTGAAGAAATGGATAAATTGTTGCTAGAGAAAGTAAGCACATTTCGAAAGACAGCCATGATTGAAGGGGCTGGAACGGGTGCTGGTGGAATATTATTGGGATTGGCAGATTTTCCACTGCTCCTTTCAATTAAAATGAAATTCCTATTCGAGGCAGCGAGCATCTATGGGTTTGATACAAAGAATATGGAAGAGCGTGTCTTTATCCTTTATGTCTTCCAATTGGCTTTTTCCAGCGATGAAAGAAGAAGAGAAGTTCTAGATATTATTGAAAATTGGGAGGAGAAGAAAGAGGAAGTTTCGAACATGGATTGGCGTCAATTCCAACAAGAGTATCGAGACTACATCGATGTTGTAAAGTTCTTTCAGCTTGTTCCGGTGATTGGAGCGGCAGTTGGTGCCTATGCCAACTATCAATTGCTACAACAACTAGGAGAAACTACTATGAATTGCTATCGGATGAGAAGGTTGAGTCAATAGAGAGCAGTAAACATAAGGGATAGACAATTTATCCGTGACTTAATAAAAAGCCGAACCAATCGTGGTTCGGCTTTTTTGGTCATTATTTTGAGTGACTAGTAATCGCGGCAGTAGCAAGAGTTTTCGCCGCAATCAGCATTGCTTTTTCATCAATATCAAAACGTGGATGGTGGTGTGGGTATGGTTTTTCCACCCCTTCAGGTTTAGCTCCTGTGAAGAAGAAGGTACCTTTAACGTTTTGTAGATAATAAGCAAAATCTTCTCCACCCATATGGGCTTCTGCTTCAACGATATTTTTTACTTCTTTTACTTTTTCTGCACACGATACTATAAATTCTGTTTCTTCCAGGTGATTGACTACAGCAGGGTAGCCGTAGGAGTAGTCATACTCATACGTGCAATCGTTCGCTAAACAGATTCCTTTTAGGATTTTTTCGATTTCAATTTCGATAGCCTTTCGTACATCCTTATTAAAGGTACGAACAGTACCAATTAATGTCGCTCGATCAGCAATGACATTAAATGCATTGTCGGCTACAAACGAACCAATTGATACTACAGCGGAATCGATTGGATTGACTCTACGGCTAACAATTTGTTGTAAATGAATCACGAGCTGGGATGCTGCAACAATCGCATCTTTCGTTTTATGTGGTTGGGCGCCATGACCTCCTTGTCCTTGAAGTTTAATCGTAAATCGATCAGCTGCTGCCATAACGGGGCCAACTTTATATTCAATCGTACCTGTTGGGGTTAAAGACCATAAGTGAGTACCGAAAATCACATCGACGCCTTCTAAACATCCATCATCTATCATCGGCTTTGCTCCGCCTGGGGAATACTCCTCTGCATGCTGATGGATAAACACATACTCTCCTTCCAAGTCTTCTTTTAATGTATGTATCGCTTTCGCTAACATAAGCAATGTAGATGTATGTCCATCATGACCACAAGCATGCATTACGCCGGGAACTGTCGATTTATATGGGACATCTTTTTCATCTTGGATCGGTAGAGCATCAAAATCAGCACGGAGAGCGACGGTCTTTCCAGGTTTGCCGCCTTTTATCCTTGCTACAACTCCATTTCCACCCACATTTTCTCTAACGTCGACACCAAGGTTGTGATAAAAATCGGTAATATATTTTGCCGTTTTATACTCTTTAAAAGAAAGCTCCGGATGTTGATGTAAGTACCTTCGAATTGAAACCATTTCCTCATATGATGAGTCAAGAAGTGAATGCACTTTTTGTAACATTGAATCTCCCCCTGTTGAATTTATGTAATAGTAAAAATATTCTATTTACAATTATATCATGATTGCTTTCTTACTGACTCTTCTATCAATGTTTTTATTTCGATTTAATTTATATTGGGTAAGCTATATAAGTGGGAAAATTATGGTTGTCTAGAATGAATTGGAATTGTATCATTCAAGTATTGGAAAGAAGGGGGAGCATTATGAATCAGCACGTTGAGCAAAAAACAACTTTTACATACGTTTATTCAATATTATTAATTTTGTCAGCTGCATTATTTTTTTATTTGTTTACAGGCGTTAGGTCTGGAGTCGATTTTGGCTGGGAAGCATCGGTCCAATCTTATTTCCAAGCATGGAATGTTGGTGTAGGTAAGGAGTTTTTCCATTCCATGACCGAATTTGGTTCGAAAATAGTGATTGGCTCAGGTACATTAGTTTTATTGGCTTTCCTATGGTTTAAAAAACAAAATTATGTAGCAATGGCTATGGTTGTTTTAGCAGTGGCAGGTGGGGATCAACTAAATAAAGCAATAAAAAAACTTGTAGAGAGAGAGCGTCCTCTCATTGATGCTTCTATAGATGCTCTAGGTTATAGTTTCCCTAGTGGTCACGCGATGGTTGGATTTGTTTTTTATGTGGTAGTGGCTTACTTTACTACTATGTATATAAAATCAAAGAATTGGAAAGCGGCAATCTGGATTTGGGCATCGTTGATGATCTTAATCGTTGGATTAAGCAGAGTTGTGTTAAGTGCACATTACCCATCAGATGTATTGGCAGGCTATGCAATTGGTTGCTTGTATGTACTAAGTGTTTTAAAGGTTTACAAAGAACTATATAAATTTATGAGTAAGGAAAAACAAATATAAATTGAAAAACTCGAACATGCTACTGAAGTATGCTCGAGTTTTTTTATTTTACATCAAGAACATCGCAACTATGGTTGTGACGAAAAGTCCAATTGTTACCGGCAGAAGATTTCTTCGAGCCAGTTCAAAAGGGTCCACTTTACAGATGGCGGCAGCTGGTATCAATGCCCATGGCACTAATGTCCCACCACCTACCCAAATTGCTGAAATTTGACCAAGAGCGGTCAATGTGGCAGCGCCTGCTCCTATGGCTGTAGCAAACAGGTTAGCAACAGAACCAGCTAATGAAATCCCCGAGAAACCCGAACCATCGAGGCCAGTTATTGCGCCTAATGAAGTGAGAACAATCGCTGCCATTTCCTTGCTTAAAGGTACAGAATGGGCGAGGGCGACACCTAAATCGTTGACGATTCCATGCGAGGCTTGTGGAAGGTGTTCCCCTAATATTTTTATGAAACCTGAATCTCCAAGATAGAAGAATGCTGCGATGGGAATGACTGGCCCGAACACTTTAAACCCAAATTGAAATCCATCAATTAAATAAGTGGTGGTTTGCTCTAACCCTTTATTTTTATGAGCCATTAAAGACAGGATAATGAGAATGAAAATAGACGTTCCACCGATAAGTGCTGTAGCGTCTCCACCTTGTAGTTTCAATATAGACATTGCAACAACATCCAAAGCAAAAGCGATTGGAATGAGGATGGCAAACAATCTGCGTTGCGATTTCGTTAATAGGCTTTCATCTGCTTTTACGATATCCGAAGAATCTTCGATCACACTGCTATCAGCAGTAAGACGCTTCAATCGCATATCTCTTTTTAAGAAAAAGAAAGCGCATACAGTGGTAACTAGACCCATGACGAAAACAAGTGGGACGCTTGCAGCCACTACTTCACCGACTGGAAGGCCTGCTGCGTCTGAAGTTAATTTAGGTGCTGCCTGAATAATGAAATCCCCAGAAAGCGCAATGCCGTGACCGAACAGGTTCATGGCCATTGCTACTCCTAGTGCTGGTAAGCCAACACGAATCGCAACTGGAAGCAAAACAGCCCCAAGAAGAGCGACCGCTGGAGAAGGCCAGAAAAACCAAGAGATAATCATCATTAATATACCAATTGTCCAGTAGGCTAATCCTGGTGAACGAATTAACTTAGCAAATGGTGAAATCATCACATCGTTTATTCCTGTTTTAGTCAACACTCGACTCATAGCGACGATAATAGAAATGACAAGGATGGTAGGAAGTAGCTCAGTAATTGCATATATAAAACTATTAAAAATCCCGCTGATGGAGCCTGATAAACTTCCAGTCGCAACGATTGCTAATGTGAAAATCCCGGCAATACATATTAAGGAAGTATCTCTTCTCATCACCATAAACCCGATGATTAACACGATGAACAAAACATAAATCCAATGAAGAGCTGTTAGTTCAATTCCCATTAATGTTCCCCCTTTCAGAAGATAAGAAAGTTAAAAGAATGGAGATTTGCCAACTAAACAGAGGCAAATGCCCTAAATTCTTATCTACACAATATGAAAGGGAAAAGATAATGGTGTTTCGTTTGCGAAACATTTTTAGTGTGTACAAATCAGACTCTAGACGGATAAGGAACAAGCCTTAGATACGTTTCAAAGAAATCTTGTCTTTACTATGATATAAAGAGGAAATATGTGAGATTAGTAGAATCATACTACTAATGGAAGGAGAGGCTGTCTTTGAAGGAACAGACAATGAAGCAGGTCGTAATTGCAATTCTTTTATTTGGGATTGGAATGCTTCTTTTATTGGTAAATGTTAATGTCATTTCCTTGGAAATAAAACAGATTTTTGTCGAGTATTTTCCTTTTCTAGCATTAGTGGTTGTCGGATTATGGTTTATTGGAAGTTTTAAAAACCCATTTGGAATCAGGATGTTAGTAAGCTTTTATTTAACGGTATATTTTGCTTTACTGTCTTGCAGTATTTTAGGTTTAGTAGAATTTTCATCGGGTATGTTCTTAGATTTATGGCCTCTTTTGATTATTTTCATTGCATTGAAGATGCTGATTACTAAACGGGGATTTAGAGCAAGGATTTCATTTGATAAAAAAAATCCTTTTGACTCAAGAGTCAGGAGGAAAGGAGATATTGAACCAATTAAAGGGTTCTCAATTGGATCTGTCGAGATGGTTGATTCAAATTGGTCATTAGAACCGATGCGGCTGTATAAGATGATTGGGGATTATCACATTGACATAACGAAGGCTTTTATCCCCGACCGAGAAATTCCTATTTCTATTGAGGGCTGGATTGGAAATGTAAACATCGTCATACCTGAAAATTTACCTGTACGTATAGAGGCAAATGTGAAAATAGGTAATCTTGATATTTTTAACCATACAATCGCTCAAGCAAAAGGTGAGGGATATTCATATAAAACTGATAAATATGATGAAGCAATACAACGCTTGGATTTGAAGATTAATGTAAACATTGGTTCGATAAGTATTAAAAAGGTGTAAAGGGGGGGCCGAATTGAAGGGGTTACGTTCATTCTTTTTTCAAAGCTATATGATGTTCGCCTTGATTAGTTCCCTCGTCTTTTTCGTTATCATTCAAATGTATATATTATTAGCTCATAAACCAGTGGTTTCCTTGACTGCAGCCATCTGGCTGTCTGCATTGGTACTTGGGTTATTGCTGTCTCTAGCGGCGTACTTTGGAATTCGTAATGCATATATTTTGAAAAGGGGACTCTGCGAGGTAAATGCTTTTATCCAAACCCTAAGGAGTGGTCGCCTCTCTGAACGAATTACTAAATTTGATTCTGATGAATTAGGGGCTCTTTTCAAAGAACTAAATGAGCTTGCGGATTACATTCAGGAGCATGTTCGCTCCATTCAGAGATTAGCAGAAGAAAAAGCAAAGTTAGCGCAAAGTGCCCAAGCAGCTGCTGTTTTGGAGGAAAGACAAAGGATTGCGAGGGAGCTTCACGATGCAGTAAGCCAACAACTATTTGCTTTGAATATGATGTCGGCCACTACCTTGAAAACCTTTGATGATGAACCTGATCAGACTAAGCAAGTGTTACAAGAGATTTCATCCATATCAATGAAAGCACAAAGCGAGATGAGGGCATTACTTCTTCATTTGCGACCTATTGAACTATCCGAAGATTCATTAAGCGATGGAATAATAAAATTGCTTAAGGAACTGAGAGATAAAACAAATATGCAGTTCCAGGTCAGCATTGATGATGTATTCCATCTTTCTAAAAGTGCAGAGATGCATATTTTTCGAATTGTTCAAGAGGCTGTCACAAATGTAATCCGACATGCAGAAGCTACCAAGATTCAAGTGGAACTTAGTGAATGTGATTGCTTTGTACAGCTCTATATCAGAGATAATGGAATCGGGTTTAATCCGTTTGACGAACGAATGGCTTCTTATGGAATAAGATCCATGAAGGAGCGTACGGACGAAATGGGCGGGGTTTTTCAACTTCGATCAAAACAAGATGAAGGAACCTATTTGTTAATTAAAATACCTTTCAAAGCAGGTGAACGTGATGGGAGCCATCCGATTGGCAGTCGTTGATGATCATGAACTAGTACGGAAAGGAATGCTTTCCTTTTTGAAAACAGAACGAGACATTGAAGTGGTCGGTGAGGGTAGGAGTGGAAAAGAAGCTATCCAAATTGCTAAAAATGTGAAGCCAGATATATTCCTCATGGATTTATTAATGGAAGACGGAACCGGCATTGACGCGACTAAAGAGATTCTTTCTTTTTTTCCGAGTTGTAAGATCATTATTTTGACTAGTTATTATGATGAAAAGGAGGTTCTTCCTGCTATTGAAGCGGGGGCTTTTAGTTACTTATTAAAGACTTCCTCTGCATTCGACGTCCTTTCAGCCATTCGGAAAGCTTACAAGGGTGAATCAGTCATTGAACCTAGGGTGACTAATGTGATGATGAAGAAGCTTAGGAGTTCAGAAAAGAAACTGCACGATCAGCTGACAGATCGTGAAATGGACGTGCTTTTATGTATTGGAGAAGGAATGACAAATCAGGAAATTTCAGATGACCTTTTCATTGGTATCAAGACGGTCAAAACACATGTCAGTAATATATTAAGTAAGCTTGGTGTCAGTGACCGTACCCAAGCAGCGGTATATGCCAATAGAAATAACTTGCGGAAAATAAAATAATTGGGAACGAATTAATAACATTACGAAATCAAGTTTATGTTCTTCCCATTAATATAAACAAGCCCCAAAACCATAAAGTGTTTTGGGGCTTAATCATTTGAAGTTAAAATGCTTCGTCTTCCAATACAGGAACGATATATTTTGATATATACGATGATCCTGAGAATATCTTCGTTGTCGAAGTGGTTTCTTGGCCACCTTCTTTTTGGCTGTGTGAATGCGCGAATGATTGTGAATTTTGCCATTCATGGAATGACTTTTCATTTTCCCATTGTGTTAGAATGATATAGGTATCTGAATGAAGAGGACGAAGAATACGAATTGCCCAGAATCCAGGTTGATTCTCAATTTGGCCAGGACGATTCTTAAAACGATGTTCAAAGATAGGACGTCCTTCTTTTGAAACAGGGATATTATTCATTACAATAAATCCTTTTTGTTTCAGTTCACCTACAGCATCAACATATTCGTAACTCCTAGGTTGACTAAAAACGGATTTTTTATCATTTGTTTCGTGGACTAAAAGTGTACCTTCCGCGTTTTGAAGTAAATACATGTTTTCTTCACGGTGTTGGTCGAGCTTTTTACGTAAAAAATCGAATGTTCCTGAAGTAATATGTACGAACATTTTCTTCACCTCATCAATAGTCTGGACTACTTCATATTATCTATCCTTACCACTTGTTTAAGAATGATAAACAATGATTCTTTCTTAAGCTTGACCAGAAAGATTTTAGGGTATAAATAAACATAGTGTTACATATAGGAAAGTTCGTCAATTTATTGACAATCTGTTAGGTTATCTATACAACGATAGTAGAAAAGGCTATATTGATATCATATGTTACGTGTTCGAAATAATTTCTGTTTTGTTACTGCATGAAAGGTGGAAATTCTTAATGTCTATGAAAATTAATGACACATTTTTAAAAGCTGCTAGGGGCGAAAAGACGGATTACGTTCCTGTGTGGTATATGAGACAAGCTGGTCGTTCGCAGCCAGAATACCGTGCAATCAAAGAAAAGTATTCTTTATTTGAAATTACTCATCAACCGGAGCTTTGTGCGTACGTGACTAAACTTCCTGTTGATCAATATGGGGTAGATGCTGCAATTCTATACAAAGATATCATGACTCCACTTCCAGCAATTGGAGTTGATGTGGAAATCAAATCAGGAATCGGTCCAGTCATTTCTAATCCAATTAGGTCTAGAGCGGACGTTGATAAACTAGGGGAAATTCACCCTGAAACAGATGTGCCATATGTATTGGACACAATCAAGCTACTAACACAAGAACAATTGACTGTTCCTTTAATCGGTTTTGCAGGTGCCCCATTTACACTTGCTTCATATATGATTGAAGGTGGGCCGTCTAGAAATTATAACAAGACGAAGGCATTCATGTATTCTGAACCTGAAGCATGGTTCGCATTGATGGATAAACTTGCAGAAACAACAATTACGTATGTTAAATCGCAAATCAAAGCAGGTGCTAAAGCTATCCAGATTTTTGATAGCTGGGTCGGAGCTTTGAATGTGGAAGATTACCGCGTCTTTATTAAACCTGTAATGAATAAAATATTCTCTGCATTACGTGAAGAAAATGTTCCTTTAATTATGTTTGGTGTAGGTGCTAGCCACTTAGCTATGGAATGGCATGACCTACCGCTAGATGTGGTTGGTTTGGATTGGAGACTACCAATTTCTCAAGCACGTGAGATGGGTATCACTAAAACGGTTCAAGGTAACCTCGATCCTTCTATTTTGTTAGCTCGTTGGGAAGTTATTGAAGAACGTGCGAAGGCGATCTTAGATCAAGGAATGGCGCAGCCTGGATACATTTTTAACCTAGGACATGGAGTATTCCCAGAAGTAAATCCTGAAACATTGAAACGTTTGACTGCTCTTATCCATGAATACTCAGCTTCTAAACTTTCAAATTAATAATGAAACGGATTATCTGCAAAGATTACATTTTATGAGGTGAATGACCTTTGGAAAAGAAGAAAATGGGCTTGCTAGTCATGGCGTATGGTACTCCATACAAAGAAGAGGATTTGGAAAGATACTATACGCATATTAGACATGGACGTAAGCCATCACCTGAGATGCTTGAAGATTTAAGAAGCCGCTATGAGGCAATTGGTGGAATTTCTCCGCTTGCGAGAATTACACAAGAACAAGCTACCGCTTTACAAGATCATTTAAATGCCATTCAAGACAAATTTGAATTCAAGGCATATTTAGGATTAAAGCACATTGAACCATTCGTTGAAGATGCGGTTACTGCAATGAAGGAAGACGGATTAGAAGAAGCGGTAAGTATCGTCCTTGCTCCACATTTCTCAACTTTCAGTGTCAAATCTTACAATGGACGCGCTGAAAATCAAGCAAACGAGATTGGTGGTCCTAAAATTACATTTGTTGAGAGCTGGTATGATGAACCAAAATTCATTGAGTATTGGGTGAATCATGTAAATGACACGTTTGCATCTATGTCCGAAGAAGAACGTAATTCAGCTGCGCTGATTGTGTCTGCCCACAGTTTACCTGAAAAAATTCTACAAATGGGTGATCCATATCCAAATCAGCTACAAGGAACAGCCGATCTAATTGCTAAAGGTGCTGGGGTGAAAAATTATTATGTAGGCTGGCAAAGTGCAGGAAATACTCCTGAACCATGGCTAGGTCCTGATGTGCAGGATTTAACTCGTGATTTATTTGAAGAAAAGGGTTATAAAGCTTTCGTCTACACTCCTGTTGGGTTTGTGGCTGATCATTTAGAAGTGCTTTTTGATAATGATTATGAGTGTAAGGTCGTTACAGATGAAATTGGAGCTTCTTATTACCGTCCAGAGATGCCTAATACAGATTCACTATTTGTAGACGCGATGGCAACAGTAGTTTTGAACAAATTAGAGCAAGTATAAGAAAATAATAAAAAAGGCGATGAAACAGTTATGCAAAATAGACAAAGGGTAGTGGTAATTGGAGGAGGAATAACTGGGCTGACAGCTGCCTATTATTTGCAAAAGGCTGCCAGAGAACAACAACTTTCTTTAGACGTGACGCTGATTGAAGCAGCACCACGCCTCGGTGGGAAAATCCAAACAGTAGTAAAGGATGGGTTCGTCATTGAACGTGGACCTGACTCATTTTTAGAGCGGAAAACGAGCGCATCTCGTCTAGCAAAAGAAGTTGGAATGGATGGTAATCTTGTCAATAATACTGCAGGGAAATCGTATGTACTAGTTCATAATAAACTCCACCCAATGCCAGGTGGGTCCATAATGGGAATTCCAACCCAGATTGGGCCATTTGTCACAACAGGTCTTTTTTCACCTGTTGGAAAATTGCGTGCTGCTGCTGACTTTATCCTGCCTAAGTCAAAGGAAAAGAATGATCAATCATTAGGAGATTTCTTCAGACGTAGGTTGGGGGATGAAGTGGTTGAAAACTTGATAGAGCCACTTTTATCAGGGATCTATGCCGGTGATATCGATCAATTAAGCTTAATGTCTACGTTTCCACAGTTCTACCAAGTAGAACAGAAATATAGAAGCCTTATATTGGGTATGAAAAAAGCGACTCCACCTTCTCCCAAGGTAAAAGAGGAATCAGGTACTAAAAAGAGCAAAGGTATCTTTTTAACCTTTAAGTCAGGGCTACAATCTTTTGTCGATGCGATAGAGGGTCACTTAGATAATGGAAGTGTCTTAAAAGGAACAAAAGTAGAGAGAATTGAAAAACAAAACGATGGTCGATACCAGTTGGATCTTAACAATAAAGAAACCATTGAAGCAGATGCAGTGATTGTAACAGTCCCACATCATGCGGCAATGAACATGTTTTCAAATCCTACTTACTTCCAAGAGTTCAAGTCCATGCCAGCCACCAGTGTCGCTACGGTAGCAATGGCATTTGACGAGTCAGCAATCAAACAAGAAATCGATGGAACAGGCTTTGTCGTTTCACGCAATAGTGACTATACCATAACCGCATGCACGTGGACCCATAAGAAGTGGCCACATTCTACACCAAAAGGAAAAGTATTACTTAGATGTTATGTAGGGCGTGCGGGGGATGAAGCAGTTGTGGAATTATCCGATGAAGAAATCACAAAAATCGTTCTCGAGGACTTGAACAAAACGATGAATATCACAGCATCTCCTGATTTTGTTATCGTATCTCGTTGGAGGGACTCTATGCCTCAATATACGGTTGGGCACAAACAACGAGTGAGTTCTCTAAAGCAAAGACTTGAAAATGATTTACCAGGTATCATTACAGCTGGTAGTTCCTATGATGGTTTAGGGTTACCTGATTGCATTGATCAAGGAGAAGATGCAGTCGAAAAGGTTTTAAACTACTTAAAAAGTAGAAAATTTGCTAGTCTCACTAAATAATATAAATACAAAACGGCAGCCAGTCTTTTGGCTGCCGTTTTCTATCGAAAAATATTTAGAATATTTTTAATATTTTAGCGAGATTTTCTACGATTCCTACTACTTTTGTTATATGATAGAAAAAAAGAAAATCGCAAAGTGGGGGAAAAGTATGAATAGAAAAGAACGTCAGCTAGTCACAAAGAATGAGGGATTGCTAAAGTTTCGGGACGGTTTAGTTACTTTTTTCCTGAACATTTGTTTTTTTGCTTTCGTAGCTTTTATTATTCTTTATTTTCTGTCCTAAATTATTTGGTTGTATTAAGGAATAGTATATGATAGTATAAGTAACGTACTAAGTGACCGAATTGTTCAATTGGTCAGTTGGTCAATTGAGTTGTTGTGAGGTGGAAACATGGCTACTGACCGTAAGAGGCTTATTTTGGATGCTGCTACTAAATCATTCACTTTGTTCGGTTATAAAGCGACAACGATGGAACAAGTGGCAAAGCTTGCCAATGTAGGGAAAGGAACTATTTATAATTTCTTTATAAATAAAGAAGAACTCTTTAAGGAAATTGTCCATAGTTTGATCATTGACATGAAAGAAGCAGCTGAAGAAGTAATCAGTTTTGAAAAATCTTTCTTTGAAAATGTGCATGCGGCCTTGTATCGGATCCTTGAGTATAGGATGAAGCACCAATTTACCATTAAACTTCTTCAAGAGGAAAAGGAAATAGGTACTCCAGCTGTTGCTGAAATGGCAAGTGAAATTGAAAAGGCAATTGTCAGCTATATTAAGTCCCAAGTCGAGAATGCGATAGAAAAAGGGGAAATCACAAAATGTGATCCAGAGATTACCGCTTTTCTCATGCTGAAAATGTACGTTGCCATGATTTTTGATTGGGAAAAAAATCACGAGCCGTTAGACAAAAATGAAATTGCAAAACTATTTGAGCTATATATTTTTAAAGGATTATCTAATGAATAATAAAAGATAATCCTTATATTTAGCTCTAAAATGACCAGTTGAACAAATTGGTCATTTAGACAAATCCGAAAGGGGAAGAGATAAAATGAATAAATCATTCTCAGCTGAGTGGCGTTCCATTCTAAGAAATCGAAAACTGCTAATCCCCATTTTAGCAGTATTATTTATCCCGATTCTCTATAGTGGGTTGTTTCTGTGGGCATTTTGGGATCCTTATGAACAATTAAATGATTTACCTGTTGCAATTGTAAATGAGGATAAGGGTGCCGATTACAATGGTGAACAGCTTCATCTTGGCCAAGATTTAACGGAAAAACTGAAAGATTCCAAGCAATTCAATTTCCGATTTGTGGATAAAGATGCAGGTTATTATCAACTGAAAAATCAGGATTACTACTTATTAGTAGAAATTCCGGAGAACTTCTCGGAAAATGCTACAACACTCCTTGATGAACATCCAAAAAAGCTTGAACTTAAATATGTACCAAATGAAAGCTATAACTTCTTATCTGCCCAAATTGGTGAAACGGCAATGGAACGTATTAAAGCTTCTTTGTCGGAAAAAATTACTGAAACATACGCAGAGTCAGTGTTTGATAAGGTTTCAGAAATGGCAGATGGATATGGTACGGCAAGTGAAAATGCTGGGAAGCTCTACGATGGAATTAAAGAATTGAAAAATGGCACAAAAACATTGGAAGAAAATCTGCAGGTCCTAGCAGAAAAGCAAATTGAATTTGAAAATGGTGTAGGCAAGATTGATACCGGTACTAAACAGATTGGTAAAGGTACTGCTGATTTAGCTAGTGGACTGGAGCAACTAAGCGCCGCCCAAAGTAAGTTGTTTGATGGATCGAAGAAGATTGAACAGGGGCTTATATCTTCATCCAATGGAAGTAAACAGCTCTCAACAGGCATTCAACATGCTTATAGTTCGATGGACACTATGATTAATGGAACTAAACAGATCCAGTCAGGTGCTAATCAATTAAGCACGAATCTTAATAGTTGGGCTGACGAAGCAAACAAAGCGTCAATTGGAGCCAATAACTTAAATAATGGTGTATCTCAGCTACAAAAGCAATTACAGCCTTATATGGCATCATTGCCAGCTGATAAACAAAAAGAATTGAATGCTGCGTTAGCTCAAATCCTTGCGGGTAGCACCCAGCTGTCAGCTGGAACGGGAGAATTGGCAGGTGCAGCTAATCAACTATCAGCAGGAGCATCAACGATAGACGAAAAAATTGGTGAACTTTCCAAAGGTGAACAACAGTTACAAGACGGACTTGGGAAGTTGAACGAGGGTAGTGGGCAACTTTCATCAGGGCTTGCACAATTGGAAAATGGACAGAACGAATATGTTAATAACTTTAGCGTTTTCGGTACGAAACTAGGGGAAGCAAATAATGGAGCCAATAAACTGGCTAGTGGAGCTAATGAACTTTCCGGTGGAATGGATTCTTTAAAGAAAGGATCCGAGCAGCTAGCGGATGGTTCTGAAAAACTGGCAAGCGGGTCTGAGAAGTTGACAGATGGAAGCACAAAAGTTGAAGAGGGCTCCAAAGAATTCAAGGATAAACTTGGTGAGGCAGCCGAGAAATCCAAATCAGTTAATCCGAATGAAGAGAACTTTAATATGATGGCAGGTCCAGTTAAGGTAGAAAAAGCACCAGTAACGGAAGTTCCGAACTATGGTACTGGTTTTGCACCTTATTTCTTATCGTTAGGATTATTTGTCGGGGCACTATTATTATCAATTGTCTATCCATTACGAGATCCGGCAGTAGATCCAAAGAATGGAGTTGCTTGGTTCTTTAGTAAATATGGTGTGATGGCTGGAGTAGGTATTATTCAAGCTTTAATTGCGGCAGGAATCCTATTAGTAGGATTGGGGATTGAGGTACAAAGTGTTCCATTGTTTATTTTGTTCTCGGTTATCACATCATTGTCCTTTATCGCATTGATACAGTTCTTGGTGACAACGTTGGGGGATCCAGGAAGATTCGTTGCGATTATTGTCTTAATACTTCAATTAACGACAAGCGCGGGTACTTTCCCATTGGAATTAATCCCAAAACAATTGCAAATGTTCAATGCATTCTTGCCAATGACATATTCTGTTCAAGGATATAAGGATGTTATTTCAAGTGGTTTATTTGAAGGAATGTGGCATAATGCATGGATTTTAATCTCGTTCATGGTAGTCTTTATGGCAGGAACTTTAAGCTATTTCATCATAAAATATAAAAAAACAGATTTCACATCGAGCAATCAGGAGTCTGCTTTGGAATAGGAAAAACATTTTCACTCCAAAAAATAAACCAGTCGCTATTTAGGCGGCTGGTTTTTGCTATTCAGGACTCACCTGAAACGTATATAACAGACTGGTTATACACTTCGCAACATTGAGGGAGTATGAGTCAGCTTCAATTCTGACATCATAAAATATGGTGGTGACAAACTGCCAAATGAGTCAGTTTGAAATTCCTGGATTTAATGGGAGATATGACTGCATCCTTCACATTTGTTGCCATAGCACTCATGTTGTTCTTCAATTTTATTGCCGCATTCTGCACATTGTTTAGGTGGAAGATTTTTAAAAAATTCTACGCTGCTTTGAATCATAGTATTAACCTCCATAAATTCGAATTTTTAAAAAACTAATGCTGTGACTGATTACGATTTGATAAATGTTTTATTAATATTAGTGTATTATAACAGATGTAAATTGTCAACGGATGTTTTATAACAAAATTCAAAAAGATACAAAAATAGGCACAGTTATATATATTTAAGAGAGAAGTTTAATCGTAAGGAGGAAGGTCAATGAGATTAAAAATTGTAGGTTTTTGGGGAGGGTATCCGGCAAAAAATGCTGCAAGCTCAGGATATTTACTTGAACATGATGGATTCTATCTGCTAATCGATTGTGGTAGTGGTGTTCTAGCACAGCTGCAAAATTATATACATCCCACAGAGATTGATGCAGCTATCATCTCTCATTACCATCCCGACCATACTGCTGATATCGGTGTCTATCAACATGCTTTATTAATTCAAAAGTTTCTCGGTAAGGGAAGAGAAAATATCCCTATTTATGGTCATGCTGAGGATCAAGCCGAATTTGGAAAGCTAAGCTATAAGGATCTTACAAAAGGAGTGCAATACACCGACCAACAGACATTGACTATTGGACCATTTGAAGTTTCGTTACTTAGAACAAAGCACCCAGTTCCATGCTTTGCGATGAGAATCGAATGTGAAGGAAAAGTGCTCGTTTATACTGCCGATTCTTCCTATATTCCTGAGTTCACAGAGTTTGCAAAAAACGCTGATATTTTGTTATGTGAATGTAATTTTTATGCTGGAATGGATGGAAGTGGGGCTGGACATATGAATAGTACAGATGCGGGACAGCTGGCGAATGATGCAAATGTGAAAATGCTCATTCTGACACACTTACCTCACTTTGGAGAATTGAAGCAATTAGTCAAAGAAGCTTCACAAAGATTCTCAGGCACGGTCCGTCTTGCTGAAACAGGAATGGAGCTGGAGTTCCTACCTCATTAAAGGAATCTTAGGAGGAAATCATACATGTTGTTCATTGATAATAAAGGTATCACAGATCCACAAATTAACCTGGCGATTGAAGAGTATGCACTAAAAAATCTAGATATAGATGAAACTTATTTACTCTTCTACATAAATGAACCCTCAATCATTATCGGGAAAAACCAAAATACCATTGAAGAAATCAATACCGATTACGTCGAAGAAAATGGCATCAAAGTGGTCCGAAGATTATCAGGCGGAGGTGCTGTATACCATGATTTAGGCAATTTGAACTTTAGTTTTATTACAAAGGACGATGGAGAAAGTTTCCATAACTTTCGGAAATTCACCGAACCAGTTGTACAAGCCTTGGCTAAGCTTGGTGTATCAGCCGAATTAAGTGGTAGAAATGATATTTTGGCGGAAGGAAGAAAAATCTCAGGCAATGCACAGTTTTCCACTAAAGGGCGCATGTTTTCTCATGGTACACTCCTATTTGATTCTGAAATAGACGCTGTAGTATCCGCTCTGAAAGTGAAGAAAGATAAAATAGAATCTAAAGGTATTAAATCAATTCGAAGCCGAGTGGCCAATATTTCTGAATTTCTTAAAGAGCCTATCTCTATTGAGACATTCAGATCTTTACTGTTAGAATCCATTTTTGACGGAAAAGAAAATGTATCCCAATACGTTTTAAATGAGGAAGATTGGGAGAACATCCACCAACTATCTAAGGAAAGGTATCAAAATTGGGATTGGAATTATGGACAGTCTCCAAGATTTAATATCCAACAATCACATCGCTTCCCTGTTGGACAAATTGATATCCGATTGGATGTTAATAAAGGAATGATCGAAAACTGTAAGATTTTTGGTGATTTCTTTGGAGTCGGTGATGTTGCCGAAATAGAGGCTAGATTAGTGGGAAAAAGATACGACAAGTCTGCACTGAAAGATGCCTTGTGTGATCTTGATGTAAAACATTATTTTGGCAATATAACGAAAGAAGAATGGATGGATTTAATCTATTAGAGATTTTGAAAATAGAGGGCTGCCACTTGGCAGCCTCAGACTGTAGACAAACTCGAAGAATTTCGAGTTTGCCTACAGTCTTTTTTCTTTTACAATGAAAGAAGTTTAACTAAGAACTAGAGAAGTTGATTGCAGCGAAGGGCGAACGCTTTCCGCGGGCGTGGCTTGAGCCTCCTCCTTCGCTACGCTCGTGCGGGGTCTCAAGGCTCACGCTTTTCCCGCAGGAGTCGTCGCCCGCCGCTCCAATCAACGGTGTTTGTACATAATTTTAGGTGATAAGCGATGATGACGAAAAATCAAATCAATGAACGTGAACAATTAGAAATACTGGCTATTGAACAACTTGTTCCTCAAGACCACTTAGTCCGAAAACTCGATGCAGTGATTGATTTTACCTTCATCTATCCGTAGTCGAACACCTCTATTCTAATTTAGGACGTCCTAGTATTGATTCAGTTGGATTCTTTAAAATGACGTTTGTTCAATATGTGTTTGGCATTCGATCTATGCGTCAAACGATTAAAGAAATTGAAATGAAGTGTTAAAGTATACAACGACAACGAAGGAAGGGTACGTAGAAGAAGCAAACCATTTAAGACATTTTGATGAAATTAAACAAATATATGCAAAGCGTAAGGAAACGATTGAACGGGTCTTTGCGAATGCGAAGGAAAAGCATGGTATGCGTTGGACAACTCTAAGAGGATTAAAAAAACTGTCCATACAGGCGATGCATCCATGAATTTAAAGAAACTGGCAACTTGTACATGGAAAGTTGCTTAAGGGTGATTAATAAAGCTTAATGAACAGGTTTTTAAGTTGATTATTCAAGGACACTGGTTGATTGGAGCGGAAGGCGCTTGACTCCTGGGGGATTAGCGTTACAGGCGAGACCCCGCAGGAGCGGTAGCGACGAGGAGGCTCGGCGAACGCCCCCCGGAAAGCAAGCGGCTGGAGCGGAAATCAACCTTTTCGCCTACCATACATATCAAAAATGTCAAAAGGTATCGAGAGAGCGTACTCTCGATACCTTTTGTCGACAATCTGGGGCTGCCACTTGGCAGCCTTTTTTAGGTTCTTATTTGCAAAAGTTTTATATTTTAAGTCTTGAAGTCAAAGGAATTGCAAATAAGCCATAATGACTAAAGTGTAAACTAAACCTCCTAACCCAGTTTGGTGTTTGTAGTTGTTTTTGTATTAAGCCAAATTCTTAAACCCTGCATGCTTACAATTAAAATATTTAGTATTTTTTAATATTTTCAACTTTTCAATTCTTTTTGTTGAATGGTTGAATTTTATTACGCTATAATAATAAGTGGATAAAATGAGTGACCATTCATTCACTGTGCAAAAGGAGGGGAAAAATATGAATTTATCACTTCGCTTACAAGATACTGCCACCAAGAATCCTGATAAAATCGCTTACCATTTTCTAAATCAAAGTAATACATATGCAGAATTAAATGCTGCTGTTTCAAAGTTTGCAGATGGCCTTCAAAAACTAGGTGTTAAAAAGGGGGACCATGTTGCTCTAATTCTAGGAAACACTCCACATTTCATCATCGGAATGTATGGAGCATTACGCTTAGGAGCAACGGTAATTCCAGTCAATCCGATTTATACACCGGATGAAATCGCTTTTATTTTGAATAATGGGGATGTAAAAACGGTCATTACTTTGGATGTGTTAGTCCCATTAGCTGAAAAGATGAATCCAGTCCTACCAAAAGTTGAGCACTTCGTCATTTGTCCAACAGGTCAAGTAAATGGGGACATGGATCTCGAAGCTCTCACTATTTATCCAAAAATGAAATCGTTTTCAGACATTCTGAGCTGGGGAGATCTGTATTATCAAGGCCCTATTCTTGATGACGAAGATGTAGCAGTCATTCTGTATACCTCTGGCACTACTGGAAAGCCAAAAGGGGCTATGTTGACCCACAGGAATTTGTACAGTAATGCAAATGATGTAGCGGAATATTTAAAGATTAATAGTGATGATCGTGTCATTACTACCTTACCAATGTTCCATGTATTCTGTTTGACAGTCGTGCTGAATGCTCCACTTATGGCCGGAGGTACCCTTCTTATTGCACCGAAGTTTTCACCAAAGGACATTTTTGCGATTGCCAAAAATCATGAGGCGACAGTATTTGCTGGTGTACCGACGATGTATAACTTCTTATATCAATATGAAGAGAGCAATCCAGAAGATTTAAAGACTTTAAGACTTTGCATCTCAGGTGGTGCATCCATGCCAGTTGCATTATTAACGTCATTTGAACAAAAGTTTAATGTTCTAGTATCAGAAGGTTATGGATTATCAGAGGCTTCTCCTGTTACATGTTTCAACCCACTCGATCGTCCTCGCAAACCAGGTTCAATTGGGACAAACATCCTAAACGTTGAAAATAAAATTGTTAACGAATTGGGCGAAGAGGTTCCAGTTGGACAAGTAGGAGAACTGATTGTCAAAGGGCCAAATGTCATGAAAGGGTATTATAAATTACCTGAAGAAACTGCAGCTACGATTAAAGATGACTGGCTGTACACGGGTGATTTGGCACAAATGGATGAAGAAGGCTATTTCTATATTGTGGACCGTAAAAAGGACATGGTCATCGTTGGTGGTTACAACGTCTATCCACGAGAAGTAGAAGAAGTCTTGTATTCACACCCCGAAGTTGTCGAAGCAGCCGTTCTTGGCGTACCTGATCCAAACTTAGGTGAAGCTGTCCAAGCATTTGTAGTTAAAAAGAGTGCTAGTCTATCTGAGCAAGAACTACTGGCATATTGTTCTATGCATTTGGCAAAATATAAACTACCTACCGTCATTGAGTTTATTGATGAGTTGCCAAAGAATACAACTGGGAAAATTCTTCGTCGAGCGTTGAAGGATGCGGTATTGAATAAATAAAATAGGTTTAGAGAGTGCCTTGGAAAATCGTGCTTTGACGATTTCCAGGCACTCTTTTTATTTCTGACTATTAGGTATAAAAATGCAGGTTGGAAAAATTTCTTAAGATTAGATCATACTGGTTACAAATGGATAGATAAGGAAAAAATTTTTTTGACATTAATGCTTATAGATAAAAGGATATGGGAATAGACAATTAGAAACGCATATGCGAAATTGACATCGAAAGGAAGTGAGCTTACATGTCTTCAGTCTTATATGAAGTGAATTCATACATTGCCCATATAACGTTGAATCGTGAAAACACTTTGAATGCAATTGACCAATCCATGCTGCAAAGATTGCAAGAAGTCATCATAGATATTAGAAATAATAGTCAAGTACGAGTGGTTATCCTCTCTGGAAGTGGAGATAAAGCGTTTAGTGTAGGGTCGGACATAAAAGAAAGAAATGCTTTTTCGAATTCGGCCGCACTCGAACAGTCCACTCGTTTGAATGAATTCTTAAGGATGTTAGAGCAATTGCCACAGCCTACCATTGCAGCCATTAATGGTTATGCATTTGGTGCAGGACTTGAACTTGCACTTGCTTGCGACTTCAGGATTGCAGTTAATCACACTCTGATTGGATTTCCAGAAACGAGCTATGGGACCATACCAAGTGGAGGAGGAACACAACGTCTACCCCGACTCATTGGTGAGGCACGTGCCCTTGAAATGATACTGACAGGAAGGAGGATTTCAACAGTAGAGGCTTGCCAATTTGGTCTTATTCTTTATACTGTGCCAAAGACACAACTCGATGAAACTGCCATTGAATTAGCCAACAGAATTATATGTAATGCTCCACTTGCGGTCCAGAAAGCTAAGCTTGCCATTAAATCCGGACTTCAGTCAGACTTTTATTCAGGTTTGAGCCTCGAACATAAATGCTACGAAATGATTTTACCTACAAGAGATCGGAAAGAGGCACTCTCGGCTTTCATGCATAAAAGAAAACCTGTTTATTATGGATATTAATTTAAATAGTCCTAGTAATGATTAAATTTTTAAGTTTTCCTCCATATTTCCATTATTCTAATTGCAATTTATTTAATATTCTAAGAAAATAATAGAAAATTAGTTTAGTTGGAGGGATGGTCGTGGCTGTTCGTGCTGTAGATTCACCAGTTTCACATTTCAGACAAGGAACACAGGCAGGATTGAGCATTGCCATCGGTTATTTTCCGATTGCTCTGACATTCGGATTATTGGCAAAATCCACTGGTTTGTCCATGATGGAGACCGTGTTGATGAGTCTTATTGTGTTCGCGGGTGCTTCACAATATATTGCGTTGAACTTGATTTCACTTGGGACAGGTGTATTTGAGATTGTGTTGACGACATTCATTGTGAATATCCGCCATTTCCTTATGAGTACGACCTTAACGGAAAAAGTGGAAGAGGATACCTTGTGGGCAAAAATCACATATGCTTTTGGTTTGACAGACGAAACCTTCTCGGTGATTGCTACTAGAGAGGGGAAGGCAGCTACTGGTTTTGTCTTCGGTGTTATTGTTATGGCATATGGGAGTTGGGTCATTTTCTCGGGGATAGGCCATGTGTTTGGAGCGGGATTGCCACAAACACTCCAGGAAAGTATGGGAGTAGCTTTGTATGCGATGTTTGTCGGTCTGCTTGTACCTTCGCTAAAAGGGAATCGTAAGTATGCTTTCCTTGCATTGGTAGCAGCTGTTTTTAATACCATCTTTACTTTAGGAGAGTTATTTTCCACAGGGTGGTCGATCGTGTTGGCGACCTTATTATCTGCCATTCTGGTTGAATGGGTCGTATACATAAAGCAGAAGGGGGGAGTGGCACATGGACAGTAAAATGATTCTGTTGCTTATCATCCTCATGGGTTTTGTCACATATATACCAAGGATGCTACCTTTCGTTTTATTTAAAGGTAAGGAACTTCCACCTTTTATACAAGGAGTTCTTAAAAACATTCCTTACGCAACATTAGGGGCACTTATATTCCCAGGGATTCTGCTGTTTAGTGATGATTTAGTTTTCGGAATGATAGGTGCACTCGCAGCCTTTGCCTTTGCTTTTCTTGGAATGAATGTGATCGTCGTTGTCCTTGGATCCATTGCAGTCCTTAGTGCTTACACTTATTTGATTGGTTAGTAGTATAGGAACAGATCAAGTGGGAACCTTACATATTTTCTAGGTAATGTTCGTTACTCATTGAAACATAATAAGCTCCGCTTCCTGACTGAACAGGGCGGAGCTTTATTTAATCTATTTCTTTTATGATGGCATTGAAAACTTTCTCTTTATTAAAGCTTTTTTCACCCATGCCAAATACTTCAATGACGTGGTTGTCTTTATTTAACAGGTAAGTCGCGCTCGTATGGACAAATTGTCCTGTACCAGGATCACGGTATTGGAAGTTAAAGTTATCTGCAAGTTTTTTAACATCCTCATCATTTCCCCGTAATAAGTACCACCCAGGAAGTTTATCCATTTCAAACGTATTTGCGTATTCATGTAAAACTTCTTCCGTATCACGTTCCGGGTCAAAGGTAATCGTTAGGAACTCGACATCATTCCCGAAAACACCTTCATTCTCCAATTCATTTCGTAAGTGTTTCATTTGGAAAGTCGTATTAGGACATACATCAGGGCATTGGGTATACATAAATTCCACAAGTCTTACCTTAGGTTCCATATTTTTAAAACTGTATGCTCCACCTAGATGACTCTCTAAAGTCACTTCATCTGGGAAGTTCATTTTGGATTGTCGGTATTCTGTGAAATAATAAATGCCAGAACCTATTCCAATGACTAAAAGTAGAATAAACACTACATAATATTTTTTCATCTTTCCACCTCTATTAAGAAAAGATAAGTATTAGTGCTGTATGAATGTTGTTTATATATTAATCATACATGAGCGATCTAGATTTAGTTATGTCATTTATTGAAGATTGTTTGAACGTTTCGTGTTTGTCCCAAGATATTGTTCTAAGTTGGACAAAGTTATCTAAACTAATAGAAGAGGACAAAATATTAAAGGGGGGAGAACTATGGTAAGAAAGTCTGTTTCCTATGCTTTTTTTCTTTATTTATTATTGTCGGTACTAGTGTTCTTATATATTTTCAAATGGTCCGATACGAGCATACCTGCAGCATTTAAAGGAACTGCAGCAGATCCGGAAACGTTCATGAATGCAAGGGAATTATTATTAAGCGAGGAATATTCGGAAATACGAAATTATTTGTTTTTCCTGTCAACACCTTATGAATGGCTTTTTTATTTCGTCATTTTAGCGATTGGATTATCTAGAAAATTTGAGTCATCCGCGTTGCAGTTCAAATCTCGGATCCTACAAAATGGTGTTTATTTATTCTGGTTGTCCATTGTTTCCTATATTGTCGTATTTCCTTTTAACTACATTGGATATCAACTGTCTCGCAAATATAATATTTCTACACAAACCTTTTCCTCTTGGATGAAAGATGAGGTTATTGATTTTTGGGTGAATTTTGGATTAATGCTGATAATCATTTCGGTATTATTTTGGTTGATTCGTAAGAGTGCTAAGAAATGGTGGTTTTATGCTTGGTTATTGTCTATACCATTTACCTTATTTCTTATGTTTGTACAGCCTGTCCTGATTGATCCATTGTACAATGATTTTTATCCTTTAAAGAACAAGGAGTTGGAAGCAAAAATTCTAACAATGGCGGATAAGGCTGGAATTCCTGCAGAGCATGTCTATGAAGTGAATATGGCTGCAAAAACAAACAGCATGAATGCCTATGTCACAGGAATCGGCTCTAATTCTCGAATTGTCCTCTGGGATACAACATTGAACAAATTAAGTGAAAATGAAATACTTTTTATCATGGCACATGAAATGGCGCACTATGTTGAGAAACACATTTATTTCGGCATTGCAGGGTATTTACTACTTTCACTTGTAGGATTATGGCTCATATCCAAGTTAATGAACACGATTATTGCAAGATGGGGTCCTTTATTGAAAATCCCAAGTATCCAAAGCTTAGCTTCATTGCCACTGTTTTTCTTGTTATTGTCCGTTTTATCCTTCGCATCGAGTCCAGTCTCGAATGTGGTTTCAAGGTACCAAGAAACACGGGCGGATAATTACGCATATGAAATGACACAGGATGGGGAATCGGCAGTTAAGACATTCCAAGAACTTTCGAAAGCAGGTCTTAGTCAAGTCAAGCCTCCGTTATTGGTGAAAATTTTCCGCTATAGTCACCCTACGATGCTTGAGCGAATTTCGACGCTTGAAAAGAAAGGCCAAGATGTGGAATAGGTAATATAAGAAAATCCCGCCATGCTAATGGTGGGATTTTTGATTTGCTTTATTCTTTTTGACTTTACGATGTAAAGTAGCTGGAAATCAATTCTTCGAGCTTTTGAATTTCATTTTTATCAAAAAATTCTTCGTTTGATTTCAATGTTGAAATGGTGCTTTCAACGAGAAACAATCTTGGAGTTTTCGACTCCATTATCTCTGAATCAATGAAATCCAATAATTCGTTATATTTTTCCATTTCAGGTTTGTTCACTAAGTTATTTTTCAATGATTTTAAAGTGTGGTGCAGCTGCTTTTGCAATGATGAATGATTACAGTTCTTATTGTCTGGCAGCCATGAATCTAAAAGCTCTGGTGGGAATAGATGCTCCCCAGTTTCAGACACTTCGTGAACGATTTTTTCAATACGAGATACACTATATCGAATTACATTGTAAGAGTTAGTATTTGGTCCGTATGCTTTCAAATAATATTTAAAGTTATAGTTTAAGATTCCAATAAACATGATTGCACAATCCAATAAATACTGCTTCTTACTTTCCCCAAAAATATCTATGAAGCGTTTATAAATCCATCGTAGCAATCTCAAGTGCAGGTTTTTTATAAACGTTTTAAGATCCTCATCCTTCGAAAAGAACACCTCTTCAAAAAGTGATATTAATTTATTCTTTCGATTCGTCATCATTTGTAACTCGATTTGCTTAATGAAGATATCGATACTAGAAGGATCCTGCCCAATAAGCAACTCGTTTCTTTCTTGATCCAATTTCTTATATATCATTGTAAAAAGTGCGATTATTAACTCATTTTTAGATGAAAAATAATTATAAAAGGTTCCCTTCGATATGCCGCTATAATCCAATATATCTTGGATAGAGGTCGCTTGGAATCCTTTTTCAATGAATAATTGGTGTGCCATTTGGATGACATGTTGCTTTCGATCGTTCAAATAATCACCTTTTTCAATTAGACTCACGGTATAAAAAATATTATACATTAATTTTTTTATCCAGACAAAGTCGTTTAAATCAATATTTTTTGGGATTGATTTATTTGAACTGGTGGTATATGATGTTATTCTATAGAACGAAGGTATAATAAATTGAACTGTATGTATAAAAGGGGAGGACAAAATGGAACAAACAATAAAGAAAACCAATCGTCCGCCGTATGGTCTTCTAGCTGTACTGATGGTTGGAGCTTTTATAGCATTTTTAAATAATACGTTACTAAATATTGCCTTGCCTTCAATTATGAAGGATCTAAAAGTAGAAACGGCAACAGTTCAGTGGCTTTCAACTGGGTTTATGTTAGTGAATGGGATATTAATTCCAACCACTGCATTCTTAATCCAAAAATATTCTGTTCGACACCTATTCTTGGTTGCCATGGGATTATTTACGCTTGGGACCATCCTTGCAGGCTTTGCACACGCTTTTCCATTACTCTTATCAGGTCGTATGGTTCAAGCATCTGGTTCCGCAATTTTAATGCCATTGTTAATGAATGTGATGTTAACAAGCTTTCCTGTAGAAAAAAGGGGAGCGGCAATGGGGATCTTCGGTTTGGTCCTAATGGGGGCACCGGCCATTGGTCCAACGTTATCGGGCTGGATTGTGGAACACTATGACTGGAGAATGCTTTTCCATGTAGTGACACCAATTGCTGCAGCTATTCTGTTAATTGGCTTTTTCTTACTTAAAGATAAAAAAGATAAAGTAGATATACGCCTCGATATTTTTTCAGTGCTTTTATCAAGCATAGGTTTTGGCGGATTGCTCTACGGTTTTAGTTCCGCCGGTAGCAAAGGTTGGGATAGCCCACATGTGTATGGCACACTAATCGCAGGATTTATTGGGTTGGTTTGGTTTATTTATCGTCAATTAAATATGGATAAACCGATGCTTAACTTTACGATTTTTAAATATCCAATGTATGCATTATCAGCATCGATTTCTATGGTCATTACAATGGCCATGTTTTCTGGAATGATACTTTTGCCTATTTATGTTCAAACGATTCGTGGCATTTCGCCACTGGATGCGGGATTAATGCTGTTGCCAGGGGCCATATTGATGGCAATTATGTCGCCTATCACAGGTAGGCTATTTGACAAAATTGGTGGACGAATACTAGCAATCATTGGATTAATCATTACTGTTGTAACGAGTTATTATTTCAGCAAATTAACTCTTGATACAACCTATACTGAATTAATTATTTTATACTCTGTACGGATGTTCGGGATGTCCTTGGTGATGATGCCAGTTTCGACAAATGGATTGAATCAATTACCACCACGCTTCTATCCACATGGAACGGCAATGAATAATACCTTACAACAGGTATCTGGTGCCATTGGTACAGCATTGTTAGTCACACTCATGTCCAACCGTACTGAATCCGTTGCAAAAGATATGGCAGCAGATGCTATGAAACATGCAACAGGGCAACCTACTGCAGCTGCAATGGCTGAAATGAAACAACAAATTCTCATGAAATCCATGCTAGAAGGAATAAATTTCGCATTCTTTGTGTCTATCTTTATTGCCGCTTTTGCACTAGTTCTTGCCTTCTTTATCAAACGTGCAAAACCAGTGGAAGAGACAATAGAAGAGCAATCGACTGTTGGAAAAGTCAAAGGGAAATTGGCGAAGGTTTAGCATTTTATGTAATAAGAGAGGAGAAATCGTCCATGGATGATTTCTCCTCTTTTTATTTGCTTTATTAAGTTAATTACCGAATTGTTTAAGGACTTGGTTCAGTTCCGAACTAAATTTTAAGAACCTGTCTTGGTTTTTCTGGTCTAAAGCCTCGTCTATTTCTTTCAATAACATCTCTTTTTTGTATTTTAATATCGATTCATGAATTACCATTTCGATCAATAAGTTCTGGATGTAGGCTTCCTTTTGTTGTTTTTTATTCATGACAGCAGACTTCATTTGCTCCGAGTAGGATTTGTCGTTGTTCATGAAAACCACCCCTGACCTTTTTAATAGTATATGGAAAGAGGTTGAATTAATCAACGCAATATTTTAAATTTTACAACTATTATTTTTGAGTAAAAAAGGAATATTTTAATTTATTGAAAATTTTGTGAATTGAATTTATTGATGAAAATACTATGGTATAATCTGGATAAAAATGATTGGGAGAGATTTCTTTGAAAAAGGATTCATTTATTGAAGAATATGAAGTGACACCATATACACTTCTCATTAAACCTGTTCAATATGGACGAAAAACGTATTCACAAATCTTTGAATGGGAGCAAGAGTATATTTGTCCATATAAACCAATTGATATCATTAAGCGTAGCTGTGAGTATTATGGTTCTAGCTTCGAAGGGAGAAAAGAGGGAACCAGACATTTGACTGGTGTCACCCATAAATCACCAATTGCAGTCGATCCTGTCTGCTCAATCCTATTTTTCCCTACGACTTCGCCGGTCCGTTCCGAATGTATGTGGGTTTCATATGACCACATCATTTCGAGAGCGAAAACCAATAATGGTGAAACGGATATTGTTTTCAGAAATGGATGGAAGACCTCTTTGCCTATGTCCCCAAGCTCACTGGATAATCAGTTATATCGAACTGCATTACTGAAAAACCGCTATGTCCAGCGCATTGCTGAAACGGAAAGGAAATTTCTGTATGTCAACCGCAGTATACCTAAGACGAAGGAACACGAACAACCCTTTGCCTGACATGGGCTAATTTTCGAGTCTTTTATATAAATAAAAAATCATTAACTCCTCGACTTTATTTCGGATTCGAGGATTAAAGTAATTATGGTATTCTTCATAGCCTTTATAAAGGAAAAGGAACATAGTGAATGTATCATCCCTTTTGGTTTCCTCCACCTTTATATTTTCCTTCCGTAAATATTTTTTCACCTCGGATAACTCCGTTTGCACTACCCTCATTGCTGCTTCGATCAATTCCTTATAAGGTTTTTTTAACTTGAAAGGATTCTGGTTAATCAAAAACAAATCTTTATTCAATACCGTCAAAACCATAGGTAAGTAGATGGCTTGTTCAATCATGTCGCGGTCTCCGTCAGGTATTCTCGTCATACCGCTATCCTCCTTTTTTACTTGTTTGTCATTAGTATATCCTAAAATACATAAGATTAGAACATTTGTTCTTATTTTTAAGGGAGTAAAATATTGACACATTGGATTGTATGCAGGAAATAGGGGAATAGATGTATATTGCATAGTATGTTAATTTGGGTTATGAATGATATATGCAAATACAATAAATCAATTTATCTGAGGAGTCTGACTTGTGATTGAATGGTTTCAAGAATATTTCACATTAGAACATATAATGGAATTACTAAAAGAGTATCGTTCATTCGGTCCAATACCTGCCATTTTACTGCCCTTTTTTGAGGCGTTTTTACCCTTTTTACCTTTATTTGTATTCGTTATGGCAAACACGAACGCTTTTGGCTTATGGCTTGGATTCATCCTTTCCTGGATTGGGTCATGTGGAGGGGCAATCGTCGTATTCTTGATTGTCCGTAAATATGGTCATACTAGGGTTCTAACGATCATACGTAAAAATAAACAAGTGGAAAGATTGACTCATTGGTTGGACAGGCACGGTTTTGGCCCAATTTTCCTTCTTCTCTGCTTCCCGTTCACTCCTTCAGCGGTCGTGAATATAGTGGCAGGCCTTTCGCATATTAGTGTTCTGCAATATTCTCTCGCTGTACTAATTGGTAAATTGGTGATGATTTTCACAATAAGCTTTGTTGGATATGACATTCCTTCATTAATCAACCAACCGATTCGGACAGGCGTTGTATTAGTTATTATTTTTATTCTTTGGTATGTAGGTAAAAGAATAGAAGTAAGATTAAATAAAAGCGTAGAGAGGGATAATGGATAAAAAGGGATCATGTGTATCGTGGAGGGATGCTGATGACTGAAGAACGACCGAGTCTTTTTATAGAATGGCTAAAAGCGGCTGTATTGGGAGTCATCCTATTCTTAATTATGAATACATTCCTCTTTTCCAGTTATGTAGTGGAGGGCCAGTCGATGGAGCCCACGTTGGAGGAAGGAAATCGGCTCGTAGTCAATAAAATCGGATATCAGATAAGTGACATTGAAAGATTCGATGTCATTGTTTTCCACAGTGAAGAAGAGGAGGACTATGTAAAGCGGGTCATAGGATTGCCAGGTGATACTATTACATATGAAAATGATCAGCTCTACATTAATGGGGCAAAAGTGGATGAGCCCTTTTTGAAACCTTTTAAGGAACCACTTCTTGGACAAAAATTAACTGGGAATTTCACTTTAAAAGAATTAACCGGAAAAAAACGTGTGCCAGAAAACGCTTTGTTTGTCATGGGGGATAATCGTCTAGGCAGCAAAGATAGCCGTCACTTTGGCTTCGTACCCATTGAAGATGTCGTAGGAAAAGTGAACGTCAGGTACTGGCCGTTCAAACAATTTAATATGGAGTTTTAATGAAGAAACCAGTATCCTGTTTTGAAGTGGGTACTGGTTTTTGTTTGTGCTTGTATGAAATAAGTAACTTACATAAATTAACAAATCGGAAGCGTTGCTATCACAGAAATTTACAAGGGATTTTGATATACTGTAAGAGTACAAATTTGATAAATAATCGTAAACATATAGATAATTCAATGCAAAGCAAAGGGGATGCTCATGGGACTTCGATTTATTTTGGGCCGTTCAGGTTCAGGGAAGACGACAATGATGCTTAATGAAATCCGAGCGAGTTTGAGGGAGCATCCGGAAGGGACTCCAATTATTTATTTGGTCCCCGATCAAATGACGTTTTCTTCCGAGTATAAGCTTGTGACCACACCGGATTTATCCGGGATGATTAGGGCCCAAGTGTTTAGTTTTAGCCGATTGGCATGGCGTATTCTCCAAGAGACAGGTGGCATGACTCGCATCCATTTGGACAGTGTGGGAATCAATATGCTCATCCGAAAAATCATGGAGGAAAAGAAAGCTGAATTGAAGCTCTTTCAGCGTTCTGCCGAGAAATTCGGATTTATTACACAGATGGAGGAAATGCTGACAGAGTTCAAGCGATATTGCATTGAGCCTGAAACCATCAAAAGCTATTTAGAGCATTCATCTGCTAAGTCGGACGCAAAGAGTCTACATGACAAATTACATGACTTAGAATTGATCTATCAATCCTTTGAATCGGAATTATTCGGAAAGTATATCGATTCTGAGGATTACCTTCGACTTTTGGCTGAAAAAATTAGCGGTGCTCCTTCTCTACATGGAGCAGACATTTATGTGGATGGCTTCTTTAGTTTAACTCCACAGGAGCTGATGGTCCTTGAGCAGCTCATGAAAGTGGCGAAATCCGTGACAATTGGGTTGACGCTCGATCGCCCATTCCGTCAAGAACCACCTGAAGACCTCTATTTATTTAGAATGTCAGGGAATTTGTACAACCAACTCTACACGTCGGCTTTGGCAAATGATGTTCCTGTCGACCGAGACGTGATTTTACATGAAAATATGCGTCAAATGGAAAACGAAAGTCTTCGTCAACTTGAAGAGAATTTCAATATTCGGCCAGCCATTCCATTCAAAGGGGATACAGCAACGACAATTGTGCAAGCTGTGAACAGGCGTACGGAAGTAGAAGAAATTGCGCGGACCATTAACAAGCATGTGAGGCAGGATGGATATCGTTGGAAGGATATTGGAATCTTGCTACGAAATGGTTCGGCATATCATGATTTGATTACGACGATTTTTCATGATTACAAGATTCCCATGTTCATAGATGCAAAAAATGCGATGCTACATCATCCATTGCTTGAATTACTACGTTCAGCCTTAGAGACGTTGCAGACAAATTGGCGATACGAACCAGTTTTCCGTGCCATAAAGACGGAACTGCTTTTTCCTGTCGATGTCCGTAAAACCGTTATGAGGTCAAAAGTGGACAAACTAGAGAACTATGTATTATCCAGGGGTATTAAGGGGAATAGATGGACCTCAGATGAACCATGGGGATATCGTAGAATTCGAGGTTTGGAACTCGAAGAACGCGGTCAAACGACTCAAGAAAAAGAATTGGAACAAGAGTTGAATGATTTGCGCACCCTCTTTGCGGAACATATTATCAGACTTGGCAAGCGCCTTAAAAAGGCCCCAGATGGCCGGACGATGGCTGAGGCTTTGTTTCTCTTTATGGAAGAAGCAAAGGTTCCTGAAAAACTAGAGTTAATGCGCATGGAAGCGGAAGAGTCTGGGAAACTTGTGGTCGCAAGAGAGCATGAGCAAGCATGGAAGGGTATCATGGACCTTTTAGATCAATTTGTTGAGCTAATGGGTGACGAAAGCCTTCCTATGAAGCAGTTTGTTAATATTCTGGAATCTGGGATGGAGTCATTGAAGTTCTCCCTTGTTCCACCGGCAATTGATCAAGTTTTGGTTGCTAATTTAGATACATCCCGACTTAACGATGTAAAAATTGCTTTTGTGATGGGTCTCAATGATGGGGTCCTACCATCAAAAATCAACGAGGAAGGAATCTTCAATGATCGAGATCGAGATACTTTGCTAGCAAGCGGTCTTACCGTTGCACCAAGTTCGAAGATTCGTTTGCTCGATGAAGAATTTGCGGCATATCGAGCGTTCACGACTGGTTCAGACCGGCTGTATTTAACGTATCCACTTGCTGATGAGGAAGGAAAGTCAATCCTTGCTTCATCCTATATTAAACGAGTTAAAGAAGTCCTTCCTGAGGCACCGACTGTTTTTGTACAAAATGAATTGAATGACTTAAGGGAGAAGGATCAACTTTCCTATATGGTCAACGAGGAAGTGGCGATTTCATATTTGACTGCCCAGCTCGGGCAGAAGAAAAAAGGATATCCAGTTGATGCGATATGGTGGGATTTATACAATTATTATATGGAAAGCAATGAGCACCGCAACATGGCTCAAAAAGTGCTATCCAGCTTATTCTATGAAAATTGTACAAAACGACTGAAACCAGATACAACGAAAAAATTATATGGAGAAGATATATTCGCCTCCGTATCTAGGATGGAGAAGTTCAATAGTTGTGCGTTTTCTCATTTTGCCTCCCATGGCTTAAAGCTACAGGAGCGAAAAATATATCGCCTGGATGCGCCTGATATCGGTGATATGTTCCATGGCGCATTAAAAATCATTGCGGATTCCTTATTGGACCGAAATGTATCATGGGCCTCATTGAATCGTGAGCAATGTGCCGATTTGGCGAAAATGGCGATAGAGAGGTTGGCACCAAAACTTCAAAATCAGATATTACTAAGCTCGAATCGACATCATTATGTAAAGAGAAAACTAGAAAATGTCATTGGACGAGCTTCTTATGCTTTGAGTGAACATGCCAGAAAAAGTGGGTTTTCTCCTGTTGGATTGGAATTAGGGTTTGGAAGAAACGAGAAGCTGCCACCGTTAACATTCCAATTGGCGAATGGGACAAAGATGGAATTGATGGGCCGCATTGACCGAGTAGATAAAGCGGAAAGCTCAAATGGAACTTATTTGAGGGTTTTAGATTATAAATCGAGCCAAAAAGCTTTGAATTTGAATGAAGTGTATTACGGCCTAGCGCTGCAAATGTTGACTTACCTAGATATCATCGTATCGCATGCACCTGCATTAATCGGAAAGAAAGCCGATCCGGCAGGAGTTCTCTATTTCCATGTCCATAATCCGATGGTAAAAGGGAGCAAAATGCTATCCTTGGATGAAATAGAAGTAGAGTTAATGAAGAGCTATAAAATGAAAGGCTTGCTTCTAGAAGACCAAGAAGTATTACAAATGATGGATGATTCTCTTGAAGTAGGCACTTCAAGCAAATCATCGATCGTTCCAGCGGCCTTCACAAAAAACGGAGGCATTGCGAAAACTTCTAATGTGGCAAGTTTAGATGATTTCAATGCATTGAAACAGCATGTCCGAGGGATTTACCAACAGGCAGGAACTGAAATCGTGAACGGAAAAATCGATATAGATCCTTATAAATTAAAAGATCGTACGCCATGTACATTCTGTTCGTTTAAAAGCGTTTGCCAGTTCGACCCGACACTTGATGAAAATGACTATAGAAACTTAAAGACGAAAAAAGATGATGAATTACTAGAGGCATTAAGAAAGGAGGGAGTGATACTTTGAGTAAAACACGTATACCGGAAATGCCTGAAGGCTTAACTTGGACAAAGGATCAATGGAAAGCGATTTGGGCAAATGATCAAGACATTTTAGTTGCAGCAGCGGCAGGGTCTGGGAAAACAGCGGTTCTAGTAAATCGAATAATTAACAAATTGATTTCTCCAGAAGACCCTATAAATGTGGACGAACTCTTAGTTGTGACTTTTACCAATGCTTCAGCTGCGGAGATGAGACATCGGATTGCGGAGGCGTTAGAGTCAGCGATTAAGGAGAATCCGCATTCCCAGCATTTGAGAAAGCAACTGAGCTTGATAAACCGTGCTTCCATTTCAACTCTACACTCCTTCTGCCTTGAGGTTGTACGGAAATACTATTACATGATTGATATTGACCCTGGATTTAGAATCGCTGATAAGACGGAAGGCGAGCTAATCAAGGATGAAATGCTAGAAGAGTTATTTGAAGAACAATATAGCATTCCTGAAAATGAGGATTTTTTCCGATTAGTCGATGCCTATACAGATGACAGAAGCGATGGGGCATTGCAAACCATTGTCCGAACACTACATGAATTTGCTCGCTCAAACCCTGATTCAGAGGAATGGCTAAATAGGCTGATTGAGATGTATGACGTAAAAGAGGATACGGATATCGAAAGCCTTCCCTTTTATCCAAACTTAAAGTACGACATCATTCTTCAGTTACAAACAGCAAAGGATCTATTACATGAGGCATTGGCGCTTACGAAGCTTCCAGATGGTCCAGCCCCAAGGGCAGAGACATTTCTGAGAGACTTAGAGATTGTAGATTCACTTGAAAAAGCGATTGAAACTTCTTGGGAGAGTATGTATGTAGAAATCCAAGCCTATAGTCCTCCAAAGATCGCGACTATTAAAAAGGGTGAGTGTGACGAAGACCTGGCTAAGGAGTCACAGAAATTACGGGACAAGGCAAAGAAAACCATCAATAAGCTAAAAGACGAACTATTTAGTAGAAAACCTCAAAGCTATCTTAACGATATGGAAATGATCAAGGTTTTTGCAGAAACGCTTGTTGGACTTGTGCTAGCCTTCGACCATAAATATTCAGAAGCGAAAAAAGAAAAAGGAATCGTCGATTTTTCAGATTTAGAACATTTTTGCTTATCGATTCTTTCAGCAAAAGATGATCAAGGAAATCTCGTGCCATCCGAAACGGCTAAGGAATACCGACAGCAATTTAAGGAAGTGCTTGTGGACGAGTACCAGGATACGAACCTCGTTCAGGAAACCCTGCTTTCCCTTGTGACCAGAGATGGGGAATATACAGGGAATCTATTCATGGTAGGGGATGTGAAACAATCCATCTATCGTTTCCGACTGGCAGAGCCTAACTTATTTTTAGGGAAATACAATCGCTTTACCCATCAAGGAGAGCAAGCCGGACTGAAGATTGACTTGAATCAAAACTTTCGGAGCCGCAAAGAAGTATTGGCTGGAACGAACTTTTTATTTAAGCAATTGATGGGCGTTGCAGTCGGGGAAATCGAATACGACGAAGACGCGGAACTGAAACTGGGGGCTCCTTATCCAGAAGAGGAACCGTATCCGATTGAAGTAGTGCTGATTAATCAGAAGAAAGAGGAAGCGGAAGATCAAGAATTCGAAGTTGAGGATGATGGGGAAAGCCCACAAGAGTTCGAGGAAGAGGAGCTCGAGACCGTTCAGCTAGAAGCACGGATGATGGCTAACATCATTAAAAAGTCAATTGCTGAAAAGCGTCAAGTGTATGATACGAAAACGAAGTCATATCGCAGTATCATGTACCGTGATATGGTGATACTCCTTCGCTCGATGCCTTGGGCTCCTCAAATCATGGAGGAATTCAAGAAACAGGGGATACCGGTTTACGCCAATCTTTCCACAGGCTATTTCCAAGCGACTGAAGTAGCCATCATGATGTCATTACTAAAAATCATCGATAATCCACTTCAAGACATTCCGATGGCATCTGTGTTACGTTCACCTATCGTTGGATTGAACGAGGAAGAGCTTGCAGCCATCAAAGTGAGTGGAAAGCGGGATAGCTTTTTCGAGACATTAATAGATTTCTGTACCAATGGTGTGACAGAAGATAATGCAGATTTTTATGAAAAGGTCCTTGAATTTACCAAGCAGCTTGAAAATTGGAGGATGCAAGCAAGAGATATCCCATTGTCCCAGCTAATCTGGCAATTATATAGAGAGACAAAATTCTATGATTTTGTTGGAGGGATGCCAGGTGGTAAGCAACGACAAGCTAATTTACGAGCTTTATTTGACAGGGCAAGACAGTACGAATCCAGTTCGTTTAGAGGTTTGTTCCGATTCCTGAGATTTATTGAAAGAATGCAGGATCGAGGAGATGACCTTGGGGCGGCTCGTGCATTAGGGGAGCAGGAAGATGTGGTACGTTTGATGACGATTCACTCTAGTAAAGGTCTAGAGTTTCCAGTTGTCATCATCGGAGGGCTGAATCGTCAGTTCAATACGATGGATTTGAAAAAATCCTATCTTCTTGATAAAGAACTTGGCTTTGCATCCAGCTTTGTAAATCCAGATCTCAGAATCACCTATCCGTCTCTGCCACAAATCGCTTTTAAGAAGAAAAAGCTTCTTGAATTGATTGCAGAAGAAATGCGTGTCCTTTATGTGGCTTTAACAAGAGCAAAGGAAAAGTTGTACTTACTAAGTACTCTTAAGGATGCTGAGAAGAAATTAAAAGAATGGGAAAAGCTAAAAAATCATGAAGAGTGGTTGTTGAAGGACTATATGCGTGCTACCGCCAAAAGCTATATGGATTGGATAGGTCCAGCTTTGGCAAGACATCACCATTGTTCAGATCTTTTCTCGACACCTGGAAATCCCCTTATTCCTGAAGATATCACCTCCCATCCATCATGCTGGAAAACAGAGGTGGTTGAGGCGGCTTCTCTTCAAATCATCGGGGAAAGTGAAATAAACGGACACGTTGATTGGATGTCAGCAGTTCAAAAAGGTGAAACGGTTCATACCGAGTCAAGTTATAAGGAAGAGTTATATAAACAACTAGGCTGGGAATATGGAAGGTTAGATTCGACATACCATCGATCAAAACAGTCTGTTACAGAGCTGAAACGTCAAAAGGAAATAAGGGATGAGGCAAGTTCTACACAATTTTTACCTAAGCCAAAGCCCTTAAGTTTGCAAAGGCCTTCATTTATGCAAGAGAAATCGTTAACACCTGCAGAACGAGGAACCATTATGCACTTAGTCATGCAGCATATACCTTTTGAACAAGAAATGACGGTCCAAAGCATAGATGAATTTCTGAAACAGCTTATCGAGAAGGAATTCCTGACCCAAGATCAATTAAATGCCGTTCATATTCCGCATATCGTAACCTTTTTCCAAACTGAAATTGGTCAGAAAATGCAAAACCACAATACAAAGAGAGAAGTACCTTTCTCTATGTCGGTTTCTGCATCAGAAGCCTACCATGATTGGCAGGGGGAAGATGAACAGGTATTAGTGCAAGGTGTCATCGATTGCATCATTGATGATGGTGATGGATTGATCTTGCTAGATTACAAGACAGATGGAATTGAAGGTAGGTTCCAAAATGGGTTCCAAGGAGCGAAGGGGTTATTGCAAGCTCGCTATCAGATCCAAATTAATCTATATACAAAAGCAATCGAGAGCATTTTCAAACGACCTGTAAAGGAAAGGTATTTATTCTTTTTTGATGGTGCACATTTATTAAAGTTGTAAAATGAAAAAAGGATTCATCCTGCATGTCCTGCAGGATGAATCCTTTTTTACTTATCCTAAGTAGCGACTGCATTGTGTCATAAACATATTGTCACCATTTCTAATTAATTGGCCGTCCATCTCAATACCATTGCAGCGTTAAAAATGATGAGGATTTGTCCAAATTTATTAAAGGATTCGGAAGCAGCCTTCAGGAAAGCTGCCAAGAATCACAAAATCGAAGAAGGAAAGGAAAAAGGAGAAAAGGCAGAAAAAATAGATTAAAGATTTCCTAATATTGGTTGGTCAACTAAATTCGTGTCTAGGATATTATTTGCGCTGATTCCATTATTGGTAATGATGAATATTCCTGTATTGGCAGATCCGGAGCCTGCAACTGATTTAGTGGCGGACTTAGGAGATACTACGAATGTATCACCAAATTGAATGTTCCCCCCACTTATACTAACAACTTGTATGGGCCCAACAATGGCCGGCATAGCTATTCACCTCCTGATTGTTAACTTACATTATCATTTTCTAAATGACGAATATGTCTTAGCTTTACTTGCATTCTGATATGGCCAACATTACCTACCCCTAATATAGATGAAGAAGAAACGCCAAGAACATTAACATTTCCAACTTTAATCAGAGGATTTTTGTTGATTTTTGAAATGGTTAGATTCTCAGTGATTGGTAGAACAGGTGGGGGCACTGGTAAAGTGGCTTCATCCCCTTCAGTCCCATAAAATTGCTCTGTTTCACGCTGTATGGCCAATGCGGTAGAAGTACCGTCAATAAAACATACATCGCCAATTTGAAGCGTCGAAGAAAAAGATACAACCTTTACAATTAAACTTTCGACTTTTGAAGTCCGAGTTAACATACTATCACCCTTTTGGAACTAAAGGAACTAAAGGTCCGATAATCATTGATTCTGGTGGAGTATCGAATGCTGAAGATAATTGGACGGTATTTACATCGCCGATTAAAAAAAGTGCCGAACTTGCAACACCACTCACTTGAATGTTTCCAACACACAGGTTTTCATTCGTAACGTGAAGCTCCATAATTATGCCCCTTTCCTAAAATATAGTGTTTTCTCATGAAGGCAAATTCATAATAAAAGTTGATATTGCCTGTGAAATATCCGTTGTAATCATAGACGCGATTTTTTCATGGAGTAGATCCTTTTTAGGTACCGTTAGATCCTCAGGGGAACTTTGAGAAATATAGTAATCAATACGACTATCCAGTTGTTTTAATAAGTCCTGTTGTATGAATTGGACATAAGAATCATCGAGATTTCGTTGGAATTGTTGTGATAAGTCTTTAATGATAGATGGTACATTTTCTTGGATATAATTCTCTGTCTCGGCTTTCAATTGATTGAACAAGGATTTTCTAAACGGGACGAGATCCGCAGGGTTTAAATCTCCAGTACTGATGGTTTTCTTATTTACCGCAAATTCATCAATGCTCTGAAGGTCTGTTGGATTAAGACCGATATTTAAAGTTCCATCCAAGGTTTCCACTTTAAGTTGATCAAATTTATACTCAATTTTTTCTACATTGACCATTGGCTTGTTTTTTAACTCCACCATAGCTTTTTGTAATTCTGCCAATTGTTGTTCCAAAGAAGCGATTTTTCTCTCTTGTGCCTGCAAGTAGGCCTGCATTTGACAGGCATACGCATATAATTCTGAATGCATCGGTTCATCCCTCCACATGCTGCTCCATAGGGATAGCGATATACTTCTTTATCCTATGTCAATAAACATAGATAGGTGAATGCCTATTAATCGATCTCTTCTGAAATTATAGTTCCTTTAGTGGTGGGCAATGGAGCAGGCCCTGTATATCCCCCAGTATTAGAGAGTGTGGATAATGATTTAATGATTCCAGCGGTCCCAATTTGGAATACGGATGAGTTACTCACGCTTGTAATTTTAATCATATTAATGTGGATGGATTGTTGGATATAAAAATTCACGACCTATCACTCTACCTTTCTAAACATTAAATGTAATAGGCTGATCTACTTGATCTTGATCACTTGTGTTTGTAGAACTTACTTGATTGTATACAGAAAGTTTTTGTCCTGTATTAAACGATCCTGCACCTGCGAAGGTCTTTGCGACTGAGGCAGGGGCGATTTTATATACATCTCCAATATGAAAAACCCCGCTACTCCCGACACTCATTACTTGGACTGCTCCAACAATGGCAGGCATGACTTTCACCCAATCTAAGCTTTTTTTTCTATCCTATGCCTTTGTGAACAGAATGTGAAAGGTAGTGATGTTATATAACAGAATTTCGGTTTTATTTCTGTATCTATGAAAATGATTGTGATACTATATACTTAATTTAGAATTTTCGAAAAACGAGAGGTGTTATGTGATGAATGTCCCTTTAGTATTAAATGATTTTCTAGATCGTGCCGTGAAATTGTACGGAGAAAAAAGAGCGGTAGTATGTGATGACAGGAGCTTCACCTACAATGAACTAAACTTCAGGGTTAATCAGCTATCTCATGGATTAAAGGGGTTAGGAGTTGAAAAAGGGGATCGTGTGGCCTATTTAGCACCGAATACATTAGAGATGCTAGAAGGATTTTATGGGGTATTCCAATTGGGAGCCATCATGGTGCCACTCAATACTCGATTAAAGCCGGAAGACTATTTATTCATCCTAAACCATAGTGAATCGAAAATCTTGTTAGTTGATCAAGAATTATATTCACTCATTACACCTATTAAAGAAAAGCTTATAAGTGTCGAGCAGATTATTGTCCACTATAAGGACTCTGCAACAGAGGAATTAGATTATGAAGAGTGGTTATCTAAATATCCTGGAGATAGATTTGACAGGACGGAAGTGGATGAAAATGACGTTTGTAGTTTACTTTACACGAGTGGAACGACTGGTAATCCAAAAGGAGTCATGTTAACGCACCGTAATAACTATTTACATGCCATTACTACGATGCATCACCTTCGAGTTTCTGACCAAGATGTATACTTACATATCCTACCGATGTTTCATGTGAATGGATGGGGCGCTCCGTTTTATTACACAAGTAACGGAGCAACACATATTTGTTTGCGAAAACCAATGCCTAAGCAGATCTTCCAGGCGGTACAGGAACATAATGTTTCCGTAATGCATATGGCTCCAACTGTCCTCAATTCATTACTGCAGTATAACGAACAATATAGTCCTGAAGTCGAGCAACAGGTCCGTGTGGTCATTGCGGGTTCAGCACCACCTCCAGCGTTTGTCACGAGAGTAGAGAATGAATTGGGATGGGAATTCATCCAAGTATATGGGATGACCGAATCTTCCCCACTTAGTCTTGTGTCCACAATAAGGTCAGAACTGAAACATTTGCCATTAAAAGAACAACACAGAATGAAAGCAAAAGCTGGTCACCAAATGATCGGTACTGAAGTCCGAGTGGTAAATGAACATGGTGAAGAAGTGGCCAAAAACGGAGTCGAAATCGGGGAACTAGTAGTTCGGGGTAATGGTGTAATGAAAGGCTATTGGAAAAATGAAGAGGCCACTATGCAGACGATTCGAAATGGCTGGTTGCATACAGGAGATATGGCAACGGTTGATGAGTACGGGAATATTGATATAGTTGACCGGATGAAAGATATCATTATTTCGGGCGGAGAAAATATATCCTCTATTGAGGTAGAAGGGGTTTTATACGAGCACCCTGCTGTGGCAGAAGCTGCAGTCATTGCAGTCCCACATGAAAAATGGGGAGAAACTCCACATGCATACGTGGTATTAAAAAATGGTCAAACTTTAACGGAACAAGAGTTGATCGCTTTCTCCCGTGAAAAATTGGCCCATTTCAAAGCCATTACAAGTGTCTCGTTTGTACCAGAACTACCAAAGACCGGTTCTGGAAAAATCCAAAAAGTCCATTTGCGGAATGAATATTGGAAAACAAAAGGAAACTCAGAAAGATTTGTGAATTAAGAATGGGATTTACTTGAAAAAAGGGATGAACTTCAACGTTCATCCCTTTTTCTTTGCTGCTTTTCGAAACAGGTAAGCTATAGTGCAAAAGAATAAACAATTCTTAAGTTTCGACACCTTTCCAGGTTTGGACTTTATCCGTTTCTAAAATGCCAAGAGTGACATCTCCGATATCCTGATCTTGAAGTAGTAAATCGCGGACCCTGAATTTGATATCGTCCGCAACAGCTAGTGAATAGCCTTCCTTCAATTCTATATAACTTTCTACATGATATTTTCTACCTTCTTGAAGGATGCGAAGCTTGTTGATATCCACAACATCGGGGTCAGAAAGGATAATAGAAGCGACACGTTCTTCCACTTCGATTGGAGCAGCTACTCCAATCAATCCTAACGTGTTTTCGTAGCCGATTTTAATCGCAATCCCCACAAGCAAAATCCCAATTAAAAGCGTTCCAACACCATCCAGAAAGTACATTCCCGTAAAATGGGCCAATAATATTGACACGAGTGCCAACAGTGCACCGAAAGTAGCGATGATATCCTCGTAAAACACCAAACGAGTAGGTGGTGAAGCTAGTCCAACATTTTTAAAAGCAGTCTTCACTACTATCCGTACTCCCTTTGCATGGCTTCTTGTTTCATGAGCTATTTCCTTCATGGCCTTATACAGGATAAATCCGTCAATCAAAACAGCAAAAAGCATTACACCTACATTCAAAAGCAAATCCGTCGATTCTTTTGGGTGTTTGATCAGTTCCCATCCTTTATGTAAAGTTTCATAGGCCATGATGGAAATCACAATTACTGCGATCAACACAAATAGATTTATAACCCTTCCAAATCCTGTTGGAAAGCGTTTAGTAGGTGCTCTTTCAGCTAAAGCACTTCCGATAAAAACGAATCCTTGATTAAGGGCGTCCGCCAAAGAGTGTAAAGTAGTGGCCATCATTGCTCCGCTCCCACTAAGAGCTGCAGCGATTCCCTTTACAATGGCTAGTATCGTGTTCCCAAGTGCTGCAATTCCAGAGGATTTATTCCCTCTTTTTAAGAAATTAATTAAAGACATTTCCTCACCCCTTTTTCAATATTGCCTTATTTTTGGGATACCCTTTTGGTATTCATTTTAAAAGCAAATCCTTGATATTTTTTATTTCTTTTTTAATAGAAGAGAAGGGTAAAAGGAATTTTCTTCCGATGCTTAGATTGCTATAATCGGTAGAGTAGACAGAAATGGAGGAGAAGAAGTGAATTCATTAGGAGATAAAAGAATAGAAACAATAGATATACTAAGAGGAATTGCTCTTTTAGGTATTTTCCTTGTTAATATGCCTTCTTTTTTTAGTCCGGTTTTGCATATTGATCCCTATACCTATTATAAAGAAGGGATTGATCGGAATTTATCCTATGCAGTCGATGTGATCGCGCAAGCCAGTTTTTATCCATTATTCGCCTTTTTATTTGGATATGGTGCGGTTTTATTGGAAAGAAGCCTAGAGAAAAAAGGGATAAAGTTTCGAATTACCTACACACGAAGAATGATAGCATTGCTTTGCTTTGGCGTCATTCATGCTTTTCTAGTGTGGCATGGTGATATACTCATTAATTATGCAGTCTTAGGCTTGGTTTACTTATTGTTCCATAAGCTTCAAGGTAAAACATTGCTTTGGGTAGGGTCACTATTGTACATAATTCCTCAAATCATTATGAGTTTATTAGTGATTTTAGCTTCCTTTGTGACATCAGCAGGTGAAGATTCCTTTAAAAATCAACCAGATCTCATTAAACAATCAATTGAAATTTATCAAAATGGGACATTCATGCAAATCACACATCAAAGGTGGGAGGATTGGTATGCCACGAATGGTGGAGCAGTGGTCCTCATGTTCATTGCCATTCTACCTTATTTACTAGTAGGCGCAGGAGCTGCAAAAATCAAATGGTTGGAAAATCCAGAACGTTATCAAAAATCGCTTAAAATTACGATGTGGGTTAGTTTAGTAGGTGCTTTAATTTTTAAATTAATGCCTTATTATGCTGGACAAAAATTATCCCTCACCTTAGTACAAGATTTTATTGGGGGCACTTTTCTTACTTTCTTTTATATAACAAGCATCACTTTGTTGCTAAGAAAAGAAACTATGCAAAACATGTTAAAGCCATTATCTTTTGCAGGCAGGATGTCCATCACCAATTACTTAACGCAATCGGTAGTATGCAGCTTCATTTTTTATTCATACGGATTAGGCCTGTACGAACGCATTTCTTATACAACGGGTGTGGTTCTAGTGTTGGTCATCTATACTTTGCAAGTAGTATTCAGTAAATGGTGGTTACGTTCCCATACGATGGGACCAGTTGAATATCTATGGAGAACATTTACATACGGGAAACGTCCAAGATGGAAAAAAAGTAAGGAAGGGGAAGTACTATGAAATTAGCTACGGTTTCTTATGAAGGAAATGAGATAGTCGTGCACAAGGATGGGGGAAATGGAGATCTTTTGCATTTAAGCAGAGCTGCCCAGGATATGTCGGGTAGAGCTGATTTCCTGCCTGCAAATGTGCTTGGCATCATACAAGGTGGTGACCAGGTATGGGAGAATGTAGAAAAGGTAATCGAATGGTCCAAAGAAGGATGCGCGGATTCATGTTATCTTAAAGAGGATGCGGTTACTTGGAAAGCACCGATCCCTCGCCCTTTAAAAAATATCTTTTGTGTTGGTAAAAACTATGCTGATCATGCAATTGAAATGGGAAGTGCTGACGATATCCCTGAGCATGTTATGATGTTTTCTAAGGCTCCAACAGCTGTCATAGGCCATGAAGGAAATATTCCTTTACATGAAGAGGTTACATCGCAACTAGATTATGAAGGGGAATTAGCGGTTGTCATTGGTAAAGGGGGAAAGGCCATCTCCCATGAAAATGCTATGGAACATGTATTTGGATATACTCTGCTAAATGACATTACGGCTAGAGATATGCAAAGCAAGCATAAACAATTTTTGTTAGGGAAAAGTTTGGATGGGTCTTGTCCAATCGGTCCATATATCGTACATAAAAAGGTGATTTCAAATGTCCAGGATTTAAAAATTGAGACGAAAGTGAATGAAGAAGTAAGACAATGTGGTCATACTTCCCAATTTATATTTTCAATAGAGGATATCATCTCCACCATTTCTAAAGGGATGACGCTTGAAGCAGGGGACATCATTGCGACTGGTACACCTGCGGGAGTTGGAAAAGGATTCAATCCACCTAAATTCTTGAAAAAAGACGATATCATTGAAATATCAATAGATGAAATTGGAACATTGAAAAATTGGGTAAAATAGGAATTAGGGAATTAATCCGCCATGTGGATACTAAAATTTTCATGGTTTATTAAATGATATGGTAAGATGGGTATGAAAATGTACTAGGAGGATTCACAAATGACACACATGCATATTACGACTTGGGTGCTTGGCATAGTCCTATTCTTTGTTGCTTATGGACTATTAAAAAGTGGTAACCAAAAAGGTTACAAAATTACCCACATGATTTTACGAGTATTCTATATTCTAATCATCGCTTCTGGTTTATGGTTGATTATTTCAACAAACTGGACAGTCACCTATATTATGAAAGCATTACTAGGTGTAATTGTGATTGGATTGATGGAAATGGTGCTTGGCCGCACTTCAAGAGGCGAATTGAAGCCATTCTTCTGGATTTTATTATTCGTTGCATTGCTAGCTACGATTTATTTCGGATTAAGCCTGCCACAAGGGATTTATATTGGATAATTAGGCGCTTATTGTTTACGGAGATGTCTAGCTGCAGGCGCTATCGGCGAAGTACAGGATGTACAAGTTCTGACGAGTCACAGGACGTGGCGTTATTCGTCGGCCACGAGGTCATAAGCCAATCCGTCCGGAAGGTTAAAACCGACCTTCCAGCCGGCTCGTCTTATGCTTGTCGCACTTCCACAGGATGTGGTGGCGTCAGCGTTCGCCACAGGACGTGGCGGTTCTTAGCTGACGTTCCTCTCTACTTTGCCTTCCGCATTTCTGGTATTGTCTAGCTGCAGCGCCTAGCCCCTCGAGGTCACAAGCCAAGTGCCCTCCGGAAGGGAAAATCACCTTCCTGCGGGCACTCGTCTTGTGCTTGTCGGGGCTGATCAAGGCGCTTCCGCTTTTCGATGATGTCTAGCTTCAGGCGCTATCGGCGAAGTACAGGATGTACAAGTGCCGACGAGCCACAGGACGTGGCGTTATTCGTCGGCCTCGAGGTCATAAGCCAATCCGTCCGGAAGGTTAAAACCGACCTTCCAGCCGACTCGTCTTATGCTTGTCGCCGATGAGCAAGCGCCTTCCGCTTTTCGGACCACCAAATTTTTTTGGTGGTTTTTTCTATTTCTAAAGAAATTTACTTACAATTGTGATATTTTATATGAAAGAAGATTTTCTGACATTTTTCGGCAAGAGAGGTGATAATCTTGGCTAAAACGCTAAATTATTCATTTACCACAATTGAAGATTTAGAAGAATTTTTAATAGAATATGAGCTTCAGGATTATCCAAATATATTAGTCCAAATTTTCTCTGGCGAAAAGGACTTAACGAACGTAAAACAGATAACGAGACTATTAAATGAGTTTTTGCCTAAGTGTGTCATCATTGGATGTTCGACACTTGGAGAAATCATAGATGGACAAATTCAAGAAGAAAGCATTGTCCTTTCGATGACAATGTTTGATAAAACAAAGATTAAGAGCTGCTTAGTTAAAGGAGAAGAATTTGCTTCCGGCAAAAGGATCGGTAGGAAGCTAGTTTCTGAGCTTTGTGAGACGGGCTCCAAAGTTTTGATGGTTTTCCCCTCAGCATCCCTTGCCGATAAACATGGAGTTCTAGAAGGAATCCAAGAGGAAAGTCAAGATGTGACCATCATTGGTGGTGCTGCAGGAATTACTGGGCCTAACGGAGAATCATGGGTATTCGACGGGACAGAATTCCATGACAATGCGGTTGTGGCTGCGGTTTTAAACAACGAACATCTTACTGTACAAACCTACATAAATAACCATTGGAGAGAAATTGGTAAAACCTTTACCATTACAAATGCCAAGGATCAATTCATATATTCCCTCAATTCGAAAAAGCCTGTCCAGATATTGAAAAAATATTTAGGGGAAAGCTTCGTTAAAGGTTTGCCACAATCCGGTTACGAATTTCCTTTAGTGGCAACCCAGCGTGGTGAGTCACATGCTTATTTCATCATGGGTTCACATCAAAATGGAGCCATTGAAATCAATGGAAAAGTAAATGCGGGCGATGAGCTTTCCTTTGCTTATGCGAATATACCACAATTGATTAAACAGTCCATTGGTGATATGAAGAAATTGGTAAAGCAACCACCTGAAACCATGTTTCTCTATAACTGTGTAGCAAGAAAAAGGATGCTTTGGGATTATTCGAAAAAGGAAGCAGGGATGCTTCAACGAATTGGAAATGTATCTGGTTTTTTTGCCACTGGAGAATTTTGCTCAACAGGGGAAGGGAAATTGGCGTTAAGAGGGTATACAACTGTATTGATTGGACTATCTGAAAATAAACACGTTCCTCTTGAAAAAGTACCGGCATTTAAATATACGACTCCAATGACATTGGAATCGGTAAATACGCTTATACACTTAATCGAGGCAACATCTAGTGAAATCAAGGGCTTAAACGATGAATTGAATATTTCGGAACAGTATTATAAATCGTTGTTCGATAATCATACAGATTTTGTGTATTCTACAGATTTACATGGTAGATTTACGACAGTAAACAAGAGCTTTGAAACTGCTTTTGGGTATAGAAAAGGGGAAGTCCTTGGGCAAGTAGCATTAAAATATGTTCGTAAAGAGGACGTACAAAAGATTCGTATGCATTTTTACAGGACTCTAAAAGGGAAAGAGCAGCTGTATGAAGTGCAGATTGTGACAAAGAGTGGGGAACAACAGGCTTTCCAGATACGGAACATCCCCATTACAGTTGGCGGTGAAATCGTTGGCATATATGGGATTGGACGGAATATTACTGAGCAGAAGAAGATTCAACATGAAATTGAACAACTCTCAAATTTTGATTTGCAAACTGGATTGCCAAACCGAATTCGCTTTACTGAGCTATTGCAAGAACATATAGAACGGAATAAAAAGAAAAGACGCCAACTGGCAGTTTTAATACTTGATATAGATCGTTTTAAAATTATAAACGACAGCCTCGGCCACTTTGCTGGGGATAGTGTGCTGAATGTGTTGACTAATCGTATTAAGGAACATATGCCGTCTGGTACCTACATGGGTCGCTTTGGTGGAGATAAGTTCACATTGATGATGACAAAAAACGTCGATATGGATTCTATTCGAAAAGCGATTAACAAAATTCAGGTCGCATTAGGGCAGTCGATTTTATATGATGATCAAGAATTTTTCATAACAGCAAGTGTGGGTGTATGCATTTATCCTGAGGATGGCCAGGATGCTCACGATTTAATGAAGAATGCTGATACAGCCATGAACCGTGCTAAACTTGCAGGTGGTAATAGAGTATTCTATTATTCGAACGAAATGAACGAACAGGCTGTGCATCGGTTAGAAATGGAAAGCAATTTGCGTAGAGCTATCATAAATGAAGAATTCTACTTGTGCTATCAGCCATTGGTAGATTTGCCTACGGGGAGAATTTATGGAAGCGAAGCACTCATTCGGTGGGAACACCCGAACCTTGGACTCATTTCACCGGTTGACTTCATCCCAATAGCGGAAGAAACAGGTCTCATTTTAGATATCGGGGCGTGGGTATTGAAAACAGCTTGTAAACAGAATAAGGAGTGGCAATCGAAAGGACTTGGGGATCTAATCATATCGGTGAATGTCTCCGCGCATCAATTCCAACAACCAGAGTTCTTGCAACAAGTTCAACAAGCATTAGACGAATCAGGATTAGACCCAGAATATCTCCATTTAGAATTAACGGAAAGTGTCATGATAGGAAATATTCATTTTAGTATCTCGATCATGCAGGAACTTCAACAGTTAGGGGTAAAGGTTTCCATTGATGATTTCGGGACAGGATACTCTTCCCTTAGTTATTTAAAGAACTTGCCGATTGATTATTTAAAAATAGACAGGTCTTTCATTAACAACTTAAAGGACAATACATCAGATATCGCCATCGTTAAAGCTATCATTACCATGGGTCACGGATTAGCGGTAAAAGTGGTTGCTGAAGGTGTGGAATCGAAGGAACAGTTGGATATTTTAAAAGAGATGGACTGTCATTACGCTCAAGGATATTATATAGACAAACCGTTGAAAGTAGCGGACTTTGAAGAAGGTTTAAGGAAATCTCATATTTTGGTTTAAATAAAAAAGTGCATTTTAAATATGCACTTTTTTTATTTTGATATAAATGGGAGGATCTTGAAGGACTGAATAATCTGGAATATCGCCAAATCAATATACCTCTTAGCATTATTTATTTAATTTCTCGATGACAATGCGTTTTCCGGTATTCAATGTGAATTCAAACCGGTCATGCGCGTTCGAAGAGTAGACAAAATGATGCTGAACGGAGCAAATAGTTTCTCCATTATCAAAGATGAAAAAATTGACTCCTGATTTATACATTTCATCCCTTAGGAATGTAAGTTGATTGTAGCCATAAATGCAATCATAAATTGAAAAATCAAGGGAGTTCAATGTCATGATAAATTGGAAAAAAGAATCATCGTGCAATTCCTCAAGCAATCTTCCGAAGGAATACTGCACATGCTTTCTGATTTTCACTTCCTCTTGGTCGAACAAATGCACGATTTCCTTCGGGAGTTTAACAGATCCATCTTCCATCAATGTTCCACTTCGCCACCGATTACCTCTATATAGTTCCACCTCCTGATTGATGAATTCTTCAAGAGGGGAAGCCTCGTCAGTTTCATCATTAAAAAATACCCACTGAGAATTTATATATTCGACAATCCCTTCGTTATACGCACGGGATTGATGACTGATTAATTTAATCCTCTGTTGCCGATTCATATTTGTACCTCCATATGGATTGCCTCACCTACTTTTTTGACAAATTGCCGTAAAAACATACATGAGGCGATTCCTTCCTGCATTGTGTTGTTCTCGAATTAACTTCCCCCTTTTCAAATTTAGGACAATTAACCATTTAAACTATTCGTGCATAGGCTATCTTACATGCAGGATTGACTAGAAAGTAGATGCTTTTCGTTTTGGATAGAGAGAGGATGAATGAAATGTGCGGAATAACTGGCTGGGTAGACTTTACTCGTAATGTAGAAAATGAGAGACGAATTGTTGAAAAAATGACCGAAACGTTAAAGCGCCGTGGACCTGATGATAGCAACGTATGGACAGATACCCATGCATGTTTTGGACATAAACGGCTCACAGTCGTTGATCCAATCGGTGGAAGACAGCCAATGACCATCGAAAAGCTTAGCAATCGTTATACGGTTTGCTATAACGGAGAATTGTACAACACCGAGGACATACGAAAAGAGCTATTATTAAAAGGATATTCTTTTAAGGGGCATTCTGACACTGAAGTTTTGCTAACTTCCTATATTGAATGGAAAGAAAAGTGTGTGGATTTTTTTAATGGGATATTTGCCTTTGCTGTATGGGATGAGAAAGAACAGCAGATGTTTATCGGTAGGGACCGCCTTGGGGTAAAGCCTTTGTTCTATGCAAAGTTAAAGAATGGTATTTTATTCGGTTCAGAGTTAAAGAGTATTCTTGCTCACCCCGAAATGAAGACAGCTATAAATAGAGAAGGATTAGCAGAGATCTTTGGCCTTGGTCCTTCTAGGTCACCAGGAGCAGGTGTATTTTCTGGAATCGAGGAATTGAGACCGGGGCATTGCCTACAATTTTCTAAAAAGGGCATGAGGATTTGGCGGTATTGGAATGTGAAAAGTCGAGCACATACCGATAGTTTAGAAGAAACGGTTGTGAATGTAAGGGACTTAGTTCATGATGCAGTGACACGTCAGCTCGTTTCTGATGTTCCTCTATGCACATTTCTTTCTGGCGGAGTCGATTCAAGTGCCATCACAGCGATTGCAGCAAATGCCTATAAGCGAGATGGGAAACCTGCTCTTCACACATACTCCATTGACTACGAAGGAAATGATCAATTTTTTAAAGAAAGTGAATTTCAACCGAATTCAGATGGACCGTGGATCAAAAAAATGACTGATACTTTTGAAACCATCCATCATGGCTGTGTGATTTCACAAGAACAGTTAGCTGATTATTTGGTTGAGTCCGTACATGTAAAGGATTTGCCTGGAATGGCAGATGTAGATTCTTCATTATTGTGGTTTTGTAAGGAAATAAAGCAGAATTTCGTCGTGGGTCTTTCTGGTGAATGTGCAGATGAAATCTTTGGTGGGTATCCATGGTTCCATCGAACAGATGACTTGAATAGGGAAGGATTCCCTTGGATGCGATCAACATCACTTCGTTCACAATTACTGAAGGAATCATGGAGAGATAAACTGAACTTAGAGGAGTACGTTCAATCTAAATATCGTGAGAGTGTGCTAGAGACTCCACAACTTGAAGGGGAATCCAAGGAAGAAGCAAGAAGAAGAGAACTGTTCTATTTAAACATGGTTTGGTTCATGACCACACTGTTAGACCGCAAAGATCGTATGAGTATGGGGGCCAGCCTTGAAGTTAGGGTACCTTTTGCGGATCATAGATTAGTAGAATATCTGTGGAATGTCCCTTGGGAGATGAAAATGACGGGTCATAGGGAAAAAGGATTATTACGGAAAGCCTTAGAAGGAACTCTACCAAACGAAGTATTGTATCGTAAGAAAAGTCCATATCCTAAAACCCATAATCCAGCTTACACAAATAAAATAAAAATTTGGCTTCAAGAATGTTTGCAAGATAAAAACTCAGCGCTTCATGAATTTTTTGACCGTTCACAACTAGATGATATTATTCAGAGTGGAGGGGCTGCCTTTACAGTTCCGTGGTTTGGTCAATTGATGACAGGACCTCAATTACTTGCCCATCTTGGCCAGCTTCATGTGTGGTTTAAAGATTACAATATTAGTTTGATTGAATCGTAATTGAAAAGAGGTTGATTTCTAAAGGTTTAAAGGACCAGTAATGGAAAAAACATTTATAAACTAGAATAAAAGCAGTGGATTTCATACGGGAAATCACACTGCTTTTAGCTTTTTAAACTAACTTTAATAAACAATCAATAGTAGGTTAGCAATTGGGGTTTTGCGAAGGACTTTCAACCTACTATTTCTATTAGAATTTTTTGGGGAATTTATAAAAATGCAAATTTTTCTATTAAAAATAGTCATAAAGACTCGATTGGAGTTGGGGTTTTCTTTAGTACAATAAAGACATTAAAATTTCAAAGATTAAGAAAGGTGATTATCATGCTAGAGGGACAAATAATCAAATTCTATCGTGAACGTCAGAACATGATGCAGCAGGATTTAGGAATTGGCATCTGTTCGAGGACACATATTAGCAAAATTGAACGAGGATTAACAGAAGTCTCTCAAGAAACGATAGGATTGCTGTCAGAGCGGCTTGGCATTGATATGGAAATAGAAATTAAAACATACAATGGCATAGATTCCATTTTAAAAAAATGGCATGAATCGATCATTTTAAAACTGAAAACAAAGGCTAAGAATCTAAAGGAGCAATTAGAAGCTATTGCTCTGCTGCATATGCCGGATATTTATCGTTCCTATACGCTCGTACTCACAAGATATTATTTATTGATAGGACAGGGGCATCAAGCTACATCTCTAATTGCTGAAATGGACAAATGGTCTGATCTTTCACCATATGAAAAAAACATGCTTCTTCACATTAAAGGGATCAATGCATTGATGAATAAGGAATATTATAAGGCGATTTCATATTTTCAAGGAATCGATCTAACCTATTACAACAACCAAGAGTACTATTATCATTTGGCTTTTGCCTATCATTCTCTGAATTCACGAGTATTGGCTTATTATTTTGCCGAAAAGTCCCTGCGCTTTTTCACAGAAGTGCGCAGTTTTACGCGTATGATTGAAGCAGAAATGCTTATGTTGGTCCAAGTAGAGCGGGACGAGTTTTACGATCCAAAAGATACCGAATATCAAAGATTAATCGAGATGACAGAAAACATTGGATTAGACCATCAAAGAGCAATGCTGACTCACAATCTCGCATACCAAAAAGTTCGCCAAGGAAATTATGATAAAGCTAGTGAATACTATAAACAATCCATGGACATAAAAGACCCTCATACAGCCCTTCATATAGCCTCTTTGGAAGGATATATAAATGCATTAACGAAACAAGGATTGAAATCAACCGAAAAATTGCTCCAATTGGTCGAAAAGGGTATTGCTCTTTCTGAAGAAATAACAGAGCCAATCTATTTACATTTCTTCTATTTACATAAATACAATCTTCAAAACGAAAAAGAGCTTTACTACCATTACCTTGAAAAAGAAGCATTTCCTTATTATCAGAAAATGGCACATGTTCGCTTATCTGAACATTATGCGATAAAGTTGTTCGACTATCATATGGAAAAAGGCAATGTCGAAGAAGCAAATCAATACGCTGCGTATCTCGTGGAAAAATACCGTAGAAACGATAAATTTGCTTGATTTTTAAATTAATAACCTTAAGGAAATCGTGTTATACTTCGTCCATTATAAAGCAATCCATTTATTGGTCTGGCATTAGCTACATATATCATGCATCGGACAGTCGGAGAAAAAGAAGCTTGGCATAAGGAAATGCTTGAAACTATTCAAAACAGGTTTTGAATTTGTACCTATTTATATTGATTGGAACTTTTGACTCGCACAGATTTACCGTTCCTTTTAAGATTTTGGGTTCTAGATTTAGTAATTCTAATTATAACTGGCTGTATACTTGGATATACACAAGAGCTTCCTAATATGGCTCCAATTAAAAAAGTAATCAACAAATAAATTTACAAAAGTAAAGAAAACCATCTTAAAAGCATTTATTTTGCATTGAGATGGTTTCCTTTTTCGATTCTATTATAAAAAAGTATGATTAATTTCAAGATTGAGTTTAAATATTTATTTCAATTAATTATTTTTAATAATGTCTTTGTTATTATTAGTTGTTCGTTAACTCTTTACTATGAATAACTGATTTAATAACTTGTCTAACTCTTGACTACATTGAATGGTTTTGGAATGAAGAAATCCATACCGCTTATTAATATCAAATAATTCATTTCTCTTTTCCTCTATCTCATTCGTTATCTGTTTTAATAAAGTAGCCATCCCTATACCCCTCCGAATAACTCTCCAGTAAGATTTCTATCTTGTTGAGACTGCCGTATATAGCTGCCCCTTTGTAATCTTTTGCACATGATACAGTTTAATCAGCAAGAAGGTGAACGTCTTGATTTTTAAAGTAAGTTTATGATTAATTGAAAGCCGCGCCTCATTGTGTCACTTCGCTTGATTTTTTATACGCTCATGACAAATGGAGGGTCAACGCTCAAAACCAAAGTAACATCTGCAACCACTTTTATCTATTAATTCCTAAAGATTAGAGATATAAAGTGTAAAAAAACCAGCAACGTCATAATGAAGCGTCACCGGTTCTTGGTTATCGTGAAATCATCTAGGATCTATCTATAGTTTGCACAATAGATGTTATTACTACAGTTTCTGTACCTGTTTATGATCATTACATTACTCGTATAAAGCACCATCGTCTTTTTGTTTTGCTTTAACAGATAGATTAGCAGAGTATTTTACACCTTGATAATCATTCGTTGCTAACTCATCAAGCTTTACGCCAAATGAAATATCAATGTATTCATCTGCTTCTAAATTCCAGAATTTGTTGTCTTCCCCTGATTCTGCACCATCACCCAAAAGGATTTCTTTTTCGCCAACAGCTGCAGCGGACTTTTCTGGTAGGAAGCCTGCAATGATTTCGACTCCTTCTGCAATTTCAACAGACTCGCCCGAAGCTAATGAACGAGTTACTGCATTCGTACTTACTTTATTCGAAGTTACTTCATTCGTAGTTCCTTCGAATAATTCTTCTAATTTAATTTGTGATTCTTTTAATACTTCATCCGTTGGTTTCACTTTGTATTTAAGTGCAACATAGCCCACTTTGTACGTATCTAATGAAAGAGGTTTATCTAATGATTGCTGAAGTTTTGCTTGTAAGAATGTAGCGACCGTCCCTGTGTTATCAATAGTTAGAAAATCCCCAAATACTAGTTGTGATGGTGCAAAATTTTCAATTGCAACAATGCTCTCCTTAATATTTTCTCCATTATTAAGCTGCACAATTGCATTTGTGATTTCACCTTTAGCCGTTGTTTCAGATGTAAACCATGAATACGTTCCATAGCTTGCTGCAACTGCAATTGCACCTGCAAGGGTTGTACCTAACAACGCTTTCTTTGCTTTTACGATTTTCATAAAATATTTCCCCCCACTTAAAATCGTTTTTTATTTGGATGCAATTTCTTCATTCGTATGCTGTTGTTCTTTTCGGGCAAGACGTTCAAAAACCGTTAGACAGATGTAGCCTGTGAGAGGAATGGTGATTAATAGCAAAAACCCGATCGGACCGCTTGCAAAATCGGATACATATCCGAGTTTAGGTATTGCAGCTACTTGTTTTCCAATGAAATGATGCTTTGTGACAAGCATAGAATCCTCAACATTGTTGTTGTCACCTTTTGTTACCAAACCGGCTTGTCCTTCTTGTTCTTTAACATCTATTACTCTATGTGTAATGAATTTTGTATCTGATTCTTTAAAGGTTATAACATCTTTTACTTTTATATCTTCGTATTCTACTTTTTTAATAAATACAAGATCTCCTGACTGAAGATGCGGCTGCATACTATTAGAGAGAACCGTTAATGGTGTGTATCCAAAAAAACGCGGTAAGCTGCCGGGATTTTTACTAGATTGATACACCGTAACACCGATATAGACAGTTAATAGAAAAAAAATAAGTAAAATAGCATTTGAAAGCCATTTTGTTGTGTTTCTTTTCATAATTTTGCTCCTAACATCATTATTTTTCGTTGATTTCTTATTGTTATTGATGTCAGAAAATGAATATAATTAACGAAAATTACTATCGCTTAATTAACCCCTACCACTTTCGATCAAGAAATGTTTCTCAAACTTAGTGGTAGGGGAATTAATTAGTTTACAATTCGATGAATGACATGCATCCTATTTACTGAATCCCCAGCTCTTTCAAAATACTTTCTAATGTCTTGCCATCATGCGTTTCTTTTGCAGCTGGTGGATTTTCAGCATATTTGTTTTGTAATAAGTAATTCTCTTTAACAAAGTCGATGTCTTTCGCATCAACAGTACCATCAAAATTAATATCCGCCGCACGGTTGCTCGTCTGCCAAGATTTTTGAATTTCAATCGCGTCTAAAACATCAATGACGTTATCTTGGTTGACATCACCAGCTTTCATATTAACCAAATATGGGTAGATATAAAGATTTTGACCAAAAAGCTCACCCTTATATTCAAACCCAATCGGTTGTTTAGTTTGAACCACAAAGTGACCAGGTACTTTAATATCTAAAGTATATGGATCCTTGCTTAAAGGAAGCTTTCCTACACTGTAGTCTCCATCTACGCTGATTAATGGAGTGGCGTCAAAAGTAAATCCGCTTGAATCCTTGAGCTTTAGTGATGCCCCAGCCTTTATCCACTCTGTTGGAGAAGTGCGGAATCCGTCCGGCGTTACTCGGCCAGAAACGGCATTAAATTGCGGCAGAACCTCAAAATTGTAACCGGCGTTAAGTAGTTTGCTAGTTTGATTTTGACTATTTATTACAGTAGCCGTTGGATTGATGCTAGCCCCTAAAGTGAAGATTTCATCCTTTACCTTTACCGTAACATCCACAACTGCCGTATGATCGAATGTCAAATTGGAATCGTTAAAGACAACCTTTACCTCGTCTCCATTCACTGTTATGGTTGCTTTGTCTGAAACTCCATTCGCAAGTTTGGCATCGACTAAAATTGCCTTGCCAGATGGGTCTTTCAAGTTCCAAACCACTTCTTTCGCATCGCTTACATTATCCAAGAATAATTGGCCTTTAATCGTTTCACCTGTTTTTACTTTTTTGATATCGCTTTTTGCATACGTAACAGGTGTCCCTTCTTTGACAAAGAAATATTCTTTTGTTGGTACTAAATTACCGGCTTTATCAAATCCATCTAATGTATATCGCAGTGCTGGAACGGTTTCATCCAGGTTAACTACACTTGCCCATTTTCCGTCCTGATCCATAGAAATCGGATACAGAGGTTGCTTAGGGTCCCAATTAGGAAGCACCTCATTTGAAGATTGGTCGATATCTATTCCTGCTTGCTGCATTTCTGCCACGAGAGGATCGGTAATTTGAATATTGACTGGATACGTTTGTTGACCTGGTTTGTATTCAAGGAACGGAGACGGTCCATCTAAGGAACTTGTAAATGTAGGATCGTCAATATCAATGAAAACATCCTGCGCTTCATTCTTCACTGCTCCAGCTTGAGTTACAGAAGTAATATTCAACTTATAGTGGCCAGGTTTTGCATAACTCTTTTCTTTTGCAATTGGCTGTTTAGGGTCACCTGTAAATGCATAGTACGTCCCAGTAAAGAGTGATACGGTAACTTCGATACCCTTTGGAAGAATCTCTAAATCTGGCATTGTTCCGACAAAACCTAACTCTTTTCCTGTTTCTGCATCTTGCAGGGTGACATCCAATGTTTTCAAGGGTTTGATTACCGTAAGGTTGCCATAAGCAAGATAATGATAGTTAGGTCTCCGTCTCTCTGGATCTTGATCTAAATGTTTCGGTAAAATGGAATGCGAATAGAGATCTAAAGTATAGGCAGCATTATTTTCAATATAGAAATTAAATGGAATGCGATACTTATCGGATGAATCCTCTTTATTCGTCAGTACGATATACCCTTCGTATAGACCCCATTTTGCCGTCTTTGGCGCTGTCAAAAATACATTTTGTTTCACTTCTTTATTGGGTTGTACTTTAATACTTTTGCTGGTGCTAACGATAACGCCATTTTTACTCAGGCTGTTCGTATCATTTTTCAATATATTTTCTTCTACAGAAACAGTGAAATTTTTAGTGATGTCACTGTTGTTTGTGAAGCTTATGTTTTTACTCACACGAATATTGTCTCCTGACACTTCACGGTCGTAAAAGCCAAACATTATATCACCGGATGGATTTTTGACCTTCATGAAATCCTCACCATCTGGAATGAAGGTTTCATCGGTCACTTGCATTTTCATTCCACCATGAATGGCTTGATAAGGGTCTACACGACCTGCTCCCATTTCATACAAACTATACTCACCATTTAACGGATCTGCCGTATTCATAAGTATTGTTTTAATATCATCTGGATCAAGCTTCGGATTCGCCTGTAATAATAATGCGGCAATTCCAGCCGTGTGTGGGGTAGCCATCGATGTTCCGTCATGACGTGCATAGGCATATTTATAGTCTTCTTGATTTTTAGGGTTAGTAATGTAAGAAGGGACTGTAGAAAGCACGCTCACCCCAGGAGCAACGACCTCTGGTTTTATATCAAGAGTACCGTTGACTGGCCCTCTTGAACTGAAGTAAGCTAATTTATCTCCTTCGGTTACGATATCTTGCATATTGGAGAAAGTGAATGCTGTGTTCCCTTGAGCAATTTTCGCTTTTAATTCCTCACCTGCCGCTTTTGTAATAGAAAAAGTAGGAATGAAGTCAACGGATTCCCCTAGATTGGTGCCAATCTGTCCGTCTGCATTGTTATACATAATAACAGCGGCTGCCCCATATTGTTTTGCAAATTTGATTTTGTCAACGAGGGGAAAGTTCCCGCGTTGAACGAAAGCGATTTTTCCTTTAACATCTTTGTTTGCATAGTCATTTATTGAGCCTAGGCCTACATCGACAAGCTCAAGTGATTGCCCATTTAATGTGGAGAGATTATCTACATAGCTTCTTCCCATGCTGATGAGCTTAGTGGACCAGTCTCCTAAAATGCTGCCTGTAAATGAAGTTGTCTTAACAGGAACATCACTTGCTCCTACCGTTAAAGCTAGTGCAGCTGTACCTGGTGTACCCACCGTGTAGAAATCTGGACCTGCATTTCCTGCAGCAACAACAGCCGTCACACCACTTAACACAGCATAATTAATCGCGGTACTTAATGGAAAATACGGATCGTTTATATTTGCCCCTAATGAAAGGTTCATGACATCCATTCCGTCTGCCACTGCTTTTTCAATACCTCCTAGGATCGCTGAACCTGATCCGCTTCCATAGGGTCCTAAAACGCGGTATACATAAAGATCGGCATCTGGAGCTACACCTTCTACAGAAACTTCACTATTATTCTTATTTTGGCCTACAATGGTTCCAGAAACATGCGTACCATGCTCTGTGTAATAGGTTGTACCGCTAAAAGGATTTCTTTCAGGTCTACCCGATTTCTGCCAATCAGCATACGTTGCTTCCATTGGGTCGTTATCATTATCTACGAAATCATAACCACCTTTGTATGCATCCTTTAAATCCGGGTGGTTATAGTCAATCCCAGTATCAAGAACAGCCACTTTTACGCCTTCTCCGGTAATGCCTTCCTTATGCAACTTATCAATCTTTAAATAAGGAATACTCTCAACAGAAGTAGTAATTTTTCGATCAACATCTGTTGGAAGATCTTGCTTAATAGGATCAACCGTAAAGGTCTGGTTTTTATAAACAGCTTGTACCACATCAGATTCTAAAAGGAGCTGTACTTGATTGGCAGGCAATGTCATCGCTACGCCGTTATAAGCTTTTTTGAACGTCTGGGTGATGGAATTTGAAATGTTTTTTGATTTGGAGTTCTCTTGTGTCAAGTATTTTTTGATGTCTTCTTTAAAGGTTATGTGTTCTTTCTCTACTTTCGCAGCAGCGTCTTCAATTTTTAATGTTTTGCCTTTTGCAGCTGCTTCTAATACAGCTACTTTACCAGGGTTCGCTTTGAATTCGACAATGACGGAAATGTCTTCTTTCGACTGTAACTCCGCCTCACTGAATCCTTGCAGGCCTGTAGGCTTGTTCACTTCCAATTGATACAAAGCTTCACGTTGTTCCTTTGTCAAAGATGACAGAATGTCCGCTGTCTTAAGTTCTTGTGCTACTGCTTCAGTAGAGAGTACCGAATGAATAGGTGAGATTATTAAGCCTGCTGAAAATGCCACAGCAGCTGCTTTCTTGATTAATGAATTAAATTCCATATGACCCCCGCTTTCCAAATTGATAAAATTTCAGATTACTAGTAAGTAAGTATTCATTTCTAAAAATTATGAATATTACATTTATATCGTAATACCGTTTTTTATTAGTAGCTAGTGGGGTCTTGTCTGTGACTTTTGGGGTATCTAATTTTTCTTATCTAGTAAAATAGCTTAAATTTATAGCTGTTTTTGGTGCTTAAGAATTAAATACCCATAAATCGAAGTGGGGTTTTTTCTCTCATTTTCCGCCTTATTTCTACATTTAATAACAAATTTTTCCTATTATAGATTATTTTTCTTACTAAATTGGGAGTTTTCTTTCTTTTGCATGCCCATCGTACGAATGAAGAGTAATTTTATGAATATGGTGGCTGGCACCGGGAGATTTACAAATAAGGGTGACTACACCTAAATAGTAGTATTATAGGTTGGTGTACTATTCATTTTTTGAGAATAATATCTAAAGGAGTGTTAGGATCGTTCGTAAAACAGATACTCTTGAGAGAATTGTTATGGAAAAGCAAAATCTAGTAGACAAACTCGAAGATTTACGAGTTTGTCTACAGTCTATTTTCTTTTACAATGGGAGAGGTTAACTAAGAACTTGAGAAGTTGCTTTCCGCCACGGAGAACGCCCCCCTGAAAGAAAGCACCTGGAGCAGAAATCAACCTTTTCTTCTACAATACATATCAAAAATGACAAAGGTATCGAGAGGGAATACTCTCGATACCTTTTGTCGGCAATCTGACCATTATCATATTTTACAAATAAATAATTCAGTAACTCTATTATTATCTTTTTTTATACTTTAAGAATGTATAAATTGGCAGCAAAGAAGTAAGTCGACGTCGTGGCAAATTTTAGGATTAAAGTATAAGTGCAACTAGCCAATCGCCAGCGCTTAGGCTTGGCGCTAGCCAAGTTTTCTAATATACATTGATTTATGAGGGAAATCTGTTTTTCACTCAGAAAAAACTACGTTTCCAACATTTGGAATTAATTCATCTTATATCCCCTAAACATACAATCTCTTAATGGTCAATAGATTGATTTATAACCCCAACTCAAAATCTATATTAATAGTACGAATGATATAGATTTGCAAGGCTATTTTCTTTTAAATCATTTAGATTTATAAAAAAGCTCAGGACTCAAGTCCTTTACAAAACCCCATTTGTCACCACAGTCGAACAGATATACAATTCTACTAATTTCAATTTTACCCATTCATTTCCAACTAGAAACTACATGCCTCTACAGCTAGAAACTACATGCCTCTGATACAGAATCGGTAATTGGTAAGGAGGTGCCCCTTTTAACCTGTTAGCAATTTCTTAATTTACCCCATTCAACAATGAATCCTGCTTCAAGATATTTCTGTACTTATTCATTTCTACTAGGAGGATGTATGGTGAAAAAAAAGAAAATGAAGACGTTTTTAGCTGCCTCTTTATCTACGGTTGTTCTTGCTTCATCGTATTATAACGTAAAAGCCGATGATAAAACGACATTAGAAAAAACAATTGCGAATGCTGCTGTTGTTGATCGTTTAAGTGAATCTGACGAGAAAAAGGTCACCCTGATCACAGGCGACGTCGTTAAGGTTAAAAAGATAGAAAACGGCAAGAGTGTCATAGACGTGGAACCTGCCGATCAGAACGCTGCAGGTGTACAAGTGTTAACGATTGGTGAAGATACGTATGTCATACCAAAATCAGCTATGCCTTATCTGGCTGCTGACAAACTGGACAAGGATTTGTTTAATGTAACGAAATTATTAGAGAACGGCTATGATGATAAAAGTCTCTCTTCCCTTCCAGTTATCGTAGAATACACAGAGTCTACAGCGGGAGTTGTCCAAACAGAGGGATCCTTCCAAACAACGGGAGCTGACCAAAAAAAGAAGGCCAATCCAAAAGGAGCGAAAAGGGTTCGTGATTTAGAGAGTATTAATGGTGCCGCACTTGAAACATCTAAAAAAGAAGCGGATACGTTCTGGAAGGATATCACACCTGAGGCTTCCCAGAAAGCCAAACCTAAATTCGACCAGGGCATTGAAAAGATCTGGCTTGATGGTCGTGTGGAAGCGACATTAGACAAAAGCGTCCCTCAGATCGGTGCCCCGACGGCTTGGGAATCTGGTTTTACAGGTAAGGGAGTTAAAGTAGCGGTACTTGATACAGGAATCGATCCGAATCATCCCGATCTTGCAAATCAATTAGACGAGGCAAAAAGCTTTGTACCTGGAGAAACGGTTGATGATGTTGACGGGCATGGTACACACGTTGCTTCAACGGTATTAGGGACAGGTGCTGCTTCAGAAGGTAAGAACAAAGGAGTTGCTCCTGAAGCAAGACTACTAGTAGGGAAAGTATTAGATAACAATGGAGACGGTTTCGATTCATGGATTATTGACGGTATGGAATGGGCTGCACACAAAGCCAAAATTGTAAGCATGAGTTTGGGAGGCGGGGCAAGTGACGGAACAGACCCGCTGTCTCAAGCCGTAAATAGACTAAGTGAAGAAACAGGTGCACTATTTGTTATTGCTGCCGGTAACACCGGTGCTGAAGGAACCATCGCTTCACCAGGAGCTGCAGATGCTGCGTTAACGATCGGTGCTGTGGATAAGGCAGACAAAATTGCTTATTTCTCATCAAAAGGACCTCGTGTAGATATGGGATTGAAACCTGACCTGTCTGCACCAGGTGTTGGAATTGTTGCTGCTAAATCTGGACTATTACCAGGAAGCGGATCTTACATGAGTCTGAGTGGTACATCCATGGCAACCCCACATGTGGCGGGTGCTGCTGCGATCCTTCTGCAAAAGCATCCTGAGTGGAATGGAACTCAACTGAAAGAAGCGTTGATGAGTACGTCTAAGAGATTAGATTATTCACCTTACCATATCGGATCGGGCCGACTGGATGTACAAGCAGCGGTATTCAGCAGAGTGAGAGCAACTGGTTCCCTATCGTATGTGTTCAAATGGCCTAATAATAATGCTCAGCCTGTACAAAAAACGGTCACCTATACAAACGACAGCGATTCTGCTGTTACGCTAAATCTCCAAGCTGATTTTAAAAATGCAGATGGTAAAAATGCACCTGAGGGTATGCTGACGGTTTCCGAAAACCAAATCACTGTTCCAGCTAATGGTACAAAGACAGTAACCGTTACAGTAGATCCGAAGCTTGGTAACTTGGGTACTCGTTATGAGGGACAACTGACAGCCACGGATTCTGAAGGCAAGCAAGTGGCTCATACTTCAATAGGCATGATGAAAGAAAAAGAGAGGTATCCGCTAACGTTTAAGGCTACGGATCGTAATGGCAATCCGACTAATACGGGTTATCTATTTATTTTAAGCGAAGACGGGCAATTCCAGTTTGTATATGGAGACGGAACAACAGAAATTCTTTTACCACCTGGTACGTATTCGGCCATGTCTTATATGGAAGTGGATGATGAAACAGATCATAGTGGTGTAGCATTAGTCGGTAATCCTGAAATCAAGCTAGACGGTCCTCAAACTGTGGAACTTGATGCTCGAAAAGCAAAAGAAATTACAGTCGATACACCAAAGAAGGCAGAACCAAGCTTTCAGGAAATGGTATACAACCGACCCTTTGTTGATGGCAAACCAGCGTGGGTTGCATTTTTGTTATATCCATGGACCGACAAAATGTATGCTGTCCCAACAAAGGAAGTTACAACAGGAGAATTCGAATATTCGACTCGCTGGCGTTTAATAAAACCTTCCCTTGAGATCAATTTTAAAGGAAAAGTGTTGGATGATATACCGTTGCCGGGAAGTACACTTCTTGATGGTAAATATAACTTATCAACGGTTTATGCAGGAAAAGGAACACCAGCTGACTATGAGCGTTTGAAAGCAAATGGCAAAGCGGTTGTCGTGGATCGTAACACGGAAGTTACGCCTTCTGAGCAGGCCACTGCGGCACATGCAGCGGGTGCAAAGCTGTTGATTATCGTAAACAATGAAGATAAGGAATTCTATTGGTATGTAGGAAATACCACCGATTGGACGGACATCCCGCTTGCCGTTGCTGGAATCAGTAAGAGTGAAGGCGATGAAGTGATTGCAGCAGCACGTTCTGGCAACCTGAACCTGTTTGTTGAAGGTGAATCAAATCCATCATATTTATATGATTTGATGGATGTTCATCAAGATCAGATTCCCAATAATTTAAAATATGCACCATCTAACAGTGAACTCGTTAAGATCGACACGCGTTACAAATCAGATCGTGAAGCACCTGGTGAAGAATTCCGTTATGATTTCCGTCCGAATAGATTGATGGGCTTTAGCAGTAGGTATTTACAGAAACTACCTTTGCCTACTGTGCGAACAGAGTGGGTTTCAGTAGATAAAGATACTTCCTGGTCTCACCAAGCCAGCGTAGTAGACAGCTCATGGGAAGTTCGCCAGCCTTTAGTTACGTATAAAAAAGGACAAAGACTTCAGGAAGAATGGTTCTCTCCAGTAGTTCGTCCGCGTTTGGGTAAAGGCTATGAACCTCGCCGCCTAGAGGACGATTTAGGATTTTATATTCCTGCTTGGGCAGATTCTGGAAATGGCTCTACAGGTCATGTCAACAATGCAGAATCCGTAAAAAATCAAACACTTAAATTGTATCAAGGAGATACTCTTCTTCAAGAAGAAAAAGGACAAATTTTAATTTCAAATAAACCAGTCCCAGAAGAAAAAACACAATACCGTTTAGTGAGTGATGCAAAGCGAGACCCGAATCGTTGGAAAACATCATTGAGTACGCATACGGAATGGGCATTCTGGTCTCAAAAAGGCGAAGAATCCCAAACTTTACTCCCATTCTATTCACTGGATTATAAGGTTGATACCGATATGAATGGTAACGCACCTGCTGAACGTCCTGCTAAACTCGAACTATCTGTTGCAAAACTTGAAGGTGTAGCAGGTTACGGTAAGCTAGAAGGAGCGACATTAGAGGTTTCCTTTAATGAAGGTGAGTCGTGGGAGACTGTGAACCTCCAGCGTTCAGCCGATAACAAGTGGGAAGCCAAGATCAACAATCCGAAGAATGCTACGTATGTATCATTACGAGCAAATGCTTGGGATGATCAAGGAAATAAGATTTCTCAAGATATCATTAAGGCTTATGGGTTGAAATAAGTTTAATAGTCTATCCATCTGCAAATGATGGATAGGCTATTTTTATTGTTTTTGAATATAGCACCAATATAACATTTTATTAATCTTAGAAAGAGTGGGAATTAGTCCCAGGAAACAGCCGACCATCTCAGAGTTGTGAAAAGTACCTATGCAGGCTGCGAATCTGAATACAGAGAGCCTTCTTTGTAAGCATTCTCCTAATCATTAAATATCTGAATAGTCAATAAATTGATTTAAAACCCCAACTCAAAATCTATATTAATAGTACAATTGATATAGATTATCAACGCTATTTTATTTAAAAACATATAAATTATAAAAATACTCATGTCAAAAGTCCTTTATAAAACCCCATTTGTCACCCCAATCTAACAGATATACATTTAGGTGGTAATAGATTCGTAATCTATTAGTTTGAATGGAATGAAACAACTTAATTGATGAACATGCAGTTAATGTTGTAAGACTCATTGCAAACTCTATTTTTATAAGTTAATAGGGGTCAAGCAGTTAAGGGAAAGGAGAGAAAAGGGTTAATTAGGTAAATTCAATCTAAATATGGGGGGTATAAACATGATAAAAATCACAAAAAAATTGCTTGCATTGTCGACAGCTTTAATAATTACCATAAGTTCATTTGCTGCACCAGCTGGAAGTTATGGTAAGGCTTATGCAAAGGACAATATTGAGACAAGCTATAACCAGGAAGCTAAAGAAGTAGTAGAGAATAAAATAAGTGTAGAACTTAAAAAGGAATTTTCAAATAACTCTCAAACTACCTTTCTTGTAAAATTTAAGGATCAGGTAGATACAGTAAAGGTTGCTAATGAAGTTAAGGCTAAGAATAAGCATCTATCAAATGTAAAAAAAGAGTTAGTAGTTCGTTCATCAATCGTTTCTGAATTAAAAATTAAATCAGATTCATCACAGAGAAATTTGAGGAGGTATATTGAAAAAGAAAAGAGTAACGGAAATGTAAAGGATTCTAAGTCGTTTTACGTAGTAAATGGTATGGCAGTTACAGCAACAGAGGAAGTTATGAGAAACATAGCAGCTATGCCTGAGGTTGAAAGTATAAAACCTAATAGAATTACAAAGTTAATTGAGCCTGCAAAAACTACTGAAGCTGCTGTTCAAGCGACTAATAATGTAGAATGGGGCATTGAAAAAATTGGAGCGCCTGATGTTTGGGGCTTGGGGATAGATGGAACAGGAATAGTTGTTGGTAGCATAGATACAGGAGTTCAGTGGGATCACCCTGCATTAAAGACAAAATATAGAGGATATGACCCAGCTAATCCAGATAATCCAAATCATGAATACAATTGGTTTGATGCAACTGCAAATAACGGTTCAGCACCATACGATGATCTTGGTCATGGAACCCATACAGTGGGTACTATGGTTGGTTCAGAACCAAATGGTACAAATAAGATAGGTGTTGCGCCAGGTGCAAAGTGGATAGCTGTTAAGGCATTTACAGCAGATGGTGGAACAAATGAAGATTTAATAGAAGCTGGTGAATGGATGCTTGCTCCTAAAGATAAAAATGGAGTACCACATCCAGAAATGGCACCCGATGTTGTAAATAACTCATGGGGAGGCGGTCCTGAAGTAGATGATTGGTATAGAACTATTGTAAGAAACTGGAGAGCAGCAAATATATTCCCAGAATTTTCAGCAGGAAATACAACCCCATACAATCCTGGTGGACCAGGATCAGTTGCTAATCCTGCAAACTATCCAGAATCCTTTGCAACAGGAGCAACTGACATAAACAATAAGCTAGGCAACTTCTCATTAAGAGGGCCATCACCATATGGTGGAATACTTAAGCCAGAAATTTCAGCACCTGGAGTTAATATTAGATCCGCAGTTCCAGGAAGTGAATATGAGGGTGGATGGAATGGAACCTCGATGGCAGGTCCGCATACATCAGGACTTGTTGCATTACTTCTTCAAGTCAATTCATCATTAAAAATTGAAGAAATTGAAGAAATAATAAAGGAAACAGCAACTCCTATTACTGACTCTCAATATCCTACAACCCCTAACAATGGATATGGATATGGTGTTATTAATGCATTTAAGGCTGTAACATCAGTTATGACAGGACTATCTGAGATTAAAGGCCAAGTATCAGAAGATGCCGAGGATACAGTTCCACCAACATTTAACCATATACCTGTTACAGAGACATACGAAGGATTGGAACAAACATTAAAAATAGATGTACAGGATAATGTAAGTGTGGGGACAGTTGAGCTTCAATATAGAAATTCAGCAGATGAGTGGACAACAGTTGCAGCTGAAAGGAAAAGTGGGGACTACAAGTCAGGGAGCTATGAAACTGTAATTCCAGCTGATAGAGTAGTAGAAGGATCAAATCTATCTTACAGATGGAAAATTGTTGACTTTGGAAATAACGAGGTTACAAGTGATATCTATACAATACTTGTTAAAGATGCACTTACAATAGGATACTTTAATGATTTTGAAACAGAAATAACAGCATGGCAAATGCTCGGGACTGCTCAATGGCAGTGGGGAAAACCAACGACAGGACCTATGGCAGCAGCCTCGGGAGAAAAGGTTTTAGCTACTAATCTTGAAGGAACGTATTCAGAAAATCAAGTAATGGGATTGATATCGCCTGATTTTGTCCTGCCGCAAGGACATGCTTATTTACAGTTTGAAAATTGGTATGATCTAGAAGAAAAGATTGGCAAGGGAAAAGTTTTGGTTTCAACTGACGGCTATAAATATTATAGTGTAGCAGAATATACAGGTACTAAGACAGTCGGATACTCAAATGAAGAAATAGATTTAAGCGAATATGCAGGAAAGAAAATTAGTATCGCATTTCTATTTAATTCTAATACCTCCAATAATCATCAGGGATGGTTTATAGATGATTTTAGATTAACAGATAAATCTGCAGAAATAGGTAATACATCAGTTTTAAGCAATGGCCCTAAAGAACATATTAGCTTAACAGATCTACCTGCAGCATTAGGTGACATATCAGTTTTAAGCAGCAGCCCAAAACAACAAATAATAAATTCAGTGCAGACCAATGCTGAGATAGCGAGACTTCCATTATCAGCTACAGTATCTATTGTTGAAAATGGTCGTTCAACAAAAACAAATCCACAAGACGGGTCATATAGTTTCAAGGTTAAAGAAGGAGAGTATACTTTAAGAGCTGAAAAGTATGGATACTATCCACAGGATAAGAGGGTTCAAGTAGCAGCTAACCAAGTTCTTGAAAATACAAACATTACATTGGTTCCAATTCCTAAGGGAACATTAACAGGTAAAATCACAAATTCCCAAACAGGAAATCCGGTGAAAAACGCTAAAGTTTACCTAATTGAGGATGCAGCAGTAGCACCAGTTACAACTGATGCAGAGGGGAATTACTCAATAACTGCATATGAAGGTAAATATACAGTACAGGTTATAGCAGAGAACTATTTTGATGAGAGATTTACTGTAGATATTACGGGTAATGAAAATGTTACACATGATCTTCAGCAAAAACCGTTTATCAATTTTTCAGGAGAGATAGGCTATGATGATGGAACACCAGAATATTCAGTGGCTCAATGGGAACCAGGAGGTGGCTATGCAGTAAGAATGTCACTTCCAGAGGGACAGACCACAGGAATAGTAACCTCTGGATTATTTATGCTTGATGGAACATGGGGAAATACATTTAAGGTGGCAGTTTATGATGCAAGTGGAAAGGATGGATCCCCTGGAAAAATGATAGCAGGGCCGTTTAATGCAACTGCTTCTAGGGAGCAAGGGAAATGGACAGTCGTTGATTTATCCGCGCAGCAAATAGTTGTAACAGGCGATTTTTATATGGTTTTAATACAGGATAAGTTTGCTCCTCAAAGCCCAGCAATTGCATTGGATAAAAATTCAATAGCAGCACAAAGATCATGGCAGTTTATAAATGGTCAATTCACTTTAGCGAATAAAGATTACGGAAACATGATGATTAGAGCAACAGTTAAGCTTGGAGCACTAGCTCCAGTTATAACATCACCAGTGGACAACCCATATGTAAATAATGAAAAAGTAACAATAAAAGGTATGGCGGCTCCAGGAATGGACGTTCATATATTTAGCGGTGAGAAAGATATAGCAAATGGAAAGACAAATGATGATGGAAGCTTCTCAATTGATGCTGTACTTCATGAGGGAGATAATATTCTAAAGGCAAAAACTATTACAGAATTAGGATCTACTCCTTATTCGAAGGAAATAAAGGTTATAGTAGACAAGGCAGCACCAGTTTTAGAAATTACAAGCCCGCAAAATAACGCAAATATAAATGATCAGGTAATAACTGTATCAGGAACAGCTAAAGATGATTATTTAGAATATGTTGAAGTTAACGGAACAAAGACAGACATAGATTCAAATGGAAATTGGACAGCAAAGCTTATGTCCAAGGAAGGGGAAAATGTAATAAATGTTGTTGCTAGAGACAAGGCAGGAAATGAAACTGCTAAGAGCATAACAGTTAATGTAAAATACTCAATCCGTGAAATTAAAAATATAATGCCATCGAGTGATGTAATATTAAAGTCAGATCAAACATTAAAGGTTGAGTTCGACAGTGAGCCTGGATTAAAAAAGGCAGTATTTACAATTAACACTCCGATTAATGGCATAACAAGTGCAGTATCTGTGCCAACAGCAAGTTTAAGCACCTATGAAGTAGTTATGACAGAAGTAAAGGATGCAAATGGAAATGGCACTGGACACTATGAGGGCAACTGGACAGCAACTAAGAAGATTACATTAAACGGTGCACAAATAGTGGTAAAAGTAGAAGATAAGTATGGAAATTCATTAAGTTCCACGGCAGCAGGAAAGCTATATGTAAATAGCAAACCAAGTAGGAAATAATTATGAAAAAGTGTCAGGTATTTTACCTGGCACTTGAGGTTTCCTTTAATACAGGTGAGTCGTGGGAGTCTGTAAACCTAAAGCGATCTGCCGATAACATGGGAAACCAAGATCAACAATCCGAAGAATGCTACGTATGTATCATTACGAGCAAATGCTTGGGATGATCAAGGAAACAAGATTTCTCAAGATATCATTAAGGCTTATGGCTTGAAATAAGTTTAATAGTCTATCCATCTTCAAATGATGGATAGGCTATTTTTATTGTTTTCTGAATATAGTACCAATCAATTACAACGATTAGTAAATTTTAGAAAGCACAGGAACAGCCAACGGTCTCAGAATTGCGAAAAGTACCTATGCAGGCTGTGAATCTGAGTACAGAGAGCCTTCTTTGCAAGCAATCTACTAATCACAAAATATCTGAATAGTCAATAAATTTATTTAAAACCCCAACTCAAAATCTATATTAATAGTACAATTGATATAGGATTTCAACACTTTTTTATTTAAAAATATTTAAATCATAAAAATTACTATGTCAAAAGTCCTTGGTAAAACCCCATTTGTCACCTCGATCCAACAGATATACAATTCTATTAATTTCAATATTACCCATTCATTTCCATTATGAAACTACATGCCTCTACAGCAAGAAACTACATGCCTCTGATACAGAATCGGTAATTGGTTTAGGAGGTGCCCCTTTTAACCTGTTAGCAATCTCTTAATCTACTCTATTCAACCACGAATCCTGCATTAAGACATTTCTCAACAACTGTAATTTATTCATATCTACAAGGGGGAAGTTTGGTGAAAAAAAAGAAATTGAAGACGTTTTTAGCTGCCTCTTTATCTACGGTTGTTCTTGCTTCATCGTATTATAGCGTAAGAGCCTATGATAAAACGACATTAGAAAAAACAATTGCGAATGCTGCTGTTGTTGATCGTTTAAGTGAATCTGACGAGCAAACGGTCACCCTGATCACAGGCGACGTCGTTAAGGTTCAAAAGATAGAAAACGGCAAGAGTGTCATAAACGTGGAACCTGCCGATCAGAACGCTGCAGGTGTACAAGTGTTAACGATCGATGAAGATACGTATGTCATACCAAATTCAGCTATGCCTTATCTGGCAGCTGAAAAACTGGATAAGGATTTGTTTAATGTAACGGAATTATTAGAGAACGGCTATGATGATAAAAGTCTCTCTTCCATGCCAGTTATCGTAGAATACACAGATTCCACAGCGTCCGTAGCGAGAGCCTTCCAAACAAAGAAGGCCGATCCAAAAGGGGCAAAAAAGGTTCGTGAGTTAGAAAGTATTAATGGTGCCGCTCTTGAAACATCTAAAAAAGAGGCGAAGAAGTTTTGGAAGGATATCGTACCTGAGGATTCCCCAAAAGACCAATCTAACACAGCAGTATTCGATCAGGGCATTGAAAAGATCTGGCTTGATGGTCGTGTGGAAGCCACATTATCCCAAAGCGTACCTCAGATCGGTGCTCCAACGGCTTGGGAATCTGGTTTTACAGGTAAGGGGGTTAAGGTAGCGGTACTTGATACAGGAATCGATCCGAATCATCCCGATCTTGCAAATCAAATAGACGAGGTAAAAAGCTTTGTTCCTGGGGAAACGGCTGATGATGTTGACGGGCATGGTACACACGTTGCTTCAACGGTATTAGGGACAGGTGCTGCTTCACAAGGCAAGAACAAAGGAGTTGCTCCTGAAGCAAGATTGCTAGTGGGGAAAGTATTAGATAACACTGGAAACGGTTTAGATTCATGGATTATTGACGGTATGGAATGGGCTGCACACAATGCCAAGATAGTAAACATGAGTTTGGGAGGCGGGGCAAGTGACGGAACAGACCCACTGTCTCAAGCCGTAAATAGACTAAGTGAAGAAACAGGTGCACTATTTGTTATTTCTGCCGGCAACAAAGGTATTGCAGGTGAAGGAACCATCGGTTCACCAGGAGCTGCAGATGCTGCTTTAACAATCGGTGCTGTGGATAAGACAGACAAAATTGCTTATTTCTCATCAAAAGGACCTCGTTCTGGAGATATGGGATTGAAACCTGATCTGTCTGCACCAGGTGTTGGGATTGTTGCTGCTCGATCTGGACTAACATCAGGAAGCGGATCTTACATGAGTCTGAGTGGTACATCCATGGCGGCCCCACATGTGGCGGGTGCTGCTGCGATTCTTCTGCAAAAGAACCCAGAGTGGAACGGAACACAACTGAAAGATGCGTTGATGGGTACGTCTAAGAGATTAGATTATTCACCTTACCATATCGGTTCGGGCCGATTGGATATATCTGCTGCTGTACACAGCACTGTTCGTGCAACGGGTTCTCTGTTCTTCGGCTTTTTTAAGTGGCCAAACGCTAATGCACAGCCTGTACAAAAAACAGTCACCTATACAAACGACAGCGATTCTGCTGTTACCCTAAACCTCCAAGCTGATTTTAAAAATGCAAATGGCAAAAATGTACCTGATGGTGTACTAACGGTTTCCGAAAACCAAATCAATGTTCCAGCTAATGGTACAAAGACCGTAACCGTTACAGTAGATCCGAAGCTTGCTGACTTCGGTCGTTATGAGGGGCACCTAACAGCAACGGATTCTGAAAGCAAGCAAGTGGCTCATACTTCAATGGGCATGGTGAAAGAAGAAGAGAGGTATCCGCTAACGTTTAAAGCTAAGGACCGTAATGGTGACCCGACTGTTACGTATGTATACCTTTTAAACGAAAAGAATAAAAATGAACTCGAAATTATTGCTGTAAACGGCACAACAGAAACTCGTTTACCACCTGGGACGTATTCAGCCATGTCTTATATGAAAGTGGATACTGAAACAGATCATAGTGGTGTAGCATTAGTTGGTAATCCTGAAATCAAGTTAGTTGGTCCACAAACCGTGGAGCTTGATGCTAGAGAAGCAAAGGAAATTACAGCCGATGTACCAAAGAAGACAGAACCATTCTATCAGCGCATGTATTACTACCGTACACTTGGTAACCGAAAATTTGAAGTTGCTAATGTATTGTATCCTCCAACGATCGATAAAATGTATGCTGTCCCAACAGAGAAAGTTACGACAGGAACATTCGAATTTTCGAATCGCTGGCGATTAATAAAGCCTATCCTTGAGATCAATTTTAAAGGAAAAGTGTTAGATGATTTACTATTGGGGGGAAGTACACTTCTTGAAGGTAAATATAACTTATCTACGGTTTATGCAAGTAAAGGAACAGCAGCTGACTATGAGCATCTAGAAGCAAATGGCAAAGCGGTTGTCGTCGATTTTAACACGGATATTACGCCTTCCGAGCAGGCTGCTGCAGCACATGCAGCGGGTGCAAAGCTGTTGATTATCGTAAACAATGAAGATATGGAATTTGGTGCGTGGGTAGGAAGTGAAGATGGCAAGTCGATCCCGCTTGCCGTTGCCGGAATCAGTAAGAGTGAAGGCGATGAAGTGATTGCAGAAGCACGTTCTGGCAACCTGAAATTGCATGTTGAAGGTGAACCAAATACACCATATGTATATGATTTGATTGATCGTCATCATGACCAGATTCCAAATAATTTAAAATATGCACCATCTAGCAGTGAACTCGTTGAGATCGACACGCGCTACAAATCAGATCGTGAAGCACCAGGTAGAGAGTGGCGTGTTGATATTCGTAAAGGATCTACATCTGGGATAAGCTGGGATCAACAAATAGAGTTCCCTTCTGTTCGAAAAGAGTGGGTTTCAGTAGATAAAGATACTCTCTGGCTTCACCGTGCAGAAGTCTTAGACAGCTCTTGGTTTGTACGACATCCAGCTGTTTCGTATGAAAAAGACGGAAAATTGGATGAAGAATTTTTCTCTCCAGTAGTTCGTCCTCACTTGGGAGATAGCTATTACCCGTGGCCGCCTTACCGTTCTAGTAACTATTTAGAATTCGATATCCCTGCTTGGGCAGATTCAGGAAATGGTATGGGTCAAGTCAGCAGTACAGAATCCAAAAAAAATCAAACACTTAAATTGTACCAAGGAGATACCCTCGTTAAAGAAGGGAAAGGACAAACTTTATCTTTAAGTAAACCAGTCCCAGAAGTAAAAACACAATACCGTCTAGTAAGTGATGCAAACCGTGATCCGAATCGTTGGAAAACATCATTAAATACGCATACGGAATGGACATTCTGGTCTGAAAAAAGAAGAAACACTACTTTACTCCCACTCTATTCACTGAATTATAAAGTCGAGACAGATATGAACGGAAACGTACATGCGGCACCACCTACAAATCTCGAACTATCAGTTGAAAAACTGGTTGCAACAACTTTTGCTGATGTAGAAGGCTACGGAAAAGTAGAAGGAGCGACATTAGAGGTTTCCTTTAATGAAGGTGAGTCGTGGGAGACTGTGAATCTCGAGCGTACAGCCGATAACAAGTGGGTAGCCAAGTTCAAAAATCCGAAGAATGCTGAGTATGTATCATTACGAGCAACTGCTTGGGATGATCTAGGCAACAAAATTTCTCAAGATGTCATTAAGGCTTATGGCTTAAAATAAGATTAATAGCCTATCCATTTACAAATGATGGATAGGCTATTTTTATTAATTTAGCTCTGTTAAAATTACCCAGGAGTCAAGCGTCTTCCACTCCAAACAACAAACTACTTAAAATCAATAATGTACTTTAACAAAGCCATTAATTTAAAAGTATTGATTTGTCATTCGCTTTACTCTTCAATCTTGATGAGTAACAAACCCTTTTCTCATCCAAACCTTTGATTTCCATCGCCATAACATAAGTGAACCGCGGAACCATTCATCAGCTGCAAATGCAAGCCATATCCCAACTAGACCTAATTCGAAATATATTCCAAGTAGGTATGAAAGTGTGACACTGATGCCCCACATAGAGAGGATTCCCATGTATACGGGAAATTTTACATCACCAGCAGCCCTCAATGAATTGATGATTACCAGATTGAATGTACGGCCAGGTTCTAGTATGATCGTCAACCAAATTAATGTGCTACCAACAGCAATGATGGATTCATTAGATGTGAAAATGGATAATAGTTGTTTTGAAAAGAGCGAAAAGAGAAGGGAAGCCCCTAGTGTAATACCAAGTGCCAGCTTTAAACTCTTAATACAGCGAGCATATGCCTCTTCATATTTCTTTGCCCCGATTTGATGTCCTATCAGGATTTGAGTGCCTTGACTAATTGCGACTCCGAATAAGAATATGAACATCATCAGGTTTTGGGCATAAACCTTTGTCGTCAAAGCATTGGTACCAAGCATCGTGATAAAGTAAGTGATGACCATTTGAGATCCATTATAGGATAAATGTTCTCCTGCTGAAGGAATACCGATTTTTAATAAATCCTTAATGTGTTGTATCGGCATTTTCAAAATCTGATCAAATGGCAATTTTGTTGGAACGCGCTTCACTAATATAATCATAATGGCAATGAATCCTATTAAACGACTTACAGTAGTGGAAATAGCTACACCCTCGACTCCTAGAATTGGTAAGCCAAATGGTCCAAAAATAAACAAATAATTCCCGATGACATTCAAGATGTTCATTCCAATCGTGACATACATCGCATCTTTCGTATGACCATAGCTTCTAATAATTGCACCTGCTGTCATAATCAATGCTTGAACAAAGGAAAAGCCTCCAACAATGATAAGATAGGAATCTGCTTCCGCTAATAATTCAGAAGGTAAATCCATTAATTGAAGTAAAAATTCACTAGAGAAAAAGATGATGACACTTAAAACAAGACCGAAGATCAGATTGACCACAAGAGATACTACAGTTATCTGAGCGGCTGTTATTTCGTTTTTAGCGCCAAGATTCTGTGCCACTAAAATAGCTGTCCCAGTAGCCACAAAGCCAAACATCACAATTACTAGTGATAAAATTTGATTGGACACTCCAACTGCAGCCACGGATTGATCTGAATATTGACTTAGCATCAATGTGTCTGCATTACCCATAAGCATATGTAGGAAAATTTCTATGAACAATGGCCAGGTTAGGGCAAACAATGTCAATTTTTTAGTTGGTTTAGACATATTGATACTCCTATTAATCTAGTAGGATTCTTTCTAGTGGTAACTATTAGGGGAAGACCCATACAACTTCCTAACTAATGTTAAGGATGGGGTCTAACCCTAATAGTTACCTGAAAAGGTTATACGACATGAGAATCATGAAAAGCTAATATGCTGAATCCATAGGGTTCAAGCTGTACTTGAACAGAAGGGGATTCTAAGGCAAGTTCTTCTTCAGTCCAGAGGTTTTTGACGACAATCCCCTGCATAGACAGAGGTAGTTCAAAAGACTGAACTTGATCTGTTGGGTTGATGAAAACAAATACATTTCGATCATCTTGATATTTCTTGAACGCTACAATCTCGGTTTCCACACGATTTAAAAATTGGAGTCTTCCTTTGTTAGCAAGTAGCTTTTCTGATTGTCTTAAAGCGATTAATTTCTTTACATGGGTTAAAAGATCAAGATTTTGTTTTCCTGTATCCCATTCCATGCATTTACGGCAACCTGGATCTTGCTCACCAGTCATACCGATTTCGTCTCCATAATACATACATGGGGACCCCATAAAAGTATAAAGGAGAGTATAAATCAACTTCACTCGATTAATATCCTCATTACATTCAGTCAGTACTCGTGGAGTGTCGTGACTTCCTACCAAGTTAAAGGTAAAATCCATGACATATTGAGGATAGCTTTGGATTACAGATGTCATCGCATTCATGAATTGCTTGGCGTTGATAGTTTGTTTCGCTAATAAATTCAAAACATTAGTCGTGAAAGGGTAATTCATTACTGCATCGAACTGATCTCCCTGTAACCATGGCATGGAATCATGCCAAATCTCACCTAGAATATACAAGTCTTCTTTTTCTTTCTTGCAAGTGATGCGGAAATCTCTCCAAAATTGATGATCGACTTCATTCGCTACATCAAGGCGCCAACCATCGATATCGAACTCATTAATCCAGTAAGTTGCTACATTCAGTAAATATTTTTTCACTTCAGGATGCTGAGTATTTAACTTCGGCATTGCATCGACGAAGGCAAAAGCTTCATAGTTTGGACAATCTCCACCTTCTAAAGGAAGACTATGTGGATGGAACCAATCTTTATATGAAGAATCCTCTCCATTTTTCAATAAGTCTTGAAATGGAGGAAAGAAGTAACCGCTGTGATTGAATACGGCATCCAACATCACTTTAATCCCACGTTTATGACATTCTTGAACAAGTCTTTTCATATCTTCCTTTGTACCGAATTGAGGATCAATTTCGAGATAGTCAATCGTATCGTATTTATGATTTGAATGCGCCTTAAAAACCGGAGTGAAATAGATTCCGTTCACACCTAATTCAACTAAATAATCTAAATGGTTGATAACCCCTTCAAAATCGCCACCAAAGAAATTTGAGGTGGAAGGCTCAGCACTTCCCCAAGCTAAGGCACCTTTTGGATTGTTTAAGGGATTCCCATTTGCAAATCGTTCAGGGAAGATTTGGTACCATCTAGCATCTTTCACCCAATCAGGAGCTTGGAATATTTCGGACATGTGAAGATAGGGGTGACAGAAATAATAACCACTATCAGTTATTGCCTCAGAATAAAATCCTTTTTCATTATAAGTAATTGTTTCATCCTTGCTTTGAAGTTCAAAACCATATCGAAGACGTCGGTGTGGAGGTCTTATATGTACTTCCCAATAATCAAAAATTCCATCTGTTGCAGTCCATTCCATGCTTTCACGATGGAATACCCAATTGCCATCTTCCCAAATATATGGATCTCCATGTAGAAGCTGGATTTTTTCGACATCATCCTTTTTCGTTCGAATTCGTATACCTAGAGTATTTTCATCGATAATAAATGAGAAATTATGACCAGGTCTATGAAAAACTGCAGAAAGTTCCATCAAACCACCCCTTCATATAAGTATTGCAATCGTTTGCATAAAATACCAAAAAATATACCCTAAAACTACCATTCAGATTAACAAAACACACCCGCTAATTCAACCGTTACTTAATAGAAAATTTAAAAGAATGAATATAAGCAACACTTTGGCAAACCTTGTCATAAAAAAGTTGTTGTAAAAGAAGTAAAATTAAGTATAATAGGAATTAGAAATTGTGCAATCGTTTTCATAGAAACATCGCAAGAATTATGAAATGTAATAGTATATCTAATAGGTAAACAGAACTATTTATAAGTATTTATTTTTTTGTCCTATATTGATAACGTTTTCATTTCCGACAATTTTTGTAGTTTTGTGCAAACGGTTGTATCGAATATTACATTTTAGATATAAAAATTGGGAGGGTCAACAATGAAAAAAGCTTTATCAATGTTATTGATGCTAGTACTTTTAGTTGGCATGCTTGCAGCTTGCGGTCCTAAGCGTGAGGCAGAGCAAAAGCCTGCTGAAGGTAAAAAGGGAACAGAGCAAACTGCAGAAGAACCAAAACCAGAGAAACTAGTAATTTGGGAAGACAAAGATAAGAGTAAAGATTGGCTACCTGCTGCTATCAAGTCTTTCGAAGAAGAATATGGAATTAAAGTAGAATTCAAAGAATTGAACATGGCTGATAAAATCCGTGATCAATTACGTCTTGATGGTCCTTCTGGAAATGCTCCAGACGTTGTGACACTTCCACATGATCAAATCGGTCAAGTTGTTACAGAAGGTCTTATTCAAGAAATTAAAGTTGATGACGAAGTATTAAAAACATACAGTGACTCTTCAATCACTGCACAAATGTATGATGGAAAACTTTATGGTCTTCCAAAAGCTACTGAAACACCTGTTTTCATTTACAACAAAGCTTTAATGGATAAAGCTCCAGAAACTATGGATGATCTTTATGCTTTCTCTAAAGATTTCACTAAGGGTGGCAACTACGGTTTCCTAGCTCTTTGGGATAACTTCTACTTCGCACATGGTCCAATCGCTGGTATGGGCGGATATGTATTCAATGAAAAAGATGGCGCTTTAGATCGTGATGACGTTGGATTAAACAATGAAGGCGCTGTTGAAGGTACTGCTTATATTCAAAAATGGTACAAAGATGGTCTATTCCCTAAAGGTATCATCGGTGAAACTGGTGGAGCTGCAATGGACGGATTATTCAATGAAGGAAAAGCGGCTTCAGTGATGAACGGACCTTGGGCATTCCAAGGCATGAAAGATGCTGGAATTGACATTGGCGTATCAGCAATGCCTAAGCTTCCAAATGGTGAGCCAGTAAAAACATTTATGGGTGTTAAAGGCTGGCACGTGACTCAATTCACTAAAAACCCTTACTGGTCTACTAAGTTAATAGAGCACTTATCAAATGACGAAAACTCTAAAGCGCGTTTCGAAGCAGTACAAGAAATCCCAGCTAACGTTGCATTAGTTGAAGATCCAGTTATTGCTGATAACGAAGGTGCTAAAGCAGTTGCATTACAATCTCAATACGCTGTTCCAATGCCAAACATTCCAGAAATGGCTGAAGTTTGGGGACCAATGGCTTCTGCACTTCAAACAGTTGCATCACAAAAGGCTGAGCCAAAAGCAGCACTTGAAGATGCAGTTAAAACAATCAAAACTAATATTGAAACAAACCATCCAGCAAAATAAGTGGGTGACACAAGGTTGAGGCGATACCTTCCAATTGGAGGGTATTGCCTATCCTTATATACAAAAACTATAAAGACTTTTTCATCCTAAACGCGGCAAAATGCCGTTTTTAAAAGATAAATTAGGCAACCGTTTGCGCTAATTTTTTTCAATTTTAAGGATGTAATTTTTCTATTAGAATAGATAATATAAACGACTACAATTACTTTCTCCTATTTGCAGAAAGGGGAGGCTGAAGCCCATATGGAAGCTGTACAAACTGCTAATAAACATAGAAGAAACGCTGCTCTGCTTTCCATCATACCTGGATTCGGACAGTTTTATAATAAACAATTCGTAAAAGGACTTATCTTTTTAGTTTTAGCATCTTCGTTTGGCATAGTTTTTGCTGATACATTGAATATGGGCTTTTGGGGCCTATTCACACTAGGTGAGATTGCAGGACTTGATCATTCCATTTTCCTTTTAATTGACGGAATCATCGCCTTAATCATAACGGTTATAGGGCTAGGCATATATGCTTTAAATATCTTCGATGCTTATAAAAACGGCAAAAAGCGCGACTTGGGTATTGGCCTTCATTCCGTTAGGGAGCAATACCATAATTTAATCGATAATGGTTTCCCATACTTAATGATTACACCAGGATTCTTCCTATTAATCTTTGTAGTAATCTTCCCTATTTTGTTCGTTGCTTTATTGGCATTTACGAATTATGACCTCTATCATTCACCACCTGCGAAATTAGTGGATTGGGTAGCGTTCCAAAACTTCGTTGATATCTTCAAATTGGATATATGGAGAAAAACATTCTTTGGCGTTCTAGGTTGGACGATAGTATGGACCTTTGTAGCAACTACACTACAGATTGCTTTAGGAATCTTCCTTGCAATCCTAGTCAATCAAAAGGATCTAAAAGGTAAGGCGATCATTCGTACAATGCTGATTCTTCCTTGGGCAGTTCCTTCCTTTATCACGATTTTGATTTTCTCAGGCATGTTCAATGAGACTTTCGGTGTCGTGAATAAAGCGGTCCTACCTTTGTTAGGATTAGATGGAATATCATGGATGACGAATGAAATGTGGACACGTGTTGCATTAATATTGATTCAAACGTGGCTTGGTTTCCCATTCATATTTGCCATGACAACTGGGGTTCTTCAGTCGATTCCGGATGAATTGTATGAAGCAGCAACAGTGGATGGTGCAAGCATCATGCAAAAATTCTTTAAAATCACTTTACCTTTAGTGCTTTATGCAACTGCGCCAATTTTAATCACACAATATACATTTAACTTCAACAACTTTAACGTTATCTTCCTATTTAATGGAGGCGGACCTGCACTTCCAGGCCAAAATGCCGGGGGATCGGATATTTTAATTTCTTGGATTTATCGTTTAACGATGACGAGCGCTCAATATGGAAAAGCTGCTGCTGTAACGATGATTCTATCTGTAATTGTTATCTCCGTTGCACTATGGCAATTCAAGAGAACGAAGTCTTTCCAAGAGGAGGATATGATGTAATATGAGCATGAAAAAAAATAAACTCATCCGACTCACGATTTCTTATTTAATTATCCTTACAGTGATTTTTATCGTTGTATATCCATTGCTTTGGGTAATTGGATCTTCATTAAATCCAGGTCAAAGCTTATCAGGCTCTAGAATGTTCCCGGAGAATCCAACGCTTGCTCATTATAAGTATCTATTTGATCTTGACCAATCAAGCTACCTGCTTTGGTACTGGAACTCTATGAAAATTAGTGTTGCGACAATGGCGTTGACAGTCATTTCAGTATCTCTGACTGCCTACTCCTTCTCACGTTATCGTTTTATCGGGAGAAAGAATGGTCTCCTTACATTCTTAATCCTTCAAATGGTACCAAACTTTGCGGCACTAATTGCTATTTTCGTTCTAGCAAACCGTACTGGGTTGATTGATACACATCTAGGATTAATCCTTGTATACGTTGGAGGCCAAATCCCAATGAATACCTGGTTGATGAAAGGATACTTAGACACGATTCCTAAAGAACTTGATGAATCTGCAAAAATGGATGGAGCAGGACATCTTCGTATCTTCTGGCAAATTGTTATGCCATTAGCAAAGCCAATCATCGCGGTAGTTGCTCTATTCTCATTCATTGCACCTTTAGGGGACTTTATCCTTGCAAGAATCCTGCTCCGTACAGATGATAAACTTACTATGGCGGTCGGGTTGTATGAAATGGTAGCAAAGCAATTCGGAAATGAGTTTACCAAATTCGCAGCAGGTGCTGTGCTAATTGCAATTCCAATTGCGACATTATTCTTGATGTTCCAAAAATATTTCGTATCAGGTTTGACGGCAGGCGGTACAAAAGGATAATCTTAAAGGGCTAAATAGGTATTTTAAGGGGGAGCGGAAAATGAGAAAGTCATTATTTTCACTCATTTTAATTCCGTTTCTTCTTTTTTACGCCCTTCCTGTAGGTGCCGTCGAAAAAGAAGAACGTAAATGGCAGGATGAAACGATTTATTTCATAATGGTCGACCGTTTTAATAACGGTGATACAAGCAACGATTTTCAAGTTAATGTACAAGATCCAAAAGCATATAACGGTGGAGATTTTAAAGGCATCACCGAAAAACTGGATTATTTGAAGGATATGGGTTATACCACGATATGGCTAACACCTGTTTTTGATAATGAAGAAAAGGGTTACCATGGATACTGGATTCGTGACTTCTATAAGACAGAAGAACATTTTGGAACGATGGAGGAGTTCAAAAAACTTGTCAAAGAGGCACATAAACGTGACATGAAAGTCATTTTGGACTTCGTCGTGAACCATGTGGGTCCTAACCACCCATGGGTAAATGATGCATCCAAAAAGGAATGGTTCCATGAAAAACAACCAATAACAAATTGGAATGACCAAAAAGAAGTAGAAAATAACTGGTTATATGATTTGCCTGACTTAAATCAGAAAAATCCCGAAACAAGACAATACTTGTTGGATGCTGCCAAATGGTGGATAGAAGAAACTGATGTAGATGGCTATCGACTGGACACTGTTAAGCATGTTCCAAAGGACTTCTGGAAAGATTTTTCAAAAGAAGTAAAGTCAGTAAAAGAAGATTTTTATCTATTAGGTGAAGTTTGGCATGATGACTTGGGTGTTGTGTCTTCCTATCAAGCTTCAGGAATTGATGGATTCGTTGATTTTGCGCAAAACGAACATCTTCGTACTGCCTTTGCAAAGCCTGACAGCAGTTTAGCTTGGTTGTTCACTTCTCTAGACAGAAATAAGGCATTTTTTGATCGTCCTGAGCTAATGGGGAATTTCATGGATAACCATGATATGACACGTTTTACAAGGGAAATTATTCAGTATAAACAAAACCCTGGGACACGATGGAAATTGGCGCTTACATATCTATACACTGTCCCTGGAATTCCAATTGTCTATTATGGATCTGAAATTGCACTTGATGGTGGAGAAGATCCTGATAATAGAAGGTTTATGGGGTTTAAAGCTGATAAAGAATTGATTGATTATATTACTAAGTTAGGTGAGTTACGCCAGCAATTGCCTGCACTTACCAGAGGTAATCTGGAATTGCTACATGAAGAAAATGGGATGGCGGTATATAAACGTACCTATAAGAACGAGACGATTGTAGTGGCGGTTAATAATACTTCAAAATCTCAAAATGTTTCACTAAGCGAAGATACTTTGGCAAAAGACAAGGAATTACGTGGTCTTTTAGCTGGTGATCTTGTCCGTGAGAGGGATGGAAAGTATGAGTTAATCATTGATCGTGAAAAAGCTGAGATTTATGCATTGGCAGATAAATCAGGCCTGAATATTCCATACTTAGTGACTATGGGAGCCGTATACCTAGCTTTTGTAGTGTTTATCATTATAGTTTTAAAAAGGTCAAGAAGAGTAAAACCGGATTGATCATTAATAAAACGATTCAAAAGTCTATAACCAACTTAGAATCGGGAGGTATATAGGATGAATAAATATTGGTGGAAAGAAGCTGTGTGTTATCAAATTTATCCACGCAGCTTCATGGATAGTAATGGAGATGGAATTGGAGATTTAAAGGGGATAATCTCGAGACTTAATTACTTAAAGGACTTTGGCGTAGAAGTTTTATGGATTTGTCCATTCTTCAAATCCCCCAATGCTGATAACGGATATGATATAAGCGATTACCAAGATATATTAGATGAATTTGGGACCATGGAAGATTTTGACCTTTTATTGGAAGAAGCACATCAACGTGGGATGAAGGTCATTCTTGACTTGGTGATCAACCATACAAGCGATGAGCATCCTTGGTTTATTGAGTCTCGCTCTTCTAAAGATAATCCAAAACGGGATTGGTACATCTGGAGAGATGGGAAGAACGGTAAAGAACCAAACAACTGGGAGAGTATCTTCTCAGGAAGCGCTTGGGAACTAGATGAGAAGACGGATGAATATTATCTTCATTTATTTGCTGTAAAGCAACCAGATTTAAACTGGGAGAATCAAGAAGTTCGAAAAGCGCTATATGATATGGTCAACTGGTGGATGGATAAGGGCATTGATGGCTTCCGAGTGGATGCCATTTCCCACATCAAAAAACGTCCTAGTTTACCTGACATGCCAAATCCAAAAAAGATCGATTATGTTTCTTCCTTTGAGATGCACACAAATCAAGAAGGCATCCATGAATTCTTAAAAGAATTAAAAGAAGAAACGTTCGACAAGTACGATATCATGACGGTTGGAGAAGCAAACGGAGTGAAAATCGATCAAGCGGATGAATGGGTGGGAGAAAAGAATGGAAAGTTCAATATGATTTTCCAATTCGAACACTTAGGCCTTTGGGAAAAAGGAGATAACAATACAGTTGATGTGCTTGCATTAAAGGAGACTTTAACAAAGTGGCAATCTGGCTTGCATGAAAAAGGTTGGAATGCGCTATTCTTCGAGAACCATGACCAAGCACGTAGCGTATCTACATGGGGAAATGACGAAGAGTATTGGGCTGAAAGTGCAAAAATGCTTGGTGCGTGTTATTTCTTGATGCAGGGTACTCCATTTATTTACCAAGGTCAAGAAATTGGAATGACAAACGTCCAATTCGAATCGATTGATGATTATGATGATGTTGGAATGAAAAATTACTACAGAATTGAAACAGCTAAAGGTCGTTCCCATCAAGAAATCATGGAAATCATTTGGAGAAGTGGTCGTGACAACTCACGTACTCCTATGCAGTGGAATGATCAAGATAACGCTGGATTCACGACAGGGACTCCTTGGATGAAAACCAATCCAAACTTCAAAGACATCAATGTTGAAAAGCAATTGAATGATCCTGATTCCATTTATTCTTTCTACAAAGAAATGATTTCTCTTCGAAAAGACAATGAAGTATTCATATACGGCAACTATGAATTGTTAATGGAAGAAGATCCAGCTGTATATGTATATAAAAGAACCTATGGCGATCAGTCAGCAATTGTCCTTTGTAACTTTGGTGCAGATGAGCAAACGTTTGCAGTGGACTTGGAATCATATAATTTAGTATTGAACAATTATAAAAATGTCCAAGAAACACCAGCTGAAAATCTTACTTTAAACCCTTACGAAACTAGAGTTTATGTATTAAAATAAATGAATAGGCCTAAGTTGCCGGTAGCAGCAAGAAATTGTTTTGTTATTCAAAGTTCATTCTTTTAAATCAATGTAATAAGGGTGCAAATTTTATAATTTGCACCCTTAATAAACGGATGGATTGTAAAAATTTTCAATAAATAGATGATTGTTATGTAAGCGCTTTAGGAAAGGAGGAGTAGAGTAGAATGGCTATAACAATTAAAGATGTGGCCAAATTGGCAAAAGTAGCGCCATCAACCGTTTCTCGGGTAATTGCGAATAACCCTCGTATAAGTGAAAGGACAAAGGAGAAAGTACGTGAAGCCATGAATGAATTAGGCTATCATCCTAACTTCATTGCACGTAGTTTAGCGAATCAGTCCACACAGGTAATCGGATTAGTACTACCTAACTCGACAGATGTGTTCTTCCAAAATCCTTTTTTCCCAACCGTCTTACGTGGATTGAGTGAAGGAGCACATGAAAGACAATATGCCCTTCAAATCAGTACGGGAAAAACGGAAGATGAGATCTATGATGGCGTGGTGCAAATGGTCCAAGGAGGTCGTGTAGATGGAGTCATCCTTCTTTACTCTCGCATTGAAGACCGTGTTCTAACATATTTGAAAGAACGTAAATTTCCCTTTGTCGTAATCGGTAAGCCATTTAAAGATGTTGAGCAAATCACACATGTGGATAATGATAACTACAAAGCGACAAAAGAAGCGACGAAATATCTGCTAGACCTTGGACATAAGCAGATTGGTTTTATCGGCGGAGACTTGAATTTTGTCGTTACGATAGAACGTCTTTTAGGATATGAAAAAGCACTTCGAGAAGCTGGGATTCAAAGCAATGACGATTTTATTATCCACAGTCAGTTTCTACGCGAAGGTGGGCAAGAAGCGATTAGCAAACTTCTAAACCTTAAAAACCCTCCTACAGCATTGGTAGTAGCCGATGATCTTATGGCACTTGGTGTCTTAAATACATTGTCAGAAATGAATATATCAGTGCCAGATGATATCTCAATCTTGAGCTTTAATAACGTATTGTTCTCAGAGCTTTCCAAGCCTCCTCTGACTTCGGTCGATATTAATATCTTTGAGCTAGGCTATCAAGCTGCTAAAAGCTTGATTCAACTTTTAGAAAACCCTAAAGAGCCTGTGAAGCGACTCATTGTGCCTCACGAATTGGTAAAGAGGCAATCATGCGCGAATAATAGAGAAACTGTGACAATATAATAGAGGAATAAAGGTCGACTATCAGTCTTTTTTCTTTTACAATGAAAAAGTTAACTAAGAACTAGAGAAGTTATTGCAGCGAAGGGCGAACGCCCCCAGGAAAGCAAGCGCCTGGAGCGGAAATCAACCTTTTCGCCTACCATACGTATCAAAATGACAAAAGGTATCGAGAGAGCGTACACTCGATACCTTTTGTCGACAATCTGAGGTAGGCCTATCAGTCGACCTTTTTTACTGGCATGTTTATGAGTTAGTTAAAATAATGTAGTTTAGAATAATCCACTAGAGGTTCCGTTTTCGGGTGCTTTCTTAATAAATGACACAAGAATTGACGTATGAATTGGCATACGTCTTTTACTTTATTTATCAAGGTTTCTGCGGAATTTATTTAACTTTTACATAGCAATTGACATCATTTTTATGATGGACAATAAGTATTGTACAATTAAAAAAGACAGCCAAAACTGCTGTCAATTTCAGTGCCGTTTTGAGTACCAATAATATTGATCCTTCTTCAACTACCGGGGCAGCATTCCTGTAATGTAAGAATGGCTAACTCTTAGTTTGTTAAGAAATTTACCTATAGTAACGGAGGCAATCGCTGTGATCAAGGCTGTCATCTCAGCAGCTTTTTCTTTTGGTGCTAAAGGGGCAGTTTAGTGGAATAACAAAAATCCTAAAATTAAATGGGCATTGGGGATGAAAGAAGTGTGTGGGATAGATTTCGTAATGGCGGTTACCGTTAAAGAAGCAGAGAAAGCAGAAAAATATGTTCACTTTGATGAAAGAATACATGATTATTTAAGAAAAAGAGAAAACAATCAAAGTATCGACTTCAATTTATTATTAAGTTTAAACCCCTATGGGGATAAAATCATTTTTACTAAAGACATACCAGATTTAATAAATAACTGCGAGAAAATATTATTAAAATACAATTCGAAAGAAGATATTGAACGAGAAGTAAGGAACTTCGCTTCTGAACTAAAAGAATTTTGTAAAGAAGCTATAATTCTAAAAAAGCATATTTTCGCATTGGGTGATTGAGGCTGGAAAAAGGTAGATGCCCAGTAAGGCAGATATTCTTTTTTTTGCTAAAGGGCAGGTTGAAGAAACATTAATTAATTTCGACTTAGACGAATTATAATTAATGTTAGGCTGTGCTTGTAAAAAGGAGATTATAAAATGCCTGTGATTGAGCATCAACAATTTATTAAAGCACCTGTTGAAGTATGTTTTGACCTTGCAAGGAACGTAGATATTCATACTCAAACGACTTCTCAAACGAAGGAAAGAGCTGTTGGTGGAGTGACAAAAGGGTTATTAGAACAGGGAGATACTGTTACCTGGGAAGCCATTCACTTTGGTATTAAACAAAAGTTGACAGCCAAAGTGACATTAATGGAAAAACCTCATAAGTTTGTAGATATTATGGTGGAGGGAGCTTTCCAGTCCTTTGTTCATACCCATCGATTTATCGAGGAAGTAGATGGAACAATAATGATAGATACATTCCAGTATAAGTCACCATTCGGCCAAATTGGAGTTGTAGCTGACAAGTTGTTTTTGGAGAATTATATGAGGGCATTTATTGTTTCTCGGGCAAAGGCATTGAAAAATATTGCTGAAAATATGTATTAACCTTAATTAACAAAAGGGGCAGTTTAGCTGAATAAGAAAGATATCTGATTTTTCTTTGTACTTATTATGTTCACTATTAAATGCTATATTATGTAAAAAAGGACGTGTAATTTTTGTTAAGAATCCATTTTCTCTATCCTGCAATATCAATCACAGTAATATGGCTAATTCTAAAGGCTGTTAACATTCTTTTTATTAAAAAGAAATTTGAGTTAAAAAGAGAAGTAGTAAATCTGCTTTATTACATAAGTGTGATGGTTGTAATTGGACTAACACTTTTTCCACTTGAAATAGTTACTTCATCTGAGGAGTTCCCTGAGTTAAATTTGCCAAGTAATTTTGTACCATTTGCAAGTATCTACGAATTATTAAATAGTCATTATTATATGGTTTCATTAAAAAATATTTTAGGTAATATCATATTATTTGTGCCATTGGGTTTCATTCTCGTTTTAAAGTATAAGAGGATTAACAATTTGCGGAATGTTATTTTAGTAGGTCTATTAACTTCACTGTTAATTGAACTTATTCAATTAACGCTTCCTAACAGAGCTTTCGATATAGATGATATTATCTTAAATGCATTAGGAACTATGATAGGTTTCCTAATATGTAAAGTAATCAGAATTGAACAATCGTTTGGATTGAGTTCGATACCAAAACAAATAAACTAAGATTTTCTTGTTGAAATTGGAGAAGTTCCAGCTGCCATTTGGTGGCTTTTTTTTGAACTAAAGGGGCAGCATTCCTGTAATGACTGAAAATGAGATTTGAACAAAAAAATAACCTCTTGGTAGAATGAGAGAGTCCTGAAGCTGGCCAGCGAAAAGGACATTACTCAAATACCAGGAGGCCTAACATGAATTATAACCAAAATGAAAAGATTGCTCAAATTACTTCTCAGACTCTTATTATAGGTGTTGATATTGCCAAGTTCAAGCATGTCGCACGCGCGCAGGACTATAGAGGAATGGAGTTCGGGTCCCCTTGTTATTTCGATAATACTAAGCAGGGATTTCAACTATTTCTCCAGTGGATTTATCATTTGAAGCAAGAACAGAACATGGAAAAAGTGATAGTAGGCATGGAGCCTACTGGCCATTATTGGCTTAATTTAGCTCACATTCTAAAAGAGAATGAGATTAAGTTTGTAGCTGTAAATCCGTTGCATGTTAAGAAAAGCAAGGAACTCGACGACAATTCACCGACCAAGAACGATGTGAAAGATGCTAGAGTCATTGCACAGTTGGTCAAAGATGGGAGATACGCCGAACCTACGATTCCGCAAGGGGTTTATGCAGAACTCCGCGTGGCGAAAAAAATTCGTGATCTCTTAACTGATGACCTTCAAACGGTCCAGGGACAGATTCATAACTGGATAGATCGATATTTTCCAGAGTTCCTGAAAGTCTTTAAAAAATGGGAAGGGAAAGCAGCCTTGCAATTTTTAAGATTAGGAGTCTTACCGCATGAACTGATTGGTTTCTCTGACCAAGATTTATTGAATCATCTAAGAAAAGCAGTGAAGCGTAGTGTGGGACTGAACAAGATACAAAAGTTGAAACAAGCAGCCAATGAGTCCATCGGACTTCGCCAAGGCTCTACTATGGCCAAACTAGAGCTAAGCACCTTGCTTGATAAATATGATTTAATCCAAATGAAATTCGAAGAATTAGATATTCAAATTGATAAACTGATTGAACATATCCCGGGTGTCCAGCAAATGTTGGCGATCAAGGGTGTAGGAAGGGATACCGTTGCTGGATTCTTTGCAGAAGTAGGAGATTTGCAAGAGTATTCCCACCCTAGAAAAATCATAAAGTTGGCTGGGTTAAGCTTGAAGGAGAACACTTCGGGCAAACATAAAGGACAAACCAAGATTACTAAAAGAGGTAGGAAGAAGCTAAGGGCTCTCCTCTTCAGGGTTTGTATGATCTTGGTCGCAAAGAACTCAGCCTTTAAGGCACTTCATGCATACTACACCCAACGTCCAGATAATCCACTGAAAAAAATGCAATCACTGATTGCTTTATGTAATAAGTTAATCACTATTTTCTTTGCCATTGGGAAGAAACAATTCGAGTTTAGCGAAGAGAGAATGTTAAAGGATATCCCTCATATGAGAGAAAGAATGGAAGTTGAAATAGCCGCGTAATCTAGCGAAGAACACTTGAGTAGCGAGTAGTTTTTTGGTGTCATACGTCACGTACATTTGAAGCACGGATTAGTCAGCAAAGCAACTAAACTTCGGGCAGTGACCCTGTGGGGCAGCATGACTGACATCCACCTCATGGAAAGGTTGGACGAAGGAATTTGAGAGCGAAGACTCTGTGAGGCATGGGAGGGTTGACCTCCATGAGATATGTGGACATCCACCAGTGCGATCATATTTTTACTCATCCACCATTTTTTGTAAGTGAGTGGCTAGTGAGGTATGAGTCTTTTTGCTTCAAAGGCCCAAATTTATCCTTACGAGATAAATCCAACCACATTAATGACATATAACACCAAATTATCTAATTGTGAAATACTGAGAAAACCAGAGAAAACGGGCGATTTCGCTTTCTTTATTGAGGGAGTTTAGTTGAAGAGTGCTGTTTGACCTTTGTTCAACATTGGGCCATTTTCTTGAATAATAGAAGCGATCATTTGTAAGTAAATCGAAGTTAATTCAGAAGATGTTTTTACTCGATAAATTCAAGAAGAATAGAGGAGGATATATGGGGAAAATAATTGCAAACGTAAGCAACACATTGGACGGTATCTTTACGGGGCCAAAAGGTGAAGAAAACAACATGGTAAGCTGGGCAATGGCTGGCATCGTGGATTCCACAAATGATGGTCTTGTCATGTTCCAGAAGGCTGACGCAATCTTGATGGGGCGGGTCACATATGAAGGCTTTGCAGGATATTGGCCGTTCCAAGAGGGAGATTGGGCTGACGCCATGAATAAAACTCAAAAGTATGTAGCAACTAATAATAATGAGCTTACGGTAATTCACTGGGGAGACTACGATGATACCATTTCTCTGCTTAACTATAATGTAATGTCGAAAGTAAGGGAGCTTAAAAGAGAAATCAAGGGAGATATCATTGTTCCTGCGAGTGCAGGTCTTGTTCAAAGTTTGATTAATGCTAGTTTACTTGATGAACTCCGAATCATCATTCATCCGGTCATTTTGGGTAGCGGAAAACGTTTCTTCGACAACATAGAAACACGTCACGACATGAAGTTGATAGAAACCAAGCTTTACGAAACAAGTGGTTCAATGCTGATGCGGTATGAAACCGTCAAATAAAACGAGTTTTAAAAAAATGTCTGAAATTCCTGTAAATTTAAATCACCACGTAGTTCCAAATTGAAGAAATTGCTTTAATTAAATTCCATGATTATGAAGGATGTTAATACTAAAGATTGATACTTCTTTTCTTACCTTTTTTAGATTCGATTTTCTAGAATCGCTTTTCTAAATGAACTAACGGGGGCAAGAGTAAATGAGGGTGATCGCTGCGGCGATCTTTTTGTTTATTCGACTAACGGGGAGTTGAACAAGCATCAAGTGTATATACATTGAAGAAAAATCAAAAAATACTGAGGATAAAACCAGTAAAAAGGTTGTGGTATCCTTGGTCAAAAAGATTTCATTATTATTTTTTATTATGTTTTGTTTTGAGTTAACTTCTTCCCTATCAGTATTTGCGGAGACAAGTGAAAACACAGTGTCTGCAATACTGACTGCTAAGGTGACAACAACAATAAATCAATCGGAAGGACAAGGTACTCCAATAAGCAACGCTCGATTAATAGTAATAAATTCATTAGGGAAGATAATAGCAACAGAATTAACAAATTCCCAAGGGGAAGCAATAATACCTGTTACGGTCCCTAAAGACCCTAGATTCCCTATGAAGAATATGGGTGAGGTCACCGTAATAGCAGTTGCAGATGGCTATAACGAACATATTAATTTCAGTGTCCCAATCAATGAATTTAACAATAATACAGGAAGTGTTTCAATACCTCTTTGGCAGATAGACCCTAAGAGACGAAATGAACCGCAATTTCTCAATGGGAGTTATCATCGTTTTACTGTTTTTAAAATGCTTAACTATTATGCTGAAAAATTTGGACTTAAGAGACAAAATATCAAAGAAAAATCAATAATACCAGCTCCTTGGGGACCTTTATTAATCATTGATAATTAAAGTTTGACTTTGTACTTTATTAACTGCTGAGGTTTGATCCAGGAAGGATTAATGCTGTTTTTTTGAACTTACCTAATGTACTAAAGGGGGCGGTCATCCAGAAGGGTAATCGCTCTTTTTATTGAATTGAGATAATATGCATATAAGGTAATAAAGGTGTATATAAAGCTCCTTGTTGTACTAAAGGGGCAGTTTAGTTGAAGAAGAAGAAAAACGAATAATGCGTATTTGACTCTTTAGTGAACTAACAGGTCATACTAAGATAAAAAGGTGTGGCTTTATGAAACAAACATTTTTTCTTTTAACATCAATTTCTGTAATCATTCTTACAGGTTTTGTTAAGAAAGACCAAGACATATGCCTTCATTGTAAAGAATGCTATGATACCGCTTGGGATGACGGGTATAGGATGGGTTATGGTACAGGAACTGTAAATGAAAGGTATCGAATCGCAAGAAGCCTGATTCAATTAGGAAAAACGGATGAAGAACTTGTTCACATGATACCAACAAACTATGTGGAATTAAAGGACGTAAGAGAGCAGCTCAAACTCTATCATGGTTATTTTGAGTTTGAGGTATCAAGATACGAGAAAGCAAGAGCACTTTTAAAAGAAGGTAAATCAAACGAAGAGATTGTAGAAAAAACAAACTTAAATTTCTATGAATTAGAATTGGTGAAACAACAACTTAAGCAAAATAATGGAAAATTCAAATGGGAAGTGAGAACTAAGGGACTTAAGCGAAAGCGATAAGTCTTTGTGAACTTAACTAAAATATTGTGATTAAATGTACTTAAGCTAACAGGTGCAAGAGTTGAAGATTCAGCTGCCTTTTTTTGCGGCTTTTCTTATTGAAGTAAGGGCAGTTTAACTGAATAAGTTTATTGACAGAATATTATAATATTATATATAATAAGTTAAAATTTACCATAAACAAACACGATGATTAGGAGTATTAAGGAATTCTTATTGTTCAGAGAGCTACCGCATGCTGAAAGGTAGTCAATAATATTCCCCAACTCGCCTATGAGTGGTTAGACTGAAATGTAGGTCTAAACGGTGTATATCGTTAAAAAGATAATAAGATGGTTTGAATGTTATTGTATTATTTACAAACCAAAGAAGAGTGGTACCACGTTAGGTAAAGCCTATCGTCTCTTTTGAGACGATAGGCTTTTTATATTTTCAAACAAGAAAATGGAGGGAGTTAATATGAAGATTAGAGAAGCAATAATATCAGATGCCGAAGGGATAGCTAAGGTACACGTCGATTGTTGGAGATCCACATATAAAGGAATCGTATCTGATGTTTATTTAGAACGAATGTCTTATGAAAAAAGAACGCAAGCTTGGGTGCAAAACATTGCTAGAACTGATAATTATGTTTTAGTTGCAGAAAGCGAAGAGGGCAAAATAATTGGTTTTACTGATGGAGGAAAAAGAGAAACAAATCAAGTAGTTGATTCAGGCGATTTAACCTCTATATATATTCTTGAAGAATTTCAAGGTAAAGGAATAGGAAAAAGGCTTGTGGAGAAATTATTTACTCACTTTAAAGAGCTTGGATACAAAAAAGTATTTGTAGAGGTTTTAGAAGATAATAAATCGAGGTTCTTTTATGAAAAAATGGGTGCAAATCACTCTGAAACAACAACTGTTTTTATCCAGGGTGAAGAATTATATTTATCTATTTATGAGTGGGAAAATATAAATTCAGTACTTTCTCAAATTACCTAACCTCTTCTTCAAGTAGGGGCTCGATGATCCAGGAGGATTATCGTTATTTTTCTTGAACTAAGTGTATATGCTGCGTATTGAAGAAACGGGGCAGATTAGTTGAACATAATCTTGAGATTTTTCTATATTTAGCAAAGCAAGGAGTATTAAACAAAGGTTTAATGCTTCTTTATTTGTTAATAAAGTAAGTATTAGTTATAAAATCTAAAAACTAACCATGGTTTTATAAAATATTAGTTATAAAAAGTATAATTAAACTTTACTTTTAGTTAATTATAGTTTATTATGTTAAATATAGGGAGGCGGACTTATGAAAGAGAGCTTTGGTGATTCAATCTTAAACAAGGTATATGAATTCAGGGTGTTAAAGAGGATGTCTCAAAAGGATTTGGCAGATGCAGTTGGAGTTTCCAAACAAACTATTTTTGTTATGGAAAAGAATAATTACTCACCATCTTTAGTATTAGCCTATAGAATTGCAAAATTTTTTGAAGTAGATATAAATGAAATATTCTCATATGTTGGAAAGGAAGAGAACAATGATTAATGTTTTAGACAGATGGATGCTTGAAAGTGTAGTGAATTTTAATATTTTTGTAGGAATTATGATGATTATTTATGTAGGTTCTTTGCTGGCTCTATTTTTTGTGGGAAAGAAGCTTGGTAAACCAGACGAAAGAACGAGTGCAATCTATTTACAAATTACTTCAACAATGTTTATTACACAATTAATAGTGACTGGCATATTTATTTCATGGGTGGATCGTGATATTCAATATTTTCGACAGTTCTTACTCTTTTTCCAAGCAATCGTATTTTTGGTAGGTGCCATTCATTCGATAAGATTGTATAGAAAAGAATTTATTTAATGGTTCTATATGCCTTCCACTTGAAGGTATATAGAATAGCTTTTAGTGTCTTTGTACACCAAACGAGGCGATGATCCAGAAGGATTATCGCCTTTTATATTGAATTTAGACAATATTAATTGTCACTAAAGGGGCAGAATAGTTAAACAAAGGATTGTTATAATGTTTCTTGTAAAGATAAATTCGGAGGATAAAATGCTATCTAAAATAAAAGAACTTGTTAGCTATTTTTTATTTAAGGTTGGACTAAAATCAACACATGGTTCAGGAGGATGGACAGCATTTGCACCATTAACAATCGAACCCGAATATAAAATTGATTTAGAGAGAAAGCAAGTTACAGGGGTAGTAAAATATAATCAAAAGGTATATTTAACGGTTATTGTAGATGTTAACAATAATAAAACTGAGGTTAAAGGAAGTTTAAGAGGAATTTCGAAGTTAACACAACCGTTTAAAAAGAGTAACTACATAGAAATAATTGAATCCGAAGCTGAATTTTTTATTGAAAATGGAATAACAAGTCCAGAGGAATATTACAAAAATCGATAAGGGGCGTTAATCTAGGATGATTAACGGCCTTTTTTGTTGAAATCCTTTTTAACAAAAGGGGCAGGTTAGTTAATAATAGTATTAAGTTTCACTAGATTAGTGGTATTATTTGGTTAAATATTATAAAGGAGTATCGTTTTTAAATGAATAAATTTAGCGAGGAGCTTCGATTGTACTTTGAAAGTGTAGAACTAACATTCACACTTTTCCCTGATAAAACAACTAAGAGTTTCAAATCACTTGATAGATTCAACAGTTTTTTAGCCAAAGAGGTAGAATATTGGAGCAACTGTACTCAAGGTGAATCTGCAAGAATATCCGAATGTTTTAGACAGATTCATAACTACATAAACGATTCAATAAATCACCAAGAATCAAATATAGATTATTCAAAGAATCAAATTAACCAAGCAATAAATTTGTTAAAAACAAACAGTTTTCCAGTAGTTTTTTCAAGTACAGCGGTTGGAACTTTTATTAAGGGACGGTATGAATCTAGTTATCTTCAGGCAGATGCAGCAATACATTACCTTTTAAATTCACTTACTGCAGGTAACTTGCAAGCTCTTAATCATAGTCATTTGCAGTATAAAGATTATATGGATGGATTGTTCCTATCGATGTCATTAGATCATCCTGAAATTGCAACAACGATTGAAGAATCAGAACTTAATGCACTTGGAAATATAAGGGATAATTTTCAAGGCATTATCAATGATGTGGAATTAGAATACAATCAATTCTCTAATAATGTAACTAACTGGAAAGAAGAAATCATTTCATCAACAGAGGAATGGAAGTCAAACACAGAGACTGAACTTTCCTCATTTCTGCAAGAAAAGAAAAATAAATTAACTGAATTGGAAACTCTATATCAAGAAAAGTTACGCTTAGAGAGTCCCGCAACTTATTGGAAAAGATTAAGCGAGGATTACAACAGTAAAGGTATAATGTGGAAATGGTGGTCAATTTGTTCTGCGGTAATTTTTTCAATATTATTAACAATTCTACTTTTTAAATTACCGTCAGGTACAGCCAAAAGTGTACTTAGTGTTACGTCAGTAAGATCAATCCTTATTGTTACAGTTCTAATTTCCGTTGGTTATTTTATGGTGAATTTCTTTATTAAACTTTCAACAAGTGCTTTCCATTTATCAAAGGATGCAAACGAGCGTTATCAATTAACATATGTTTATCTGTCTTTGTTAAAGGAAGGAGCCGTATCCATAGAAGAGAGATCGATTGTACTTCAATCAATTTTCAGTAGAGCTGATACAGGTTTACTAAAAGGTGATTCAAGTCCTACATTACCTGATGGATTGACAACTCAATTATTTAAGAATGTAACAAAATAGTTTTTTTATATATTCTTATGAAACTCACTAGAAAGTTTCTGAATAATTTACTCCAACTAATGGGTGCTTTGATTAAGAAGGGATTAACGCTTCTATTATTTAAGTTATTAAAGTAACGGGGCAGGTTAGTTTAAGAAGGTAATAGGGTTTCTTTTGTTGAATTAATCCTTAATAGTGAAAATATGAGGTTATTTTATGTCAAATACAACTATTCAACAAAAACAAATATGCGAAAAATTTGGAGCAGATTTCTTCCCAGCAGATGTTACACTTCATGGAAAAACTTTGATAGGCATACCTTTCGATGCTTATTCATTTGAATGGAGGGTCTAGCCATGGGCATTAGGAATTATCTTATTGAAGGCGTTTCCTGCACCGGCAAAACTACGGTCTGCAATGAATTGCAGCGGCGCGGCTACCATGCCATTCATGGTGACCGTGAATTGGCTTATCAAGGCGATCCGCAAACTGGTACACCGACGGATAGCGCGACGCACGAGAACCACATTTGGCATGTAGATAAAGTAAAAGCTTTGGTCGCCAACCAGGATGAGGCGGTAACATTTTTCTGCGGTGGTTCTAGGAACTTTTTGAAATTCATAGATCAATTTGACGGCGTGTTTGTCCTCGAGGTCGACATTGACACATTGAACCGACGGCTTGACGAGCGACCGGAAAATGAGTTTGGCGGAAAAAAAACGGAACGGGAACTCATTGCGCGATTACACCAAACGAAAGAAGACATTCCGAAAAACGGAATTATAATCGACGCCACCGCACCGCTCGAGCACGTCGTTGACGAGATCCTCCGTCAAAGCGAAGAAAATAAACGGCAATGACAGTAACTTACGGCGCTAACGGGGACAAGAATTATGGATCCAGCTGTCATCTATGGCAGCTTTTCTTGTTTCGCTATCGGGGCAGGTTAGTTTAAGAACGATACACAATAACATTGATAATGATAGGATATTTTTAAAGACCGATATATTGATTGACAATTTAGTCGTTTAAATACAAATAAGGCTGTTACATTTACAATAAAGTTATTTAATTATGCCCGTTTTGTTAATCCACAATCGGATTCAGATCGTGGATTAACAAGGTAGAAAAGGATTAAACTTTATAAATATTTAATTTATTGTTTACTTAATCTAATTTGTTCAGCTTCTAAAAGCATGTTATATCTAAAATAATCTTCTATATTAGAAGAATACCAATTTTCCTCTAAATCAATTTTTTTATTCGGATCGAATTCCTCTTTATTTAAATGCCAAGTAGTGGCTTCACTGGGCGCTAATTTAGCTAATCCCATTTTTATTAATTCTGCGTTTATAAATAGGTCGTCTATGTAAATATGAACCGAATAACCATAACCTTGAAAACAAAATACTTTTCCTCTATGTAAATGATCTCTTAGATAATTAGTAACTAGTTCTTTTTTTCCGTCTAATATCTCTATATCCTCTAAAAAATGAGTATGATTTCTTTTTTCACCACTAAGTTCTTCTAAAAGATCAAAACGATCAACCTCAAAAATATTTAATCTTACAAAGTCAACTTCTAATCCATCTACATGACCGCAAGCGGCACCAGCATTCATTTTCTCATATTTAAAATATTTGAACTTCTCAACAGTTTGAGTTCTTAATTTATTAAAATCTGCAGTCTTTATATCAAACCCAGTTAAAATTTTTACTCCTTCAATCCATTTCTTTGAATTAAATTCTTTTCTAGCTCTTTCACCATCTTCCCAATCTTTACGTTCTCTTTCTGCAGCTTCCTTTTCTTCTTTAGTTCTAAAATCCCAACCACCCGTACCCTTACCTTTAATATGGACCATATATCTCATTCCTTAATTTAATTTAGTTTTAATATCATAAACAACCTACCAAAGCTTAATATAATAAATTAGATAACTAAAAAATACAATATTTTTTTCAACTGTAGGTACAATATCGAATAACCTTTAAATTTAAACCACTTTATTGTGATATTTTTAAAAGCGGTGAAGTATTTCACATCAAAAAATAAACACCTTTTTTTAACCCCATCCTTACTCAGAACCGGGTTTATTCATGTTAGTGGTTTAAAATTCTTCATATCGAAGAATCGCCCCGTTCTTTGAAGATCAATGCATATAATAAAACATCCTTTTTCGAACATAAGCTGTCGTTAGGATGACTTTTTTCTTAATAAACTAAAGGGGCAGTTTAGTTGAAGAAGGAAACTTTATTATTAAAACGAATTTACTTTATATTAGATATTATAGTGTAACAAAATTTCAATTCGTTGTTAGGTTTTAAAGGAGGGCTTTTATTGTTATTTGAAAGTGAAGCAAGAACATTCTTTGAAATAAGCATTTGGGTGATAAGTATTTTTTTAGTAATAGCTTCATTGATAAGTTTAAAAAATAGAACCTCTGGTGCTATATATTTTCTTTTATTTACAATTCTACATTTCATAAGTTTACTTGGTTTAATACATTTATTAAATACAGTTGACACTGACCCCGTAGTGGCTTCTGAACGGAATACTTTAAGGTTTTATGGATTTATTTTTCCTTGGCTTCTCTCAATGATTTTATTAATGATTGGTATATTTAAAAATAGAGTTAAACAATGAATTAATTCTTGTTCAAGTAAAGGGAGGTTAGTTGATTAACAATCGGCTCTTAAAGAAAGGAGCGAGGTGAAATTTTTAGAAATTTATTCTTTAATAAATATGATGTGTTTGCTAGGGAAATGGATTTTTCTGATTGGAAATCTGCTTCTGCAAATACATATTTTGTTTTCCGTATTCCAGATGATGCTCAATGGAGTGCCACTGAGCTGCCAATTAAAAAATGGGCAGTTTGGAATGACATAGGTCAACCACCATATTCATTTCAGGTTTTCTCATCTTGGCAAGAAGCAATCGCATTTTTAAGAAATATTTTTGAAAAAGAAGATTATGAAGAGAAAAACTGGGACCCAGAAGGGTTTGAACCAGGAGAAGACATATTCGTTAAACCGCCAGATAAAGACAAAAGAGACGATTAGAAGGATTAAAGTTTTTTTATTTAGGCGCTTATTGTACAAACGGGGCAGTTTAGTGAAAGAACAAATTCCTGTTGGAGGACTTGTAATAATGAATAGATACAAAGATATTATTGAAAAAATTAATCAGACACCAACGAATTATAACTTTAGTAAGCTGCCAGCAGAAAGCCTTGAAAAAGAATTATTATTAGGTGAAATCCCAATTGATTATATAGATTTCTTAAAGGAAGTAGGATTCGGTTCAATTTCTGAGGGTTATTTCATGTTTTATGAGGGGTTAATTCCAGCAGAGGAAATTTTCGATACAGACATTAACTCTGAAATAAAAAACATATTTTTATTTGGAGACAACTTCTCTGGAGATGCCACGGGATTTTTCCGAACTAACAATTGGGCAATTGTAGATATATGGCATGAGGATTTATCGATTATACCAAGGGAAGAAAAAACATTTGAGGAATTTGTAAATAAAGTTATTTCAAACGAACTTTAAGAAGAGCTTTGTTTATCTTATGATTAACCTTATTAAACAAACGGGGCAGGTTAGTTTAATAAGAAATAGTAAAATAGAGTAATAAACGCTGTTTGCAAAAGGAGATTTTATGAATAAAATTGAATTTTTCCAAGACTTAGAGGAGATTGTCGTTGACCCTTTGTTTATTGGTGAGAGTGAAGAAGATATAGACCAAGAAATAGCAAACAATACTTGGTCAATTTCTATTAGTAACGAATTAGCTGTTGAGCTGAGTTTAAAGGATTTTATGGATTTTTTCGAAAAAGTTATATCCAACAGACGTAACCAAATAACAAACTCAAAAAATCGACGGGGTATGCTTTTTTATGTTTGGTTCGATTGGCAAGGTGCACAAATTAGGTTTAATTTAATATCAGATTACGACTCTAAACTTCCATTTGGTTGTAATTTTGAAATAATAGAGAACCTTGAACCAATTATTGAAGAATTTCTAGGATTTCCATATCACAATGGGATCCCAATGGAAGAGATTACAAATGAAGATGATGAATGGGAAGATTCTAAAGAAAAAAACGAAGTTATAGACTCTTTGAAAGTTTTCCTCTTTAAAATAAATAGATAATGTTAATTCAATTACAGGACGGTGATCCAGAAGGATTATCGCTATTTTTATTAAGTAAGGATATTAAGCTCCTATTGAAGAAAAGGGGCAGGTTAGTTAAAGAAGGAATTACAATTAATCTAGAAAATCTTAAATTTCATAAAAACCTAAATACTAATAGATTAAAAATTTAAGGGGGAATTAGGATGGTTTCATTTTTCACTTCGTTTTTTGGGAATATATTTTTGATAACAATCATAGTTGGAGTTTTCTTGTTCTTTAGGCATTTACAAAAGAAATGATTCAATTATTATATCTGTACTATTGGTGGCGGTGATTCAGAGGAATTATCGCTCTTTATTATGGAATTATGATTAAATGATTCTATTGTAGAAACGGGGCAGTTTAGTTCAATAAATCGGAAGGGAAAAGGGATATAAAAAGGGAATTACTTGATAAACCATACTAAATAAAGGAGAGGTAGTTTATGAGTAAATCATTTATTGAACAAGTACATTATATTAGAATTCCGGTAAAAAATTTAGAGCAGTCTGCACAATGGTATAGAGATATATTAGGGCTTCAATTATTAACCATTACTGAGGATCCATTTGCCATTATAAAAGTTAATGAGGGACCTTTTTTACTTATCTTAGTTCCTACTGAAGATGATACATTTGCACATTTTACAATTGGTAATGTCCCAGCCTTTAGCATTGGTTTTACAAGTCCAGAATTATCTAAATTTCATACACACCTTATTGAAAATGGTGTTAAGGTTGAGGATATAAAAGAGGATAAAGGACATGCCTATTTCAACTTTTTTGATTTAAATGGCAATAAACTTCAAGTGCACTGGTAAGAAATATATATATAAAGGTAATATTTAGTGAAAGGTCACACTTAAACTAAAAGGGGCATTCTTTAATTAAGAATGCTTTTTTTCTTATTGAAGTAAAGGGGCAGGATAGTTCAATAAGCAATATTTAATATGTTTAATTTTTTTAAAAGCTAGGAGGGATAGAATGAAAAAATTCCGTGGAAAAAGGCGTTATTTTCGTAATTTATTGAGAGAGGTTGCAGTAGAGCAGTATGATTTAGACTTTGGAAAGGAAGGCTGGTTTAATTTATGGCATGCCCATCTTGATTTTTACGGGTTTGGGAATGATAGTTTGAGAATAAGAAGAGAGCATATAAAAGCACATATAGATTTATATAAAAATTTATTAAAAAAGCTCGAATCATTTGAAAAACCATACCAATCTTGGATTCTTATAGATGATGAAGATGCAGGTTCAGATGCAGTTTATATTCATACCCCTAATCCAAATAATGATGATTTCCCTCTTAAGGTAGAAAAATTGAATTGGAATTGCAAAATCCCTGTTACTTTCAAGGATTTAATAAATCTAGAGGAAAATAATGTGGCATATTATAAGTCAGAATCTGAAGGTGGGTACATTATCCAGTCCAAGCATCAAGGGATTAAATTGTAATTTCTTAATGAACAAAAGGGGCAGTTTAGTGAAATAAGAGTTATTAAAATGAACGACCTTTATTTTAACAATAGATATTCTCAATAGAAAACCATCATTTTGATCAATCATTTTTTCAAAGTGTTGGTTTTTTATTTGCAATAGTATAAGGGTTAAATGGTGGTTTTTAATCAAACATTAATTTAAAGAAACACTTTTCACGTTCTTTTCCAATATGTGTACATTTAACCATTTAAGTAAAACTGAAAAAAATTGATAATATTTCTGATAATCTATCCTAGGTTACTTTGAAAAAAGAAATCTAATACTACTAAAAGGAGCAGATTATGAGAAAGTTTACCATTAGAAAGAGTGTAGTATGGGTACTAGCTATAATGTTGGTTTTTACCTCTATCCCTTTCAATCAACTTGCTTATGCAGAAGACGAAACAACCAGTTCTCCTTCTGTAATAAAAGAAGAGACAGTTAAAGTCATTTCAGAAGAAGAGGGCGGTGAAAAGAAAGAGATTATCGAAGAACGGACAGATACTAGTAAAGTTTTTGATAATGGGGATGGTACCTTTACTAAAAACATCTATTTTGAACCTGTCCATTTAGAAGAAGACGGAGAATGGAAAGAGATTTCTCCTGAGCTTCAAACTGCAAATCTAGGCAACCAACAGGTTATTGAAACTGAAAAAACTACGTTAGAATCTACATTTCTAAAAAAAATGCAAAATGGTGAATATGCTACATTTCAAAAGGATACTGACTCCATAACATTTTCCATTCTGGAAGCATCAGGAGGACAACAGAGTGTTGCAGTCCAAGATGTTGAACCGGAATATCAAAATAATGAAATTATCCATAAAAACATATTTCCTAATATTGACTTAAGAAATTTTACTTTTAACGAAAATGTTAAAGAAGATTTAGTTCTACATTCCTACCAAGGTTTGAATACCTTTACATTCAAGTTAAGTACTTCTCTACATGCAAAAAAAGAAGAGGATGGGTCGGTTTCATTCTTCAAACAAAATGAGGATAAAAAAGTTTTTGCGTTACCGAAACCCTTCATGACAGATTCAAATATAGATCCACAATCTTCAGAAGCAGTGCGTTCTGAAGCAGTTGACTATCATATCGAGGAATTGCCTAATCAAGAGGGATATTTATTAACCGTTACCGCAGATGAAGAATGGTTATCTTCTCCTGAGCGTAAATTTCCTATTTATATTGATCCTACTACTTCAGTAGCAACTAGTACGGATGCTTTTGTTATGAGTGCTTATCCAACCACTAACTACGGCACTCCAACAAAAAAATGGGATTCTGGTCTTAATCAATATGTGCTAAAAGTTGGTTTGTATGATAGTACGACTGGTACCAACTATGCTTATTTGAAACAGGATATTTCAAAGATTGAAAATGCGATTATCGATAAGGCAATTCTTAATGTCCATGTTACTCATTCCTATTATCCAACAACTCCAACAGGATTATGGATAGATGAAGTAACAGGAAGTTGGGATGCTTCCACTTTAACGTGGAATAACAAACCAAACTCTACTAATATAGAAAAACAAGACGTAGTAAAAGATGAATGGGCATATTTTACAGTAACAAATACAGTAAAAGCTTGGGCCGCCGGTACGAAAGTAAACAATGGATTTAAACTACATACCAATGGTAATGGCCAGACCTACTGGAAGAAAGTTATTTCATCAGACAATACCACAAATAAACCTTATTTATCCGTTTGGTACCACTATGATGCTCCAGAAACACCGACTGTTTCAGCTGTTTCCAATGGACCTGGAACAGGTACAGGATATTTAAATGTAAACTGGAAGAAAGTAACAGGTGCGGAAAAATATAAAGTACAAATTTTTAATGGGAAAGATTACGAATCCATACTAGTTAATGGAGATGTAAATAGTTGGACATCAAAAGGGAAAAAGTTATGGCCTACTCAGGCACAAATTGATGCTGGGGAGTACAAATTAAGAGCAGATCAATCAGGAACTGAATTTGCCTTTAATCCTAATCCCGTTTATCAAAACGCGGCTGCCGATGGAGGAACGTATGGGACAAGAAGGAACTATGCGGTCCGTGTAATTGCAGTATTTCCAGGTGGGGATAGTCCTTGGTCAACCCCTGTTGTGGGCTACATGCCAATGGAACAACCTACTCAACTTACTGGAAGGCCATATTCTAACGCAATCCATGAAGAGTCTGGTTATGTTAATTTAAATTGGCATGAAGTAGAAGGGGCAGATGGGTATTACATTACCATGTATAATGGTACCGCATATGAAAGAGTTGGTAAGGTCGAAGATGGACAAACAACCTGGACAACTCAAAATAAAGGAATCTGGCCAACAGAATTACAAATAGCAGCTGGAGGTTATGCGCTTAACACTGATGGTGCAGGCAGAGAGTTAGCTTTGGACCCTTCTCCTGTATATAAAAATTCTGGAGGAATATACCCTACTAGAAAGAACTATTGGTTTAGAGTTCAAGCTTATAGTAATGCAGGACACCCGGATAGCCAAGTATCAGAAGCCTTCATGCCAACCATTCCAGGCCCAGAAGTTTTCCTCGGAATGGAAGATTATTGGTCCGGCATTGAAGTGAATGGCGGAACCGTTAATGCGGCAACAGGCAATTTAATGGTGTCAGAAACGGATATTTCTATTGATGGAAGAGGACCAGGATTAAGTATAGGAAGAACGTATAATAGCCAATCATCCATAAAAGGGATTTTTGGTATGGGATGGATCAGTGACGCTGAATCAAAAATGATCACTTCTGGTAATCAAGTAGACTACACAGATGATGATGGGACGATACACAGTTTCATTAAGCAAGCCGATGGCTCATTCAATGCTCCAACAGGTGTATATCTAGATTTAAAAGAAACGTCTACCGATTACGTTTTAACATCTAAAGATCAAACAAGTGTATATTTCGATAAGGCAACTGGAGTCCTAAAAGAAATCATTGATGCCCAAAAAGACAAAAACAAGACTGTCTATAATTATACGGAAAATCGCTTATCGTCTATTGTAGATGCTTCAGGAAGGTCATTGACCATTGAATATAACCCTGAAGGATTAGTATCAAACATTAAAGACCCTAAAGGAAGAAACACTACCTTTACTTATAAGAATGAACGATTAGAAACAGTAACGAATCCAGAAGGTGAAGTTACTAAATACGAATATGATACCAATGGTCTTTTAGTAAAAGTGTATAGTCCAACACATACTTCCGAAAAGCCAGTGGTTACAACTTACAAATATAAAGCAGATAAGAAATTTGAAAGTGTAACGAATCCAAAAGGAAAAGTTACAACCTTTACCTACTTTGTTACAAATCGTACATTAGTCATTACAAACCCTAAGGGTAATCAAACATTCATTCAATATAATGCAGCTGCGAATCTTGTGAGACAAATTGATGCCTATGTTCCTGGTAATGTAGATCCGAATAACAATTTAGAAACCCAATATGAATATTTGGGGAACAACCTGGTTAAGTCGTGGGATCCGAAAGACATCGGTAAGGGAGCTACTGAGTCATATGAATACGATCAAAATGGGAATGTCAAAAATGCTACGGATAGTTATGGGACAGAAGTATATGAGTATAACAGCAATAATGATGTAACCCAGGTTACTGATACAGAGGGGGATATAACCAACATTGCTTACGATGGGTTAAATCCTATATCAGAAACAGATGATGCAGGTGCTGTATCTTCAATTGCTAAATATGATGATTTTGGGAATGAGATTGAATCCAGCTCTTCATTAGCCGTTGGACATAACTTAGCTGGTAACCCAAGTTTTGAAACTAACTTGGACGGATGGAATGTTTCACTTGTTAAAGATACGGGTTCTGTCACACAGGTCGCTCTCCCTTCAAGTGACATTAAGGGCCTAGGTGGGAAACAAGCTATACGTATTACAACGAATTCTTCATCTACTGCAAATGAAATTGGGTATGCTGGGGTTACACGAGAGATTAATGTAGAACCGGATAAAACCTATACTGTGAGTGCAAAAATTAAATCTCTAGATTTGAAAAATGCCAATGCATTTATCAATGTGCAACTGTTGAATGGCAGTTCTCATGTAAGTTGGGCCGATCATCGTTACTCGGCTTTAACAGGGACTCAAACTTGGTCAAAAAGACAAGTAACCTTCAAAACTGGCAGCAATGTAAATAAAATTAAGCTTTACTTAGAAGTGGATCACCGAAATCCATCCTCGTCAGGTGAAGCATGGTTTGATGAAATCCAAGTTGAACAATCTGATGTTTCATCTTCATTTAATCCGTATGTAAATAGTAGCTTTGAAGATGGTGTTACAGGCTGGGTTAAAAGTTCTGGGCTAGGTGAAGTTGATGTAACGGGTGGTTTTAATGAAACATCGGCTTTAAAAATGACAAGAACCCTAACGAGTCAATCCGCCATTCAATACAGGCAAACAATAGACCTAAATCAAGAGGAAGCAGCACCTGTCACAATAACTGGTTTATCCAAATCAGAAAATGTAAAGAATACCGTTGATAATGGCCCTAACAAAGACTATTCTTTATGGGCGAAAGTTGTTTATATTGATGGTACTTTTGAAGACAAACAAGCTCTGTTTCCTTTAGGAACTCAGGATTGGAATCGTTCAGCAGTATATTTGAATTCAGATAAAGCCATTAAAAGTATTGATACGTATGTTCTTTTTAGAAATAATAACACGGGAACGGTTTGGTTTGATGGAATTCGTTTAGTGGAAGGAAATATTCTAGAAAAAACAGTATATGATGAAAAGAAAAATTATGCTGAAGGTATCACGGATGTCTTAGGTCGAAAATCTACGAAATCTTTTGACGAGATAGGAAATTTAATATCTGAAATTAATCCTCGGGGATTTCAAAAAACTTTTAATTATGATTTAAATAACCAATTAAAATCTTTAGTGCTTCCAAATAATTCTGTAGTTAATTATGTATATGATAAAAACGGCAATAACAAAGTAAAAACTATTGAGTCTTCCGTAGATAATAAGAAACAGGAATTCCATTATGAATATGATGAAGATGATAAACTGATTTCAGTCACTAATCCATTAAATCAAAAAACGATAAATAAATATGATGATAATGATAACCTAGAAGAGATTTTGCTTCCTAATGGAAATATCATTAAAAACTCCTATGATGGTGCAGATCGTGTAGAACAAGTCTTTTATAATAATGCACCAGTCTATAAATTTATCAAAGATAAAAATGGCAATGAAACAGAAATCACTGATTTTTTAAATCAAATAAAAAAAATAATAAACTTTGATGAGAAAAATCGAGTAACAAGTCAAATTCTGAAAAAGAATGATATACAAATCGGTTCTTCTTCATGGACATACCCACTGAAGTCAGATAAGTTAGAATCTGTCATGTTTACCCACGGTGGGGTAAGTCAAACCGTTGACTATGAATATGACAAGTTAGATCAAAACACACTGATCAAGAATGGGATTAATACTTTCCGGATGGATTATGATGAGTTAGGGAATGTTCATACTTATACACCACCAAATGGAGTAGGCACCAGTTATATATATGACCGTGCTGGTCAGGTGACTTCCCAAAGTACTGGTAAAGTAGATTCTACCACGGGTCAAATCAATCCAATCATAAATGAAAGATATGTTTATGATGCGAATGGAAATCGGAAAGAAATTAAATACGAAGATGGAACTTCAACAAACTATACGTATGATGATCTAGATCAACTGAGAGTAGAAACACTCCCAGATGGTACAACCAATGAGTTTAATTATGATGGTTTTGGTAATAGAAACTATATTAAATTAGGTAATGCACCTGCCATCCAACCAATGTATAATTTGGCCAATCAACTAACAACATTTGGTGAAGAATCCATTCAATACGATGAAAATGGAAATCGAATTGCAGATTCTAAATATACGTATGAATGGAATGCAGCAGATCAATTAATTGCAGTTTATAAAAAAGGGGAAACTTCTCCATACGCAGAATACAAATATGATGATAATGGCAGACGTATTCAAAAGAATGTTCAAGGCACCATTACCAATTTTATTTATGATGGTGATAGCTTAAATGTTCTCTATGAAACCAATGAAAATGAACAAGTTTTACGTTCTTATGTTTACGGTGTAGATGGTCAGCTTCTCGCATTAAATAAATACAATGGAAGTGCTGTATCTGGTACGTATTATTACCATTACAACCCACGTGGTGATGTAATAGCACTGACTGATCATAACGGATCTATTGTAGGAACTTATAAGTATGATAGTTGGGGTAATCCACTTAATTCAGAAGATTTAACAGGGGTTGCATTAGAAAATCCATATCGCTATGCTGGATATCAGTATGATGAAGAAACTGGATTGTATTATCTAATGGCTCGATACTATCATCCTATTCATGGAGTCTTTTTATCATTAGATCCTGATCCTGGTGATGATGATGATATATTGACTCAAAATGGATATGCATACGCTAATAATAACCCTGTAATGATGATTGATCCAGATGGGTTGAAATCAAAGAAATATAAAAATAAATTTATTGAGTTAAAATACAAACCAAAAGCTCCGATTTCAAGAGGGGAAATTTTGTGGGGTCCTGGTAGTGTATCTAAATTAGCCAAAGGCGCACAAAAACATATTATTTATTTAAGAACAGATTTAAAAAGTGGCCGGAAATATATTGGAAGAACAATTAGATCATTAAAACGACGTGGTAAAGAGCATGAGGAAGCAAATAATAGAAAATATAGGATGGAGCCATTATTAACCGCAAAAAACAAAAGACAAGCAAGAAGATATGAGCAAAAGATGATAAATAGATACAAAAAATTCGAAGAACTAGAGAATAAAAGAAATGAAATCTCTAAAAGAAAATGGAAAAAATGGAATATATAGAAAGGTAGATGGTTTTAAATGTATGAGAAAAAAGAATTGCAAGTAGGAAAAATTAAGATTCACTTTCCTAATCCAACATATAAAAAGTTTTGGTTTTATGCTGATGTAGCAGAATTCTTACAAAAAGAAACTACTGAAGATGCTATAAGAATAATCAAGAAAGAACTAAAAGAAATGAAAGGATTTAAAAGTATTTCATTTGATTCAGAATCCGATGGAGCATCTTTTTCACACAAAAGCGGGGAAAAAGTACTAGAAGTCGCTATTTTGATAAACAAACTAAGTGATTCTTCATATGAAGTAGATGAAAATATAAAAGATGAGATAATAAAAGAGATAAAAACATATAAAATACCTAAAGGTCAAGAATGGAATATAGGAGATATTTTCGCTATACCAGTCGAAAGCGATCAATCCTATTATGCTGGACAAATTATCGATTATAATGAAGATTTTGGAGTGGTTTGTATATTTTTTACAAAAGAATTTGAAGATATAAATGATATCAAACTCACCAACAATTCAGACTTTAATAGGGAAAATGTATTTGCCGCTATGTGTTTCTCAGATGAATATTTAAGTGATTTCACCTTTAAAATTATAAGAAATGATGTTAAGTTAACTGCAAATGTTGCTTATACTAGTAGACGAAATAAACTAGCTGTACAAATCATGACAGATTTATGTGTACTTAATTTGATGGAAATGTATAAAGAAGGAATTGAAGACCAATTAGTAAAAGAAAGTAAAGAAAAGTTAAAATACTTGATTTAGAACTAATTTGCAAAATATATGACTCTAACTACATTGAAGTTCAAACGAATAGTCCTTTATTAATTAACCAAATAAAGGAAATGATTAGTTCTACTAAAGAATCTTAATAGAAACTTTGTAATTTAATAGAAGCACAAAGTAGGTCAGCCTATATACTTTTTAGAATAGTCTCTCTTTTTTAACAAGAATTAAGCGGAACGAGGTTATTAATAGAGTTAAACAATAACAAAATCCTTTTTATCTACTAACTAGAATGCTAAAATTACTTTAACTTATTTTTCTTTTTGTTTTTTTGTCACTTTTTAGTGTGCGGTGAATTACTAATTTTAAGCCTTTGGGCTGTTTGTGTTTAATGGACTTTTGTTCATTTATACAAGCTTGCCCAAGGGCTTTTTTGTGTTCATTTACTTGAAAAATAAGCAAATAAGTGTTTGGAAAAGGGTGTTGAAAATGGCACCGTTAGTGATCATGCTTGAAAAAGCTGAAACACGAATGGACCGTATTAATCGAGTGGAATTTGGAAATGAGGATTGTAGTCGCTATTTTCGCATAGAGATACGAAACCCTGATGGAAAAAGAAGTATTTACAGGCTTAAATCTGATTCCAAAAAAATAGCGTGCCGTAAAGCGGGGGATGTAATTCATACCATGAATGAATCAGATTAAATAGTATTGCTAAAATTGTCAATGTGACAGCTCTTTTTATTTATTGATTGTGAAGGAATGCACTTAAACTAAAGGGGGCTTTAGTTAAATAAGGTTTCGGTATTCCTAATAAAGAAACTCGCCAATTACTATGGCGAGTTTTGCTTTTATATATACCAATAACGATGCCAAAACGACTGTCATTTCGGTAAGTATTTTTAGAAAAGCACCTCAAAACGGAACCCTTTAATAATCCACATACAGCTTTTTTGAGCAAACAAAAAAGCCCAATCCATCATGAATTGAGCTCCAAATATTATCCGTTTAATACTTTTCCTCCATTAACATGGATCATTTGACCACTGATATAGGAAGAATCGTCGGATGCTAAGAAAACGTAGGAAGGAGCTAGTTCTTCAGGTTGTCCAGCGCGACCCATTGGGGTGTCTTGACCAAATTTCGCCACTTTATTCTCATCAAAGGTAGAAGGGATGAGTGGTGTCCAAATAGGACCGGGAGCAACACCGTTTACACGGATACCATCCTTGGAAATGGAGTTGGACAAGGCTCTAGTGAATGAAACAATCGCACCTTTTGTAGAGGAATAATCAATGAGTTCCGGATGTCCTTCATATGCTGTGACAGATGCAGTGTTAATGATTGAACTGCCTTTCTTTAAATGAGGGAGAGCAGCTTTTGCTAAGTAAAAGTATGCGAAAAAGTTCGTCTTGAAAGTTTTTTGCATTTGTTCTGCTGAAATATCAAGAATGCTTTTTTGAGGATGTTGTTCTGCTGCATTATTGACAAGGATATCGAGTTTACCAAACTCTCCAACGGTTTTTTCGATAACTTCATTACAAAATGCCTCTTCACCAAGATCTCCTGCTAATAATAAGCATTTCTTACCTTCAGCTTCCACAAGCTCTTTCGTTTTATTTGCATCATCATGCTCGTCCAAATATACGATACTAACGTCTGCCCCTTCTTTAGCGTAATATATCGCAACTGCACGTCCAATCCCACTGTCTCCCCCTGTAATGATTGCTACCTTATCCTTTAGCTTATTACTACCTTGATAGTTAGATTTCACGGATTCGGGTTCAGGAGTCATTTCCGTCTGGATTCCAGGCTGATGATTTTGATGCTGGGGTGGAAAAGCTGGTTTCTTTGGATTTTGTTGATTTTGGTTTGTCATAATTCATTCCTCCAATCGTTACTCTCTGTGTACTTATTCCAATAAATCCTTGTTAGAAAACGTGAGAAATTTTGGAAATGGGACTGATTCGTAAATCCTGCTTTATTACTTTTACCCACAGAGAGGCGATTATGTAATAAAAACGGAAGCATTCTAGTCGCTTGGCTTTGGCAGACAAAAACGTGAAGTCTTACGCAGATGACGGCATTAGAAAATCGAATGCCTCGGAGCAAGACAAGTAATGTCTAAAAAAGTTAAACAAAAAATCGAATTCAAAAACATATAAGATGTTTTCGAATTCGATTCTAAATGTCTTATCTAAAATTCATAAACTGCACGTCGATTGGAAGACCTGCTTCACGAATGGAAGCCATGATTTTTTGCAAATCATCTTTACTCTTCCCAGTTACACGGATTTGGTCGTCTTGGATTTGCGATTTCACTTTTAATCCGCTGTTTTTAATGATGTTATTAATGGTTTTAGCGTTTTCTTTATCAATGCCTTGAATTAGCTTTGCACGTTGACGAACTGTACCGCCTGATGCACCTTCAATTTTTCCATAATCTAAATTCTTCGTTCCTACACCACGTTTAAGTAGCTTGGAAATCATGACATCCTTCAGTTGATCAAGCTTGTACTCATCATCAGAAACAAGGACAAGCTCGTCTTTTTCTACTTTAATATCGCTCTTGCTACCTTTAAAATCAAAACGGTTTTGAATTTCCTTCAAAGCGATGTTGACCCCATTAGTCACTTCAGAAACATCCACCTTGCAGACGATATCGAATGAACTCTCTTTTGACATATGTATGTACCTCCTAATTAACTTCAAAATCTATGTGATAGAGCTAATTGTATATGTACCATTATATTGAAAAATAGCTTTAGTGACAAATAAAGCCTTCTGTCAGTGAAGACAGAAGGCTGTTATATTCCATACTATAAATGATCTGTTTTTTTAGAATAAGCATCTCTACCTGCTTTACGGTTCTTTTCACGGACCATATTTTTCTCATGTTGCAGGGCTTGATTGTCTTTAGCTTTTTTATCGTTATCTGAAGTTTTAGGCATAATGAACACCCCTTTCCTGTAAAGTTAGTATTCGTTTTATAGGAAAGGAGTATGTATTGGATTATGTGTTTTGCTGTACATTGTAATCCATGTTTTTTATTCAGGAAGCTTGTTTAAGAAAAAGAGTGCAATTGTTCCAGGTCCAGCATGTGCACCAACGGCTGAACCAATCATTTCAATTACAAATTGAGTAGAACCAAACTCTTGGGAAATTGCTGCCTTCCATTCAAGAGCTGTTTCCAAATCATCTGCATGGCTTATTCCAATCGTTTGTTGTTGCAATTTCTCTCCACGCTCATGCATTAAATCAAGAACTTTCTTTAAAAGTTTCTTTTTTCCTCGAATCTTTTCAAGGGGAACAAGTTTACCTTCTTCAACATGAAGCAAAGGCTTAATATTTAAAAGTCCACCTACAAACGCCGATGCTTTTGAAATACGGCCACCACGTGCCAAATATTCTAGTTCATCAACAGTGAAAAGGTGTTCCATATGAGTACTATTGAATTCAACGGCCTTTATGATTTCTTCTTTTGTCGCTCCCTTAGATGCCAGGTTAGCGGCCACTTTTACAACTAATCCATAACCTAAGGATGCGCATTTAGAGTCGATGATTTCTAGATCTAGGTCAGGATGAATTTCTTTTACTTCATTACGAATCATGACAGCTGTATTGTATGTACCCGAAAGTTCAGAAGAAAAAGCTACATAAATCCCTTGTTTTTTTTCTTCAGCAAATTGGGTAAATAATTTATGGAAGTACTCTGGAGAAGCTTGGGAAGTCTTTGCTGCTGAACCATTACGCATCGCATCATAGACACTTTTAGATTGAATCGTTAAGCCATCTTCGTAATCCTTTCCATCTAAATGAACGAGTAATGGAATAAAATGCAATTGATTTTCTTGAAAATATGAATAAGGCAAGTCGCTGGCGCTATCCGCCAAAATATGTACGCTCATTTAATTCACCTGCTTTTAAAATATATAATTTACACAATAGTGTAGCATTGAAAAATTAGATAGGAAAGAGGAGTGTTAATTCTTGTAAATAGGGAAAATTAAGAGATAATCGTTGATATCTTCCTTACTTTCCTATATCTTCTATAAGTAAATTATAAACGAATAAAGGAGGAAGTGCATTGTATTGGTCTGAAATAAAAAAAATCATCATTGTCATCATTGGGGCTCTGCTTAATGCCATAGCGATGAATTTCTTCTTAATTCCTGCAAAAGTGTATGCGAGCGGATTTGCTGGGGTTGCACAGCTATTATCCAGTTTATTTTCTACATTCGCTTCAATTGAAATTTCCACAGGGGTGTTGTTGTTAATTCTTAACGTTCCTATAACCGTACTGGCGTGGAAAAAGGTTGGGAGATCTTTTACTTTATATAGTTTCCTAAGCGTATTACTTATGTCATTTTTCATGGAAGTAATCCCAGTAGTCAAAGTATCACCAGACATTTTGCTCAATGCAGTTTTTGGTGGTGTTATCTCTGCTGTTGGTGTAGGGTTCACGCTCAAATACGGAGCGTCCACAGGTGGAATGGATATCATAGCTATGATTTTGTCGCGTATGAAAGACAAGCCTGTAGGTACCTATCTTTTTAGTCTAAATGCTATTATTATTTTGACGGCCGGATACATATATGGGTGGGAAAAAGCACTATATACGTTAGTAACACTTTATGCTGCTTCTAGGGTTGTAGATGCCATTCATACACGTCATAATAAATTGACTGCTTTAATCATTACGAAAAAATCAGAAGAGTTAAAATCTGCTATTCATGGGAAGCTAGTCCGCGGTATCACTACAATTCCTGCTAAAGGTGCTTTTACAAATGAAAGCAAGGAAATGATGATGATTGTCATTACTCGTTATGAGCTATATGATTTAGAAAAAATTATTAAATCAGTCGATCCGACTGCCTTTACCAATATCGTTCATACTGAAGGTGTATTTGGATTCTTTCGCAGGGATTAAAAAATGGCACGTAGAGAAATTCTCTTTACGTGCCATTTTTGTTCTTTAACATTTCGGACTTATTTGCAAGAGTCCAACTGTTCCTGCATTTGGCTTAGCTGAGCCTGTTCGGCAACAGTGGAATTAGCATAAGCAGATGAAAGGGCATTTTGAGCTTTTTCGATTGCTTGCTGCTGATTACCCTCAGTAGCGTTTACAGCTTGATTGACACAATTTCTAGCTTCCTGGAATAAGTGGTTACCCATTTAGAAACCTCCAAGAGATAAATCTTCGCCATGGCTTTTCATCTTTTTGGCTTCCGCCTCAGCCAAGGTCATATGATAAGGGATTTTTTCATCATGCTTTGAAACAACATCCTTGCCTTGTTGAACGAAACGCTTAGATTTATTGCTTCTACCCATTGTTATCCCCCACATTCTAGTCGATTTAATGCAGCAAATTGTCAATCATACGACAGTCCGACACAATCACTGTGTCTTTTACTATTGTGTTCAAATTGCTCTTTTTCATGAAGGAAATAACTTCTATTAGGCCAGCTTGATATTGAATTTCTCTTCTAGGAACAAAGCAATTCCATCCTCTTCATTAGATAAGGTCGTATCATTAGCAACATTTTTCAAAGCAGAAATAGCATTGCCCATAGCTACACCACAGCCAGCATAGTCTAACATTTCAAGGTCATTATCCTCATCCCCAAACGCAATGATCTTGCTTTGTGGAATATCGAAATACTGTGCGACTTTTTTAATTCCAACAGCTTTATTGAGCCCGGATTTTACGATTTCGATGACATGGAAAGGATCAGCCCATCTTCTATGGTCAATCACTTCCGCATGGACATCTGAAAGGTGCTTACGTATGGATGCAACATGCTCTGGCTCAGTATGAATTAACATCGAAGTTGGATTAGTCTCTAGGAAATGTCTTAAATCACCTGTCGTTACTTTCGGATTCCCTAATTTGAATATATCAATTAGCTTTTCGTCATGATAATGGAAATACACATCATCTCGTACTTCAGCGATAATATTGTGATACTTAAATTGATCACAAGCTTCAACAATATCTTTAGCTACTTTAATATCTAGGGGAGTATGGAAAGAACCCCAATTTGTATAAGTAGGATGATGGACAAATGCCCCGTTAAAATTGACAATGGGGGTGTTCAAGCCTAATTCCTTATAGTACATTTCACTGGATCGATAAGGACGTCCGGTTGCAATCATGACTTGATGCCCTTGGTCTTTTAATGTGAAAAGGGTCTTTTTTGTCCTATCAGAAATTGTTTTATCATCTTTTAATAACGTGCCATCTAAATCTAATACGATTAAATGTTGATCAGTCATAAATTTCTCCTTTTTCGTTAAGTGGTATATATACTGGAGGTTTGTATAATAAGTTCTTCTAATAAAATATATCCAATTCCAACATGTATATTGTATAAAGGTTATGTAAAATACATTTTAAGTGAAAGTTAAATCTTTTTCCATTTATACATGTTTCGCGTATAGTAATTGTAAAAGAAAAACTTGTAACATGTTATGGGGGAAAGATGCATGGTTATAGTAAATAGAGAAGTAATAAAAGATATTCCCGTTCTGCACGTTGTCAAACAAGATTCAATGCAAGAGACATTGCCATTCATCTTATTTGTACATGGATTTACAAGTGTTAAGGAAAGAAACTTAACCATTGCCTACCTACTAGCTGAAAAAGGATTTCGAGTGGTCATGCCTGAAGCACTCTTACATGGAGAGAGGTCAGAAGGGTACGATGAATTCAAACTTGGCTTGAATTTCTGGAAAATTGTAAAAAACACTATTCATGAACTTGAAGTTTTGAAAAATGAATATGTACGGATGGGACTTGCTGATGAAACTCGTATTGGCATATCTGGGACATCCATGGGTGGAATCATTACGATGGGTTCTCTTAGAAGATACGACTGGATTAAATCTGCGGTTTGCTTAATGGGATCCCCTGCATATGTAGAATTTGCGGAATTCCAAGTAGAAAATGTACGTAAAGTAGTAAAAGAGATGCCGATGACCGAAGAGGAAATTCAGCAAGAATATGAAGGGCTGAAGGAATATGATCCATCGTTAAGCGTGGAGGAATGGCGTCCAATCCCATTACTCTTCTGGCATGGAGATCGTGATTCAGTCGTCCCTTATCATAGTGCCTATAATTTCTATGAAAAATTGAAGCCCCTATATGATGAGAGTGGAGGAGAAATTTCCTTCTTACTTGAAGAGAAAGGGGTACACATCGTCTCACACTATGCAATGCTCGAAGCCACTAAATGGTTTGAAAAGCATCTTTAGAAAGGGTGAATTTCATTTGGAAAAAGAATTAAAAGAAAATATATTAGGTGTGTTGGAACAAGTTATTGATCCTGAACTCGGAGTCGATATCGTAAACCTCGGATTAGTATATGACGTGGATATGGATGATGAAGGGCGTACAATCATCACCATGACCCTTACATCAATGGGATGCCCGCTGGCTGGAGTCATAGTCGAGCAAGTAAAAAACTTTCTTGAAGACCTTCCTGAAGTCAAGGATCCTCAAGTCAACATCGTCTGGAATCCACCATGGACAAAAGATAGAATGTCTCGCTATGCGAAAATTGCCCTTGGGATTCAATAATTAGTAAAGCAGAATTTTAAATGGAGAGCTTCTTCATTGAGATTCTGCTTTTTTATTGGAGACAAGAGAGAGGACTATTCAGTTTGGGTTGAGGGGATTAATCGTTCAGTTTGCTACTGATATCCATCACTCAGTATGCGTTATCGATCACATTCGAGGTAAATATCCTTCACTTTTGAAAATTTATCCTTCACTTTTGGAGATTTTAGCGGATTTATCCACTTTTAAAGAGGGATTTCGTGCACTTTGGGCTTGATATCCATAACAAACTTAGCATTATCCTCCACATTTCAATTTTATCGCTCACTTTTAGAAATTGAGCGGTGTTTTCTTTGGGATTTGGAATGGGTTTATCGTTCAGTTTGCTACTGATATCCATCACTCAGTATGCGTTATCGATCACATTCGAGGTAAATATCCTTCACTTTTGAAAATTTATCCTTCACTTTTGGAGATTTTAGCGGATTTATCCACTTTTAAAGAGGGATTTCGTGCACATTTGGTTCGATATCCATCACAAGCTTCGCGTAATCCACTACATTTATCAGTTAATAAGCAGACTTTAACGAGTTACATTAGTCCAGTAAGCATTATTCCTTTTTATTTAACCTATTCCATGAGAAAATAGTATAACTATTTAAAAAAAGGTGTGAGAGTATGCAGGATAAGGTTCGTGACCAACTGAATAGGCCTTTAAGGGATTTGCGGATTTCGGTCATTGATCAATGCAATTTTAGATGTCAATATTGCATGCCTGCTGAAATTTTTGATGACTCTTTCCCATTTCTCAAAAAAGATGAATTATTAACCTTTGAAGAAATTGTTCGTATCACCACTCTTTTTGCGAAGCTTGGAGTTGAAAAAATTCGCATCACAGGTGGGGAACCATTACTCCGTAAAGATTTACATATCCTCATACAAGCAATAACAAGGGTTGAGGGAATCCAAGATATCGCTTTGACAACCAATGGAGTCTACCTACCTAAATATGCGGCAGAGCTAAAAAAAGCTGGGTTACAAAGGGTTAACATTAGTCTAGATAGCTTGGATGATGAAAAGTTTGCAATGATTAATGGAAGAGGAGTGTCTACCAAACCAGTCTTAAAAGGGATACATGCTGCCAAAGAAGCTGGGCTGGGTGTAAAGATCAACATGGTTGTAAAAAAAGGAATGAATGATGATCAAATCATTCCGATGGCTATATTTTGTAAGAATAATGGGGTACAGTTAAGATTTATTGAATTTATGGATGTAGGTTCCACAAATGGATGGGCGAATGATCAAGTGATAACTATGCAGGACATAATGGGGATGCTGACCGAACATTTCCGATTGGAAACACAAAATCCAGATTATTTTGGAGAGGTAGCAAAGCGCTTCAGATATAAAGACTCGGATATAGATGTAGGATTTATCACTTCGGTTTCTCAATCCTTCTGTTCAAGCTGTACTCGGGCAAGAATTTCTGCAAATGGCCAATTATTTACATGTCTTTTTAACGGGAAAGGGCATGATTTGAGACATACACTTCGGGATGGATCTATGGACGAAGAGATTCTTAGACAAATCGAAAGGATTTGGAGGAATAGAGAGAATCGCTATTCTGATGAACGATTCACTGACAGAAAACAGAATGTGGAAAAAGTGGAGATGTCGTATATAGGTGGTTAGGTTCACTTCAAAAAAAAATGCAATGCCAACGCAGAGAGCATGCCGCACTAGAAAATTATCTAGGCCTTATATGTGACTCACTGATTAAGAATAGTTATGATCCATGTTGGAATTTGTCATGAAAACAATCTATGTATTAAGTAAAAGATAACAGGCACCTTCCTAATAAGGTGGGTGCCTGTGCTTTATGAAATAGGTTTCTTTGTAGGTCGCAAGAGTGAATCAAGAGAACCGTCCTCTGCGCACCTGTTATTTTGTTGCTTTATCCAGCTTAATTACTACAGTAGTCAGTGGATCTAGTGTCAATGTGTCTTTTGTTAATTTGAAGCCTGATTTCTTTGATACTGGTGTTTTTCCTGATTCGTCGTTGTCTACTAGAACTTTTCCTTTGGAGAAGTCAAGGTCACCTAATGTCAACGTACGAGCTTTTGTATCTGCGTTTATGAATACGTAGTATGTTCCTGTCTTATCAGTCGATACATTTTCATAAGCGATGACTAAGTCAGTATCTTTTATTTCAGGGAAGTCAAGCAAAGTTACGTTTTGATCAACTAAGTCTTTGTTACCTAAACGGAATGCATTTGTTGATTTTCTTAACTCAATCAGACCTTTAGTATAGGCGCGAGTCGTTGTGTGGACTGAGTACTCTTTTTTATTCGTTGCTTTTTGCCAGTCGAACATGTTGATGGCATCTGAAGAATCATAAGAGTCGTGAATGAAATATCCAAACGGATTTCCTTGCTCGTCTTTTAACTCATGATACTTTTGCTCTGGAATGCCTTCACCTTTCCATTGCTTCGTTCTGCCATATTCCTGGCCAGCATGTAAGAAAGCAGTACCCTGAGACGTTAAAATCATGGAGTTTCCAAGGCGAATGCGTTTGTGAATCTCCAATTCGTTTTCAGGAACAGATGGATCCTTTTTAATTGATTGAGCAATTACATCGTGAAGCGGCAGGTTGTCATGCGCTTCAATGTACTGTACCATATCGCCTGGATCGTCGTCAGCTGTATTGGACGGCTGACCTTTAATATTGCTGAAAATAGTATTGATATCTCTAGCTCCGCCTGTAATGAATCGAGGCTCACCTTCGGAACCGAAGCCCGATTTCAATTCATTACGAATTTCATCTGAGAAGACGCCTACATTGTTTGTTTTATCCATCCAATCCTGGTCTGCACCCATGCCTTTAAGCTCTGGCTCAGCGATGTGGCCTGCAAAGGTTCTCCAGCCTTCACCGATGAAAAGTGCATAAGGATTTACAGAAGCTGCAGCGTTATATGCGTTTTGGATAGAAGGGGAGGTTGCGTCACCCATCATATCGAATCTCATGCCATCAATCTTATATTCTTCGAACCAGTATTTCACTGAATCGACCATTAGCTTTTCAGCCATTTTATGACTAGTTGCCAGGTTGTTTCCGAAACCGCCAAGGAAGTTTCCTTTTGAATCCTGGAAAGCATAATAATTTGGAACAATGTCATTCAATTGGCTTGCTTTTGCCATATGAGTGTAAACCACGTCAAAGACGACACCCATTCCAGCATCATGGATTGCATCGATTAACTGCTTAAGCTCTTTCACACGTAATTCAGGGTCTCTTGCATCCTGTGAATACGCACCGTCTGGTGAGAAATAGCTGTGTGGGTCATAGCCCCAGTTGTATTCATTTCCGCCAGCTGAATAATCTAGCTCTCTTTGGCCCATGTTCGTTTCGTTGCCGTAATACCAAGCCATTACAGGCAGTAATTGAACGTGTGTGACACCAAGAGATTTAATGTACTCAAGCTTGTCGATAAAAGCTTTATATGAACCCCATCTTGCGTTCAGGTCGCCTTCGATTGAAGGGTCGGACGTGAAGTCACGTACGTGAACCTCGTAGATGACAGCGTCCTCACGCTTTTCATAACCTTTAATTTTTGCATGGTCAAAATCTATAGGGTCTGTACCGCTTAGGTCTACAATTGCTGCTTTACCAACCGTGTCACCGTCAGGACCAGCTTCACCCTTAGTATTCACTGTGAATGCAGCCATTGATTTTGCATATGGATCTAATACTTGTCGAGTTACACCGTCGTTAGTTACTTCATATTGATAAAAATAACCTTCAAGATCGTTTATGTTCAGATCGCCAGGAGCTATGTCTGCTGACCAGATTCCTTTTTGACCTTTCTTAAGTTCTATGCTGCCGATTTGTTCAGCTGCATTATTTTTATCAAAGAAGTTAGCGACTACCTTGCTAGCTTTAGGAGCCCATAATTTAAGCGTTGCTGCTCCATTCTTGTAGGTAGCACCCAGGTCATTTCCGTCATACGAATACATTTCATCAAGCATTCTCCAGCCAGTAGAAGCAAAAACAGTTCTGCCTGCGTACGTAACGGATAATGGAAGCTTTTCTAGGTCGAATGTTGCTTTTACTTTTGCAGAAGTAGCGCTCGTGATTTCAGCACTTTCAACTGGAATTGCAGCACCTGTTGCGTCTTTGATTTCAAGAGCAGCTTTTAGAGAGTCAGGTGTTAAGCCGTCTGTCATTGTGAACCCTAATAGAACGCTATCAGTAGAGATGACCTCGGCAGATGTAATTCCTGTCGCTTGCTCCAAATCAGGAGAAATGTAAACATTATCATCTCCCTGTTTGATCCAAATGCGATTGTATTTGTCCAGTAGGTTGAATGATTTATCTCCGCCGTCTTTCTCTCCATTTGAAGTGTTAAGTGTAATTAAACCAATGTTCTTCGCGCCTTCTTTAAGTTTAATATCCACATAGGCACCGTAACGGTCTGTATTTTCGAATTTCTTCGCGCCAGTTGGCCAGTTTTCGGAAGGTGCTTCAACATCGCCCCAGTTCCAAACACCAAAGTTTTCGTAGTCTGCGTTGTCACGTACATAGTGGACGCGGACAGTGTTAGCTGGTAGATCAACAGGTTCGTAAGTATAGACCTTGTCAGAACCTTGTTTAATCCAAATTTCGTTCATTTCTGGTGAATTGATGCTAAAGCCTTTGTCACCGCCGTCTTTGCCTGCATCACCTTTTGAAACATCCATTACTAGGAATCCAATGTTCTTTGCGCCTTCTTTAAGTGGTACGTCAATATATACACCATAGTTATCTGTTTTTTCGAACATGGTAGCTCCTGTCGGCCAGTTGGCAGAAGGGGAGGCTACATCGTTCCATAGCCATGCACCATAGTTTTCATAGTTGTTGTCTGTACGGTTGTAGTGGATACGGATATGGTTCGCAGGGACTGGCTCAACTGTGCCGTCACCTTCGCCAGCAGCTTTAGCTCCTGTGATCGTCCCGCCTTCAACCGTTAGTAAAACAGTACCGCCATCAGCTTTAGAAGGAATTGTTAATGTGATTTCTCCAGCTTCTGTTGCAGTGTAAGTTTTATCTGCATAATGGTCTTTTACAATTGCAGCTGCAGAATCAACTGATAAAGTCACTTGTTTTGCTGTGTCAGCAACGTTCAAGCCGACATAAGCAGCCTCATGTCCGTATTTTCTTGCAAAAAGTAAGAATTTATCAGCGTCAGTGCCGCCAACAGTTGTTCGTTCACCTTTAGCGAACAATTCTGAATGAGCGCTTCTGAAGTTTAGGATCTTTGTATAGTGCTCAAGAACATCGTTGTTTTCAACTTTATCCCATGCAAGATCATAACGGTTATCGTATTGTGGATAGTTATTTGCTCCGCTTTGTCCAAGTTCTTCACCGTAGTAAATTACCGGCTGACCTTTAGCTGTTGCTTGAAGGGAGGCGGCAACCTTTAGCTTACCTTGGTCATTTCCTTCTTTAAATAAGAATCCATCTTCGTCATGGCTTCCTAAGAATTGGCCTAAAGTAGCAGTATTGTCGATATTTCCGTTGCGAGCAATAAGGGCATCGTTTGCTGCCTTCAGTTGGCCATTTACAAAATCATGAGCAATGTCTTTGAAGCCAAAGTCAAGCAGGGAGTCCATCATACCTGATTCAAGGTATCCGTAGTCATTGTTGACATTCGATCCCCAAGCTTCGCCAATCATTTTGTGTGTCGGCATTTTTTTTGTAAGTGCATTTTTGAATGACATCCATGTTGCATCTTCAACGTGCTTCACAGTATCCACACGGAAGTAGTCGATTGTGTTACCTTTTGCAGTTGTAGCTTTTTCAATCCAGTCTGTTTGCCAGTCGATAATTGTCTGGCGGACTGCTGGATCTTCTGTTTTTAAGTCAGGAAGACCAGCTAATTCACCAACCACCTCATCAGTGCCTACATTTGATCCTTGGCGTAGAAGCGTGCCGTACTTGCTTCGTTCTGCATCAGTTGGGTAACCGGCTGGAGGGGTGGTAACCGTACCGTCGAGATCTTTTAATCCATATCCAGTGTGGTTAAGGACCACGTCAACCATGATTTTGATGCCTTTTTCATGAGCAGTGTCGATCAGATTGTGGAATTCTTCGATTGTACCGAAGTGAGGGTTCAACTCTCCAAAGTTGCTAGCCCAATATCCGTGATAAGCATAATATGAATGCCCTTCAGTATTATTGTATCGGACATCATGCTTGATGTTTTCCACAATAGGAGAGATCCAAATTGTGTTTACGCCTAGCTTATCAAGGTAATCGAGTTTTTGAGTAATTCCTTTAAAATCGCCACCCTGATACGTACCGCGGTCGTTCTTAGCGTCGTAGTTCAGGTTGTAAGGGTCGTTGTTTGATGAATCGCCATCAAAGAAACGGTCTGTCAGCATGAAATAAATGATGGATTCATCCCAATCAAAATCATTTTCACCGACTGATTGTCGTGTTTTAACATCAATTGATGCTGTCCCGTAATAGTAGTTTCCGTAAGAATCTACTACTGTCAAAGGAATCTCTTTTGTTCCAGCAGTTACGTTGTCATCTACACCGATTGTGATTTCTTTTAATGAAGGATCGATTTCAAGTTCGTCAGATCCGCCAAGTGCAGATGTGTCTGCAGTGATTTTGCTGACTTTCAGGCTTTCATTCAAGCCTTGGATGTCAACTTTTAAGACAGCGTTTTCATTATAGTCAACCGCTGCTGGTGTAACAGAGCCTTTCACAGTCAGATCCGCTTTTTGGTAATCAATTGCTGATACTCCATCAACGGTGTTATAAGGGTCCGAAACTTCTTTCGTAGTGCCATCTTTCATGGTCACAACGTACGTGTATGGAGTTTTACCATTTGGAATGTTTTCGTAAGAGACTACGAATCTCTCATTCTTATGTTCATACGTCATTGGTGTTGTTTTGCCATCAAACTTCAAATCTACTTTTTGAATCGTCTCCATTTGATCGTTTGAGAAAAGCTGTTTATCACGATAGAAGAAAGTTGCATTTCCTTTATCAATCACAGGAGCCGATCCATCTGGAACGATGCGGATTTGTTCGACACCGCTAGTTATGTAAGCCTTGGTGAGTGTGTCGTTCGTATTGACCGGAATGAAACGATCTCCGAACTCTTTTTGTGCAGTATTCCAGTCATAGGTACTACGAAGTACGAAGCCCATTTGCTTCGTATTAGAACCTACAGGGATATCTACCATTGCCTTGCTCCCTTCCCTGGTATTGAAATCAACCTGGCCATCGCTCAGTTCTGTATTCCAGGTCCAAATATTCCATTCGCCGAAGTTCTGGTCTTCACGAATGTAGGTAAAACGCACCTTGCGATCAGACGATGTGACAGTTGATTCTTCAGTTGTGGAAGAACCTACAGCCGATACTTGTTGAGCAGGCACAAAAGGTAACCACAAACTCAAAAGCATGATCGCTGTCATGAAAATAGAGAATCCATTCTTAGTCTTTCTTCTCATCGACATTTTTCCCCCTTATTAATTTGGTGTTAATAGAGTAATAATAGAAACCTTTCTTAATATATAAAGAAAAAATCTATAAGACCCTATTTATGAAAACGTTTGCACAATCGTTTAAAAAAATAGATTGAATAATGCAAACGCTTGCAAAAAACTTTATTCTCAATTTTATAATAAATTCTGAAAACCAGCTATGCGTTGAGAGTAAAAAGAGAGATATGTCCTATATCGGCTGGTAGTTATTGGTACTAAAGTCCCTTTATTAATCTTGTTTAGCCATTAATAGAAGTGCAAGCATCGTACCAACCTAAACTATAATAGACAATAGTGTAACTTTAGTCACTGCAATTTTGAAAGATACCTGATATTATCTAAGTAGGGGTATGATGTTTGTAAAAATATAAAGCCGGTTATCTCAAAGATTCAGAGATACCGGCTTTTTCAATCTATATTACATATTTCAGCTGGACAGTTTTCACAATCGATTTCCGTTTTTAAATATTCAAGATCATGAATAGTAATGATACCTTTTTCAATGGAAATTATTTTTTGTTTACGAAGATCACTTAGCATCCGATTTGCTACTTCTCGAGATGTGCCACAAAAATTGGCTAACTCTTGATTCGTTAGTGGGAGTTTAATAACAATTCCATCATCTGTTTTTTCCCCGTAACTATTAGTTAGTCTAATTAGCGTTGAATAAAGAGCGCCTTTTTTACCGTGAAGAAGGAGGTCTCGAAACTTCGTTTGCGTTTTACGGTATTGAGTTGCCATCCACTTTAAAAACTCGACCGCTACAGATCCATCAATTGAGAGTCTCTCTTCTAAATCATCCTTCAAGATAACCGCAGCTTCTCCGTCCTCAAGGATTTTTGCACTCATCATATATTTAGAACAAGTAGAAAATAAAATCATTTCTCCCACAATATCTCCCTTAGAACAAATACGAAGGGTCAATTCTCTTCCATCAGGTATGATCTTACTAATTTGTACTTTTCCACTCATGATAATGAATAATTCGTTTGCAGCAGTGCCCTCCTGAAATAAGTAAGTCCCTTTTTCCAGTTTTTTGACATGATGCATCGATTTAAGGATTTCTTGTAGTTCAGTAGAAATGTTATTCATTGATTCAAACATTAAAAAACCACCTTTTGAGGTTCAGTAGGCATTAGCTATCTTTGATTTAATAAGAAATTAGGCTGACAGTCAACTGGAAAATGTATTTTTTTACAGTATATAGATTGCTTACTATTTTCATGTATATCTGAAAAATGAAAATAAATTTATAAAAATACAATTGATTTTATTTTTATGCAGTTTTATAATGAGAGAAATTAATATGATATGAGACATATAGGGGGAGACTTCATGAAAGCTGCCATTATTGGAGCGACAGGATATAGCGGACTAGAGTTGGTACGACTGATACAGAACCATCCTTTTTTCTCTATTGGCTCCTTAAATACATCATCAAGTCCGGGAACGTCAATCAATGAAGGATATCCACATTTAGCTAATATTGAATACATTTTGCAAGACATACAACCAGAAAAAATCGCAAAGGAAAGTGATTTGGTTTTCTTAGCCACTCCGAGTGGTGTCTCATCCCAATTGACACCCATTTTTATGGAATTAGGATTGAAGGTCATTGATCTGTCCGGTGATTTACGGCTAAAGGATTCAGATCAATATACAAGATGGTATAAGAAAACACCTGTATCAAATCATGTGTTGGAAGAGGCAGTATACGGTTTGACTGAGTGGAACAAGGAGCAAATTGCAAAAGCAAAAATCCTTGCAAACCCAGGATGTTACCCTACTGCTACACTCCTTGGATTGGCTCCATTACTGAAGGAAGGCTGGACAGATGGTGAAGATTTAATCATCGATGCCAAATCTGGGGCTTCAGGTGCGGGAAGGACAGCACAAACATCAACCTTATACAGTGAAATCAATGAAAATATGAAAATATATAAAGTACATGAACATCAACATATTCCAGAGATTGAACAGCAAATTAAATCTTGGCTTCCTGGTGCCTCTTCGATTGATTTCAGTACCCATTTAGTCCCCATGACCAGAGGGATTATGTCGACTATGTATGTCAAGGCGAATCAAGACATTACGACTAAACAATTGATAGAACTATACCAGGAAACGTATATTAATTGTCCTTTTATCAGGATAGGCAGGGAAACTATCTTCCCATGCACCAAACAGGTTTATGGCTCGAATTACTGTGATATAGGGATTGCATTAAATGAAAGAACAAATAGGATTACCATTGTTTCAGTCATTGACAACTTATTAAAAGGCGCGGCTGGGCAGGCTGTACAAAATGCGAATGTAATGTATGGATTAAGTGAAACGGAAGGCTTGAAGCATATGCCTTTGTTTCCTTGATGAGAAATTAGGGGGTAAGTATGGAGACCGTAAAACAAAGGATACAAGAATTTGAAAATGGAACGATATTGAGTGTTCCTGGATTTAAGGCTGCAGGAGTACATGCTGGACTGCGTTATGCCAAGAAGGATGTAGGTGTCATTTTATCTGAAAAACCTGCAGCAAGTGCGGCCGTTTTTACTACGAATGTTTTTCAAGCAGCACCCCTTTCAGTTACAAAGGATAGCCTTAGCCATGGAAGAACTATCCAAGCGATTATCGTGAACAGTGCTTGCGCGAATGCCTGTACAGGGGAGCAAGGAATGGCAGATGCTTATGAGATGCGTAAGATGGCAGCAAGTCATCTTCAAGTAAAGGAACACCATGTTGCTGTGGCTTCTACGGGTGTCATCGGTGAGTATATGAAAATGGATAAAATTCAATACGGTATTAACCTATTAAATCCGTCAGGTGATTCTGAGAGCGCTAAAGCTTTTCAAACAGCGATTTTGACAACTGATACAGTGATTAAAGGTTGTGCATACCAAGCAGAAATTGGAGGAAAGCTTGTCACGATGGGTGGGGCTGCAAAAGGATCAGGAATGATTCACCCGAATATGGCTACAATGCTTGGGTTTATTACAACGGATGCTGCCATTGATTCAATCTCCTTGCAACATGCCCTTTCAAAAGTGACAAACGAAACTTTTAATCAAATCACAGTGGATGGTGATACGTCAACGAACGATATGGTAATGGTGCTTGCTAACGGGTATGCAGGACATGACATGTTGACACCTGAACATAAGGATTGGGATTGCTTCGTAGAGTTATTAAAAGCGGTTAGCGAAGATTTAGCAAAAAAAATCGCCAAAGACGGTGAGGGTGCAACCAAGTTAATAGAGGTTCAAGTAACAGGTGCAAAGGGTAAAATGGATGCACAAAAGATTGCTAAGACAATAGTAGGCAGTAATCTAGTCAAATCGGCGATGTACGGTGCTGATGCGAACTGGGGAAGAATAATTGGTGCGATGGGCCGAAGCGGAGTGTTATTCGACCCAGATCAAGTGGATATCTCTTTTGGTAATATCGTCGTTTTAAATAGCGGTCAACCTGTAGCATTTTCTGAACAAGAAGCACAGCAATATTTACAAAACAATGCGATCACGATTCATGTAAAGATGAACGAAGGAAAGGAATCCGGCATAGCATGGGGCTGTGATCTTACGTATGACTATGTGAAAATAAACGCAAGCTATCGAAGTTAGGAGGGGGAGTATGGCCACTTATGTCATTAAGCTTGGGGGCAGCATTATCCATGATCTAACACCAGATTTTTTTACTAGTCTTCAAGAATTAAAGAGGAATGGTCATCAGCTTGTATTTGTACATGGTGGTGGCCCAGACATTTCAGCAATGTTGGATAAAATGGGTGTCCAAGCGGAGTTTTCCAATGGTCTTAGAGTTACGACAAAGGAAGTTATGGAAGTTGTTGAGCTGATGCTGGCGGGGAAAACGAATCGGTTACTGACTTCTCTACTAGATCAAAATGACATTCCTTCTATTGGACTGAATGGAAGTGATGCTAATTTTCTAACAGGTGAGTTTGTGGATTATCCTGTATTAGGTTATGTAGGGACCATAACAAATGTAGAAATAAAAAGGCTTATGATGGTAATAAAGGAAGGCTGGACACCTGTAATTTCTCCAATTGCGATTACATCTACAGGGCAAAAGCTCAATGTAAATGCTGATATGGCTGCAGGTGCAATCGCACAAGCGATCAAGGCTGATGCTCTTCTTTTTGTAACAGATGTCCAAGGGGTAATAAAGGATGGTCAGTTACTCCATTCCTTAAGTGAACATCAAGTGATGGAGTTCATTAATGAAGGAATAATATACGGTGGTATGATTCCAAAGGTCAAGACCGCTTTAAAAGCGACTGAAATAGGTGTAAATGAAGTCGTGATTGTTAGCGGTACAAATGAGTTTTTTGAAAATGGTTGCTTGGTAGGTACTTCATTTACAAAAGGAGAGAATATAACAATATGAATCAAGCGCTCTTCCCAACTTACCAAAGATGGGATATTCGACCAAAGAAAGGAATCGGAAGCTGGCTATATTCGGAAGCTGGTAAGGAATATTTGGACTTCACTTCAGGAATTGGGGTTACAAGCCTCGGACATTGCAATCCTGAGGTTACGAAAGCCGTGTATGATCAATTAGAGCAATATTGGCATACATCTAATTTATTTACACTTACCATCCAGGAACAGGTAGCCCGACATTTAACGGAAGTTTCCCAATTAAATCATGTGTTTTTTTGTAATAGTGGAGCAGAAGCAAACGAAGCGGCGATAAAATTGGCTAAAAAAGCAACTGGAAGAAAGAAAATCATCTCCTGTTTAGGATCATTTCACGGTCGAACGTATGCAACGATGGGAGCGACTGGCCAAGAAAAAGTTAGGGTTGGATATGGACCAATGCTTGAGGAGTTTGATTATATTCCATTTAATGATGTTAAAAGTGTCTCGGAAAAAATCGACGGTAATACTGCTGCAATTATGCTTGAGGTGGTCCAAGGCGAGGGTGGAATCCATCCAGTATCTCAAGAGTATTTAACGGAGATTCAAGAAGTGGCAAAGAAAAATGGAACTTTAATCATCGTGGATGAAATACAAACTGGGATAGGAAGAACAGGAACAGCGTTCGCTTATCAACATTTTGATATTTCACCAGACATCATTACAGTGGCAAAAGCGTTAGGAAACGGGTTACCAATTGGCGCTATGATTGGAAAGGCGGAATTGGAAGGATATTTCGGACCAGGGAGTCATGGATCGACTTTTGGTGGGAATCCTGTTAGCCTAGCAGCCTGCAAGGCTACGTTAGACATTATTTTTCAACCGGATTTTTTAGAGTTAGTAGGGGAAAAAGGACACTATTTGAAAAGCCAATTACAGAAAAAGCTCGCTAATTCTAAGCATGTTAAAAATATTAGAGGCATGGGTCTAATGATTGGAATAGAAATAGATTGTGAAGCAAACCCATTTTTAATGCAATTACAGCAGGAAGGCATTTTGACATTACTGGCAGGGCCTAATGTTTTACGGTTATTGCCTCCCCTTACTGTCACCCAGCAAGAAATGGATATTGCGATTAAGCGAATCTGCCAGACGATTAATTCATAAATAGGTATATTTTTTTAATAATGAATGCATAAAAATACTTAAAAGTTAATAAAAATGCAAAAGATGAGGTGAGGAAATGAAAGGATATATTCATTTACAAAGTGGAGAAACATTTACTGGTAAATGGATTACGACCGCTCCTAAATCGAATGTCCAAGGAGAAGTCGTATTTTATACAGGAATGACAGGTTATCAAGAGGTACTGACAGATCCCTCTTATAAAAACCAAATCGTAGTGTTCACCTATCCTCTGATTGGAAATTATGGCATCAATGAGAGTGACTTTGAAAGCCAGATTCCACATGTTGCAGGGGTAATAGTTTACGAAAGTGCCATGGCACACTCTCATTATCAAGCAAAGCACTCTCTAAAGGAGTATCTTGAAAAATGGAATATTCCCATGTTAGGACATATCGATACACGTGCCATTGTGAAAAGAATTCGTTCTCATGGAACAATGCCAGCAGTTATGGATTCTTCGAAGGAATGGAATTCTTGTGGGAACGAGTCTATACAGAAAAATTTAGTGGAACAAGTCAGTAATGTGGAACCTACAAAATTTGATGGAAAAGGTCCACACATTGTCATGATTGATTTCGGATACAAAAAATCGATTTTAACATCACTTTTAGAACGTGGTTGCCAAGTAACTGTCGTTCCATTTCATACGACTTATAAAAAGATTGAATCCATGAAACCAGACGGTGTTCTTTTAACGAACGGTCCCGGAGATCCAAAGGACCTACATGGGATATTACCAAACTTAAAACAAATTATCACAACGTATCCAACGATGGGGATTTGCCTTGGGCATCAACTGACCGCTTTGGCCTTTGGAGGAAATACCGAAAAGCTATTATTTGGCCACCGTGGTGCTAATCAACCAGTTGTGGATGTGTTAACGAAGAAAGTCTTCATGACTTCGCAAAATCATAGCTATATGGTGGAAGAAGGAAGCTTAAAAGGAACAGGTCTATATGTTCGATTCAAGAATGTGAATGATCAATCAGTTGAAGGCCTTTCTCATGAGTCATTGCCTATATTGACTGCACAGTTCCACCCAGAGGCACATCCAGGTCCAGCCGAAAGTGCAAAATTATTTGAAGAATTCATAAATCTGGTACGTTACGGAATCGGGAGAGAGAAAGTATATGCCTAAAGATACTACCATACAAACGATATTAGTCATCGGTTCTGGCCCGATTGTGATTGGGCAGGCAGCTGAATTTGATTACGCAGGAACACAGGCATGTCTAGCTTTAAAAGAGGAAGGATATACAGTCATCTTAGTGAATAACAATCCTGCCACTATTATGACGGATGAAATGCATGCAGACGTTGTTTATTTTGAACCACTAACGGTTGATTCGTTGCGAAAAATCATAGAAAAGGAAAAGCCGGATGGAGTATTAGCTACATTGGGTGGGCAAACCGGTTTAAACCTTGCTTATGCTCTTGATGATGCAGGAATCCTTAAAAAACATGATGTGAAACTGCTTGGGACACCAATCGAATCCATAAAAAATGGTGAAGACCGTGAATTGTTCCGACAGCTCATGTATACGATAGCGGAACCCGTCCCTGAAAGCAAAATTGTCCATTCTTTAGACGAGTCGATTACTTTTGCCCTTGAGATTGGCTTTCCGATAATTGTTCGACCTGCTTATACAATGGGAGGGACAGGTGGAGGAATCGCTTCATGTATGCAGGAGCTAAAGGAACTAGTTAGAGGTGGACTCCAAGAAAGCCCAATCAGTCAATGTCTAATTGAAAAAAGTATTGCAGGGTTTAAAGAGATCGAATATGAAGTCATGAGAGATGGTAAAGGCACGTGCATCACCATATGCAATATGGAAAATATCGACCCTGTTGGAATCCATACAGGAGATTCGATTGTGGTTGCTCCATCCCAGACGTTATCTGACGAAGAATATCAAATGCTAAGAGCGGCATCTATAAAAATCATTTCCTCATTAGGCATCATCGGAGGCTGTAATATACAATTCGCGCTTGATCCAAAGAGCAAGCAATATTACTTGATTGAAGTCAACCCAAGGGTAAGCCGTTCATCAGCACTTGCTTCAAAGGCAACAGGGTACCCAATCGCAAGGATTGCTACGAAGCTGGCTGTGGGGTATAGGTTGGATGAGTTGATGAATCCAGTGACGGAAAGTACATTTGCAAGCTTTGAGCCTTCTTTGGATTATGTAGTCGTCAAGTTTCCAAGATGGCCATTTGATAAATTTCCTCAGGCAACGAGAAAACTAGGAACTCAAATGAAAGCCACTGGTGAAGTCATGGCACTGGAGCGTAATTTAGAAGCTGCGATCCAGAAAGCCGTTCATTCCCTTGAATTGAAGGTCGAAGGACTTTATTTACCAAGCTTGGAGCAATATGAAGAGCAAGAGCTTTTTGTTAAATTGCAAAATACAGATGATGAACGATTTTTTGTTTTATTAGAATTACTTCGAAGAGGAATCACTATTCAAAAACTACATGAGCTAACGAAAATTGACCTGTTTTTCCTATCCAGCTTTTCTCTATTAATGGAGATGGAAAAAAGGATTCAAGAAACTTCTTTTGTGAACGTATCAGAAGAATTTTTGAAAAATGTAAAAGAAAAAGGCTTTTCTGATGCATACCTAGCACACATTTGGAAAGTGCCTGAAATAGAAGTCCGCCAAAAGCGTAAGGACTGCAACGTGATGGCAGTTTATAAAACCGTAGATACATGTGCCGCAGAATTTGTTTCTCATACAAGATATTATTACTCCTCTTATTTTGGAGAAAATGAACAAACACAATCTGTAAAGAAAAAAGTTTTAGTGATTGGAAGTGGACCAATCAGAATCGGTCAAGGAATTGAATTTGATTATTGCTCAGTACATGGAGTATTCGCCCTTCATAGTGAAGGAATCGAAACCATCATGATTAATAACAATCCAGAAACGGTAAGCACTGATTTTGCCACTGCTGATAAATTGTATTTTGAGCCACTAACCTTTGAACATGTAGTGAATGTGATGGAAGCCGAAGGAATCACCGATGTGATTGTCCAATTCGGAGGTCAGACGGCGATCAATTTGGCAAAAAGGCTAGAAGAATACGGCGCAAAGCTACTTGGAACCTCGTATGATGTTTTGGACCAACTTGAAGACCGAGACCGTTTTTATTCATTACTTCGAAAGCTCGGTATTCCCCATGTACAGGGCAGCATTGCGAATAACCAAAACGAGTTATTCCAAAACGTTGAGGAGATTGGATTTCCTATTTTACTCCGTCCGTCATATGTCATTGGTGGCAGGGGAATGGAGATTTATAAGGATTTTGAATCTTTGAATAATAGCATAGTCGCAAGAAAGGATATGGTATACCCAATCTTAATTGACCGCTATTTGCCAGGAAAAGAAGCGGAATTAGATTTAGTGACAGATGGTGTGCAAATTCTTGTGCCGACGATTTCGGAACATATCGAGAAGGCTGGTGTGCACTCAGGTGACAGTATGTCGATTATGCCAGCAAAGAGTCTTTCTGAAGATGTGCAAAATCAGATGGTAACCTATGCGATGAAATTGGTACAGGAATTACAGTATAAAGGTTTAATGAACATTCAGTTTGTTATAGATGGTGATCATGTATATGTGTTGGAGGTAAATCCTCGAGCAAGTCGAACCATTCCAATCATCAGCAAAATAACGGATACACCAATGGTACAAATTGCGACAAAAATATTGCTTGGGAAATATAAATTGTCGGAATTAGTAGAAACCACAGGTCTTATTGATGCTCTTCCTTATTCAGTAATTAAATATCCAGTCTTTTCGACCTTTGCATTAAATGGGCTTGACCCAAAAGTAGGTCCAGAAATGAAGTCGACAGGTGAGGGAATTGCTATTGGAAAGGATGTAGAGGATTCACTTTTTAAAGCGTTTCATTACCTAGGAAGACAGGGAAAGCAAGGTGCTTTTCAAGTCTTTGTAGATCCTAAAGTCCACATAAGTGAAAAGATTTCTCAGGAGTGCAAATCCGTAGGTATCGAACTGGTTTATTTGGAAGACTTCGATCAATGGGTAAAAAGCGAGCAAGCTTTGGCCATCCTTTCTTATGGTATTAATGGAGAAACCTTAAGATTAAAGGGATCGAAATACAGACTATTCACATTTACAGAAGAAGAAACGTTTTTGGCGTTCTTATTGTCTAAAAAAGTGCTTCAATGGGAGGTTACTCCATTACAAGCATGGCTATCAAGTAGAAAAGAGGGTGCATTGAAATGAATGTAATGAAAGAGGTTAAGAAAACAAACATCATTCAACAAAAAGATTTCTTGAGTATCCAAGACATGACAAAAGATAAGATTGAATCACTGTTAGATCTAGCTAAACAAATAAAACGAAAATTTATGCTGGATGAAGCATATGCTCCCCTTAAAGGAAAAACATTAGGGATGATTTTTGAGAAATCTTCGACTAGAACACGTGTATCCTTTGAAGTAGGGATGCTACAGTTAGGCGGACACGCATTATTTTTAAGTGGCAAAGAACTGCAAATTGGACGTGGAGAAACCATTTCCGACACTGCCCAAGTCCTATCACAGTATCTGGATGGAATAATGATTCGCACGTTTGAACATCAGAAAGTTGAAGAATTGGCGAAGTACTCTTCCATCCCTGTTATCAATGGACTTACGGACTATGATCATCCTTGCCAGGCACTTGCAGACCTTTTGACGATTCAAGAAATCAAGGGGGAATTAAAGGGGTTAAAGCTTGCGTATGTTGGGGACGGTAACAATATGGCCCATGCCTTAATGTTAGCAGCAGCGAAAACTGGTATGGACTTTGCGATCGCTTGCCCTAAAGGATATGAACCTAATGAAGAAGTTGTGAAACTTTCCAAAGAAGCATGCCAAATTAGTGGCGGAACCATTCTTACTACAGACAATCCAATCGAAGCTGTAAAGGAAGCTGATATCATTTATTCAGATGTATGGACTAGCATGGGGCAGGAGCTAGAGAACGAAATGCGATTGAAAGCGTTCGAGGGATATCAAATTAATGAAGATCTTGTAAAGCACGCAAAGCTGGATTATATCTTCATGCATTGCCTTCCAGCTCATAGAGAAGAAGAAGTATCGAGCAGCGTTATTGACGGAGCACATTCTGTAATCTTTCATCAAGCTGGCAACAGATTACATGCACAGAAAGCCTTGCTTGTAGATTTGATGAGTTAGTATTTAAGAGCGATTATTTGATCGCTCTTTTCTTTTATGCTGTTTTCGTGCAATCAACGGGCAAACAATACAACAATCTATGCAAAAGAGACTTTCTCTTTTAGATCTAATTTGGACTCATTGAAAAATGACGTTAGGTCATAATAATAGGGAACGAAAAGGAGGGATATAAAATGGGTCAATCACATCAGTTTAGATCAGGTCAAAAAGCACCAAACAATGGCTATTATGTTGAAGTAGGGGATACAAACAGCAATGTTAATAACCCTAAGAAAATCAAGTTAAAAGCTGGAGATCCGTTCCCAGAGACTTCAAACGATAAGCGCCATTGGACCTACCAGCCAAAAGTGTAAATAAAGATGTACGCCTCTAGATTCAGATTTTAGATTAAATGTAATAAAAAAAGGATGCTTAAAAGTTCATTTTTATTGAACTTCAAGCATCCTTTTTTCTTTTAGGACAATATAATAGAAAAAAGGGTAACTAGCTAATGTGCGTAGTCACCCTTGAAGGCTATTCCAATTCTTAGTGATGCGAGTGCTCCACTGGCTCGTTTGGAATTAAAAAGCTAAGTACAGAAATCAATACAAATACTACAACTGCTAATGTAGTGCCTGTTGTGAAGGAATAATGAACTCCACTCATGGAACTAACTACGTATGTAAGCATTTGAACTAATAAAAACGTCCAGAAAAAGGTCATTACGAATCTCATGTTTTCACCTCTTTGTTTAACAATCCTTTATATAGTACCATACTTTTCATTTAATGAAAACGCTTTTTAATCTTAAATTGCCCTTATTAATAAAAACCATGTAGGGAACAATTTTATAATTTGATTAGGCTAATACGCTTTCGCAAAACCAATATTTTCATACATTGAATTGAGAATCAGAGAAAGGGGACAGAAATGATGCAGCGTACATTTCTAATGGACAGCCAATGGAATATTGTCTATTATCCAGAAAAACCAAATGGCTTTTCTGTCTTTCTCATTGGCGATCGAGAGCATTATGTAGAAGAGAAAAATAGTTTTTGGGACCAGCATCCTAGCCGGATTAAACTGATAGAATCAATGAAGAATCAAGGGTATACCGCTTTTTCTTCACATTTGTACGGAAAACATTGGGGAAGTGAACGAGCTTTTCAATTATCGAAGCAATTATATTACATGATCATGAAAAGTGAAATATTGAATGATAAAATCCATATTTACACAGAGGGCATGGGAGCCATATTGGCCCTTCGTATCATGAAAGAATGGCCTGAAAAAGTTCGATCCGCTGTCTTTATTAATCCTTGCCTATCCTTAGAAACAAAGCTCGTTAACGAAAAGGAGAAAAAGTTTTTTTATAAACGGTTTTTAAGAGAATTGGAAAATGCACATGGTGCCCAAGATTCTGAAAGAAGTAGGATATTAGATGAAAATTCAACCTTTGAATATAAAACTTCCATACCAATCAAGGTTATTCACATACTTGGTCATCAAGGAGATGATCAATCGCATCTTTATAAAAATATCAAGCCCGATAAAGAATCAGGAGCCGTTGTCGAACTTCAATACCTTTTTGCGGAACAAAGATTTAAACTAGCTCGTCAAGCTGTTTCATTTTTTCAACAATTTGAGCAAGAACTATAGGATTCCATATATTTTTCAAAAGTGGTGCATACGATACAACAAAGCGATTGGGTTCGTATCCTAGTTGGATAGTCCAAACTTTGGAAATATGAGCGGACCAAAATATCGGGGGATGCTATGAAAAAACATATGGTCTTAGGTTGTTATCGGTTTGTAGGGTACCATTTATGTGATTTTTTATTAGAAACTGGAGATGAGGTCATTGGAGTAGATTGGAAATCAGATATGGTCGAGGATGAAAGGGAGGAAAAAGCCCTTTCATTTGGCCGTAATGCTAATTTTACTTTTCATTCCATAGACGATGAATTTGAAGTTAAAGCCGAATGGGTCATTCACATTCCATACTATGATTTCGGTAATATCCAGAATGATATTTTAATCAAGATTAATGATATCGTTGAGGAATCCCGTCTTGAAGGCTGTTTAGTAATCGAACTATATCCATATGGCGTACAATTAGTGGATGAGGCAGGGAAAATTAGGCTAATATCACCTACAATTTATGGACCTTGGCAGCCTAGTGGCGAATTGATTCAGAGCCTCTTAACAAATGAAGCTATATCTTCCCCAGGAAATGGAATGGTTAATGATGCATTATATGTACGTGATCTTGTTGAAGAATGGCCAAATATCCTAGAGTTGAAATCAGACGTATATGAACTAGTCAGCGACTTGGACTATCATTTAAAATCCTGCTTGGAATTAGCGAATAACAAAGAGGAAATCATTTTACAAGAGAAGCGAAATATAAAACACAAAAAATACGAAATTAAAGTTAAAACAAAACCAGAAGAGGGAATTTACAAACAGAAAAAGCATATGGAATTGCAAAAAAAATTACAGGAATGGAAGAAGAAATAGTGGATCAGGTTGAGTTTCTTTTCAATAGAACATTCCAGAAGTAAAATAGATTAAAGTATTTCTTTTGAAAATGTGAGTTGAAAGGGTTGCTGCATGTAGATGGTCTTTAAGAAAATTGCGCTCGTTTTTCTAATATGCCTAACCATGGTTGGCTGTAATTCGAATGGAGCAGCCAGCCAATTAAAAAATGTTGGCTTATTAGTCCCTGAAACGGTAAATGATCAAGTATGGGGGACGAAAGGATATATAGGTTTGCTAAGTATCCAATCTGAATTGGGTAAGATGGGTCGATATTCCAAAACCCTGAAGCAATGGTAGATACTTTCTTCGTTCAAGATTGGGACAATGTCGAGAAAACACTGCTTTTGACTGATGAATTAATTAAACATGAAAATGATGTTGTTTATCCTGCAGGAGATGGATATAATGTCCATGTTATAGAGCGTATGAAAGAAAAAGGCTTATATGTGATTGGGTATGTGTCTAAACAGTCGGATTTGGGTGAAACCACAGTATTGACTAGCACCGTCCAACATGTGGATAAGCTTTACCTACATGCTGCTGAATTATTTAATCAGGGTAAGCTAGAGACAGGAAACCTTGTTTTTGACTTTCAGGATGATGTAATTTCCATGGGGAAATATAGTCCTGTGGTGGGAAAGTCCTTCCAAGAAAAAATGAGTGGATGGATTGATCACTAAAAAAACAGGTAAACTTCCTATTAGCTGATTAAGAATGTTCAAAGGAGGGGTGAAAGATGGAAGGAAATCAAAATATGCAATTTATGCAAATCGCAATGAAATATTTTCCTGAAGCAAAAGCAAAGTTGGATGAAGCAGGGATCCAATTATCTATGGATGTCCTGCCAACGTTTATGGACTTATTTACAAAAGTCATGCAAGAGGCATATGACTTAGGTAAGCAAGATGCACAAAAGGAATAGAGTAAGCGTACATATGTAGTTAGCTGCCATCGGCAGCTTTTTATTTTTTCTTTAATAAGCCTTCCACTAATGGCTGGACCTTTTGTATGCTTGGTTTTAACTGTGAGTAGGCTTGCATGAGAGTTTCGGCATGCGCTATCAATTGGTCAAGGTCAATTCCACCTTGAGTGACTTGTTGTTCTTCTATTTGTCTTTTTGAGCCAAACATAAGGCGATCCAAATTTGAATCGCTACGCATTGGTTTCTTTGGGTTTAAGAACATATTTTTCTTCCTTTCGTTAGTTAGATACATATCCTACAGTATGAGTGGACAAATCTATATGGTATGGATTTTTGTCCTATTGGGATAGAATTACTCAAGGAACAATTCTAAGTCAGTATTAACATCATAAAAGTATAAAGTTCTTGAAAGAAAAAAATTTTTTCGTTAGAATTAGTACCAAGTCATAAAGTTTGGTAATAAAAAATAGTGTCTTAAGAGAATGGAATGTTTTATTATAAATAGAAAAGGGGCTACCGATTATGAATGCAGGGATATTAGGAGTAGGCCGTTGTTTACCTGAGAGAATCATGACCAATTTTGATTTTGAAAAAATATTGGATACTTCAGATGAATGGATTCGTACTAGGACTGGAATAGAAGAGAGAAGGATTGCTGGGGATGATATGAATACATCTGATATGGCATACGAAGCAGCCTTGAAAGCAATCGAAAATGCAGGTATTACTGCTGAGGATTTAGATTTAATCCTAGTGGCGACTGTAACGCCTGACCAACCTTTCCCAACCGTATCATGCATGATTCAAGAACGATTGGGAGCAAAAAAAGCTGCAGCTATGGATCTGAGCGCCGCATGTTCCGGGTTTATGTATGGGGCAGTAACAGCAGCTCAATTCATCCAATCAGGGGTCTATAAAAATATTTTAGTGGTTGGTGTTGAGAAACTCTCTAAAATCACGGATTGGAATGATCGTAATACAGCAGTGCTGTTCGGCGATGGTGCAGGTGCTGTGGTAATTGGACCTGTATCAGAAGGAAAAGGAATCCTATCTTTCGAATTAGGAGCTGACGGTTCAGGAGGGAAACACCTCTATCAAGATAAAAACCTACACATGAACGGCAGAGAAGTGTTCAAGTTTGCTGTTCGACAAATGGGGGAATCTTGCATTGAAGTGTTAAATAAGGCAGGATTAAATAAAGAAGATGTTGATTTCCTTATTCCGCACCAAGCAAATGTCAGGATAATGGAAGCGGCTAGAGAACGTCTTGAACTACCGATAGAGAAAATGTCAAAAACGATTCATAAATATGGAAATAATTCTGCAGCATCTATCCCGATTGCAATGGTGGAAGAACTAGAAGCTGGCAAGATTAAAGATGGCGATCTAATCGTTATGGTTGGTTTTGGTGCAGGCCTTACTTGGGGTGCAATTGCATTAAGATGGGGAAGATAACTCTAAGTTAATTTGTTATTATCACATATATTTTTGAAATCCGTTGTTACCTAATATAACGAATGAGTGCAAAGGAGAAATAAAATGAAACGTAGAGTAGTAGTGACAGGACTAGGTGCTGTGACACCAGTCGGAAATGATGTAAGTACTTCTTGGGAAAATATCTTGCAAGGAAAGACAGGAATTGGTCCTTTAACACGATTGAATGCCGATGAATATCCGGCAAAAGTCGCAGCAGAAGTAAAGGATTTTAATATTGAAGAGTACGTCGATAAAAAAGAAGCTAGAAAAATGGACCGTTTCACCCATTACGCTGTTGCTGCATCGCATATGGCTGTAAAAGATGCAAACCTTGAAATCACAGATGAAATCGCTCCTCGAGTTGGTGTGTGGATTGGTTCTGGGATCGGTGGAATGGAAACATTCGAAGCACAATATGAAACGTTCTTAAATAGAGGGTACCGAAGAGTAAGTCCTTTCTTCGTGCCAATGATGATTCCAGATATGGCGACTGGTCAAGTTTCAATCATGCTAGGAGCTAAAGGATTTAATTCATGTACGGTTACTGCATGTGCGACAGGAACAAATTCAATCGGAGACGCGTTTAAAGTCATTCAACGTGGAGATGCCGATGTAATGGTAACGGGTGGAGCAGAGGCGCCAATTACAAAAATGTCAGTAGCTGGTTTCTGTGCAAATACTGCACTTTCAACAAACACGGATCCTAATACTGCCAGCCGTCCATTCGATGCAAACCGTGATGGGTTTGTAATTGGTGAAGGTGCTGGAATCGTGGTTCTAGAAGAATTAGAGCATGCATTAGCCCGTGGATCGAAGATCTATGCGGAAATCGTTGGCTACGGTGCAACAGGAGATGCCCATCATATCACGGCGCCAGCACCAGGAGGAGAAGGTGGAGCGCGTGCGATGAACATGGCTTTGAATGATGCAGAATTGAAAGCGGAAGATATCCAATATATCAATGCCCACGGAACTAGCACACCTTATAATGATAAGTTTGAAACAATGGCAATCAAAGAAGTATTCGGAGATCACGCATATAAGTTGGCAGTAAGCTCAACTAAGTCCATGACTGGGCATCTGCTAGGGGCAGCAGGTGGAGTGGAAGCGATTTTCACGATTTTATCCATTAAAGAAAATGTGTTACCACCTACCATGAACCTTGAGACACCAGATCCGGATTGTGACTTGGATTATGTTGCAAATGCCTCCAGAAAGCAGGAAGTATCAGCTGCAATGAGTAACTCTCTAGGATTTGGCGGGCACAACGCTACAATCGTATTTAAAAAATATCAATAATAGTTAATGAAACGAAGGCCTATAGATGGTCTTCGTTTTTTTTATTTAGAGTAATGAACATCCTTTGAGTAGGTTCACCACGGTACGAAAAATATCCTCATATTTTTCTATATCCACCACTAGCCTAAGGTTATAGCACACATATCGGATTCCTTTATGGAGAAATTTTCTACTTATTGAATCTAAAAATCTAAATATAGAAATAATTGGTATTTGGACTTTCGAAACAGGTACAAGCATATAATCCAATGTATGCCCGTTCGACAGGTTCCACTACCCTCTTCTTTGCATAGACTATTTCAACAAATATTCATCAAAGAGGTGACGGAAGTGGGGTAGTGGATACGAAGGTTTGGTTGGAAAAGCATGTAGACAATCCATTGGAGATAACTAAATTACTATTGAAAGCATTTCAAGAAGATGATGTTGAAAAGCTTCATCAATACTTGCAATTTCAAGGGATGTTTAGAGGCGGTAAAAAATCAGAAGAAGATTTTAATAAAATGATAGAACGCTCATTGTGGACGGAAGCTGAAAAAATTTATCAGAAATACAAATCACAATGGGATGGTGTAGACATACCGATTTATCTGTTCCCCATCAAAGGTGGGTCATTATTTTTCCGTGGCCAACGAAAGTCGGGAATTGCTTTTAATGACAAAATGATCCTTTTTATTTCACCGAATGTAGAAATCAAAGAATTAGAGGCTTTAATGGTCCATGAATATCATCATGTAAATCGCCTCAAAAAAATGACAAAACCAGCAAAAGAGCTGACGTTGATGGATTCATTAATTATGGAAGGATTGGCTGAATATACCGTAAACCAACTTCTTGGAGAACAGTATACGGCAAACTGGACTACTATATATGAAGAAAGTGAAATAATTAAGCTATGGAAAAAGTATATTGAAGAAAATTTGACTATTACAAAAAAAGAAAAGAAGCATGAATCCATCATGTATGGAAAAAATGGATTTCCACCATTGCTAGGATATTGTATTGGTTATCATTTAGTAAAAGAATATTATTCACTCCATCGTTATTCTACTAAAACATCGTTTTCGATGTCTTCAGACATCTTTCGAAATACTTACAAAAATAATCTGACAAAACCTTGATAAATCAAGGTTTTGTATTTTTAAATATACATTTTTCACACGATTTCATGTAAGAAAAGTAAAAAATAGCTTGAAAATGTAAAAAGTTTGTAATAATATTTTATTAAAATATAATGAATTTACAGAAAATAATAATAATTATAAAGATATTTTAAATTTGGTTAATTTATCTAACTGTAAATTTAAGGGGTGACGTCATGCCAAACCGTTCCACAAAAGAAGAACCACTTCTCGAAGTGAAAAATCTTGAGACTGGTTTTCTTATTGAGGGTGAGTACTATAATGCAGTCGATAATGTATCTTTTAAGGTGAAACCAAAACAAGTAATCGGTATTGTTGGTGAATCTGGTTGCGGTAAAAGTGTAATGTCTTTATCTGTAATGCAACTCCTTCCTAAAGGAACTGGAAAAGTACGTAGTGGGGAAATTAAGTTTCAAGGAAGGAATATAGAAGGTCTGTCCGATAAAGAGATTAATAAAATAAGAGGAAAAGACATTTCGATGATATTCCAAGAGCCGATGACTTCTTTAAATCCTGTTTTCACCATCGGTTTTCAATTGATGGAAGTTCTTTTCAATCATGAAAAGATTTCTAAAAGGGAAGCAAGAGATCGTTGCGTAAAGCTTTTGAAAAGTGTTGGTATATCAAGGGCAGAACAAATTGTGGATGAATACCCACATCAACTTTCAGGTGGAATGAGACAAAGGGTTATGATTGCGATGGCCATTGCATGCCAGCCAAAATTGCTCATAGCTGATGAACCTACAACTGCACTAGATGTTACGGTTCAGGCACAAATACTCGAACTGTTAAAGGAAATCCAACAGGTTAATGATATGTCCGTCATTCTAATCACTCACGATTTAGGTGTTGTAGCCGAGATGTGTGATGACGTAATTGTTATGTATGCAGGGAAGGTGGTAGAGAGTACAACCGTTGACTCTCTGTTCTATAATCCTAAACATCCATATACAAAACTATTGATGGGATCGATTCCGAAGCTTGATGAAGAAGTGGAAGAGTTGGCATCGATTAAAGGAATTGTACCTTCATTAAAAAATATGCCACGACAAGGCTGCCGATTTGTGGATCGTTGTCCGTCCGTAATGAGTGCATGCCGAACAATCTCACCTCTTCTAGCTGAAAGTGAGCCAGGTCATGAAGTGGCTTGCCTACTATATGAAACTAGTAAACCGAAGGCTGAGGTGCATACATAATGAGCATTACCGAAGTAAAGGACACTAGTACTGCAGGAAGCAAATCATCGGAAAAACTCCTTGAAGTAAAAAATCTTAAAACCTATTACCCTGTTAAGGGAGGTTTTTTAAGAAAAGTAATCGGGATGGTCAAGGCCGTAGATGACATTTCCTTTGAGATTAATAAAGGAGAGACTCTAGGTTTGGTTGGAGAATCTGGTTGTGGGAAATCAACAGCTGGCCGTACACTGCTTCGTTTGCTAAAACCAACCGAAGGAACTATTCTCTTTGATGGCAAGGACATTACAACGGTTGGTGGAACTACTCTTCGTAACATTCGTAAAGATTTGCAAATGGTATTCCAAGACCCTTATGCTTCTTTGAATCCAACTCAAATGGTAGGGGACATTGTCTCTGAACCGATTCGTAATTATTCGAATAAGAGTAAGGCTGAATTAAAGGATGAGGTAATAGAGCTCCTTGGCAAAGTTGGACTACCTGAAGATGCTTATTACAAATATGCACATGAATTCTCCGGAGGACAAAGACAGCGTATTGGTATTGCAAGAGCATTAGCTCTAAGACCTAAGTTGATTATTGCGGACGAGCCTGTTTCAGCACTTGATGTTTCCGTGCAATCTCAAGTATTAAATCTTTTAAAAGATCTGCAAGATGAATTTGGATTGACATACCTATTTATTGCCCATGATTTGAGTGTTGTTAAACATATGAGTGATCGTATAGGGGTTATGTATCTAGGAAACCTTGTGGAAATTGCGGATAAAAAGTCTATTTATGACGATCCGCTTCATCCTTATACAAAAGCGTTAATCTCGGCAATACCTGAACCAGATCCAAGAAAGAAGAAGGAACGGATCGTACTTGAAGGAGATGTCCCAAGCCCAATCAATCCTCCATCGGGTTGCCCATTCCATCCAAGGTGTCCAGTCGCGATGCCGGAGTGTTCACAGGTCAAGCCAACTTTAAGGGAGGTGAAGCCTGGGCAGAGAGTTGCTTGTCACTTATATAACTAGTAAGTCTTCACATTAAAATCTAAAGATTTGGGGGGAAACAAATGAAAAAGAAAGCGTTTTGGCTAGCTTCCATTATGCTTGTTTTATCAATGTTCCTTGCTGCATGCTCGGGCGGAGAAAAAACAACAACTACTAAAAATGATCCAGGGAAAACAGAAGAAAAGAAACCTGTTGAAGGCGGAAAAGTTACATACGGTTTCACACAACCGTTCAAAGGCGTATTATCTTATGCGTTTTATGAAGGTGAAGACGATGCTGGTATTCTTCAATTTATGCACGAAGGTTTATTCAAAGTAAATGATGAGCTTCAATCTGAGCCAAACTTGGCTACTTGGGAACTTTCTGAAGACAAACTTAAGCTTACTTTAAAGCTTAAAGAAGGCGTTAAATGGCATGACGGTGAAGAATTAACAATGGAAGACATGGAGTACGCTTGGTACTTAATTGCTGATGCTAAATATGAAGGCGCACGTTTTGCTAACGTAGCGATGATCAAAGGTGCTCAAGAGTACCATGATGGAAAAGCTGACAAAATCGAAGGTATTAAAGTTGTAGATCCTTACACTGTAGAAGTAACTCTTACTGAGCCTTCTATTAACGTAATTGATAATATCTGGTCTATCCCAGAGCCTAAGCATTACTATGGAGACCTTTCTCCAAAAGAGCTTGTTGACTCTGATCAAATTCGTAAAAACCCAATCGGTGTTGGACCATTCAAAGTGTCTAAAATCGTACCAGGGGAAAGTGTTGAGCTAGTTCGTAATGACGATTACTGGCAAGGCAAACCTAAGTTAGATTCAGTAGTTTACAAAGTTATTGATGGCGCACTAGCACAAGGATTAATTGAAAACGGTGAAATCGATGTAATCGAAGCACCAAAAGATCAATGGGAAAACATCACAAAGCTTGAAAATGTAAACGCTGTAACAACTCCAGCATTATCTTACAGCTATATCGGCTTTGACTGGGGTCATTATGACACTAAAAAAGGTGTAGTTGTATCTGATAATAAGAAGTTCCAAGTTAAAAACCTACGTCACGCAATGGCACACGCTTTAGACCGTCAAGCGTTTATCGATTCTTTTGCAAGCGGACTTGGGCAGCCGTTAAACGTTCCATTCCCATCCGTTTCTTGGGCTAAGATTGCAGACGATCAAATCAACCAATATGAGTATGATGTAGAAAAAGCTAAAAAATTGTTAGACGAAGCAGGATTCAAAGATAAAGATGGCGATGGTTTCGTAGAAGATCCGAATGGCAAACCATTCACTGTAAACTTTGACGCTATGAGCGGTACTGAAACTTCCGAAGCTCGTGCACAATTCATCGTTCAATCATGGCAAGAAATTGGTATCAATGCAAAAATCAATGGTGGAGCTTTAAAAGACTTTAACCTATTCTATGACACAATTGAAAAAGACGATCCTTCTATTGAAACGTTCATGGGTGCATGGGGACTTTCAAATGACCCAGATCCTGCTGGAATCTGGTTGTCTACTGACAAGTGGAACATGTGGAGATGGTACAGCGAAGCATCAGATGCACTAATCAAGAAGGGTGTTCAATTCCCAACTGATGGAACTGATGTTATCGAACACCGTAAAAATGTATATTTCGAATGGCAAAAACTTGTTAACGAAGAGCTTCCTGTTATCTTCTTCGAACAACGTGAAGATCCTTGGGCAATCAACAAGCGTGTTCAAGGTGTGAAAGTAACTCCAGTTGGAGTAACTGATTTCCACTTATGGAGCGTAACTGAGTAAGATATTAGAAAGTTTTCTTGATAAGGAGAATGCCGAATGTTGCAATATACACTTCGTAGAATACTAGGTATGATTCCTTTAATTTTCCTTATCTCGGTAGTGGTATTTTCCCTGGCAAAAATGATGCCAGGGGATGCCCTTACTGGCAAAATCGACCCTCTCAATTCTGATCCTGAATATATTGAAGACATGCGTGAAAAGATGGGGCTTAATGATCCAATTCATGTTCAATATTTTAGATGGATGGGCGGCGTCGTAAAAGGAGATTTTGGGGATTCTTTTATTCACAAAATGGAAGTTTCAGAACTTGTAGCTTCTCGTTTACCAAACACGATTTTACTAGGCATCACGTCTTTATTAATCACTTATATGCTAGCATTCTTAATGGGTAGATACTCTGGAAGACATGCCTATTCATTAGGGGATTACGGAATATCAGCCGTTAACTATTTAGCGTTAGCTATACCAAGCTTTGTGGCTGCATTAGTAGTGATTTATGTTTTTGCAATCAAGTTAGGGTGGGTTCCAGCAAGTGGTAGTGTAGGTTTTGAATCAGAAATTGGTTCTTTAAGTTATTATCTGGACAAAATTAAGCATACAATACTACCGGCACTTGTATTAGGAGGTATGTCCACTGCATCCTACACCCAATTCTTACGTAACGACATGATTGAAAGTGCTAGAAAAGATTATGTCCGAACTGCAAGAGCAAAAGGTACTAGCGAATCGACAATCTTTAACAAACACATTTTAAGAAACTCTGTCATTCCAATCGTAACATTACTTGGTTTTGACATTGCCAATATCTTTGGTGGAGCAGTAATTATTGAATCAATCTTTACATATCCTGGTGTTGGCTCACTATTCGTAGAATCAGTAAGTGCCCGCGATTACTCTGTAATGATGGCTGTTACGATGATGCTTACAGTATTGACCCTTATTGGAAATTTAATTGCAGATTTACTGTATGGTTTAGTAGATCCGCGTATTCGTTTAGGTTAGGCAGGTGAGTGTACTTGGAACCAACGTTATCAACCCATAACAAAACTGCTGACATTAATCATGTTAAACCAAGAAAAAGTCAATCTCCATGGGCTATTGCTCGTAGACGTTTCTTGAAAAACAAAATTGCAATGGTCAGCTTAATTTTCTTTTTGACTGTGGTCGCCTTATGCGCACTTGCTGAACCGTTAACGGTTCCTGTTGAGGAGACAGCTAAAATTAAATTAACGCAAATTAGTAAAGAACCTTCATCTGAATTTTTCCTCGGAACAGATAAATCTGGAAGAGAAATATGGCCTCGTATTCTACATGGTGGCCAAACTTCCTTAAAACTAGCTGTATCGATAACTGCACTTGTAGTCATTACAGGAACAATAGTAGGTTCAATTTCAGGTTACTTCGGTGGATTTATAGATGCAGCATTAATGCGATTTACTGATTTTGTAATGACCTTCCCATTCATCCTTCTAGTAATCGTAATTAGATCGATTTTTGTGGAATCAGGTGTCGGCACATTGATACTCGTCATCAGTTTACTCGGTTGGACGAGTACAGCTAGGTTAATTCGAAGTAAAGTAATGGCTGAGAAAGAAAATGAATACATCCTAGCTGCAATCTCAATTGGATGTAACTCATTCAAAGTCATTGTAAAGCATCTTTTACCAAACGTTTTATCAACTATCATCGTGCAATCAACAATTTTGATGGCTGTCATGATTGTTGCTGAAACAGGTCTTAGCTACCTAGGCTTTGGGGTACCTATGACAATCCCAACCTGGGGTAACATGGTACAAGAAGCGAGAAGTCCAGATGTATTGGCAAATAAATGGTGGATCTGGATTCCACCAGCTACTGTTTTAACATTAGTCATACTTTCCATTAACTTTATCGGTGAAGGGTTAAAGGATGCATTCAATCCTAAATCTGCCAAATAAAATCCACCTCTCCACTTGAGGTGGATTTTATTTTTTCATTTATGAAAAAGGCTTGTACTTTTCGAGTTTAATATGACATATATAATAAGAAGAAACAGGTTTAATTGATAGGGGAGGTAGTCCACGTGACACGGAAAGATGATGGTATATTAGTGTCCATCTTTTATTATATGGTTAGGCTTCTAGCCATATTAATTGGAAGTGGGATGTCTGTTTCTGGAGCAGTGAGCTGTATTGGCTATTTAAATATGCTGACTACAGGACATACCTTTTTGGAATTTGGAAAATTTATTATTGGTAGACCTGAGCTATACATTATTCCAATTGGGATGATCATTGTCATTCTTAGCTTATTAGATAGGATCTCATCATCCTCTAAATAACCTCTGTAGAAATTAACCCCACAATTTCCATTACTCTTAAAAAACATCCAACGATTTTCTAAAAAGGAATAATTTCTCCCTACAATGACTATACTTATGGACAAATAGTATACAAGTAGGTGAGGGATCAAATATGTTATATCTCCATGATGTTTGGGTGAATTGGTTTGAAGGTGAAGAAAACGGCTATAATATATGCCATTTCCATGAATGGAGAAAAGAAGATGGTATAGAATTGCTTGACCAAGTACCTTTGCTAAAAGTATCAGCCACGTTATTTCACTACATTGAGAATGATTTAGCCGAGCTCCCTCAAGATTTATTGAATGATGTGTATCAAAAATCATTCTTGAGAAAAAACCATGAGCGAACACAATTGGATTATTGCTTTATCGTGACGGATGGAACTGGGATTCTTGCTGTAGATACCATTGGATATACGATCCCTATTCGCAAGAGCCGTTTGATACCGAGGCAAGAACAATTAGTGTATGACATGGTGGACAACCATCCCGAAAAGGAATATAGATTTAATAATCAAGGTCTACAAAAGAAAGAATATCACATTTTGTCACCAGCTCCAGACTATATGAGTGGATTGACAAGGAAAGAAAGACAGTTAAAACAGTTACTATTTATGGCACTAGATCAACTACATACATCTAAGAATACTCCTGAAATCAGATATTGGTATACTGAATGGGCCCCACATAAATACATGTCCATTCAAGATTTAGAGTTTGAGAAAGCATGGGAAGAGCTCTTTGAAGAAGTGCAATATGGATGGACAAGCAAGCATCTACAATTATGTGAGAACCTCATTAAAGGCCAACCATTTTTCGAAAAACTGTGGGAAATGGAAGTAGGAGATAGGCCTACAATGCTTTAAGTGAAATAATTAAAGAAGGTAATGATTAATAGAAAAACGGCTGATTCCTTATAAAAGGACTCAGCCGTTTTTTTATTATTTTTTTCTTCCTAACCCCATTGCATTCATCATCTTTTGAATCATTTTATTTGCTTCTCTGTTTGCAGCTTCAGCACCACGGTCTAAAATTTCGTCCAATTCTTTTGAAGCAATCAATTCATTATAACGATCTTGAATAGGTTTAATTGTGTTTACGACGACTTGGGCTAAATCACCTTTGAAATCCCCGTAGCCTTTTCCTTCATATTTTTTTTCTAGATCCGTAATGGATTCTCCAGTGAAGATGGAATAAATAGATAGAAGGTTTGAGATACCTGGCTTATTTTCAATGTCAAATTTAACGATACCTTCTGAATCTGTAACAGCACTTTTAATTTTCTTCTCAATTTGTTTTGGATCGTCAAGTAAAGTAATGAAAGATTTTAAGTTAGGATCGGATTTACTCATCTTTTTTGTTGGTTCCTGTAAAGACATAATCCGAGCGCCGACTTTAGGAGTACGAATTTCAGGAATGGTGAAAATTTCACCGTGCTTCCTATTGAAACGTTCCGCCAAATCCCTTGTCAGTTCAATATGCTGTTTTTGATCGTCACCTACAGGGACAATATCAGTCTTGTAAAGGAGAATATCAGCAGCCATCAAAGGTGGGTAAGTCAATAAACCTGATGAAACTGCTTCACGTCCTGACGATTTATCTTTAAATTGGGTCATCCTTTCAAGTTCACCAATATAGGAAATACATTGCATAATCCATCCTGCTTGAGTATGTGCTGGTACTTCGGATTGTATAAAAATCGTTGCTTTATTTGGATCAATTCCGATTGCCAAATATAAAGCTGCAAGACTGCGAATGTTTTTTCGAAGTTCAAGACGATCTTGAGGCATTGTGATAGCATGCTGATCAACGATACAAAAATAACAATGATAGTCATTCTGCAAATCAACAAATTGTCTCATTGCTCCTATGTAGTTTCCTAATGTTACGGAGCCGGTTGGCTGTATGCCTGAAAAAATGTTTTTCAATGCTGGACACTCCTTTTTTAACCTTGGGTATGTATTCATTCATTATTTCATATGAAAGAAATACTAGACAAGTCCTAATGATTTTTTTCTTATTGATAATAAAACAATAGCCCTACTAACATAAATCCCATTAGAATTATCCCAGTCCATAAAGTCCAAGAATAATCAAAAGTAATGAAATCAGAAAGACGCGAGATCTCTTTCTCCTCTTCTTCTACCGCCAAGTGACCAAATCTCTTTTTATTATTACGTGAGAAAAGTAAACGAAAGCTATGACTGATCACATCAAAAAATCCTTTTTCTAGTACAAGAAGTAATAGTGAAAAAATAATTAAGATACTCGATACATAAAATGTCACATTAATGATGTCTACCAAATTAATTTGCTTATAAAGAATAAAGCAAGTTAAAAGGATGAGTGCAAATAAACCCACAACAGAAACGCTGATACGCTTCATTTCAATTCATCTCCTTAGAATAATATGTTAATAAATGAATTTATTAAAAGTATAACAAACTGGGAACAAATTTGAAAAAGTGAATAAAAAATATATCAATATAACAAAATACAATGGTGAAGCAAGTCAAATCAAATTTATTGGTAAAAAAGGAAGAATTATCTAGGTATTTTTACCGGATTTGGAATGGAAAATAAACACTTATTACCCCCAAATTCATTAGTGCTTTACCAAAATAAAACGTTTTATTATAGGTAAATAGAACTATCTTTTGTAATGGAAATATGATTTTTATAATATTTCTGTAAATTTTTTTAAAAAAGTTAATTTACAAATAATCAGAAAAATGTATAATGAAAACTGTAAGAATTTTTAAAACATAAAAGGGGTGTCAAATTTGAAAAAGTCAAAATTTTCATTGCTTTTAGTTCTTACATTAGTCCTTAGCATTTTCTTAGCGGCTTGTTCCGGTGGGAAAAAAGAGGAAGCAGAGGGAGAAAAAGAAGGAACTCCTGCTGAAGAAACAACTAATGTACCTCAAGAACTAAAAACTCTAGATTCTTCTGAAATTCCAACTATGGACAGCGCACTTGCTGAAGGTTCTACAAGTTTCTTATACTTGAACCAAATGAGTGAAGGTCTATACCGTATTAACGAAGAGCAACAACCTGTTCTTGGACTTGCTGCTGAAGAACCAACAGTAAGTGAAGACGGAAAAACTTACACTTTCAAAATCAGAGACGCAAAATGGTCTAACGGTGAAGCAATCACTGCTAACGACTTCGAATTCGCATGGAAACGTGCTATCAATCCAGAAACTGCTTCTCCATACGGTCCATACATGATGGGCGGTAAAATCGCAGGAGCTCAAGAAATCACTGACGCTGCTGCTGCTAAAAAGCCTTATGATGTAAATTCTTTAGGAGTTAAAGCTCTTGATGAGAAAACTCTAGAAGTTACTTTAGTAAAACCTGTTCCTTTCTTCAAAGCTTTAATGGCTTTCGGAACTTTCTATCCGATCCAACAAAAGTTCTTTGAATCAACTGCTGGTAAATATGCTAGCAACGCTGAAAACCTAATCGCTTCTGGTCCATTCAAAATGACTAAGTGGGACGGACCTGCTGGTACTGAATGGGTAATGGAAAAGAACGAAAACTATTGGGATGCTGAAAACGTTAAGTTAACAAAAGTAACTACAAACGTTGTTAAAGATTCTCAATCTGCTGTAAACGCTTTCGAAGCTGGTGAAGTTGATATCACTGGTAAGTTATCTTCTGACATCGTTCCTCAATACGATGGCGACGAGCGCTTACTTCGTTACTTAGAAACTACTGTATTCTGGTTAAAGATGAACCAAAAGCAAAACCCTGCACTTAAAAACGAAAACATTCGTCGTGCAATCGCTATGGCATTCAACAAAGAAGACCTTACAGCTAGCATCTTGAACAACGGTTCAATCCCTGCTAACTATGCTGTACCTAAAGATTCATTCTATGATGAGAGCGGAGCTGACTTCCGTGAGAAAAACCCAGACATGCTTTCTTATAACGTAGAAGAAGCTAAAAAGTACTGGGAGCAAGGTTTAAAAGAGCTTGGTACTGACAAAGTTGAAATTGGCTACCTAGGTGGAGACACTGAATCAGCTAAGAAAACTGACGAGTACATGAAGAACCAATTAGAAACTAACCTTAAAGGTTTAACAATCAAACTTGAAAGCGTTCCTTTCGCTATCCGTTTAGAGCGTGACAATTCTCAAACTTATGATTTACAATTTGCTGGATGGGGTGCTGACTACCTTGATCCAATTTCATTCTCTGACCTTTGGGTAACTAAAGGTGGAAGTAACCGTATGGATTACTCTAACCCAGAGTATGATAAAAACATCAAAGCTGCTATGGGTGAGCTTGCTGACAAGCCTGCTGATCGTTGGGCTGCATTACAAGAAGCTGAAAGAATCCTTCTTGAAGAAGATGCTGGTCTAGCTCCAGTTTACCAACGTGCTACAAACCTATTAATCGCTCCTAAGGTTAAAGGTTTCGTATACCACAACGTAGGTTCTGACTACAGCTGGAAATGGATCGAAATCACTGACGCAGAATAATTACCATTTGCCTTTTTTATAAAGGTGTATATAATTCTGTACTAGGAACAGAAGAGAGTATATTTTCTCAATATACTCTCTTTTCCCTGTAAAGGAAATTTTCTAACTTTGCGAAATATTAAGATTTTTCAGGAGGTGTCGAGATGGTTAAATACATTGGACAACGTATACTGTACATGATCATTACTCTATTCATTATCGCATCCCTCACTTTCTTCCTCATGAAGTTAATCCCGGGTACCCCGTTTGCTAGTGCATCCAAGTTACCCCCTCAACAATTACAAATCATGAAAGACAAGTATGGTTTGGATGAGCCAATCCCGGTTCAATATATGAACTACATGACTAATTTGGTACAAGGTGACTTAGGAATTTCATTCCAATTCAGCAACACACCAGTTACAGATTTATTGGTTAACCGTATCGGACCTTCATTGCAACTAGGATTGCAAGCGATGTTAGTAGGTACACTCATTGGGATTGTGTTAGGAGTAGTAGCTGCTCTAAGACAAAACACTTGGGTGGATTATGGTTCAACTTTTATTGCAGTAGTGGGTAAATCTGTACCAAGTTTCGTATTGGCTGGATTATTGCAATATTATGTAGGTCTTAAATTAGGATGGTTCCCTGTTCTTTTCTGGAAAGGGTTTGAATACACCATCTTACCAACGATTGCTTTGGCAATGTTCCCAATCTCAATTGCAGCACGTTTCATGAGAACGGAAATGATTGAGGTTTTAGGATCCGATTACATCACATTGGCTAAAGCTAAAGGTGCAAACTATTTTGAAATCGCATTCAAACATGCTTTACGTAATGCATTAATTCCGGTAGTTACAGTATTAGGACCATTAGCTGCTGGATTGATGTCTGGTTCCCTAGTAGTAGAGCGTATTTTCGCGATACCTGGAATTGGGGAGCAATTCGTTAAATCCATTCAGGTAAATGATTATCCTACTATTATGGGTACTACCATTTTGTTTGCAACATTGTTTATAACGATCATTCTTATAGTAGATATTTTATATGGATTCATCGACCCTCGTATCAGACTAGCAGGAGGTAAAAAGTAATGGCAAAAAGCGAAATTAACATTCCAAAAGAAAAATTCCAGCCTGCCATTATCGATGCTTCTAAGGGTGAGGAAATTTCTAAACCGAGCTTGAGCTTCTGGCAAGATGCATGGATGCGTGTCCGAAAGAATAAAGCAGCCCTAGTGAGCATGGTCATAATGGGTATAATTGTTATCATGGCTTTCTTAGGACCAGTAATCAGTGGTCGCGATGGAGAAACCCAAAAAGTTGCCCATAATAACTTGCCTCCACGTATTCAGGGCTTAGAAAACATTGAATGGTTGCCATTCGATGGTGTCAAAGTTATGAAGAGTGGTAAAGAAGTCAATATGTATGAACAAAAGAAAGTAGATGAATATTATTGGTTCGGTACCGATGCACTAGGTCGTGATTTGTTCACTCGTGTATGGGAAGGAACGCAAATTTCACTATATATTGCTGTTTTGGCAGCTTTGATTGATTTGATCATAGGTGTTGCGTATGGAGCGATTTCTGGATACTTCGGTGGTCGTTTGGATACGTACATGCAACGTTTTACTGAAATACTAGTAGGGATTCCAACCCTTGTAGTAGTTATCTTAATGATCTTAGTTCTTGAACCTGGTATCATATCTATCACAATCGCCTTAAGTGTCACAGGTTGGGTAGGGATGTCACGTGTTGTCCGTGCTCAAGTTTTGAAATTGAAAGAGCAAGAATACGTATTAGCATCTAAAACATTAGGAAACGGAAATTCAAAGATCATTTTTAAACATTTAGTTCCAAATCTAGTGGGTGTAATGATTATCAACACAATGTTTACCATTCCAAGTGCTATTTTCTTTGAAGCATTCCTAAGCTTCATCGGACTAGGTTTACAAGCACCGTTGGCTTCTCTTGGAACATTGATTGATGAAGGTTACAAAACGTTACAGCTTCATCCACATGAAATGTTCATCCCTGCAGTCGTGATCAGTATTATCATGGTATGCTTCAACATGCTTGCGGATGGACTTCGTGATGCACTAGATCCAAAAATGCGAGATTAAGGCAGGTGAATCAAATGGAGAAAATCTTAGAAGTTAAGGATTTGCATATATCCTTCCATACTTTTGGAGGAGAAGTTAAAGCCATTCGTGGTGTAGATTTCGACTTAATCAAAGGTGAAACATTAGCGATTGTTGGGGAATCAGGTTCTGGTAAATCCGTTACGACGAAAACAATCATGCGACTACTTCCTCCAGGAAATTCAGAAATCAAAAGCGGACAAATTTTGTTTGAAGGTAAAGATTTGACAAAACAATCGGACGGTCAAATGCAAAAAATCCGTGGGAAAGATATTTCTATGATTTTCCAAGATCCAATGACATCCTTGAATCCAACGATGAAAATTGGTAAGCAAATCATGGAGCCAATCTTGAAGCACCAAAAATTAAGTAAAACAGAAGCTAAACAACGTGCTCTCGATTTATTACGTCTAGTTGGGATTCCTCAACCTGAAGTACGTTTTGAACAATACCCACATCAGTTTTCTGGTGGTATGAGACAGAGGGTAGTAATTGCTATTGCTTTGGCATGTAATCCAAAAGTATTGATTGCCGATGAGCCAACTACCGCTCTTGATGTAACAATTCAAGCTCAAATTCTTGAATTAATGAAGGATTTACAAAAGAAAATTGATACGTCTATCATTTTCATCACGCATGACCTTGGTGTAGTTGCTAACGTTGCGGACCGCGTAGCAGTTATGTATGGTGGAAAGATTGTTGAAATTGGAACTGTTGATGAGATTTTCTACAATCCACAACATCCATATACTTGGGGCTTATTGAGTTCTATGCCAGACCTTGATATAGCTGGAAGTGAGTTGTACGCTATCCCAGGTACACCTCCTGACTTAATGAATCCTCCTAAAGGAGATGCATTCGCACCACGTAATGAGTATGCGATGCAAATTGATTTAGAAGAGCAACCTCCAATGTTCAAGGTATCTGATACTCACTACGCAGCAACTTGGCTACTTCATCCGGATGCACCTAAGGTTACTCCTCCGGATGCAGTCGTGAAGCGTAGAAGCCACTTCCTTTCAATGCAGGGGGTTAAATAATATGACAGAGAATCAAGTTCTTCTTGATGTTAAAAACTTAAAGCAACACTTCAACGCAGGCAAACCTAACATGGTTAAGGCCGTGGATGATGTATCTTTCCAAGTTTTCAAAGGGGAAACTCTTGGACTGGTAGGAGAATCGGGTTGTGGTAAATCTACAACTGGTCGTACGATTATCCGTTTATATGATGCAACTGATGGAGAAGTAATCTTTAACGGGAAAAATGTTCATGGGAAAAAATCCGCAAAGGATTTACGCGAATTCAACCGTAAAATGCAAATGATCTTCCAAGATCCTTATGCATCCTTGAATCCTCGTATGAAGGTAGCAGATATTATTGCTGAAGGTATCGATATTCATGGTTTGGCTACTTCTAAAGAAGACAGAATGAACCAGGTTATCGATTTACTAAAAACAGTTGGATTAAATAAAGAGCATGCCAACCGTTACCCACATGAATTCTCAGGCGGTCAACGTCAGCGTATCGGGATTGCCCGTGCTCTTGCGGTTCAACCTGAATTCATCATTGCGGACGAGCCAATCTCTGCATTGGATGTATCCATTCAAGCACAGGTTGTTAACTTGATGAAAAAGCTTCAAAAGGAAAAGGGATTAACGTACCTATTCATCGCCCATGACCTTTCCATGGTAAAATACATCAGCGACCGAATCGGTGTAATGTATTTTGGCAAACTTGTAGAATTAACTACAAGTGAAGAATTGTACAATAACCCAATCCATCCTTACACTCGTTCACTATTATCTGCGATTCCTCAACCGGATCCAATTAGCGAGCGTACTCGTAAACGTATCACTTACAACCCGAACATGCATGACTATGCTGAAGGGGAAGAAGTAAAAATGCGTGAAGTAAAACCTGGACATTTCGTATACTGCTCTGAAAAAGAACTTGAGCAATACAAAAAGATGTCAAAATAAAATTTTTATTAGAGACTCAACAGACTTTTTTACTCTGTTGGGTCTTTTTTATTTAAGTAAGGTTGAAAAAGGGTAACTGTCCGTAAAGGCCCGATTGGCTCAACTAACCTTTTGTGGAAAAAACCGCCCCACAAAAGGAAGTTTCGCTTTATAATATAAGTACAATATTTAAATAGGAGAGGGGCTCTGTCATGCAGCTTAGGAATACAATCATTGCGGCCGGGTTTATTGTTACTGCTTTATTATCAATGGGTCCTACCGCTGCAAAAGCAGCAGGGAATGAGGAAACACAAGTAGTGAGTAACCATCCGAATAGAATGATGGTCTTAAAGTCCAAAGAAGTATTTCAATCACTACCACGTTTTACATACGATTCGGGACTTGTGTTTCAGTATCCTGATGCTGTCCGTGGGGTTTATGTTACAGGGCATTCTGCAGGTGGAACTAAGTTTAATAAGTTATTAGGATTAATGGATAGTACAGATTTAAATGCAATGGTAATCGACATAAAGGATGACTGGGGGAATATTACGTATAAGCCCGAACCAAGTTCTCCATATGCAGGAATCGGACAAAATTTCATCAAAGATCCTAAGGCGATGCTAAAAACTTTAGAGAAAAAGCAAGTGTATCCAATTGCTAGAATAGTAGTTTTCAAGGATTCCATTCTTTCTAATAAAAAACCAGAATGGTCCTATAAAGAAGGGAAAACCGTTTGGAAAAATGGTAGAGGAGAGTCGTTCGTCAATCCTTTCTTGAAAGAAGTATGGGATTATAATGTTGGGATTGCCATTGAGGCAGCTAAAATGGGTTTCCAGGAAATTCAATTTGATTATGTTCGTTTCCCAGAAGGATTTGAAAAACGAGATCAAACATTAACATATAGCATGGGTGACTATGCAAAGAGAAGTGAAGATAATATACAAAAGCGTGTATCAGCGGTTACTGACTTTGTTGCATATGCTAGGGAAAAGTTAAAGCCATACGGTGTGAAGGTATCAGTTGATATCTTTGGTTATACTGCTACGTTGCCAGAAGCACCTGGTATAGGTCAAAATTTCTCTAAGATATCTGAAAATGTGGATGTCATTTCCTCAATGATTTACCCTAGTCACTGGACATCATATTTTGGAATTGCCAAGCCAGATATTGAGCCATATAAATTGGTTACAGAATATGTGAAGGTTGAAAAGCAAAAATTATCACAGCTTCAAACACCACCAATTTCAAGACCATGGTTACAGGACTTTACAGCTTCTTGGCTAGGAAAAGGGAATTTTAAAAAGTATGGTAAAGCAGAAGTTGAAGCCCAAATCAAAGCTTTAAATGAACAAGGCATTAAAGAGTACCTTTTATGGAATGCTGGTAATTCGTATACACCAAATGTAGATTATACTCCATAATACTGTTCTCATAGAGACTGGATTATATTGTACTGATAGTGTGCAATGTAATCCAGTCTCTTTCTCAAAGGTGAATTATTCAAGTCCGTGAATGTTGGAATTCAATTCTTGTTGAGCTCTAGTATTCTACACTAAACAGTTTTATTCCTTTTTTGCTTTCATATCGTTCAAGTGCATCTTTATATAAATTCCAATCCATTCGGAAACGTTCTGTGATGAACAATTCCAATTGTGTTGGATTTAATATGGTTTCTCGTTTTTCATGAGTAAAGTGCTGTTTTAGTGTGTTATTTTTTAATGAAGTTGGTACTCCATCCACATATCCAAAGATTTGTATTTCTTTTAAGGCCATCCCTGTATCCCAAACATTTGATTTTGTAATGAATGGCTTCATCTCATCAAGTTGTACTGAAACAGTATCCATTGTTTTCGTAGGACCTGGTTCTCTGGAAATTGTGACTTTATCCCCATCGACTTGATAAACGAACTCTTCCCGTATGTCTTTCACCTTAAAAGATTGTTTCAAGGGGTATGCCTTGAATAACGGTGCACAATATCCAACATCCACATAATAGGGTTGATCTAAATCGACGCGTAAGCATAAATGACCTGAATCCATGTACAAATAGTGAGTCGAGAATCCGAGTTGTGTTAATAACCAATGAAAGCCAACTGCCAACGACCAGCATGTTCCTCCCATACCTTGGTTGGTAATCCTGTTAATATAGAGGTCAATTGGAGGTAGGTATTCTCCTGTTTGATCGCCTCTTTCCCAATCCAAAATCTTGGTAACAGTTTCCCACTTTACTTTTTCTTGATGATTCTTAAGTAATTCGTTTAGAAAAGGCAGACAGACCTCTTTTCTTTCCACATCTAAAAAATCTAAAAATTTTTCAACCAAAAGAGTAGTATTCATTTCAATCTCCTTTATTCGTTATATCTAAAGTGTAAACTTTTCAAAAATTGTTTGAATCATTCTTAGAGAGTGGATGCTATACTTCTTTAGTCTTATGAATAAATAGGAGATAATTTTTGTTGAAAGTTAGAGGAAATGGAAAGGTTTGTATTGATTCGCTAAAAGAGCGGTACAAGTGTCGTAGGAATAGGTAGAATAAAAGAGCATTGAGGAATGCTCTTTTTATGAATAAGTTTATTGAGATATTTAGGTTAGTTCTTTTTCCCTCCGACTGCTTTCCAGCCGGTTTGTGTTTTAGCTGATTGGTCTTTAAAAATACTCTTTTCCTTGCCACCAAAGAATTTTTCACCAATTCCATTAACCATTACACCATTTAATGCAGTTAATCCAATCACAAGTACAGTTACAATTGTTAAATCGATCAAATAACCTGCCATTGATTATCTCCTTTCATGTGGAGCGATTGCCTCACATTTCCATTACCTATATTGTATAAAATTGTATCCAGAATGAAAAGGGAAAATTCTGATAGTTACCGAATTGTTCAAAAGTAAAAATCTTAAGGGAAAATTAAGATTAGAAACATAAAATAAATTTAATCTCATTTAAAAAAATAGGTTTAAACAGTTTATATCAAGGGAATATGTAGATTGGAAGTGAAAATCGGGCACAACTTACCCTGAGAGTTAAGTCATATTAATTGAGAATGAAAGCAGATTATTTTCAATTGTTTGATAAAAGATAGTTTTATAGATTTAGGTCTTATGGACTAAAAAAACACTGAAATGCCTGTGTGTTCAAGGTTTGTATAACAAATTTCGTATTTTTTAAAAAAGGTATTCTTTTTAATGAGATTGATGTATAATTGTGATAGAAATTACTTGTTTATAGTAATTTCAATGTAGAGTGGATAAAGAAAAAGCGCTGTCATAAAAAAAGATAGATGGCAAATCTTTTACATTCATTAAAAAGTTTTCCCAGCATAGATCTACGATTCTATAATTCGGGAGTGTGATTAATATGGTAACATTGTATACATCTCCAAGCTGTACTTCTTGTAGGAAAGCAAAAGCATGGCTAGAGGAAAATGACATTGGCTATGTAGAAAGAAATATTTTTTCTGAGTCATTATCCATTGAGGAGATTAAGGAAATTCTTCGTATGACGGAGGATGGAACGGATGAAATAATTTCTACCCGCTCCAAAACGTTCCAAAAACTAAACGTAAATGTAGAGACACTACCTCTACAACAGTTATATACTTTAATCAAGGAAAACCCAGGATTACTACGCAGGCCGATTATCCTTGACGAGAAGCGTTTGCAAGTGGGCTATAATGAAGATGAAATTCGTCGTTTCCTTCCAAGAAAAGTTCGTACATTCCATCTTCGCGAAGCTCAGCGAATGGTTAACTAACAAAAAGACCCTTACAAATTATTGTTGGGGTCTTTTTTATTTGAGACGCATTGCAAATTGACGAAAAATTATGTAAAATCAAAGAACTAAGTAGGCATTTCAATCGTTTTTGTTTGATTTATTGCTTTTCATTTTCCTTCTTACGCTTTTTATCATAAAATAGAATTAATATAACTTATCCATATTTATTGATTAGTATTTCTTCAATAGGGGTAAAGTTATAGATAGAAAAGCTTAATTTTTCGGGGGTAATTCCCTTCAAAATTTGAAGAGAAGGGAGAGGGAATTTATGGAGATTGAACGTATTAATGAACATACCGTAAAATTTTACATTTCGTATATCGATATTGAGGAAAGAGGCTTTGATCGCGATGAGATTTGGTACAATCGCGAAAAAAGTGAAGAACTATTTTGGGAAATGATGGATGAAGTTCATCATGAAGAAGAATTTGGGATTGAGGGTCCATTATGGATTCAAGTCCAAGCTTTGGATAAAGGTTTAGAAGTTCTCGTAACTAGAGCCAATTTGGCCAAGGATGTCCTTAATGGTGAAAATCTTGACGAAAAGCTGAAGGATATGCCCGTTCATGATAAAATTGAATCCCTCCTCGATCACCATATGCAAGGAAAAATACCAGAAGAAGAACAAATTGTTATGGAAGATGGTATTTTAGAATTTGTCATAATGTTTAAAGATTTTGAGGATGTGATTTCCTTAAGTAAACGTCCTGTTCTGAAGGGCTTTGAAACCAAGTTGTTTGCTTACGAAGGAAAATATTATCTCTTCGTTGAGTTCCTAGAAGAAGAAATGGACGAAGAAGAGATGGATAATGTACTAAGCATTCTCCTTGAATATGGAGATGAGTCTCAAATGACTATTCATCGCTTAGAAGAGTATGGGAAAGTAGTAATGAACGAAAATGTATTTGATACGGTGCGTCAATATTTCGTATAGATATTCTGGACCGATTTCTTTTGTAGGAAATCGGTTTTTGTTTGTGTTAAAGTTTCCATTTTTTTGTACCAATTTGTGATAGGATTTAAGAAGGTCTTTTTGGGTATATGTAGTTGTACAGTATGATTTAAGGTCTCTCGAGGTGGAATTATGAAAAATACAGTTCGTTTACTTCTTTTTGTCGGCCTACTATGGGGCGTATGGTTTCTCTTTCATGATCAGGTCCAAGGAGGACTGTTTGGGTTTTTTAGTTTAATTTTGACACTGTCAGCTGTAATTATTGGAATTGTCATCTTCCTAGAAAATCGGCATCCTACCCAAACCCTTACATGGCTTGTTGTTTTTGGCGCTTTTCCATTAGTTGGATTTATATTTTATCTTTTATTTGGACGTAATTACCGAAAGGAAAAAATGTTCCGTAAGAAATATTTTTTAGATAAGCAGGCTTTTCTAAAAATCGAAGGTGAACGAGATATCAGCGCCGATAAACTGGCCAATATGGGAGATCATCAAAAAAAGTTAATCGCTTTGGCCCAGCGAATCGGGAACAGCCCTATCTCTTTTGCTACAGAAACAAAGATTTTGACTAATGGGGAAGAAACCTTTTCTCACATCCTTACAGGTTTGAAAGAAGCAAAGCATCATATTCACATTCAATATTATATTGTACGAGATGATGAAATTGGACGAGATATTAAGAATGTACTGATGGAACGTGCTAGAAATGGGGTAAAAGTCCGCTTTTTATATGATGCAGTTGGTGCTTGGACGTTGACAAAGGAGTATATTCAAGATTTACGTAACGCTGGAGTGGAAGTATCTCCATTTGGTCCTGTACGATTACCGTTTTTAAACAATAAGTTCAATTTCCGTAACCATCGAAAAATCATCGTCATTGACGGAGATATCGGTTTTGTAGGAGGTCTAAATATTGGTGATGAGTATCTAGGCAGAAATAAAAACTTTGGATTCTGGCGGGACACACATTTAATGGCGAAGGGTGAAGCGGTAAGGACTCTTCAATTAATTTTCTTGCAAGATTGGTATTATAGTACAAATCATAGCTTTTTAACGGACGAGTATTTACCAACTAGTGTACCGATTGAACATCATCAAGGTGGTGTACAGATGATTGCTGGTGGCCCGGATAATGAGTGGAGTGTCATTAAGGACATGATCTTTTCCATGATAACGACCGCTAAAGAGTCAGTGTACATCGCTTCCCCTTATTTCATTCCTGATGAAGATGTATTTCAAGCACTAAAGGTCGCAGCGTTGAGTGGAATTGATGTCAGATTACTAGTACCCAAAAATCCAGATAAGTGGATTGTATGGCATGCATCACGCTCCTATTTTCCCAATCTTTTGGAGGCGGGAGTACGTGTATACGAATATAAAGAAGGATTCATGCACAGCAAGATAGTGATTGTTGATAATGAACTTGCTTCGATTGGAACTTCCAATATGGACATGAGGAGCTTCCATTTGAATTTTGAAGTCAATGCATTCCTCTACAAAACAGGTAGTACTCAAAAACTAGTCAAGGACTTTATGGACGACCTAGAACAAGCCCAAGAAATCCATATGGATTCTTTCAAAAAACGCAATATAGGAATGAAGGTGTTAGAGTCATTTTGTAGGTTACTTTCACCATTACTTTAAAGATGGAGTGCAATTGTGCACTCCATTCAGACTGTAGACAAACTCGAAGAATTTCGAGTTTGCCAACAGTCTTTTTTCTTTTACAATGAAAGAAGTTAACTAAGAATTAGAGAAGTTGATTGCAGCGAAGGGCGAACGCTTTCCGCGGGCGTGGCTTGAGCCTCCTCCTTCGCTACGCTCGTGCGGGGTCGCAAGTCTCACGCTTTTCCCGCAGGAGTCGTCGCCCTCCACTCCAATCAACGGTGTTTGTACATAATTTTGAGGTGATAAGCGATGATGACGAAAAATCAAATCAATGAACGTGAACAATTAGAAATGCTGGCTATTGAACAACTTGTTCCACAAGACCACTTAGTCCGAAAACTCGATGCATCGATTGATTTTACCTTCATCTATCCGTTAGTCGAACACCTCTATTCTAATTTAGGACGTCCTAGTATTGATCCAGTTGTACTCTTTAAAATGACGTTTGTTCAATATGTGTTTGGCATTCGATCTATGCTAAGCTTAATGAACAGGTTTTTAAGTTGATTATTCAAGGACACTGGTTGATTGGAGCGGAAGGCGCTTGACTCCTGGGGGATTAGCGTTACAGGCGAGAC
>NZ_JAAGVZ010000053.1 GCF_010882125.1 Peribacillus alkalitolerans | reverse complement strand
CAGACTGTAGACAAATCCCCCAAAAAGGGGATTTGTCTGCGGTCTTTTTTTGTATAATGAAGGTACTACAAAATGTGCTTAGGTGATAAATATGTTAACGAAAAATACTCAAATGAATCGTGACCAAATTGAAATGATTGCTCTAGAACAGCTAGTGCCTGAAAACCACTTAGTGCGAAAAGTTGAAGCAGCTATCAATTTTTCCTTTATATACCCACTAGTTGAAGATATGTATTCTGTAGATCGCGGTCGTCCTAGTATTGATCCAGTCATCCTTATAAAAATGACATTCATTCAATATATGTTCGGCATCCGTTCTATGCGTCAAACTATTGAAGAAATTAAAACAAACATAGCTTACCGTTGGTTTCTTGGTTATGGATTCCACGATAAAGTACCCCACTTCTCTACCTTCGGTAAAAACTATGAACGTCGATTCAAGGATACCAATCTATTTGAACAGATTTTCTATCGAATATTAAGAGAAGCATCAGATAAGAAGTTAGTCAGTGGTGAACATGTATTTATTGATTCTACACATGTGAAGGCCAGTGCGAATAAACGTAAATTTGAGAAGAAGGTGGTACGTAAAGAAACGAGAGCCTATCAAGATCGCCTTCAAGATGAAATCAATGGTGACCGTGAAGAACATGGGAAAAAACCGTTCCCTCCAGATAAATTCGAAAAAGAAGAAACAAAGGAAATCAAGGAAAGTACCACTGATCCAGAGAGTGGTTATTATGTGAAGGATGAAAGAACCAAGCAGTTTGCCTACTCTTTTCATGCAGCTGCCGACCAAAATGGATTCATCCTTGGAACCATTGTAACTCCAGGAAATGTTCATGATAGCACTATGTTGGAACCTCTCCTTGAAAAAGTCATGGAGAACTCGGGAAAACCTAAAGCTGTAGCTGCAGATGCTGGATATAAAACTCCTGCCATTGCTCAATACTTAATCGAAAATGAAATTCGCCCTGCATTGCCTTATACACGCCCTCGAACAAAAGAAGGTTATTTAAGAAAACACGATTACGTCTATGATGAGCACTTTGATTGCTATAGTTGTCCTGAAGGACAACTATTGAAATATCGAACAACTACGAAGGAGGGTTACCGTCAGTACTTCTCTAATCCTGTTCAGTGTAAAAACTGTCCAATCTTGTCTCAATGTACACAGAGTCAAAACCATCAGAAGCTCATACAACGACATGTTTGGGAAGAGTATCTTGAGGAAGCTGACCACCTTCGCCATACTGAGGAGAACAAAAGAATATATGCACGTCGTAAAGAAACTATTGAACGTGTATTTGCAGATGCAAAAGAAAAGCATGGAATGCGTTGGACAACCCTGAGGGGACTAAAAAAATTGTCCATGCAGGCGATGCTTACTTTTGCATCCATGAATTTAAAGAAGATGGCCAATTGGACTTGGTTGAGTCCAAAAATGGTATAAAAATAGAGCTAAGGAAGGTCTAAATTAAAGAAAACTACATGAAAATGACAAAAGGCATCCGAATGGGGTCATTCGGAATGCCTTTTGTCGACAATCTGAA
>NZ_JAAGVZ010000052.1 GCF_010882125.1 Peribacillus alkalitolerans | reverse complement strand
TCAGATTGTCGACAAAAGGCATTCCGAATTAGCCAATTCGGGTGCCTTTTGTCATTTTTATGCACGTATTTCCTAAAAGCAGACCTATCCTAGGTCTATTTCTATGCCAATTTTGGACTCAACCAAGTCCAATTGGCCATCTTCTTTAAATTCATGGACGCAAAGGTAAGCATCGCCTGCATGGACAATTTTTTTAGGCCCCTAAGGGTTGTCCATCGCATACCATGCTTTTCTTTTGCATCTGCAAATACACGTTCTACCGTTTCTTTGCGTCGTGCATAGATTCTTTTATTCTCTTCTGTGTGACGAAGGTGCTCAGCTTCTTCAAGGTATTCTTCCCAAACGTGCCGTTGAATCAGTTTCTGGTGATTTTGACTTTGTGTACATTGAGATAAGAGTGGGCAAACTTTACACTGAGTTGGGTTTGAGAAATACTGACGGTACCCTTCTTTCGTAGTTGTTCGATATTGTAAAATTTGTCCTTCAGGACAAATATAGCAATCAAAATGCTCATCATAGACAAAGTCGTGTTTTCGCAAATAGCCTTCCTTGGTTCGAGGACGAGTATAAGGCAAAGCAGGTTGAATTTCATTTTCGAGTAAGTATTGAGCAATGGCAGGTGTTTTATATCCAGCGTCAGCAGCGACAGCTTTAGGTTTCCCAGAGTGTTCCATGACTTTTTCAAGCAGAGGTTCCAACATCGTACTATCATGAACATTACCTGGCGTGACAATCGTTCCTAAAATAAAACCATTCTGATCGGCTGCCGCATGAAAAGAATAAGCAAACTGTTTAGTTCGTTCATCCTTTACATAGTAACCACTCTCTGGATCAGTGGTACTTTCTTTAATTTCCTTAGATTCTTCCTTCTCGAATTTATCTGGTGGGAACGGTTTTTTTCCATGTTCTTCACGGTCACCATTGATTTCATCCTGAAGTCGAGACTGATAGGCTCGCGTTTCTTTACGAACCACCTTCTTTTCAAATTTACGCTTATTCGCACTTGCTTTAACATGTGTAGAATCAATAAATACATGTTCACCACTGACTAACTTCTTATCTGATGCTTCTCTTAATATTCGATAGAAAATTTGTTCAAATAGATCAGTATCCTTGAATCGACGTTCATAGTTTTTACCGAAGGTAGAGAAATGCGGCACTTTATCATGGAATCCGAATCCAAGAAACCATCGGTAAGCTATATTTGTTTTGATTTCTTCGATGGTTTGACGCATGGAACGAATACCAAACATATATTGAATGAATGTCATTTTAATTAGAATGACAGGATCGATACTTGGACGACCACGATCTGTCGAGTACATACCTTCTACAAGTGGATATATAAAGGAAAAGTCGATAGCAGCTTCTACTTTTCGAACTAAGTGATTCTCGGGTACCACCTGTTCTAAAGCAATCATTTCAATTTGATCACGATTCATCTGAGTATTTTTAGTTAACATGTTCATCACCTAAAAGAATAGTATTACTTTCATTATATAAAAAAAAGACCGTAGGCAAATCCCCTTTTTGGGGGATTTGTCTACAGTCTGA
>NZ_JAAGVZ010000007.1 GCF_010882125.1 Peribacillus alkalitolerans | reverse complement strand
CCTTTTACAGCCATAGAAAAATCCCCTCCAAGTAGTAGTGCATCATCCATGATAAAATCATAGGCTTTTTACACTGTCTACTTAAAGGGGATAATACCAGGCTCAGATTTTTTTGTAATCAATCATTCTTGGTTATATTGGCTCTCTGGGATATCAATGATGATCATATCCGTACCAATTTTTTTTATATGCTTCCAAGGAACTCGGATTTCATTGCCATTTCTCTTAAAGCCAAACCATTTCACACTTGGAATAATTAATGCAACTATTTGTCCTGTTTCGCTTATTTCTAAATCAGTCTGTCCTAGAATTCCAAGGCGTTCTGCTCGCTTGACATCCACAATTTCTTTACCACTTAATTCACTCAGTCGCATTTTTTTAATCACCTCTTTACGATATCCTTATTAATATACATATCGAGTTACAGGACATGTTAGAAGTTATTTTATCTTTTATTTAGAAATCCAGCCAAATGTCCAACCTTTTAGAGTGCACATATCCTATATACCTGAAATTGCCCATAAATGTCGACTCAATTCTGGTGCAGAAGAAAAACAAACTGCCAGAAATCCTAGTTGGATTCTGGCAGTAAATAGGTATTATTTTAATCCTTCCCAATCCTCAATAGGGCTTATCAAAGCAGTCGAGAATTTGTCAGTAAAGATATTGTTCGTTAAAGTATAAACACTTTCCTCAGTTACTTGATCGATTTGTTCAACGATTTCATCCAGAGAACGATGTTTCCCTAACATTAACTCGTTTTTCCCATTTCGACTCATCCGACTATTAGTACTCTCTAAGCTCAGCATTAAACTACCTTTGAGCTGTTCCTTACTATTTCTCAATTCTTTTGCAGTGATTCCTTCTTTTTTAAACTGAGAAAGGGTATTTTGGATAGTCTCATAAAGGACGTCCAGTTGATTGGCTCCTGTACCACTATAAATAGTGACCATACCGCCGTCTTGGTACGCAGAATGATAGGAGTAAACCGAATAAGCTAATCCACGCTGTTCACGTACCTCTTGGAATAAACGGCTACTCATGCTTCCGCCTAAAACATTATTCATGACGATAAGACTATAAACGTCTTTATGACCAATATGTAATCCTTCATAGCCTAGGCATAGATGAGCTTGTTCAGTTTCTTTTTTTCGTGACAATTTATTTTGATGGAAACCAGGTCTTTCAGTAGTATGACGGGCTTTTTCACTTCGTTGATAGCTACCGAATAATTGCTCCACTTCGTTAATGAACGATTCATCTACATTTCCTGCAATAGAAACGACCAATTTATCTGGTGTGTACATATCATGGACGTACTGCTTTAGTGTCTCGCTTGTAAATGTTGAAAGTGTTTCTTCTGTTCCTAAAATCGGATAGCCTAGAGGATGTTTTTCATATACAGCACGACTCAATAAATCGTGAACAATATCATCCGGCGTATCCTCGTACATTTTAATTTCTTCATAAACGACATTTTTCTCTTTTTGAAGTTCTTCTTCTACAAACGTTGAATTGAAGAACATATCTGATAATACATCGAGAGCCATCCCAGCATGATTATCTAGGACTTTTGCATAGTAGCAAGTGTACTCTTTTGATGTGAAAGCATTTACCTGCCCCCCGATGCTATCAAACGATTCAGCGATCTCCCTTGCACTTCTAGTCGTAGTACCTTTAAAGAACATATGTTCAAGAAAATGCGAAATCCCATTATTTTCTGGTGTTTCATTGATGGATCCAGTTTTAATCCATAAACCAATCGCGACTGAACGAACAGTAGGGATTTTTTCTAGTACAATTCTCACACCATTTTGACACGTATATTTCTTAATCAATAACTTTTCCTCCCTCGATCCTGCTGCAAGCATGAGTAAATCTCTTACATAATAGGTTTACTCTTCACAATGTACCTTATTTTAGCATAAGTTGAAAACATTATTCATTTTTTTCAACTCTTTCATGTAAAATTCTTTCTTCCTTCAACGCTTCAGTAACTGTGACGATTCGAAGATGACGTTTTTTTAGTTCAACTATTAATGTTTCAAGCGATTTAGCAGATGAATCAGTAGGGTGCATCAATACGAAAGCTCCTGGATGAATTTTAGAAAGCACCCTTTGAATTAATACGGGGGGCGTTGGTTTTTGCCAATCGATCGTATCCACACTCCACATGATCGTTCCCATTTGAAGTTGGTCTGCTACTTGGATGGTACTGTCAGAGTAACTACCGCTAGGAGGGGCAAACCAACGTACTTTCTTACCAGTAACTGCCTCTATGATATCATTTGTCTTTTTAAGTTCATTCATAGCTGCTTCAGGACCTAAATTCTTCATATTTGGGTGCGAGTATGAATGATTGCCAATTTCATGTCCTCCTTCTACAATCATTTTCGCCATATCCTGATTATTCTTTGTCCATTTACCTTCTAGGAAAAAGGTGGCCTTGACTTCATGTTTCTTTAATACGGATAGCATTTGTTGTAAATACTCATTCCCCCACGCTACATTGACTAGAAAACTTACGACCGGTTTTTCTGCATGTGCTTTATAGATTGGAGCAGGCTCTAAATCTTCAAGATGGGTTGTTGGCTTAACCTGGGTATAGATTAACTTCTTTTCATCAAATGTTCCTGTTTCCCTCATCTTTTCATATGAAGCCTGTACGTCTACTTTAATCCCATTATATCCAGGAATTGTTTTCCAAACAGGATCAATCTTTGCGTTCTGAGGAGGAACATCTAATTGTTTAGCTTTCATTTTTATTTCTTCTAATAATGGATCTGTATTACTTACAACTGGAACTGCATCATCTCCTCTTATGGTTAGGACATAGTCATTTACTGCAGGCAGTTGAAAATACACTAGTGCTAAACTGAATGAAATGGATGCTACAATTACACTCTTCCATTTATGGTTCAATATCTACTCCTCCTAATTATTATCATGTGCTAGTTACTCAGGTATATTATTAGACTTCCTTAATACTTCTAACGTTTATACCAATAATTTATGAATTTGATGGACAAGGTAGAACAAAGGTCATATTTAGTACAGAATTACTAGTGCAATTATTTTATTAATGGTTCTGTTAAACATATCTGTTGAATTCCGTTCCATGCACTCGCTTTCCGCGGGGCGGGCGGTGAGCCTCCTCCTGTGGGGTCTCACCTGTCCCGCTGCTCCCGCAGGAGTCGAGTACCTTCCACTCCAATCAACTTAGTGGATAAATCAACAATAAGCTTTAACAGAGATATATTTATAATTAGTTCAACAATTTGCATTAATTTAGTCAAAAAAAATTCGACCCATGAATGGATCGAATCGTAGTTTTTTATTGATTTTGAGTTGCTGCAGCTTCTTTTTGTTCTTTTAGAACAACTTTACGTGAAAGGTTTACACGACCTTGCTTATCTACTTCAGTTACTTTAACTAAAATCTCATCTCCGATTGATACTACATCTTCGACTTTGCCTACACGCTCTTCAGCCAATTCAGAAATATGCACTAAACCATCTTTACCAGAGAAAATCTCAACAAACGCACCGAATTTTTCAATTCGTTTAACCTTACCAAGATACATTTTACCAACTTCAACTTCGCGTACGATATCTTCGATAATTTTCTTCGCTTTTTGATTATTCTCATCGTTAACTGATGAGATAAAGATTGTACCATCTTGTTCGATGTCAATTTTAACTCCAGTTTCTTCAATGATTTTATTAATTTGTTTACCGCTTGGTCCAATAACATCGCGGATTTTATCAGGATTGATACTCATTGTAAGTATCTTTGGAGCGTATTTAGATAGCTCTTCACGCGGTGTTTTAATAGTTGCCAACATGGATTCAAGAATATGCATTCTGCCATGCTTAGCCTGTTGAAGTGCTTCTTCTAAAATTTCACGGGATAAACCTTCAATCTTGATATCCATTTGTAATGCAGTAACACCTTTAGCAGTTCCCGCAACTTTAAAGTCCATATCACCTAGGTGATCTTCCATGCCTTGAATATCCGTCAAAATTGTATAGTGTTCATCTTTTTTAATCAGACCCATCGCGATTCCAGCAACAGGAGATGTTAACGGCACCCCTGCATCCATCATTGCCAATGTACTTGCACAAATACTTGCTTGTGAAGTAGAACCATTGGATTCAAGAACTTCTGCAACAAGACGTATTGTATATGGGAAATCATTTTCAGAAGGTAGAACTGGTTCAAGTGCTCTTTCACCTAATGCTCCATGTCCAATCTCACGACGTCCAGGTCCTCTCATGAAGCCTGTTTCCCCAACACTAAAATGTGGGAAATTATAATGATGCATAAAACGTTTTGATTCTTCTACACCTAAACCGTCAAGGATTTGAACATCTCCTAATGCTCCAAGTGTACAAATGGATAGGGCTTGAGTTTGTCCTCTTGTAAATAGACCAGAACCATGAGTTCTTGGAAGAAGGCCTACTTCAGAAGAAAGTGGACGAATTTCATCAGGATTTCGGCCATCAGGACGAACCTTTTCTTCCGTTATTAAGCGGCGCACTTCATTTTTAACAAGCATACCAAGTATTTCTTTTACTTGTTTAATTGTGTCGTCTTCCGCTTCTTTTTCCTCGAACGCAGCAACAACGCGTTCTTTAACCACTTTAATGGCTGCTTCACGTGCATGCTTCTCTTGGACTTGCACTGCTTTATTCATATCAACTTCGCACAATGAAGATACTTCAGCCATTAGTTCTGCGTTAACTTCATATAATTTAACTTCTGTTTTTTCCTTGCCTACTTCAGCAACTATTTGTTCTTGGAATGCGACAAGGCGTTTAATTTCTTCATGTCCGAACATAATGGCTTCAAGCATTGCTTCCTCTGGAACTTCATTAGCTCCTGCTTCAACCATGTTAATCGCATCTTTTGTTCCTGCAACAGTAAGATTAATATCACTTTTTTCCATTTGTTCAACTGTAGGATTGATGATGAATTCACCGTTGATTCTTCCTACTGTAACACCAGCAATCGGTCCCTCAAACGGAATGTCAGAAACAGACAATGCAAGTGATGATCCGAACATTGCCGCGATTTCTGAAGAACAGTCTTGATCAACACTCATAACAATGCTTACAACTTGTACTTCATTACGGAAGCCATCTGCAAATAGTGGTCTAATTGGTCGATCAATTAGTCTGCTAGCCAAGATTGCTTTTTCACTTGGTCTACCTTCACGTTTAATGAAGCCACCTGGAATTTTCCCTACTGCATATAATCTTTCCTCGTAATTGACTGTCAAAGGAAAGAAATCTACAGTTTTAGGTTCCTTAGAAGCGGTTGCTGTACTTAATACAGCAGTATCTCCATATCGAATGAGCGCAGCTCCGTTTGCTTGCTTAGCAAGTTGGCCAATTTCAACTGTCAACTTACGGCCGGCCCAATCTATGGAAAAGGTTTTTTTATTTTGGTCCATATTTATTTGAAACCCCTCTCTTTATTTCATAAACGGTTAGGAATTATTTTCCCAAACCACATATTTTGTATGTAAAAAAAAATTATGTATAAAAACACACTATTCTTATTATGCACTAAAGAATAAAACATTAACAGCATTATAATTAAAGGTTTAAAAAGTTTTTTAATAGTCGAGGAAATAAAACAAAAAAGCGGGATAGGTTCCCGCTTTCCAGCTATGAGAAGAAAAATCTTCTCGTATTAATTAACGACGTAAGCCTAATTTGTTGATTAGATCACGGTAACGAGCAACATCCTTGTTACGAAGGTATGTTAACAAATTACGACGTTTACCAACCATTTTAAGAAGACCGCGACGTGAGTGGTGGTCCTTCTTGTGCGTACGTAAGTGATCGTTCAAAGTGTTGATTTCCTCAGTTAGAACAGCGATTTGAACTTCTGGAGATCCAGTATCGTTCTCATGTGTTTTGTACTCGCTAATGATAGCGTTTTTGCGCTCTTGAGTTAAAGCCATGTTATTCACCTCATAATAATAGTTATAAAAAATCCCCGAGAGCTGAGCCAGCGTCGGTGAATCGACTAGCCAAGCAAAGGTTCATTTCATACAAATAATAGAATACATGTTTTTAGCCTAAAAAGCAAGTATTAACATTCAAGCTTTAAGATCATGATTGAAAATATTCAAGAGCAGCATCTTTATCTTTCTGAATTTGAGCCACAAGTTGTTCTAATCCTTCGAACTTCTTTTCACTTCTTAATCGTTTATGCCATTCTATAATAATCTGTTCATCATATATAGTAGAACTAAAATCTAGTATATGTACTTCAATAGTTGGATTTTCAGGTTTATGGTTATGAAAAGTTGGCTTAAACCCTATATTGCATACACCATTGTACCAAGCCCCACAAACATATACCCTAACTGCATAGACACCGGTGGATGGAACGATATAGTTTTGATCCACCGCAACATTTGCAGTTGGAAATCCTAATTGCCTACCTCTTTTTTCGCCATGTATCACTTTTCCCTTGGATTGATAGAATCTACCTGCCAAAGTAAGGAAATCTTCCATATTACCTTCTAAAAGAGATTGTCTAATTCTAGTCGAACTCACTTTTTCTTTATCTTTAGACATTTTTTCAACTATCGTTGAAGAGAACATCTCTCGTGAATGAAAAGGAAGGGTTTCCATATTTCCTTTTCCTAGATGACCATAGCTATAATCAAATCCTGCAACAACATGTTTGGCATTTAGTTTGATTAAATATTGATCGACAAACTCTTGTGGATGTAAGTTAGCAAAAGATTCAGTAAAATGAACCACGAAAATATAATCGACACCCAGTTCTCCGATTTTTTCTATTTTCTCATCAACTGGAGTTATATAATGGACTTTATTTTGTTTACGCAATACGGACAATGGATGAGGATCAAATGTAATGACCGCCGATTTAATAGCTTTTTCTCTGGCAATCCCCATAGCCGTCTTAATAACCTTTTGATGTCCTAAGTGAACTCCATCAAAAAAACCCAATGCAATGACAAGTGGAGGAAAATCTTCTCTATCGAAACTATGTGGATGATTTAAATGAATAACTTTCAATGCTTTTCTCCTCTTTCTAAGACCAAACCTTCACGACTGATGTGTAGGTAGAAATTACAATTCTATTCGAAGCACTTTTACAGGTTTAATGAAAGAAGGTTTATCGGGATGCTCCTGATAAATCGCCAACACGTTATCATGATAGTAAACCGCAAACGGACTATCTGGAATTAATACGCCACACTCTTCTTTTCCCAAAACTGCTCCATTTTTCACTTTCTCTGCTACTGTATCATTAATCTTAATTTTCGGCAAATGACTGATTCCAGTTTCAAGTGGCAATAATGCATCCGTAATTGTACCTTCTTGGGACATGGTTTCTAAATCTTCAAAAGAATAGCAGTCCTCAATTTGAAATGAAGCCGATTGTGTCCTTACCAAATGAGACATGTGTGCAGGATAACCTAATGACTCTCCTATCATTACTGCTAAAGTTCTTATATATGTACCTTTAGAGCATTTTACTCGGAAACGAAAAGATATCGATTCTCCTGCAAATTGTTCTCGGTCATCAAGCAATTCGATTTCATATATGGATACTGTACGGACCGGCCTTTCAACTTCTATTCCAGCCCTTGCATATTCATATAATTTTTTCCCATTCACTTTAATGGCCGAATACATCGGGGGAATTTGGGTGATTTCTCCCACAAACTGATTAAGTACTGATAGAATTTGTTGCCTTGAGAATACCTGATCTACCTCTTTGCTTGAAACAATCTCACCGTGAGCGTCCTCAGTCGTTGTTGCAGTGCCAATAGTCACTTCCCCAACATACTCTTTTCCTGCATCTGTAATATATTCAGCTATCTTAGTGGCCCGTCCTACACAAATGGGTAATACACCTGTTACTTCGGGATCCAGAGTACCTGTATGGCCCACTTTTTTTGTTTTTAAAAGCTTTCTTAATTTAAATACACAATCATGGGATGTCATCCCTTTTGGCTTAAGTAGAGGTAATATACCTTCCACAAAATCGCCTCCTGTTCTAAGACGTCTATGTATTAGTATTGGATGAATGATTCATTAGATACCGTACAATAAGGATTAAATATTAAATAAGCTTAGCAAAAATAAAAGCTGACCCTATATAAAGAATCGTTTAAACATGACTGTTTAAGCGACTGCTTTAGAGTCAGCTCTTCTTATTATTCGTTTTCAGTTTCTACTTCGTCTTGGTTCGCATCATCGGATTTCTCCGCATTCAATTGATGGATGATTGTATTGATACGATTTCCATAGCTAATGGATTCATCAAACTCGAATGTGATTTCCGGGGTTTTACGTAAGCGAATACGTTGTCCAATCTCAGAGCGGATGAAACCTTTTGCTTTAGAAAGACCAATCAGAGAATTTTGCTTTTGTGTTTCGTTACCTAAAACTGAAATATAAACAGTAGCTTGTTGAAGATCTCCAGTTACTCTAACATCCGTAACTGTTACGAACCCGATTCTAGGATCCTTAATCTTTCTCCCGATAATTTCAGTTAGTTCTTTTTTCATTTGTTCACCAACACGATTTGCACGAAGGCTCATATCATCACCTCGTTATCTAAAGCCATTCAATTTCTGTTATCGTGCGTTCGACCTCAGGAAAAGAATCGAAAAAGCTTAACGCATTTTGTAATTCTCTTTCTGACGCTACCTTCGAAGATGATACAGTCACAATGGCAAGCTTACTTCTTTGCCATGTATCTTGAAAATCCACCTCAGCAACGGATACATTATACTTTTGTTTGAGCCGTGACATCACACGCTGAAGCACGGCTCGTTTTTCTTTTAAGGAATGGGAATCGAAAATGATACATTCAAATTCGGCATATCCTATCATTTACGCTCGATTTCCTCCATGATATACGCTTCAATGATGTCTCCTTCTTTAAGGTCATTGTAGTTTTTAATCGTAATACCACATTCGTAACCTTGGGAAACCTCTTTAGCGTCATCCTTGAATCGTTTAAGTGCATCCACTTCACCTTCATAGACTACAACGCCTTGACGGATGATGCGGATACCGCTGTCACGAGTGATTTTTCCATCTGTAACATAAGAACCAGCGATTGTACCCACTTTAGATACTTTGAATGTAGTACGGACTTCAGCCTGACCAATAACTTTCTCTTGGAATTCAGGATCAAGCATACCCTTCATCGCAGATTCAATTTCTTCAATAACTTTATAGATGATGCTGTGTAGACGAACGTCAACATTTTCAGAATCAGCTGTACGTTTAGCATTTACATCTGGACGGACGTTAAAACCAATAACAATTGCGTTGGAAGCAGTTGCCAGCATGATATCATGTTCATTGATTGCACCAACACCGCTATGGATAATTTTCACTTTAACGCCTTCTACTTCAATTTTTTGAAGGGAAGCAGCAAGTGCCTCTGCAGAACCTTGAACGTCTGCTTTAAGGACGATGTTAATATCTTTAACTTCACCTTGCTTCATTTGTTCAAAAAGGTTTTCAAGTGTAACACGTGACGACTCTCTACGTTGAGATTGAATCTGTTCTTGTGAACGAGCTTCCCCAACTTGGCGGGCTGTTTTTTCGTCTTCAAATACAACGAATCGATCACCTGCTTGTGGAACACCATTTAAACCAGTGATTTCAACCGGAGTAGATGGGCCAGCTTCCTTAACACGTCTTCCTAGGTCGTTTACCATTGCACGAACACGTCCATATGCACTACCCACTACAATTGGGTCTCCAACTTTTAATGTACCGTTTTGGACAAGCAATGTAGCAACAGATCCGCGTCCTTTATCTAACTCAGCTTCGATTACTGTTCCGACAGCTTTGCGATCTGGGTTCGCTTTATATTCTTCTACTTCACCAACAAGTAGAATCATTTCTAATAACTCATCGATACCTTCGCCTTTTTTAGCGGAAATCGGTACGAAAATCGTTTCCCCGCCCCAAGCTTCAGGAACCAATCCACGATCGCTTAATTCTTGCATTACGCGGTCAGGGTTTGCAGCAGGTTTATCCATTTTGTTTACCGCAACGATAATTGGAACTTCAGCAGCTTTAGCATGGGCAATCGCTTCAACTGTTTGAGGCATAACACCATCATCAGCTGCAACAACAAGGATCGTGATATCAGTAACTTTAGCTCCACGTGCACGCATTGTAGTGAAGGCCGCGTGACCAGGAGTATCAAGGAATGTGATTTTCTTATCATTTACTTGAACCTGATAAGCACCAATATGCTGAGTGATCCCACCCGCTTCTCCTTCAGTTACCTTTGTATTACGGATGCTATCCAAAAGAGTCGTTTTACCGTGGTCAACGTGACCCATGATTGTTACGACCGATGGACGCTCTTCAAGTTTAGCTGGATCATCCTCTGTAACAATATGTGCTTCTAAATCGTTAATATCGATTTTGATTTCTTCTTCGACTTCTACACCGTATTCAGCTGCGATCAATTCAATTGCATCTTTTTCAAGTGATTGATTGATGGTTGCCATTACACCAAGAAGGAATAACTTTTTGATGATTTCTGATGGTTCACGGTGTAACTTTTTAGCCAATTCTGCAACTGTTAAGGAATCTGTGAAAACGATTTTACTTGGTAACTCCTTCTTTTTTGCTGCAGGTTGCTGATATTGAGTATTAGGAGTAGTTCTACCTTTAGAAGATTTGTTTCTATTGTTGTTGTTATTATTGTTTTTACCTTTAAATGCTTTGGATTCAGTAGCCTGTTTGTCCTGGAAGAATTTGTTATTACTTACTCCTGGTTTAGGTACTGGCTTTTTCTTTAGTTTCTGAGTACTAACGCTATTATCATCTAATGTATCATCGTACTTGCCTTCTTTTACATCGCTATTTTCTTCAATTGCAGGTGTTTGTTCTGCAGCAGAGTTTTGTGGTTGCTGCTGTTTCTCTTTAGCTTCGCCACTACCCTTTTTTGTTTGGAAAGAACCGTCTAATTTTTGTACTGTTGTATCATCGATTGCTGTCATATGATTGCTTACCTCAATATCCATTTCTTTAAGCTTATTTATTATTACTTTACTTGAAACATTGTGTTTCTTTGCATATTCGTACACACGTATCTTCGTCATACGTTCACCCCCGTAATATTTAATCGAGCAACGTGCGAAGTTTGTTCGCGAAACCCTCATCCAACACTGCGATCACTACCCGTGCGTCCTTACCAATCGCATGACCTAGTTGGGTCCGGTCCTCCACTTTGACAACTGGGACATTGTAGTAGCTGCATTTATCCGTAATCTTCTTTTCAGTATTATTGGAAGCGTCATTGGACAAAATAACTAGCTTTGCCTTACCGTTCCTAACCTCTTTGATGACTAACTCTTCCCCTGATATCAGCTTACGCGCCCGATTTGCCAATCCTAATAGAGACATCCATTGTGGTTGATTCATTTTGCAGAATGGTTCTCCTTTTCAACAAGTTGAAGTAATTCTTCGTAAAGAGAAGCATCGATCTCTGCTTGTAAATGCTTTGACAGAATATCTTTCTTTCTGGCATTCATAATGACTTCTTTATCAAGCGTCAAATAGGCTCCCCGACCAGATTTTTTCCCAGTCTGGTCAATAAAGACCTCGCCTTCCTTTGATCGCACGATTCGAATCATTTCTTTTTTTGGTCTCATTTCACCAGTAGCAACACATTTACGAAGAGGTATTTTCTTTTGGCTTGCCAACTTGTTCACCTCAATTACTCTTGATCATCATCTTCAAAATCGTCATACTCATCGTTATCCATGCTAGTGCTGCTCAATAATGGATCAAGATCTCTTGGGTAGATTCCTACTTCACGAGCTTCACTTTCACTCTTAATGTCGATTTTCCATCCAGTCAATTTAGCAGCAAGGCGTGCATTTTGACCGCGTTTTCCAATCGCCAGTGATAATTGGTAATCTGGAACAACAACCGTTGTACCTTTTTCTTCATCATGGACAATTACATCAAGTACCTTTGATGGACTTAAAGCATTTGCAACAAACACCACAGGATCTTCTGACCATTTGACGATATCGATTTTTTCACCTTTCAATTCATTGACAATAAATTGAACGCGTTGTCCTTTTTGCCCTACGCAGGATCCAACTGGATCAACCTCAGGATTATCTGAGTGAACCGAGATTTTTGAACGGTCTCCTGCTTCACGTGCTACGGATTTAATTTCTACCGTACCATCAAAGATTTCAGGAACTTCGTTCTCAAATAGACGTTTTAAAAGTCCAGGATGTGTTCTTGAAACAAAGATTTGAGGTCCCTTGGACGTTTTTTCAACTTTAGTGATATACACTTTTATTCTATCATGTGGTTGATATGTTTCATTAGGCATTTGCTCACTCACAGGTAAGAGTGCTTCAATTTTACCCAAGCTTACATAAATATAACGGGAATCAATTCTTTGAACGATCCCATTCATGATATCTTCTTCACGATCGATGAATTCAGAGTAGATGATTCCACGTTCTGCTTCTCGAACACGTTGTGTTACCACTTGTTTTGCTGTTTGTGCTGCAATGCGTCCAAAATCTTTTGGTGTCACTTCCATTTCTACCACGTCTTCTACTTGGTAGTTAGGGTTCATTTGTCTTGCGTCAGCAACAGAGATTTCCAAACGGGAATCAAATACTTCATCTACGACATCTTTTCGTGCGAACACTCGCATTGAACCTTTTTCAAGGTTTAAATCAATACGTACATTTTGGGCTTGGTTAAAATTCCTCTTATATGCGGAGACAAGGGCAGCCTCAATCGCTTCAATCAAAACGTCACGAGAAATCCCTTTTTCTTTTTCCAAATGGTTAAGAGCATCTAATAATTCACTGCTCATTTTTTAAAATCCCCCTTCGATCTTTCATAGCCATTCTTCATTACGAAAAGACAACTGCTAGCCTTGCTTTAGCGACTTTTTCAAATGGAATGACAACTTCCTTTTTACGAGTTTTAATTTTCACTTCAATCGTCAGGGACTCACCGTCATATGCTTTAAGGACCCCTTCAAATTCCTTGTTGTCAAGGATTGGCTCATATGTTTTCACATAAACATTTTTACCGATAGCCTTCACATAGTCCTTTTCCTTTTTAAGTGGTCTTTCTGCACCTGGAGAAGAAACTTCTAGAAAATAGTTATGTTCAATAGGATCTAGTTCATCAAGTTTTTCACTAAGTTTTTCACTGACGATTCCACATTCTTCGATATCAATTCCATTCACTTTATCGATATATACGCGAAGGAACCAGCTTTTTCCTTCTTTCACATACTCGACATCTACCAATTCCAGCTGAAGACCTTCCAAGATTGGCACTAGAAGTTCTTCGACAATCTCGGTGACTTTCTTGCTCATATGGTCCCTCCTTACCAACGGCGATTTTGTATTTATTTGAAGTATCACTATATAGGATGATTAAAATCTTCATATACAATACAAAAGAGCGGGTTTCCCCACTCTCGTCTTTGCCTTATCTTAGTAATTCTTTAGAAAATATACCATACTTGCTCTATTTATGCAAATTGGAAACATAAATGCAGCCTTATTAAATTAGACTCTTTATTATGAAGTTTGTCCGTTAATTTTCCGCTCCAGGCACTTGCTTTCCGCGGGGAGGAATGGGAGCCTCCTCGGAGTATCCGCCTGTGGGGCCTCCCACTTCCCTCTATTTCCCGCAGGAGTCAAGTGCCCTCCGCTACAATCAACTCAGATGTTTTTAGTGAAATTACACTAAAAAAGCACAACCTCTATGAAAACTCCCGTAAATTAAAATAATGATAGCTGATTTTGATCTGGAAGTGATTCTAAGCAGCCTTGGCTGTCCAGGTATTCAATGATCGTTTTTGATACTTTTCCTCGCTTTTGAAGGTCTTCTTTAGAAAGGAATTCTCCTTCTGCACGAGCATTGACAATATTGAAAGCTGCATTTGTTCCTAGACCAGGAATAGAATTGAATGGTGGCAGCAAGGAGTTTCCATCAATGATAAATTCAGATGCACTAGATTTGTACAAATCAACCTTTTTGAATGAAAATCCTCTTTCACACATTTCTAATGCAAGCTCCAATACAGTTAATGTATTTTTCTCTTTTGGAGATGCATCTAAGCCTTTGGCATTTATCTCGTCAATTTTTGCCTTTATCGCTTGTGAGCCTCTAGCCATAGCCTCTATATCAAAATCTTCTGCACGGACTGTAAAATATGCAGCATAGTACAGAAGTGGCAGATGGACTTTGAAATAAGCAATCCGAACAGCCATCAATACGTAAGCAGCAGCATGCGCTTTAGGGAACATGTACTTAATTTTCTTACATGAGTCTATATACCATTCCGGTACATCGTTTTTCCTCATTTCTGCCTCAAATTCATCAGAAAGACCTTTACCCTTACGTACCGATTCCATGATTTTGAATGCAAGCGAAGGCTCTAGGCCTTGGTAAATTAAATAAACCATGATATCGTCACGACATCCAATTACTTCACTTAAGGTACAAATGGAATTATGAATAAGCTCTTGGGCGTTCCCAAGCCAAACGTCAGTACCATGTGATAGACCAGAGATTTGAACCAGTTCAGAAAAAGTAGTTGGTTTTGTATCCTCTAACATTTGTCGAACGAATCTTGTTCCAAACTCAGGTATTCCAAGTGTGCCAGTTTTACACATAATTTGCTCTTCAGTTACACCCAAAGATTCAGTACCACTAAATATCTTCATGACTTCAGGGTCATCCGTAGGGATGGTTTTAGGATCAATTCCACTGAGATCCTGAAGCATCCTTATAACCGTCGGGTCATCATGTCCTAAAATATCTAGCTTTAACAAATTATCATGAATGGAATGGAAGTCAAAATGTGTCGTTTTCCATTCTGAAGTTTGCGAGTCTGCAGGGAATTGAATCGGTGTGAAATCATACACTTCCATATAATCAGGTACAACAATGATTCCACCTGGATGCTGCCCGGTTGTCCTCTTCACTCCAACGCAGCCTGATGAAAGCCGATCAACTTCAGCACCCCGTAAATGCAGATTATTTTCCTGCGCATATCCCTTTACATACCCATACGCTGTTTTATCGGCAACTGTTCCGATTGTTCCAGCTCTATAGACGTTATCTTCACCGAACAAAACCTTTGTATAATTGTGCGCGTTAGGTTGGTATTCTCCTGAGAAGTTTAAGTCGATATCGGGTACCTTATCACCTTTGAAACCCAAGAATGTTTCAAACGGTATATCGTGGCCATCTTTTTTGTATTGATCCCCACATTTTGGACAATCTTTATTAGGTAAATCGAAACCAGAACCAACGGATCCATCATTGAAGAATTCAGAATGTTTACAACTTGGACATACGTAATGTGGAGGCAATGGATTAACCTCAGTAATCTCTGTCATGGTAGCGACTAAGGAAGATCCGACAGATCCACGAGACCCTACGAGGTAACCATCATTCAATGATTTTTTTACAAGTTTATGTGAAATAAGGTAAATAACTGCGAAACCATGGCCGATGATGCTCTTTAGTTCTTTCTCAAGCCTAGCTTCTACAATTTCAGGGAGTTGCTCACCATAAATGCTTCTCGCCATACTGTAGCTCATTTCTCTCATTTCCTCGTCGGCACCCTCAATTTTAGGGGTATACAGGTCATCCTTGATTGGTTTAATTTCATCAATCATATCGGCAATCTTATTCGTATTCGTAACCACTATTTCCTTTGCATCTTCAGCATCAAGGAAAGAGAATTCCTTTAGCATTTCATCAGTTGTCCTGAAATGAACATCAGGAAGCTTATGTCTGTTAAGTGGATTTGCACCACCTTGTGAATTGATTAATATTTTTCGATAGATTTTATCATTTGGTTCTAAGTAATGGACATTTCCAGTTGCAACAACAGGTTTGTTTAATTTTTTCCCAAGTTTAACGATGTTTGAAATGATTCCTTCCAAAGACTTTTCATCTCTGACGTATTCCATTTCAATTAAATGCGCGTAAACCGGCTTGGGATGTACTTCGAAATAATCATAAAAGTCAGCAATATCCTCTACCTCTTCTATTGCCTTTTGCATCATGCCTTCAAAAACTTCACCTTTATCACAAGCTGATCCAACCAAAATTCCTTCACGATGCTGCTGTAAAACAGAGCGAGGTATTCTAGGGACACGGAAGAAATAATGTAGATGGGAAATTGAGACGAGTTTAAAAATGTTTTTCAAGCCAATTTCATTTTGTGCAAGAAGTATGGCGTGAGAAGGGCGAGAACGTTTAAACGCATTCCCTTCACCCATATGTTCATTGAATTGATCATGATAAAGAATTCCTTTTTCAGTGGAATCTTTTAGCATTTTAATCATTAAGTATCCAGTCGCTTCAGCATCATAGATTGCACGGTGATGCTGGGTCAGTTCAATATCGAATTTCTTCGCTAACGTATTAAGTCTATGATTTTTCAAATCTGGATAAAGAAAACGACCTAACTCAAGAGTATCAATGACAGGATTGTTAGATTTTCCAAAACCTAGCTTACGATAACCGACGTTTAGAAAGCCCATGTCAAAGCTAGCATTATGTGCAACTAGAACCGAGTCCCCGGTCCAATCTTTGAATTTCGTCAATACTTCTGGGACTTCAGGAGCATCTCTTACCATATCATCTGTAATTCCTGTTAAATCAATCGTTGTAGCTGATAAAGGATGATGTGGGTTTGCAAAAGATTCAAAACGGTCAATGATTTCCCCACCCTTTATCTTGACGGCAGCTAACTCAATAATAGTGTCGTAGACAGCAGACAACCCTGTTGTTTCCACATCAAATACTACAAACGTATCATCTTCTAGTAAACGATGAGATGGATTGTAAGCAATCGGAACACCATCATCAACTAGATTCACTTCGACTCCATAAAGAATTTTGATGTCATTTTTTTTCCCAGCACCGTAAGCTTCCGGGAAAGATTGAACAACGGCATGGTCTGTGACAGCTATAGCTTTGTGTCCCCATTTCTTTGCTTGTGAAATTAGGGTGCTTACAGAGCTGACTGCATCCATTTGGCTCATTGGAGTATGAAGATGCAATTCTACGCGTTTTTCATCTTCAGAAGCAAGATCTTTTCTTCCTTGAGCCTTTATTTCATTAATATCATTAGCAATCATGACAAGATCTCGAACGAACGTATCGTTCTGGATGCTTCCCTGCACACGAAGCCACATTCCCTTTTTAACGCGTGCAAGAGTGGAGGCATCCTCTTTATCCCGCGAGAACATTTTAACAAGCAGTGAACTAGTATAATCTGTTATTTTAAAGGTTAAAAGAGTTCTACCGCTACGAAGTTCCTTCGTTTCAGCATCGAAAACATACCCCTCGATGGCTATACGGCGTTCTTCGTCCATGATCTGTTCCATTCTTCGGAAATCAGCATCATCTTTAATGGTATAACCAATCTTAAGCGGGCCTGTATCTTCTGGCTCGTCCTTTGATTCGGAATCTTTTTTCATCATATCCAACAAGGCCGCCATGCCTTTTTCTTTATCTTCCTTTTCTTTTTCGGCCAAGAATTGCTCGTAGCCATCTTGATTATTAGAAACCTCAGCCTCTAATACTAAAGGAGGAAAACCATAGTTTTGATAGATGTTTGAAAGTAATCCGGAATATTTTTTCTTAAGCTGGCCTACTTCGGCTTCATTCCTTGCTTGAACAATCATTTTATGGCCAATCACTTTAGGCTGCTGTTCATTTAGCAGCGAAATTAAGGCTGGAGATCCACCATCAAGTTCACTTAAACAGTTACTCCAATAATCCTTAATTTGCTCTTCAGTCACATGCTGGTTCTTCACATTGATTGTATAAGAAATATTGGCAATATGAGAGAAAGTTTTCATTAATTGACTAGAGAATCTAGTATGGACACTATATGGTAAAATATTTTCTAATTTAAACTGGAAGTGCCATTTCTTTGCTTGTCTTTCTATATAAAGTTTCTCGATTTCAGCATTTTGGAAGTAGGTTAATATAGCATCTTCTGTCAATTGGAGCTGTTGAAGAAGCATATTAAACCTCTCACGTCCTTGATTTGATTGTTCCTGCATCTTCTCCCTCCTTCATTGTTAACAGTTCTAACTCTTTATCTCTAAAAAGGTTACATTTCATTTTTTAACAGACGTAAATTATAACATATTCTTTGTATTGAATTGATAGGTTAAATCTTACTTCCCAGCCTAAATCTTGGGTAAAAAACCTAGCAAAAGGGTACCATTAAGCTCGGTACCCTTCTCTTTTTTATATAGACAATAGATTTTTCATTTTTTGTAATAATTCATCTTTGTGAATTTCGAAAGATTCACCAGTTTCACGAATTTTCACTTCAACAATGCCTTCTGCAGCTTTCTTCCCAACTGTCACACGAATTGGCAAGCCGATTAAATCTGAGTCGGCAAACTTGACACCTGCACGTTCTGGGCGGTCATCGATCAATACTTCATGACCAGCATTTTTAAGTGTGGAATATAATTCGTCACCCAATTGTACTTGTGCCTCGTCTTTTACATTGATAGGAACTACATGAATATGGAAAGGTGAAATTGCATTTGGCCAAATCAAGCCTTTCTCATCATTAAACTGTTCAGCAACGGCAGCTAATGTCCTTGACACCCCAATGCCATAGCATCCCATAATCATTGGCTGTGTTCTTCCATTTTCATCAAGGAATGTTGCATTCATAGCCTCACTATAGCGTGTTCCAAGTTTGAAGACATGTCCAACCTCTATCCCTTTAGCAAAAAGGATGTTCCCTTGGCCATCAGGTGAAGGGTCTCCCTCTTTAATAAAGCGTAGGTCAGCATATTGAGAAACGGCGAAGTCGCGTTCTGGGTTAACATTCTTGTAATGATAGCCCGCTTCGTTCGCACCACAAACACCATTAACCACAGCTTCAACTGCATAGTCTGCAATCACTGTTAATTTATCGATGTTAATTGGACCTAAGAATCCGATTTCACAACCTAATACTTGTTTCGTCTCTTCTGCTGTTGCAAGTTCAACAACTGAAGCTTCCAATAGGTTCTTTACCTTGATATCGTTTACTTCATGATCTCCACGAACAAGGACTAATACATACCCTTCGTCTACCTTGAACAACATCGATTTTATACAGTCTTGATCTGTCACTGATAAAAATGAAGATACGTCCTCAATCGATTTTTGGTCAGGTGTATGAACTTTTTCCAGTACCATAGGGTTAGAGTCTGATTTAGCATATTTTATTTCAACTGGTGCCATCTCAATGTTGGCTGCGTAATCCGATGTATCGGAATAAGCAATTGTATCTTCTCCAATATCAGATAGGACCATAAACTCGTGGGTATCTTTACCACCCATTGCACCAGAATCAGCGATTACCGCGCGGAAATTCAAACCACAACGACGGAAAACATTTGAATAAGCCTTAAATAATCCCTCATATACCTCATCAAGACTTTCGGAGTTTGAATGGAAAGAATAAGCATCTTTCATTACAAACTCTCTACCTCTTAAAAGTCCAAATCGAGGGCGTTTTTCATCACGGAACTTAGTTTGGATTTGGTATAAAGTAAGTGGCAGCTTTTTATAAGATTTTATTTCATCTCTCACTAAGCTAGTGATAACTTCTTCATGAGTAGCGCCTAATGCAAATTCACGATTGTGTCGATCATTCAACCTCATTAATTCAGGTCCATAAGAGTACCATCTACCTGACTCCTGCCAAAGCTCAGCTTGCTGTAGTGCAGGCATAAACAATTCAACTGCTCCTGCTGCTTCCATCTCTTCACGAACAATGGATTCAATTTTATGCATTACTTTTTTACCTAGTGGAAGAAAGCTATAGACACCGCTTGATGTCTGACGAATAAAACCGGCCCTTAACAAAAGCTGATGGCTTTTGACCTCTGCATCAGCAGGAACTTCTCTAAGTGTTGGAATAAACATCATTGACTGCTTCATTATGTAGCACCTCACCTAACAATTTAATTCAGGCTTAAAATCATATTTACTAGTTTAAAGGAATTGAAACAAAAAAGGAAGGATAGAAAAGCGAATAAACAACTTTTCAACCCTTCCATTATCTTATAAGAAGAAACGTTGTATATCATTCCAAGTAACAACAAGCATCAAAAGCATCAAGAGGGCGAATCCAATAAAATGAACCATACCTTCCTTCTGACGGTCTATTGGTTTACCTCTTACTGCTTCGACTGCGAAGAACATCAGTCGACCGCCATCCAGGGCAGGAATAGGAAGTAAATTCATAATCCCTAAATTAATACTTAGTACAGCAGCCCATTTCATAAGGTAGAAGAAGCCCGACTTTGCTACTTCTTCGGTTGAAACATAAATCCCAACTGGGCCAGAAAGCATATCAATAGAAAACTTTCCAGTAATCAATTGTCCAAGCATAACTATTATCTGCTTGGTCCAAAAATAGGTTTCCGTAACACCGTGTGTCAGTACTTTTACTGGAGATTTCTCTACTGGAGGATAAACTCCAATTACACCAATTTTCTTACCTTCTCGCTCAATTTCTTTAGGGGTGACAGGAATATCAAGTGTTTCACCATCCCTTTCGATGACAAAAGCAATTTCCTCTCCAGGGTGCTTCTGAATCGATTGTTGGACATCCATCCAAGAAGAGACTTCTTCACCTTCGATAGACTGGACAACATCCCCCTTCTTTAAGCCAGATGAAAGTGCTGCTCCATCCTTTGTCAATTCACCTAAGCGAGGTTCGTCCACAACCACTCCTTGAAAAGCGGCAATTACCATGAATAGGACGATAGCCAACAAGAAGTTCATCATTGGACCAGCAAAAATCGCCATCGTTCTCTGACCAAGTGTCTTTGAAGCGAACTGACGATGATAAGGAGCGATTTGCGTGCTTACTCCATCTTCAATGGTCACGGCATGTTCATCGATTTTAAAGGTTTGAAGGACTTCATCATTTCCATCCTCATAGCCTTTAATCATTAATTGACGCTCCATATCTGCTGATTCTACTTCAATGACCTTACAGTCTGGATATCGATCTTTATTATTTAAAATAATTTTTTCAACTAGCCCAGCATTGTTAAATTGAAGCCCTACCCTGTACCCTGGTTTCAATTCTACTGTTTCTGGATCTTCTCCAGCCATCCTAACAAAACCGCCTATTGGTAACAAACGGATGGTATAGACTGTCTCATTTTTCTTAAATGCCAATACTTTAGGACCAAAGCCAATGGCGAATTCTCTACATAAAATACCTGCACGCTTAGCAAAGATCAAATGCCCTAACTCATGGAAAAAGACCAATGCTCCAAAAATAATAATAAAAGAAATTACAGTTTGTAATGTTTGCACTTATCCAACCACCTTTAGTTCACAAAAGATTGGGTAATTCTCCTTGCTTCTCGATCCACTTCTAGAATGGTTTCTAAATCTGGTTGAAAAATGGTCTGGTGGGATGCCATCGTTTTTTCAATCAATTCTTCAATTTCCAAGAATAGAACTTTCCCATTTAAAAAGTGTTCAACAGCAACTTCATTCGCTGCATTTAAAACAGTAGGTAACGTTCCACCAATTTTCCCTGCCTCATAAGCATAACGTAAACAAGGATATCGTTCAAAGTCCATGTTATTAAAATGGAGCTTGGAAATTTCAGTCAAATCCAAACGTTTAGATTGAAGTGGGATACGATCTGGATATGACAACGCATACTGGATCGGAACCCTCATATCTGGTGTTCCTAATTGAGCCATGACACTTGAATCGTGGAATTGGACCATTGAATGAATAATACTTTCTTTATGTAATAGTACCTGTATTTTTTCGTAAGGTATATTAAACAGCCAATGCGCTTCAATCACTTCCAAGCCTTTATTCATCATAGTCGCTGAATCAATTGTAATCTTTGCCCCCATTGACCAATTAGGGTGATTTAAAGCTTGTTCTACGGTAACATCCTTTAGTTCTTCTCTCGTGCGTTCACGAAAGCTTCCACCTGATGCTGTTATGATTAAGGATTCAATATTTTTCTGTTTTTCTCCTTGTAAAGACTGAAAAATCGCAGAGTGCTCACTGTCAACAGGCAATAGCTTAACACCATGTTTATTTGCAGCTTCCATGACCAAATGGCCTGCAGTTACCAAGGTTTCTTTATTAGCAAGGGCTATATCTTTCTTTGCCTCAATTGCCTTCAAAGTGGGATATAATCCCACACTTCCAATCACAGCGTTTACAAGGATTTCACTGTCAGCAAATACTGCTACTTCAACTAATCCATCCATACCGTAGACAAACTTTGTCTGTAAATGGCCAAACTCAGATTTTAATAAATCACAGTCTTCTTTTGTTTGGACTGAAACTAATTCTGGTTGAAGCTCCATAATCCATTGCTTGGCCAAATCTAAATTACGTCCAACTGCAAATGCAGTAATTTTAAAATGATCAGGATGCTGTTTCACGACATCTACTGTCTGTCTGCCAATAGAACCGGTTGCACCCAGTAAACTAATTTTCTTCAATCTTTTCATCTCCTACATTAGAAAACTTGGCTAGCGCCAAGCCTAAGCGCTGACGATTGCCTAGTTGCACTTATACTTTAATCCTTAAATTGGCCACTACGTTGACTTACTTCTTACGTGCCAATTTATACTTTCTTAAAGTGCAAAGACAACGCAATTGCTTATCTTACTTATATTCGAGATACGTCCACCACATCACATTATTATACTAAATATTACAATAAATGTAGGACATGTAAAATTGGTAACACGAAGATAAGGCTGTCTAATCGATCTAAAATTCCACCATGACCCGGCAGAAGGTTTCCTGAATCCTTTACTCCATAATGACGCTTGAATGCTGATTGTACTAAATCTCCAACTTGTCCAAAAATAGATATAAGGGTGGACATAATAATTAGTTGGATCAACGTTGCATTAATATCTGAGAAGAAAGCAAAAAGAATGGCAACGATCCAGGCACAAATGATCCCACCTATGGATCCCTCTATCGTTTTATTCGGACTAATTTCAGGCCAAAGCTTCCTTTTTCCCATTGAACGCCCAACAAAATAAGCTCCAGAATCAGTGGCCCAAATCGTGAACAATGCAAAGAAAATATAAATTAATCCTGTTTCTCTTGTAGCAAAGAAATAAAAGAAACCAAATCCGACATACAAAATGGATATTAATGAAAAACCAACATCATCAAATGTATAAGTGTTTTTTGAAAGAACTGAATAGGATAATAATAAAATAACTCCTATTAAAACAAAATCTGATTTGGAATATCCATAAGATGTAAACCATTCCATTGTAGGTGGAGGTAATAAAAGAAACCACAATACTAAAAATGAAACAAAAGTTGGAAATGAAGCCAATTTAAGCTTTTTCATTTTTATTAATTCATATAAACCTATGGATGCCAGTAAAAATACTAACAGCATAAATGGCCAATTCCCATAGATTACGATCGGTAAAAATACAGCAGCAGCAAGGACTCCTGTAATGATTCTTTGTTTCATATTAATTTTTTTCCTCGCCTTCAGTTTTTAGGCAGTGTACGGATCAATCATTACTTTCATTTCAATCCACCATACCTTCTCGATCTTTGCTGATATGTGTGAATAGCTTCCAGTAAGTGATCCTCATTAAAGTCAGGCCATAACACATCAGTAAACCAAAATTCTGTGTATGCCAACTGCCACAGCATGAAATTACTTAGACGAATCTCTCCACTTGTCCTTATTAATAAATCAGGATCGGATAGATGCTTCGTCATTAAGTAATCAGAAAAGACTTCTTCTGTTATTTGTTCTTTATTCAGTATACCATTATTCACATCTGTCAAAACCTTATGCACTGCATGGATCATTTCAGCGCGGCTTCCATAATTTAAGGCAAAGTTTAGTATTAGCCCAGTATTTTGACTCGTCTCCGATTGAGCCTTCTCAAGAGCTCTCTTTGTATGACTTGGTAGAAGCTCTTTATCCCCCATCATTTCAACTTTTACATTTTCTTTCACTAATTCAGGAAGAAAAGTTCCTAAAAATTCTTCAGGAAGCTTCATTAAATAGTCGACTTCCGTTTTAGGACGCTTCCAATTTTCTGTTGAAAATGCATATAATGTTAGAGTTTTTACTCCAAGTTCACTTGCCTTTTTCGTTATTTTCCTTACTACCTTCATACCCTCATGATGCCCTGCTATTCTCGGCAAAGCCCTTTTACTTGCCCATCTTCCATTGCCATCCATAATAATGGCAATATGTGACGGAATATGTTCCATCAGAATATCATGAGATTTATTCTCTGAAGAGTCTTTTTTATTCCATAAACTTCTCCAAAGCTTTTTCATATGTATGTCCCCCATTACGTACCTGGTTATGTTCTTTTTATAAATATCTTCTATTATAAAATTACCCTTTTTATCACTATATAGCAACATATACATCAATTGTGGAAACGTATGGGATATTAATCATTATTTTATGTCCTAGGGCAAATTAAAAGAAAAGGTCCCGTATTATGGGACCCATATTATAGAATATGAAGTTTTCAGTTACTATATCCTGATTATACTTCCATAATTTCTTTTTCTTTATCTTTTGCAACACCATCAACTTTGACAATATAGCTGTCAGTCAGTTTTTGGATTTCATCAGAATAACCACGTAAGTCATCTTCTGTAATTTCGCCATTTTTCTCTAGCTTTTTCAAATCATCGTTTCCATCGCGACGAATGTTTCGAATCGCAACTTTTGCTTCTTCTGCCTCTTTTTTCACTTGCTTCGCTAAATCTTTACGACGCTCTTCAGTTAAAGCAGGAATTGCAATACGGATAATTGAGCCATCATTTGATGGATTCAAGCCTAAATCAGATTTCAGGATCGCTTTTTCAATTTCACCTAATACAGTTTTATCATAAGGTTGAATGACTAATAGTCTTGCTTCTGGAACCGAAATACCTGCCATCTGGTTGATAGGTGTTGGAGCTCCATAATAGTCAATCGTAATTTTATCTAATAATGCAGCACTTGCTCTTCCAGCACGGATGCTTGCTAATTCTCTAGAAAGAGATTGAACAGATTTTTCCATTTTTTCTTTAGTAGCAGATACTACTTGCTTTGGCATATTATTTCCCCCTTACAATTGTTCCAATGGTTTCGCCCATTACAGCACGCTTAATGTTTCCTTTTTCCATAATTGAGAAAACAATTAATGGAATGTCATTATCCATGCAAAGAGATGATGCAGTCGAATCCATTACCTCTAAGCCTTCTTTTAAAACATCTAAATACGACAACTGGTCATATTTAACAGCATTTTCATCTTTCTTCGGATCTGCATTATAAACCCCATCAACATTATTCTTTGCCATGAGGATAACTTCAGCTTCTATTTCAGCAGCTCTTAATGCTGCAGTTGTATCTGTTGAGAAATAAGGATTCCCAGTGCCTGCAGCGAATATGACTACACGTTTCTTTTCAAGATGTCTGATAGCACGTCTACGGATATACGGCTCAGCTACTTGTCTCATTTCAATTGAAGTTTGCACCCTTGTTTCAATACCCAGATGTTCTAAACTATCTTGCAGCGCTAAGGAGTTCATGATCGTTGCCAACATTCCCATGTAGTCAGCAGTAGCACGATCCATGCCCATTTCACTGCCAATTTTCCCACGCCAGATGTTTCCGCCACCAACTACAACTGCGACTTCCACATCTAATTCAGCGATTTCCTTCACTTGTTCAGCAATGGATTTAATAACAGAAGGATTAATACCAAAGCCTTCAGTTCCTGCCAAAGCTTCCCCACTTAGCTTTAAGACCACTCTTTTATATTTTGCACTGCTCATTAGAACCTCCAGATATGTACGACTTTTTACTCATTAATTAAAGGAAAAACCTCTCTAATTCTAAAAAATAGGGAACACAATGTGTCCCCTATAATTTATTGTAGTGGTTTTACAATCAATTAGTCTTTTTTAACTTGGCTCATTACTTCTTCAGCAAAGTTATCTTGACGTTTTTCAATTCCTTCGCCTACTTCGTAACGAACGAACTCTCTGATTGTTCCGCCTTTAGATTGAATGAATTGACCAACTTTTTGATCTGGGTTTTTAACGAATGGTTGATCAACAACACAGATATCTTCGAAGTACTTGCTGATACGGCCTTCTACCATTTTAGCAACGATTGCTTCAGGCTTTCCTTCGTTCAATGCTTGTTGTGTTAATACTTCACGTTCTCTTTCGATTTCACCTTGAGATACTTGATCACGAGATACATAAAGAGGTCTTAATGCAGCGATGTGCATAGAAACATCCTTAGCTGCAGCTTCTTCAGTTGAACCTTCAACAACTGTTAATACGCCGATACGTCCTCCCATGTGAAGGTATCCGCCAAATGCGTCAGCATCAGTTTTTGTTTTCACTTCAAAACGACGAAGAGAAAGCTTTTCACCAATCTTAGCAATAGCTGCATTGATGTGCGCATCAACTGTTGCTCCATTGCTCATAGTTTGAGCTAATGCTTCTTCAACGCTTGCAGGTTTGTTGCTTAAAAGGTGCTCAGCAAGTTCTTTAACAAGTACTTGGAAACCTTCATTACGAGCAACGAAGTCTGTTTCAGAGTTAACTTCTAAAATAACAGCTTCATTTCCTTCAGTAAGGATATAAGTAGTTCCTTCTGCAGCGATACGGTCGCCTTTTTTAGCAGCTTTCGCGATACCTTTTTCACGAAGGTAGTCGATTGCTTTTTCCATATCACCATCTGTTTCAGTAAGTGCTTTTTTACAATCCATCATACCAGCACCAGTTTTTTCACGTAGTTCTTTAACCATTTGAGCAGAAATTGCCATTAGGGTTGTCCTCCTTTGGTTTATGTACACTTGTTAGAAGTCTACTAGTTCATTTTCTTAAAAGTTCCTTTTTCATTTTGCCAAAAAAGGAAGAGAATTATCAACTATTTTATTCTCAAAAAAAGGTGATAAAAGGCCTTATCCTCTTATCACCTTTTCATAATTAATAAGAATGTATGACTCTGTCAACCGTTCTACAAAGCCTACTCTTTATTAAGCAGTTGTTGTTTCAGTTACTTCTTCGCCTTGCTTCGTTTCAATAATAGCATCAGCCATTTTTGCAGTTAGAAGCTTAACAGCGCGGATAGCATCATCATTTGCAGGGATTACATAATCGATCTCATCTGGATCACAGTTAGTATCAACGATACCAACTAGAGGGATGTTCAATTTGTGTGCTTCTGCAACAGCGATACGCTCTTTGCGTGGGTCGATGATGAAGATTGCATCAGGAAGACCCTTCATGTCTTTAATACCGCCTAAGAATTTCTCTAAGCGCTCATGCTCTTTTTTAAGTTGGATAACTTCTTTTTTAGGAAGTACTTCGAATGTACCGTTTTCTTCCATTTTTTCAATCTCTTTAAGGCGTGAGATACGCTTTTGGATTGTTTCGAAGTTAGTTAAAGTTCCACCCAACCAGCGTTGGTTTACATAGTATTGACCAGAACGGATTGCTTCTTCTTTAACTGAATCTTGAGCTTGCTTTTTAGTACCAACGAAAAGGATTGTTCCACCGTTAGCAGCTACTTCTTTAACGAAGTTATAAGCTTCTTCAACCTTTTTAACTGTTTTTTGAAGGTCGATGATATAAATACCGTTACGCTCTGTGAAGATATACTTCTTCATTTTTGGGTTCCAACGGCGAGTTTGGTGTCCGAAATGTACACCAGCTTCAAGCAATTGTTTCATTGAAATTACTGACATGTTTTGTTCCTCCTAGGTTTTTAATTTCCTCCGTTCCGATCATCTCCGGTCAGAAACTGTAATCAGCACCTGCTGACCGAATCCTTGAACGTGTGTAATAACACCATGTAGTAATATAGCATAACAAAAATGGATATACAAGAGTTTCTTAAGAATTAACCCTTGAATTTTAATAATAATTCGATTTCCGTTTTACCTTTATTCAATTTCTTTGCAATTTGTTCAATACTCATGCCTTTTTCCATTAGCTCATCAATTTGTTCCTGGATAGTTAGACTTTTCATAACATGATGTTTAGATAACTGTTCTTTAAAGGAATCTTGGAAATGAGATACTTTCTTTTTCTCGGAAGATTTGAGCGAATTGCTAAGTTCAACTTTATCTTCTTGAGAGAAAAGCTTATCTGAGAATCCAATGCCGTCGTCATCAATTAGATTATTATTTTTTTTGTAATTGTTCAGGACTAAATTGGGTTTTTGTTTTTTGGAAAGTGGACTATTGTCTTCAAAACCTGTTAAGTTAGAAATATTCTCGTTCCTTGATTCCTCAAAAAATGGGTTGGGAGAATTAGTAGAGACAGAAGACTTTTTCATTTTAGGGGTTTTTTGAAACTGGGACATAAATCTTTCATTATCGTCTTTCATTTCCAATAGAAAAGATTGCAATATATCCTCTAACTCTCTAATCATCATCTGTTGATTATTTTCAGCTTGTACTAACCGATTCTGTCGTTGATAAAGTATGATGATCGCAAATATTGAAACTAAATTCAGCAATATACTAATCGTTATTAAAAAAATCATATATAAACCTCTATCCTAAAAAATCAATACTATTTCCTTTAGTTGGATGGTTTTTATTTCTTGTTCTATTCTTCTTTGGTTTTCTTTTTTCCTGGTAGGAGTCATTATGTCGTGGCTCACCATCTTTTTTAAATTCGTTATTACTAGTAGGTTCTTTTTTTATGACCGCATGTTTCTTCCATTCTGTATTCTTTTGAACTGCCAACGCTGCCTCATCGTTAGCTAATTGCCCTCTTTGCTGCAATTGTTGTTGTATCTTTCCAGCATCTATTGTCCTTGGAAGAGCTACTTGCATTTCTAATGCTTTTAGACTCAAGTAAAGAACTCCTTTTTAGATGAAATTCGGTATTGGGATACATTGTTCCTAAATCTGTTTACGAAGCAACCAATTTTTCTGACATAATTTAGATGTAATCATTGATGCTATTCCAATCTTTAATAGATAAGGAGAAATAAGCTACCTATCTACCTTCTTCCTTTCCACTATTACAGATGTTTTTTCATGATATTCTTTATTTTAAAAAGGGCCTTTGAATGAATTTGAGAAATCCTTGAAGTTGATAAATTTAAAACTTGCCCAATTTCAGTGAGTGTAAGCTCTTCTTTATAAAATAATTGGAGTACCATCTGTTCATTATTATTCAAAGTTGCAATTACCTTAGCCAATTCATCATAGAGTTCATTTTTTATCAACGAATCTTCAGGCAATACTGCCTTTTCATCTTTGATATGAAAACTAGCCCCTTCTTTTTCATCCATGTCTTGGGGATTATCATCTATTGATAAAACACTAGAAAAGAAGCTTTCATTCATGGTTGCCATTATCTCTACCTCTGATAAATCGGTAGCATTAGCAATTTCATCCACCGTCGCATTTCTCATTAATTTTTGTTCTAATTGTTCAATGGCAGCCTCTATTTTTTTAGCCTTTTCCCTAGTACTTCTAGGTAGCCAATCTTCCTTACGCAACCCATCTATAATTGCACCTCTTATTCTAAAAGAGGCATATGTATCAAATTTCAAGTCCCTATTTGGATCAAATCGTTCTATAGCATCAAAAAGGCCCATCATGCCCAGGCTTCTAAGTTCATCACGACTCACATTTTTGGGTAGATTGACCGAAATCCTTTGTACATGGTAAGAAACAAGTGGCATGTATTTCTTGACTAAAATGTCTCCTGCTTGAGAATCTCTGCAGTCAATCCACTTATTCCATTGTAACTGCTCTTCTCCATTCACCAGTTGAGACATTTTTTTTCCTCCTAACAATTCCAAAAACATATAATCTTGCTACGATTCATTATATCAAATCAAGATTCTGAATAATATAAATGGTTGGATAAGATGTTACAAAATTTCATATCTACATAAAAAATAAGTATTAAGCCTTGTGTATAAACACCTATATACTGAAAGAATAAAAAATAGTCAGCTAAGTAATTTACTAGGCTGACTTTATTCATTATTGATTAGATCTTTAATGTATTTAGAAACTTGTTCAATATCATCATCAGATAGATGTTGATCATTTTCGCTGGTCGTTGCTCCATCCGGTGAATAGGATTGCCCCTCTTGTGGTGTCTCATTTGGAAGTTTTGAATTAGCTTGCAATGATTTACCAAAAAGATAACGCACCAAATAACCACTTAACAAAAAAACTATACCCACAATCGATGAATGGATGAATGTTTCAATAGGATAGTATTTACTGTAAGAGAGAGAAAAATAAAGTAGGAACCCTATTAATGAAAAAAGTAAATTCAAAATGAATGACCCAGCCATTATATTTCAGCAATCCCTTTATTTACAGTCCTAATGTTTAATAAAGTAGTCCGTGGATCAAATTCTATCGTTCTGCCATTATTTCCACCTACATCTTCTGAAATAAGGGGAATCCGTAGAATTCTAAGTGTATCCTTTACAGCTTCGACGTTTCTTGGACCAATCCGCATCAAATCATTACCAGTGGTAAATTGAAACATTTGAGCACCACCTGCGATTTTTGCCTTTAATGAAGATGAATTCGCACCATCTAGTACAAGCCTTTTCACTAACTCTTTAACCCCTGTATCCGCATACTTCGCAATATTGATTTGACCTTCCTTACCCATCGAAGAGTCTGGAAGCATAACATGTACCATCCCAGCAAGCTCTTTTATAGAGTCATAAATAACTACTCCGACACAAGACCCAAGACCCGCTGTGCGAATTAAATGGGGTGATTTTACGATATTCATATCCGCAATCCCCACTTTTACAACGCTAATTGTCGCATTCATCGATTGGGACTCCCAAAGATGCAAAAATGGTTTCAAATGAGGATGGATCAGGGATTAGGAAGAAGTGGCCGTCAAAAGATTCGTTTCGGACATCTTCTTCATAAATGGCAGTGTCTATTACTATTGCAAAATCGCTGACTTGTGATAGCTCTAATAGTCCAAAGCTGATTACCGCCCCTACCATGTCAAAGGATAATTGGGGAACTGAAGGAAATAGGTTAAGTTTTGTAAAATCGGACAATGAAGAGAGATAGGATCCAGAAAGAATATTGCCTAACTCCTGAAGTGCAGATGCAGCTATTTCTGGATAGGTTGATTGATCATTATTTATACAATCTAAGCCTGTCATTAGTTTAATAAAATGCTTGGCTTGATTTAAGGACAAAACAAAGAACATACTACCAGGCGCTTCTCCCTCTATACGTAAAAAAACGGAAGCGACAATATTTTCTGGCCCTCCAGCAAGTTCCATCATTTCATCAAATGAAACAATTCTTACATCTGGAACCTTCATGTCGACCTTCTTATTTAATAAAGTTGACAAGGCCGTCGCAGCATGTCCAGCCCCAATATTGCCAACTTCTTTTAATATATCTAAGTGGATAGAATTGATTCTTTCAATGAAAGAAGGCATTTCACTATTCATCTCCCCAAACGTTGGTTTGCTCTAAGGGATGAAGAACTTTCTCTAAATTGATTAATATCAATAATCTTTTTTCGATTTTTGCAACACCATTAATAAAATCTGCTTCAACCATACCTACCACTTCGGGTTGAGGCTCAATATTATTGATTGGAATATCGATGACATCATTAGCAGCATCGACTATTAATCCAACATCCATATCAGTCAATGATACAATGATGATTCTAGTGGACTCTGAATAGGGTGCTTCCTCCATATCAAATCTTGAACGTAAATCGATAATTGGAGTTACTAAACCTCTTAAGTTTATTACTCCTTTCACGAATCTCATTGTTCGAGGAACTCTAGTAATATACTGAACTTTTTCAATTGATCGAACTTGGCTTACAGGAATTGCATATTCCTTCCCATTAAGCTGAAAGACAATAACTTTACTCTCAGCAGTAACTGTTTGAGTCATAATTTAGCCTCCCATTTCCCCTACTGATTTTCGAGATCTGCTTTATTTAATCAATGCATTGCAATCTATGATTAAAGCGACCTGGCCGTCACCCAAAATGGTAGCTCCAGAAATTGCAAAGACTGAATTTAAATAGTTTCCAAGAGACTTTAAGACAATTTCTTGCTGTCCAATAAAGGAATCTACGATTAATCCGGCCATTTTGTCGCCTTTTCTTACTATTACAACTGAATAGAACTCATCACCATCATCAAAGACTGGTACTTCAAAGGTTTCCTTCAAGTCAATTAAAGGTACGACCCTGCCACGGAAATCAATGACTTGTTGATTATGTGCATTCATCACTTCACTTTTTCGAACAATGGCAGTCTCAATAATTGATGAAAGTGGGATTGCAAATTTCTCTTTTTGAATTTCAACTAACATAACCGAGATAATGGAAAGTGTTAATGGAAGTTGGATAGAGAATACAGAACCCTCACCCAACTTAGAATCGATAGATACAGAACCACCCAATGACTCAATGGTACTCTTAACAACATCCAATCCTACCCCGCGTCCAGAAACATCAGAGATTTTTTCTGCTGTTGAAAAACCAGAAGCAAAAATAAGTTCGTAAACTTGTCTATCTGTCATAGAAGAAGCTGCTTGTTCCGAAACAATACCTTTTGAAATAGCTTTCTTGAGAACACGTTCTCTACTGATTCCTGAACCATCGTCTTCAATCTCTATGAATACGTGGTTACCGCTATGATATGCTTTTAAAATTACTGTTCCTTCATCATTCTTTCCAGCTTTTAATCTTTCTTCAGGCATTTCGACACCATGATCGATAGCATTTCGAAGTAGATGTACTAATGGGTCTCCAATTTCATCTATGACCGTTCGATCAAGCTCTGTTTCGGCACCAATGATTTCTAAATTAATTTTTTTGTTTAAATCCCTGGCAAGCTGTCGAACCATTCGAGGGAATCGATTAAATACCGTTTCCACTTGAACCATCCTCATATTAAGAATGATATTTTGAAGATCACCAGTTACTCTAGACATCCTTTCTACCGTTTCGTGTAGCTCGGAATTATCTAACTCTCTTGATATTTGTTCAAGTCTTCCACGATCGATGACGAGTTCTTCAAATAAATTCATTAAAATATCTAAACGTTCAATGTTGACACGAATCGTTTTATTTGAAATTTGGTTATTTTTCGTATTATTAGATTTTTCCGAAGGGACTTCTGCTTGATTTACAGAAACAGCTGTTTCCTGTGTTTGTATGTTTATTTGAGAGATAGCCTCTTGCTCTGTATGTATTGTATTTTTCAATTCTTCTAATTGTAATAATCGAACTACTACTTCTTGTACTTCAGAAACTTTCATCACTTTTTTCTGAATATCACTAGCAGTTTCTTTTGATACAATAGTAACTGTAAATTCCGAATCAAATTGCTCTTCCTCTAATTGGTCAGTAGAAGGATTAGATTTAATCACTTCACCGATTTTTTCAAGGACTTCAAATACCATAAATACACGGGCAGCTTTTAATAGACAATCTTCACGAAGTTTTACAGTTATTTCGTAACTATCATAACCTTGTTCCTTTGATTGTTCGATTACAGTTAATTCAAATTCGTCATAAACACTTTTAACTGCATTTTGATGATCTATGGCCTCAGCTGTTGCGGAAACTTGCGCTTGTGACGAGACGGCCTTTAAGGGAGATTCTCCATTTTCAATCATTCTAAGTTTTTCAACTGTTTCAGTTACATTACGTTTTCCATCCCCACCAGATGCAATGGACATTACCATTTCTTCTAAGTGGTCTGTTGCTTCGAATACAACGTCTAATATTTGTGAATTGACTTTAATTTTATGATTTCTAATTCCATCAAGTACATTTTCCATCATGTGTGTCAAATGCGCTAAATCTTCATATCCCATAGTGGCAGACATGCCCTTAAGAGTGTGTGCAGATCGAAATATCTCATTCACGATGGTAAGACTTTCAGGGTTTTTTTCAAGCTCTAATAGCTGCTCATTACATGTTTGAAGGTGTTCTTTACTTTCTTCAATAAAGACTTCCAAGTACTGATTCATATCCATAACATTTTCACACCTCTCAAGATTTAACAATATTTCACAATACAATCTGCAATGCTTTCAACATGTTCTATTTCATCAACAAGATTTGTAGCTATTGCTGCTTTTGGCATCCCAAAAACAATCGAACTTTCTTGCGACTCTGCAATAGATTTGGCATTCATATTATTCTTCAAATCTATTAATCCCCGAGAACCATCGACACCCATCCCAGTCATGACAACTGCAATGGCTGAATAGTCGGATAATAGACTAATAGACTCAAACATAACATCTACAGAGGGACGATGACCGTTTCTTTGAGCTGATTGATCAAGTTGAATGGCTAGACTTTTCCCGATTTCCCTTACTTTTAAATGAAAACCCCCTGGAGCTATATAAGCCGTTCCATTTTGAACGATTTCTCCATCCTCTGCTTCCTTAACTTTTATGTGTGAAAGTGAATCTAACCTTGTAGCCAAGGATTTTGTAAAACCTGGAGGCATATGCTGGACGACAAATATAGGTGCATTTATGTCCTTCGGTAAGTTTGTTAGAACATACTGAAGTGCCCTAGGACCACCGGTAGATGTACCTATACAAACAACTTTTTTAGAAGTTGTAACCCACGCTTTTTTAACAAATATGTTCCTCTTTAGTTCTATTCTACTATAATCTTTAGTTTCTGGCAGTGTTGTTTTTGTATTATTTGCGTTTTTTTGTAATCTAGATAGGTTGGCTTCACTAGCTTGCAACACTTTTTGAATGAGTTCTTCTTTAATTTTGTGTAAATCTAGTGAAATAGCACCAGATGGTTTAGCAATAAAATCAAATGCACCATTTTGCATGGCCACTAAAGTATTCTCTGCACCTTTTGCGGTGGTACTAGATAACATGATTACTGGAGTTGGACTTTCATCCATGATTTTTTTTAATGCTTCTAACCCGTTCATAATCGGCATTTCAACATCCATTGTGACTACATCTGGCTTAAGCTGCTTAATTTTTGTAATCGCATCTTCACCATTTCTCGCAGTTCCTATTACTTCAATTCTAGCTTCCTCTTTTAGGAAATCTGTAATCAGTTTTCTCATGAAAGCAGAATCTTCCACTATTAAAATTTTAATTTTTTTCATAGTCAAATCCCTACTTTCCAGCGAAAAAATGTGTTAATCTTCCTAAAAAATTATTCTTCCTAAACTTTATTGACTCATTCCATGCATTTCTAGAATATCGATCGGCCATATTCTTAATACCAATGGATATATCAGAATTTGGCTGCATCATAGTAAAGGGCACTTGCCTTGATACCGCTTTTGATACAGTCCTATCATCAGGAAGGTAACCAAGTGGATGAATCTCCGTATTTAAGAATTTCTTGATAGCATTCTGTAATCTGGAAATAGTATCTTTTCCTTCTTTTTCATCATGTGCCCTATTACAAATCAAATAAATAGGGGTTTCGTTAATATGAGTATGAAGGTATTTTAAAATGGAATAAGCATCCATCACCGATGTAGGCTCTGGGGTAGTGATAGTAACGATTTCATCTACGCATTGTACAAATTGTGAAGACTCCCTAGATATACCCGCTCCCATATCAAAAATCACATATTCATATTGTTCTAGGACTGATTGTAATTGTTGACTAAATCGAACAAATTGAGCCTCATCCATTGAAAATACATATGACAGTCCAGTACCACCACTAATGATAGAAATGTTCTCTGGACCTTCCGATATTACTTCTTGAAGGGATAGGTTTTTACTAAAAAAATCTGTAATATTCTTCTCGGAGGAATTGCCTAACAGAATATCTATATTTCCCATTCCAATATCCATATCAAAGAGAAGGACACGGTATCCTAATTGGGACAATGATATTGAGAAGTTTAATGAGAAATTCGACTTACCGACTCCACCTTTTCCGCTAATTACAGCAATGGATTTCGCAATTTTCTTTTCAGAGTTCCCATTTCGAACACGATTCCGTAATCCCTCTGCTTGATCTCTCATATGTTTTCGGCTCCAAAAATGATGTTCAAAATGGATTCTGGCTGAGCTTTTACTATATCTTCTGGAACATTTTGTCCATTTGTAATATAGGCTGTCGTGAATTGGAAATTCAAAATCATATTATATATTGATCCAAAAGAATGAGTCTCATCCATTTTAGTGAAGATGACTTGGTGGATTGGGATCAATGAAAACTGATGATAGATGTCCTCCATATCCTTTTGCTTGGAAGTCAATGAAAGGACTAAATATGTTTCCATATCGTTCTCGAAATCAATGATTTTCATTAGATCTCTCACATATTCTTGATTCCTGAAATTCCTACCTGCTGTATCGATAAACACTAAGTCATAATGACTGAATCGCTGGGCAGCCTTCTGGAAATCCTCAAGATTATAGGCAATTTCTATAGGAACATTTAATATTTTCGCATAGGTTTGTAACTGATCAATGGCTGCAATTCTATAAGTGTCAGTAGTAATGAATGCAACCTTCTTTTGGTGCTTCAATACTTGTTCGGCTGCCAATTTGGCTAATGTAGTAGTTTTGCCAACACCTGTTGGTCCTACAACATTGATAAATTTCTTTTTAAACAATGGTTGATCAGTCATGATCGATTGCAATTTCCCCAACATATTGCGCATTGCTTTTTCCTTGGCAGAATCTATAGTCCATTCTTCTTTCGAGGAAGACCACTCCGCTAATAGTTCTTCCATCAATTGCACCCTATGCTGATCAGATATTTCTTGTTCATTTAAAATTACATTGATTTGTTCAAGAATCTCTGGGTAAATCGTTTGGTTGGATTTCTGATTTAATTGATTTACAATCTGTTTTAATTCATTAATTTCCTTCAAAATATCTCCTTGGGGCTCAAAGGAATGATTCATGATACCAACAGGTTCCTTCGTAGGCAATTGACTCTTTTCTATATCCAAACTAATTTTCTTTGTTTTTTCTTTTATTTTAGGCACTTGTTGTTCTTGTTGTTTAGAGTCAACTCCTGCTATAACCTCAATACTTCTTTTCTTAAATAAACCAAGGAAACCGCCAGAGTACACTACTTTAGAATTGAGGATGACTGCTTCATTCCCCAATTCAGAACGGACAAGCTTCATAGCTTCACCCATAGAAGGAGCAACGAATTTTTTCACCTTCATTCTACATTCACCACCCCTACACTTTGGACTTCAACAGCCGATTCTAATTCATTGTAAGATAGTATTGGCAATTGAGGAAAATATCTTTCTGTAAGTTGTCGTACATACATTCTGACAGCAGGAGAACAAAGGATGATTGGAGTTTGATCCATGATTGCCAAATCTTCCAGCTTATTAGCAATGGATTGGAGGATCGCTTGAGAATCCGCTGGATCTATCGATAGATAATTTCCATGTTCTGTTTGCTGGACTCCATCCGCTATTACTTTTTCCACTCTGCCTGAAACCGTAATGACCTTAAGCTGGTCTTGGTTTCCTATATATTGATTGGTGATTTGCCTTGCTAAATTTTGGCGTACATATTCAGTAAGTAAATCTGTATCAGAAGTAAGCTTCCCGTAATCTGCTAAGGTTTCAAAAATGATAGGAAGATTACGAATCGAAACTTTCTCTTTTAAAAGTTTTGCTAAAACCTTCTGTATCTCACCAATTGATAGTGGGTTTGGAGTCACTTCTTCTACTAATATTGGTGAGCTTTCCACTAAATGATCAATTAACTGCTTTGTTTCTTGTCTACCAATTAGAATGTGAGCATTTCCTTTAATGACTTCTGTAATATGTGTCGATACAACACTAGGTGGATCTACCACGGTATATCCCATGATTTCTGCATGTTCTTTCATATCTTCACCAATCCATTTTGCAGGTAGTCCAAAGGATGGCTCAATTGTGTCTATCCCTTCAATTGAATCATCATCCATTCCAGGGCTCATAGCCAAATAATGATCTAACAGAAGCTCTCCCCTTGCCATCTCATTCCCTTTAATTTTTAAACGATACTCGTTTGGATTCAACTGAATGTTATCTCGAATACGAACAACTGGAATGACAAGTCCTAATTCTATTGCCAGCTGCCTCCGGATCATGACCACTCGATCCAATAAGTCACCCCCCTGATTAGCGTCTGCAAGGGGAATAAGTCCATATCCAAACTCGAATTCTATCGGATCTACACTTAGAAGGTTAACAACACTCTCAGGACTCTTCATTTCATCTGTTTCAATTTCTTGCTCAAGTTCTTGAATTTCGTCCTGATCTGGAGTTGGAGTTCTACTGATTAAATAGCCCCCACCAATAAGAAGGCCAGCGAGCGGAATGGTGTAAAAATCACTAATTGGAGTGAATAAACCTAGTAGTAGAATCGTTCCTCCAGTAACATAGAGCATTTTTGGATAAGCAAATAGTTGTTTAGTAATGTCTTCACCGAGGTTTCCATTAGAGGCCGCCCTTGTGACGATAATACCTGTGGCCGTAGAGATTAATAAAGCAGGTACCTGACTGACTATACCATCCCCAACCGTCAAAAGCGTAAACCTAACGGCTGCTTCTTGGACACTTAACTCGAGCTGCATTACACCAATAACCATTCCAACGATTAAATTGATCAGTACAATAATGATGCCAGCGATAGCATCTCCCTTAACAAATTTGCTCGCTCCATCCATAGATCCGTAAAAATCCGCTTCGCGACCTATTTTTTCACGTCGTTCACGCGCTTCTTTTTCAGAAATCATCCCAGCATTTAAATCAGCGTCAATACTCATTTGCTTACCAGGCATCGCGTCCAGGGTAAATCTGGCTGCTACTTCTGAAACGCGCTCTGCACCTTTTGTAATAACGATAAACTGAATGATTACTAGAATGACGAAAATTACCAAACCTACAATTACTTTCCCACCGACTACGAAGGTCCCGAACACTTCAACAACCCCACCAGCTTCACCATGGCTCAGGATAGATCGGGTAGTTGAAACGTTTAGTCCCAATCTGAATAACGTAAGTAAGAGTAAAAGAGAAGGAAAGATGGAAAGCTCTAAAGGTTCTTTCATATTCATTGCTGTTAATAAGACTAATAATGCAAGAGAGATATTCAATAATATCAATATACTAAGCAACCAAGTTGGTAATGGAATAATCAACATGGCAACGATCATGATTACACTTATCAAAACTGTTAAATCTCTTGCTGACATACATTTCCTCTCCCAACCAACAAACTATTAGAAAAGCGCAAGCGCCTGTTTAGCGACTTATGGACTGGAGCACACCTACTGAGATAAAGGAAACACGAAGAGCGTAAGCGATTCGATGTTGACTTATCGTAGGGAGGTGGGCGAAGTACACTAGTCGCTGGGCGCTGGAGCTAGACAATGTTCTGACTTCAGAAAGATAAACTTTCTTATAATATTAGAAAACTTTGCTAGCGCCAAGCTTAAGCGCTGGCGATTGCCTAGTTGCACTTATACTTTAAACCTAAATTTGGCTACGACGCCGACTTACTTCTTTGCTGCCAATTTATACTTTCTTAAAGTATAAAAATTACACTTTACCTTTTGTCTTATAGACAAAGGCAAGTATCTCTGCAATCGCTTTAAAGAACTCTTCAGGTATAGCTTGGCCGATATCCGTTTGGTCGTATAACGCCCTAGCTAAAGGCCGATTTTCTACCATTACAACATCATTTTCTTTTGCAACAAATTTAATTTTTTGTGCTACATAGTCTACACCTTTTGCTACAACTATAGGTGCATCAGCTTGTTTTTCATCATATTTTATAGCAATTGCATAGTGAGTGGGATTGGTAATGACGACATCGGCTTTTGGTACTTCTTGCATCATCCTTTGCATCGCCATCTCTCTTTGCTTTTGCTTAATTTTCGATTTTATAAGAGGGTCACCCTCGATGTTTTTATATTCATCTTTGATATCTTGTTTAGACATTCTGATACTTTTTTCGAAATCATATTTTTGGTAAAGATAATCCATCAAAGACAAAAACAAAAGGGCACCAGAAGAATACAATCCTACCTTTATCGTAATATCACCTAAGGTAATCAACGAGGCACCTACTGATTTTTGAGATAAAATCAATATTTCATCCATCCGGGACCAAACAACAGAGAATGCAATAAATCCTACAAAGCTTATTTTTAATATAGATTTTAATAATTCTACTAGCGCCCTTACAGACACAATTCTTTTAAACCCACTAATTGGATTCAATTTGCTAAGTTTGAACTGTATAGCCTCTGTGGAAAAAAGTATGCCGACCTGCATATAATTTGAAGCCAATCCAGCTACCATGGCTATCCCCATAATAGGTAGCAAAAATAAAGCAGCTTTCTCAGTTACTTGAACAAAAATCGATTGAATATTGGCTTCAGTTAAATCCATTAACATGAATTCCTGGAATGACACTTTATATATTCCTAAAACTAAATCCAACATATGTCCACCTGTCATTAGGAGAAGAAAAAACACAGCAAGTAAGACTATTGCTGTATTAACATCCTGACTTTTCGCAACCTGGCCCTTCTTCCTGGCATCCTGTCTTTTTTTTGGAGTGGCTTTTTCCGTTTTTTCACCAGCAAAAAATTGCAGATTTAGTTGTAACTTCACGTCAGGTTCCTCCCATCCATTCCATTAAACCTCTCATTGTAATAATCGTATATTCAAATAAATGAGAGACAGAAGTCATAAGTGCACCCATAACGATAATCAAGACAACAAAGCTCACACCAATTTTGATTGGTAGTCCTACCACAAAGATATTTAGTTGAGGAACTGTCCTAGCAAGAATACCAAGAGCAATATCGACAATAAACAAGCTTCCGACAACAGGAATCGACATTTGGAAAGCAATGAGAAACGCTTTGTTGAAACTTTTTACAACAAAGAGTAATAAATCTTCATTATTAAATGGAATAAAGGCTTGATCAACGGGTATGAATTGATAACTATAATAAATGCCGTCAAGTAATAAATGATGTCCGTTTGTCACAAGCAAAAAAAGCAAAGCGAAGGTATAAAGGTACTGACCAACTAAAGGGCTTTGCACTCCAGTTTGGGGATCGATTACATTGGCGATCGCAAATCCCATTTGAAAGTCGATAAATCCTCCGGCAATTTGAACTGCAGTCATTATTACAAATGCGATAAATCCTATCATTAATCCTACTAATGCTTCTTTAACTATTAAAAGGAAATAGCTAACATCTATTTCTAAAACAGGAATATCCATCGTGTAATACATGATCCATGCCAGAAAAAAACTAAAGCCAATTCGATGACTGGCAGGAATTGTTCGATATGAGAAAATCGGCATTGTCACAAAAAATGCAGTAACCCTAACTAAAATCAACAAAAAACCTGGGAATTGAGGCAATAGCTCCTGCATATCCATTAACCTACAAATCTATTGAGATTACCGAAGATTTCTTGTGCATAAGAAAGCATATGGCCAAGCATCCATGGACCAAAAAAGATTAATCCAAGAAGAACGGCCACAATTTTAGGAACAAAAGCCAATGTTTGTTCTTGGATTTGGGTGGCAGCCTGAAAAATACTTACGACCAATCCAATTACAAGTGCCAATAATAATAAAGGGCCACAAATGATTAATATAGTGTAAATCCCTTGCTCAGCTATTTTTACAACAAATTCTTGGTTCACTTTCCTCACCTACTCAAAGCTTTGTAGCAAAGATTTAACAACAAGATACCAACCATCCACCAACACAAATAGTAAAATCTTAAAAGGCAATGATATCATCACTGGTGGAAGCATCATCATACCCATCGACATTAAAACACTAGCTACAATCATATCAATGACTAGGAATGGTATGAAAATCATGAAGCCAATTTGAAAGGCCGTCTTTATTTCACTGATTGCGAATGCTGGTACAAGTGCCGTCAAGGGAATATCTTCAATACTTTTTGGACGATCCATTTTCGCGTATGCTAAAAACAGTTCCAAATCCTTTTGACGTGTATGTTGACTCATAAATTCCTTAAAAGGAACCGATGCCCTTTCATAGGCCTCTTCCAATTGAATTTCCTCATTAAACAACGGGGTCAAAGCTTTCTCATTCACCTCTTGAAAGGTAGGAGCCATGACAAAAAAAGTAATAAATAATGCTAATCCAACAAGAACTTGGGTTGGAGGCATTTGTTGTGTCGCCAAAGACGTCCTTACAAATCCTAAAACAATAATGACCCGTGTAAAACATGTCATCAAGATCAAGATACTTGGTGCCAAGGATAACACTGTAAGTAGAAGCAATAACTTTACAGAAGTTGAAACTGAAGAAGCGTCATTGCCGTTGAAAAATTCCATGAATTCATTCATCTCGGTCTTTCTCCTTCTTCAAATCTTGTTGTAATTTCCTTCTTGACTTAGAAAAATCACTTAATTGCTCTTTAATATGAGAAGTAAAGTTTTCAAAAGATGGATTATTTGACGCTTGCTTTTTAACAACAAATTTTGAAAAAATATCTGAAGCTTGAAAATCGGATTCTCCTGTAGAAAGATAAGTGTCCATAATGGAAGAGAATTCTTCTGGATTATCGATTTCTTTTAATAATTGGATGTCCTCTCCAACTCCCACTATAAGAACTCTGTTCCCAATTTTCACTAATTGGATGGATCGATTTCCACCTAAGCTCGTTCCACCTAAATTTTGGACATAGGTGACCTTTTGGTAAGCTCTACTTTTTTTATTGATAAATCTCAACACAAAATAGAGAAGGGCAACAACAAAAAGTGTTGCTACTATCATTCTCAAAAAATCAAAAAAAGTAAGACCTGTTGAAGATCCTATATCCGCTGTATTATTTTCGGAATCAGAAACCTTTTCAGTACTCTCTTTTTTATCCTTAGGTTGATAGAAATCTTTTACTGTTTTCTCACCTTGCTCTGCTTGGACCTGAATATTGGATCCAAGCAGAACGATCATTGTAATAACAAAGAAGTAAGTTATTTTTTTAAAATAAACCAATGGGATTACACCCTCTAACTGATGATAGAATATTAGCTCAATGTCTTGTTGATTGCTTCTAATACGCGGTCTGCTTGGAATGGCTTCACGATAAAGTCACGTGCACCTGCTTGAATTGCATCAATTACCATCGCTTGTTGACCCATCGCAGAACACATGATCACTTTTGCGGATGGATTCAGCTTTTTGATTTCTTTTAATGCAGTAATCCCATCCATTTCTGGCATAGTGATATCCATAGTAACTAAATCTGGAGATGTTTCCTTAAATTTTTCAATGGCTTGGACACCATCAGCAGCTTCCCCAACTACATCAAAACCATTTTTGCTTAAAATATCCTTAATCATCATTCTCATGAATGCAGCGTCATCTACGATTAAAATTTTATGTGCCATATATTATTACCCCCAAGAAATTATCTTAATTTTTTAAGTCTATCACTTTGACTAATGATGTCTGTAACCCGAACTCCAAAATTCTCATCAATGACCACAACCTCACCTTTTGCGATTAGGCGATCGTTCACCAGGATGTCAACAGGCTCCCCGGCGAGCTTATCCAATTCAATGATCGAACCGCTTGATAGCTCGAGAATTTCCTTCACAGAACGTTTTGTTCTACCGAGTTCTACAGTAACCTGAAGTGGGATGTCTAGTAGCATATCCAGATTCTTTTGTTCTGGCTCCTGTAATCTATAAGGCTCAAAGCTTGTAAAACTTGCAGGCTGTACATTCACTGCTTGCATAGGTTGTACATATTGAGAGCCTAAGTGTTGTGGTTGATGCGGTGCAGGCTGATAATTCTCATAAGGATTATGTGGTGCTTGATATCCTTGTCCACTATAATTAGCCATCGGCGGTTGTTCATATTGATTTGCATCAACTGGTTGCGCCTGTGGTTGATACATATGTTGATTTTGAACGGGTTGCTGATGTTGGATAGCTTGTTCCATAGGTTTCTCTATGATTGGCTCAACTTTAGTTTCCACTGTTGGTGATGGGTTCAATAGCTCATCAACTAACTCTTTTGCAAACTGGATAGGCAATAATTGCATGATATTTGAATCTATTAACTCCCCAATTTTCAAGCGAAACGATATTTTGGCAAGTAATTCGTCTGCTGGAATGGAATCTCCGCCCTCACCTTGCTCCATATTCAATAGATCGATGCTTGGTGGTGAGATGTCCACTTTTTTATTAAAGATTGTAGACATTGATGTCGCAGCGGAACCCATCATTTGATTCATAGCTTCCTGTACCGCACTTAGTTGGATTTCACCTAAAAGATCGGAAGGGTTTATTCCATCTCCACCCAACATTAAGTCTGCAATGATTGCGGCGTCTGATTGCTTGATTACTAGTAGATTCACCCCTGAAAAACCAACAGTATAATTTACTTTTATAGCCACATAAGGATGTTGAAACTCTTCTGGAAGTTTTGAACGATGGATAACAGAGACGGTCGGTGTCGTTATATCCACTTTTTGATTTAATAAGGTAGATAAAGCTGTTGCAGAGCTTCCAAAAGAAATATTACCAATCTCTCCAAGTGCATCTTGTTCCATTAAACTAAGGAAATCATCAACAGGGGGATCGTCAACTCCGAAATCATCATCTGTACCCTTCAAAAGAGCATCAATTTCATCTTGAGATAGCATATCATCACTTACCATATTCTTCGTCTCCCCCTTTCAATGTGTCCAAAATTTGAACGGCCATTTTTCTACCTACTTTACCTGGTTGACCTTCAAATTTCGGCACATCCCCAACCTTTATTGTAAGTGGTTGGTCTATAAATCTATTTAAATCAATCACATCACCGACATCGAGAAGTAAAAAATCCTGAATACTAATATCCGTTCTACCGAGTTCGGCTATAACTGGTACGACAGATTGTTCAATCCTTTTCTCCAGGACCTCAATTTCTTCAGTCGATCTTTCTTTCTTAGTTGTTTGCATCCAATAATGAACAGACAATTTTGGGATGATTGGTTCCAAGACTACATGTGGAATGCAAATATTTATCATTCCCGTTGTCTCTCCAATTTGAGTATTCAATGATATGACCACAACAGTTTCGTTGGGAGATACCATTTGTAAAAATTGAGGATTGACTTCAAAATCCGTCATGATTGGATCAATTTCAGCTACGGTAGACCATGCTTCTTGAAGGTTTTCAAATCCTCTTTCAAATAGATTGGACATAATTTTGGTTTCAATCTCAGTCAAGTTTTCTACTTTATTTACACTGGATCCTCTTCCACCAAGAACACGATCAAGCATGGAATAAGCGATGTTTGGATTGACTTCCATTAAAATGCGTCCGTCAAGAGGTGGAACCTCAAACACGTTCAATATGGTCATTTTAGGAATAGACCGAATGAATTCTTCATATGGTATCTGATCGGCTGATGCAACCGTAATCTGAACATAAGTCCTCAATTGAGCAGAGAAAAACGTAGTTAATAGTCTTGCAAAGTTTTCATGTATTCTAGTTAAACTTCTTACTTGATCTTTTGAAAAACGGAGAGCTCTCTTAAAATCATAAGACTTAACTTTTTTCTCAGCCTCTTCTTTTTTTAACTCATCTGCATTCATTTCACCTGTTGAAAGGGCAGACAAGAGTGCATCAATTTCGTTTTGTGATAATACTTCACCCGACAAGGATCGTCACCTCCCATTACCTCTGTAAATATATTCTTTATTTGTTTATTGGAGGATGGATGAGGTGATGTACACCTTTTCAATCGTACCTTCCTGCATAATGCTGTTTAACTTATTTTCAAGTTTATCTTGAAGCTTTTCTTTTCCGGCCTTGCCCTTTAAATCATCTGACTTAAGTTCAGAAAGCTCGGTTAAAATAATATTTTTAACCTGAAAGTTTCGTTTTTCCAATTCTTCCTTCGCTTTCTTGCTGTCGGTTTGAACCATAAAGGAAATCTTAATAAAATCTCCACTTGCTAAATTTGTAGTGATTTCAGGAACCTCCACTGACGCATCGATGATTTCATCGATGGAAGGTTCAGAATGTGCAGCTTCATCCCCTGTGAATTTTAGGACGACAACTAAAGCTATCGCACCGATCAAGGTAATTGAAACTAACAATACTATCATGATTGTAAGGAGCTTATTCTTCATTAGCTAGGTCCTCCTCATTTTTCTGAAGCCCCAATAAATTAATAGAACGATAAAATTGGATAATGGCAGTCTTAATTTGACCTTCCGTTTCAGCAACAACAAACTTTTTACCATTCGTTAATGTAATCATCGTATCAGGATGAGATTCAACCGCTTCTATGTATAGTGCGTTTACCATATAGCTCTTCCCGTTTAACCTAGTGACATTGATCAATGTAATGGGGAGCTAAAGTAACAAAAGTTCTTTAGCTCCTACCCTCCCTTAAATCTATCGTTTTAGATTAACTAGCTCTTGAAGGATTTCATCTGAAGTCGTGATAATTCTAGTATTTGCTTGGAACCCACGTTGAGCAGTAATCATTTCTGTAAACTCTTCTGACAAATCAACATTTGACATTTCAAGTGAACCTGAAGCAATTGTTCCTCGGCCTTCTCCGGCAACGTTAATATTAGCAGTACCTGAGTTGATGGATTCTTGGAAGAGGTTGTTACCTGCTTTAGTTAAACCTGATGAGTTGGAAAATTTAGCTAGTGCAAGCTGGCCTAAAGTTAAAACTTGTCCATTTGAATAAACACCATTAATTTCCCCACTAGCACCTATGTTAAAGCTCTCAAGAGAACCTTCAGTATTCCCATCTGGATTTATTAGAGCAGTCATTGATCCATCTTCCTGTGTTAATTTTGAAAAATCAAATTTGATTCCTTTTAATATTTGTATACTTTCATTTGTAACAGTATCAACATCATCCTTAAAACCAGAAGGAATTGATAAATCCATTGTAATCGTCGACTTATCATTTGGAATCTTGCCATTAACAAATGTCAATTTATGATCCTCTTTAGTTGCTGGATTTACCTCAATCGACGCTATGGGTGTAGTAGCAGGGTTAGGAACTTGTGGGGTTTTTGCTTTCGCATCAATTATCCACGTGTCTCCATCATTAGGAGATAACCCATTTTTATCAATTTCTACTCCTTCAGCTGTTACAAATTTCCCGCTAGCATTCCAAGTTATTGTTGTTGCTGGTGCACCATTCACACTAATATTGTAAGATTCTGGGGCCGCTGGTCCAGGTACTGGTGGTACTGCTGCAGTGTATGTTATTGAATAATTTGTATCAGTTGAAGGTGTGTACGAAGTAGGTATATTCACCTTAAAATTTCCTGTATTACCTATTAATTGTGTTGATGTTACACTTGCTGGTTTTTCAATGCTTGAAACGTCCAATTGAAGTCCTGCAAGTAAAGTTTTATGAGTTAGATTTACTGGATTAGGTAATATTAATTTTTTGGAAGCTGTTACTGTCAATGGGATAGTATTAGTTCCGTCTGTTAAACTATATTCACTACCAGCAGTACCAGTATATCGCAAATCCCACTTGACTTTATTTGATCCGGTATATACGGATAAATCCGCCTTTAATCCACCAGTTGGGATAGCTGTTGCTTCCAATGGCTCTTTTGTATATACACCCCAATTATCTTGTGAGAGTTTTTTAAAGTAAATAGTAGTAGAACGGGATATACCATTTTCATCCACTACTTTAATTTGCTGATTAAACACTGAGCCTTTATTTGCATTACTTGATAAATTTTCAGAAAATTCAATACCAGTAGTTTTAACAGGAGGTAAAACTGCATTAACATTAACAGCAACATCTCCATATTTATTGGTAATATTACCTTGTTCATCATACTTATATGCTTGAACTTTCATACCATCACCATTTACAAGGTTTCCATTATCATCTAAATAAAAGTTCCCAGCTCTAGTGAAAAATTCAGCATTTCCTTGCTTAACAACAAAATACCCATCTCCTGATATTCCAAGATCCAAAGGTCGCCCTGTAGTTTGCAAACTAGATTGAGTATGAACTGTGTCAATAGAAGCTACAGTCGACCCTAGTCCAACCTGCATCGGGTTTTTTCCACCACGGTTATCTTGAGCAGCACTTGCACCAGCAATGGTTTGGTTCATCGTGTCTTTGAATGTTACGCGACCTTTTTTATAACCAAATGTATTAACGTTTGCAATGTTATTTCCTATTACGTCAAGCTTTGTTTGGAAGTTTTTTAAACCACTGATACCTGAATACATGGATCTAAGCATTATAGTTTCCCCTTTCTTAATGGCCGCTTCTGTCATTCAGCAAGCCTAGGCTTCCTTTTCGGTCCAGCCTATTAATCTATTAATATGGTTCCGTTGATATTGGTAAATATTTGGGATGCTGCTTCATTTCTGTCCATAGCAGTGATAACGGTATTGTTCTTGGCATTGATGATTAAGGCTGCATTATGTAATAGAACTAGGGAGTCGTTTACACCTTTGTTTTTTGCTTCTAATAGTTTTTCTTCAATCTTTCTCTGCATTTCTACATCAATTGAAATATTTCTTTGATCCATTCTGATCGTTGCATGCTTGCTAAAAGTTAACGGCTTTTGTTGTACTTGTTTTTGAATTTCTTGGTTTAATTGGTTTGAAAATGATATCCCTATCTGTCCTGTTGGTTTTGGACTGTTACTCTTGTTCTTGTGTAACGGGATTATAGGTGAATGTACTGACCTAAAGGTAGTTTTGTTCATAACTTCACCTCTCTTTAAGCTGAAATACTTATCATTTGATCGGAAATGATTTTAGATTTTTCTTCATTATCCATCTCAAATACAGTTTGACCATCTTTCGTTTGAACGCTTTTAACCCTTGCTGAAACTTCAACACCTGATTCATTTTTCCAGGTTACCATTTTCCCAATTAGTTCACTTGCTGTTAATAGACTATTAGTAGTATTGGATTGATTGATTTGAGAAATGTTTCCTGGTTCAAGTGTAGTTCCATCTTTTAGGATGAAAATTACACTATCCTCTTTAAACTGGACAGAGGAAACAATCCCTTTTCCTTCAGATATAATAGGTGCTTTATTTGGGTCTTCATTTTCAGTCAGTTTATGCCATGTTACTTCTCTCCCCACAAACTGATTGTAAGAAATAAGCTGGCTTTGTTGTTGGACAGAAACAAATTTTTCTATAGATTTTCCCATATTTGTAATTTGCTCAAGGGAAGAAAAGGTTGCCATTTGTGCAACAAAATCTTTATCTTGCATAGGATTCATTGGATCTTGATTCTGAAGCTGTGTCATCAGGATTTTTAAGAAATCATCTTTCCCTAATACATCAGAGCCTGTTTTTCTTTTATCTTGCTGATAGCTTGTCAGTAAAAGACTTTCTTGTATTTTAGACATTTAGCAACTACCCTTCTACACTAAGTAAAGCTTCTTCAAAACTTGAAAGGAAATCTACTTCATTATCGTCTTGTTCTTGATTGGTATCTTCCTGGTGCCTTGGTTGGTGCTGATTTTGTCCATGTTCACGAGTCAAGGATTTTTCTTGTGTGAAAGGATTGAACGATTGAGATACTTCAACTCTTTCAACAGATAAATTCTGATTAGTAAATGCTTGTTTAAGGCCTGAAAGATGAGAATCAAGAAGTTCTTTTGCTTTTCCTGAAGAAGCCAAAATCTTCGCAACCATCATGCTATCTTTTTGAATCAACTCGATTCGTAAGCTTCCAAGATGTTCTGGATTCAACCTGATAAGTATTTTTTGTAGCCCCTTGCCATTTTGTAAAATGGATTTGGCGATGATGGATTCAAAAGACTTGATAAATTGCTCTTGATTCACCGATGTGTCACTTTTACCGACTGTCAGGACAAACTGTTCAACCTTTGACATGGAAAGTGTAAACCCTTGGCCTAGAGGTTGGTCACTAGTAGCCAGAGATAACGATTTTGGCAATCCCAGCATATCTGCTGTTTCTTGTTTTATATTTCTTTGGAATGCCGATAAAAGGGTTTCTTTACTATTCAGTTTTGGATGTTCTTTCAAGGTATTTATTTGACTAGTAAAAGTCTGTTTAGTCTCCTCTAAAGTGCTATCCAGTTGTTTAACGTATGAACTTGTATTTTGATAGGACAATTGCTTCTCTAATTTTGATGCTATTTCATTAAGAAATGACTTAACGGCATTGTTAGTGTTTATATCTGCGTTGGATAAATCCATGAAATTAGCAAGCATGGTTTGAAGCTTAGCCATTTTAATCAAAGGTAGGTTATCTTTTAATTGTGAATATCCTTCAGGACCATTAAGCATTTCTGTAATCCCTCTAAGGGCTTTTAGACTCACTTCAAAAAATGAACCTTCTCCAAGACTAGGAAGCTTTTCGGTATCTAGATTCAAACCAATAAAAAATGATCCTAATAACTCATTTAAAGAAGAAATTTCTTCATCCTTGAACAACTTATCCATAAATGGGTGTGAGTTCACTTCTGCACCATTTACCATCCAATCTTCAATAAAAGCTCCAGCGCCCTCAATTTCAGTTAAATGATTGATGGATAGAAATGATAGTAACTCCTCCATACCATTGCTAATAGTTTTATTATCATTGGTTGATTTAGTTTCGTCCGTGATTTTCGTCATATTCGAGAAAACAGACCCGAATGAAGAGGAGCGAGACTTACTTAGTAGTGATGTTTTATTAGTCTGTGAACATATATTTGATTGATTTACACTACTTGTCTGCATATTTTCACCTCCCTTCAATAATAGAATGTGGTGTTATTATTCCTCGTTTAAGGATGGATCGTTTTCAGAATGGACAGTGAGTTGCTGGGTTAGCCTAGCTGCATCTTCAGGTTCCATTTGTTCTAAAATTGATGAAAGAGTATCTGCTTTTAGTTTCGATAATATCTTTACAGCTTCCTCATCCGTTAAGGCTGTTAAAATAGGAGCAGCTTTTTTGGGTTTCATTGTTTCATAGGTGTTAATGATATCTTTTAACGTTTTTTTGTGATCTTCTTGAGCAGCCTGTAGTTCTATTATTTCTTCTTCAAGACGTTGGTTTTCAATTTCTAAAGTTTCAAGATCCGTTTCTCTGCTTTCAATAATCGATTCTAATTTGGTTACCAGTTCTTCTCGATCGATAATTTCTGCTTCAAGGTCGACAATCTTGCTTTGAAATTCTTTAATAGATGAGGAATTGTTATTTTCCTGGGAAGAAGATAAAAATGGGACGTGACTACTATATTTCTTCGTTAGCTCAAATACATTTACACCAGCAACCGTAAGGACAATCAATGCTAAAGCAACTGTAAACAACAATGGAATGATTACAATAAAAAGGAACCATTGAAATTTGTTATATGTCTTTTTCTCTTCCATCACATTTCCATCGATTTGTTTAGCCATTCAATCACCTAATTTTCTTTGCTGACAAATTGTTGAATCGAAATTTCGTCCATTTGTCGATTATCATTTTCTTTAACTATTTCTAGAAAATTACTAAAGTCTTTTTCTTTTATTTTTTCATACTTTTTGACTTCAACATTTTTTTCTATCAGTAACGATTGAAAAAGATTCAGTTTAGTTCGCGCTTCGATCACTTCTTTTTGACAATGATCGATGATTTTTTCTAAGTTACCAATAAAGGATTGATGATGCCTGATATGATCGACTGACAATCCATTTACTAATTTTTTTTCTTGGAATTCAAGCAAATCTTCTTTCTTCTTCAATAATCTAAATAATTTTTCTGCCACTTCTTCAAAATGTTTTAGTGCTTGACTGTATTTAGAATACGCGTCTTCTTTTTCTCTTTCTTTCAACGTCAATATTTTCGAAAACTTATATTGATAAACCATCCTACTCACCATTTCCTATTAAATTCATTAATTTGGCGATACTCTCTTCTTTGCTTACTTTTTCTGTAGTGCTTTGTTTTAGAAAAGAGAGAATTTCAGGATATTTTTTGATAGCATCATCAATTTCTTTTGAAGATCCTTTTTTGTAAGCACCTATATTTATCAAATCTTCATTTTCTAAATATTTCGCCATTGACTCTCGAAGTTTTTCCGCTCTTCCACGATGCTCAGGGTCTACAATATTGTTCATAATACGGCTAATACTCTTCAAAACATTAATTGCAGGATATTGCCCCTTATTTGCCAGTGAACGGTCTAGAACAAAATGTCCATCGAGGATCCCTCGGACGGTGTCTGCTATCGGTTCGTTCATATCATCACCATCCACTAATACGGTATAGAAAGCTGTAATTGAACCAAGCTTATTTGTCCCTGTCCGTTCTAATAATCTAGGGAGGACAGCAAACACGGAAGGTGTATACCCCTTTGTGGTAGGAGGCTCTCCGACTGCTAGACCAATTTCTCTTTGCGCCATTGCAACACGGGTTACAGAATCCATCATCAGCATTACATTTAAGCCTTTATCCCGAAAATATTCGGCAATGGCAGTGGCAGTATAAGCTCCTTTAATCCTCATTAAAGCAGGTTGATCGGAAGTGGCTACAACTACAATGGATCGTTTAAGTCCTTCAGGTCCTAAATCCTTTTCGATAAACTCCCTAACTTCTCTTCCGCGTTCTCCTATTAGTCCAATTACATTTAAATCGGCTTTTGTGTTTCTAGCGATCATACCTAATAATGTACTTTTACCTACACCACTTCCAGCAAATATCCCAACTCTCTGTCCATTCCCTACTGTAAGGAGACTATCAATCATCCGAACACCAACTTCGATACCCTCATCTATTGGAGGCCTCTCCATTGGGTTAGGTGGATCTTGTTCTGTGGACACAGTTGATAATCCTTTTGGAAGATTGCTACCATCTAATGGATTACCTAGGGAGTCTAATACTTGTCCAATCAAGTCGGTTCCAACTTTTATTTCTAATGATGCTGATGTGGCCTCTACCAAAGCCCCTGGGGAAATTTCATTCACTGCTGTATAAGGCATCAGAATCACATTTTCTTCCCTAAATCCGACGACCTCAGCTCTAATTTTCCTTTTATTCCCGTTTGATCCAGTATGGATGAAACATACCTCGCCAATAGAGCTAGTAGGGCCTTGCGATTCAATCATTAGCCCAACAACTCGCTTAACTCGACCATACCTCTTTAATGAATCGAGTTCGTCAATCCGTGATAATAATTGACTAGCCTTCACTTGATACATCACCTTCTAAAATTTCAAACAATTTTTTTCGAACTTCATCAAGCTGGCTATCCACACTTGCATCAATCCTGCCATTAGAAGATTCAATGATACAAGTAGACTCTGCTAACTCATCATCGGGATAAATATAAAAATCAGTTTCTTTCGGAAATAAGGACAACAATTCATCTTTTTGTGCCATTAAATATCCATAATGGATTGGATGGACATGTAATTGAATATCCTGGTATTCCCTTGCTTCTTTCATTGCTTTCCTAACAATTGAATAAAAATCCTCTTCTGATGCTTCTAACCGTTTATTAATAATTTTCTCTGCTACTTTCAGACCAAGGTGTAGGATTGTTTCTTCAGATGATTCTATATGGGATTGGTAGTCAGACTTGGCAGTATCCACTACTTCTTTTGCTAAATCTATTGAATGCCTCATTTGCAAGCATCCTTGCTTTCGTCCTTCTTCAGTGCCCAAAAGAAAACCTTCATTACGAGCGTTTTCAATCAAGTGTGGCTTTTCGACATTTTCCCAAGATTCTTTTGCATGATTTGCTTCAAAAAGAATTTGTTCCGCTTCTAGTTTGGCATCTTGTATGATCTTAAAAGCTTGTTGTTTTGCTTCTTCAATTAGTTCTTCAATTTCTTTTTCATTAAAGGTTGGAGCATTATTCTGTATTGGTTCTTCACTGAAATCATGAACATTAATTCGTCTTATATTAATTGGCTTTTTTTTTTCTTCAGATGGAGTAGCCCACATCGATTTGATGATTCTAGACAATAATATCATCTCCTCCACCGCGTGCTATGACGATTTCACCAGCTTCTTCCAATCGCCTAATTACTGCTACAATACGTGATTGAGCTTCTTCAATATCCCTTAGGCGAACAGGACCCATATATTCCATCTCTTCCGTAAAGGTTTCCACCATACGCTTAGACATATTTTTGAATACAATTTCTTTAACTTCCTCACTAGCCACTTTAAGTGCATATTTCAGATCATCATTATCAGAATCCCTGATAACCCTTTGAATCGCTCGGCCATCTAGAGTAACAATATCTTCAAAGACAAACATACGCTTTTTAATTTCTTCTGCTAGTTCAGGATCTTGTATTTCTAAAGCATCTAAAATTGTACGCTCTGTTGCTCGATCTACTCCATTTAACACGTCTACAACAGCTTCAATCCCGCCTGTTTGTGTATAATCCTGTGTAACTGTAGTTGAAAGTTTTCTTTCTAAAATCTGTTCAACTTCGTTAATTATTTCTGGAGATGTACTATCCATAATCGCAATTCTTCTTGCAATATCAGCTTGGACTTCCTGAGGAAGTTCAGATAATATTTGCCCTGCCTTAGATGGATCTAAATAAGAAAGAATGAGTGCTATTGTTTGTGGGTGCTCATTTTGGATAAAATTCAATATTTGGGCAGGATCTGCTTTTCTAGCAAAATCAAACGGTCTAACTTGTAAAGATGATGTTAGCCTATTTATGATGGCAGCAGCTTGATCTGTTCCTAGTGCCTTTTCCAAAACAGTCTTTGCATAACCGATTCCACCCTGGGTGATATAATCTTGTGCCAATGCAATGTTATGAAACTCTTCTAAAATTTCTTCCTTTTCAAGCGTGTCGACTTTCCTAACACTTGATATCTCCAATGTCAAACGCTCAATTTCTTCCTCTGATAAATGCTTGTAGACTGAAGCTGATACATCAGGTCCTAAGGAAATGAGTAAGATGGCAGCTTTTTGTTTGCCAGTCAATTCACCTTTTCTATCTTTCTTTTGCACCTTATTTCCCCCTAGTCTTCAGCTAACCAAGAACGCAATAACTTTGCAAATTCGTCTGGTTTCTCCTTCGCAAGTTTTTCAAGCTGTTTTCTTTTTAACGTGCCTTCTGTTTCTTGTTTTTCTTCATTTACATCTGGAATATCAAGAATTACACGCTCTTCAAATTCCAAATCCTCTTCTTCTTGTTTTCTTCGGGAACGGAGGAATAATACTAATAAAATAATTAATGCAAGTAAAAGCACTCCACCGATTGCGTATACCCACCATGGAATCTGTGTTGTTGTTTCTGAAGCGAAATCGACTTTACCATTAAATTCTTGAACGGAAACAGCGATTTTATTATTAATCTCTTCATCAGATAATTCTTCACCCATGGCATCTTTATCAATTGAAGTTCTTACAATGGTACCTAATACTCTTGTTATGTCATCAATACGCTCTTGAGGAAGCGAATCAGGATTGTTAGGAGTTGGCGGTTCTACCATTACTTGAATCCCTAAATCTCGGATTTTATATGGGCTTTCTACGATTTCCTTACGGATTCTATTCACTTCATTATTAATGGTTTCTTCTGTTTTCTCGTAATCCCCTGAACCACCATTTGATTCAAGGTAACTTGAGCCAAGGGAATCCCCTGGATCTTCTCCGGCAGGTACACCACCAGCGGCATCAGCATTGCCCGTAAATGTTTCAGTGATTCTTTGGGCGCTAATTGCAATACCTTCCATATTTTCTTCATCAACTGGAGTGACCAGATTTTCCTCTCTGTTTTCTTGAGAAAAATCTATATCCGTTGACACTGTCACTACTACTTTATCTCGGCCCATTAAAGTCCCAAGCATATTCTGTACTTGTCTTTGTATATCTCTCTCGATTTCCTGCTTTATTTGATACTGAGTTGCAAAATCTCCACCAGATTGGAATTTTTTTTCATTATTTAAATCGAAATACTCAAAATTTTGATTCATGATGACGATATTATCTGTAGGTAAGTTCGGAACACTCTTTGATACTAAATGATAGAGCGCTTTTATTTTTTCGTCTTCGAATTTCTGTCCTGGTTTCGTATGCAACACGATTGAAGCAGAAGCTTCTTCACTTGTTTCATTAACGAAGATCCCTTTTTCAGGTAAAGTAATCATTACCTTAGCGTCATTTACACCTTGAATTCCTTTCATTAAATCAGCAAGTTCAGTTTGCATAGCATCTAACTTTAGAATATTGAATTCATTTTCTGTCATCCCAATTCCCGCATTCTGACCAAAAAATGAATAGTCGATACTCCCAGATTCCGGAATACCCTCAGCAGCTAATTCAACCTTCAGAGTATCAACACTCTCTTCTGGAACTAAAATGGTTGTACCGCCATCAGCTATTTCAGATTGTATACCCCTGGAGTCCAAATTCTCCTTAATACTGCCAGTTTCAGAAGCTGACAGATTACTATATAAAGGTACTAAAGTCGTTTTAGAAGCCAGAACTGAAGTAACGATAATTAAAATGATAATAAATAAGATTCCGCTACCAAAAAGTAGTTTTTGGGTTTTGGTTCTTTCACTCCAAAAAGTCATTATCCTATTTTTGATAGTTTGTAGCTTTACATTCATCATGATCCCCCAGTTTTACTGTTTTCTCAGATTAAAAGATAATGGTTTATGTCTATTAGGTTTTCGATGAATGTTATACTTGCATTCTCATAATCTCTTGATATGCTTCGACAACTTTATTTCGAATTTCCATTGTTGTTTGAAGTGTGATGCTCGCTTTTTGAGATGTAATCATGACCGTATGTAAATCGACATTTTCCCCTCTAATCATCCGTTCTGTAACTTTATCAGACTGAATTTGAGCTTCATTAACTTTATTAATAGATTCTTTTAATACGGACGCAAATTTTTCTTGGGCTTCGTATGGTGTAGGTGTAGTAGTAGATGGTTTGCTCAATTTATTAACAAAAACGCCCGTTAAAGGCGTTAAACCAGTTCCTTGCATAAAAATACTCCTATCTATTTACCAATTTCTAAAGCTTTCATCATCATTCCTTTAGATGCGTTAAACACTGTGACGTTTGCCTCATACGAACGGGTCGCACTCATTAAGTCAACCATCTCTCTTAACGGATCCACGTTCGGCATTGCTACATATCCGTCAGAATTTGCATCCGGATGTTCCGGATCATATACCATTTTAAATGGGGTTTTGTCTTCAATTATTTTGCTAACCTTCATTCCTTGTCCAACTGACTGGTTATTTTTGGTGCCCATCGCAATATTCAAAAAGTTTGAAAAATGGCTATCCTTAGGTTCTAGAACTACCATCTTCCTCTTGTATGGTTGCCATTCTCCATTTACTAGTTTTCCTCTTGTGGTATCCACATTTGCCATATTGGATGAAATAACATCCATTCGCAATCGTTGAGCAGTTAGGGCGGATGCAGTAGTGTTCATGCTATGAAACATAGTCATAATTATTTGCCCCCTCTAATGACTGTCTTAAGTGACTCGAATTTGCCACTCAAACGATCAGCAACAGCATTATAGTAGATTTGGTTTGTAGCCAAATCACTCATTTCTTTATCAATATCCACGCTATTTCCGTTGTGATTATATGAAGCTCCTCTATTGATGTTGATTGCTGCAGAGGCATTGTGCGTTTTAAATTCAAAATGTCTTGGATTTGTCCTTTTAGCAGTGACTGAAGCTAATTGCTCGTCGAATATTTTCCCGAACTGTACATCCTTGGCTTTATAGTTAGGAGTATCAGCGTTTGAAATATTTTGCGAAATAACTTTTTGTTTTGTGGCTGAATAATCTAGAGCTCTTTCTAAACTAGAGATAGAGGATGAAAACAATGTCATATTTTGTCACCTGTTATTCCATAATATTCTTTATTTGTAGAATTAAGATATAACCCACTAACTATTAACTATTGTAATGAATAACGGTACCAATGTCTATGTATCTTGGAGGTTTTAACATGCGTATATTTTACTATTTTTAAAATAATTGTCGAAAAAAAGACATTTTTTTAGGAGTAAAGTCATATTTTCGGTTAATTTGATGTTACAAATATTATTATAATATTTCAAAAACCGACAATATTATCATACTGAATGTTACAAAAATTGTACGCATACTTTTGACCTATTTAACATAATTACATAAAAATACCAATTTTAATATAATATTCAGCTCGCAATTACATTCAAACAAAAAAAGACGTAAATGGGATAATGTATTACCCACTTACGTCTTTTTATTTATTAATGGTTTTTCAATTTTTCAAGTTCGAATAAAAATTTATCATTCAAGACTTTGATATACGTACCTTTCATCCCTAGTGAACGTGATTCGATTACTCCAGCGCTTTCAAGTTTACGTAAGGCATTTACAATTACCGAACGAGTAATTCCAACTCTATCAGCTATTTTTGACGCTACAAGGAGTCCTTCATTTCCTTTTAACTCTTCAAAAATATGCTCAATTGCTTCTAATTCACTATAAGAAAGTGAGCTAATAGCCATTTGGACGACAGCTTTACTTCTAGCTTCTTCTTCAATTTCTTCTGCTTTTTCACGCAGGATTTCCATTCCAACAACCGTTGCGCCATATTCAGCTAGGATCAAATCATCATCATGGAACATTTCTTCTAATCTTGCCAAAATTAATGTACCCAATCTTTCTCCTCCACCAATAATGGGTACAATTGTTGTAAAACCACTTTTAAATAGTTCTTTGTTTTCCACAGGGAATGCTGTGTACTCACTTTCAACATCCAAATTTGACGAGGTTTCTTGGATATTGAAAAGGTTTTTCGTATAGCCTTCAGGGAACTGACGGTCTTCTAACATTTTTTTCATACGCTCATTTTCGATTAATTGGTTAATAGCGAAACCAAGAAGTTTTCCTCTTCTGCTAACAACGAATACATTGGATTCGATTACATCACTTAAGCTTTGAGACATCTCCTTGAAATTCACGGGTTTTCCAGCCGCATTTTGTAGCATGGAATTAATTTTTCTAGTTTTAGCAAGCAAATTCATTGGTTACTTTTCCTCCTGTATATGGCCATTATTTCATCAATTACTTTAAATAGAGAGAATCTTTATAAGTCTATTTCAATCATTTGAGAGGTCATTCATTACTTGATTACCCTTTTACTTCACCATGAAACTTTTTCATGATTTATAGGATAAATTGACTTAAGTCTTTGTTTCTTGAAATGGTGCCAAGTTTCTCTTCAACGTATTGAGGGGTGATTGTGATTTTCTCCATTGTAATATCAGGTGCTTCAAAAGAGAGATCTTCCAATAGGCGCTCCATGATAGTATGTAGACGTCTTGCACCGATATTATCAGTATTTTGATTTACTTCAAATGCTACTTCGGCAATCTTACGAATAGCATCGTCAGAAAATTCTATTTGTATACCTTCTGTTTCTAATAATGCTGAATATTGTTTCAATAAAGCATTATCAGGTTCATGAAGAATCCTTACAAAATCTTCGACAGTTAATTTTTTCAATTCAACTCTAATTGGGAATCTACCTTGTAACTCAGGAATTAAGTCAGAAGGCTTCGCCATATGGAAAGCTCCTGCAGCAATGAATAAAATATAATCCGTCTTGATTGAACCATACTTCGTTACTACAGTTGATCCTTCAACAACAGGCAAAATGTCTCTCTGTACACCTTCACGAGATACATCCGCAGATGAACCACCAGACTGCTTACTAGCAATTTTATCGATTTCGTCAATAAATATAATACCAGACTGTTCTGCTCTAAAAACTGCCTCTTGTGTAACTTCATCCATATCAATCAGCTTAGCTGCTTCTTCATTGGTTAAAACTTTTCTTGCTTCAGAAACTTTAAGCTTTCGCTTCTTTTTCTTTTTCGGCATTAAGCTTCCAAGTGCATCTTGCATATTCATGCCCATCTGTTCCATTCCTGAACCCTGTAGCATGTCAAACATGGAAGCTTGTTGTTCTTCAACCTCGACTGTCACATATTCACTCTCTAGTTGACCAGAAATTAATTTCTTTTCAACAGCACTTCTTCGTTCAAAAAGGTTTGTGTCCTCAGACGCATGTGTTTCTTCTTCTTGACTAGAATTATTACCACCAAAGAACATCTCTAATGGATTCTTAAAATTTGTCGCCTTTTTCATTGAAGGAACTAATAGCTCCACTAGCCTTTTATTAGCATTTTGTTCTGCCTGTTCCTTAACAGAATTAATTTTCTCTTCTTTAACGATTCTAACCGATGTTTCAACTAAATCACGTACCATCGATTCAACATCACGACCCACATACCCAACTTCAGTGAATTTTGTTGCTTCCACTTTAACAAAGGGTGCCCCGACCAATTTAGCCATTCTTCTAGCAATTTCTGTTTTCCCAACACCTGTCGGACCGATCATTAGAATATTTTTAGGAACGACTTCATCACGAAGCTTTTCATTTAGCAAATTACGACGATAGCGATTTCGTAGCGCAATGGCCACTGCTCTTTTTGCATCCTTTTGGCCAACTATGTATTGATCTAATTTTTCAACTACCTGACGGGGAGTTAAATCATTACGTTTATCCTTCATAGTCTCACTCCTTGTTTTATAGTTCTTCAACTATAATATTGGAATTTGTATAAACGCAAATCTCTGCAGCAATTTCTAACGCTGCTTCAGCAATTTGACGGGCATTAAGATGCTCTCCAGAATATCGCTTAAGTGCTCTTCCTGCAGATAGGGCATAATGACCACCTGAACCGATAGCTAAAATACCGTCATCTGGTTCAATCACTTCACCGGTACCTGAGATCAGCAGCAAGTTATCTGCATCCATTACAATCAACATTGCTTCAAGCTGCCTTAATACTTTGTCACTTCTCCACTGCTTCGCCAATTCAACAGCAGATCGTTGTAAATTGCCATTAAACTCTTCCAATTTAGCTTCGAACATCTCAAACAACGTAAAAGCATCCGCTACAGATCCAGCAAAGCCTGCTAAGACTTTACCATTGAAGAGCCTTCTTACTTTACGAGCAGTGTGCTTCATTACAACGGCATTTCCGAATGTTACTTGACCGTCTCCAGACATGGCACATTGTCCATTATGGTGTACAGCAAATATTGTAGTCGCATGAAAGTTTCCCATTGATATCTCCTTTTTGCGATTACGCTCGTGGATGAGCAGAATTATATACTTTCTTTAGCTGCTCTTTCGTTACATGGGTGTATATCTGTGTAGATGAAATCTCTGAGTGACCCAGCAACTCTTGTACAGAACGCAAATCCGCACCATTATTTAATAAATGGGTAGCAAATGTATGGCGTAGAACATGGGGATGAATATTCCCTTGAACCGAAGCTGTCTCGATCATACTACTAAGAACATATCTAACTCCTCTTGCAGTCAATGGTGCTCCCCGAAAATTCACAAATAACTTCCCGTGATCTGAATCCAGTTTCCCTACTAGTTTATTCCTTGAAATATTAATATAGTCCAACAAAGCATGTTTTGCTTTATTACCAAAAGGAACGTAACGATCTTTTTTTCCTTTTCCATGAACCAATATAGTTTCCAAAGAAAAATCCAGATCGCCCAATTGAATTCCTACGCATTCTCCTACACGGATTCCAGTTGCATATAAAAGCTCGACTAACGCTAAATCCCTTTTCCCTAACTCTGTAGTGGAATCGATGGCCTTTAACATGACCTCTATTTCCTCTTCATATAAGAACTTGGGAAGTTTGTGGTCTTTTTTTGGAAGCGAAACTGACTTGAATGGATTTTCCGCCGTAAGCTTTTCCCTCATTAAGAATTTATAAAAACTCCTTAAACAAGAGGTTTTACGGGATATGGTCCTTTTAGATAATTGTTTATCGTAAAGATGTGTTAAGTACAATCGTGCATCGAAATAAGAAACAATATGTAATTCATTTATGCCTTGTTCAATCATGAACAAAAGGAATTCACTAATGTCATGTTGGTAATGTTCTATTGTATATTTTGAGTAGTTCTTTTCGAGTTGTAAATATTCCATAAAGGATTGTACTGATTTGTTCACATTTTCCATCCAATCACCTCACAAGAGCTACTAAATAGTAACATACTACAAGTAGCCCTTGCAAATGATTTTACAAATTTTTCACAAAGTTCTGAATTGTTTCTAACGCTCTATTCGCATGCATTTCATATCTTTCTTTCTTGCTTTTGATCTTCACAGGTAGTTCAGGGAACAATCCAAAATTTGCATTCATTGGTTGGAAGTTCTTTGCGCTAGTAGTCGTAATATATCTTGCCATGCTTCCCATAGACGTTTCTGCAGGGAAAACTAGTAGTTCTTGTCCCATGGAAAGTCGAGCGGCATTGATCCCAGCAATCAATCCAGATGCAGCAGATTCAACATACCCTTCTACTCCTGTCATTTGACCAGCAAAAAACAAATCTTTACGGTTCTTAAATTGATACGTAGGTTCAAGGACTTTAGGTGAATTTATGAACGTGTTTCTATGCATAACACCATATCGGATGATTTCTGCATTTTCCAGACCTGGAATTAACTGAATCACGTCTTTTTGTGGTCCCCACTTTAAGTGAGTTTGGAAACCAACGATATTGTAAAGAGTCCCTGCTGCATCATCTTGACGAAGCTGAACGACTGCAAATGGTCTTTTTCCTGTACGAGGATCTTCCAATCCAACGGGCTTTAATGGTCCAAATAACATGGTTTTCTTCCCACGAGCTCCCATGACTTCAATGGGCATACAACCTTCAAAGAAGATTTCCTTTTCAAATTCTTTTACTGGAACAGTTTCAGCAGCAATTAAGGCATCATAAAAGCGATCAAATTCTTCTTCAGTCATCGGACAGTTTAAATATGCCGCTTCACCCTTATCATAACGGGATTTTAAATATACCTTGTCCATGTTGATGCTTTCCTTTTCAATGATAGGTGCAGCAGCATCATAAAAATAAAGGTATTCCTCACCTGTCAACGCTTTTAGCTGCTCTGACAAAGCAGGACTTGTTAGTGGGCCAGTTGCAATAACTGTTGGACCTTCAGGTATCTCAGTGATTTCTTCATGAATAACCGTAACGTTTGGATGATTTTTCACCATTTCTGTCACTCGACCCGCGAACTCATGTCGATCTACTGCAAGGGCACCACCAGCTGGAACGGCACATGCATCCGCAGATGAAATAATGATGGAATCCAGCCGTCTCATTTCTTCTTTTAAAACACCTACTGCATTAGTTAGCGTATTCGCTCTTAAAGAGTTACTACAAACAAGTTCTGCAAATTTATCAGTGTGATGAGCAGGTGTTTGACGCACAGGTCTCATTTCATATAAATTGACCTTTACTCCTCTTTGAGCGATTTGCCACGCAGCTTCACTGCCAGCCAATCCTGCACCAATGACATTAACTGTAGCTTCTTTCATTGATCTATCCTCCAATTGAAGTTCTAACATTCATGATCATTTTTGATTGATTAATACTTCTTTTAATGAAGAAAAACTCAGCAATTGCCGAGCTTTCGTTTCTTTCGATACATTATTACCATTCACAAACACTCATTATACCGATTACCTTCTAGGTTTGTCCATAAAAACAATAGGCAGATTTTAATCTGCCTATTGTTTGGACCAAATATGCTCTTCTTATTGTTGTTGATCTTCTTTATAGTCACAGGTTACACACTGAACTTGGATACCTTTTTTAAGCTTCTTCTCTACAAGTAGCTCATTACACTTAGGACATTTTCTGGCGATTGGCTTATCCCATGAAATGAAGTCACAACCAGGATATTGGTCACATCCGTAGAAAATACGTTTTTTCTTGCTTTTACGCTCAATGATTTGTCCCTTTTCACATTTGGGACATGGGACGCCAATCTCTTTTAGGATTGGCTTTGTATTCCGGCAATCCGGGAAATTACTACAGGCCATGAATTTACCGTATCTACCCATTTTGAATACCATTGGACTTCCACACAATTCACAATCCTCACCAGCTGGCTCATCCTTGATTTCGACTTTTTCCATTTCAGCTTCGGCTTTCACTAAATGCTTTTCAAAGCCTTTGTAGAAGTCAGATATTACTTCGATCCATTGCTCACTGCCTTCTTCAATATGATCGAATTCCGCTTCCATTTTCGCTGTAAATTCCACATCGATAATTTCAGGGAAAAATTCCTTTACAAGTTCATAAACGATTTCTCCCAATTCAGTAGGGACAAATCGTTTATTATCCAAACCAACGTAACCACGCTTTTGAATAGTGTCTAGGGTAGGCGCATAAGTGGATGGACGACCAATTCCTAATTCCTCCAAGGTTTTTACAAGCCTAGCTTCAGTAAATCGTGGTGGTGGTTGCGTGAAATGCTGCTTCGGCTCAATATCCTTGGAGAATACTGTATCTCCCTCGGAAAGGTCTGGAAGCATATTTTCTTTTTCTTCCACGGTATCATCTGTACCTTCCACATACACCTTCATGAATCCAGCGAATTTGACTTTCGAGCCAGTCGCTCTGAAAATCACATCACCATTTTTTAAATCCACACTCATTGTATCAAGGATGGCTGGAGCCATTTGACTGGATACAAATCGTTCCCAAATCAATTTATATAATCTAAATTGATCTCTTGAAAGGAAATCCTTGACGGATGCAGGATCCTTCAATGTACTAGTTGGACGAATCGCTTCATGGGCGTCTTGTGTGTTTGCCTGCTTCTTTTCTTTTCTCATTTCGTTAGATAAAAATTCTTGTCCAAAATGAGTAGTAATGTATGATGCTGCCTCTTGCTGTGCAACCTCCGAAATCCTTGTGGAGTCCGTTCTCATATAAGTGATGAGACCAACTGTTCCTTCTTTTCCTAAATCAATTCCTTCGTATAGCTGTTGTGCGAGCATCATTGTTTTCTTAGCTCTAAAGTTCAACTTACGTGCAGCTTCTTGCTGTAAGGAAGAGGTAGTGAATGGGAGAGCTGGATTACGTTTACGTTCGCGTTTATTGACAGCGTTTACTTTAAATTCATTGCCATTGATCAAGCTTAAAACTGAATTTACATCAGACTCTGTCTTAAGCTCTAATTTCTCTCCTTCTTTGCTAAAGAACTGTCCTTCAAAAACATCATTTTTCTTTTGGAAATCTGATTTAATTGTCCAGTACTCTTCTGGAGTGAATGCTTTAATTTCTTGCTCTCGGTCAATGATCAAACGGAGTGCAACAGATTGAACGCGACCAGCACTTAACCCTTTTTTTACTTTTTTCCATAATAATGGACTGATGTTATACCCTACCAAACGGTCGAGGACTCTTCTCGCCTGTTGAGCATCTACTAGGTTCATATTTATGGATCTTGGTGATTTAAACGATTCCTTGATTGCATCTTTGGTAATTTCATTAAAAACGACCCTACAATCCGAATGGATGTCTATGTCTAGCGTATGGGCCAAGTGCCAAGCAATTGCCTCCCCTTCACGATCAGGGTCAGCTGCTAGATAAATTTTCTGAGCTTTTTTTGCAGCTGTTTTTAATTCCTTTAAAACCGGTCCTTTTCCACGAATCGTTATGTACTTCGGATCAAAGTTATTTTCTATATCAACACCCATCTGACTTTTAGGCAAATCTCTGACATGCCCCATGGATGCTCGAACTTTATATTTTTTTCCAAGGTATTTTTCAATGGTTTTTGCCTTGGCGGGTGATTCCACAATAACTAAGTACTCTGACATGAATGTCCTCCTTAAGAGGTTTTGTAAATCTTCACTATTATCTTTCACGTAAAAATCATTTGTCAACGTTATTTTATTTTATTTTCATAATTCTTTAATTCATTGTCAATATCTTCTACGTTCAAAACTAATTTTGCCCCATCCTGAATGAGTAAATTTGAACCTGTGGAAAGAGGGTTAATTATGTTACCTGGAACGGCAAATACCTCTCTCCCTTGTTCTAAGGCATGATAAGCAGTTATTAGGGTTCCACTGCGCTCCTTTGCCTCAATAACCAGAATCCCATCGGAAATGCCGCTTATAATGCGATTCCTGGCAGGGAACATCCACGGCATAGGTTTTTGAAAGGGTATAGCTTCAGAAATGACAAGATTATCTTTCATCATATCCAAAGCTAACGGAATATTTTCTTTCGGATATAAATGAAAAACCCCTCCACCTAATACTGCGATCGTCCTGCCTCCATTTTTCATGGTTTCCCTATGTGCAATGCCATCAATTCCTGAAGCAAGTCCACTTACGACCGTGTAATTTTTTTCAATAAGTTTGGGAATGAGGGATTCACTCACCACTTTACCATAAGGGGATGGTTTACGAGAACCAATAATGGCAAGGACTTTCTTATCCTCTAATAAGCTTATGTTTCCTTTTGCATAAATTACCCATGGAGGGTTATATATATTTTTTAACCTAGTGGGATAAAGTTCTGAAAATAATGTAATACATCGTATGTGATTTGAATGATAAACATTGAATAAGCTGTCTATTTTTATGGAATGGAAATCTTGTAGGAGAGAAGTTGTATGAAGGAGGGTGTCTTGAGGGAAAATGCACTTCCATTTCTGCTCAGTCCATTTGGGGAATTCAAGTAATTTCTCATCATACTGCAAAATTAATTGAATGATCTTCCATGTGGCTTTTTTACAGTGGTCCAAAGCTATTAATCTTTTATCTAAATCGTTCATTGACTAATTCCTTTCTTTAAAAAATAGATAAAATCGTCCCTCCATCAAGAGGGACGATATAGTTTTAAACAAGGTTGATGTTTAGTGTGTTTTACATTGATCGTAAATGCCTTTTTCTTTAAGGACAGAAATCAATGTTTCACCCATTACAGATGGAGTATCAGCTACTTTGATTCCGCATTCATTCATGACGCGGATTTTCTCGTCAGCTGTACCTTTACCACCGGAAATGATAGCCCCTGCATGGCCCATACGCTTTCCTGGAGGTGCAGTGCGTCCACCGATGAAGCCTACTACTGGTTTAGTCATGTTAGCTTTAACCCACTCAGCAGCTTCTTCTTCAGCAGTTCCACCGATTTCACCAATCATGATTACTGCATAAGTTTCAGGATCCTCATTGAATGCTTTTAATACATCGATGAAGTCTGTACCATTTACTGGGTCTCCACCAATACCTACAGCTGTGGATTGACCAATACCAGCTTGAGTTAATTGGTGAACCGCTTCATACGTTAATGTACCAGAACGGGAAACGACCCCAACATGGCCTTTTGTATGGATATATCCAGGCATAATTCCAATTTTACACTCATCTGGAGTAATAACACCTGGGCAGTTTGGTCCTACTAGGCGAGTCTTTTTACCTTCCATGTAACGTTTCACTTTTACCATATCCAATACTGGAATATGTTCAGTGATACAGATTACTAAATCAAGCTCAGCGTCTACTGCTTCTAGGATTGCATCTGCAGCGAAAGGAGCTGGAACGTAAATGACGGATGCATTAGCACCTGTAGCATTTTTCGCTTCAATTACTGTATTGAAAACAGGTACGCCTTCAACTTCTTGGCCGCCTTTTCCTGGAGTAGTCCCTGCTACGATTTGAGTACCATATTCAAGCATTTGCTTTGTATGGAAAAGAGCAGTTGAACCTGTAATACCTTGTACGATTACTTTTGTGTCTTTATTAATAAAAACGCTCATTTTTGTCCCCCCTGCCTATTAGCCTACTAATGAAACGATTTTTTGTGCGCCGTCTGCCATAGATTCAGCAGCAGTAATGTTTAAACCGGATTCTTTAAGGATTTGTTTACCTAATTCAACGTTAGTTCCTTCAAGACGAACAACTAGTGGCACTTCAAGACCAAGTTGTTTCGCAGCTGCAACTACACCTTCTGCAATGATGTCACATTTCATGATACCACCGAAAATGTTAACGAAAATCCCTTTAACATTCTGGTCAGAAAGGATAATTTTGAAAGCTTCTGTAACTTTCTCAGCAGTAGCACCGCCCCCAACATCAAGGAAGTTAGCAGGATCGCCATTGTAATGTTTAATGATGTCCATAGTTGCCATTGCAAGACCAGCACCATTAACCATACAACCGATATTTCCACCTAGGGATATGTAGCTAAGGTCATACTTAGATGCTTCGATTTCCTTTGGATCTTCCTCTTCAAGGTCACGGTATTCTAAGATATCCTTTTGACGATAAAGAGCATTAGAATCGAAGTTTAATTTTGCATCAAGAGCCATAACTTTTCCATCGCCAGTCACAACAAGAGGGTTGATTTCAGCGATTGAACAGTCTTTTTCAACGAAAGCAGTATAAAGTGCTGTCATGAATTTTACTGCTTGTCCTACCAATTCCTTAGGGATATTGATATTGAAAGCGATTCTTCTTGCTTGGTATCCTGATAAGCCAACAACTGGATCGATTACTTCTTTGAAGATTTTTTCAGGTGTGTGTTCTGCCACTTCTTCGATTTCAGTTCCGCCTTCTTCAGAAGCCATTAGAACTACACGTGAAGTAGCACGATCTAATACAAGACCGATATAATATTCTTTCTTGATGTCGCAACCTTCTTCAATTAGTAAACGTTTAACTTCTTTACCTTCAGGACCTGTTTGATGAGTTACAAGCGTTTTGCCAAGGATTTCTTGTGCGTACATACGTACTTCATCCAAGTTTTTTGCAACCTTTACTCCGCCTGCTTTACCGCGTCCACCAGCATGGATTTGCGCTTTCACTACACAAACTTGAGTACCTAATTCTTTTGCAGCTTCCACAGCTTCTTCAACAGAAAATGCTACGCGGCCGTTTGGAACAGCAACGCCGTATTTTCTAAGGACTTCTTTCCCTTGATACTCGTGGATATTCATTTCCCATCCTCCTATCGACTGTAACCATTAAGAAATTGGACACTTTCCAATTCTGATCCGTTTGAAATTTAGATAAATTCCATATAACAAAAAATAGACTGCGCTTACATTGTATAAAAAGAGGAAAAGGATGTCTAGCATTAGACAGCAAATACTATCAAAATCATAATATTTTTTTGTGGAATAATAATTAAACCTGGTTTTATATTCATTATTTAAATCATTTTGTTTATATTTTTGAAGATAATTACTATTTTACGATTCTATTTTTTGTGGAAAAATTCAAAAAAAAATAATAGACTATTTAAAATTCTATTAAATAATTTCAATAAAAAACAAAAAAACAGCCATTTCAGGCTGTACAGGCTGTAGGCAAACTCGAAGATTTTCGAGTTTGCCTACAGTCTTTTTTCTTTTACAATGAAAAAAGAGAGTTAAGAACTAGAAGTTGATTTCCGATCCGGGCGAACGCTTTCCGCGGGCGTGGCTTGAGCCTCCTCCTTCGCTACGCTTCGTGCGGGGTCTCAAGTCTCACGCTTTTCCCGCAGGAGCGGTAGTGACGAGGAGGCTCGGCGAACGCCCCCCGGAAAGAAAGCGCCTCTCGCTGCAATCAACCTTTTCCCCTACAATACATGTCAAAAATGACAAAAGGTATCGAGAGAACGTGCTCTCGATACCTTTTGTCGACAGTCTGAACAGCCATTTCAGGCTGTATTTATTACAATTAATTCTCCTTTAATTCATGAAGTGCATCTTTCAAATGCCCTCCATGTTTAGATAAAGCAAATTGTATTTGGTTGGGTTCATACCCTGTCAATAAATAAAGAATTGCCCCTTTTGTGTCTTCAAAGAGAGAAAGTGCCTCTGACGCAACTTCTAAACTTACTCCTGTCGCTTCTGCTACAATCAATTTGGCCCGTTCCCTTAGCTTTTCATTGGTAGGCTGGACATCAATCATCAAATTGCTGAAAACCTTTCCTATTCGGATCATTGATGCTGTTGTGAGCATATTTAAAACTAGCTTTTGCGCAGTTCCAGCCTTCATTCTTGTTGAACCTGTTACCGCTTCAGGTCCAGTCTCAATAAGCATGACCACATCAGCCGCTGCTTCCATTTCAGTTCCATGGCTACACATGATGGCACCAGTCTTTGCACCAAGTGACTTTGCCGTTTTCATCGCTTCAATTGTATAAGGAGTCCTACCGCTTGCAGCAATCCCTACAACTACATCAAGGTTTGTTACGGCTAAATTTTTTATATCATGAATGGCTGCGTCACGGTCATCCTCTGCGCCTTCTAATGCGAATTGCAGCGCTTTTTCTCCTCCAGCAATCAAACCAATCACCATGTTTGGATCAGTACCAAAAGTAGGAGGGCACTCTGACGCGTCCAAAACTCCCAACCTACCACTTGTTCCTGCTCCCACGTAAATAAGTCTGCCCCCATTTTTAAAGGAAGTAACGATATGATCAACCATTTGAGCTATCTGTGGCAGAATTTTTTCAACGGCCTGAGGTACTAAACGATCCTCTTGATTAATTGCGGATACGATTTCAAGGCTTGTAAGTGTATCAATGTTTAACGTTCTGGGATTTCTTTTTTCTGTCAATATGTTTTGTAGGTTCATAATCTTCCCCCAGTATAAATAAATTTCCGGTCTCCATTAGGAGGGAAAGTGATAGAGCCTAGAATGGCTTGTTGTTTTGCTCCGGTCGCACTAGGTACGTTTGATGGATTTTGATGGGCCGTTTCATTAGCTAATATGGCAAATGCAATTGCTTCCTTAGCTTCTGATGAAAGTCCAATATCCTCTTGGGTCATCACCCGGACCCCTATTAGTCTATCTTTTAGCATTTTCATCAAAGTTAGATTGTAGCTTCCTCCACCCCCGACAATAAGTTCATCAAGTTGGACGGAAGGAAGTACAAACCTCTCATAGCTGTGTGCAATACTTTCAACTGTAAAATATGTAACAGTGGCTAAAATATCTTCAATTGGGTAACCATTTAATTCTGAAAGGATCCGTTCTGTAAAAGATGAACCAAATAATTCACGACCTGTCGATTTAGGAGGCTGTAAATGGAAGAAATCCAGTCCAAGCCACTTCTCAATGAACGAATGATGGACTTGACCTTTAGAGGCAATGATGCCGTCTTCATCGTACTCTTTATTAAGAAGCCTTTTACAAACATCGTTTATAATCATGTTTCCAGGTCCCGTATCAAAGGCTCTTACATCTTCCAAGCTACAATTAATTGGCAGCACTGTTATATTTCCGATTCCACCAATATTTTGTAGTCCTCGTTGCTTTTTCTCACTTCGAAACATTAAATATTCACTGTATGGCACTAGTGGTGCCCCTTCTCCACCTGCGGCCATATCCATTGTTCGGAAATTGGAAACAACCGTAGTTCCAGTTTCGTAAGCGATGACCGCTGGTTCACCTATTTGTAAAGTAGATGGGCACCATCCAGCAACAGAGTTAGGTATGTGATAGATTGTCTGTCCGTGTGACCCAATCAGATCAAGTTTCTCCAATGGAAAACCAGCATTTTCACAAACTTTCTTTACAGCGTCAGCAAAAACATATCCAATTTGAAAGTTAAGTGAACAAATGGATGGGCTATTTGAAAAATCTGGATGGAAAGATTGATAGATTTCATTTTTAATCTTATTTTCAAATGGTACCGTCACAAAATCTATCAAATCTACTTTAGTCTTTAATCCATAATCATTGATTCTAACTAAAGCTGCGTCCACTCCATCCAATGAGGTGCCAGACATTAGTCCTACCACATAACGCTCCACTCCAACCCTCTCCTCATCCATGAAAATTTCACTTTAGATTGTCCTTCCAATACTTATAGCCACCGAAAGACCCGAGTCTATTTGGTATAGAAATGAACTGTACCTCATTGAATCGTTTATTTATTTCATCCATAAAACTTTGTCTAACAATCACACAATTTTCAATTACACTCCCTTTTATCCCAATGGATAATGGAACGGATAATTTACTTTTTTGGATACATAAAATCGCTTGTTTTGCTAATTCAATTCCTGCATCTTGTAAAATTCTAATTGCTTGATGGTCTGAACCTTGGGCAAATAAATCCACTAGGGATGCAATTTTTGCGATATCCTTTTTTACTCCTTGATAGACATACGCTTTTACGTCTTGAGGTTGTGCCATTGAAAGGGATGTTAGGATATTTCGGGAAAATGGACTTAACTCGCCTTTATGATCATCATGGATAATGGTTTTTAGAGCCTTAAGTCCAATATCATAAGCACTTCCCTCGTCCCCTAACAGATGTCCCCAACCTCCAACAGTATTGAATTCACCTTGATTTTTCCCCAAACATATTGAGCCTGTTCCCGCCACTACCAGTACTCCATCCTGTTTTCCCATTACAGAGTAATAATTCAATAGTACATCATTAACAATGGAAATTGGACAAGTGAATTCCTTTGCAAGAAACTCTTTTAAAGCCTGAGTACGTTCGATAATTCCTCCACCGGCAACTCCAATTATGATTCCAACGCAATCAGTATCTGTTAATTCACTTAAACATAACCTGATCGCGGCTTTGATATGTTCAGTTGCTGATTCTAAATTTACAGCTATGTTACCCATGTCTGTTACGTGGGTGCAAAGGAATTCTCCAAGCAAGGTGTAAGCGGCTGCCTCCGTTTTCGTCCCACCTGCATCTACCCCAATTACATATTTCTTCATTGTTTGCCACTGTTAAAAGCGAATTTTGACCACGGCTTTACATATTCAAGTAGGAATATTTCCTCTTCCTTAATTCTACCAATCACGTTCGTCTTCCCAGAGTTATCCATGTCTTGTAAGGCTATTTGAAGTTCTCCAGCATACTGGCCATATAAATCATTCTCGATTACTATATCACCACGTTTAATATCCCTAGTGTTGAATGGTTTGAACTCGCGCCCTTTATATTTCACCCTACTTTGGGTAGAACGAATCAGATAATCGGACACGTCACCTCTATAAAAGTGAAATTCCTCTAGAGCTATTTTCCTTTCCAACTCACTTATTCCTTCTTCTAACTCTATTGAAAATGTGATAAGTGAAGGATCTATTTCACTTAGAGCCTTTATTTCTTTTTCTGAAGCATATGCGTTCGAAATTAATACATCGTCTATTAAACCTGTATAATACAGATGTTTTGCTTGTACTTCGATTGGAAGGTTCCGATGTATTTCTAGAGTTGGAAGTCCTTCCATTATTGGCCACGGACCAAAAGTAGCATCCTGTGACGATACAAACGCTGCAGTACGTAGACCGTGTTTTTTAAATTTCAAACTACAATCTTCGAAAAAGGAATAGCTTAACCCTGCATATCGATGTGGGTAGAAATTATGGCATCCCATTAATAATTCTTTGTTCGGCTGGTAAGCAAGGATATTCTCTAAATATGGAGTCGAATTGCTCATATTGATTTCAATCTTTAATCCATATGGATTATACGTCATGATGGATTCTTCATTTCCTGAAAAACCTAAATCGAGCCTGATGCCAGCGACTCCTAGATTCGCAAAGAAAGAAAGATCGTTATATGAGATTTCCAACGCTTTGAATATTCTAGGGCTTATATCGACAATCACTTCCATATCTAGTGATAAAGCATGTTTGATAGAAGTGGTAAAGTTATCTATAATACTATCTTTATCACCATCAACAGATAATAGACATGTAAAGACTCTTTTAAAACCATACTTATTAGCTAAGCTGATATACTCGATATCCTTAGCTGGATCAGAATGATTGGGATATATGGATATTCCTAATCTCTTTTCCACGAATAGCCCCTCCTTTTATTTGGATAACTCCATGATTTTTTTGTTCATTTTTATCATTCTTTCAATTAATGATTGCTCACTGATTGTGGTCATTAAATGATCTTGCGCGTGAATTAACAAAAGAGTTTTTTCCATAGATCCACCGTTGATTTCAAATTGAATCAATTTAGTCTGCATGTTATGTGCTTTGTTTAATTCAGCACTTCCTTCTTTCATTAATTCTTCTGCTTTATCAAAGTCGTTATTTTCTGCAGCATTCAACGCTTCATAAAATAAACTTTTGGCATTTCCTCCAAAAGAGATAATTTCAAATACAGCCATTTCTAAGTTAATCGTTTCCATTTCTTTACCTCCAATGCATTTCCAATTCGAAAATGAAATTTACCGTATAATTATTGTAAGGCCATTCTTCAGTTTATTCCACTAAAATTGAAATTTAATTTTATTTTATTTTTTTTATCATTGAAATTATATTTCAAAGCATATTATAATACATGTATATTGAAAACCCTTTCATTTAGAAGGATCGCTTTATAGGAAGAAGTGCTGCCAAATGTATGTTGTTAATTTAATCGAGTCAAATTTGAAGGATTTCAGCCCTGCAGAAAGTAATGTGGCAAAATATGTGTTATCTCACCCAGAGCGCGTTATTGATATGAGTACAAAGCACTTGGCTGATGCATGTGAAGTGAGTGAAGCGGCCATTATTCGATTCTGCAAACGTATCGGGATTAATAGTTTCAAAGGTTTAAAGATTGAAATTGCTAAGGAATTGAATCCTTCTTTTGATGGAATCATACAGAATTCTTCTTTTTTGCCAGATGACAGTTTAATTCAAGTAATGGATAAAGTTAGGGACAGATCTGTAAGCGCCTTAATGAATACCATGAAAATCCTTCAAGTGGATATGCTAGAAAAAGCAAGTGAAGCGATTCATTTGGCAAAAAAAGTGTTTCTATATGGAGCTGGTGGATCTTCAATCGTTGCAATGGATGCATCTTATAAACTCTTAAGAATCAATATTCCAACCTTCATCTCACTAGACATACATGTTCAAATGATGATGGTGGCTAATATGGAACCTGGGGATGTACTATTGGTTGTCTCAACATCAGGCAAAACAAAGGAAATTATTGATCTTCTTGCAGAGGCAAAAGATAAAGGTTGTGTAACTATCCTTCTGACTCAGCATGGTAAATCCCCGGCACAGAAATTAGCCGATATCATCCTGGCGACATCCGATGAAGAACAAAATGTCAGGATAGGAACCATGAGTGCCAGAATTGCACAACTGGCTGTGATTGATGCCCTCTTCATTGCTGTGTGCATGAAGAAGGGACCTAAAGTGTATGAGCGGATTATCGACACTCATAATGCAGTACAAAAAAGGAAGAAATCTTAACTATCTTAGGAGGTAATGAAATATGAAAGTATTATTTGTTTGTTCTGGTGGTATGTCCAGTTCTATCGTAGTAAACGCATTAAAAAAGGAAGCTGCTAAGAACGGAATTGAAATGGACGTTCTTGCGATTGGTACCGGTGAAGTTGAAGATGAAATCAATAACGGATGGGATATTTGTATGGTCGCACCTCAAATAAGACACCGTTTTGATTCTGTTAAACAATTTTGCGATGAAGCCAATGTGCCTTGTGCTGCCATTCCACCTCAAGGTTATTCACCACTCGGTGGACCAATCATTTTAAAAACGGTTAAGGAATTGCTTTCTTTATAAGCAATTTTTTATAAATAGGCTCTCTTGGCTTGGGAAAGTTACTCCCCAATCCATACTACCCTTACATACAAAAAGGGATGGACTTCCAAACTAAGGATCCAAAAAAAAAAGGAGGCTTTACAATGAAAGTTTTTATCGCATGGCTTGAGAAGTATCTCTCAGGTCCAATGGCAAGACTTTCGGAGCAGCGCCATTTAATGGCGATTCGTGATGGGGTCATTTCTGCATTGCCATTCATTATCGTAGGTTCATTCTTCCTTATCATCGCTTTCCCGCCTGTGCCTGAAGAATGGGCAATCAAAGCTTGGGCAAATGAACATCTTGTCCAAATTTTGATCCCTTATCGTGTGACAATGTTTATCATGTCCCTCTATATTGCCTTTGGGGTCGGTTATAACTTGGCACGAAGCTATAAAATTGACGCATTATCAGGAGGACAAATTGCTGTTTCTGCACTTTTACTTACTATCGTTCCTCAAGTAATGGAAGGTCAAGGATGGGTATTGCCGATGGCAAACCTTGGTGGACATGGTTTATTCGTAACCATGATTGTATCGATATTATCTGTTGAAATTTTACGTTTCTGTAAGACCAAAAATATTACGTTCAAGATGCCTGAACAAGTTCCACCTTCTGTCGCAAGATCTTTCGAAGCATTAATTCCAGTTGCTTTTGTAATTGTACTAATGACTATCATTACAGTTGTATTTGGAATCGATCTTCACAGCCTAGTTGATAAAGCAGCCGCTCCGATTGTCAAAGCTGGGGATAGCCTTGCGGGGGTATTAATTCCAGTATTCCTAATCACTTTCTTCTGGGCATTTGGTATCCACGGCGTATCTGTTGTTGGAACAGTGGCACGTCCAGTTTGGGAAGTATACCTAGCTAAGAATGCTGAAGCAGTTGCTGGTGGTGCAGCTTCTATGCCACACATCGCTCCTGAGCCATTCTACCAATGGTTCATCTGGATTGGTGGATCTGGTGCTACACTTGGATTAGTATTAGCAATGCTTTTATTTGCAAGATCACAATATTTAAAAACTCTTTCAAGAACAAGTTTTGTCCCAGGATTATTCAATATCAATGAACCAATCATTTTTGGTACTCCAATTGTATTGAATCCAATCCTAATAATTCCTTTTGTGGCAGTTCCACTAATTATTGCTACAATTTCTTATATCGCTACTGCAACAGGTCTTGTGACACCAACTTATATCCTTGCACCATGGACATTGCCTGGTCCAATAGGTGCTTACCTGGCTACAGGTGGAGACTGGAGAGCAGTTGTTCTAAACATTGTAAATATCGCTATTTCATTCATGGTTTACCTACCATTCATGAAGATTTACGATAAGAAAATGGTACAAATGGAACAAGACGACCAAACTAGCCAAGTTGCCTAATAGAAAAGTGAAAAGAGGGAATCTGTTGGTTCCCTCTTTTTGTTTTTCAACTTATAATTTTTAAGAAATGGTTATGTTAATGGTCATTGTTGATTTTTGAACTGTGTTGATTGGAGCGGAAGGCGCGAGAATCCAGCGGGAAAAGCAGGACAAGGGAGACCGCGAAAAAGCGAGTGCCTGTAGCGGAAATCAACAGGCTAGTTTAATAGAGTCAGGGAATAAATTAGGAGATGATCATATGTCAACCGAAAAAAAAGGTGTTCAAAGAATTGGATTCATCAATGTATTTATCTTTTTACTAATCATGGTTGGTACAAATTTAATTTTGACTAAACCTATCACTTGGACCGGTCTTGATTTTAGATGGGCAATGTTCGTTTCGAATAGTATTGGAGGATTAATTGGGATTATTTTTGTCTGGTCAAGAATTTCTAAAGTGAAGCTGACACCCAAAACACTACTTTTTAGATTCGTCATTTCTGTAATCATAGCAACGCCGATTAGTTACTTAATTGTATTTGAAGGATGACGGGAGGAATTTTAATCTATGACAACGAACTTAAAAATCGCCGTTATTGGTGGAGGTTCTAGCTATACTCCTGAGTTAATAGAAGGGTTTATTAAACGATATAAGGAGCTTCCAGTTGAGGATATTTGGCTAGTTGACATACATGAGGGACAAGAGAAACTAGAAACAATCGCAAAACTCTCTCAAAGGATGGTCAATCATGCAAACCTTCCAATAACCATACATAGGACTTTTAATCGCGAAGAAGCCTTAAAAAATGCTCAATTTGTAATAACACAAATGCGTGTAGGAATGCTGGATGCACGGATTAAAGATGAAAGAATACCTCTTCAACATGGAATGATTGGCCAAGAAACGAATGGTGCAGGAGGATTGTTCAAAGGACTTCGAACTATACCAGTATTGCTGGAAATCGCAGAGGAAATGGAACAGCTCTGCCCCGAAGCATGGTTAATCAATTTCACTAATCCAGCTGGGATGGTAACGGAAGCCCTTCTTCGTTATAGTAACCATAAAAAAATTGTAGGGGTTTGCAACCTTCCTTATCATACGACTGTCTCCATCGCAAAATTATTAGGAGTTCCAAAGGAGGATGTGTATATCCAATTTGCTGGACTTAACCATCTTGTACATGGCCTTAGTGTTATGGTAAACGGTGAGGACAAAACAGAATTAGTCATTGAACTTTTATCAAATCCAGATATACAGTTAACGATGAGGAATATTGCTCCTTTGCCATGGCAACCAGATTTCATGAAAAGCATGGGGGTCATCCTGTGCCCTTATCATCGTTACTACTTTAAATCAAAGGAAATCTTAGATGAGGAGCTTCTCGCCTTCCAAAGTGGAACAACAAGAGCTGAAGTCGTCAAAAGATTAGAAGCAGACTTATTTGAATTATATAAAGAAGAAAACTTAGCCATTAAACCACCTCAGTTAGAAAAACGAGGAGGTGCTTACTATAGTGACGCAGCTTGTAATCTTATTTCTTCCATTTATTCCGATAAGGGAGATATCCAAACACTGAATGTAAGGAATAATGGAGCTATTTCTTCCCTTTCAGCTCACTCAGCAGTAGAGGTGAATTGTGTCGTGACAAAGAATGGCCCCATCCCTTTAGCTGTAGGAGAACTACCTGTCCAAGTAAATGGATTGGTGCAGCAGATCAAGTCTTTTGAAGTGGTCGCCGCTGAAGCAGCTGTTACAGGTTCATACGAAAAAGCACTTTTAGCCCTTTGCATCAATCCTTTGGTGCCAAGTGATGAACTGGCAAAAAAAGTATTGGATGATTTATTAAATGCACATAAAGAATACCTACCTAGATTTTTTAAAGGTCAAAAGGAAGCCTCCTTTTCATGAACGAACCGGAGGCTTTTTTCCTGCTTGCTTATCTAATTTGTATATAAACGCAAAAACTTCCGCTACCGCTTGATACAGCTCTTCCGGAATGGTCTGGTTGATTTCTAGTTTCCCTAATAACTCTACAAGAGAAGGGTCTTCTTGAATCGTTACTCCATTTTCTTTTGCTATCTCTAAAATATTTTCAGCGATTTTTCCTTTTCCTTTTGCCAATACCTTAGGTGCAGAATCCTTCGAAGATTCGTATCCAAGTGCAATAGCTGATTTCCGAATAGGTTTATCCTGTTCATTCATATTTTTAAATCCACCCCCGTATAAGGGCCTGCCATGATTCGATCGTCTACAGAATCTAGTTTTATAAAATCCATTTCCTTCTTCGGTGCTTCAAACGTGATATTGGATAGAGTGAAACCCTTAGCATTCAAATGCTCTTTAATCATTGGAATCAAGGGATGTGCAATCTGTTTTATGAAATCCGAGCGCTCATTATAGACGGATACAGTAATGATTTTCTTTTGAATCTGCATATCCACTACTGTTTCATCTATTTGTTCTAACTTCAAATAAAATAATACTCTACAGAATTCAGGATCAATATTGCCATCCTTATTCTTCCTTCCGCTCCACTGCATCGTCATATCAGTCTGAAAACCCCTTAATTGTAGAGGAATTTGCACAATGATATTTTGTAGCGGTCCTGCTTCGTGAGTAAGTATTTGTTGAGCAGTTATCCTATGTAACACTTGTTCCGCTGTTTCTCGAACACTTTGAGATTGTGTTTCTTGAATTAGCTTCATTAATAATGGTTTTATTGTCACTAAATCTTGACTATTCTTTTCAGGATCAGCATTCATTCGGAGCAAACTATTTTCAAAATCCAATCCTAATGAGCTTATTAATTTCTTGATATTTACTGCTGCACTTTCCGGATTGGAAATATTCAACATTTTCATATCATCTTGAACTAATTTAGCTAATTGGTTCCAATCATTTTGAGATAGCTTTTGATGTAAGAAAACTTTTTCAGAACTATTTTCTTCGATTGAAAAAAGTGTATTTCCGATATTATTACTTAGACTCTCCATTTCTTGTAGAGGAAGAGTTGATACAGATTGAATGATCCTTGTAATATTTTCACTTTGTTTGGTAGGGAGGTTAACCAAATTGTTCTCAAGGTTTTTTAGAAATTCGCTTACGAGCTTTTGAGAGATTTTTATTAATTTACCTTCGATTTCAGGCAAAGGCTGTGATTGAACATTCTTTATTGTCTCTTGTATATCCTCTAATATAGGTTTGAGTTGACCAGTGTGATCTATTTGCACTATTTTTTTCAAAGCTACTGCAACTAGATCCTCTCTTTTACTAGCTATAGCCTGATTAGCTTCCCCTAAAATTCGAAGGACATCTTTGAAAGGGATGAAATTTTTTCCTTTGATAGACTGTACATTATTAATTGACTCTATTAACTTGGCTGCAAGTTCCTTTTCAGTCATAGTAGGAGGAACTACCCCTAATTTTTGCAGTGCTGATAAATTCTCTTTTATGTCCTTGATATCCGGATTAACAGTATTCTTTATTAATTGCAGAATAAGTTTTTCTCCCAATAGCTTTTCTTGGGATGAAAGATTAGTGGTTAACAGGTTTTTTAGCAAGGTGGCTGATTCACTGTTGTCTGGCGTCAATTCCTGTATTAGAGTAGATAACATGTTATGAAAACTCTTGTTTTTATCTAATGACTGCAAGGCAAAGAAAACATCTTTCGTTATGGGTAGCTCATTTTTGAACATAAATTGTACAATGGAAGATGATTTTTCAATGTTCTTACTTCCATCTAACCATCCAATGACATTCATGATGCTATCCTTTGTTATCGTAAAATTTTTTTTCAAGAATAGTTGAGCTACTGCTAACGAATTCTTCGTTTCTGGAATATTTAGTTGTTGTAGTAGCTTTAATGACCATTCTTTAGCCCCTTGTAGCTCGGTAGGAGCCTCACCCAATACTTTAAACGACAATTGGCCATTAATAGAACCTGCTTGTAACCAATAACGTTCTCCAGCTTTTAGTGGAGCATCTAATACAGCTGTCATTTTCACACTACCAATTTGAACTTCAGCCGTTTGATTCGGGTGGATTTTTAATACTTTACCAGTAACGATTTGACCTTCTTTTATATCGTTTGTCTGCCGTTTGATGGTATGTATCTCACTCTGCCTATTGATGCCCAGTGGCTGCATTGTACATCACTTCCCAAGTTCCTATTTAACATAATCTTTCACTGGCGCAAAACTATACCGATGAATCGGAGTTGGGCCAGATTTCATTAATGCCGATAAATGCTCTGGCGTACCATATCCCATATTCTTTTCAAAGTTGAAGTCGGGATATTGTTTAGCATAATCGGCCATCATACGGTCTCTTGTCACTTTAGCGACGATTGAAGCAGCTGAAATGGAAACACTTCTTGCATCCCCTTTAATTATTGACTCTTGTGGAAAAGGCGCATCAAGCTTCATCGCATCAATCAACAAAAAATCTGGAACAGGATTTAGATTTTGCACTGCTGAGAGCATCGCTTTTTTGGTTGACTCATAAATGTTTATTTCGTCTATTTCCACATTGCTAACGATCCCGATTCCAAAAGAGACACAGTTCTTCATTATTTTTTCGTAAAACTCATCTCTCTTCTTTTCAGGAATTTTCTTTGAATCATTTAATCCTGGTAAATAGCAATCATCTTTTAAAATAACAGCTGCAGCAACGACTGGACCTGCCAATGGACCACGGCCCACTTCATCAATACCTGCGATATATGAAAATCCTTCTTTTCGTAACTTATTTTCATATTCATTCATTTCGAGCCATTTATTTTTCAAGGATTGCTCTACATCAAATGCCTTTTGCCACTTTTCTGCTAATCTTTGTACCCCTTTCCGATCGTCAGAAAGGCATTGCAATAGGATAGGGTCAGACGGGTTTTTTACCTCACGAATTAGCTCTTCTATATCTTTAATACTCAATTTTACGATCATATTATCACTTCTCACTACTTTTTTTATCGGTTGTTTATTAAAAAAATAAAGCCCCTTATAAAGGAGCTGTCAAAATCTATTCATTGTTTTCTGTTGCATGCTCTATAGCTTCTTCCGTTTCACTGGCGTTGGGATCATCAAATGTAAGTCGTCCTAATTTTTCAGAACGGACCTCTCGGATAAAAAGTTCTGCAGTTTTATCGTAATCGACTACACCACCACTTGCCATGCAACCTCTAAATTTTCCGACTGCTTCAAATAGTTCAACGATATCTTCAGGGATTTCTTTAAGTCCATATCGTTCTATAAACCGGTCAGGATAATTTTTTTCAAGAAACCTCATTCCATAAATAGCGACTTCTTGCAAGTTAAGTATTGTGTCTTTAATCGCCCCAGTCAAAGCAAGCTTTAATCCTACCTCTTGATCTTCAAACTTTGGCCATAGTATACCTGGAGTATCTAATAACTCTAACTCCTTACCTACCTTGATCCATTGTTGAGCCTTCGTCACTCCTGGCGTATTGCCGGTTTTTGCGATATTTTTCTTTGCAAGTCGGTTGATAAACGTTGATTTACCCACATTTGGAATGCCGACGATCATAGCTCTAATGGCTCTTGGCTTAATACCCCTAGACTTCATACGCTCTAACTTATCATGTAAAAGTATTTTAGAAGTAGCAGTGATCTGATGCAATCCGCTTCCTGCTTGGGAATTGATTGCTAAGGCAGTATGCCCTTGATTGGAAAAATACTGAATCCATTCCTTTGTCCTTACAGGATCTGCAATGTCTGCTTTATTCAATAAAATCAATCTCGGTTTATGCTGGATTATTTCATCAATCATTGGATTTCTAGATGAGACAGGTATCCTCGCATCTACCAATTCATAAATAATATCAATTAACTTAAGTTTTTCCGTTACTTCACGGCGTGCTTTGGCCATATGGCCTGGAAACCATTGAATGGTCATTGGTATCCACCTTTCTTGCTGCTATTCTACGATCCTTACATCCTTTACAGGCCAATATACAACACTTGTATTTCCGAGGACCTTGTCCATTGAAACCACACCGATATGGCGGCTGTCACGGCTGAACCTACGATTATCCCCCATAACGAATAAATGGCCTTCAGGCACAGTTTCCTCACCTGTAATTTCTTTAAGGGTAAAAGGTTCTGTCAATGGTCCATCAATGACCTGCTTTTTATATTCGTCAAGATATGGTTCCTGATATGGTTTGCCATTTACATATAAGGTATCATCCTTATATTCAATCTTGTCACCAGGTAAACCAATTACTCTTTTTATGTAATCTTTATTTTCAGGAGCATGGAAAACGATGATATCAAAGCGATCAGGCTCGCCTACAGTATATCCTATTTTATTTACAATCATTCTATCTTGATGGTGCAATGTCGGCATCATGGATAAGCCATCCACTACAATTGGAGCAAATAAGAAATATCGTATTACTGCGGCTAATGCAACTGCTATGACAAGAGCCTTCATCCATTCCCAAACTTCATTTTTCTTCTTCTTCATTTCTACACCGCCTAATGCTAGGTTTACATTCTATATAATACTATACTCCAAAAAAAGAGTTGGTGCAGTATATAACCTCTTTCTTAGAAAAACTCGTCGATTAGTGAGCCTTAATGTGAAGACAGATTCGTATGAATGAATCATACTTTATTCTTATAATTGGCCTCTACGTAGAATTTCTTCTATTATGTAGCCATTTTATACATTCTTAAAGTGTAAAAAAGGAGCTTGATGAACAAGCTCCCTTTTTAAAGCATTTAGTTTCAGTTCCACTAGCTTTTGCAACAGGTGCAAAATCATGTGAGAAATGATTAGCGAATTTCTTTGATACGAGCTTTTTTACCGCGAAGGTTACGTAGGTAGTAAAGCTTAGCACGGCGTACTTTACCGCGGCGTACTACTTCTAGGTTCGCGATTTTTGGTGTGTGTACAGGGAATGTACGTTCAACACCTACACCGTAAGAAATCTTACGAACTGTAAATGTTTCGCTGATTCCACCACCACGACGCTTGATTACTACACCTTCAAACAACTGGATACGCTCACGAGTACCCTCAACAACCTTAACGTGAACACGTACAGTGTCACCAGGACGGAAAGTAGGAAGATCGCTACGTAGTTGTTCTTTTGTAATTTCTTCAATAAGTTTTTGCATCGTTTTCAACTCCTCCCACGAATGCTCTTGCAAAGCTTTATGTTCATTGCAGCGGAACATTGTTATAAAGACTTAAGCATTGGCCCAAGTCACAAAAACAATCATACCATATGCTGATGTTGCTTGCAATATGTTAATCTTCGTTTTTTATTTCTTCTAGCCACTTTTTTTCTTTTTCAGACATCGAATAGGAATCTAATAAGTCTGGTCTCCTATTCCAAGTTCTTCTAAGTGATTCCTTGACTCTCCATTCCTCAATTCGTTTATGATCTCCAGAGAGCAAAGTATCTGGGACCTTCAATCCCCTAAATTCTGATGGACGAGTATAATGAGGATGCTCTAGTAATCCTGAAGAAAAGGAATCTTTTATGGGTGAATCCTCATTCCCCAATACGCCTGGTAATAGTCGTACAACGCTGTCCACTACAACCATGGCACCAAGTTCCCCTCCAGTCAACACAAAATCACCGATAGAAATTTCATCCGTCACTACAAGTTGACGGATTCTTTCATCATACCCTTCGTAATGACCACAAATAAAAATCAGATGTTCTTCATTAGCAAGCTCTTCTGCCTTGCTTTGTGTGTATCTTTCGCCTTGAGGACACATAAGGATGACCCTTGGCTGTTTTCCTGACTCCGCCTTTAAGTGTTCTACGGCATCGATAATCGGTTGTGCCTTCAGTACCATGCCTGCACCACCACCATAAGGGTAGTCATCTACCTGGCCATGCTTATTATCTGAGAAAGCTCTGAAATTTGTTATCCCATATGAAGCAGCGCCTTTTTCTTCGGCTTTTTTTAATATGGAGCTACCAAAGACACCTTCAAACATTTCCGGAAACAATGATAAAATATCAATTTTCATTACAATAGCCCTTCCATTGGGTCAATGATGATTTTTTTTTCAGCTATATCAACATTTTTAACGACCTCTTGGATAAATGGAATTAATATTTCCTTGCCGCCTTTACCTTTTATGACCCAAACATCATTGGCACCTGGGGTAAGAATTTCAATGATTTTCCCTATCTCTTCACCCACTGTAGTTTCTACAACACAGCCGATGATTTCATGAAAATAATATTCGTCTTCTTCCAGTTCACCAAGAAAAGACTCAGGCACCTTTAGTAGGGAATTTTTGTATTTCTCTACATCATTCACGTTATGATAGCCTTCTAAAGTCAGCAAATCAAAATTTTTATGCTGTCGGTGTGTTGCGATCGTTACCTCGATTGGGGCTTGATTGCTTCGATCATCGGAAAAGATATACAGCTTATTACCAGGCTTGTACCTTTCATCAGCAAAATCCGTTCTTGAAATAACACGGATTTCCCCTTTAATTCCATGCGTATTGACAATTTTCCCTACATTAAACCATTTTTCCATAATTCTCACCTCTAACGAATATCATCTACGATTCCATCCTTCACTACGATCGTTTTCGTTTGAATGAGCTCATCCCAATTACTTCCTACTTCTACTTCCACAAGCGCTTGGACTTCCCGCTCTTTTAATTCACTGCCTACTGGTAGTATTTCAAGCTGCTCCATTTGAAAATCCAAAAGCTTAATTTTTTCCTGTCGCTTTTCCACTTCTTTTTCGAAATGGACTTTTAGGCTAGCAGGCTGAAACTTTTTGGTTTTATCCAACTTTTTGACTTCAAACTTCAATTGATCGATTTCTTTCTGAATATGTACTTGTTTGCTCTTATATTTATCAAGGAGTTTATTCTTGCTGGCTTCCGTTAAGACTTGGTTCACAACTACTGTTTGGAGAATTTTCAGGTCCAGCACCTCCATTTGGGAATAAATTATTTATCTCTGCTAAACTAACCTGTTGATTTCAGCGTGAGGCGCTCTCTTTCCGCGGGCGGTTAGGGAGCCTCCCCGGCGCTTTCGCGCCTGTGGGGTCTTCCTTAATCCGCTTTTCCCACAGGAGTGTCGCGCCTTCCTCTCCAATCAACACAGTGCTATATCAACAATATGCTTTAACATAGCCATATACTAAATAATTATTACTGTTAGCCATTCGGAGAAAACATATGTATGTAGAATAGTGGAAGACGCCTTTTCGATAAAAACGCCAAAACCCTCTGACATTGTACGCCTAAGCACGTCCTTCGTCGAAGAGATAGTCAATCTTCACTTTTCATAAAAGAGACTTCGATATATACAGAAAAAGAGGGGTACATTACCCCTCCCGTTATTCGGATATTTCCAAATAAATTTTCTTTTGCTGTGATGATCCTGCTGCATAAACTACAGTGCGAATCGCCTTAGCTACACGCCCTTGTTTCCCAATCACCTTTCCCATGTCCTCCTTATGGACTGACAAGTAATAAGTGATTTTTGAATCTTCCTCTTTAGAAGTGATCAACACTTCTTCCGGATGGTCGACTAGCGGCGTTACAATTGCTTGAATTAGCTCTTTCATTGGCTAATCAATTATTTGCTGTTTTTAACATTGTGGAATTTTTCCATAATGCCTTGGTTAGAGAAAAGGTTACGAACTGTATCAGATGGCTTAGCTCCATCTTGTAACCATTTAAGAGCAAGCTCTTCGTTGATTGAAACCACTGCAGGTTGAGTTACTGGGTTGTAAGTTCCTACAACTTCAATGTAACGACCGTCACGTGGTGAACGAGAATCTGCAACAACGATACGATAGAAAGGAGATTTTTTTGCTCCCATACGCTTTAAACGAATTTTAACTGCCATTTTAAATAAGCACCTCCGAATAGTTTCACACAAGATAGTATGTTATCAAATGATTGATATGTTTGTAAAGGTTTTTTTCTTAACAGTGATAAATTTCCTGTAGAGATCGTATAACCATTACATTATTTTCAAAAATCCTTTTAGGACCTTGGAAACATAACTTTAAATGAATGAAAAGAAACTCACATGAAAGGAAATTTGAAGCCGCCTTTTTTCTTACCTTTTTGCATGTTTGTCATTTGTTTCATCATTTTCTTCATTTCTTCAAATTGCTTTAATAGACGGTTTACTTCCTGGATGGAAGTTCCGCTACCTTTTGCAATCCTTTTTCTTCGACTTGCATTAATGATTTCTGGATTCACTTTTTCATTCTTTGTCATGGACTTGATTATGGCTTCAACATGACCGATTTGTTTGTCATCAATGGAAATATTGTTTAATCCCTTGATTTTATTCGCACCTGGTAACATTTTTAAAATATCATCCAGTGGTCCCATTTTTCGAACCTGTGCTAGTTGATCCAAGAAATCGTCAAAGGTAAAGGATTGAGTACGTAGCTTTTGCTCTAACTCCTTTGCCTTTTCCTCATCAACATTCGCTTGGGCTTTTTCGATTAAAGTAAGAACGTCACCCATTCCAAGGATCCTGGAAGCCATACGCTCAGGATGGAACGCTTCCAATGCATCCATTTTTTCACCCATACCGACAAATTTAATCGGAGTATTGGTTACAGAACGAATCGATAAAGCTGCACCACCACGAGTATCACCGTCTAGCTTGGTTAATACAACGCCTGTTAACCCTAGTTGTTCGTTGAAGCTCTGGGCTACGTTTACAGCATCCTGACCTGTCATTGCATCAACAACAAGGAAAATTTCATCTGGTTTGGTCAGTTCTTTAATATCTTTAAGCTCGTCCATTAAACCTTCATCGATATGAAGACGACCAGCTGTATCGATTAGAACATAATCCCGATGCTCTTCCTTCGCTTTTGCAATAGCTTGTTTGGCAATCTCCACTGGGCTAACTTGATCACCTAAAGAAAAAACGGGTAAATCTAGCTGTTTGCCAAGTGTTTCAAGCTGTTTAATTGCCGCAGGACGGTAAATATCTGCTGCTACAAGCAATGGTTTACGATTGTATTTCTTTCGAAGAAGGTTGGCTAATTTACCAGTAGTGGTTGTCTTACCAGCACCTTGAAGTCCGACCATCATAATGACAGTTGGCGGGCGGTTTGCTACAGCAATCTTACTTTGCTCTCCACCCATTAATAGAGTCAGTTCTTCATTAACAATCTTGATAACCTGTTGACCAGGGGTTAAGCTTTTCAGAACTTCCTGACCTACTGCGCGTTCACTTACACGCTTTACAAAGTCTTTAACGACCTTGAAGTTTACATCTGCTTCCAAGAGTGCAAGGCGAACCTCGCGCATCATCTCTTTTACATCAGCTTCATTGACTTTGCCTTTACCGCGAATCTTCTGTATCGTATTTTGCAGTCGGTCGGCTAATCCTTCAAATGCCATATAGTTTGCCGCCTCCTAATCTAATTTCTCCAGTTCTGAAACAATCTTCTTTGCAGCTTCAAGGTCTGCCTTAGATGAGTCCAAAGCTTCCTTTAACATATTAATCAGATTGTTGCGCTGTTGAAATTTCTCAAATAATAAGAGCTTAGCTTCATATTCTTCTAGCATTGCTTCTGTTCGCTTTATGTTATCGTAGACTGCTTGACGACTAACTTCGTATTCATCAGCAATCTCTCCAAGGGAGTAATCGTCCAAATAATATAAAGACATGTAGCTTTTCTGCTTTTCAGTTAACAACGACTGATAAAAATCATATAAGTAATTCATTCTCGTTGTTTTTTCAAGCATAGAGCTCACCTCCCATGTGTTAAGTGAAAAACCTTTACAAAAGATAGTTTACTGTGAATACCCATGCTTGTCAAGGTAATTCCTTTACACTGAAATCCGAAGCATATTAGACTCTAGGACTTTCTCAGAGGCTCAATTTTACATAGACTGTAGTTTTTAGACTTTAATGTTTCCGTTGATTTCCGCTTCAGGCTCTTGCTTTCCGCGGGGAGGGTGGGAGCATCCGCGGCGATATCGACTGAGGAATCTCCCACTTCCCTCTTTTCCCGAAGGACATTGAATAAGCTTCCTCGAACCAACACCGCACAAAGGAAATACTAATACATTTTCGAGGAGCAAGTACCCTCCGCTACAATCAACTAAAATAGTTTAAGTGATATTACACTAAACAACCTCTTATCTATTTGTCTTGGTTGACGTTAATCCGAATTGATTAACTAAATATAGTTATAGTAAGCGAAAAACGTCCTACTTCATTAATCGTTGTCTTCTTCCACATCTACTAAATCTGCAAACAATCCATACACATATTTCTCTGGATCAAATTCTTGTAAATCATCCATTTTCTCACCTAGTCCAACAAACTTTACAGGTATTCCTAGTTCATTTCGGATAGCAAGAACGATACCACCCTTAGCTGTACCATCCAATTTTGTTAAAACGATACCAGATACATTCGTTGCTTCTTTGAATGTTTTTGCTTGAATAAGGGCATTTTGTCCAGTAGTTGCATCAAGTGCAAGAAGTACCTCATGCGGTGCACCAGGAACCTCTTTTTCGATGACACGCTTCACTTTTTCTAGCTCTTTCATTAAGTTGACTTTATTCTGTAATCTTCCTGCAGTATCACAGATCAAAATATCTACATTACGAGACTTTGCAGCACGTATAGCATCGAACATGACTGCTGCAGGATCAGAACCTTCAGCTTGTTTCACCACAGGTACTCCTACGCGCTCTCCCCAAACCTCTAATTGCTCGATCGCGCCAGCTCGGAAGGTATCTCCCGCTGCTAAAAGTACACTTTTGCCTTCTTGCTTAAACTTATGTGCTAATTTCCCGATAGTAGTCGTTTTACCAACCCCATTTACACCGACAAATAGGATAACAGTCAATCCATCTTTTTGAATGTTTAATTCGGAGGATTCTTCTATTTCACCTTGATAAATGTCCACTAACTTTTCAGAAATAACAGACTGCACTTCTTTCGTGTCCTGAATGTTACGGCGTTTAACTTCCATTTTTAATTCTTCTATTAACTCCATAACTGTATCAAAGCCTACATCAGCTCCAATAAGGATTTCTTCTAATTCCTCAAAGAAATCTTCATCGACTTTTCGATAACGGGCTACTAAGTCATTAACTTTCCCAGCAAAGGAATCTCTTGTCTTTGTCAAGCCTTGCTTGAATTTTTCAGTTACGCTATCAGTTTGGCTCGTAAACTTCTCTTTTAATTTCTTAAAAAAACTCATTTCGACACTTCCTTTATTTTGTTTCGGCAATTTCCTGTACTGAATCCAATCGGACAGAAACAAGTTTGGATACACCTGATTCCTGCATGGTTATACCATAGAGAACATCTGCTGCCTCCATAGTCCCTTTACGGTGTGTGATGACAATAAATTGTGTCTCACTACTGAACTTCTTCAAAAATTGACTGAAGCGATGTACGTTAGCTTCATCTAAAGCAGCCTCTACTTCATCTAACACACAGAACGGTACCGGTCTTACTTGTAAGATGGAGAAAAGAAGGGCAATTGCAGTTAAAGCACGTTCTCCACCGGATAGTAATCCAAGGTTTTGAAGTTTCTTTCCAGGTGGTTGTGCAACAATGTCTACACCGGTATTCAACATGTCTTGTGGATCAGTCAATTTTAATTCTGCACGACCTCCACCAAATAAAGATTGGAATACGATACCGAATTTTTCTTTTATGGCAAAAAACGTCTCTGCGAATCTACGTTTCATCTCTTCATCCATTTCATCAATGACTTGATGAAGAGTATCTTTCGCATCTTGAAGATCTGTTTTTTGTTCACTTAAGAAAGAATATCGCTCAGAAACACGTTCATATTCATCTATAGCTCCAATATTTACAGTGCCAAGTTCTTCAATAGCAAGCTTGATTAGCTTAACCTTTTTTCTAGCTTCTTCAATTGGCACATGAAGTTCGTACTTTTCTTTAGCTTCTTCAAAGCTTAGAAAATACTCTTCACGTAAATGTTCAAGCCTTGTTTCAAGTTCGACATCCAGTCGATTCAATTGAACCTCTTCATCTTTTAATATTCCTACTAGGCCTTTATGCTGACGTTTCAGTTCTTTCGCCTCACGCTCTTCGTCCTCTAATAGATGATGAAGTTTGACCCTCTCTTCCCGTCTTGAAGAAATTAGACTCAATGTCTCATTTTTATCTTGGAGCTTTTTACGGGCAGATTCTTCTAGAATCGCTTCACCGTTACTGCTATCACTCATATCTGTATCAAGTAAAGAAAGATCTTCATCCAAATCGGTCAATTTTGTCTTATTAGAGTTAAGTTCGTCTTGAATTCGCTGATGTTTTTCTTTTTGGTTTTGAAGCTGTTCCTTTTTTGAGGCAAGCTGGATTCGCCATTCATTCACTTGGGCAGATACCGCTTCTTTTGAAATTTGTTGTGTTTCTTTTTGCAATGTCAGTGCAGCGATTTCTTGATTCAAGCGAGATAATTCCTCATCACAATCTTGTAAAAGTTGTTTTAAGGATTGAAGTCGATTGGATTTCTGGGCTAATTCCTCTTCAAGTGAGGATTTATCCAAATCATAGAGAGCCAAACGTTCATTGACATTTTTCTCTAATAACTCAATTTCTCTCAAGTCACCCTTAATCGTTTGTTCTTGCATTCGCAATTGCTCGCCATTGGATCTCTTAGATTCCAGTTTTTCAGTTTGCTGTTGCCATTCTTTTTTATGGGCTTTTACTTCTTCCTCAAGAGTGGCGGTCTTTTTCTCCATTATGGCTAGCTTGTCCTTAATCTCGTCCAGCTCGCTTTTTCGACTTAACAGTGAATTATTCTTCTTATTGACAGCACCACCTGACATAGAGCCACCAGGATTCACGACATCTCCGTCAATTGTGACAAAACGAAACTTATGGCCTGTCAATCTTGCTAACTCGTTTGCCCCTTTAAGGTCGGAGGTGATCACAACTGTTCCGAGTAAATTAGCCATAACTTCAGAGATCTTATTTTCATATGAGATAAGGCTAGAAGCAATTCCATTAAAAGAAGGATGGCTTTTCATTTGCTGAAGTTGGTGTGATGGTACTTCTCGCCCTTTGATGACTGAAAGTGGCAAGAAAGTAGCTCTTCCAAAGGAATTTGCCTTTAAATACCCAATGGCTTTTCGGGCATCTTCTTCTTTACCTACGATAATATGCTGCATAGCAGCACCTAAGGCAGTCTCTATTGCAAGCTCATATTCCTTGGGGACTTGTATTAATTCAGCAACTGCCCCCTCAATACCAGACAACTTTCCTTCCCTTGCACGCAAGACTTCCTTTACACCTTGGAAGAATCCTGCATAATCCTCTTCCATTTCTTCAAGCATTTCTTTTCTGGATCTTGTTTGTTGTAGGAATTGAAAAGCTTGGTAAAGTAAAGATTCTTGTTTTTTGTATTGATTTTCCAGCTTTTCAAGCAAGAGTTGATCTTGACGGTATTGAGAGACACCATTTTCAAGCTCTTTTTGATTTCCTGTAAGTTCAACTATCTTTTTTTGTTTGCGAAGCTCTACTTCTTTACGTTCATTAATATATTTTTCATTATCTGTATCTAATCGTTCAGATTTTACCTTTAACTGCGACACTTGTTGTTCGGTCAATTGGTATTCGTTTTTTGCTGCTGCTTGCTTATTCAACCATTCAATATAATCAGCTTTGAAGGTTTCTATGGTTTCATCTATATTTTGATTAAAATTTGAAAGCTGCTTAACATTTTCATCAAGCTGCTTCTGCAAGATCGCAACTTCATTTTGTAGAATATTTAAATGCTTTTCTTCTTCGCCCTTTTGGGAAGACAGCTTTTCAATTTGATGATTTGCATCTTCAATGGATTTTTCCAATGACTGTTTATTTTGAGTAGCATTCTTTTTTCTTTCTTTTAGAACTTCTTTACGACCTTCCAGCTTTTCTAACTCTTGTGTCGTTATTAACAATACTTCCTGTAATTCATTTATCGAATCATCTAAAGCACTAATCCTGTCTCGATGCTGCTCTACTATTGCTTCACGTTTACCGAGGGTTGTAGACATTTCAAGCTCAAGGTTTTTATGTTTTTCCAGTTCTTCAGACAAAGCTGTCCACTTACCATGTAATGTCTCGATTTCATAGACGGTTACAGCTACTTCACTATGCTCAAGTTCTTCTTTTTGCTCTAGATAATCACGTGCAATCGAGGCTTGGATTTTTAATGGTTCGACTTGCCCTTCCAATTCGTGAAGGATGTCTTGAACCCGATTCAAATTCTCTTGAGTTTCAAATAATTTATTTTCAGCTTTTTTCTTCCTTGTCTTATATTTAAGGACACCAGCTGCTTCTTCGAAGATTGAGCGTCTTTCTTCTGACTTACTGCTAAGAATTTCTTCCACTTTACCTTGGCTGATGATGGAAAAGGCTTCCCTACCAAGTCCGGAATCCATGAATAGATCAATAATATCCTTTAGACGACAAGCTTGTTTGTTTATATAAAACTCACTATCGCCAGAACGATACACTCTCCGAGTCACACTGACTTCGTGGTAATCGATGGGTAAAAAATGTTCTTCATTATCTAGCGTAAGAGTAACTTCTGCAAAGTTAAGGGCACGCCTGGAATCACTACCAGCAAAAATAATATCCTCCATTTTTGCTCCCCTAAGGGATTTGGCAGATTGCTCCCCAAGGACCCAACGAATAGCGTCGGTCACATTGCTTTTCCCACTTCCATTTGGTCCAACAACGGCAGTTACGCCTGGCACAAATTCTATATTGATCCTTTCCGCAAAGGATTTAAATCCTACAACATCCAATCGTTTGAGGAACACAATCTTTCCCCCTTTAATCTGTCTTTCTTTAGTCTCATTTGATTTATTTGTTTATGTTTCGAACAGATTAGACTGTAGATTACTGATGATCTTTTAATTTGTTTAGTGCTTGCTGGGCAGCGAACTGTTCAGCTTCCTTCTTTGATTTCCCCATGCCTGTCCCAAGGATTTCCCCATTTAAAGAAACCTTAGATACAAACTCTTTATTATGGGCAGGGCCTTTTTCCTGCATGATTTCATATTCAATCGTTCCATTACCACTACGTTGGACAAGTTCCTGTAGTTGGCTTTTAAAATCCATCACATGAGAAAAAGCACCGTTATCGATTTTTGGGTATACAGTTTTTTCTAAGAAGCGCAAAACCGCTTCAATTCCTTGATCCAAATATAATGCCCCAATGAAAGCTTCAAACACATCTGCCAATAGAGCAGGGCGTTCCCTTCCACCAGTCATTTCTTCTCCTTTTCCTAACAAGACAAGATTCCCAAAGGAAAGCTCATTAGCAAAACCCACTAATGAAGGTTCACAAACAATGGCTGCGCGCATTTTTGTTAATTCTCCTTCGCTCATAGTAGGATACTTATGGAACAAGTATTGTGATACTGTCAATTCCAAAACAGCATCTCCCAAAAATTCTAGCCGTTCATTGTCCTCATACGGCTTTTTTCGATGCTCATTCACATAGGATGAATGAGTAAAGGCTTTTTTTAATAATTTATCATCAGCAAATGCAATCCCTAAAGAGTCTTGGAATTCTTTAAATTTTTGATCCTTGCTATTTGCTTTATTTCGTTTTCCAAACTTGCGCATAATTTCCTCCAACAACCATCCAAATTTACACTTAATAGACTATAAAGTATACATTGCTTTGAGCCGTAAGTCACCCTTCCATACCATACACCTTTAGTTTATCATTATTCGATTTTGAATAGAAGGAATTGCAGTGATGATTTGTCACCTTGGCTGTAAGTTATTTCAAAAAAGAAGTCTGTTATCGTAATTTTGATGATGTACAAGTGTAATTTTACTTTAACTATCTGAGTTGATTGTAGCGGAGGGTACACTCCTGCGGGAAATAGAGGGAAGTGGGAGACCACACAGGCGGTAACGCCGAGGAGGCTCCCATCCCTCCCCGCGGAAAGCAAGTGCCTCTCGCTGCAATCAACGGACAATCTCCCAGTCTAAAAACAACACTCTATGGAAAAAGAGCCAAAGAGAAAGAGGCTGACTCTTTGTTAAGTACCAATCCCCCACCATTAGGTAGATAAGGGATAGGCACTTACGAGTCAGCCTCTATTAGATTTGGATACAACTCTATTACATAGTGCTTTTTATGTAATTCACTGCATCTCCAACTGTAGCGATTTTTTCAGCATCGTCATCTGAAATTTCCATGCCAAACTCATCTTCAAGTTCCATGACAAGTTCAACCACGTCTAATGAATCAGCCCCAAGATCTTCTTTGAAAGATGCTTCTAGCTTTACTTCAGACTCATCAACACCAAGTCGGTCAACAATGATTTTAGTAACACGTTCTAAAACTTCTGCCACTGCACTCACCTCCCCTCAAGCCATTATAGAGCATTATAAGAGAATAATAAACACGAAATCTGTCTTATAATGCTTTTATTACACAAGCCTACATGACCATACCACCGTCGATGTGAAGTGTTTGACCAGTCATATACGCGCTATCTTCTGAAGCAAGGAATGCGACCACCCGAGCAATGTCCTTTGGCTCACCTAAGCGAGCTAGTGGAATTTGGCTCAACATTGCTTCTTTCACTTCGTCAGTCAATTTATCAGTCATATCAGTCGTAATGAATCCAGGTGCAATAGCATTAACCGTAATATTACGAGAAGCAAGCTCTTTAGCAGCGGTCTTTGTGAATCCAATTACACCCGCTTTAGCAGCTACATAGTTAGCTTGTCCCGCATTCCCACTGACACCAACGATAGATGCTACATTGATGATTCTACCAGAGCGTTGTTTCATCATACTACGAGTAATTGCTTTTGTACAAAGGAATACACCCTTTAAATTCGTATTAATGACTGTATCCCATTCCTCTTCCTTCATTCGCATCAACAAATTATCTTTTGTGATACCAGCATTATTAACCAAAATATCAACTTTCCCAAAAGTATCAAGTGATTTTTGGATCATTTCAGTAACGGCTGTAGAATCTGATACATCACATTGAATCGCGATTGCATTTCTTCCCATAGCTTTAATTTCGTCAACCACTTCATTTGCTTTCGCTTCACTACCGGCAAAGTTAACCGCTACATCGGCGCCTTCCCTAGCTAGCTCCAACGCAATTTCTCTACCAATGCCTCTAGAAGCACCTGTAACTAACGCAGCTTTCCCTTGCAATCTCATCGATTTTCCTCCTTTAACGCTTCAATCACTGACTTACATGACGCTTCATCAGAAATCGAAAAAACTTTTGCTTGGCGGTCAATTTTCTTGACTAAACCAGCTAATACTTTACCTGGTCCGATTTCAATGAATGTAGTAACACCTAATTCCAGCATTTTCTGTACTGAGTCTTCCCATTTAACTGGGGAATATAGCTGTTCTACTAGTCTTTCCTTTATTTCTTCTGGTGTAGAAATTGGATTTGCTACTACATTTGATATGACCGGAGGGTTTGCATCCTGGATATTAATAGTGTCAAGGATTTCCCTTAGCTTACCTGCAGCAGGCTCCATTAAACGTGAATGGAAAGGTCCACTAACTTCTAACGGAATCACTCTTTTAGCCCCTTTTTCTTTTGCCAAATCCCCTGCTTTCTGCACCCCTTCGGCTGTACCAGAGATAACGATTTGACCTGGACAATTCAGGTTGGCTAAATCAACACTGTCGCCTTCAGAGCTAATTTGATCGACTACACCTTGTAGTCCTTCTCGATCCATTCCAAGTACCGCAGCCATCGCCCCTTGGCCTGCTGGCACAGCAGCTTCCATGAACTCTCCACGTTTTCGGACTGCATACACCGCATCTTCAAAGGCAAAAGCTCCAGAAGCAACGAGTGCAGTATATTCACCTAGACTGTGACCAGCTGTATAATCTGCCTGAATCCCTTCCGCACTGAGTCGTTGAAGGATTGCTATTGATGTCGTTAATAGAGCTGGTTGAGCGTTAGTGGTCAAAGTTAGAGTTTCTTGAGGGCCTTCAAAGATCAGCTGTGATAGTTTCTCACCAAGCTTTTCATCAGCTTGTTGAAAGATCCTTTTTGAAGGTTCATACGTTTCAAATAGCTCTTTTCCCATGCCAGGTACTTGTGATCCTTGTCCAGGAAAAATAAAGGCAATTTTAGACATCGGTTCTTCCTCCTGCATTTCATCTAATCTTATTAGTAAATAGATGAGTATGTATTTTTCATTAGACTTTTTCGCATAGATTGTTGTTTTTTAGATAATAAAGTTTTCCTGTTGATAATAAACGAGAGGCACTTGCTTTCCGCTTGGAGGGATGGGAGCCTCCCCGGCAATGCCGCCAGTGGTATATCCCACTTCCCTCTTTTTGCCATTGGAATCAAGTGTACTCCTCTACTATCAACTCAGATCGTAAAATTTTAAATTAAACTATAAGAGCAACAAACTTTACGAAAACAACCTTTCATTAAGACTACTTTTTGTCGATCACTTCATGGATTTTGCCACATACATCATGGTCAACCATAATCTTTGCCTGTCTAATCGCGTTAAAGATTGCGTTGGCATCCGATGAACCATGTGCCTTAATGACGGGAGCCTTTAGTCCAAATAGACCAGCACCACCATACTCGGAATAATCCATTTTTGTTTTTATTTTCATTAATTCGGGTTTTAAGACTGCTGCAGCAAGTTTATTAATAAAACTACTTGTCATTGATTCCTTGACCATTTTGAAGACTGACATTGCTGTGCCTTCAATCGTTTTTAATACCATGTTTCCCGTAAATCCATCAGTGACAACAACATCAGCCACTCCATTTAAAAGATCACGAGATTCAACATTACCGATAAAATGAATCGGGGCTTCTTTTAACAAGTCAAATGCCGCTTTTGTAAGTTCATTACCCTTTTTATCTTCGGAACCAATATTCAACAAACCAACTCGAGGCTTTTCAAGCCCACGTACCTTTTCGGCATAAATCGAACCCATAATGGCGAATTGCAATAAATGCTCTGGACGTGCATCCGCATTTGCACCTACATCCAAAAGTACAAATCCTCCACCAGAAAGGGTAGGTAATGTCGGAGCCAACGCTGGACGTTCAATTCCATCAATTCTCCCAACGACAAAAAGTCCCGCAGCCATTAATGCACCTGTGTTACCTGCTGAAATACAGGCATCGGCGCTTCCTTCGGCCACTTGTCTAGCGGCTAACACCATGGAAGCATCCTTTTTTCTACGCACTGCACGAACTGGTTCATCAGTTCCCAAAATCGTTTCTTCGGTGTGAAGAATGGAGATTCTGGTTGTATCCGTTAAGTATTTATTAATTTCTTTTTCATTTCCTACTAGAATCACTTCTACATCGGGAAATTCTTTTACAGCTTTCATTGCCCCTTCTACTGGTGATTTCGGAGCAAAGTCTCCACCCATAGCATCAATTGTCAATTTCATGAATGTTCATCCTTTTTCCCAATGTTGAATCGGTACATTTCAAATTCACCTTTAAAAACGAGTTCGGTTCCAACAAAGCTATCGACCTCGACCAACGTCCTCTCAGGAGAATCAGTCTTCTTCACCCTTGCCTTTGCAACCACTCTCTCATTTTCCCGCACAGAGCGAGTGAATTGAATATTAGCTTTGGCTGTAAGTGCCATCTCATCATCAATAACAGCAACAGCTAACGAATTTGCTTGGGCAAATAAATGATGACCCCTAGCAATGCCATTCCGTTTAAAAACATGCTCGCTTGTCACGTCGAATATAGAGATCGCACTTTGATCTAGTTCAATATCAATAATATCCCCAATTATTTCGTCAATAGGCAAAGCTTTGACTTCATCGGTATATGTTTTTTCAGCAACATTTTTAATTCTTTCCCGAAGTTCTGGTATGGAGAGCTCAAGCCTATCCAATCGAATCGTTTGTACACTGACTGAAAATTTATCTGCAAGCTCTTCGTCCGTCACAAATGGGTTATCTTGTATTGTATCGATAAGAAGCTGTTGACGCTCCTTTTTATTTCTTCTCACAAAAGTCACCATCCGCACTATTATGACTAGGTACTAATAGTAGTATATATAAATAAAAAACAGATTGCAAGATTTTATATACGGTACACGTTTTACGATTATTCAAATTTAATAGATGTAATTTTCTAATTGAATTAAGGTGCTGAGGAGGTAATCATTTTCCCTTCTCCTGTGAAATTGATCCACTGGATTAATCCAATTTTTCACCAGTAAGGATTCCACTTGTTTCAAGGTGATCCCTTATTCCTTTATATATGGGGTCCGTCCAAAACTCAGGTAAATCCACCAACTTCGAAGCATCATCCCGCGCTACTTCTAGCACACGATAATCGTGGACCATATCAGCTACTTTGAACTCCGGCACTCCACTTTGTTTTTTCCCAAAGAAATCTCCAGGTCCACGCAATTCCAAATCCTTTTCTGACAATACAAAACCATCATTTGTCTCAGTCATAATCTGCATTCGTTCTTTTCCTGTTTCTGATTTAGGATCAGCAAGCAGGATACAATAGGATTGTTCACTACCGCGTCCTACTCTCCCTCGTAGCTGATGAAGTTGAGATAAACCAAATCTTTCAGCATCATAAATCAGCATGAACGTGGCATTGGGTACATTCACCCCGACTTCGACTACTGTGGTGGAAACTAGTACCTGGGCTTCATTTGTACTGAAAGAAGCCATGACAGCTTCTTTTTCAACAGGCGGTAGTTTTCCATGCATTAATCCGACCTTATAGCGTGACCCAAAATAGTTTGTCAAAATGTGATAAACATCCACTGCATTCTGTAAATCTAGTTTTTCAGATTCTTCGATTAGTGGGCAAATCACATAAGCTTGACGCCCTTTACTCAATTCTTTTTCCATAAATGCTAATACTCGATCAAGCATGTCATGTTTTGCCCAATATGTTTCAATGATTTTTCGTCCTGCTGGCAATTCGTCAATAATAGAAACATCCATTTCACCAAACACAGTAATTGCAAGAGTTCTTGGAATAGGTGTCGCTGTCATGAAAAGGACATCTGGATTTTCACCTTTTTCACGGAGAATTCTTCTTTGCTCAACCCCGAATCGATGCTGTTCATCAGTGATAACTGTTCCTAGTTTATTAAAGTTGACCTCATCCTGAATTAAGGCGTGAGTCCCTACTAAAATATCAATTTTACCTTCTTGAAGTGACTGTAAAAGCTCTTTACGTTTTTTTCCTTTGATTGAACTGGTAAGTAAATCCACTCTTACATTCGTATCGTTAAATAAACCGCTTAAGGATTGGAAATGCTGTTCAGCTAAAATTTCTGTAGGAACCATCAACGCGCCTTGATAACCCGATAAAATGGAGGCATATAATGCAATAGAAGCTACAACTGTTTTCCCAGATCCTACATCCCCTTGCAATAATCGATTCATCTTATATGGAGATTTCATATCTCGAAGAATTTCATTAACAACCCTTTTTTGGGCATTCGTAAGAGGAAACGGAAGTGAATCAATAAACTTCCTTAATTCTTCTAAATGATAAGTTTGACCAATTCCTTTTGAGCTTTCTCTCTGGATTTTCCTCAGTGCCTGCATTTTAAGTTGGAATAAGAGGAATTCCTCATATACCATCCTTCTCCTTGCTTGCTTCAAAGCATCTTGATCCACAGGAAAATGTAGCGCTTGTAAACTTTGCTTTTTGCCTAATAACTTATATTTCGTTAATAGGCTTTGTGGCAAATTCTCTTCAATTAAATCCCCATAGGTTTGAAATGCATTAGAGATATACTTCCTCATGTTCTTTACTGAAACGTTGCCTTTAACAGAATATACTGGCTCAAAAGAATGCTTCTCTTGATAATTTCCAAGTTGGAATTCAGAAACAGTGATGGTTTGGCGATGTTTATCCCATTTTCCAGAAATGGTGATTGGGGAAGAAACCTCAAGTTTTTTTCGTACGTAGGGTTGATTGAAAAAAACAGCAGAAATTAGATATCGGTCAACAAGTACCTTTATAGTAATTCTAGATTTTTTCTTCGAGTAAAACATAAAAGAGGGCTCACTGTGAATGACGCCCTCAACCGTTACTCTTTCATCATGGGCGACTTCCGCCAAATCTTTAAGACGATAATCTTCATATCGAAAGGGTATATGTTCAATTAAATCTCCAACTGAAACAATACCCATATCTTTTAAAGTACCTGCCGTCTCTTCACCGATGCCTTTGACTTGAATAACAGGATCAATTAATGAAATCATCATTTCTTTGTTAGCGATACACCAAAGATTTTGGCCTCTAATTCCCTGCCGGTAGGAGTAGCCGCCAGACCTCCTTGGGCCGTTTCCCTTAAAGCAACTGGCATAGTAAGCCCGATTTTATACATTGCATCAATCACTTCATCACAAGGGATACGACTTGTGATTCCAGCTAACGCCATATCCGCAGCTACCATTGCATTAGCTGCCCCCATAGCATTCCTCTTGACGCAAGGTACCTCTACCAAACCAGCTACAGGATCACATACCAGACCAAGCATATTCTTTAATGTGATTGCCATTGCCTCTGCACATTGTGAAGGTGTCCCTCCTGCCATTTCAACGATGGCTGCTGCCGCCATACCAGACGCTGAACCAACTTCAGCCTGACAGCCTCCTGCTGCACCAGAAATAGATGCATTATTGGCAACTACGAATCCAAATGCACCAGAGGTGAATAAAAACTCTATCATTTGTTCACGAGTTGGATTCAATTTATGTTTAACTGCAAACAAAGTTCCAGGCACTACCCCCGCTGAGCCAGCAGTTGGCGTAGCACAAATCGTTCCCATTGCTGCATTCACTTCATTCGTTGCAACAGCTTTGCTAACCGCATCAAGGATTAAGTCGCCAGATAAACTCTTACCACTCTTGATATAGGCTTGAAGTAGGACTGCGTCACCTCCTGTAAGTCCTGAACGCGATTGCACTCCTTCCAAACCTCTTTCAACTGCCTTTTCCATGACTTCGAGATTTGTGTCCATTTGTTGGATGATAACTTCTCTTGATTTACCGGTAAACTCCATTTCTTGTTCTATCATAATTTCTGATATTTTTTTGTTTTGACTTTCTGCTAATTCCACTAATTCAGCAACATTACGAAACAATAGACTTCCTCCTCTTCATTATGAAAACGCTACCACGAACTTAGTCCACAATTTTTGTAACTCGTGTTATTGCAGGTAACGCTTCAATTTCATCTAAAATATCATCATCAATATTTTGGTCAACTTCAATGGTCATCAATGCCACTTTCCCTTTTTCCTTACGGGATACTTCCATATGGCCGATATTGATTTGATGCTTTGCCAACACATTCGAAACTCCTGCAATGGCACCAAACTTGTCATCGTGCACGACAAGGATTGCTGGATGATGACCTGACAATTTTAGTTCAAATCCGTTCAGTTCAGTGATCTCAATTTTCCCACCACCAATGGATATACCTACAAGTTCAATATCACCATTTTCATCACCCATTCGAATTCTAGCAGTATTAGGGTGATCGGTGATTGCCTCTTCTTCAATAAAGGAAATCTCCATTCCTTTATCTTTAGCAATATCCATTGCCTCGATAATTCTTTCATCAAATGTATCAAAATCTAAAATCCCACCAACTATAGCTACATCAGTACCATGTCCTTTATAGGTTTTGGCGAAGGAGCCATAGAATGAAATTTCTGCCCATTTGGGTTCTCGACGGAATAAACTTCTTGCAACACGGCCAATCCTTGCTGCTCCTGCAGTATGTGAACTTGATGGTCCAATCATGACAGGTCCAATAATATCAAACACGCTTTTATATTTCATAGAACTCTCCCTAAAATGAAATGATTGTTTATATTATACCAAAAACCTTCAACAAAGCTTCTAAAATGAATGTTTCAAAAAGAAAAAGACTGACTGCATGTAGGCCACGCAATGAAAAGAATAACTATCCCATTATTCAATCATTGGGTTTGCCCCCATACAATCAGCCGAAATCTATTTAGATTCATCCCAATGACGAGAAAATGATTTCCTCATATTTATTAGAGGATGATCATTTTCTCGAATTGCCGATTGATTATACCATGCATATGTGCAAATCCTTACAAGGATATAGGTATACTATTATTCAATTGAGAAAATGAATGGATATAGTGGTTGTTTACCGTTATGGACTTCCACTTCTATATCAGAGAAAGTATCCTCACAATATGAAACAAGTTCTTCAACATCATCTTCTGAAGCATCTTCCCCATAAATGATTGTAAGGATCTCGGAATCTTCATCCACCATGTCAGATAGAAGTTGTTTAGCTGCATCCAGCTTCACTTTGTTTTTTAGTTTGATTTTGCCTTCAGCGATTCCCATGAAATCACCAGTCTCTATTTCTAAACCGTCGATGCTTGTATCCCGAACTGCAAATGTAATCTGACCAGTTTTGACTTGTCCTAGAGCATCGGTCATTGTAGCTTCATTTTGTTCCGCCCCAAGCGAAGGATTGAAAGCTAGAATGGCAGTCATTCCTTGTGGAACAGTCTTTGACGGTATTACAATAACATTTTCGTCTGAAACCTCAGCCGCTTGTTGGGCAGCCATGATAATGTTTTTGTTATTTGGAAGGATAAAGATGTTTTTTGCATTGACATCCTTAATGGCCTTAACAATGTCTTCCGTGCTTGGATTCATCGTTTGTCCACCTTCAATGACGGACTTGGCACCAATACTCTTGAATAGATCAGAAATCCCTTCACCCATTGCAACTGAAACGATACCGAACTCTTCCCTTTTGGTAGGAGCCTTTTTTTCTGTTGCTAGGGGGGTATGAGTTTCACCAACGATGTTTGAGTGTTGTTCCCTCATATTTTCAATCTTTATTTTGATTAAGCTACCGTATTTTTGGCCATAGTTCATACATTCTCCCGGTTGTTCTGAATGAATGTGGATTTTTACTACATCCTCATCAGAAATGACAAGTAATGAATCTCCGAACTGGCTCAAATCTTGACGGAATTTTTCTTCATTGAAAGGTTGTTTGCCTTCTTCGAATTTAACCATGAACTCTGTACAATATCCAAATTCGATATCTTCAGTATTGATATGGCCTTGGACCACTCTATGGTGTTCGGCGTTAACAAGATCATCCATTGAAGGTAAAGAAGTAGGTTGGTCAGGTAAATCCTCACCTTTCATTTCTGCAAGGAATCCTTCATAAACAAGGACGAGACCTTTACCGCCGCTATCTACTACCCCTACTTCCTTTAATACTGGTAGAAGGTCAGGTGTACGATCCAATGATGCATGAGCTTCCTTTAGAAGGTCTTCCATTACTACAATTAAATCATCTGTAGTTTTTGAAGATTCAACTGCTTTTTTGGCAGCATCTTTAGCTACTGTTAATATCGTGCCTTCAACCGGCTTCATGACTGCCTTATATGCTGTTTCTACACCAGCTTCAAATGCAGATGCAAATTCTAAGCTATTAATCGTGCTTTTTGATTCGATTGCCTTAGAGAAACCACGAAATAATTGTGATAAAATTACACCGGAGTTTCCACGAGCACCCATCAATAAACCTTTAGCAAGTGCTGAACCCACTTTTCCGATGTGATCTTGTACGTTTTGTTTAACTTCCTTTGCTCCGGAAGTCATGGATAAATTCATGTTAGTACCAGTATCGCCATCTGGCACTGGGAAAACGTTCAGTGAATCGACCATTGCTGCATTTGCAGAGAGATGGTTCGCACCCTTAATAATCATTTCAGCAAAACGTTTTCCATCTAAACTTTTCATTGACACTACTTCTTCCTCCTCATTAAGGGTTCGTTACGCGAACTCCCTGCACATAAATATTAACGGAATCGACAGCAAGTCCAACCGTTTTGTCCAGGGTATATTTTACTTTTGATTGTACATTGTGAGCTATTTCTGATATTTTCGTCCCATAGCTTACGATAATGTACATATCTATATGTACACCTTCTTGTTCTTGTCGGACTACAACACCTTTTGTGAAGTTCTCTCTTCTTAATATTTCCGCAATACCGTCTTTTAATTGCTTTTTAGAAGCCATTCCTACAATCCCATAGCAATCGACTGCTGCCCCGCCAGCAACTGTAGCGATGACATCATTCGATATATCAATTTGTCCGTACTTTGTTTTCATTTCGATGGACATATTTATTCCCCCTTTGGAAATTACAGCATAGCTACAGTCATTTTACTATAATGTTGTATTTTTTGAAAGCCATTGCTTATACTGTCTTATTATAAAGTAATTTATCAGGTAATATGTCAAGGCTTTTTTCTTGAAAGGTTTAGTTAGAACTATTGCAATATCGTTTTATGTATGATAAATTATTAAAGTATTTTCAATAGACTTAAGATACTTTGAAACTTAAGCTCGTGGTAGTTAGGAGGGAATATAGATGGCACGTAAATGTGTAATTACTGGCAAGGCAACTCGTTCCGGTAACAAACGCTCACACGCTATGAACGCAAGCAAGCGTACTTGGGGAGCAAACTTACAAAAAGTTCGTATTTTGGTTAACGGAAAACCTAAACGTGTATACGTTTCAGCTAGAGCACTTCGTTCTGGCAAAGTAGAACGTGTATAATTTTTGGTAGCATCCATTCTTTGAATGGATGCTTTTTTATTTCAAAAACTCTATTCACTTAGATTTGTTCTTTCAGACAAAAATTCTACCCGTTGATTGCAGCGAGAGGCACTTACTTTCCGCGGGGAGGGTGGGAGCCTCCTCGGCGTTACCGCCTGTTGAGTCTCCCACTTCCCTCTATTTCCCGCAGGAGTCAAGTGCCCTCCACTACAATCAACTCAGATTGTTATAGTTAAATTTGACTAGATAATAGAAAAGCAATATTATTACAAAAATATCCACTTAAAATACTGAAGACACCCGCAAGTAAGGAAAGTCAGCTAAAAGCATAACGTCCTGAGAAATTCAATTAAATAAAAAACAGCATCCTATATTCGGATGCTGAAAAGATCTTTCTTCTATTTTAACAACAAGCAGGTGTCCCTCTAGCTCTTCTTAAAGGCTCCTAACATCGCTCTTACCAAACCTCCAAGAACCTTGGGTAATTTAATCGTATAAAACTTCATAATTTCCCTCCTCACCAGACCTAGCTTATTTCATTTCGTTTATTATCATACGGATCGAAGCTCTCTGCTGTGTATAAATAAGTTCATGCACTGGGTTTTTTAATCCCTGCTTCTTACCACCAATAATATGCCTGACTCAAACGAAAAATGACCATGTGAAGAAATAAGCTCATTACTAATACATAATGTCGATCCACGGGAAATATGCATGTCTAGGAGAGGATATTTAAAACCTTTTAGTGTCAAGCCAATTACTTCTTCAGACATCGGAAAGAAGGAAATATATTTCAGCGTAGAATCTTCTTGTATCAAATAACTACCAGCTACTTTAGCACTAATATAGTTTTTTTGATCCACTAAAAAAATTTCGGTTTCATTCTTAAAAAGGATATCATCACGAACCAATAATTGGACCGCTCCCATGAAATGGTCCATCCGCCCACCTGTAGCTCCAAGAATATATATCTTACGAGGATTTTGCTTTATGGCCCAATCAAGAGCAAGTTGTAAATCCGTTTCATCTTTTTCAGATGGATAGAAGGTAATATTGGATTCCCTTCTATTGAATTCATTTCTTTCCTCTTCTGACACTGAATCAAAATCTCCGAATGCTGCATTCGCTTCAATTCCGTTTTGTTTTAATACACTCAAACCTCTATCGACCCCAATCCAATAAGGAGACAGCTTCTTAAAGTCATTTAGAGAGGGTATCAATTCAACAGGCCCTGCAGCAACAATGCAAATTACATCCATGATTATAATCCTCTTATCGATTCAATGGCAGCTTTACGGTCTTCCTGATTAAAAACAGCTGAACCTGCAACAAGAACATTTGCACCTGCCTCGATACAAAGCTTAGCGGTATGTTCATTCACGCCACCATCAATCTCAATTTCAAGATTTGGATTTCGTTCTGATGCCAATTTTTTAACTTCACTGATCTTTGGAAGCACTTCATCAATAAATTTCTGTCCACCAAAACCTGGATTGACGGACATTAACAAAACCATATCGACATCTGAAATCACATGTCTTATCGTTTCAACAGGTGTCGCTGGGTTTAGCACTACCCCAGCCTTGACACCTAAAGATTTGATGAAATGAATGGTCCTATGCAAATGCCTGCAAGCTTCTACATGAACCGTAATATAGTCAGATCCAGCTTTAGCAAACTGTTCAATATACAGGTCTGGATTTTCAATCATAAGGTGGACATCCAGTGGAAGTTTAGTCACTGGGCGTATTGCTTCAACAATAAGTGGCCCGATAGTGATATTCGGAACAAAATGCCCATCCATCACATCCACATGAATATAATCCGCCCCTCCAGCTTCAACGTCACGAATCTCTTCACCAAGTTTTGCAAAATCTGCTGAGAGAATGGATGGAGCAATTTTTATCATTTTCAATACCTCGGCTTTCGATCTCTTATTTCATTGAGGAACTCTAAGTAATGGTCGTAGCGATATGCGGTAATGGAACCCTCTACTACCGCATCTTTTACAGCACACTTCGGTTCTTTATCATGAAGGCACCCTCTGAACTTACATAATTGTCCAGCTCTATAGATTTCAGGGAAACTATAGGATAAATCTTCAACCTCTATATCCATAAATTCAAGGGAAGAAAAACCAGGTGTATCCGCTACAAGTCCATCTCTGACATCAATAAGCTCAACATGTCGAGTAGTATGCTTTCCACGGCCTAAATGTGAGGAAATATCATTCGTTTTGAGCTCTAAATTTGGATTCAAAGCGTTCAAAAGGGATGACTTACCTACTCCTGATTGACCAGCAAAGACACTTGTCTTTCCAGCAATATACGGAGTTAACTTTTCCATGCCATCTGACGTCACTGAAGATGTAGTGATGACAGGATAGCCCATAGCCTCATAGTCTTTTACATATCCCTCGATTTCTTCAAGTTTTTCTTCTGGAACCAAGTCCATCTTACTAATACAAATGATAGGGTCAATTTCATTCGCCTCTATCAAAACAAGGAACCGATCTAATAGAATCGTACTAAAATCAGGTTCTACAGCAGAAAATACGAGAATTGCTTGGTCTACGTTTGCGATTGGAGGACGGACTAACTCATTTTTTCGCTCTTTCACTTCAAGGATATAACCGTCTGTAACATTTTCAGCTTGATATACAACTTCATCCCCAACCAGGGGTGTGATTTTATTTTTACGAAACACTCCACGACCTCTGCATTGGGTTATTTGTTGTCCATCCAATACATAATAAAAACCACTTAGCGCCTTAATGATTTTCCCTTCAGGCATACCTTCACTCCTAATTATTCTTCAGGGTACTGGATAGTTTCATCCAAGTAAACACTGTTATCGCGGATGACTTTATACCCTGCTTTCTTTCCATATTGAATCGTTAATTCAATTTTCTTCTTGAGTGTTTCAGTTATGAAAATAATTTCTGCAGGTTCTGTCATACTTCTGTTCATATCTTCAATATAAATTTGCACTTCTTGTGCTTGACCAGGTATGGCAGGCTCGTAAGGGATAGTGATTTCTCGTGTCTCAACCTTTGGCGGTATCTCTTCTTTCCCTTTTGAAATCACTACTTTCACGGTACTTCCTTTATCAACTTTAGAATATGGTCCTGGTGTTTGAGAAATGACGGAGCCCTGCTCGATTGTGTCAGAGTTTTCTTCCCGATCAACTTCAATCTTTAAACCTGTTTCTGTAGCATAGTCTTCAAGGCTACGACGATTGAATTGAGTTAAATCCTTCAAGACAATCTTGTCTCGGCCTTTACTTACTGTCAATTCTAAAACAGTTTCAGAAGGCACTACTTCTGATCCTGGACTTGGGAATTGATTAAGGATTTCCCCTGGCTCAGTGTCATCACTAAACTCTTCATTGTATCGGATTTCTTTAAATCCGGCACTATCAAGAAACTCTTGTATATCTTCCCTGTTTCTACCGGTATAATCCGTCAATTCAATGCTTTTTTTACCTTTACTAATAAAGATGTCAACGATTGTACCTTTACGTACCGTCTTGCCCGCTTTCGGTTCAGTGGAAATAATATTTCCTTTATCCGTTTCTTCATCTTCGACATTGAACGTTTTTCCGATTTCAAACCCATTATCTAAAAGTATGGCTATACCTTCGTCTAAAGATTCGTTTTTAACATCCGGAACTTTTACTTCCTTTGGTGCCATAAGTTTCGGCAACAATGTAACTGTAGCAAGTCCAAGTAAGATTAAGATAACGAAGGTTGTAATTAAAAACGTTGTAAGCTTCTTCTTGGGCTTTTTTTCTTTTTTCGTTTTTCCACTAGCCTTTTTAGGGTCAGAGGAATCTTTTTTAGTCGTTTTCGTTTCCGGAATGGGAGTGGTGCCTCCAGTCAAGCCTCGAATGATAGTCTCATCTCTTGGAGGCTTGTGAGAATCCGATGTTATGATTGGTATTGCTTTAGTAGCATCATCATCGAACGGGATAATGAATGGCTTTTCCCTCATCCTCTCAGGCGTTAAGGAAGTCCTAATATCTTCACGCATTTCTTCAACACTATCATAACGGTGAAAAGAATCTTTTGCAGTAGCTTTTAACACAATATTTTCCATACTTTGCGGGGTCGAGGGATTCCATCTTCTGGGAGACGGAGTTTCTGATTGCAAATGTTTTAATGCAATAGAAACAGCAGATTCTCCCGAAAAAGGCAATCGACCAGTTAAAAGCTCGAACATCACGATACCTAGGGAATAGATGTCTGATTTTTTATTCGCCATTCCACCTCTAGCTTGTTCTGGAGATAAATAATGGACAGACCCTAATACTGCATTAGTTTGGGTAATACTAGTCGCACTTAATGCCATTGCTATGCCAAAGTCAGTAATTTTCACATTTCCATGATCATCTATTAATATATTTTGAGGCTTTATATCCCTATGAATAATACCGTTTTGATGGGCATGGGAGATAGCGGCAGTAATCTGGCTCATGATATCCAACGTTTTTTCAACAGGTATTGGGTGGTTTTTTTGTATGTATTGTTTTAAGGTAAGGCCTCTTACATACTCCATGACGATAAAATAGATGTTATCCTCTTCTCCAACATCATAAATGCTGACAATGTTAGGATGAGCGAGACTTGTAGCTGATTGAGCCTCCCTATTAAATCTACGAATAAATTCTTCATCATTTGAAAAATCCATCCTAAGAATTTTGAGGGCTACTTCTCTTTCAAGGATCATATCTTGTGCAAGGTATACGTTGGCCATACCGCCACCGCCAACCATTTCTATGATTTTGTAACGGCCGTATATTCTCTTACCAATTAACATATGAATCACCCTCTTTCGCTTTCATTGTCGAATTCTAGTAGTATGAGGGTTATGTTATCTTCTCCACCATATTCATTTGCTAGTTTTATAAAGTAGTCTGCTTTCTGATCTAAAGTCTCATCGGAGGTAATGATACGTTCCATCTCATCGTCCGCGACCTTATTGGATAGACCGTCTGAACAAAGGAGTAACATATCCCCTTCTTCAAATACGATAGTCTTTATATCCATTTCCACTTGTTGCTCCGTCCCTAGAGCACGTAAAATTACGTTCTTCCTTGGGTGATGTTCGGCATCTTCCTTACTAATTTGACCGGACTTAACAAGAACATTCACGAGTGTATGGTCCTCTGTCAACTGTTTAAACCCCGATTCGTTTAGCAGATAAATACGACTATCACCAATATGGGCAATAGTAACAAATTTATCTGAACAAATTGCAGCAACAACAGTCGTCCCCATCCCTTTACATTCACTATTTTCTTCAGCATGTTTGTATAGGAAGGTATTGACTTCATTGATGGATTTTTCTAACCATTTCTCTTCTTCATCAGGAGTGGAAGCAGAGCTTTTTTCATCCCATGCTTCCTTCATTTTCGTAACAGCTAAAGTACTAGCGACATCACCAGCACGGTGGCCTCCCATTCCATCTGCCACGATAGCAAAAATTGTCCCCTCCTGGTTCATAAAGACTCCACCGTTATCTTCATTATGCTTGCGTACTTTACCGCGATCCGTTCTAAAAACGGCTTTCATACGTTCACCTCGTCTCTTCTTTTCGCTCCTTTGCACGAAGCTGTCCACATGCGGCATCGATATCGTGACCTTGTTCACGTCGAATCGTTACATTGATGCCATGTTGTTTTAACGTTTTTTCAAATGCAAAAATCTGCTCTCGAGGTGTTCTCACATAGTTGCGTTCAGGAACATAATTAACTGGAATTAAATTCACATGGCATTTCAGCCCTTTAATTAATTTTGCCAGCTCTTCCGCATGCTCGACCGTATCGTTTTCTCCTCCGAAAAGTCCATATTCGAAGCTGACCCTTCTACCTGTCTTATTTGTATAATAGCGTACAGCTTCCATTAAGTCAGGCAGTTTATAAGCACGATTAATCGGCATTAACTTGCTTCTTAACTCAGAATTAGCAGCATGAAGAGAAATAGCGAAATTAATTTGCATATTTTCATCTGCAAATTGATAAATCTTTGGAATTATGCCGCTTGTTGAAACAGTGATATGCCTAGCACCAATGTTTAACGCTTTTTCATGGTTGACAATTTTTAAGAATGAAAGCATTTCATCATAGTTATCAAATGGCTCACCAATCCCCATAATGACAATGGAGCTTACACGTTCTTCTGTTTCATCAAGTGCCTTCTGTACTTTTACGACTTGAGCAACGATTTCTCCTGCTTCTAGGTTTCTTTTTAATCCACCTAAAGTTGAAGCACAGAATGTACAACCGATTCTGCAGCCAACCTGTGTAGTGACACATATTGAATTACCATATTCATGTCGCATTAAAACTGTTTCAATTGAATACCCATCATGCAATTCAAATAAGAATTTAATTGTGCCATCACTTGAAGTCTGTTGAATCAAAGTTTTTAATGTCGTTAAGGTAAAACTTTGTTCCAATTTATCACGCAATCCCTTAGCTAGATTAGACATTTCCTCAAATGACACAGCTCTCTTCTTATAGAGCCAGTCAAATATTTGATCAGCACGGAAAGGTTTCTCCCCATTTTCGCTAAGCCAATCTTTAAGTTCATGCAGTTCCAAAGAATAAACGGACGTTTTAAGGTCTTGTTTTGTATTTGAAGTATTTTTCTTGTTAGTAGTTTCCATTTTAAACCTTCTTTCTAAAGCAACTGATAAAGAAACCATCGCTGCCAAAATCTTGTGGGAATATTTGAAGCATATGGTTTGATACAAAAGGCTTAACCGATTCTGGCAACCTTTCAACCATCGATAGATCTGCTTCGAAATCAGGATGGTCTTTTAAGAAGCGTGCAGCTGCTGCTTCATTTTCGGCTTGATCGACTGTACATGTACTATAGACAAGGGTCCCACCTTTTTTTAATAGTGGAGCTACAGAATGAAGCAAATCATTTTGGATCCGTGCAAGATTCGCTACGTCCCCTTCACTCTTAGTATATTTTAAATCCGGTTTCCTTCGCATGACACCGAATCCAGAGCACGGTGCGTCCACCAATATGCGATTGAAGGAGTCTTTGTCAAAGTGATTGGATGCTTTGCGGCTATCCAACGCTTGTGTTGCCACATTTTTCAGGTGTAAACGCTGTGCCTGTTCTTGTATTAGCTTTACTTTATGCTCATGTAAGTCAAGTGCTAAAACAGCGCCTTTCCCATCCATTTTTTCTGCAATGTGTGTTGTTTTTCCTCCTGGGGCCGCACAACAATCAAGGATCTTTTCCTGCTGGTGAGCACCTAGGGCATATGCGACAAGCATTGAACTTTCATCTTGTATGGAAATGTGCCCAAGCTTATAAGCATTAGAATGGGCAAGATTACCTTTTAAACAAACGATTCCTTCAGGGACTATTTGGCTTTCGTTAACCTCAAACCCCTCTGACATCAAATCTTCAATGGCACGTTCACGATTGATTAAAGTAAGGTTAACCCTAGCAGTTTGTAATGGAGCAGTCAAATTCGTTTCACACATCATTTCTGTTTTTTCTAAACCGAACTGATCCACCCAACGTTCCACAAGCCATAATGGATGGCTTGTCGCAATCGAAATTCGTTCGATTGGGTCTTCTATTTCATCTAAAGAAGGAACTCCTTTTCTTTGAACGTTACGTAAAACACCATTCACCATTGAGGTTATTCCTTTATGCCCTCTCTTTTTGGCGATTTCCACCGCTTCAAATAATATCGCGTGATCAGGCACTTTTTCTAAATAAATCATTTGGTATAAAGAAAGTCTCAGTAGGTTTAATACCCAGCTTTGTACTTTTTTACTGTTCTGGACAAACGGTTTCAAATAATAATCGAGCGTAAATTTCCGTTGAATGGTACCATACGTAATTTCTGTGAGTAGTCCTGCATCCAATGAAGATAATTCATTCTTATTAATATAATTGTTTAACAATAAGTTACTATAAGATTGGTTTTTCTCCACAGATTCAAGTAAATCAAGTGCTAGCTCACGTACTGTTAATTTCGTTTTCCTCATTTATTGGTCACCCAATTGCACTCCAACCTTGAATGGGTTGTTTGCTCCTCGTAAATAGTCTCCGGCAGACATTTTTTTCTTACCGCTTGGCTGAAGTTCTGTAATTTTTATACATGTGTCATTTCCTGTTGAGACGATGATGCCTTCTTCCACAACCTCTACCACTTCACCTGGAGTGGCTGCAGACTTTTTCATTTCAATCACTTTTTCAGCTTTCCACACTTTTATAACGGATCCATCAAGCTCCGTATAAGCCACAGGCCAAGGATTTAATCCTCTGACATGGTTGTAAATAGCTTCCCCAGTTTTATGCCAATCAATTTTTTCTTGTTCTCTTTTTATATTAGAAGCGAAAGTTGCCTTTGAATCATCCTGTGGTATGGAATCCAATTCACCGTTTAATAATTTGGGCAATGTCTCTAATAATAACGATGATCCTGCTGCACTTAATTTATCATGTAGTGTCCCTACATTGTCATTTTCCTCGATCTCCACCTCAACTTGGGTTAGAATATCGCCCGCGTCTAGTTTTTCCACCATATACATAATGGTAATGCCTGTTTTTTCCTTACCTTGTAGGATTGAATAGTGGATAGGGGCTCCACCTCTTAATTCAGGCAAAAGGGAAGCATGTACATTTATACATCCGAATTTAGGTGCATCCAACAATTCTTTAGGTAAAATCTGCCCAAAAGCAGCTGTCACGATTAAATCCGGTTGTAAAGCCAATATCTTGTCCAATTCTTCTCTCTCACGAATCTTTTCAGGTTGGAAAACTGGAATATTGTGGCGAAGTGCTTCTGTTTTAACAGGAGGAGGTGTCATTACTTTTTTCCGTCCTACAGGTCGATCCGGTTGGGTAACCACTCCGATTACGTCATATCCGTCTTCAATGATTCGTTGTAAAACTGGCACTGAAAAGTCTGGTGTTCCCATGAATACTATTTTTGTCATGCCTCTTCATACCTTTCCAATTCTTCTTCCGATAAGTACTTTGAAACTTTTTTCGTAAAAAGCACTCCGTTCAGATGATCGATTTCATGCTGTATGGCTCTTGCAAAGAAGTCCTCTGCTTCAAGTTCATATTCTCGACCTTTTCTGTCAAATGCTCTTATTTTAACAAAGTACGGGCGGTTTACTTCTCCAAATATCCCAGGGAAGCTTAAACATCCTTCTGGACCAGTTTGTTCTCCTTTTGACTCAAGGATTTCAGGATTAATCATTTCTAAAGTGCCGCTTTCATCACCAATATCTACTATGGCGATTTGTTTCTTAAGACCAATTTGAGGAGCGGCTAGTCCCACTCCATCCGCTTCGATCATTGTGTCGTACATATTATTTAACAGCTTTGCCAATTTACCATCAAAAGCTGTCACTTTATCACATTTTTGTTCCAATATTTTATCTGGAAATGTAACGATTGGTAATACTGCCATTCCAAGCCCTCCATGCCAATTCTATTTGTTGATAAATATGAATACCCTCACCCGATTTATAGAACGTTTCGTCATTGGTGAGGGTTTTGACTACATCATGATTTGGGGATTCAGATCCACCATGATTTGTAAGCCTCTAGAAGCCATATCTTGCTGATAATGATCCAGCAAATTTTTTAAGCTGTCCTTTAAAGCCGGTTCTAGTTTGTATTTTACCAAACATTGATACCGATATCTATTATTGATCCGAGGGATCGGGGATGCAACTGGACCAAGAATGACGGACTGCTGAGATAAGCGATTCTTTAAATGTTTTGTAATATGCTCTGTTACTGAGACAGTTTTCATTAAGTCTTCATGCGATATGGTCATTAGCGCGAGATAATAATAGGGTGGATACATATTTTGCCTTCGAATTATCATCTCTTGTCCAAAAAATTGATCATAATCCTGCATGGATGCCAAAATAATAGAGTAATGCTCAGGTGTATAAGTTTGTATGATTACTTCACCCGGCAGGTGGTGCCTTCCTGCACGCCCGCTAACCTGGGTTAATAGTTGGAATGTCTTTTCCGAGGACCTGAAATCGGGAAGATGAAGCATTGTATCAGCCGACAAGACACCAACCAATGTTATGTTAGGGAAATCGAGGCCTTTTGCAATCATTTGAGTTCCTAGTAATATATCTGCTTGACCATCTTGAAAGGCCTGCAATAATCGTTCATGTGAACCTTTCCTTGTGGTCGTATCCACATCCATCCGAATCACTCTTGCTTCAGGCATGATTTTCGCCAATTCCTCTTCAACCTTCTGTGTACCTGTTCCAAAGTAACGAATCGCATCACTCTGACAGTCTGGACATTGGGTTGGCATAGCATCTTCATATGCACAATAATGGCACTTCAATTGATGGGAGGATTTATGATATGTCAACGAGATTTCACAATTTGGACAGTTACATACGGCACCACAGCTTCTGCACATGACAAAGCTAGAATGGCCTCTTTTATTAAGAAATAAGACAATTTGTTCTTTCTTTTCAATTCGATCTCTGATTTTCGTCAATAAATCTGCAGAAAACACAGATCGATTACCACTTCGTAACTCTTCTCTCATATCCACAATTTTAACACTAGGTAAGGCTTGTTGATTCATTCTTTTAGTAAGCGATAGTAATTGATATCGATTTTTCTTTGCACGGGCAAAGGTTTCAAGTGTTGGAGTCGCACTTCCAAGGATTACTGGACATTGATGGGTCACACCTCTTTTTATGGCCACATCCCTAGCATGATATCTAGGATTATCTTCCTGTTTATAGCTCGATTCATGCTCTTCATCAATGATGATTAAACCTAGCTTTCTAAAAGGAGCAAAGATGGCTGAACGAGCCCCTACTACTACACTTACTTCATCACGATAGATTTTTCGCCACTCATCGTATTTTTCACCAATGGAAAGACCACTATGAAGAACCGCAACTTCATTTCCAAAACGTTCTTTAAAACGTTTCACCATCTGAGGGGTTAATGAAATTTCAGGGACTAGCATGATTGCCTGTTCACCTTTAGAAAGGACATCAACAATGGACTGTAAGTAAACTTCGGTTTTGCCGCTACCTGTTACTCCGTACAGAAGAAAAATATCATGCTCATCCTTCGATATACATTCTTTAATGGGACCAATCGCGTTGGATTGTTCTGGAGTAAGAGCAAATGGCTTACTTTTTTGAAATTCCCTATTTTCATAGGGGTCACGATATACTTCTGAATCCTTGACAAAAAGAATGCCTTTCTCTACTAAACTGGAAATGCTGGAGGAAGTCGCACCCGTTTTAGAAAGCAATTCACTTTGAACGATACTTCTAGGGTCTAGGATGAAATGTTGAAGGACGCTCTTTTGTTTTATGGCATTTTTGGATAATTGCATTATTTGCTCTTCCAGTTTATCCGTCGATATTCTTGGTTCTACTAGGCGGACAGTCTTTTTATTCAGTTGATCCTTGACTTCATAATGGACCTTTATAGTACCGTTATTTACTTCTGAAAGGAACAATTTTGCATTGTTACTATTCATCACATCCTGCCAATCCAATTCATCTTTTAAAGAAAAGGCTTCTTTTACAAACGGATGTAAAATGGATAATGAATCAGGATTCGAAAGACGCAATTTTTTTTTATATTTAGCTTTAAGTGCTGCTGGAAGCATTACTTGAAAAGCGGATATTCGGTAACAAAGAGTTTCATCCGTCAACCAATCTGCCAAATCCATAAGTTCCTGGTTCAGAACAGGCTCTATATCTAATAGTTCATGTATAGGTTTAAGCTTCTCAAACGATGATTGCTCTGTTACCCCTGTCACAAAACCTTGTATCATCCTAGGGCCAAAAGGGACTGCGACTCTCATCCCGGGCTTAATCATGCCAAGCCATTTTTCGGGAATATGATAGTCGAATTCCCGATCAATCTGTTTAGCTGGAACATCCACAATTACTTTTGCGATATTCATGCAAGCTCTTCCCCGAGAGATTCTTTAGCCAAAAGCAAGATCTTTTCCGCAATATCTGACTTGGATTGTTGAGGGAGTTCTATTTTCCTTCCATCACGTGTATAGACTGTAACAATATTCGTATCCGTTCCAAATCCTGCACCTTCTACTGTAACATTGTTGGCTACAATCATATCCGCATTCTTCCGCTCTAACTTACCTAGAGCATACTCATCCACATTCTCTGTTTCAGCTGCGAATCCAATCAATATTTGATTTTGTTTTACTTTCCCTAATTCCATTAATATATCTTTTGTTCTTTCTAACTCAATCGATGAATCTCCCTCTTTTTTCTTCATCTTTTGATCATGGACATTTTTAGGTCTATAATCAGATACTGCAGCTGTCTTAACAATGATATCTTGGTCCATTGCCCTTGAAATTACGGCTTCATACATATCATGGGCACTTTCTACGTTCACTACCTTCACACCAACAGGCGGGGTAATGGAAACTGGGCCAGATACTAGTGTTACTTCAGCTCCTAATTTCATAGCAGTTTCAGCTATGGCATATCCCATTTTCCCTGTAGAATGATTTGTAATAAAGCGGATGGGGTCTATTTTTTCCCTTGTAGGACCCGCTGTGACAAGGATTCTTTTATTCAAGAAAGGCTTGTCCTTTAAGGTAGAAAAATGTTTTTTCACTTTCTCTACAATTGTTTCGGGTTCTTCTAAGCGTCCTTTTCCTACATAACCGCAAGCTAAATAGCCTTCACCTGGTTCTATAAATCCGTATCCGAATTTTCTTAATCTCTCCATGTTTCGGATAACAGCAGGATGAACGTACATATGTACGTTCATGGCAGGAGCAATCCAAACTGTGCTCGTAGAAGCCAGCAAAGTTGTAGTAATCATGTCATCTGCAATTCCATTTGCCAATTTCCCGATGGTATTGGCAGTTGCAGGAGCTACTATGATTAAATCTGGCCAATCTGCCAAGTCAATATGGGCAATGACCTTAGAGTCTTTTTCATCGAATGTGTCTGTATACACATCGTTTCTAGATAGTGCTTGAAATGTCAAAGGGGTAACAAATTTCGTGGCCGATTCACTCATTATCACCTTAACATGGGCACCTTCCTGGACAAGTTTGCTTGTAAGAGCGGCTGCCTTAAAAACAGCAATCCCTCCTGTTACACAAAGCAGAATCTTTTTATCTTTCAACATGATAATTCCTCCATTACAATTTACCGATCTCATCTATGTAAACAAACACTGTTACCTTCTTTTTCTAAAGGCATCTCCATTTCATTATGAAGGAATTCCGTTTTTTTTTCATCTATTTCAAATTACATTAGAAAACTCGCCGATTGGCGAGCCTAAAGGCGAAGACAGAGGCGTAGTTGCACTTATACTTTTTTCCTAAAATTGGCCCCTACGTCGACATACTTCCTTGCTGCCAATTTATAAATCATTAAAGTGCTAGAAAACTCGCCGATTGGCGAGAACAGAGGCGTAGTTGCACTATACTTTTTTCCAAATATTAGCCTGTAAGTCAAAATACTTCATTACTACATTTATTCCGAAAAGTATAAGAAAACCTTGTCAAAATGACAAGGTTTTCGCATCAATCTTCTTCTGATCCTGGAGTATGTGTATAGGTTAATACACCAGCATGGATTTCTTCTAGAGCTTTACCTACGTTTTTATGAGACACTGGCTTTGATAGTTTTGAATGATTGTTCCCTTGCATTTGTCGAGCTCTTTTCGCTGCGACAGAAACTAGAGAGTACTTTGAGTCAATTTTATTCAATAATGAATCAATAGATGGATATAACATGGATTATTCAGCCTCCAACATAATTTGATAACGTTTTGCTATTCTTTCGCGATTACAATGCTCTGCTACGACGATGCTCTTGATTCTTTCACAAGCCAATTTTACTTCATCATTTTCTACAACATAATCGTATAAGTCCATCATTTCGATTTCTTCTTTAGCGGTTTGGAGCCTTTTAGAAATGATGTCTTCAGTCTCAGTGCCTCTTGTGACGATACGATTCCTAAGTTCTGAAAGACTTGGTGGTGCAAGGAAAATAAATAGGGCTTCAGGGAATTTTTCACGAACCTGGCGTGCACCTTGTACTTCAATCTCAAGGAATACATCTCTTCCATTTTCTATCGTTTCTCTAACATAATCAACTGGAGTTCCGTAATAATTACCAACGAACTCTGCATATTCCAGTAATTTTCCTTGTTCAATTAGGTGCTCGAACTCTTCTCTGGATTTAAAGAAATAATCGACACCATCCACTTCGCCTTCACGTGGCTTTCTTGTGGTCATAGAAATCGAATATTCAAATTTCGCATCATTTTGAGAAAAAATTTCTTTCCTTACAGTTCCTTTTCCAACACCAGATGGTCCGGATAAAACGATCAACAATCCTTTTTCTTTATACATTCTCTTTATATCCTACCCTTCCTCTACACTATCATCACGGTCACTTAATCGAGCAGCAACCGTCTCAGGTTGAACGGCAGATAATATAACATGATCACTATCCATTATAATTACTGCTCTAGTTCTCCGTCCATAAGTAGCATCAATTAAAGATCCTCGATCCCTTGCATCCTGAATGATTCTTTTTATTGGAGCGGATTCAGGACTTACAATGGAAATGATTCGGTTAGCAGATACTATATTACCGAATCCTATATTTATCAGTTTAATTGACATGTTGGTCCCCCAGTTCTCTCTATCTATTGTGGCCTTCCATCAGTTAATATAAACCTTCACTCGATGTTCTGGACTTGTTCTTTCATTTTTTCCAACGAACTTTTCATTTCAACTACGAAAGTTGTTATTGAAGCATCATTCGCCTTTGAACCAATCGTGTTAACTTCCCGGTTCATTTCCTGCACAATAAAATCCAGTTTTCTACCTATCGGTCCATGATCATCCATTGTTTTTTCAAACTGGCTTACATGGCTTTGAAGCCTGGTTATTTCTTCATTGATGTCTGCTTTATCAGCAAATATGGCAACTTCATTTAAAAGACGTGTTTCATCAATTAGTCCATTCGCATATTCTACCATTTTTTGTTTAAGTCGTTCCCTATAACTAGCAAGAACATTAGGCGCGAATTCACGAATTTTTTCAGTAGAACTCCAAATATTCTTCATTTGGAAATGTAAATCCTTTTTTAGCTCTGCACCCTCTTCTTCACGCATAACTTTTAAAGTTTTGCAAGCATCCTTCAATGATTCAATTATCAAGTCTTCAATAATATTATTATCAGTTTGGAATTCCTCAACAGAAATAATGTTTTCAATTGCAGTAATTTCCTTCAGTGATGGCTTTTGATTCAGTGAAAAAGCTTCATTGACTTTTTCCATCTCTTCCATGAATTGATGCAGTAGCTTCCAATCTAATTGAAGTCTTCGATTAATGAGTCCTTCTCCTTCAACGGTAACGTAAACTTCTGCCCTGCCTCTATTAATATATGTATGCATCGTTTTTTTCAATTTATCTTCTAAAACTAGCAATTGGCGCGGCATTCGGAAAGAACATTCTAAAAAACGGTGGTTAACCGTTTTAACTTCAACAATTACCTTTACATTGTCCTGTTCCCTAGTCCCACGACCATATCCAGTCATGCTTACTACCATGTAGTCACTTCCATTTCAATAAGAAATGCGATTATGCCAAGTCGACTCTCAGCATAGGCTTGTTCTCAAAACATCTATATAGAATACTTAGACAGCACCAAACACTTAACACCGGTTATTGACTAGTTCCACTTATACTATCCACCTATTTGGACTTCTATGTCGGATTACTTCGTAGCTTGCACTTAGATAGTACAAAATAAAAAGGTAATAGAGGACACTCTACTACCTTTCGAATTATAACACAAATCATTTTGTTTTTCTTATTAAAAATGATCCTGCTAATAAAAAAGTTGGAAGTGAAGCCATTCCTACTATTAATAGCCAATCACGCAACGCAATAGGAACCGTGTGGAACACCCCTTGTAGAGGTGTATAATAAATCACGACAAGCATTAGAAGTAAGGAAGATAAAACAGCCCAGACCAGATACTTATTTCCAAAAGGGTTTCTAGAGAAAATGGATTTTTCGCTTCGACAATCAAACACATGTATGAGTTGCGCTAATACAAGTGTTGCAAATGCCACTGTTTGTGCATAAACAAGTTGATCAGGATTCGATTTATAGACGGTGATGAAAGCTAGAATTGTAGATAAACCAATCAGAAAGCCTCTAGAAATAATTTTCCATCCTAGACCTCTTGCAAAAACGCCTTCTTTAGGATGACGCGGACCTCTTTTCATGACATTGTCTTCTGGTTGATCTAAACCAAGTGCCATTGCAGGAAGCCCGTCTGTCACCAAATTGACCCAAAGAATCTGGATTGGTACTAGCGGCAATGGGAGTGCCATAATCATCGCGAAGAACATAACAAGAATTTCACCAACATTTGAAGCTAACAAATATCGAATGAATTTTCGAATATTTTCATATATATTTCGCCCTTCTTTGATGGCGGCTTTAATTGTGGCAAAATTATCGTCCAGTAAAATCAAAGAAGAAGCTTCCTTCGCAACATCAGTTCCTGTAATACCCATGGCGATACCAATATCAGCAGTTTTGATGGCAGGTGCGTCGTTCACACCATCACCCGTCATGGCAACAATATGTCCTTTATTCTGTAAAGCTTTTACAATCTTTAACTTGTGCTCAGGAGAAACCCTTGCAAAAACACTTACGTCCTCGACGATTTCCTCCAAATCACTCACTTCCATGTCAGCGAGCATTTTCCCCTCAATGACTTTTTCTTTGCCACGTAATATCCCGAGTTGACTGGCAATCGCCTTTGCAGTAATTGCATGATCACCAGTAATCATCACTGTTTTAATTCCAGCATCACGGCACTCTTTAACTGCTTGCTTCACTTCAGGTCGCGGCGGATCAATCATCCCTTGTAGCCCAATAAAGATTAAATTGGTTTCAGCTTCTTGTTCTTTAAGGATATCCGTATTTCCAGATAGAGGTTTATAAGCAATCGCAATGGTTCTCAAAGCCTGTTCAGCCAATCCATCAATGGCATTTTGTACGGTACTTTTCATTTCTCCTGTTAAATATTGAAGTTTGTCGCCCCAAAGGATGGATTCTGTTTTGGAAACCAGGACATCGGGTGCCCCTTTAGTCACGACAAATTGACGACCATTTTTATCCTTTACGATAACACTCATCATCTTTCTAGTTGAATCGAACGGAAATTCCTTTACAACCTCAAACTTTTCGTGAAGGGATCGACGCGTGATTCCTGCCTTTAATGCTGCAATGGCCAATGCACCTTCTGTGGGGTCTCCATCAATAACCACTTTTCCTTCTCTTTCCACAACGTCTGCATGGTTACAAAGTAATCCAAACGTTAATATTTGTTGAAGTGTATTATCTTTAGTTGGTGAGATTTCCTCTTGGCCTCTTAAAAACGATCCATTTGTTTCATTCCCACTACCAGTCACCGACCATGTTTGCCCACCATTCCATATGTGAGTCACAGTCATTTTATTTTGAGTCATTGTTCCCGTTTTATCTGAACAAATTACCGACGCACAGCCTAATGTTTCAACTGCCGGAAGCTTCCTTACAATGGCATTTTGCTTAATCATCCTTTGAACACCAAGAGATAGTGCCACTGTTACTATGGCTGGCAGACCCTCAGGAATGGCGGCTACAGCCAAGGAAACGCCTGCGAGAACCATTGTATATAAATCATTTCCTCGGAATACTCCGATGATGACAACTAATGCAGTCAATAACAGCGCCGTTGTAATCAAGATTTTTCCTAATTGCTCCAATCTATGTTGCAATGGTGTCGTTGTAGATTGGGCAGACTGTAGCATATCTGCAATTTTCCCCATAGCTGTGCCCATACCTGTGGAGATGACAATACCCATACCATGCCCACGGGTAACCATCGTTCCCATGAAAGCCAGATTTTCCTCATCCCCTATGCTATCTACTGGTTGATAGTTAGGGGACGCCATTTTTGTAACAGGGACTGATTCCCCCGTTAAGGCCGATTCTTCAATTTCAAGACTATTCGCTTCGATAATACGTAAATCTGCTCCTATACGATCTCCACTAGCAAAACGGATAACATCTCCAAGCACCAGTTCCTTGGAAGGAATTTTTTGCCATTCTCCATCCCTCAGGGCATGCACTTGTGGAGCAGCCATTTCCTTTAATGCATCAAGGGATTTTTCCGCTTTTCTTTCTTGAAAAAAACCTAAAAATCCATTCACGATGACTATGGCGATAATGGCAATGGCATCTATGTATTCTCCAAGAAGACCAGAAATCAGAGTTGCTGCCAAAAGTACAAGCACCATAAAGTCCTTGAACTGTGCGAAAAATAATAGAAGTGCTGATTGCTTCTCGCCTTCTTGAAGCTCATTGTATCCAAATTCTTTTAGCCTTTTTTGGACTTCCTTTTTCTCTAGTCCAAGCTGTTTACTCGTTTGAAGCGAGTGTTCGATTTCCTCCGTTTTCATTTCACGGAAATTTTTGTCCAGCATGTCCTTTCCCTCTCCCATCTTTAGAAAACTTGGCTAGCGCCAAGCTATAGCGCCGGCGATTGCCTAGTTGCACTAATACTATCTTCCAACTTACGGCTCTAACTTCGATTTACTTCAAATCTACCGTAAGATATACTTTCAGATAGTGCAAAAAGAGTTGTCCCTCTTCCATCATGCTTATTCAGACTCGTCCATAAAAATGCTATACTTATTAAGAAAAGCGGAAGCGCCTTGTAAGAAGGGAACGTCAACTAAAATCCGCCACGTCCTGTGGCGAACGCTGACGCCACCACATCCTGTGGTAGTCCGACAAGCACAAGACGAGCTCCCGTAGGAAGGCGTCTTTTCCTTCCGTAGGGAGCTTGGCTTGTGACCTCGAGGCCGACTAAGTTCGCCACGTCCTGTGGCATTGTCGGCACTAGTACATCCTGTACGTCGGAGCTAGACATTAAGAAAAGCGGAAGCGCCTTGTTTGAGTATAAGAACGCGCTCTGTGTATAATAAACTTCACTCATTTTTGATTAGAAAAGGAAGAACTCATTATGTCTTTTGATGGACTTTTTACGAGAGCAATGGTTGAAGAATTATCTACTAACCTTAAAGGTGGAAGAATCAGTAAGATAAATCAGCCTTTTAAAAATGAATTATTAATGATTGTTCGAGCAAACGGTAAGAACCATAAATTACTGATTTCTGCTCACCCTAGCTATGCAAGAATCCAGTTGACGGATGAAACACCCGATAATCCAAAAGAACCTCCTATGTTCTGCATGTTGTTACGAAAGCATCTTGAGGGTTACATAATAGAAGATATTGTTCAAAAGGAATTAGATCGCATCATTATCTTTGAAATAAAAGGACGCAATGAAATCGGGGATATTTCATACAAACAACTTATCGTTGAAATCATGGGGCGCCACAGCAATATCATTTTAATAGACAAAGAAAGAGGAATGATTCTTGATAGCATCAAGCATGTTTCCTATGCAGTCAATAGTTATCGAGCCATCCTTCCAGGACAGGATTACAAATATCCACCAGAACAAGATAAGCAGAATCCTCTAACAGTTGAAGAGGAAGATATTTTACGAAAAATCGATTTTAATTCTGGAAAACTGGACAAGCAATTAGTCCAACAATTCGCAGGTGTTTCTCCTATGCTTGCAAAGGAAATCATCTCTCGTTCTGGACTAGCAAACAGGGAGACTGTACCGAAAACTTTTATGAACATTATGGAAGAAGTGAAAGTATCCGCTTATGTCCCTTCCATTATGGAACATGACAGAAAAGAATCCTTTTACTTTCTATCATTAAATCAATTTAACGGTTCGAAAATGACATACCCAACATTAAGTGAGATGCTGGACCGATATTATTTCGGAAAAGCTGACCGCGATCGAATCAAACAACAAGCTCAAGATTTAGAACGTTTCATCTTGAACGAAAAAGAAAAAAATGAAAAGAAAATTGGTAAACTCGAAAAGACACTAGAAGAAAGTAAGAATGCCGATCAGCTTCAGCTTTATGGTGAATTGATCACAGCAAATATGTATCAGCTCCAAAAAGGGATGAAAGAAGTAACAGTAGTGAATTATTATGAAGAAGATGAAACCTATGTAATGATTCCACTTGACCCTCTAAAAGGACCATCTGACAATGCACAAAAATATTTTACTCGCTATCAAAAATCGAAAAACTCGATTGATATAGTAAAAGAACAAATCAGAATCGCAGAAGAGGAAGTCTCTTATTTTGATGCATTATTACAACAACTTGATTCCGCTTCTCCGCGAGATATCGAAGAAATACGGGAAGAGTTGACAGAGGGCGGTTATATTAAACAACGACAAAGAAAAGGCCCTAAGAAAAATACAAATACGAAACCACAGCTAGAAAAATATATTTCAAGCACCGGTGACGAAATTTTGGTAGGAAAAAATAATAAGCAGAATGAATATTTAACAAACAAACTAGCAAACCGTGATGAGATTTGGTTCCATACAAAGGATATTCCAGGCTCACATGTCGTAATAAGAAATGAATCACCTAGCCATGAAACGATTAGAGAAGCAGCCATTTTGGCAGCATATTTTAGCAAAGCTAAAGAATCAAGTTCAGTACCTGTCGATTACACTAAGATTCGCCATGTAAAAAAACCGAATGGATCCAAACCTGGTTTTGTAATATATGATAATCAACAGACTGTTTATGTAACACCAAATCCAGATGTTGTAAGGGCATTAAAGAAATGAGAACAATAAAAAGGACTAATCCGAAAGCGTTCAGCTTTTTAGAGGATCAGTCCTTTTTTTATATTTAGTAGTACCCTCTTCTTAATTCTTTCATCATGTTTAAACACAGGACAAGCTTAGTCGAATGTCTATTAAAACGATAAAAAGGCTAAAAAAGAAAGAGAGACACTAAAATAGTGTCTCTCAGAATAATCTTATTATCAATCTTACTATTTTACTTCACTTATTGAATCGTCCATCCAACTTTCATCTGATGGGTTAAGGCGCCATTTTGTAAGCTTTTCAATATCCTGCTTAGTTATGTAGCCCTTTTCCTCTGCAACTTCGATCAAGGTTGAATAATTGGATAGAGAATGATTGATGATCCCCGCATTGCTAAGCATTTCCTTTCCTTTTTGAAGTTCATAGGTGAAGATACTAACGACGCCTAAAACCTCACAACCAGCTTCCTTTAGTGCTTCTACTGCGGTGATTGCACTGCCACCGGTTGAAATCAAATCCTCAACCACCACTACTTTTTGTCCAGCTAAAGCCTTTCCTTCAATTTGATTTCCTTTTCCGTGACCTTTAGCTTTTGAACGAACATAGCACATAGGTAATTCCATCAAATCACTCACCCAAGCAGCGTGTGGAATTCCAGCAGTTGCTGTTCCAGCAATTAGGTCTACTTCGGGAAAGTTGATTTCGATCAGTTCTTGTAATCCTTTTGCGATTGTTTTACGCACATTTGGATAGGAAAGTGTTAAGCGATTATCACAGTAAATTGGAGATTTAATTCCAGAGGACCATGTAAATGGTTCGTTCGGCTGAAGGAATACTGCCTTAATAGTTAATAATTGTTCAGCGATGATTGTTTTCATAAAGTAACACCCTCCCAGGATTTACGGATTTCTTGATAGGAATCTGACGGTGAAATGCTCTTTGTAATCGATCTTCCTACAACTATTGCGTTTGTACCTAACAACCTAGCTTTCTCAGGTGTCGCAATACGCTTCTGGTCATTGGCATTGTCAGAAGCCAAACGGATGCCTGGGGTCACTGTTAGAAAATCATTGCCTAGTAATTCATGAATGCTTTTCACTTCATGTGTCGAGCAAACCACTCCATCTAGGCCGGCTTCTTTTGCAAGTGAGGCATAGTGTAGGACTGATTGTTCCAATGTAAGACCAATTTGTTGTTCGATTTGCATTTGTTCTTCAGATGTACTGGTCAATTGGGTTACTGCTATTAATTGAGGTCTCGATTTTCCTTTTGGAGTTCCTTCAATAAGTCCTTCCAACGCTGACCTCATCATTTCTTTTCCACCTGCTGCATGGACATTAATTAAATCGATTTCAAGAGTCGCCAAGCCTTTCATGGCCTGTTTTACTGTATTAGGAATATCGTGTAGTTTTAAATCAAGGAAGATACTATGTCCGAGTGCTTTTATTTTTCGAATGATACTAGGACCCTCTTGATAAAAAAGCTCCATACCTACCTTCACAAAAAGTTTCTCATCTTTGAAACATTCAAGAAAGGATATTGTTTGATCAGCATTTGGAAAATCAAGCGCGATGATAAGTGATTTGTTCATGCTTTCCCCAGCTCCTTCCGATACATTCAGAAATATGGTCGTATCCTAACTCTTTTACGAGAGAAGGCAATTCATCAATAATCTTCGGACAGATATATGGATCTACAAAATTGGCGGTCCCTACAGCCACTGCACTTGCACCAGCATATAAAAACTCGATAACATCCTCTGTTGTAGTTACCCCACCCATCCCAATAATCGGAATGTTAACCTGTTGGCTGACTTCATAAACCATCCGAATTGCTACTGGTTTAATGGCAGGACCAGAAAGTCCACCAGTTTTATTGGCAAGGATAGGCTTTGCTGTTCTCATATCCAAGCGCATACCAAGTAGTGTATTGATCATGGTTAATCCATCCGCTCCTCCATCTTCTACGGCTTTTGCCATTTCAACGATATTCGTGACATTTGGAGAAAGCTTTACATAAACGGGTACTTGTGAAACTTCCTTCACTAGCTTGGTTAGTCGTTTAGCCGTTTCAGGATTAGTTCCAAAAGCAATGCCTCCCTGTTTCACATTTGGGCATGAAATATTAAGCTCTAGTGCATGTACATTGTTTACTTTTGAAATTTCTTTTGCTACTTCTATATAATCTTCTTCCATCGATCCTGCTACATTAGCAATGATCGGCACATCAAATTGACTTAGCCATTTAAGCTCGCTTTCGATCACTTTTTCCAATCCAGGGTTTTGAAGTCCAATTGCATTAAGCATCCCTGCATGTGTTTCTGCTACACGAGGAGTTGGGTTTCCGAATCTTGGTTCAGCCGTCGTAGCTTTGATCATGATGGAACCAAGTTTATTTAAATCATATAACCCGCTGAATTCTCTACCAAATCCAAAGCATCCCGATGCGGGCATGATAGGGTTTTTTAACGAAAGCCCTGGTAGTTCTATTCCTAAAACGCTCATAGTACAACCTCCCCTGAACGGAATACTGGCCCATCACTACATACTTTTTTATAGCTATATCCAGTTGGATCATCTTGTGTATGGCAGACACACGCGAAGCATGCCCCAATTCCACAGCCCATTCTTTCCTCTAAAGAGAGGTAGACTTCTTTATCACCGTATGTTTCTTCTAGTGCTTTTAACATAGGGGTTGGTCCACAGCTATATAATACATCGAACTGTAGGTCATTTTCCTTGATCACATCTGTGACAAATCCTTTTGTCCCACAACTTCCATCCACTGTAGCCACATAAGTTTGTCCGAGCTCTTTGAACTTTTCCAAATAAAACGCATATTCACCAGACTGGAAACCTAGTACATGAATCACTTTAATGCCTTTTTCTACTAATCGAGAAGATAGCTCATATAGAGGAGGGACTCCGATTCCCCCTCCTACTAATAGAGCTGTTCCTCCAGCCTCTATTGCATTTACTGGAAAACCATTTCCTAATGGGCCTAGAACATCCACTTCGTCACCAATTCGTTTACTAGAAAGCAATTGTGTCCCTCTGCCTTCTGCACGATAAATCATTGTAAATTGGTTTCTCTCATGATCGATGGAGCAAATGCTGATTGGTCTTCTAAGTAATGGTTCGAATCCATCTGCGACTTTAAGATGAACGAATTGACCTGGTTGCTTCATCTCTGTTACGAGCTCACCTTGTAAGGTAAGCTCGTAAATGTTTGTTGCTACTCTTTCTTGAGAAACGACTGTCATCCGCTCATTTAAAATCATGAATGCACCGCCTCTTTTGTATCTGTTGCTGGTTTCATTGCTTCGGCTGAGAAAGTCATGGATTCAATCACTCGTAAAATCGCTTCTGCTGTATCCAGTGAAGTCAAGCAAGGAATACCGTTTTCTACTGATTCCCTACGGATACGGAAACCGTCACGCTCTGGTTGTTTTCCTTTTGTCAAAGTATTGATAACAAACTGGGCTTCACCGTTTCTGATTACATCTAATAATGTATTTGATTCGGCACCAATTTTATTTACCACTCTTACAGGAATGTTTCTCTCTTGAAGTAGAGCAGCAGTCCCACTCGTAGCAATTAGCTGGTAACCGATGTTATGGAATCTTTTTGCCAAGAGTAAAGCTTCATCCTTGTCTTTATCTGCGATAGTTAGAAGGACACTGCCGTACTCTTTTATTTGGATTCCTGAAGCAACTAATCCTTTATATAATGCTTTTTCAAGAGTTGTGTCTTTCCCCATGACTTCACCTGTTGACTTCATCTCTGGTCCGAGCGTGATATCAACACGTCTTAGTTTTGCAAAGGAGAATACTGGAACTTTAACGTATACCCCTTTTTTCTCTTCGATCAATCCTGTCGAATAGCCTTGTTGCGCCAGGCTTTGTCCCATGATGACCTTAGTAGCCAGGTTTGCCATTGGCACATTTGTTATTTTGCTTAGGAAAGGAACCGTTCTACTAGAACGAGGATTTACTTCTAGTACGAAGACCTCTCCTTTTGAAATAACATATTGGATGTTCAATAACCCGATGATATTTAAGCCTTTTGCCATTTTGATCGTGTACTCTACAATCTTTTCTTTGATTTCATCTGAAAGATTTTGCGGAGGATATACGGCAATCGAGTCACCAGAGTGTACGCCTGCTCGTTCGATATGCTCCATGATTCCAGGGATTACAACATCTTTACCGTCACAGATCGCATCCACTTCTATTTCTTTACCAATCAGATAACGATCTATTAGCACAGGGTGGTCTGGGTTAATCTTTACTGCATGTTCCATGTAGTGCAATAACTCTGCTTGTTGGTAGACGATCTCCATCGCTCTTCCTCCAAGTACATATGAAGGTCGAACTAGTACTGGATAGCCGATTTCTTCTGCAATGATGACAGCTTCCTCAACTGAAGTAGCAGTTTTTCCTTTTGGTTGTGGCACTCCAAGCCCTGTCAATGTTTGCTCAAATTTATCACGGTTTTCGGCACGATCTAAGTCCTCAAGAGTCGTTCCTAGGATCTTCACTCCACGTTCTACTAATTGAGCAGCAAGATTGATAGCCGTCTGACCACCGAACTGAACCACTACTCCCTCAGGCTTTTCTAAGTCAATGATATGCATGACATCTTCAATTGTTAGTGGTTCGAAGTACAATTTATCAGAAATACTGAAATCAGTAGATACTGTTTCTGGGTTATTGTTGATGATGATCGCTTCATACCCAGCTTCTTTTATCGCCCATACAGAGTGGACTGTCGCGTAATCGAATTCAACACCTTGACCAATTCTTATTGGACCTGATCCAAGTACTACAACACTTTTTCGTTCAGTGACAATGGATTCATTTTCGTCTTCATACGTACCATAAAAGTATGGTGTTTCTGATTCGAACTCTGCGGAACATGTATCAACCATTTTATAAACTGGCATTACATGTTGTTCTTTTCTCCATTCGTAAACTTCTCTTTCAGTGCTTTCCCAAAGCTTCGCGATTGTTTTATCTGAGAAGCCACGTTCCTTTGCAAGCTTAGCCACTTCCAAGTCGAAAGGATTTGTTTGTAATCCATTTTCAAGTGTAATGATATTTTCAAACTTTTTCAGGAAGAAGTAATCAATCTGGCTCCACTCATGGATTTCCTCTAGTGTTACCCCTCTTCTAATTGCCTCACCGATATAGAATAGTCGCTCGTCACCAGCTTTACGGATTCTTTTTTCAATGATCTCATTACTTATTTTCTCGGAATCTTTTAGTCCAAGATGATAGATTCCTGATTCAAGCGAACGTACAGCCTTTAGTAATGATTCTTCTAAAGTACGCCCGATTGCCATGACTTCTCCTGTGGCTTTCATTTGTGTCCCAAGGTGTCTATTTGCAGATTCGAACTTATCAAACGGCCAGCGAGGGATTTTTGATACTACATAATCAAGCGCTGGTTCAAAGCTTGCATAAGTTTTCCCTGTTACCGGGTTCATCATTTCATCGAGTGTCAAACCAACTGCGATCTTTGCAGCCAATTTCGCGATTGGATAACCAGTCGCTTTGGAAGCTAACGCAGATGAGCGGCTCACACGAGGATTTACCTCGATAATATAGTAGTTAAAGCTATAAGGATCTAAAGCGATTTGGACGTTACAACCACCTTCAATTTTCAATGCACGGATGATTTTCAAAGATGCATTTCGTAATAATTGGTATTCACGGTCACTTAATGTCTGGCTTGGTGCCACAACAATTGAGTCCCCTGTATGGATACCTACTGGATCGATGTTTTCCATATTACAAACCACAATCGCATTGTCATTGGAATCACGCATCACTTCGTATTCAATTTCCTTAAACCCTGCAATGCTTTTTTCTAATAAGCATTGATGTACCGGGCTGCTTTTTAACCCGCCTGTGACAATCTCAATCAATTCTTCTTCGTCCGAACAGATTCCCCCACCTGTTCCTCCAAGTGTAAATGCTGGTCTTACGATAACTGGGTAGCCAATTTCTTCAACAAATTGATAGGCTTCCTCTAAAGAGTGGATAATCATGCTATCCGGTACAGGTTCACCTAATTCATTCATAAGAGTTCGGAATAAATCACGATCCTCTGCTTGCTGGATTGCAGAAAGCTTTGTTCCAAGGATTTCTACGTTGCACTCATCCAATACTCCACTGTTCGCTAATTCTACTGCTAAGTTCAGTCCGGTTTGACCACCTAGCGTCGGAACTAATGCATCTGGACGTTCTTTACGGATAATCTTGCTGACAAACTCTAGTGTTAATGGCTCAATGTAGACTGCATCAGCGATTTCTGTATCTGTCATGATGGTAGCTGGGTTAGAGTTGACAAGGATTACTCGGTAGCCTTCTTCTTTTAATGCGATACAAGCCTGTGTACCTGCATAATCAAATTCTGCGGCTTGGCCGATAACGATAGGGCCTGATCCAATCACTAGGATGCTTTTTATATCTGTACGTTTTGGCATAATGGTTCCCCTTCCTTTTTAGCAGCTTCAATCATTTCCATGAATTCATCAAATAATCCGTTTGCATCCTCTGGTCCAGGTGATGCTTCTGGATGGTATTGGACAGTAAACGCTGGATACTGTTTATGTCTTAATCCTTCAATCGTTCCATCATTAATTGCAATATGCGTAATTTCAAGGTCAGTATTCAAGATTGAGTCTTCTTCTACTGAATATCCGTGGTTTTGAGATGTTATGGCAACTTTGCCCGTTCTTAAATCTTTAACTGGGTGGTTAGATCCACGATGTCCGAATTTCAGTCTTTCAGTGTTAGCCCCATTAGCCAGTGCAAATAGTTGGTGGCCTAGGCAGATTCCAAATAACGGAACCTTTCCTACCACACCGTTAATCATTTCTAACGCTTGTGGTACATCTTTTGGGTCTCCAGGTCCGTTCGAAAGCATAATTCCATCTGGACTAAGTTGCAGGATTTCTTGTGCGGTTACATTATAAGGAACCACTACCACATCGCAGTCACGTTTGTTCAATTCTCTAAGGATTCCGTGCTTCATTCCGTAATCTACCAAGACAACACGACGACCTCTTCCTGGACTTGGATAAGCAGTTTTCGTTGACACTTTCCTTACTTGATCATTCGGCAAAACCGTTGCTTTTAATTGTTCAACTACTTCTTCAGGTTGTTTTTCAATGCTACAAATCGCGCCCTTTAATGTACCGTGTTGGCGAATGATTCTAGTAAGCTTTCTCGTATCTATTCCACTTATCCCAGGAATGCCTTTCATTTTAAAGTATTCGTCTAAGGAAAGCTCATTTCTCCAGTTCGACGGGAAATCGGCTACTTCTTTAACGACAAAGCCGTGAATGGCTGGAATGATTGATTCAAAATCGTCACGATTGATTCCGTAATTACCGACTAACGGATAAGTTAATGTCACAATTTGCCCACAGTAGGAAGGATCTGAGAGAATTTCTTGGTAACCAGTCATACCCGTGTTGAATACCACTTCACCAATCTTCTCTACCTCTGCACCAAAAGCTTTTCCGATAAATACTGTTCCATCTTCTAATATCAGCTGTCTTTTCATCATGCCTTCACCCTTTCCTTTTGCCAAACCATTTTGCCTTCTGACATTGTCATCACTGGCCATCCTTTACAAGACCATCCTGTAAATGGTGTATTCTTCCCTTTAGAAGCAAATGTTGCAGGATCAATTTTATCTTCTGTTTCTAAATCGATTAGTGTAATGTCTGCCATACTTCCTACTTGAAGCGTTCCATACGGAAGTCCGAATGCCTCAGCAGGCTTTTCTGCCATGAATTCAATCAAAGACTTCAAAGACAGCTTTCCAGTCTCTACAAAGTGCGTATACATAAGTGGGAATGCTGTTTCTAATCCTACGATACCGAAAGGCGCCAAAGTCATTCCTTCCGCTTTTTCCTCTGATGTATGCGGAGCGTGATCGGTGGCAATAAAATCGATAGTGCCATCAAGTAGCCCTTCAATCAGTGCCAATTGATCCTGTTTTCCACGTAATGGTGGATTCATTTTATAATTTGTATCCATGCCTGGGATGTCTTCATCGCATAGCAATAAATGATGAGGTGTAACCTCGGCTGTCACGCGTATCCCAGCCTTTTTAGCATCTCTTACAACCCTGACTGACTCTTTCGTACTAATGTGACATACATGATAATGACAGCCTGCTGCTTCTGCTAAAAGAACATCCCTCGCGATATGTACCGCTTCGCAAACCGAAGGAATTCCATTTAAACCATTTTTCTCTGAAAATGTACCTTCATGTACAGATCCTTTATTGATTAATGTATTTTCTTCACAGTGCGCCACGATTGGCATATTGATTTCAGCCGCTTTTTTCATAGCTGATAGCATCATGCTAGCTGACTGGACTCCTACTCCATCATCGGTGAACGCGAAAGCGCCTGCTTCTTTTAACTCTTTAAAATTCGTAAGTTCCTGGCCAAGCTCCCTTATTGTTATCGAACCATAAGGAAGTACTCTTACGTGTCCAGTCTCTTGGATTCTACGATTCAACCATACTAATGTTTCTTTAGAGTCTGGGACTGGACGTGTATTAGGCATGGCTGCGATTGTTGTAAATCCTCCTCGTGCCGCAGCAAGTGTTCCCGTTTCAATCGTTTCCTTTTTCTCGCCACCAGGCTCTCTTAAATGCACGTGTAAGTCTACAAATCCAGGAGATATCAATAATCCTTTGGCATCTACAAGCTCATGTCCATTGTGGTCAATCTGGTCGGCTATTTCAGTAATGAATTGACCTTCAATTTTCAAATCCTGCTCGATCTTAGTCCCATCCTCAGTTAGTAATAGTCCATTTTTGATTACGATTGCCATGGATAATTCCTCCTTTGTTTAGTTCAAATGCTCTTTTTAATACAGCCATTCTAACAAACACACCATTTTGCATTTGTTTAAATATCCTTGAGCGAGGACATTCTATTAAATCACCATCAATCTCGACGTCCCTATTTACCGGTGCCGGATGCATGATGATGGAACCATGTTTCATTCTTTGTTCTCTTTCTTTCGTAAGTCCGTACATTTGTAAATATTCTTCTTTTGACCAAGACATCCCTTGATCATGTCTTTCATGTTGTATTCTAAGCAGCATTACAACATCTGAAGTTTCTATTGCACTATCAATGCTTTCGTAATTTCCTATTGATTCATCAAACCATTCACGCGGCCCCGAAAATACTATCTTTGCACCAAGTCTTTCAAGTGCCACCGCATTCGACCTTGCTACTCTGCTATGGCTGATATCACCGATAATGGCAATTTTTAATCCTTCAAATCCACCAAACTCTTGTTTAATGGTTAATAGATCCAGGAGACTTTGAGTGGGGTGATGACCACATCCGTCCCCCGCATTAATGATTGGGATATTAATCCCTGATAATAATTGTTCAAAGTAAGCATCCTCATAATGACGGATAATGACTGCTCCAACTCCAATTGACTCAAGCGTTTTGACTGTGTCATACAGAGTCTCTCCTTTTTGGACACTCGAAGTCGAAACTTCAAACGGTACCACTGATAATCCAAGTTTCCTTTCTGCTACTTCAAAGCTACTTTTCGTCCTAGTACTGTTTTCATAAAACAGATTTGCGACGAATTCTTGAGAAGGTAACTGCCAAGTCTCCCCTTCAGAGAAGGCTTGTGCATCCAGCAGTATTTGAAGGATATCATCGATTTCCAATTCATTTGTCGTAAGCAAATGTTTCATAAGAGAACTCCTTTATTCGTTTTTTCTATAAAAAACACCCTGGCCATAGTTGGCTCAGGGTGTTTTATGGATTGAGTATGTGTGAAATTAGAGCGTCCTCCCCTTTATAGGGTACACGACTCCTGTTCCACACATATTCATATCCAACACCCTTTTAAGCCTCTCTGGACTTCCATTAAAAGGTGAACATTATGCAGCTTTTTTCTTTTCTTGGTCAAACATATTTTTTACTTCTTCTTTACCTGGTAGTACTAGATTCAATACTACACCTACAATCGCAGCCAGTGCCATACCTGATAAAGAGATTGTATCTGAAAGTTTAATGAATGCACCACCAATTCCTATTACTAGGATGACCGATGCAATGATCAAGTTTCTGTTATTTCCGAAATCTACTCTGCTATCAATCATCATTCTTAATCCGCTAGATGCGATGATCCCGAACAGAAGGATGGAGATACCACCCATGACTGCCGAAGGGATAGAAGAGATCAGTGCAGATATTTTCCCAATGAATCCGAAGCAGATTGCCGTTACTGCTGCTCCCCCTATTACATAAACGCTGAATGCTCTTGTGATTGCCAGTACACCGATGTTTTCACCGTAAGATGTCAATGGTGGTCCTCCGATGAAAGATCCGATTACAATACCAGCTCCATCTCCTAAGATGGATCGGTGAAGACCTGGTTTTGTAATTACATCTCTTCCTATTACTTTACTTAATACCATCTGATGTCCGATGTGCTCAGAAAGAGTTACTATTGCTACTGGAAGCATGATTGCTGCAACTTCCCAAGAGATAACAGGAGTGTATGTTGCAAATGGTATGATGAAATCTGGCATTTGGAACCAAGCAGCTTCTTTGATTCCTGATAAATCGACGATTCCTACTGCAAGCCCTGTAAGATATCCAGCGATGATTCCGATTAAAATCGGGATCAGCTTCAAAAACCCTTTTGCAAAAATCGAGCAAATAATTGTTACCCCTAATGTTACTAGTGCAACTAGAATATGTGTGTTACTGTACACCAATTCTCCAGCTGGAGCTCCAGGGTTTGCATACATGGCCATATTGACTGCTGTACCCGCTAATCCTAAACCAATTACCATGATGACTGGGCCGACTACTACTGGAGGTAGTATTTTCATCAGCCATTTTATGCCGATACTTTTTATTAGTAATGCAACTATTCCGTATACGATACCTGCTAAAAAGCAACCGAACATTGCAGCTTCAGGTCCACCCATCGATTTTGCAGCGATGATTGGTGCGATGAAAGCGAAGGAAGATCCTAAGTATGCTGGAATCTGTCCTTTTGTAATCAATAAGTATGATAGTGTTCCAAGTCCACTAGATACTAATGCAACACCTGGGCTTAATCCAACCAAGAATGGCACTAATACAGTAGCTCCGAACATAGCGAATAAGTGCTGTAAACTTAAGGTAATCCACTGTGCAGTTTTTGGTACTTCTTGTACATCCAGAACAACATCTCTTTTTACTTGTTCCATATTATTCTCCTCCTAGAGTTTATCTAATTTTTCCAATTAAAAACCCTCGTCTATGCGAGGGCTACTGGAGGAGAGTAGAATTCTTCATTCATGCAGAATTCTACTTACAAAGGTGCTTCATCGCACCTTCCCCCCTTTTTAGCCTCTCGGGACTACCATTAAAAGGGTCTATCTTATCTATCAAATATACTTACTTGATCCAATTGATCAACTTCCATTAATTTCACTACGATTTTTTCCGATTGAGAAGTTGGAATATTTTTCCCAACATAATCCGCCCGAATCGGTAATTCCCGATGACCACGGTCAACTAGGACTGCCAATTGGATTTGGGATGGTCTTCCCATATCGACTAATGCATCCATTGCCGCCCTTACGGTTCTTCCTGTAAAAAGAACATCATCTACTAAAATCACTTTTTTATTCGTAATTTCTGCAGGGATATCAGATCCTTTTACAACAGGTTGGCCATCATTTGTTTTTGTGCTTAAGTCATCACGATAAAGTGTGATATCCAATTCACCAACTTGGATGTTCTTGCCTTCAATCTGCTTAATTCTTTCTGACAATCTTTCTGCAAGAAAAATCCCTCTTGTGCGGATTCCTATGAGGACACAGTCTTCAATTCCTTTATTTTTCTCGATGATTTCATGAGCAATTCTAGTTAATGCTCTTCGTATAGCTTGTTCATCAAGAACTAGTGCTTTTTCGTCCATAATTGTGCCTCCCTTTCTTTACATATACCCAGAAACGAAGAAAATCCTCTCGTCCATGACGAGAGGATACAAAGATGGCGTGTTCAAACTGATATTCCTAAAGAATATCCATCATCCGTTTCCTTCTCAGTCTCTCTGGACTGTGTTAAAGGTTCTTATTCAACTATAGTTATCATACATGTTCACTAGCCCAATTGTCAACGATTATTTCGAAGTTTATCTAGCAATTCATCGAAATAGGCAGGTACCGGCGCTTCGAACTCTATGAATTCCTTCGTCCTTGGATGAGTGAATCCAAGAATGCCCGCATGCAAAGCTTGTCCATCTAAATCGAGAGTTTTTCGCGGACCATATTTAGGATCTCCTGCCAAAGGATAACCAATGTATTTCATGTGGACTCTAATTTGATGAGTACGCCCAGTTTCCAATTGACATTCAACATAGGTGAAATCATTAAAACGTTCTAACACCTGAAAATGGGTCACTGCATTTTTGGAGTTTTCCTCCGTAACTGTCATACTTTGACGATCTTTTTTATCTCTACCAATCGGCGCATCTATGGTCCCATAATCATGTGGGATATTTCCATGTACAATGGCTTTATATTTACGCTTAACCGTCTTGTCCACCAATTGCTGAACAAGGTTTTCATGTGCTAGGTCATTTTTTGCGACCATTAATAGTCCTGATGTATCCTTATCTATACGATGGACAATCCCGGGCCTCATGACACCGTTGATACCTGAAAGGTCTTTACAATGAGCCATCAATCCATTTACAAGAGTTCCAGTCGTATGACCTGGCGCAGGATGTACAACCATGCCTTTCGGTTTATTGACTACTAATACGTCTGAATCCTCATAATAAATATCAAGGTCCATTTCCTCGGGTACAACATCAAGTGCCTCAGGCTCTGGGATTTCGATCACTACCTCATCTCCAGTCGCTGCCTTATAGTTCGTTTTGACAGAAGCGCCATTAACCTTAACGTTACCATCTTTTATCCATATTTGAATTTGGGTACGTGACCATTCATCATTCAATGTAGAGAGCGTTTTATCCAGTCTGTCTCCTGCCTGTTGTTCTTCTATGGTGAATTGCTGTTTATTCATTACTTCTCTCCTTTTTCAACTTTTCTTCAAATAACATGTAGATCATGAGCATAGCGACCCCTACACACAAAGCAGCATCCGCTATGTTAAACACTGGAAAGTCGTATCCGAACGGGTAAGTATTAACAAAATCGACAACTTCTTTACGAAATAATCGATCAATAAAATTACCTATTGCCCCTCCAAGCATTAAGCTCAATGCTACTCCTAACATATAATGCTCACGGCCCATCTTTTGGATGTAATAGACAAGGCCAATAATTACGATCACTGTAATAATATAAAAAAACCACATTTGACCTTGCAAAATCCCCCATGCGGCCCCACGATTGCGATGGGAAGTAATGTACAAGAAATTTCCTATTACTTCAACGCTTTCTCCAAGCTCCATTTTTTTCACTATTAACCATTTTGTCCATTGATCTAAAGCAATCACAAGTAATGCAATTATGTAATAATACACTCAAGCTTCCCCCAACTCTATACTCATATGTACCCTTGAATTGTAGCATATCCTAAAATTTAAATACAATGAAGATACTATGGTACGTTACTACCCTTTATGTGAAAAATGTAGTCTCTTTTTTGAAGACTCTGTTTACATAGTGGTTGTTAAAGTTTGTCCGTTGATTGCAGCGAGAGGCACTTGCTTTCCGCAGGGAGGGTGGGAGCCTCCTCGGCGTTACCGCCTGTGGGGTCTCCCACTTCCCTCTTATTCCCGCAGGAGTCAAGTGCCCTCCGCTACAATCAACTCAGATTATTAAAGTTAAATTACACTAAAAACGCAACTACAAAACAGCCCTTTTTGAATATTATCAATTTCAACTATAAGAAAAGAGGACGATCCAAAACGGATCATCCTCTATGATCTATTATTGAGTTACTTCTGGATATTGTTCTTTAACTACTGTAGCACAACGAGGGCAAAGAGTAGGATGATTTTGATCATTTCCTACTTCTGTAGATACGTTCCAGCAACGTTCACAGATTTCACCGTCCGCCTTACTTACTACAATCGCAGCATTTTCCAATTTTAATGCACTTTCAGGAGCCTCTTCCATCGTACCTGCCACTTCAACAGCCGACACAATGAATAATTGCTCAAGACTTTCATGGATGCTTGCTAATAGTTCTTTTGAAGAATCTTTTAAGTAAAGTGTTACTTTCGCATTTAATGATTTCCCAATCACTTTTTGATTACGTGCTTCTTCTAGCGCCTTCAACACATCATCACGAAGCTTCATGAACGCATTCCATTTGTTTTCAAGCACTTCAGCATTAGGCAATTCAGTATAAGTAGGCATTTCTGTTAATTGAACACTTTCTTCTTTAACGTTCGGTACAAATGCCCAAACTTCATCAGCTGTATGTGATAGGATTGGTGAAACTAATTTTGTTAATGAAAGCAATGTATCAAATAAAACAGTCTGAATCGCTCTTCTTTCTGGACTATTTGGTGCTTCGCAATAAAGGATATCTTTAGCGTAATCCAAGTAGAATGCACTTAGGTCCAATGTGCAGAAATTATTGATTTGATGATAGATGCTAGCGAATTCATAGTTTTCATAACCATTTTTCACGTTTTTAATTAGCTTATTTAGTTTAACCAACATAAATTGATCCACTTCACGTAAGCTGTTGTACTCAACCCTGTCAACTTCTGGATTGAAGCCATCAAGTGTTCCTAACAAGAAACGGAAAGTATTACGGATTTTACGATATACTTCTGCTACTTGCTTTAGGATTGCATCAGAAACGCGAACGTCAGATTGATAATCTACAGATGCTACCCACAGCCTTAAGATGTCAGCACCTAGTTGGTTCATGACTTTTTCTGGTACAACTACGTTACCTAATGATTTACTCATTTTACGGCCTTCACCATCTAGCACGAAACCATGGCTTAAAACGCCTTTGTAAGGAGCTTTACCAGTTACCGCCACAGCTGTAGAAAGGGATGAATTAAACCAACCTCGGTATTGGTCTGATCCTTCTAAATAAAGGTCTGCCGGTCGCTGTAGGTCTTCTCTCTCTTCTAAAACGGACTGATGGGATGATCCAGAATCGAACCAAACATCCATGATATCTGTTTCTTTAGTGAACTTACCATTAGGACTTCCTGGATGTGTGAATCCTTCAGGTAATAAATCTTTGGCTTCTCTTTCGAACCATACATTTGAGCCATGCTCACGGAACAGATTAGATACGTGATCAATCGTTTCATCATTGATGATTGGATCGCCATTCTCAGCAAAGAACACTGGAATTGGCACTCCCCATGCACGTTGACGAGAAATACACCAATCTCCACGATCTCTGACCATATTGAACAATCTTGTTTCTCCCCATGCAGGAACCCATTTTGTTTCCTCTACTGCTTTTAACAAATCTACACGGAAATCTTTAATGGAAGCAAACCATTGAGCAGTAGCACGGAAGATTGTTGGTTTTTTTGTTCTCCAGTCATGTGGGTAGGAGTGTGTAATGAATGAAAGCGCAAGTAGAGCATCTGCTTCTTTTAATTTTTCTGTGATTGGCTTGTTGGCTTCATCGTAGAATTGTCCTTCAAAACCAGGAGCTTCATTAGTCATATAGCCCTTTTCATCAACTGGGCAAAGTACACCTAGATCATATTTCTGTCCTACGATGAAGTCATCTTCCCCGTGACCTGGAGCCGTATGGACACAGCCAGTTCCTGCCTCTGTTGTAACGTGGTCACCAAGTACTACTAGGGATTCGCGGTCGTAAAGTGGGTGTTTCGCAACGACTCTTTCCAAGTCACTACCTTGAACAGACTTAAGAACGTTCGCCTCTTCCCATCCTACTGCCTTTTTGACAGCTTCAAGCAACTCATTGGCTACAAGATATTTCTTGTCATTTGCTTCTACGACTACATATTCCAAATCAGGATGAAGCGCAATGCCAAGGTTGGCTGGAATCGTCCATGGTGTCGTCGTCCAAATTACGATTTGAGTCCCTTCTTCAAGAACTCCATTTCCATTTGTCACTTCAAATCCTACATAAATGGATGCAGAACGTTTGTCATGGTATTCAATCTCTGCTTCGGCTAAAGCTGACTCACTTGACGGAGACCAGTAAACTGGTTTTAAACCTTTATAAATGTAGCCCTTTTTCGCCATTTCACCGAACACTTTAATTTGCTGTGCTTCGTATTCTGGCTTTAAAGTGATATATGGGTTTTCCCAATCTCCACGTACTCCAAGACGTTTAAATTGACCACGTTGATTATTGATTTGCTCATAAGCATATTCTTCACAAAGCTTACGGAATTCCGCAACGCTCATTTCTTTTCTGTTTACTTTTTTATTTTTTGTCAAAGCCGTTTCAATCGGTAAACCATGAGTATCCCATCCAGGGACATAAGGTGCATTGAATCCGCTCATTGATTTAAAACGAACAATGAAATCTTTTAGGATTTTATTTAAGGCATGCCCCATATGGATATCTCCATTTGCATATGGAGGTCCGTCATGTAGAACGAACATTGGTTTTCCTTTAGTATGTTCCTGTACCTTTTGGTAGATATTCATCGTTTCCCATTGCTCTTGCATTTCAGGCTCTCTTTTTGGCAAATTCCCACGCATTGGGAATTCAGTTTTCGGCATTAAAAGAGTATCTTTTAATTCCATGTTACATTCCTCCTAATTTGTTACTTATCATTAAATGGATTAGTTACGGAGAGAAATAAAAAAAGCCTTCTAATCCCTAAAAAGGGACGAGAAGGCTTTGTTCCCGTGGTACCACCCTAATAAATATCTTCATAATGAAAATATCCACTCTGAGCATCCTTAACGCGGATGTGACGCCCTGCTTACTGACTTTATAAACTGTTCAGCAGGAAACTCCGGGGTGATTTTCCAATTTCTCGCTTATATCGGGCTTTCACCATCCCCGACTCGCTAAGGTAAGACTTGAGTAATTGTACTGTCCCCATCATGGTCATGATTTTAGATATGATAAGTAAAAGATTCTTGTTGAAATTATATGCTAACAGTTGGCAAAGAGTCAAGAAGGCGATTGGATTCTTTAAAAAATCCACGCATGCTGATTACTTTTCTTCGAATTCTAATTCAGTTGCATCGATTTCGAATTCCATTAAGTGATCCCAATCATCATTTTTTAATAAGTCCAATTGGGCTTCTATCAGCATTTTGAACCTAGTACGGAAAACTTTCGATTGCTTTTTAAGTTCCTCTATTTCAAGTGCAATTCTTCTTGCTTTTGAAAGGGAATCATTCACTATGCGATCTGCATTTTTTTCCGCTTCTTTAAGGATTAACTTCGCTTCCTTTTGTGCGTTCCTTTTTACTTCTTCACCAGCTTCTTGTGCAATCACGATCGATTTATTGAGCGTTTCCTCAATATTAGTAAAATGTCCTAGTCTCTCGTGGACATCATTAAGCTTTTCTTCTAATTCTTTCTTTTCACGTAATATTAATTCATAATCTTTGATAATTTGATCCAAGAATTCGTTTACTTCATCTTCGTCATATCCTCGGAATCCTTTATTGAATTCCTTGTTATGTATATCCAGCGGAGTTAATGGCATAACCGCACCTCCAAACAATATTCTATATATATAGTATTATACTACTTTTCGACAGGAGATTTGTAAATCCTCCAAATTCTTTAATTATTTTTGTTTTCCTGCCTGAATTCGCCATTTATCTTTCTTTGTCTTACCTTCTATCGATAAAATCTTGAACCTCCCAAATCCACGAACGGAAAATACATCCCCTTCTCCACACTCAAATGACGTACTTTCGATCAATTTATGATTTACTTTAACCCTTTTTCCTTCAATTAGCATCTGGGACTTTTGCCTTGAAAGATTGGTTATGGATGAAATTAATACATCTAGCCTCATGGAAGAAGCGGTAAATACGAGCTCTTGCCATTGCTGCACCGATTGTAAGACTGAATTTACAGGTATTTTTTCTAATGAGATTCCCGCTTTTCCAACTTTGTCTAGATTATTTTCAACGTAACTCTCAATTTCAGCAGCCGCAATAAATTGGACTCTTTCACCCTGTAAAATGACATCCCCGAACTTTTCCCTTTTTAAACCAAGTGACATAATGGTCCCAAGAACCTGTCGATGTTCAAGAGTTACAAATTTCTTAGGATATTTCACTTCAAAAACTGTAATGGCAAAGTCTTCAATTTCAGGTTGAAAATAATCTGGATATATGATTGCTCGTTTTCTCTCCGAGTTTTCGGATCCACCATAAAATATGACACGTACCTCATCATCTTTTCCAATTAATGATTGAACGATTTGTTGTTCCCTTGGGTCCAGGAAATCTGTTAATTTATGGGTGTAAGTCGATGTAACGTATTCTTTCCATTCCATTACTTGATCGATGAATTCTTTCTCTTCGGCTCTAAAATGTTGATAAATGCTCATAAATGTCTATAAATCCTTTCATCAATATACTTTCATAAAGTATAAAAAGGCCCCAATTTGGAGCCTTCCCTTTTGTAAATTACATCATCCATGCAAATAGTGCGATGAGACCTCTTTGTGAAAAGTTCAGTACAACAATTGCAACAATTGGCGAGATATCGATCATTCCGATTGGTGGGATGAACCGACGAAAAACCTCTAAATAAGGTTCACATATACGAGCCAAGATTTGACCAAATGAAGATTCTCTAGCATTTGGGAACCATGACATTAAAATATAGATTATTAAACCCCATGAATACATCTCAAGTAAATAATAAATGACATTTAGCAAAACTGACATTAACTATTACCACCTCGAATCTTCATATTCTTCTTCATAGCCAACACCTGTGATTGTACCGGTAACATCTACATTATCAGGCGTACAAAGGAAAATATTTGGACCAATCTTAGAAATATCTCCACCGATGGCATAGACAGTACCACTTAAAAAATCTACAATTCTCTTTGCCTGATCGTGAGATATTCTCTGCAGGTTTACAACTACAGCTTTTTTATTTTTTAAATGGTCAGCTATTTCCTGAGAATCTGAATATACTCTCGGCTCTAATAATACGACCTTTGAAGATTTCTGTAAGCTTTGGATACTCACAACATTCTGTCCTCCACCCTGAGGAGAAGTTTGTTTTTTCATATTAGTAGCCTTCACAGGTTTCTGTTCTACTTCTTTTTCTTCTACAATTTCTTCTTTATACTCATATTCATCTTCTAGTGCAAAAAATGATTTAAATTTAGATATCATGGCTTGGCTACCTCCTTAAGATTCATTTCCCACGAGTGCTGTTCCAATACGGATCATCGTGGCACCTTCTTCAATGGCTATTTCATAATCATTGGACATTCCCATGGAAAGCTCTGTGCAGGGCATCGAGGGAATATCCATTTCCTGAATTTGTTGCTGTAAATCCTTTAACCCTTTAAAACATTTCCTTATCAATGACACATCATCAGTATAAGGTGCCATAGTCATTAATCCAGCAATCTCTATTTTATCGTAATTTTTTTCACGTAAAGCCTGTACAAACATTAAAGCTTCCTCAGGTGATAACCCATGCTTGGATTCCTCACCTACTACATTCACTTGAATCAGACATTTCATTATCTGAGATGCTCTTTTCTGGATTTCATCGGCTAATGAAATTCTATCAAGTGAGTGGATATAATCCGCAATATCTATGATATTCTTTACTTTCCTTGTCTGTAATGACCCAATAAAATGCCAGACAGATTTATTGCCTAAGGTCTCATATTTGGAAACTAACCCATCATCCCTGTTTTCACCTAGATGATTGATACCAGCCTCAATGGCTTCTGCAGCTCTCTCAATCGAAACATATTTAGTGACTGCAATGATCTTTACTTCATTTGAATTCCTGCCGATTTTATTGCAAACTTTGTCAATTCTCTTTTGTATATGTACTAGGTTGTCTGACACTTTCAAGACGACGAGTCCTCCTTCCAGCCAATAAAACTCATTAACCTGCCTGTTTTCCCTTTATCTCTCCGGTGAGAGAAAAAAAGATTTTCATGGCAACTTGTGCAAAGGCTGGTCACTTCAATAATTCTCACATTCGCTTTTCTTAAAATTTGAGCATTCAGTAGTCTTAAGTCAAGCTTATATTGACCTTCACTAATTTGATTATATGGTTTTTCGACTTCATCTTCCACTTTATTTTGCACATATTGTAAGACTTTGTCATCTACTACATAGCAATCTCCACAAATAGAGGGGCCAATTACAACCGTAATGTCAGATGGCGCTATCCCTTCTTTTTTAAAACATTCAACCATGTTTTCAGCAATGCCACCAACAGTCCCTTTCCATCCTGCGTGTGCGATGCCTATCATTTTATGCTGAGGGGCTAAAAAATAGAGTGGCACACAGTCTGCATAGCATAGTGTCAATAATATTCCTGACTCTTTTGTATATATACCATCAATGCCCTTTAAGGCACTTTCATAGTCAAGGGCACCTCTATTTTTATGATGGTTTTCGATTTTTAAAATGTTCACTTCATGCGTTTGTTCGCATCCAACCCATGAAGAAGTAGGGAATGCTACATCTTTTGCTATAAGTTCCCTATTTCGAATTACTGCATGATTATTATCCTTCACATGAAATCCTGTATTTAACGTTGAAAACTCTTCAAGACTTACGCCGCCATTTTTAGTGGTAAATCCAGCCACAAGCCCTTCATATTGACTAGTCCACTTATTAATCATTAATATCCGTTCGGTAAACGGAGAGAATATATCAGACATTCTATCGACCCTTTACTGTTAGCTTTCCCACAGTGTACCATATTTTCCTAATACAATTCGACCGACAGGTATAATTCCTATTCTTTTGGCACGGAAGTGTAATTCCCAGTATATTCAACTAGTACAACATCAGTCCCGATCTTTTTTATTTTATTCCACGGAATGACCATATCTTCTTCCCTAGCAAACAAACCTAATAATTTTCCTGAGCCCGAGACAATGATTGCAGCTATTTTTCCAGTTGCCGCATCGATATCTAGGTCAACTATGGTCCCTAATCTCTTTCCATCACCAATATTAACGATGTCTTTCACTTGGAATTCCGAGATTCTTACCACTTTACATCACCCCAACACCTTTTTTTCAATATATGCTTCATTCATACGTATCATGTGAGGCTAGTTATTATGGAGAATGAAATAAAACATTAAAAGGCCAAACCTCAGTTAAGTGGTTCGGCCTAAAATATTATTGTTGTATATTCTTATTCATTTGTTTAATAGCTGCTTTTTCTAATCGGGATACTTGAGCTTGAGATATTCCAATCTCGTCAGCGACTTCCATTTGAGTTTTTCCTTGGAAGAATCGTTTCCGTATGATAAGTTTCTCACGTTCATTCAATCTACGCATACCTTCTTTAAGAGCTATTTCATCAATCCAATAACTGTCTTTATTTTTTTCATCACTTAGTTGATCCATCACATAGATTGGGTCACCACCATCATTATAAATGGGTTCAAATAGCGATACAGGATCTTGTATAGCATCCAAAGCAAAGACAATTTCTTCATGAGTGACTTCAAGAACTTTTGCAATTTCTTCAGCTGTAGGCTCTCTGGAGGTTTCGCTCATAAGTTTTTCCTTCACCTGAAGGGCCTTATAAGCAATATCCCTTAGAGAACGAGATACTCTAATTGGATTATTATCACGTAGATATCTTCTTATTTCTCCAATAATCATTGGTACAGCATACGTAGAAAATTTTACATTCTGACTGAGATCAAAATTATCTATACTTTTCATTAGACCTATACAGCCTACTTGAAATAGATCATCTACAAACTCTCCTCGGTTATTAAAGCGTTGGATGACGCTTAAGACAAGTCTTAAATTCCCATTAACAAGCTTTTCTCTTGCAGAAATGTCACCCTCCTGCATTTCCTTGAATAACTTTCTCATCTCCTCATTTTTGAGGACTGGCAACTTTGAAGTATCCACACCGCAGATTTCTACTTTATTACGAGACAAAATTATTCCCTCCTTACAGGGCTGCTGTACAAAATACAGTATCTCCTGCGGAGGGAAAAATATGCACATCCTTCCATTACATGACACCTGAATGTGAATGTATGGAAGAAGAAATCCTTATTTATCAATTACTTTCTTAGAAAAATTTTTTACACCATTTTATTAAATTCTTTTCGAAGACGTTTTATAATTCTTTTTTCAAGACGCGAAATATATGACTGGGAAATCCCGAGCATATCCGCAACATCCTTTTGGGTTTTTTCTTCCCCGCCTATCAATCCAAAACGAAGTTCCATAATTTGTTTTTCACGATCACTTAGCTGATGCAATGCTTTTGTCAGTAATTTTTTATCTACATTCGCCTCTAAGTCTTTAGTGATAATATCTTCCTCTGTACCTAGCACATCTGATAGTAAAAGTTCATTCCCATCCCAATCAATATTTAATGGCTCATCAAAGGATACTTCTGAACGAATTTTATTGTTCCTTCTTAAATACATCAATATTTCGTTTTCTATACATCTGGAAGCATAAGTCGCCAATTTTATTTTTTTCTCAGGATTGAATGTATTAACAGCTTTAATAAGTCCGATTGTTCCAATACTTATTAAATCTTCAATATTGATACCTGTATTTTCGAACTTCCTTGCTATGTAAACTACTAATCTTAAATTCCGCTCAATAAGCATGGTTCTTGCGGTTTCATCACCTTTAGGAAGCTTATTGATTAAGATTTCTTCTTCTTCCTTGCTCAAAGGAGGTGGTAAAGCCTCACTCCCACCAATATAGAATACTTCGTCCGTCTTTAATCCCATTTTGAGTAGGAGCTTATTCCAATAAAACTTTATCTTGAAAATAATTTTTTTCATGGTATGTTCCTCCTTCTAATTCTAAAAAAAGAGAGTATAGATTACTAAAGCATTTTTTGTTTATGAAGCTGATTTTTCCGATACACCTGTTAGCATATGGGGATGCACGATGGCATCATATGATCGGTCAGATGAGAGTTGTTGGAAAGTAAAGGATATTAATCCTTTTCGAACTGTATAAAGATTTTCTCCTTTAACAATTTTTATCCAATCGGGTCGTAATCCCAGGAGCATTCCATGGTCATTTCCAACCACTTTACAAGGAATCAGCCGTATTCTTTCCGACCAATCCGTTTCGATGAATTTTCCTTCTGACAAAATTTCTTCTTGACGGTCCATAAGGGTTTTCAATGGGATTGGAAGTGCGTCCATCGCGTTACCAATCGAGATAATCATAACGGGTGACCCTGAAATAGGATCGTATAATTGATTTCCACTGTCGATGAGCCCCATCCATTCACTTTCATAATCTTTTATCTTTACGATGACTTTGACCATCTGATCATAGACTATTGATGTCATTTCAAGGTTCTCTAGATTCTTTTTGGAAAAATGCCAGCCGATAGGAAAGCCTATACATACAAACATCCAACTAATTGGGTCTCCAAAAGTTTTGGGACCATATAACATCGTCGCATGTGAAACATTCAATTCATATTGGAATAAGAAATGGACTCCTAACAGAATACCTCCTGAAAGGAATGTAACCATATAAAACATCATCAATTGTTTTGCAAGGGTTTTAATTCTAGTAAATCCAAATGTTACGATAATCATCAGAATTGAGAAGAGTATTTTTATTAGGACTGAATTCGCTAAGGCATAATAAGGACTAAACATCAATACGATGATGATAGACCCTAAAAGGCCTCCTATAAGTATCCTGGTTTTCTTAATTGGTTTTTTCAGAAGGATTGAAGTCCAATAGAGAAGAAGACAATCAAACAATACATTCAATGTCCAAATTAAATCTACATACAATAGAGTGAAAATCCTCCCTTCGCTCCTCCTACTGTTACAAAAAAGTATAGCGCACCCTTCATCGGGAAGTGTGTCACTATTTGTAACGATTCCCTCAGAATTTTTCAGTTTTTTTCACGTTATTTGTCAAATTTTTTCGCTTTACATACCCAAATCTATGCTTTATTTAGTCATTCATTTTTAGTTTTGCTGTTTTCGTAAACTTTGTTGCTATTTTACAATAGCGTGGTTGATTGCAGAGAGAGGATGCTCACTTTCCGAGGGGCGGGCTGTGAGCCTCCTCGGCAATTTACGCCTGTGGAATCTCACCTGTCCAGCTGCATCCCGCAGGACATTGAATAAGCATCCTCAGATAAACACCGTACGAAGGAAATGCGAATGCATTTAAGAGGATCTCGCACCTTCCACTGGTTATTAATCGTTTCCTTTAACAAAACCAATAAAAAAACATCAACCTTTTAGAAAAGAGCCTTTATTATTTCAGTGAAAAGGATAATTAGAGATACTATGGAATATTTAAATAGATATTAAAAATTTGAAAGGATAGACTTATGAATATTTCTACAACTAAAAAAATCAATTTTCCCGTTTTACATACAGAGAGATTTATACTACGTAAAATAGAGGAAAGTGATGCACAGGAAATCTTTGAGTATTTTTCTAAAGATGAAGTAACCAAATATTATGATTTAGAATCATTTACAAACATTGAACAAGCCATTGAATTGATTAAACGTTGGGACAAACGCTTTGAGGATCATCAAGGATATAGGTGGGGAATTGCTTTAAAAGAAAGCAACCAACTAATTGGAAGTTGTGGATATCACAACTGGTCAAAGGAACATTTTAAAGCTGAAATTGGGTATGAAGTTACTCCTGCATATTGGCGCAGAGGAGTGATTACAGAGGTTTTGGAAAAGGTGTTACAATACGGATTTGATGAAATGGGCTTATTCAGGATTGAGGCATATTATGATCCTGAAAATATCGCTTCTAAAGGTAGTTTGGAGAAGGCTGGATTTATATATGAAGGTACCTTACGGAAGTCTGCATTTGAAAAAGGACGTTTTTGTGATGCCGCTGTATGTTCTATTCTTAAAGGAGAGTTTAAGAGGGAAAAATATAAATATCAAAAGGCTCTTTTCTAAATGCTGTTTTCGTAAACTTTGTTGATTTTTAGTTAATTAATGGTAAAAGTCTGAGTTGATTGAAGCGGAGGGCACTTGACTCCTGCGGGAAGTAGAGGGAAGTGGGAGACCCCACAGGCGGTAACGCCGAGGAGGCTCCCACCCTCCCCGCGGAAAGCAAGTGTCCTGGAGCGGAAATCAACGGACAAATTTTTTAGTATATAAACAAACGACTATCTATGCGAAAAGAGCCTTTCTAAAAGATTGTTATTTTTTTACCACTCATATTAAAAAGAGGATGCCCAATGGGTCATCCTCTTTGATTTTATCTACGTCTATTTCTATTACGAAGGAAAGTAGGAATGTCTAAAGTATCATCTGCAGAGTTTCCACCGCGTTGGACTTCGACAGGCTCTTCTCTTTTCACTTCACGTTTTACGGTTGTTGTTGTTGGTTGAACTGTACGTTGCTGCTGTTGTTGTTGACCGAAGCTCGGACGAACCGGTCTACTAAGGGGAGCTTCCGTTTCATTGAAACCTGTAGCGATTACTGTAACAATGATTTCATCCTTCAATGATTCATTGATAACAGAACCGAAAATCATGTTTACTTCTTGGTCTGAAGCGGTTGCAACAATATCAGCTGCTTCTTGCACTTCGAATAAGCTCAAGTTTGTTCCACCAGTGATGTTCATTAACACACCTTGTGCCCCATCAATAGACGTCTCAAGTAGTGGACTTGAAATAGCCTTCTTCGCAGCTTCAGCCGCACGATTTTCTCCAGATGCTACACCAATACCCATCAATGCAGAACCTTTATTCGACATGATTGTCTTAACGTCCGCAAAGTCAAGGTTGATCAAACCAGGTACTGCAATCAAATCTGAGATACCTTGTACACCCTGACGTAGAACGTTATCAGCCTCACGGAACGCTTCAAGCATCGGTGTGCTTTTATCAACAATTTCTAATAGTCGGTCATTTGGTATGACAATCAGTGTATCAACTGATTCTTTCATGGAAGAAATTCCGCCTTGTGCTTGAGTTGCACGTTTTCTACCTTCGAAAGTGAAAGGTCGTGTAACTACACCTACAGTCAATGCTCCAAGATCTCTTGCGATTTGGGCAATGACAGGAGCAGCTCCAGTACCAGTTCCGCCACCCATACCAGCAGTTACGAATACCATATCTGCTCCACGAAGCGCTTCTTCAATTTGTTCTTTACTTTCTTCAGCAGCTTTTTTACCAACTTCAGGGTTTGCCCCTGCACCAAGCCCTCTAGTAAGTTTACCACCGATTTGCATTTTCACTTCGGCTTTGGATAAATTCAATGCTTGTGCATCCGTATTCACCGCAATAAATTCTACACCTTGTACACCATGCTCAATCATTCGGTTGACTGCGTTGTTTCCTCCACCGCCAACCCCGATAACTTTTATGGTAGCTAATTGGTCTAAATTAGAATCGAACTCTAACATAATAATCCTCCTAGTTTATACATAATTCCTTTATGGTTGTTATTCAAAGAAATATCGTACTAATTTTTTGAGTTTTCCTTGTTCGCCTGATTTCTTTTCTGTTTTTTCTTTTACTTGATTCTGCTCTGATTGTTTTACTGGATGTTTTTCGTTTTTCACAGGCAGAGGTGCAACAACCGAGGAGTTACTAAGAGAAATTCCTTGGAATCTAGCTTTTTTACAAGCGTGTTTTATTAACCCTACTGCTGTAGTGTATTGAGATTCTCTAACACCTATGTAATTTGGCTCTGCTGTTCGAACTCGATTTTGGAAGATGTATTGTGCCAATTCAAGAGTTCCAGGCATTTTTACTACGCCACCTGTAAGTACGAATCCCCCAGGGACAGAATCGTGATAACCATGTTTCAACAATTCGTCTTGGACTAGATCAAATATCTCGGTCATCCTAGCTTCAATGATTTCAGAAAGCATTAATTGATTGCAAGGCTGCATTTGATCGCTGCCAATGATAGGAACGTTGAACATTTCATCTTCAGACGCTTCATCATAGAAAGCATGTCCATGTTTAATTTTTATCTTTTCGGCATTCTCCATCGTTGAACGAAGAACGATGGATAAATCTTTTGTAATTGTATCTCCACCAATTGGTATGACAGTGGTTGCCGCTAAATGGCCACCTTCGAAGAGAGCAAGTGTTGTACTGCCTCCACCGATATCGATCATCGCAACGCCGAGTTCTTTTTCATCCTTTGAAAGGACAAGGGAACCGGCTGCCATTGGTTGAAGTGCTATTTCAGCAATTTCTAATCCTGCCTTCTCTACACAGCGTAAGGTATTATGTAAAATGGTACGTAATCCAGTAAGTACTATGCCTCGCATCTCGAGTCTAACACCAATCATTCCTCTTGGATCATTAATCTCATCCAGCTCGTCCACTTTATAATAAACAGGAATGACATCAATAATCTCTCTGTCTGCAGGCAATGTCATAAGTTCAGCAGCATCCCTTACACGTGCAACGTCCTGTTCGGTAATTTCCTTATTATCACTAGAGACTGCCACAACACCATGGCACGGATGAAGCATTACATGGTTGCCACTGATTCCAACGACAACTCTTCTAATTTCCATACCAACCATACGCTCTGCTTGTTCAACAGCCTTTTGGATTGAATGAACCGTTTCATCGATGTCTACAATAGAACCTTTACGTAATCCTTCAGATTTTACATTCCCTACGCCAAGGATATTTAAAGTGTCATTGACCATTTCTCCAATGATGACTTTTACATTGGATGTACCGATGTCAAGACTTACATAAATTTCATTGTTGTTCATACCGTGGCACCTCCCCAAAATCGATTTAACCTCTATAACAATTATTATAAGACTATTATTTATAACTCTTCATGAAGTTTTAGAAGAATAGTATAGTTATACACAGAATACTATACAAAAACTATTCGTCATAGCCCCTTTTTTCCCTTTTTAAATAAGAAAAATTTTTTTAAAATACAAGGATATTTATAAAGAACTATGGAATTTTTCAATTTGTATGTCTGGAAGGTTCTGACCATTTAGAAATCAAGATTCTACGAATCACAGCGATGTTTTGGAAAAGCCTTACTCCAAAAGCAAAAACTGCCGCTAAATACAAGTCTACACCAAGATGAACCCCTAGAAAAGCTAAACTTGCTGCCAATACAATATTGAAGAAAAAACCAGAAACAAAAACTTTTTCATCATAGATATTTTGCAAATGAGCCCTTATTCCCCCGAATAACGTATCCAGTGCCGCTAACACTGCAATTGAGAGATAATTACTGTATTCTGTCGGGATACTAAAATCTGACATGAGTCCTAAAAAAACTCCAATCAATAACCCAAAAATAGGAAGCCACATCAAGAATCCCCTCCTTTTAGTTCAGTAACTGTCTCCATGTTTTTAATCCGGATGCTATCCTGATAAGCTGGTATTTTCACATTTTCTTGCGGAGAGGAAATAGTAATCGTCAAATTATCTATGAAGAAATCCTCAACCACTTGTGCTACTTTAATCCTGTCGTATAGTTTTCCAGGTTGATCACTTAAAACCTTTATCTCAATCGGGAACCTATTCAATGGGTATCCATCCACCTTTGTTACCCCATTGATATCACGTATGACAGATGTATTTATAATCCTTTGACCATTTAAAGAGATATTTAAAGCACCATACATATTTAATTCATTAATAAGTCGTCTCAACATATCCGGGGAAATATTCGTGTCATTTGTATTAAAGGATAGTTCTTCTGCAATAGGCTCGATTGTCATTATTATCCCTTTACCTTCAACACTAGTCAGTCCGACTTCCTTTTTCAACTCAAGCAATGTTTCACGCAAGATCTGTTCTTTGCTTTGCGTTCTTTCTGTTTCATAGCTGGCCAATTTTTCATCAAGATTTCTTGCTTCTTTGATTAAATTAGATTGAAGCTGTTGTTCATTCAGCAAGTCAGATCTTAATTCCCAAGTATCACGCGTATCACGAATGATGGGTTCTTCATTGATTGTTTCAAATTGAATGGCTAGCATAAACCCAATAATGATGGTGACTGCCGTAAATCCAATTTTGTTTTTCCTAGTCACAACCACACCAGCCTTCTGTCAAAGCAATATTAACTCCCAATAATTGGTTCAAGTACGATTTCATCTTTCTTTTCCATAGAAAAAATGATGTTTTCATTTAAAAGCTGATCTTTAACTCCGCCATTTAAATTAAGGGCTTGAGTTAATACATCTGGCTCCCCAATCGCTGTAATAACGAAAGGAGCAGGATGCTGATTCCCATCCACAGTAATGACAGGTCCATTACAGACGATATAGGATTTATGATCTAGCCTTTGACCATTGATGGCTATGGCAGTTGCTCCAGATATATATAATTCGTTAATTACACTGAACACATGATGCTCATGAACAATATAATTATTAATGTTTTCAGTGGATGGATCATATTCTCCATCTGAAAGTACAACCTCTACACCTGTTCCTTTTACTTTCACTTTCCCAAGGAACATCCTATATTTTTCGGTATCCTCAGCCATATTGAAGAACACTTGCTTTTCCTTCGCTAAATCTTGTTCAATCGCAGTGATTTTTTCTTGTTTTTTCAATATTTCGTTTTGTAACTTCCTATTTTTTTCTTCCTGGTTAATCAGTTGCTGTCGAAGTTCATACTCTCTTTCCCAGCTTCTATCAACCAATTTCTTAGGAGTTTCATCTCTATTTGTCATTTTATACGAAAATGCGATCATAAAACCTAAAACTAGGAAGACGATTGAAAGAATAACATGTTTACTCATCACTTTCATTGGTCTCTTCATCACCCTCCTCTTGATTCTTCTGTTCACCTTCTGTTTTTTCCTCACCTTCTAACGTCGGTTCTTCCACTCCATAAGCCCTAAAATAGGAGCCTACTTCTAAATCAATAACCCCTTTTACTTTTGGATCTAATTGATTGACAATGTATGGATAGTGGACTAATTTTTCAGAAAGGGTTCGTGAAGAGGCCAGCACTTCATATCCGTCATTCATATAAATTCTTATATGATATTTATCAGTTTCTTTAGGTTCAAAATACACTTCAGAAATAGAATTTGAAATTTCTTCTGGTAGCTTGTCCAATTCTTCTATGATTTGATTCAATTCCAGTCCTTTGACAAAACCAATTAATACTGGCGCATATACTGGAATATCTCCATTTTTCAGGACAGGTAATATCTCTCCGCTAGAAAGCACAGGATAAAACTTTGAATCCTTAACTAAGTACGCCACTCTTTTATATTCTTCAACTGTGATTTCAACTGTATTTGGGAGCGTCACTTTAACTGATGCAGCTTTAATTTCAGGGAATTTCTTTATTTTCTCCACACTTTTTTCTTTATCCACTTTCCACATACTATCATTCTTTTGTATTCCAGAAAGTTCTATGATTTTTTCGTCATGGATATACTTGTTTCCCTTTACCACGATATGCTTGATCTGGCTTAAGGGGGAAATAAAGTACAGAACGCAAATAATCAATAAAAAGAAAAAAGCCAATAATCCAATCAACCTTCTATTCGCCTTTTTTTTACGCATTTGCTTCAATTTAGGAATCCGTTCTTCTATTGATACAATTGTTCCTCTTTCCACCCTTGACACCTCTTCAATGATTCGTGCTTTTTATTAAAAGTTCTTTTTACATAGATTGTTGTTTTAAGACTATAAAATTTGTCCGTTGAATGCAGCGAGAGGCACTTGCTTTCCGCTGGGAGGGATAGGGCCTCCTCGGCGTTACCGCCTGTGGGGTCTCCTACTTCCCTCCCTTTCCCGAATGACATTGAATAAGCTTCCTCGAATAAATACCGCACGAAGGAAAAGCGAATGCATTTTCGAGGAGTCAAGTGCCGTCCGCTACAATCAACTCAGATAGTTATTGTTAAATTACACTATAATGGAACAAACTTTACGTAAAGCACCCTTGGTAAAAAATAAAGCCTATTTCTAGGCTTTATTTAGGCAATACCTAGGTAATTCTTAGCTCTAGGTTTATATATTGTAACACAATTCGAAATTTTCTTGGTCATTAATTAGCCTTTCTACCAATAATTTCTACTTCAGTTTCCATTTCAACACCGTATTTTTCTAAAATTACATCTTTGACATGCTGAATTAAGGCTAATACATCTTCAGAAGTAGCCCCACCAGCATTGACGATAAAATTCCCATGCATTTCAGAAATCATCGCTCCCCCAATTCGATGTCCTTTAAGACCGGCATCTTCAACAAGTCTTCCAGCATATTGTGGTAGCGGATTACGAAATATACTTCCAGCACACGGGAAGTTATACGGTTGCGTGTCTTTTCGATACATCTTATTTGCCTGAATTTTAGCAACGATTTCTTCTCTATTTCCTGGTTGAAGTTCAAAGATTGCTTCTATAACAATACCTGGACGGTTCTTTTGAAGGACAGAAGTACGGTAGGAGAATTCCATTTCTTCATTCGCTAACCACTGTAAATTACCGTCTTCAAAAAGGACATGTGCTTTTACAAGGATTTTGGAAATATCAGAGCCATGTGCCCCTGCATTCATATAGACAGCCCCACCTACTGAACCTGGGATACCACCTGCAAACTCTAAGCCTGAAAGGCCTTTTTTACTTATTTGGGTAGCAAGACTAACTAATGAAAACCCTCCCCCTACTCGGATTTGATTTTCATTTATTTCAAGTTGGTCAAGCCCAGCACTTAATTTTATTACGACACCTTCTATTCCTTCGTCTGAAACTAAAAGGTTGGAGCCACGGCCAATAGCACGCCATTTAAGATTATATTTTTTGATGACTTTCATGGTTTTTTCTAAGTTTTCAATCGAGGAGGGTTCGACCAATAGATCCGCTGGTCCTCCGATTTTCATTGTAGTATGGCTGGCTAAAGGCTCGTTTTCTAATACCTTGCCTACTTCTAATTCTTTTAATTCTATAATTACTTCTTTCATAGTAACCTCCCCTAATCTTTTCGAAAGTTAGGATATGATATTCATTCTTTTTAAGAAACGCGCGTATTCAAATCTATTTACTGATTTCTTTAATCAAAGAATGCACCCTATCTGCTGCATCTGGAATGCCTTGGGCTCTAGCCGCTTCCTTCATTTGATTTAATTCTTCATTATTCATTAGGATGGAATCAATGGTAGTAACCAATTGTTTCCCTGTTAAGTCTTGTTCTAATATCAATTTTGCAGCTCCGTGTTCGGATAATGCACGGGCATTTTTTTCTTGATGGTTATTCGTTACGTACGGACTTGGAATCAAAATACTTGGAATGCCTAGTGCTGTCAATTCCGCTAATGTTGTTGCACCTGCACGCGCAACAGTTAAATCAACCCCAGCCAATATTTCTGGCATATTGTGGACAAAGGGCTTGATAATTACATTTTCGGGATTTCCAATTAGATCAATTTCTTTTGCGACCGCTTCATAATGAACATCGCCAGTAACGTAGAGAACTTGATACGGTTTTTCACCTAATTCTGCCATTACCTTTAACACTGCCTCATTAATTGGACGTGCCCCTCTGCTACCTCCAACGATAAGCACCGTTGCTCGATTAGGATCCAATCCAACGGATTCCATACCTTTAATACCATCTTGATCCAATACTTCAGAAGCACGAGGATTTCCAGTTAAAACAGTCTTTTCTTTAGGGAAATATTTCCTTGCCTCTTCAAAACAAATGGCAATCTTGGACACATATTTACTTAAAAATTTATTGGTAAGTCCTGGTACACTATTTTGCTCGTGTATGATAGTTGGAATACCTAATTTCGCAGCTGCATATACAACCGGACCACATACATAGCCACCTGTTCCAATCACTACATCCGCACCGAAATCCTTTAGCATTTTTTTACAATCAGAAACACCTTTAACAAAGCGGACAATGGTTTTTATATTATCAAAAGAGAGCTTACGTTTAAACCCTGTTATATGTATCGATTTAAAGGTAATATTTTCCATAGGAACAAGTTTACTTTCAAGACCTTGTTCAGTACCGATATATAAAAACGTACAATCACTATGTTTTTTTTGAATTTCTCTAATTAATGCAAGTGCTGGATAAATATGGCCACCTGTTCCACCACCGCTAACAACGATTCTCATTTTGTCACCCCTGAAATAATGAACTACCTCTTTAATAGACGTATTCTTCTTTATCTGAAATATAGGACAATAACGTCTGGAACATGATAGATAACACCCATGCAAACTAGGATTTACCCTCTTCTACTATATTCTAAACCGTATTATTATTCCACTTTATTCTTAGATTCCTACTAGTGGTATGACAAAAATAATGAAGAAGTCACAAGCTAACAAGTTATATCAATATACCATCGAAAAGTTTAATACAAGAGAAGATAGTCTTTGACATTTGGAACTAGAAAAGTCTTTATTAACTAAAATATAGGACTAATTAAAAAGATAATTTTCTGGAAAAAGATCTTAGTATCATAGCCAAAAGAAAAAAGAGTGCTCAAAAAGTCGACTTAAGCAACCTTTTGAGTCACCCTCTTAGGAGGCTGAATTCTTTAATTATTGGGTTCCATTAATATCTGGCATACCTGCTGATATTTAATAATACCCCAACCGCCATCAGCATAAGAGTCAAGGATGATCCCCCGTAGCTTAAGAATGGTAATGTGATTCCAGTAACCGGTATTAATCCAGTTACAACCCCAATGTTAATCATTACTTGAATCGCTACCATCGCAATGATTCCTACCGCTAAAAAACTACCATATAAGTCGGGGGCACCAAGAGCAATGCGAATTCCACGCCATAACAATAAGGCAAACAATAAGATAACGAAAGAACCACCAATAAAACCAAGTTCTTCTGACAATATGGCGAATATGAAATCCGTCTGAGGTTCGGGCAAGTAGAAGAATTTTTGTCTACTTTGCCCTAGTCCTAGCCCGAATAGCCCCCCAGGTCCAATGGCCAATAACGATTGGATCATTTGAAAACCACTACCAAGCGGATCTTCCCACGGATCTAAAAATGATGTAATCCTCTTTATCCTATATGGGGCTGATATGATTAGTCCAATAAAACCTACAACCCCAATTAATCCTAATCCTACGAAGTGACTAATTCTGGCACCCGAGATAAAGATCATGACTACACATGTTCCAACCATAACTGTTCCAGTTCCTAAATCCGGTTGTAACATAATCATTCCAAATGCTAAAAATACTAAAGAAAGCGAAGGAACTAGCCCTTTCTTAAATGAGGTAATGTACTTTTGCCTTTCAGAAAGGAATTTTGCCAGAAAAGCAATCATGGCCAACTTCATGAATTCAGAAGGTTGGATTGCAAAAGCTCCTATTCCAATCCAGCTTCTAGAACCATTTCTCCAAACCCCAATGCCGGGTATTAAAACTAGGACTAGTAAGATAAAACAGATGATGATAATCACCTTTGCCCAAGTCCGCCAAGTCCAATAGTCAATGTTCATGATAAAAAACATCGCCAGTATACCAACACCTGCAAAGAGGACTTGCCTTTTCGCAAAAAAGAAGGAATCGTCAAATTTGTAGGTAGCCCATATTGCGGAAGCGCTATAGACCATGATTAGTCCGATCGATAGTAAGGACAAAGTGACGATGATTAATATAAAATCTGGGTTTGATTTTTTTAAGGGCACGACCGTTACACCTCTAGTCTAGATTAGAGCTTGTTCTAAGTATAAGAAAAAACAAAAAGAAGCGGACACAACACAATGTAGAAACACCTGATCCATCAAAGACTAATCTACTCTGATGGTATGTGGGATTTAAACACTGCTGGGTCAGCTTCTCTATCTTGGTTGCCTTCTTGTTGAATGAATAAGAGACATGTTTTAACTGTTTAGTCTCTAGTAACTGTTGCTGCCCCGGACGTTCGTCCGTCTTCTAATACAAGCTCTTAGTTCAGTTTATGCACAGCCTCCATAAACATGTCTCCCCGAACTTCAAAAGTTTTATACTGATCCCAGCTTGCACAAGCTGGTGATAAGAGAATTATATCCCCTGGATCAGAAAGTTCGAAAGCGACTGGAACAGCCTTTTCAACATTATCGACATATTTTATGTTCGTTATTCCTACTTCTTTTGCTACTCTCTCAATTTTTTTTGCAGTCTGGCCAAATGTAACAATTGCTTTTACATGTGCTAAAGCAGGCTTGAGTTCATCAAATTCATTTCCACGGTCAAGGCCACCTGCTAGTAGGATCACGGGTTCCTCAAATGAAGTAAGGGCTTTTGTAGCTGCTAGTATATTAGTAGCCTTGGAATCATTAAAGAATTTACGATCCGCAATCGTTGCTACATATTGAAGTCTGTGCTTTACACCATGGAAGGTTTGCAGCACTTCTAAAATAGCTCTATTGTCAACGCCTTTTAATTTACTGACTGCAACTGCAGCTAAGATATTCTCAAGATTATGTTTTCCGGGCAATGCAATATCCCTTACAGATAAGATCTTTTCTCCACGGAACATCACATAGCCTTCTTGTACATATGCCCCATTTTCTAAAATGGTTTCTGTTGAAAATGGTACATGCTCTGCTTTTGAATGGATTACTAGTTCCCTGACATCTGATTGGTCGGCATTATACACAACATAATCTTCTTCTGTCTGGTTTACCGTTATTTTCCCTTTAGCCTGTGCATATTCCTGCTTGCTGGAATGATAATCTAAGTGGGCATCATAAAGGTTGGTTAATACAGCAATGGAAGGTCTGAATTCTTCAATTCCCATTAATTGAAAAGAAGAAAGTTCGATGACAATATTGTTGTATGATTCTGCCGTTTCAGCTACACCTGAAGCAACAGTCCCAATGTTACCTGCAATTAATGGGTTCTTTCCTCCCCGTTCCAACATTTCATGAATTAAAGTGGTCGTGGTTGTTTTACCATTCGTCCCAGTAATTCCTATAAACGGAGCTTTACTTATTAGATAAGCTAATTCCACTTCCGTATAAACTGGAATTCCCTTTTTGATTGCGCCATCAACCAACGGATTGGTATAAGGGATACCTGGATTCTTAACGATAAATTGAAACCCTTCGTCCAACAGTTCGATTGGATGATCACCACAAATCACTTTTATCCCTTGCTCAAGCAGACCTTGAGCTTCAGGATTTTCAGAAATAGGCTTTTTATCATTTACTGTCACAAAAGCACCTAACTTATGTAAAAGTGAAGCAGCAGATACCCCACTCTTTGCCAGACCTAGTACCAATACTTTTTTTCGTAGAAATTTAGTAGTTTCTTTCAATTATAACCACACCTCTAAATAGATTCCTAAAACAGCAAATAATAGGCCGACTGTCCAGAATGTAACGACGACCCTCCACTCAGACCACCCTACTAATTCATAATGATGGTGCAAGGGGCTCATTTTGAAAATGCGTTTTCCTGTCATTTTAAATGAAGCAACTTGTAACATAACGGAAAGAGTTTCGATGACGAATACACCACCGATTATCACAAGTAATAATTCTAAATCTGTTAATAGTGCTACGGTAGCTAATGCTCCCCCTAAAGCTAGGGAACCAGTATCACCCATGAATACTTTTGCTGGGTGAGCATTAAATACTAAGAAACCTAAAACTGCACCTACAACAGCAACTGAAAAGAGTGCTACATCGTATTGCGCTTGATTCCAAGCTAACACAGCATAGGCACCAAATGCGATTGCGGCAGTACCCGAAACTAATCCATCCAACCCATCAGTCAAGTTGACTGCATTTGAAAAGCCCACTTGCCAAAAAATGATGAATACGACATAAAGCCATCCAATATTGAATTCTAGATCAGTGCCTGGAATCCCAATATGAGGTAAAAACCCTTCAGTATCCTTATAAATCCAATAAAAAATAATTGCTATAATAATTTGACCTATCAATTTCTGTAGTGAAGTCAAACCCAAATTCCGCTTCAAAACGACTTTAATGAAATCATCTAAAAATCCTAATAAACCAAATCCTAATGTAACAAGGAGTAATAGGTACATTTTAGTGGAAGGTTCAGAAAACTTCCCAATCATCACTAATGTCGATACCGTTACTGATATTAAGATGACGATACCACCCATGGTTGGGGTACCCGACTTTTTCTGATGGGATTTAGGCCCTTCCTCCCTTATGCTTTGACCGAATTTCAACCGCCTTAGAAAGGGGATGAAAATAGGAGAAAGTAACACTGTAATGAGGAATCCAGCAATGATTGTAAAAAACATCACTTGTTCTAACATAGTAATTCCCCACCTTTCTCCACAGCTGCAAATCTATTGTTTTGTTCATTCATAATCTCTATATACATGTAATTTTCACACTCGTTCTATTTTGTAATATTTATTTAGATTTTTTATTCTTTATGGCTTCTAATGAAACGACTCTATCATCGAAGTCAAAAATTTTATCGCCTATTTGTTGATAGGTTTCATGGCCTTTCCCTGCAATGACAATGACTTCTCCTGTTTGAGCTCCATTGATGGCATGGAATATGGCATCTTTTCTGTCAGGAATCAGCTGATAAGGCTTTCCTTGTACTCCGGCTTCCATATCCTTCAGAATCTCTAGTGGATCCTCACTTCTTGGATTGTCGGATGTGAAGATTGCTTTATCTGCAAATTCACATGCGATTTGTGCCATTAATGGACGCTTTGTTTTATCTCTGTCCCCTCCACATCCAACAATTACTGTGATGCGGTTTTTCGCAAAGTCCTTAACAGTACGAAGTACATTTTCCAAACTATCGGGCGTATGGGCATAATCTACAATTACTGAAAAATCTTGACCAGCATCCACTGCTTCGAATCTCCCTGACACTCCTTTTACATCTTCAATCGATTGCACAATTGAAGCAAGGGGTAAACCAGAGCATATTGACACAGAAATAGCCGCCAGTACATTATAGACGCTAAATTTACCGATAAGTTTCATTCTTACGTCTAACTCACCAAATGGTGTAACCAACGAAAATTGTGTACCACTAGAAGTAATCAATATGTTTTTAGCCAATACATCTGCATCATTATCTATTCCGTACGTCAAGACATGTGCAGCAGTCCATTTTTTGAAATCTTCTGATGCAGGATCATCAGCATTCAAGACAGCAAATTTTTGCCTTCCATCCACAAATGTGTTACCAAGCTGGGAAAAAAGAAGCGATTTTGCAAACTTATACCGTTCCATTGTTTTATGGAAATCTAGGTGGTCCTGGGTTAAATTTGTAAACACTGCTATATCATAATCACAGCCATGGACTCTCCCTAGCTCTAAAGCATGTGAAGATACTTCCATAATAGCTGTTTCTACTTGTTCATCGATCATTTCTGCAAAGATTTTCTGTAATGTAACGCTATCTGGTGTCGTATTTTTTGTTTCTTTAATACTCTCACCAATCTTTGTATACATAGTACCGATTAAGCCAGTTTTCTGATGATGATCATTGAAGATCTTTTCAATCAAGTGACTGGTCGTAGTCTTTCCATTCGTTCCTGTTATTCCAATTAGACGTAATCTTTGGGTTGGATGGTGATAGAACGTATCTGCAAGTATAGCCATTGTTCTCATCGTATCTTTAACGATAATGACAGGGACATCCACTTCCACTGGTCTTTCTGCAACAACTGCCACAGCACCTTTTTTAACTGCATCAGCGGCAAATTGATGCCCATCAACTGTATACCCTTTAATACAAATAAATAAGCTGCCCTCTTTTATCTTTCGATTGTCGTTTTCAACAGAAATGATATCTGGATTTTCAACAATCTCATCCTTAAACGAAGGAAGGGCTTTTAATAACGTATGTAACTTCATTCTTTCAATTCCTTTCAACATGGGCACTTTCGTACATTCTATATTTTACCCCAAAAATAGTCAGAGTGCTATGTGATAGGAGTAACATATTTAATCCCGCACTAACATTTTACATTCCCCTGGGTTCATAAATTGAAACAAAGCGGCTGGTTTACAATCAGCCGCTTTTACATTCGAGTACTATTCTATACTGATTATTATTCATCGCCAAGATATATTCTTATTGTCGAACCTTCCTTCACTTTAACACCTGCTTCTGGGGCTTGTTTAACCACCTTTGTACCACTTCCTGCAATATCTAATTTCAAGGAATATAATTGAGTCTGTAGTTGTTTTGTAGTCATGCCTACCATCTCCGGCACTTCCACCATGATAGGATCTAGCCAAGTAGTTTCTTTTTCAATTTGGTTTTTTCGAGGCTTAACCCCTAATGCATGTAAGGAATCCTCCATGATATTACCAACGATTGGAGCAGCTACGACCCCACCAAATTGAACAGTTCCTTTTGGATTATCAACCGCAATATATATGACGACTTGAGGATCATCAGCAGGGGCAAATCCAATGAAAGAAACTATGTGGTTATTTTCCATATACCGACCGTCTTTAACTTTTTGAGCCGTTCCGGTCTTCCCACCTACACGATAGGAATCGATATAGGCTCCTTTACCCGAACCTTTTGCAACCACTGACTCCAAAGCCAAGCGTATTTTTTTTGAAGTTTCCTCGGAAATGACTTTTCTTTTCGCTTCTGGTGTTTTTCTCATCAGAACTTCCCCAGTTTTTGAGTCTACTAACTCCTTAGCAATATATGGCGTATAAAGTGTACCACCATTTACGGCTGCCGAAACAGCTGCCACTTGCTGAATCGGAGTCACTGATACACCTTGACCGAATGCAGTGGTGGCATGCTCAACTGGGCCTACTCGCTTCATATCGAACATGATACCTGTACCTTCTCCTTGTAAGTCAATACCTGTCTTTTGACCAAAACCGAAGTCTTTAATGTATTCGAATAGTTTTTCTTTCCCTACACGGTTACCTAATTCAACAAAACCAGGATTGCATGAGTTTTGAACAACTTCTAGAAAGGTTTGGCTTCCATGACCACCCCTCTTCCAACAGCGAAGGGATGCACCCGCTACTTCTACACGACCTGAATCGTAAAAATGATCATGCTCTAGGCTAACCTTTTTTTCTTCCAAGGCTGCAGCAAGCGTAATAATTTTGAATGTCGATCCAGGCTCATAGGTACTCCAAACAGGAAGGTTCCGATTGTATATCTCTTGAGGTACATTTTGATATTTTGACGGATGGAAGGTCGGTCTACTGCTCATAGCAAGGATTTCACCATTATTAGGATTCATCGCGATTCCAATGATACCATCTGGATTATAGGTAGCTTCAGCAATATCCAATTCCCTTTCCATGATCGTTTGGATTTTGCTGTCGATTGTCAGTTTTAAATTAGCTCCGTCTTTAGGAGCTACATAATCATCTGCCATATTCTCCATTCTTTTTCCTTTCGCATCGGAATAGAACTGAACATAGCCTTTTTCACCTTTTAATTGCTCGTCATAGGATAATTCGATCCCCATTAACCCCTGATTATCGATGCCTGTAAATCCTAGAACATGGGATAAATATTCACCGTAAGGGTAATGTCGTTTAGAATCCTCGGCAATATATACACCTTTTAGTTCCAAAGCTTTTATTTCTTTCGCTTTTTCATGAGATATCTTTCTACCTTCTTTAATTCGTACATTTACCTCTTGTAAAGTTATTTGTTTATAAATCTTGTCCTTTTGAACATTTAAAGCCACTGCCAGCTTTTCTGACGTTGCAACTGGATCTTCCACCTGTCTTGGTACCACATAGACGGTTGGCGCACTGATATTTGTAGCTAATGCCACACCATTTCTATCAAGAATTTCTCCTCTTTTCGCTTCAAATGTTATGTTCCTGCTCCAAGAATCCTTTGCCTTGTCAGTCAGCGTATTCCCTAGAAAAAACTGTACATACCCTAAGCGGACGTCAATGATTAAAAAAATAAACAACCCGACCAATAATGCAATGAATAACCTTTTCCTAACGGTTACATTGGAAACTCGCAAAGAAAGCACCCCCAACTCACACTTGCTTTCAATCTATGCTTGTACAAGGGGAAATAGAACAAGCCTTCCTACAAAACAGGAAGGCTTGTTCTATAAAGCACTAAGAGAAAGCTTCTTAGAATAATCCTCGCAGGAACAATCTTCTTTTTGATTGTTCCGAAGGCGCTTTCGCTTTTTTATTAATATAAAGATAGGTTTCTGAAGTTTGAGCAGTGTCTAGCTACGACGTACAGGACGTACTAGTGCCGACAATGCCACAGGACGTGGCGTTTTTGTCGGCCAGCGCCCAGCGACTAGTGTGCTTCGGCCTCCTCCTTACGATAAGTCAACATCGAATCACTATCGTTCTTCGTGTTTCCTTTATCTCATGCGGATTCCTCCAGCCCATACGTCGCTAAGCAGGGCGCTTTCGCTTTTCTATTAATCATGTACTTCTTCTTCGTCTTTTTTAGTGGACTTTTTTTCTTTTTTGATCATTGTCTCTGGTGGCTTTAGATCTATGATGCAATACATACCTTTTGTGATTTTCGTGCCAGGCTTGATATTTTGTTTCGTAACATAGCCACTTCCTGCTGTATTCAAATCCAGATTTGCAATCTTGGCAACCTTCATGACGTCTCGTAAAGACCAGCCTTTTAAATCAGGCATTTTAATATCCCCATTTGTTAAAAGGATGATTTTTTCGCCTTCAAGCAATATACTACCCGGCTTAGGGGATTGATTAATGACTTGTTCTCCTTTACCTAAGACTACCACCTCATATCCATCCTTTTGCAATTGTTCTTGCGCTTTAGTGGTTGATACTGAAGAGTAGTCTTCAATTCCTTTTGATTTTACCTCTTGAATATTTGAAGGTTTGATATTTAAATATTGCAAACTACTTTTCATTACTGGATTAAATATAGCCGATAGGACATCCGCTCCAGTTTTTGTCTCTCCCAGTTCAGGTTGTAGTGCTGCAACATACATGATTAATTGAGGGTCTTCCTTTGGAGCCATCCCAATAAAGGAGAAAAGATAGTTGTTTTTACCTACTTGATATTTTCCATCTTTCCCTATGATTTGAGCTGTCCCTGTTTTACCGGCAACTTTATACCCATCAATACTATACTTTCTACCTGTTCCTTTTTCTGCAGAGACAACCGTTTCAAGATAATTTCTTACCTTTTCAGCTGTAGAAGCTGAAATAGGCTGGCCAACCACTTCTGGTTTAGTTTGTTTTACAATATTTCCACTCGGATCAATGACTTTATCGATCACATACGGTTTTCTCATTTTCCCATCATTTGCAATTGCAGAAAATGCTTGAATTTGTTGGATTGGAGTTATGACTGTACCTTGACCGAAGGCTGTCGTGATTTTCTCACTTTGCCATTTATATAAGATTTTCCCACCCACCTCATTTGGCAAATCTATGCCAGTTGGTTGTTCAAACCCAAATTTGGTCAAATATTCTCTGAATTTATCCGCTCCCAAATGTTCCATTGCGATGGTCGCAAAAGCAACATTGGAAGATCTCTGTAAACCTTCTAAAAACGTGATGGTTTTCCCTCTTGGTATACCACTATGGTCACTAGATACGCCTTTGTATGAACCTGTTTTGAATGTGCCATTCGGATTGAATTTATTTTCTTCGACAGCAGCGGCCAAAGTAAACACTTTCATAGTGGAACCTGGCTCGAAATTCTCTTCAATCGCAAGGTTTTTCCAGTTCTGGCTTAAGCCCTCACGAGTTGTAGGATGGAAGGTAGGTCTCTGAGCCATTGCATATATTTCCCCAGTTTTTGGGTTTGCTACGATTGCAATAAGTTCCTTCGGCTTGTATTCTTTGTATACTTGATTCAGAGAATCCTCAAGGAAGGTTTGGATTTTTTTATCCAACGTCAGTTGAACCGTATTTCCATCCTTTGGAGGGATTACTTTTTCTTCCTTCTTATTCGGTAGAAGAAAACCCCATCGATCACTTTCATATTTAACCTTCCCATCAGTTTCTTTTAATAAGGGTTGTAATGTTTTTTCCAAGCCTAACATCCCGACTGTTTCTGTTTCAGACGATTTTTCTGTGTTCTTCGTCTTTTTTTCCACATAACCCACTACATGGGAAGCAAAAACACCATTCGGATAAAACCTCTTCGTATCTTTTCTGAAAGTAATCCCTGGTAACTTCAACGCTTCAATCTCTTGTTTTGTTTTGTGGGAAAGATCGCGTCCTGCAGCACCAAATTCGACTTGGAAAGCATCCTCTTTATCTAATCTTTCAAGAATTTGACTTCTTTCTAAATCTATATATTTAGAGAGTTTTTCTGCAGTTTCTTCTTTGTCCACTACATGTTGTGGATTATTCTTGTCGACCGTCATGCTATCATCCAGAATAGCCACTAAAGAATAAGAAGGTGTATCTTCGGCGATAACTGCTCCGCGGCTATCCAATATCGATCCCCTGCTGGCATCAATGGTCCGATATTTTGTGTATTTGGCTTGCGCCTTTGCTGCAAGCACCTCGCCACCAGCTTCACCTGATGCTTGTATGAACACAAATCTACAACTCAATAGAAAAAAGAGCAGTCCGAATATTAGTATCAGAATGGCTGCTCCCGTGTTCATATTTCTCTGTTTCACGTACATTATTTTTGCACAACCTTGACATTATTTTCATTAAGCTTTAGCCCTAATTCAGAAGCTTTTTGCCAGATTCGCTCATATGTACTGAGTTCGCTAACTTCTACTTTCAAATCATTATTGACTTTGTTTTGATCTGAGATGGATGACTCGACTATTTGGATATCTTTATTCGCTTCATAAATTGCATATTGGTTGGAAACAATAGTCGCAGCCAATACCGTCATGACTAATGCGAATGCGACCATAAGAATTTTTTCACCAACCGTGATTCTAGCCTTATGTCTGACAACCGTCTGTACGGACGTTTCATTCTGTTGCTCATGATTTCTTTGTTCTTGAATTTTTCTAGCTAAATTGCTCATCTTGTTTCCCCCCTGTATTATTATAATTTTTCAGCAATCCGTAACTTGGCTGACCGTGCACGGTTATTTTCTTCAAGCTCTTCTTCACTAGGTATTATCGGCTTTCTATTAACAAGTTTTAACTCAGGTTTGAATTCATCCGGAATAACAGGTAGTCCTGGAGGTAATTGAGGGACCTCACTCGCTTTTTTAAAGACAGTCTTACAAATTCTATCCTCTAATGAATGGAATGTTATGACTGAAATTCTTCCGCCAGTATTCAAAATGGAGATACTTTGTTCCAATGATTGTTCAAACACTTTCAACTCATCATTTACTGCGATTCGTATCGCTTGGAATACCCGTTTTGCAGGATGTCCACCCGTTCTTCGTGCCGGAGCAGGAATCCCATCCTTGATCAGTTCAACCAATTCAAACGTTGTTTCGATTGGTTTCTTTTCTCTAGCTGCTTCAATCTTTCTTGCAATTTGTTTTGAAAATTTCTCTTCACCATATTGAAAAAAGATACGCGTTAAATCGTTGAAAGACCAATGGTTGACAACATCATAAGCTGATAATTCAGCGTCTTGGTCCATCCTCATGTCTAGAGGGGCATCATGCTGGTAACTGAATCCTCGTTCAGGGGTATCCAATTGTGGGGAGGAAACTCCTAAATCATATAAAACACCATCGACTTTTATTACGCCTCGTTTTGCTAATTCTTCCTTGATGTATGTAAAATTACTTTGGATTAGAGTGACTTTTTCACCATAATCTTTTAGCATTTCTTTTGCGCTTTTGATTGCTGTTTCATCTTGATCGAACGCATATAGCCTTCCTTGGTCTGAAAGTTGGGATAGTAGATAACTACTATGTCCAGCTCCACCTAACGTACAATCCACATAAATGCCATCAGGCTTAATATCCAATCCATTAACTGTTTCCTTCAATAATACAGTTTTATGCTTAAACAAACCTATCACTCTCCAATTGCTCGTTGTCCGTTCTATTCGCTTATCAAATGTCAAAACCAATCATATTTTCTGCTATATCAGCGAAAGAATCTTCAGATGCTGTAAAATAGTCTTCCCAAAGAGGCTTGCTCCAAATCTCAATTCTGTTTGAAACACCTAAAACAACGCACTCTTTTTCGAGCTGGGCATAGCCCGTTAAGGGAGTTGGTATGTTGATTCTGCCTTGCTTGTCCACTTCGCACTCCGTTGCGCCAGAAAAGAAAAATCTTGTAAAGGCTCGAGCGTCTTTTTTCGTTAATGGTAAGGCCTTGAGTTTTTCCTCAAGCAAGCGCCACTCTTCCATGGGATAACCGAACAAACATTGATCGAGTCCACGTGTTAACACAAATTGTTCCCCTAAAAGCTCCCTGAACTTCGACGGAACAATTAAGCGACCCTTATTATCAATGTTATGATGGTACTCGCCCATGAACATATGCTCTACCCCCACTTTCTATCTCAAATTTACCACATCCCTCCACTTTCTACCACTATTTTTAATATTCTTCTTATACTAATATATTCCTTTTAGCATTTTTTTTGGTTTTCGCGTGTATTCTACAGGTTTGGACAGTGTTTTTTTAAGGTTGGAAGCTCATGAAGGCGCGATTTAGCGAATGACGAATTATTACCCCACAATTTGCTGATAAAAACATGTGATAATTTATATGACAGTCATCATCAATCCATATTAAAAAGGCTCTTTTCGTATAGATTGTTGTTTTAAGTATATAAAGGCTGCCCGTTGGTTGCAGCTCCAGGCACTTGCTTTCCGCGGGGAGGGATGGGAGCCTCCTCGGCATTACCACCTGTGGGGTCTCCCACTTCCCTCTTTTTCCCGCAGGACATTGAATAAGCTTCCTCGAATAAACACCACGAAGGAAATGCGAATGCATTTTCGAGGAGTCAAGTGCCCTCCGCTACAATCAACTCAGACCGTTATAGTTGAATTACATTAGAAGATCAACAATCTTTACAAAAGCAGCCATAAAAAAGAGTCAACATCCCCACAATTAGGGACATTGACTCTTCTTATACAAGGACAACCTTGTGCATGCTATTGAATTCGAGGTCAACTTTCATTAGGTCTGGAATAAATTCTGGACCATATTTGTTTAAATAATAGTACAGATTGATGATTCTTTCTTGTGGGGAAGAAAGTGGGCGCAATTGGTTCTGAACATCAATATATTTATTCAATATATGATTGTGCTTCTTCTCGACACTTCCGTTTATACGATCGTATATGAAATCCAATTGCTCATTTATTAAATCTGCATTTTTCTTTAACAATGGCTCTAACCCTTTATCATAATGTAAAGCCGCTTGGGACAACATTTGATGATTGATTATAAGCTGATTCTTCATTTGGCCATATAAGCTTTCAATACTTGAATCTTTAATGGAATTTAAGAACCTAGACTTAGCACCATCTATTCCATAGGCCAATACCTCATATATGTCAACATCAATTTCATGTAAAGCTTTTTGAATATCCTTTTCAATAAAAGTAATATTCAATCTCGGTACGATAGGAGGCATTTTCATTTCCAGCCATTCAAAAGCAAGCTTTAATTCACTCCAATATGCTACTTCACCTGGACCTGAGATAAAAGCAAGTACTGGGAACAACATTTCCTGCATAATCGGCCTTGATACCACATTGTTACTTAAACATTCAGGTTTCTGCTTTGCCAATTCCAATAATTGTTCTTTAGTAAAAATATAAGCTCCAGCTTTATCTTTAAACTGATGAGTATCTGGATCATAAAATAGTAGGGCACGCTCATGCTTCTCTATGTCGTAAAAGAAAAGGTTTGCTGCGTAATCTTCTAGTTCAATGGTTCGTTTATACCCTTTTTCTATCATGAAGGATTGTTGCTTCATGACTTGATTTGTTATTTGTTCTTGGTTAAGGATTAACTGTTCAAAATAATCACTTTCATGCCTTCGTAATTTTTCATCGGCAGCATCGATGATCAGTAACCCATAATCCTTGAACCATGAATGAACTAATTTTACGAAAAAATCACTAAAGTTGTTTGATTCACTAGCAATATATTTTACTTCCTCAAGCAACGTCTTTGTATATCTAGTTTCGCCAAAGGATTGAAAAACATCAGAAGCCCATCGTTCAACGGTGCCGAAGTCAAGTGGAACGTCAGAAATCATAGACTTAGTTTCTTGATAATAAGGATAGGAAACTTTCTCATAACGATTGCCTTTCTGAACAAAAACATGGTTCACTTCCTGCAAATCATGATCTTCCCCTGCTACCCAAAAGACAGGCACCACTTTTTTTCCTAAGTTGAGAGATTGTTGCTCTGCAAGTTTGATAATGGATATGATCTTATGGATCGTATAAAGGGGACCTGATAATAGACCTGCTTGCTGTCCACCAATGACAACAGTTGTATCCTTCTCTACAAGAGCATTGAGGTTTTGTTTAATTTTATCGGTAAGTCCTAGTGGAGACATATAGGTAGATATATATTCTGCAAGTTCTTGTCTCTTAAATGTTCTTTCCTGCAGATCTTTAAGCCGTGTCCGGTAAACATTTTGCTCTTGAAGATCATAATGGAAGAATTCCTGGATTGCTAATTTATTCTTTATGTAATCTGATGCAAACTTATTTATGGAAGGTAAAGCCAGTTCTTTTAATTCCATCATAATACTTCCTTTCAAATACAACTACATACGCCTTTAGAGTATAACACCGTTAAGTTGGAAAAGAAAAAAAAATGCCCAATGAATTAACAAATCATTAAGCATACTGTTATCAATCAAATCGTCATGGTTACACTCTTAACCAACCCATAGATCACTAAAACGATATAAGCAAATGAAAAAATGATAAAATTTAGTTTCCAAAAACCTCGAACCACTTTATTCATGACAATTTCTTCTTTCACTTTATAATGCACAATGACTACAGTTAGTGCTACCATTATCAGTACTAAAAAAATGGCCCAAATCATCGAAATCCCCCAAATTGTATGTATTAAAAAATGGACCGAAACAATAAAAAGGATAGTACTGATATCCACTGATATCCTTACAGACATACGATGGTTTTTCGTGATTTGTTTAGCAATAATAAATGATAGGAGATACCCAATTATCGGTACAGTTACAAACGTTGCAATAATGAACGATAGAATATTTGACATCTACTTCCCCTTCCCTGACTGCAGCTCCTTCCCCTTTACCATGTTGTAAAGAGATTCACTAAGCAATGCGAGATGATTTCTCTTTTTGGCCTCAGCTAAAACATACCCTAGAATTGCATCTATTTCTGTTTGTCTTTGATTTTCAATATCTTTTAACATCGACGAACTATTACTGCTTGTATTTCTACAAACATATTCAATGTGTCCTAATACTTGTTTCCAATCTGATATTTCAAATACAGTACATAATTCCTTACATAAACTTGTTAGTATGTGATGGAAATGGGAATTGGTCATTAATTCTCCGTTCTTCACTTCTAGAATCGCAGTTAAAGGGTTTACGCATGCATTGACTAATAATTTATCGAGAAGCATTGGTAAATAGTGATCCTGGAAGTAAATAGGGAATTTCTCAATCCTACTTAAAAAGGAAATAGAGCTAATATCCCCTTGGAACGCTGCCATTTTTACAGACCCGTGGCCAGTATGATGTACAGTATGATTGTCTACTTTCAATGCTCCATGCTCCACTGTGCCAAGAAAAATATCCGCTTTTAAATGTTTTATTTGGTCGAGATGGGCCATTCCATTCTGTATGAAAATCAGTTGGCTTTTAATATTTTTTAGATATGGTAGGACTACTTCCAATTGATATTGTTTGACTGTAATAATTAGTAAATCTTGTTCCGATATAAGTCCTTTATCTTCAAGGTTGCATGCATTAACTTTGGCAATTTTACGAACATCCTCTATTAAGCAATGGATTCCATCCTCGTTAATTTCCTTAGCTTGATGCTCTGTTTTAGTAAAGATAGTGATGGCATGTTCAGATGATAAATAGAAGCCGAATAAAAGACCTATCGCACCCCCACCAATTATCCCAATATTCATGGCATGATTCTCTCCTATGTATGTATGATTATTTTAACTAAAATGTCCTTATGTAAAAATTGACACATGACTAAATGACTGGTTATATAACGATACTCTCCAATTAGTGTCATGTATATATTCTACATAATCTTAACAAATCCTGTTAAAACTGTTATAAGTGATTTTTATAGGAATTTCACAAGAATTTATTATATAATGAATTTATAGAAATCTTTAATAATGACCATCGAATTGCATCTAGATAGAGGGGGAAGAAGCAAATGGAATATAAAGTAGAGCCATTGCTAGTCAATTACAAGACATTAGAAGAGTTTAAGAAGTTTAAAGAATACGGCATTCAAGAACTTTCTATGCATGAAGACCTCGAGGCAAATATCATTGAAAATGATAGTGAATCCCCATTTTACGGGATTTACTTTGGCGATAAGTTAGTTGCTCGTATGTCATTATATCGGAGAAGTGCTAAATTCGACTTATACTTTGAACCTGCACAAGAGTATTTAGAGTTATGGAAACTTGAAGTTCTACCTGCTTATCAAGGAAAAGGATATGGAGAAACACTAGTTGCATTTGCAAAGAGTTTCACTTTACCTATCAAGACCAACCCTAGAGTCCAGTCTCATGATTTTTGGATGAAGATGGGCTTTGAAGCGGTTACCTATGATATGGAAAGAGATTTAGGACAAAATCCTTTAATTTGGAAACCATTAGAAAACTAGCCGAGTGCCAAACCCTCAAGCGACGACAAGGGAGTAGCGCACTTATACTTTTTTACAAAAACTAGAAACTACAACGACTTGTTTCTCTGTTGCCAAATTTATACTTCCTTTCTAAAAATAAAGGTAAAAAGGGAATGAAGATATGTACGCTTTATGCGTCTATATCTTCATTCCCTTTATTTTTATATGATACTAGAATAATAATGGTATTTATGGTTATACTTTTTGAACTTTTTTGCCATCTTCTTTATTTACAAGTTTTCTGGCCTTCTCCAATATTTCAAGGATGGAACGGTATTCACTTTCAATTGTATGGATTTTATTTTCTAGTTCTTCATTCATTCTTGATAGCTTAAAATTTTCTTCTTTAAGAATTTTTAACTCCTTTTGCAATTTATCCTTTTCCTGATCCTTTTGTGAAACAAGTGATTCAAAAGAATTTAAGTATGTTACGATATTTTGCAAATTAAGACTATCGCCTTGTATGGTCGATTCAGCTTGTTTTAATGTGCTTTCTACCTCCACCGCTGCGTCCTTTGTATTCACTTCTGACTTACTTTGAACCTGATTCTTCTGATACGCTTTCTTCTTATATTCTTTTCTTTGTTTTTTAGCCAGTTCGATTCCTGATTTATATTGTTTTCTAACAAAGGAATTCCATCTGAATCCACATGCAGCCGATGTCCTGGAGAGCTGCTTGCCGACCTCTTCAAAAGCTGTAAGTTGGGTACTTCCTTCTCTAATATGCCTTAACACTACTTCTGCTAGTAATAAATCTTCATCTTGACTCCAAGCGTCTTGTCTTGTCATCGACATGCATGGATCCCTCCTAATAAGTATTTATACAAAATATGCACTTAATAGGAATGCTAGAAGACTTTTTTTAAATAATTGCATAAAGGAGATATAGTGATATTTAACCTTAAATCTTTATATCTTCTTTCCTGTAAACTTTGCCACTGCCTGTAAATGCGCATCACTTTCCCAAAGATTGGCACACTCTCGAATTTCCTGGTCTATTCTTTCTTTTATATTTGTTTCTTTCCATTTCCGAATCAAGATTTGTTTATACGCTACTAGGACTTCCTGTTCCTTTTCGATCATGTTAGCCACTAGAGATTCCCAATGATCCTTCTCATTTAAGACTTGATCAATAAAACCTAATTGTTTAGCTTCTTCGGGTAACAAGACCTTTGCAGAAAGGAGCATCTTCAATGCATTAGACGGGAGGAGTTTCTCTAATAGAATCGTACCTCCGCCCCATCCAGTCGTAATTCCTTGATTTCCCTGAATAAAACCTACTTTCACCTGTGGATAGGCCCATCTGAAATCACAAGCGGATGCAATTTCACAGCCCCCTCCAACTGCTGTCCCATTTAATATTGCAATGGTTGGAATAGGCAAAGTTAAAAGGGAATATAGTACTTCTCCCATTTTTGAAAGCATTTCATATGCGTCTGTTGCTGTATGTAATCTATGAAATTCACTAAGGTCTCCACCTGAACAAAATGCACGGTTCCCTTCACCGATAATGACAACAGTTTTAATATTCTTATTTTCCCTTGCCTCTAAAAGTACTGAAGCCAATTCATCCATGATTTGATAATTTATTGCATTTCTCTTTTCAGGGCGATGAATCGTTAATTTCAAAATCCCATCTTTTGATAGATGTTTTAATAAAGATTGCTCTAACATGGTGCATCACTCCTAATCATCAAGTTTGCATACAATAGTGATTCTAGATGAGCTGACCTGTTCCCTTCTTTTCAAAATTAATAAAAAGGGTGGTTTCTAAACTTTGTTGCTATTTCACAATGGAGTGGTTGATTTCAGTTCCAGGATGCTCGCTTTTCGCGGGGCGGTCCTGGAACATCTTCGGAGCTTTACGCCTGTGGGATCTCACCTGTCCACCGCTCCCTCAGGACATTGAATTGCATCTGTGAATTACACCACACGAAGGAAATTCTAATGCACTTTCGAGGAGTCTCGCACCTTCTGCTTCAATCAACCTATTTTTTATTAACCATTCACTTTAATAAATCCAATTTAAATACAACAATCTTTTAGAAAAGAGAATATAAATAATGAAAAAGAGACTAAAATGACTGGTAAACAGTCATTTTAGTCTCTTTCATCAGGAAAAATTATTTGTTCACAACTTCTTTTCCTTTGTAAGTACCACAAGCTTTACATACACGGTGAGCTAATTTGCTTTCACCGCAGTTTGGGCATTCTACCATACCAGGAACTTGAAGCTTAAAGTGTGTACGACGTTTTCTTTTAACCGTCTTGGACGTTCTTCTAAAAGGTACAGCCATTATTCCCACCTCCTTAAAAATGAGCTAAGAAGTTATAAGGACCGGAAAATCCCGAATCTTCTCGTTTCTTGTTTCATCATTGCTTGTCGTTGTCAAAGAATTTTGCCAAGCCCGCAAGTCGTGGATCAACTTTCTTTTCCTGTTCTTCTTCCGAAATAACAGACCAGTCATTTCCAGACTGGGGGGTTGCTCCTTCTGGATTTGCGTCATCGCAAAAAACTTGCATAGGAACTTCGACCAATACATTCTCTTGTATTATCGGATAAAGATCAATAACATCACCTTTTACCACTGTCACATGTTCCTGTTCAGGATCATAGTCAGTTCGTAGTAAAAAAGTTTCTGTCGTTTTAACGTCAACTGGATATAATACATCAACAAGTGTACGTGAACACGGTAAAGTGAGTTTGCCTTCTATATGAATATGGAAGGTAATTTCATTTGTACCAATATCCACTCGACCAGTCACGTGTATAGGTGACACGGCACGAATTTGCTTATCGATGTCCATAACCGGGGAGACATCCACCTGTTCATCAAGAACGAGGCCTTTATCACGATATTTCTGAAGTTGAGTAATTGTCCATTTCAAATGAATCACCTCAAGGCAACAAAGGTAATTATAGCTGTCTATCTACCGTTTGTCAATATAATTTCTTTACAGTACAATGTAGTAGAAACCGAGCATTTATGGGCATTATGCCAGCCTCTAGAAAGGTTATCAACTGTATAATCATATATTTTACCACTCATTTTGTAAATTACAAACTATGGAGGAAATCAATGAAAGCGGTTGGGTTGGTAGTCGAATACAATCCTTTTCACAACGGACATAAATATCATTTACAAGAAAGTAAAAAATCAACTGGGGCAAATGTAGTTATAGCTGTCATGAGTGGCTCGTTTCTCCAAAGGGGAGAACCCGCCTTAACTAGTAAATGGACTAGGACAAATATGGCGTTAAAAGGTGGGGCAGACCTTGTGGTTGAGCTACCTTATGCTTTCAGTACGCAGCATGCGGAGCCTTTTGCCCTTGGATCCATCAAAATACTAGAAGCATTACATTGTGAATTCTTCTGTTTTGGGAGCGAATTAGGGGAAATCGCACCTTTTAAATCTCTATACCAAATCATGTCCCAAAAAGAGGACGAATATAACGAACGACTAAAATTTCATTCCTCTACAGGTAAGAGTTATCCAAAATCCGCTTCCCTTGCTTTTTTGGATATTGCTGGCGGTAATATTGAATTACCAGACCTATCGAAACCAAATAATATTCTTGGATATCAATACGTGAGAACTGCCTTAAAAAATGGATTCTCCATCCTACCTGCCACTATAAAGCGAATAAAAGCAGAGTACCATGATGATCGCCCAACGGATGATACCATTGCAAGTGCTACCAGCATTAGGAGCTGTCTTTTTGAAGATGGATCAGAAAGTCAAGCGTTAAGCAGTGTCATGCCTTATTTGCCTAAAGAAAGCGTTGCTGGTTTGGATCAGTATGTTCAAGAATTCGGCAAGCTGCACCAATGGGAGGACTATTGGCAAATGTTGAAATACAAGTTGATTAGTTCCTCTGTCCAGCAGTTGGCTGAACTATATGAAGTGGAGGAAGGAATAGAATATCGTTTAAAAGAAGCTGCACTAGAAGCTACTTCATTCCATGAATTTGTCTCGATTGTCAAAACAAAACGGTATACTTGGACAAGGATTCAAAGAATTTGTGTCCATATCCTTAACCATGTCACAAAGAATCAAATGACTGCTGCTATGAATGAAATTGGGCATATAAGGATATTAGGCATGAGTGCTACTGGACAACAATATTTAAGTATACATAAAAAAACAATTGAAATGCCTTTGTATTCAAAACTAATCAAGGATAAAACAACCTCATTAGCTTTGGATTATCAATCTGCAACCATCCATGCTTTAAGTCTGGATACTACATCACAACAAACTCTTTGGAAAAGAGAACTACAGGCTCCAATCAGACTTAAACAATGACAAAAAACCAGAGACAGTCTCTTAATGTCTCTGGTTTTTTAATAGAGAATGAATCTTCCCTCAATATGTATGTACTATAACTCCTCTAGACTCTCTAAATAACGAATCGCTTCATCAAATTGATCTACTGCGACAATTTTCATATCAGTTCCAATCTCTTTAGCGGTTTTTACAGCAATCTTATAGTTAGAATTTTTGATGCCCTTTTCATTTGGCGCAAAAAATATTTGTGCTCCTGATTTATCAGCAGCAATTACTTTTTGATCTATTCCACCAATTGGACCTATATTTCCATGTTCATCAATGGTTCCAGTGCCTGCAATTTTATAACCCTTTGTAATATCACCTTTTGTCAGTTGATTAAATACTTCTAAAGAAAACATGAATCCTGCTGATGGTCCTCCGATCGATTCAGACTCGATTGTGACAGGAGGATCGGTAATTACTTTACGATCATCGACTAGAGTGATTCCCATTCCTACCCGATTTCCAATTTTCTCAATCTTGCTCAGTTGTATGGTTTCTACTTTTTTTACCTTATCCCGGTTGAAAGTGACTTTTATTTTAGAGTTTGCCTTTTTACCACCTACATAGTCAATGAACTGCTTGGATGAGGTGAAAGAGAGATTATCGATTTGAGTGATTCTGTCTCCAGGCTGTAACTTGCCTTCAGCTGGCATTCCTTCTAAAACGTTGACAACATAAATCCCTTTGTATTTGATATCAATGGACCTACTGGCAAAAACATAAGCATTTATAATGGCTGCGTCTTTCGAACCTTCCATCATTTGCAATTGTCTAACAGTATACTCTTCCTCGGTTTCATCCTCAGAACGTATCATTTCTTCTGGATAAATCTCTTGGTACTTACTCCATTTTGCCATTAAATATGAATATATGTTTGCCTTACCCATCCTGATTGTTGTAAGCATGAAGCTTCCCTTTGCATCGTCAGCTCCCTCTACATGGACAATCGGCTCCAATTCCTGCGCCATGCCGGGCTTAGAAACATAAAATGGCAAAGTATAAAAAATAGATAATATGACCAGTAACATGATTGCAAGAAAGGAGCTTGCCTTCCATAATTGTTTCATTCCACACTTGACCCCTTCCAGTTTCCAATACATTCAATGATTGCATCAAGGTTTTTCCTTGCTTCATCCTCTCCAATACTAATTATTTCATCAATATTTGTAAATGCTTTTGAATTGTATTTTTCAACACGTGGGCGAATCATGATATCTGATGCAATCTTCTTTTGCTCAACTAATTCCATTTGAAGAATATCCAAGCTCTGCATGATTACATCATAAATAGAGGTTATCTCCATATCCTGCTTCACATGAGCGACATCGACCCCGATAATGATGTCAGCCCCCATTTCCTTTACTACAGATACTGGTACACGATCCACTACCCCACCATCCACCAACAGTCGATTGTTGATTTTTTCAGGTACGAATATTCCTGGTATGCTTATACTAGCTCGGACGGCTTCGGCAATAGGTCCTTCACTAAAAATCACTTTTTCGCCTGTTTTAATATCAGTTGTGACGATCCACAATGGAATATCAAGATCTTCGAGCCGTTTGTTCTTCGTGAAAATACGGATAAATTCCTTAACCTTCTTCCCCGAGATGAAGCCCATTTTCGGTACAGTAAAATCCAGAAAATATTTTCTCCTAAAATTATTGGATATTTTATATAGTTGTTCCATATCCGTCCCTGCCGCATAAAAAGCTCCAACTAAAGCTCCCATGCTGCTACCGGCTATATAATCCACTCTTATATTGTTCTCTTTTAGCACTTTTAAGACCCCTAAATGAGCAAAGCCCCTTGCTCCTCCAGATCCTAAAGCCAATCCTATTTTTGGCTCTCTCACAGGTTGTCACCTCTTTACATGGTTCCATTTTGACATTGCTACTAATAATCGGTTAACAACTAGTCCTATGATGTTCTAAAAACGCTTGATGGAAAGTATATTTTCTTATACAAGGACAAGACTGCTTTGAAGCTTGTAGTATTTAGATAGGTCTTAAAAAAGTAGCTTACCCTTATAAAATGTACCCCCTGACAGACGTGTCAGAGATAGATAACGGATTCAATCCCTCATGTTACTGAATATTTTAACATTTCTATTCTCATAAGAAAATGTCATCAAATTTCATGCATGGTTTGGACTATTAAACTCATGTAGATTTATTATAAGGAGGCACAATTCTTGGATAAGTCCGTCATCAAAACTCTCCTGTTGGCAATGTGTGCTACATTGTTTGCGGGATCATTAATTGCCTATCCGCAGGAAGCCTTCGATGCCTCTATACGCGGACTTACGATGTGGTGGGAAATTGTTTTCCCATCCTTACTTCCTTTTTTCATCGTATCAGAAATGTTGATTGGATTCGGAGTCGTGACTTTTATTGGAGTACTCCTGGAACCTTTAATGCGACCTTTGTTTAAGGTGCCAGGAGTGGGTGGTTTTGTTTGGGCAATGGGAATGGCATCAGGTTATCCTTCCGGCGCTAAATTGACCGCTAGACTCCGGCAAGAACGACAATTGACTAAAGTCGAAGCGGAAAGATTAGTTTCCTTTACAAATTCTTCAAATCCTTTATTTATATTCGGTGCAGTTTCCATTGGATTTTTTCATAATCCTAATTTAGGGATTATTCTCGCCATTGCTCACTATGCTGGGAACTTTTGCGTAGGACTAATCATGAGATGGCATGGTAAGGACCATTCGAAGGGTATCCAGCATACAAATAAGGTTTCATTGAAGACTGCCATCCGTGCATTACATCGTACCAGATTAAAGGACAAAAGACCCATCGGCAAACTACTTGGTGATGCAGTTACATCCTCCATTCAAACCTTATTGATGATTGGTGGGTTCATTATACTTTTTTCCGTCATTAATAAGCTCTTATATCATATGAAGATTACAGGAATAATTGCAAATGGGATGGAAAAACTCTTTTTTATTCTAAATATTCCCGAGGTATTTAGCATTCCTTATATCTCTGGTTTATTTGAAATCACATTAGGGTCTCAAATGACCAGTCAGGTTCAAGACGTCACACTTATGTTCCAAGCAATCGTTGTAAGTTTCATCTTGGCTTTTAGTGGTTTTAGTGTACAAGCACAAGTCGCTAGTATACTTGCTGAAACTGATATTCGATTTTTCCCTTTTTTCATTGCAAGAATCATGCATGGTACCATTGCAGGACTTATTACTCTAATCATATGGAAACCTGTATATGAGGGACTGCATTTTAAAGAAAAACCATCTCATGCTGTTCCCGTATTTGGAGATGTGACTTTAGGTTGGATGGGGGAAATCCTTCTATTTTTCAGTAAATACGGACCTCTCATTACTATCTCGTTCCTCTTATTGTATTGTTTCATTTATGCTAGAAAAACGGATTTATTTAAAAGATAGTTTTTATTTTTCAGATTTCGACTAAAGTTTAATTCATACTTATAAGACGTTTACATTAGTTTGCTTCAATAGAAAAAGAGCCATTATTAAATGGCTCTTTTTTCATCCATCATCATTGTATGCATGTCTCCTTGTTGTTTTTTAAATGATTCCCATTAAATTAATTACTCAATGTTCACAATAAAAGGAATGGGTATTTGTTATCTTTGAAATTTAAATATAGGAAATTTCTATTCAGTATCAAGATGATTCTTCTGAACCCGGTGATTCTGATTCTTCTGAGATCGTTGATATTTTTAGTGTTAGTGTTTCTTCACGTAAAGACGTTCCTTCAGGTACCGAAGATGGTACCTCTTTTTCTGTCGTTCCTTCTGCTTCTGGCGTTCCTTCTATTCCTTGTTCTTGTTCTTGTTCTTGTTCTTGTTCTTGTTCTTCTTATGCTTCTGTTGTTCCTTCTGCTTCTGTTGTTCCTTCTGCTTCTGTTGTTCCTTCTGCTTCTGTTGTTCCTTCTGCTTTTGGCGTTTCTTCTTCTTCTTGGTCCCTTCTGCTTCTGGCGTTCCTTCTATTTCTTGTGCTTCCTCTACTTCTGGTGTTCCTTCTGCTTCTGGAGCTTTCTCTGTTACTGGTGTACCTTCTGCTTCTGACGTACCTTTTGCTTCTGGCGTTCCATTTGCTTCTGACGTGCCTTCTGCTTCTGGCGTTCCCTCTACTTCAGATGTTTCATCTGCTTCTGGCGTGCCTTCTGCTTCTGGTGTTCCTTCCGCTTTTGGAGTTTCCTCTGCTTCTGGCGTTCCCTCTACTTCTGGTGTTCCTTCTGCTTCTGGCGTGCTTTCTGCTTCTGGAGTTTCCTCTGCTTCTGGTGTTCCCTCTACTTCTGGTGTTTCTTCTGCTTCTGGAGTTTCCTCTGCTTCTGGTGTTCCTTCTGCTTCTGGCGTGACTTCTGCTTCTGGAGTTCCTTCTGCTTCTGGCGTGCTTTCTGCTTCTGGAGTTTCCTCTGCTTCTAGCGTTCCCTCTACTTCTGGTGTTCCTTCTGCTTCTGGCGTGCTTTCTGCTTCTGACGTTCCTTCTGCTTCTGGAGTTTCCTCTGCTTCTGACGTTCCCTCTACTTCTGGTGTTCCTTCCGCGTCTGGAGTTTCCTCTACTTCTGGAGTTTCTTCTGCTTCTGGAGTTTCCTCTGCTTCTGGCGTTCCCTCTACTTCTGGTGTTCCTTTTACTTCTGGAGTTTCCTCTACTTCTGGTGTTCCTTCTGCTTCTGGAGTTTCCTCTGCTTCTGGCGTTCCCTCTACTTCTCCTTCCGCTTCTGGAGTTTCCTCTACTTCTAGCTTTCCTTCTGCTTCTGGAGTTTCCTCTGCTTCTGGCGTTCCCTCTACTTCTTGTGTTCCTTCTGCTTCTGGCGTTTCCTCTATTTCTGGTGTTCCATCTACTTCTGGTGTTTCTTCTGCTTCTGGCGTGCCTTCTGCTTCTGGCGTTCCCTCTGCTTCTGACGTTCCCTCTACTTTTGTCGTGCCTTCTACTTCTGGCGTGCCTTCTGCTTCTGGCGTGCCTTCTGCTTCTGGCGTGCCTTCTACTTCTGGCGTTTTCTCTGCTTCTAGCGTTTCATCTGTTCCTGGTGTTTCCTCTGCTTCTGAAACTTCCTCTGCTTCTGGCGTTTCCGCTGCTGCTGTGGTTCTCTCTACTGTCGGGACTACCACAGCTTCTGTGGTTCCCTCTACTATCGGGGTTCCCGCTGCTTCTTGGATCCCCACTGTTACTTCTATTCTTAATGTTCCTATTACACCACTAAGTGTTTCTGTATATTCATCAAGCAATTCTCTGTATTTTTCATATTTCTCTTCATAATTTTCATCGTACTTCTTTTCGTACTTCTTTTCGTCCCTCCTTTCGCACTTCTTCTTGTACTTCTTTTTATACTTCTTTTTATACTTCTTTTTATTTTTATCAGACAATTCAAACCCTCCCATTCTATAACTAAAATATGACGAAATAGAAAATTAGGTTTGGGCAATTCCTTGATTTGTTTAAAGATGTAAATATAGATTTTTTCTGTACAAAACCATATCTGTTATTTCATTTTAATATTCCAGTTTTGCTTTGACGATTACATGATTCGTGTGTCTTTAGTAGCTTAAAAAAAGAAGTATAATGCAAAAAGGAAGCCAAAATAAACAGTAATATCTGCTTATTAGCTCCCTTATCTTTTATCCTTTATACTTTTGATTTAATGCTTCTTGAACTGGCTTTGGAACAAGCTCTGATATATCTCCACCATATTTAGCCACTTCTTTCACAATACTTGAACTCAAGAATGAATACTGATTGTTCGTCATTATGAAAAACGTTTCGATATGATCGTTTAATCTTCTATTCATTGATGTAATTTGCATTTCGTATTCGAAATCCGAAACAGCTCTTAATCCCCTAATAATCGCATCTGCTTTAATGCTTGATGCATAGTCGACTAATAAACCTTGAAAAGAATCGACTTTGACATTTGGAATATTCTTCGTGACTTCACGAATCAAGTCCATCCTTTCATCAACCGTAAATAGAGGCTTTTTTGATGAATTATTCAACACGACCACATAGACCTCGTCAAATACTTTTGCTCCACGTTGAATAATATCTAGGTGGCCAAAAGTAATCGGATCAAAACTACCTGGACAAACCGCTATTTTATTCATTATTGCACCTCGTTATGTTCGATACCATTACTAATTTGGTAAATGGATATACCTATCATTCCATACGTTTCATTCCTTGTTTGCTTTAATGCTCCTACTTCTTCCGGCAATACAATATCCGAGCCATGTTCACAAACTATGTAACCGCTTACTGTAAGAAGTTTATGCTCTTCAATGAATGAAAGAATATCAATCAATTTTTGCTTTTTATATGGGGGATCCAGCACGATTAAATCAAAAACCAACTCTCTTTTTACCAAGGCTTTTAAAGCTCTTTCCGAGTCATTTTTGTAAACTTCGTATTGGTCCTCACTAACTTTGCATGCGTCCAGGTTTTGTCGGATTGTTTGGATGGCTTTAAATTCACGATCCACAAATATCCCTTTATCCATTCCACGACTAATGGCTTCTATTCCAAGACCACCGCTTCCTGCAAACAAATCTAAAACTGTACCACCTGAAAAGTATGGTCCAATCATATTGTAAATGGATTCTTTTACTTTATCCGTCGTCGGTCTTGTCGTGTTCCCAGGAACAGACTTTAAAGGTCTCCCTTTAAACTCTCCAGATACGACTCTCATGTAACTCACCACATTTTTCGACATTTTTTAAATCTATACTATCCTACCATATTCCAATTGAGGAGCCAATATCAAACACCAAAACTTCCTATATAAGCATTTTTCTTCAGTTTATTAAACGATATTCACGTATAACATAAAATAAAATGGTCATACTGTTAACTAACAACATCTCCAATCGAGGATGTTGTTGCCAACCGCGGAGAAGGCTTACGTTTCCCCATAAGTTCTTCCTCCGGTTTCTCCTCTCCCTTTCCCTTCTATCCTTTAGGAAATAGAAGGACCCTGCAAGTATATACTTGCAGGGCTTTTTTATATTTTTTGAATTATTTTCTTTACTCATTGCTAATCTGGATGACCTTGTCTCCCTTTAAGATATTCACCCTAAAAATATCAAGTAACCAATCTTCGGTAATATAAATACTACCATTCACAGCCTTTAATGGATTGGTTTTCACTCCATAATCGTCTCCATTAATCATGAATACGTTTTTATTCAGGTAGAACCGTATTAAAGAATTATTCTTATTTACCAATACTTGATTTTGATCAATGACATGATATTCATATCCTAACTTATGAATAACGGGATAGAACGGGTACAAGCTTTGGTTTTGTACCATGATCATTTTTTCTTTAACTTCACTATCATTCACCTGCATCAATCGATTCTCAACAAAAAATAATGGACTTAAACCTGCCTTCTCAAGTTTATTATTTGCAAAAAAATGGCTCTCTCTTCCTTTTGCCTTGGTTAGGAATTCATCTAATAGTTTTGCAGATAGAAACTGACTATTATCAGTATCCGTTAATAATTGCTTTAATTCATTTTCCGCTAATTCTGATCGAATAGCATCTGCCATCAATTGAGACTTTTCTCCGCCGAACTTTCGATTATATTTTAAATTACCTAAGACGTACATGATCCATTTTTCATCTTTGTTTTCAAAGTTGAATAGTGATTGAAGATCTAAGGTGAAGAGTTGTTGTAAAAGCCTATCTGGTTTAGAAACGTCCGAACTAATTACGAAGCTGTCAGATATATATTCTGGATGTGTGTTAGTAACAATTAAGGTTAGCACTTTATTATTAGGTAAAATAGCCAATGTAGATTCTATTTTATTTAGATCCACATATTGACCCTTTTCATAATAGAGCTTTAATCGATCTGATTTTTGAAGCTCCATCTCAACAGGTGAATAATATAGCGCGAACATATTACCAGATTGTTCAAATACACTATATTCAATATAATCCTTTTTTGTTTTACCTATTAAAGGAGCACTGGAAAACCAATATGCTGGCCGACTAACTGTTGATGTGATTTCTACGCGCGATTTTTCGAATTGAATGTTTTTCAAACTCAGAAAAACACGATTGTAAAGAGTTGATTTGTTAATTGTAGGTGCAGTAAATTCATATGTGAAAACGACCTGTTTTTGATTATTCGGTATTAAAAGATGATTCTCCTTATCCCATTTGCATTCCGTTTTTTCGTCATATGTACAAGTAAACTTTATCTTTCTTAGATTTTCGACTATATAGGATTCCTCTTGTAAGCCACTAATCTCGTGATGGATAGACAGTACTTTCTCTGATTGTTTCATTTTAATTTTTTGATAAACGTCTGACCTTTTTTCAGCTTGAGTATCTATCCCAGGTGACGCAGAAAAGAGATTCCATTGCCAAAACAGCATTCCACAAATAGTGATTGAAATTAGTAATAATGTAGTCAGGAATGTGCGGATCATTTATTCATTACCCCTTGCTTATTTTCCTACTACTAACTTACCAAATATTCTTCAATTTCGTTATCTATTTTTTTACAAAATCAGCACTTTTACTTATTTTCACTAATTTAACGGTTCAAAAATAATATAAATTTTATCATATAGGCATTTAAGGGGATGTCTTTAGACTTTCCTTTTCAATCAACATAAAACATGATAAAGTTAACGCTTGAAGAGCCTGAAAGGGGAAAAAAGATGATTCAACGTTTTATTGAACTTGGTCAAGGATATTCAGATTTATATGAATTATTGGAGGTTGGCAGAAATAATCAACATAGAGTACTGAGACTGCTTGCCATGCATAGTACTTTTGAAGATAAACCAGTTACTTCACTAGCAATTGTGCTAACGCCGACTAATCCCGGAGATTTCCAACCAATCTATATGTGCAGGGAAGGAATACCTAATCCTACCATAACTCCTAACAAACGCTACGATTTATTTAACGAACTATCTTCAGGGTTGGAGGTGCCAATCATTCAATTAGAAGTAAAATCATCCCATTACTTTGTGGATAAAGAATTATATCATCAATATTTGATTGGGATCTTACGATTAAACCATCTGATAGCTCCAATGAAATAATTAGAAAAGCGCAAGCGCCCCACTATTAAGGAACGTCAGCTAAAATCCGCCACGTCCTGTGGAAGTCCAGCATAAGACGAGCCAGCTGGAAGGTTGGTTTTTACCTTCCGGACGGCTTGGCTTATGACCTCGAGGCCGACTAAAATCGCCACGTCCTGTGGCGACGTCGGCACTAGCACATCCTGTGCGTCGTCGATGGCGCTCGAAGCTAGACAACACGAAGAACGATAGTGATTCGATGTTGACTTATCGTACGGAGTGGGAGGAAGCATACTAGTCGCTGGGCGCTGTCCGACAAAAACGCCACGGCCGCATGTCTTGTCGGCACTAGCAAGTCCTGTGCGTCGGAGCTAGACACTGCTCTGAATAATAAAGCTATACATATTTTTTGTACAAAAAAACGAGAAGACTTTTTCATCTTCTCGTTTTGTTATATTCCTAACTTGTAATCATACTCTTTTGCTTTATCCGGACGAGAATTCTCGTATTCTGTCTTTAAAAAGGGTTTATACGATACATCCACACGTTTAACGAATGAGAATGACTTTAATTTCTCGACGGTTGAATCCACATCTTCCATATTTGTATAAATCACTACATATTTCAATTTTTTAGATACATAATGAATATTACCAAATCGTCTTAGCATCTTCACTTGTTTTAATGTATGTAGATAGGCAATGATTCCCTGTCTGGCTCCAATCATGAATAAAACTCCCATATTAAAGATTTTAACCCGCATTGATTGCTGGTGGACCTTACTACCATTGGTTGATGAAGCCCTTTTCATTTCAATGTTTGTCTACAGTGTAGCATAATTTTTCTCTATCTATCAATATATATTCCTTTGGATTGATACACCTTCATCCACAAACGTTACTACAATAGAAATAGAGGAGTGAGACTATGGATCTTGATTCAGTTTGGGAGAAATATTTAAAGTTATTACAAAGACATACAGATATTCAAAGCGTGCACTATAAGAAAGTGGCAGGCATCCCATTCCTATACATTGCTGTTACTAATCCAGCCATTTCAATGGAGACCATCCTTAAACATATGAAAAAATGTTCGGCACTAGTCATGAAAGGGAAACAATTGCATTGTGAAACAATCTATTTTAGGCAGCAAGATCTTTTATTTGTATTCAGGCACCGATTTTATGTTCCACAGAGAAAAATGTTCTGCTGTGGGAATTTATGTCCCGATTGCATCCGATTTAAGGATGAATCTTAATCATTAAAACTTAGCTGATAAATATTATAAAGTAAAAAAAAAGAGAATACTCATAGCATTCTCCTTTACTTTATTAAGAACAGCCGCAACTTCCACCAGTGCCACAACCACCGCTGCAGCTTGATTGAAAGAAAGGGCTTCCTGTTGGTACTTTAATATACTCTGAAACAGATCGGCCAATAATCATGCTGATTTCGTCTAGTACCGATTGAAGGGTTGTTTCTGCCTTCTTGAAAGCAGCTATAGATGGATGCAAATCCATTTCCCTCTTTAGTTTCCTTGTTTCATCACTTACTCTCTTATAATCGGGATGGTACTTCCCAAAGCGTTGTACTTCTTCGTATGCATCCTTTATTTTTGTAAAGGCTTGGATTTTTCTTTGGGCTTCTTTGTCACTTTGGAGCTTATATAATGATATGAAGTAGTCCTCGCCGATTTCAGATTCTATGATCATGGCGGCAAGGTCTTCAGAAAATTGTAGAATTTCGACTCTTTCCATAGTAGCAAGCATGATTAAGCTCACCTCCAATGCCATTTTACCATGATAAACGATAAGATGCGAATACTTGATTTCCAATCCTCATTGAATTTGTATGGCTAGTTTTTTTCGTATATATTTCCTATCACCATCTTTGAAATGCAATGCAATAGTATGATTCCCTTTGCTTAGTCCTTTAATAATAAAGGCTGCAGTAGTCATGTCACCATATTTTTTCCCGTCAATCAACACTTCAATTTTGGCTCCTGCTCGTCCTGAATTTTGAAAAGAAGCACCTTTTACATAACAATCTACAAAAACATCATTACCCCTGACAAAATATTTAACCTCCCATCCAGTTTGATTTGTTAATATGGGGCTGGTTGCCTCTACTGATTTTGTCTCGAGTTGTAGTTCATCCATACCAATAATCTTCGTTTCCGGTTCAGGGACTTTTTCCTTACATCCAGTCAAGGCAACAATAGCAATGATGAATAAGATACATTTTTTCACACGAAAACCTCCTTTTGCCTTATCGTTTGCAAAAAGAGTGAATTTTATCTATCGTGTTTACTTTCCTACATTCATGGTCTGTAACATATTCAACATAATATTAGCCATTTGGACCCCATTTGAGAGTTGGGAAACACGGTGTGGAATCGATTTTTTGAAAAAATACTTCGACTCCGTTTCCATTTTTTCCAATTCATGAGGATTTCTCATTAACTTTCGATACCATAAAGGTTGTGTTCGGATATAGTTTTTTAAATCTTCATTCGCTTTAATGATGTCGTAAATGTCCTGTCTCATCACAATCCTCCTTTAATCCTTCCTAAATGAAAATGGATGGGGAGTTTTACTCTGCTCAACTTGTTTCGTATCAGTAGTTTCATTTGATTGAAATTGTGAAATCACACCAGAAATTGCACCGAGTGCCTGATTTAAACTTGATACATGTTGTTGTATTTGGTTGATATCCATATTTTTTAATGATCCCAATATAGAAGAAAGAAAATCTGTTTTATTGTCTGCCGATTCATCTTGACCATTACTCTTTTTTTGCTCTGTGGAAACAGCTACTTCATCTTCATAGGATTTCCACTTGGAACTTTCTTCGCCAAGTAAATACCACTCTTCAAATACTTCCTGCCACGTTGTTTTTCCCTTTCGAACTTCACTAATCAATGAAGGATGCTTTTTGACAAATTTCTTAAATTCTTCAACAGATGCACTTTTTTTCTTAGTCATTTCCTTCACCCCAATCTTATGACTAATGCCTATAACACATTATGCAGACTCCATAGATGTGTGCATGGGCATACTTTAATCTGAGCAAAAAAACTTTTTTGACGTTTTTTTACATGTATCTCTATAATAGATAGTGAACTACTCTTCAGTAAGGAATATTAATAAGTGAAAGAAGGCAAGTACATCAACATGAATGATCAATTAAAAAGCACTCTATTACATATCATTGAAAATGGAAATGAAGAAGAATTAGTAGCTATTAACGCCTTTTTACAGGGTGTTGCCACGAGAAAGGGAAAACAAACTACATATATTAACTCGATGTTCCAATTTAGCCACGGCTGGGAAGGTGAAAAATTCATCATGAAAATGCCAATCAACCCACTTACGTTCAATAACTTAGGAATCGTACATGGTGGTGTAACTGCTACTCTTATTGACACTGCAATCGGTACACATGCTAACTTAATTCTTGATGAACATTTAGCAGCTGTAACAACTGACTTGCAAGTAAGATATTTAAAAGTTGCTAGTGGCAAGGAGCTGATTTGTGAAAGCACCCTCCTTCATAAGGGAAGGCAAACCATCGTCCTTGAAGGAAAAGTAATGAGAGATGACGGCACACTTTGTGCGGTAGCAACGGGGAATTTCTTTATTGTTCCAAGAAAATAAGATTTTTTAATTGTGGAGGGAAAAGATGGTTACAGCAATCGTCATTCCAATCATATGTTTCTATTTTTATTTTTTGACCAAAAAGGAAATGAAACAAAACAAAGCTCAGTGGTTATCTTGTGGACAGGTTAAGGAAGAGTCAATAATCGAAGGTGTCGTAGAGGACATATCCCAGTACAAAGAACGATACTATCGTCAACACTTTATCATGGTGACAAAATTACTTGTTCGTACTAATGGGAAAAAGTATATTGTACAATTTAACACACCCATTGAGAAGGATTTGGAACCTCCTATCCTATCCTCCCAACAACAGGTTATATTTTATGGATCGTGGAAGAATGATATATTTCATGCGAATCGCTACGTTTCATAAAATTAAAACTGCTTGGACATGGATTGATAAAAAAGAGGCTGCTCCAAAGTCCAACAATCGGAACTTTTAGAGTCAGCCTCTACTCCATTTTCTTAATGAAATTCTGTGTGAAATATTTTTGATAAACCCCGACACCTAAATGGGTAAATTCTTCATTTAATAATGTTTCACGGTGACCCTTACTATTCAGCCAACCTGAAACTGCAGCAACGCCATCAACGTAATGGGCTGCAATATTTTCCCCCGCCATTAAAAATTGGACATCTCCCTTAGCAAGCCGATCTCCGAGTTCACCATTGTTTGGTGATGTATGAGAGAAATAATCTTCAGTAAACATTTCTTGACTATGTCCATATGCCACTTGGGCAGTTTGGTCATCCCATAATAATGGATTTAAACCATGCCGTTTACGAATGATATTAGTGATATCAAATATTTGTTTTCTATCACCTGCTTCGACTGCCGCCCATTCATTGTCAGACAAGACAACATCCTCCGTCAATTCGCCCCGATAAATTAACTCATAAGGTCGATGCTTTATCAACGTTTCATCATCAATAAACCGTATGCTTGAAATTTGACTTGTAAACTTGTCTAAATAAATGACTGCATATATATCTCCTATTTTAACTAGTGGCCTCATATGCATATCATCTTCGGATAATTCAAATCTATAAGAGCTTTTATCTGTACTTAATTCAACAGAGGATTCCACAAAAACCGTTTTGTAAATCTCTTCTACAGATTGTCCAATCCTAAAAGGTTGTACATTTAACTGTTCGCCTAAACCATAAACTGAAACAACCTTCCCGTCTTTAACTGCAGCTTGCAAATACGTCAAATCGTTTTGATTATAAATCCACCAATTGTATCCATAAGCAGAATAATCGACCCTCGAAGGTTTACCAAATTCCAAAACCAACTCACTAGTGGGCTTACCTATTAAAGTTGCCACACCAGTATCTGGTTTTTCCAGTATACCTTCAGCATCATCATTTTGTGGATCAACCTTGACTACTGAATTTTTTTTATTAACTTCATTATTTTGAATTAGAAGTTCATTATCATTTTCTTTAGTTCCTACATTCAAGTAAATCCCTATCAAGAAAATAATAGAAGCGAGAAATAATATTTTACTTAAAGATCGCAGCGTGAAAGCCCCCTTTCCTAATAAGTTCTATATCAATAAATACCGATATTAATATATATTATTATTGTATTTCATTAAATATTATAACACTTGAAAGGTTTATTTTGATAGAGTCCATAAACGGCTACATATATAGAAGATGTACTTTTTGTGAATAGTACAAAACTAAGTGTATACACATTGCATGTTGAATCGATTCATACTATTATTATACAAGAGGAAAATTTGTAAAAGGTTCACGCATCACAGGAAATTGGTTACATACATAGTTAACTTCCTTAGATGTACATTTTCCGTACGAGTATGATCATATAGGAGGATGCATATTATGAGATTTGAAAACACAGGTCTTGAAACAATTAAAGCCGATTTAAATCGACTTGACGAAATTATGGATGACCATGGCTTGGTTCGTGCTGAGCAATGGGATTACGAGCGTGTAAACTATGACAGAAAATTTGACCTAAAAGAAGGAGTATTCTACCTTCGTGTTCAAGGTTACACAGTAGAAGGCGATGTAGGGGCTCATAGAGGGATCATTCAATTAATTACTCCGCTGTTAGGAAAGCATTATTATCCACACGGAGTTGAGTATGGAGAAGGAGAAAGCTTCCCACCTACTCTTGTGAAACAATGTGAAAAAATTCTTGCTGATGTAAAAGCAGATATCGCTAAATTTTCAGAACTATAATCCATCATAAGAAAAAGCGCATGTTATTAACATGCGCTTTTTGATTATTTATAAGAGAATCTTATTGTGGAAATATTCATAAAAACTTATAATTTAATTAGAATTCATATGTTAGAAAGGAGAAGTAATTTGGCGAATTTTTTCACTAGAAAAAAAGTAATGATTGTTTGCGCCATACTGCTTCTTATTGTCGCTTGCTATTATATTTTGCCCGTTTCAGTACCGCTATTGGCGGCTTTTTTTACAGCTATTCTCCTAGAACCGATTACAAAAGGAATTCAAAAAAGATTTCCTATTAAACATAAATTGTCTGTGATAATTGTTTTTATAGGCTTTATTGCATTTATCGGAATTACTAGCTATTTTATCGTCACAAAGGTTGTGACTGAAGTGGTAGAAATTGCTCAGGAGACTCCTGCTTATGTAAATGAAGTGAATAAGGCTTGGCTGAAATACGAGAAAAATTTGGTGAACGCGTCAGAAGATATGCCTGAATATATCGTTACTGAATTAAGTGGTCAAATCCAAAAAACCTTAAATCGTGTTAAAAATGATTTAACAAGTTCAATCAATATTCAAAATGTTACGAATATAGTTAAAGAAATTCCTAATTATATGGTCAGTTTCCTAGTATTTTTGATAGCATTATTTTTATTTATGCTAGATTTCCCAAGATTGCGTGTAAAAGCATACGAACACCTTTCAGAACGTACCGCCGATAAGGTGCATTTCATGTCATCCAGGTTTTCCTACGTAGTATTTGGCTTCCTAAAAGCTCAATTCTTAGTCAGTGTCATCATTTTTATTGTTTCACTTATTGGACTGTGGTTCATCATTCCAGAACTAGCCCTTGTAATGTCTCTTTTAATATGGATTGTTGATTTTATCCCCTTAATAGGAACCATTATCATTTTAGGACCGTGGGCATTGTTCCATCTAATAACAGGTGATACTAGTCTAGGGACTCAATTATCGATTCTAGCAGTAATCCTACTAATCATAAGAAGGACTGTCGAACCAAAAGTAATGGGAAGCCATATCGGACTTTCCGCACTGTCAACACTAATTGCCATGTATTTAGGTCTGAAAATTCTTGGAATACTTGGCTTTATCATTGGCCCTCTTTTACTGATTGGATTCAATTCCGCACGAGAAGCAGGAATCATCAAATTCAAGTTTAAAATATAATATCTTATGCAACGATTAATGTAAACTTTTTAGAGGGTGACCCAAATCTATGTGTCAGCTCCACGATATCAATATATTTTATAATGGATGTATACCTTTCCGTTATACTGTATATTACATGTGGGGTCAGACCTTATTGAGTCACCCTTTTTCCTTTCACTCTAGCTCCTCCAAGTCCAAAATCCAGACTAAATAGGGGTCTTCTCTCTTTTTCAGCTTGAATCCCACTTGTCTTAATAATTGAATCCGGTCTTGATTTGAAGTATTGGTCTCCATTTTAATTGTTTCCAATGAATCTAGGAAATGTTTGACAACGAATTGTATAAAAAGCAAAAAGCATTCTCTAAAATAAATTTGCTCATCTTGTTCATCTACCAGTCTAATCTCTAGGACACCTTGCTTTGTATCAACTTCATCGATAAATAATATGATATCCCCTATCATTCGCTTCTTTGGTAAATCGGCTGCTAACCATAAGTGAAGAGTATCAATTTGCAACGATTTATTTTCAAGATAAACAGGTAAAAGACTTCTAAACCTATATGAGGGCCAACCGGTCGGTATATCTATTGGAGACCTGGCAATTAATTCTTTCCGGTGCATCAAAAGAGATTTTGCCATATCAATGGAGCAAGACAAGATGATAATATTTTCAGTTTTGTAGTCTTTCAATCTGTCTCCTCCTCCTTATCTTCTCTATAACATCATGGTTCTTTTCCGTAGACTAAGTAATAAAGAATCAATTAAAGAGAAAGGCGGTAGTTAAACAATTTAGCGTATCATTCATGTGATGACCATTAATGATTGAAGAAAAAAAAATTCTGCCTATATACATTGTATTCGGCAGAATCTTTGTTTCATTCCATATTATAAGATAAAAGCTAAGGTAACCTTAAAAGCCTAGAATGGCTTTTATTACTGAAGTTGTTTCTCCACCCTTATAAAATACATAAAGTAAACAATAAACCGCAACACCAGTTATCGCAGTGAAAAACCAAATAATACTAGTGGTCGGGCCTATTTTACGATGTAGTTTCAAGTTATTTTTAAATCCAGAAACGAGCATTGTTATACCAAGCGCTGCACCTACAGTCGCTAAAGTGATGTGAAAAATCAAAAATATCGTGTAATAAATTTTTATATTTTCAGGCCCACCAAATGCGGTATTACCGATGAAGATCGTACGTGATGCATAAATAACAAAGAAAATGATAGCGAAAACAGCAGCAAGCATCATTGTCTTCTGATGTTTCTCAATCCTTTTTTGCTTGATTTGCCACCAGCCAATTGCCACTGTTAAGGCACTTAGCACAATAAAAGACGTGCTTATCGTAGGTAATATAGGTAAAGACATTATTTCATGATCGCCCTCTCATTATGTATTCTAATACATTTTATTAAAGTAATTGAAAGAATTCAATAAAAGCCCTAAATGTTCAATGATTTGACATAGAAACTTGCCTTTTACTTCTCGAACTATAGGACTGATGACAAGAAAAAGAAAAAAGCATCCTATTTAGAATGCTTTTATTCGGCTGGTTGAACTTCAGGAAGTGGATCTATTTTTTCTCCTTCAGATTTATACCATCCAAAAAAGATGTAAGCCAATACAAAACCAAATACGACTTCTTGGATGACCTTCATAATGATTCCACCGGTTCTTTGATCCTCATGAAGAGACAACCAATTGAACATTTCTGGCCCACTTAATGTAATTCCTTGCAGAGTAGATGATGGAACACAAAGTTCCAATGCTTGTGCCCATGCTGCCGGGTTTGAAAAAGTATTATACATCGGTGTTTCTGCAAAGATAATTAACCCACACGCAGGTGTAAGTAGTATTCCATTTGCAAAAACATATCCAATTCTTTTTATACCGTAAAGCTCTTGATATTCCTCTAAATTATTCACGAGTGGCCACCACATGAACATGGCAGTAAGAAATAATAGGACTGTATAAGTCGCATGAATCCACATATCCGTTTTAACGAAATCAAATACTAGGGGAATGTGGTATATGGAAAATACTGAATTGAAAACAATTAACGCAATCAAAGGCTTAGTCACAAAATCAAACACTTTACTGACACCATTAAAGGATAAAAAACCCCTCCACATCCAATGTGGGATTGCCAAAATTAACAATGGTGGAATGACTAAATACAAGATGGCCATTTGTGTCATGTGTGCACTGAACATAATGTGCCCTAATAAATCCAATGGTGACCCCTTTATGATATATAAAGTGACTATTGAAACAATAAACAAGATTGCTTGCTTATTTGTAAGTCGCTCACTATCCTTAGAAAGTTTTTCTCGATATTTAGTGGCAGCTAGAAAAAATAGGATTGACACTATTACTAGAGAAATAAAGAAAAAGGGACTCCATAAAGCTCGAAAGCCAAATATTTCAAGTGACAATTCTGATCACACCTCTTTGTGTTCATATCTTTTTACCCTTCTCATTATACAAGAATATTAAATGACATTCCAACCTAATAACATAAGGAAATAATATGATCAATTCAATAGACACAATTTAGACTCATTTTAATGATGGATTTAACTATTTACCATCTTTTTTGTGAATTTAAGGATTCGGCTTTCATACAGAAGTCCCTCATTTCTCTACCTTCGGTAAAAATTATGAGCGTCGTTATCAAGACTCCGAAGTTTTTGAACACATTTTCTACCGTATATTAAAAGAAATCATGGAGCTTGGGATTCTGCATGCAGATCATATCTTCATTGACTCCACTCATGTCAAAGCAAGTGCGAATAAACGAAAATACAATAAGAAAGTGGTTCGAAAAGAATCACGTGCCTATGAAGAGAAGCTTCAATTAGAGTTGAATATAGATCGAGAGGAACGTGGCAAAAAGCCTTTTCCTCCGGAAAAATTTGAAAAGGAAGAAGCGAACCAATTAAGACACTTTAATGAAGTTAAACAAATATATGCGAAGCGTAAGGAAACGATTGAACGGGTCTTTGCGGATGCGAAAGAAAAGCATGGTATGCGTTGAACAACCCTAAGGGGACTAAAAAAATTGTCTATGCAGGCAATGCTTACTATTGCATCCATGAATTTAAAAAAGCTAGCCACTTGGACACATGAAAAGTTGCATGACATTAGTTGATTGGAGCGGAAGGCGCTTGACTCCTGGGGAATTAGCGTTACAGGCGAGACCCCGCAGGAGCAGTAGCGACGAGGAGGCTCGGCGAACGCCCCCCGGAAAGCAAGCGCCTGGAGCGGAAATCAACCTTTTCTCCTACAATACATATAAAAAATGACAAAAGGTATCGAGAGAGCATACTCTCGATACCTTTTGTCGACAATCTGAATCGGCACATATTGTGCCGATTTTCTAAAATATCTATTACCACCAAACGATTGTAACAAATGTTAGTACTGTAATTAAACCTACTCCAAGGCCAGTGTATAGGAATAAAGCTGGTGCCTCATGTCCTTTGTGACTCATATGCATGAAGTAGTATAGTTGGAAAATTACTTGAATAACTGCTAGAAGGACAATAAATGGTACGATAAACCAGTGAGAAAATCCTTCATATCCTACTGCAACGAACGCAACAAGCGTTAAGAAAATCATTAAGGCGAATGTGATAACTTGGTATCTCATGTCCTCAGCATTTTTCTTACGACGGTATTCAAGGTCAATTTTTGGATTAGTTGAATTTACATGATTATTTGCCATCAGGTTATCCCACCATTCCCATTAAGTATACGACTGTGAAAATGAATACCCAAACTACGTCGATAAAGTGCCAGTAAAGACTTGCAATGTAGAACTTCGGTGCATTGTATAAGTTCAAGCCGCGTTTTGCATTACGAACCATCAAAGTAGTGATCCATAATAAACCGAACGCTACGTGTCCTCCATGGAATCCTACAAGTGTGTAAAAGGCTGAACCAAATGCACTACTTGTAAAAGTATGATGGAATTCGTGCACATAGTGATTGAATTCGTAAATTTCAAGACCTAAAAATCCTAAACCTAATATTACAGTAACAAGTAACCATGCTTGCATTCTTTTGAAGTCATAGTTCTTCATATGATACATTGCATATACGCTTGTTAATGAACTAGTTAAAAGAAGCATTGTTGCGACAAAAACCAATGGAAGCTCGAATAAATCTTTTGCAAGTGCGTGTTCAGTACTTGGAACTCGATCCTTTAAAGCAAGGTAAGTAGCAAATAAGGAAGCAAACAATACTGTTTCCCCACCAAGGAAAAACCAAAAGCCTAAGAACTTATTTTTCCCTTCCAAAGTAGCTTTTTCAGGAGAAGAAGGCCACGTTGCTTCAGTGTATTTTTCTTCAACGTGCATGATTATTTCCCTCCCTTGTCTTCATTGATAAGATCTTCTTTATGAATATGGAAACCATGATCGTCCTTAATAGAACGAACAAACATAGATCCTAGTGTAATACACAATCCAATAATTATTACTGTTACTCCCCAAGATTTTTCTGCATGGTACATTGCGCCAAATGCTGCAACGAATAAACCAAGAGAAGTTGTGAAAGGAATGAAAGAATTATTTGGCATATGGATATCACCTAATGGCTCAGCAGGAGTCATTTCAGTTTTCCCTTCCATTTTTTCTAACCAGTAAGCATCTAAACCACGTACAAGAGGTAGTTGCTTGAAGTTATAGAATGGAGGTGGTGAAGGAATCGCCCACTCAAGAGTACGTCCATCGCCCCAAGGATCATTGCCAACTTTCTTGTTTTGTACAGAAGTGATAATGATATTAATTAACAATATAATAGTTGAAACCGCCATGAAGAAGGCACCAACTGTACTTACTAAGTTTCCTGTCTCAAAACCTTGACCTGGTAGGAAAGTGAATACACGACGTGGCATACCCATTAATCCTAAGAAGTGTTGGATGAAGAATGTTAAGTGGAAACCAATTAAGAACAACCAGAACGTAATTTTTCCAAGTGTTTCATTTAACATCGTACCGAACATTTTTGGCCAATAGAATGTTGTACCAGCCAATAGACCAAATACTACCCCACCAACGATTACGTAGTGGAAGTGAGCTACTACGAAGTAAGTATCATGGAATTGATAGTCAGCTGCAGCAGAAGCTAGCATGATCCCAGTTACTCCACCGGCAGTGAATGACGGGAGGAAAGCAACTGCATAAAGCATTGGTGTAGTGAATCGGATGCTACCGCCCCACATTGTAAACATCCAGTTAAAGATTTTGATACCTGTTGGTACCGCAATAGCCATAGTGGCAACAGCGAATATCGCATTTGCGATTGGGCCTAATCCAGTTGTGAACATATGGTGAGCCCATACCATGAATCCTAAGAAACCGATTAGAACTGTAGCGAATACCATTGAAGAATATCCGAAAAGACGTTTTCTTGAGAATGTAGCAAAAATCTCTGAGAAAATACCGAATGCTGGCAATATAAGAATGTATACTTCAGGGTGACCGAAAATCCAGAATAAATGCTCCCAGATAATTGTATTACCACCTGTCGCTACGTCAAAGAAGTTAGCTCCAAACATACGGTCAAAAATCATTAAGAATAACCCAACAGTTAATGGTGGGAAAGCAAATAAAATCAAAGCAGATACAACAAACGTAGACCATGTGAATAGTGGCATACGCATATATGTCATACCAGGAGCACGCATCGTTACTATCGTAACCAGGAAGTTGATACCCCCAATTAACGTACCTGCACCGGATATCTGTAGTCCTAGTGCATAGAAATCAATCCCGTGTCCTTTAGACTCCATGGATAGTGATGCATAGGAAGTCCAACCTGCATCTGGTGCGCCACCTAGGAACCAAGAAAGATTCAGGAACACACCACCAAAGAAGAATAACCAAAAACCAAGTGAGTTCAAATATGGGAATGCAACGTCACGAGCTCCGATTTGAAGAGGCATTACTGCATTCATCATCGCGAACACTAACGGCATCGCCGCAAGGAATATCATGGTTGTACCATGCATCGTTAAAATTTCATTATATAGACCGGCACTTACAAAATCATTGTTCGGAACAGCAAGCTGAATTCGGATGAACATTGCTTCTAATCCACCAACAATGAAGAAAAAGCCACCAGCGATTAGGTATAGTATGGCGATTTTCTTATGGTCTACTGTTGTTAAGTAGTCCCAAATCGTTGCGCCAAAACCTTTTTTCTGAGCGTACGTACTCACGCTGTAACCTCCCTTTGTTTCAAGAGTTTCCCCTATTTATCTTCTACTTTTAAACCCATTAAGTAAGCAGTTAAAGCATCAAGTTGTTTCTCGTCTAACTCGCCATAAGTACCTGACATAGTATTACCTGGCTTATATTTCTCCGGATCTCTTAACCAATTCTTTAAGTCCTTTTCAGAATGGTCTAATACTCCGGCAATACGCTCACGCTCTCCAAATGTTGCTAAGTTTGGTGCCTGACGTGCTAATTCAGGTCGAGCATCACTAGGAGTTACAGCATGGCAACCGATACAGCTCTTATTGAAGATTTCTTGACCTTCTCTAGCAAGTGCATCGTCCACCACTGGTTCTTTAACCGCTTTCATATCTTTTGTCCACTGTTTGAAATCATCCTGGGACATTGCTTTTACCTTAAAGTCCATTAGAGCATGTGAAGGTCCACAAAGCTCAGCACATTTTCCGTAGAAAAGGTTGCCTACTTCTTCAGACTTTTGACTATCGAATTCTAACCAGAATTTATTAACGCCATCTGTATTAGTATCCATTTTTCCACCTACTGCAGGAATCCAGAAGGAGTGTTTAACATCTGATGCTGTTAAGTTGAAATACACTTTTTTATCAGTAGGAACTACCAATTCTTGGCTAGTGATTACGCCTAAGTCTGGATATTCAAATTCCCACCAATAAAGATTAGCTCTTACATTAATCACTAATGCATCCTTTGTTTTGCCATCTTTATCTTTCTTCTCCATTGGTGATACATCAGCTAACTTAAATGTGTATGCAACCACTGGAACAGCAAGGACAATTAACAAAAGAATAGGAATGACTGTCCAAATGATTTCAAGCTTATGGCTTCCTTCAACTTGCTTAGGAATTGTCTTGTCATTTCCTTTGCGACGGAAGCGGAACAATACATAAATAAAGATGACAGCAACAGCAATGATAACAAACACCATGATAATCGTGCTTAGAATCATTAAATCATACTGATTTTGTGCTACTTCACCAGCTGGCGTTAAGGTAGAAATAAATGGCTCCCCGCAGCCGGCTAGTACTAGCGTCAACATAGCAAATAATGATACTAGACGCCAATTTTGCAGCCGTTTTTTCATAACGATTGAAACCCCTCTTTCGTAAAAATTTCTCACAAAACTGAATTTTGTTTACCAGTTGTGAGAATTCTCTCTATTAATAATTTCTTACAGAAAAATAAGAAAGAATTCCTAAGTTAAACTAATGTTACGATTACCATAGCGACAAATAGGATTGTCAGATAATTCAAAGAATAAACGAACATTAATATTGCCCATTTTATATCATCCTTCAATCTATACCCATATATCCCTAATACTAGCCATCCGACATTCAAAATAATTGCAAGGATTACCAATGGCATTCCCAATGATGTTAGGAAGATTGGAGTTGGCATCAAAAACAAGATCCAAAGCATGATGGATTTCTTTGTTCGTGCAAAGCCTTTCACGACAGGTAACATCGGAACACCAGCTGCACGATATTCTTCACAACGTTTCATGGCAAGAGAATAAAAGTGCGGTGGTTGCCAAAGGAACATGATCAAAAAAAGAATCCAGGCTAAAGTGCTAAGGTTCGCGTCCACTGCAGCCCATCCAATTAATGGTGGCACTGCTCCAGAAAAACTACCTACGATCGTATTTGCAACGTATTTCCTTTTTGTCATCAACGTATAGAAAACGACATAGGATACGACTCCAAACAATCCTATTAAAGCAGCAGTCCATGTAGTGAATGCTAGAAATATGAGTCCTGCAATGACAAGTAAAAATCCCAGCGCAAGTACTTTTGCCGGGTCAACCTTACCAGTGACAGTTGGTCTCGTTTTAGTTCTTTCCATCAAATGATCAATATCTCTATCAATGTAATTATTTAAACTGCAAGAACCAGCAATAATTAATGCTGAGCCTGCTAAAGTGAAAAACACTGTATCAAGATTCGTCAAGAATGGTTCATTCATGAAAAATAATGCTAACCACAACCCTGTAAAAGTCGTGATCATATTAGAGTTCACAATCCCTATTTTAATTAGGGCCATGAAATCTTTCCACGCAGTTGTATTTGGTATATCAGCTTGAAGGCTTGGTTCATTACTCTTCAGAGAAGAGTGTGCCAAAGCCTTTGGATTCGACATATACTTTCCCCCTCTAACAGATTCCACTACTTATAAAAAAGTACCCATTTCTTAACTATAAAACATTATTGAATACTTTTCTATATTTGAATTCAAGGAAGCAAAAACTAATAAATGACAATAATCAGTTAATAGTAAGATTAACTTATTCATTTAAAGATATTAGCCTAATATAATTTCATTTACATTTCTTCATGTTGTCTATTAAATCATATTTATTAGGTTTTTTGTGAAATATTTTTGGAAATTTTATGTCCAATTTGTGACTCATAACGAGCTTAATATATCCAATTTCTCACTTATAAGTTGTGATTTCACAATAAAAAATATAGTGTATGTAAATGAACGATTAATGGGCAAAGCTTGTTGAATTCATTAATCTCTTGCTATTCCTGGGAAATTATATGATGACTCCATACTATTTCTAACAAATTATCGGCTAAGTTTCAACAGTTTTCCCTATTATAATACAATAAATTTTTCCTCACTAAAATCCTTGTAAAAATGTATCGGTTTGTGTAACATCGATAAGGTGTGCGCGGTATCTGACACACATACTAACCCTATTTGTGTAACTCTCAATCGATTGATTGACCGATCTGTTTTTTATTATGATACTTCTTGAACAAAATTATAGTAATTTAGTACTTCTATTATTTTAAGATTGTTTTCATGTTCGTTCTACTTTATTCATTAAGAAGGTGAAAAACGCATGTCCAAACCTTTAAAATGGTTTGCCGTATTAACTACAATAGGCATGCTTCTCATACTCCTAGGAGGAGCACTTGTTACAAAAACAGAGTCTGGAGCAGGGTGTGGAGACTCTTGGCCTTTATGTCATGGTCAGCTAGTACCCAGTGATATTACGATTGAATTAGTAATCGAACTTGCCCACAGGTTGGTATCAGGCACAGTCGGTTTTATGGTTTTAATTTTATCTATTTGGTCTTGGAAACGAATTGGCCATATTAGAGAAACAAAATTCCTTTCGTTTTTATCATTCTTTTTCTTGCTTTTGCAGGCATTAATTGGAGCGGCAGCTGTAAAATGGGGCCAATCTGATTTTGTACTTGCCTTGCACTTCGGTATATCTTTAATTTCATTCGCTTCAGTTTTCTTGCTTACACTACTAATATTTGAGGTCGATAAAAAGTTCAAAGCAGAAAAAGTTGTCATCGATAAAAAAATGAGCTTCCATATCGTCGGACTATTACTTTACACTTATGCAGTTGTGTATACGGGTGCATTAGTAAGACATACAAATTCTAGTTTGGTATGTAAAGACTGGCCAATGTGTGTGAATGGAGAATTCGCACTACCAGCTAATCTGTATGAATGGGTTCAAATGGGTCATCGTTTTGTTGCTGGTTTGGTTTTCGTTTGGGTAGCATATATTGTTTTCGGTTTGCTGAAGCATTATAAACATCAAAAGGTCGTGTATTGGGGTTGGATCATTTCTTTTATTCTAGTAAGCCTACAAGTTATCGCTGGAGGTTTAATCATCGTCAGTCGCTTAAACTTGTATATCGCTCTTTCCCATGCACTATTCATTTCCCTTTTCTTCGGTGTTTTAAGTTATTTACTGTTACTAACTACTCGAAGCAGTAAAAATGCGGCCATACAAGAAAAAGAGTCAAATGACAAAAACATAACCATATAAAAAAGGATAGAGTGGGTTGAATTCCACTCTATCCTTTTTTTATCCTTTGACTATTTCTAATAGTAAATCTCCGGTATTAATCCCCTCTCCGTTGGATACATGAACCGATTTTATGATTCCTGTAAACGGTGCTTGAACGGTTGTTTCCATTTTCATTGCCTCAGTAATTAAGAGATGGTCACCTTTTTTCACTTTTTCCCCTTTTTCAACCAATACTTTAATTACGGTACCAGGCATTGTCGCTCCGATGTGACTCTCGTCTTTATGATCTGCCTTTACTTTTGAAGCAATGCTTGATTTAATGCTCTCATCTTTTATTATTACTTCACGTTGTTGTCCATTTAATTCAAAATAGAGAACCCTAGTCCCATCAGGCTGAGACTGCCCAATCGAAACTAACTTAACAATTAAAGTCTTACCAGTTTCAATCTCAACTTCAATTTCCTCTCCTAATCTCATCCCAAACACAAACGTAGGGGTATCAAGAGTAGACATGTCCTCAAATTGATCTAAAGTCTTTATATAATCTAAAAATACCTTTGGATAAAGAGCATAAGCCATTGCATCAAAATCAGTAATTTCTCTGCCGATTTCTCTGAAAAGTTCTTCTTTAAGACTTTCAAAATCCACATCCTCAAGTAGTTCACCTGGCCGAACAGTGATTGGTTCTTTTTCCTTAAGAATCACTTTTTGTAGTTCTTTCGGGAAGCCGCCTGTCGGTTGGCCTAAATAACCTTCGAAAAGCTCAACCACTGAATCAGGGAAATCGATGTATTCCCCCTTTTCCAGCACACTTTGTTCATCAAGGTTATTCTGTACCATGAATAGAGCCATATCTCCCACAACTTTTGAAGATGGAGTTACTTTGACAATATCTCCGAACATAAGATTCACTCTTCGGTACATATCTTTGACTTCTTCCCAACGCTCCCCTAACCCAACACCTTTTGCTTGTTGTTGGAGATTAGAGTACTGGCCTCCTGGCATTTCATGCTCGTAAACCTCTGTATGAGGTGCGACCATACCACTTTCGAAGTCGGAATAATATTTTCTTACGTCTTCCCAGTAGTACGACAGTTGTTCGAGAGATTTAATATCTATATTTGGTTTTCGTTCTGAACCTTCTAACGCGTAATATAGCGTGTTTGCACTTGGTTGAGAAGTCAATCCCGCCATCGTGCTTAAAGAAGTATCTACTATATCGACTCCAGCATCTATCGCTTTTGAATAAGTCAAAATTCCGTTTCCACTCGTATCGTGAGTGTGCAAGTGGATTGGTAATGATACTGTATCCTTCAACTCAGAAATCAGTCTATAGGCAGCTGCAGGCTTTAATAGTCCAGCCATATCCTTGATTGCAAGGATATGCGCTCCTTGTGCCTCTAATTCTTTTGCAAGATTCTTATAATAGGCAAGGTTATATTTAGTTCTCGTTGGATCATTGATATCTCCGGTATAACAAATGGCGGCTTCAGCTACTTTCCCATTATCCCTAACCGCTTCAATCGCAGTTTCCATCCCTTTTATCCAGTTCAAGCTATCAAAAATCCTGAATACATCAATCCCCGCATGTGCGGATAGTTTTACAAACTCACGAATCACATTATCTGGATAATTTTTATAACCGACTGCATTAGATCCTCTAAACAGCATTTGGAACAAGACGTTAGGCATTTTTTCTCTTAAGGATAATAAACGATCCCAAGGATCTTCCTTTAAGAAACGGTAAGCAACATCAAACGTCGCTCCACCCCACATTTCTGATGAAAATAGATTTGGTAACAGTTTAGCAGTAGGTTCAGCAATATGTAATAAATCATTTGTTCTTACCCTAGTGGCTAGGAGTGATTGGTGCGCGTCCCTGAATGTCGTATCTGTCAACAATACTTCTTTCTGTTCCTTTATCCATCGGACTAATCCATCCACACCATCACGATCTAAAATCTGCTTAGTGCCCTCCTGAAATTCCCCATCATGAACTGTTGGAATCCTTGGTTTTTCAAACACAGGCTTCTTACGTTTTTCCACTCCCGGGAATCCATTTACAGTAACATTTCCAATATAGGAAAGCATTTTTGTTCCACGGTCTTTTCTAATAGGAAATATAAATAATTCAGGGGTAGTATCAATAAAGGAAGTATCGTACTCTCCATTTCTAAACTTCTCATGAAGAATGACATTTTCTAAGAAAGCGATATTTGTCTTGATGCCTCTTATCCTGAATTCCTTTAAATTCCGGACCATCTTTCTTGCTGCTTGATCAAAAGTTAGAGCCCATGTAGAGAGTTTCACTAACAATGAATCATAATACGGTGTAATGATAGCTCCTTGATAACCATTCCCTGCATCAAGACGAACTCCAAATCCACCTCCAGAACGATAAGCCATTATTTTTCCGGTATCAGGCATGAAATTATTCAGTGGATCTTCAGTCGTTACACGAGATTGAATGGCAAAACCATGAGTTTTAATTTCCTCTTGTTTTGGAATCCCTACTTCATTACTATGTAATCCAAACCCTTCTGCAATTAAAATTTGTGATTGTACAATATCAATCCCAGTAATCATTTCTGTAATCGTATGCTCTACTTGTACTCGAGGGTTTACTTCAATAAAGTAGAATTCTTCACCTGAGACAAGGAATTCAACGGTTCCGGCATTTAAGTAATCAACATTCTTCATTAATTTAACTGCAGCATCACAGATCCGACTTCTCAAATCTTCAGAAAGAGAGACAGATGGTGCGATCTCCACCACTTTTTGATGCCTTCTTTGGACTGAACAATCACGTTCGAACAAATGAACAATGTTACCATGATTGTCCCCTAAAATTTGCACTTCAATATGTTTAGGCTTCTGGATGAATTTTTCTACATAAACTTCATCGTTACCAAATGCCGCTTTAGCTTCCGATTTAGCACGCTCGTAGGCTTCCTTCACTTCTTCTAGATTCCCTACAATTCTCATGCCTCGTCCGCCACCACCAAGTGAGGCTTTGATGATGATTGGGAAACCATGATTTTTCCCAAATTTCACAACGTCTTCTAAACCACTGATAGGACCATCACTTCCTGGAATAACAGGAATATCTGCTAGTTCAGCTTGAATCCTAGCTTTGACCTTGTCTCCAAACATATCTAGATGTTTAGATTGAGGTCCAATAAAAATAATCCCCTCTTCTTCACATCTTCTTGCAAAATGAATGTTTTCTGATAGGAACCCATATCCAGGATGGATTGCATCAACTCCACTGGTTTTCGCGATTTCAATAATCCCTTCAATATCTAAATATGCATCAATTGGCTTCTTGCCTTCACCAACTAAATAGGCCTCGTCAGCCTTAAATCGATGATAGGACCCTGAGTCCTCTTTCGAATAAATCGCAACAGTTCGGATTTCTAGTTCAGTACAAGCTCGAAATACGCGGATTGCAATTTCCCCACGATTTGCTGCAAGAACTTTTCTAATTCGTCTCTCCAACTTCTACACCTCTTTGTAAGTTTATTGTGTGTAATTTATGTAACTCCATTGAATTTTACGATGGAGAAACTAGCGAAAATAATACGAAAATTCAGACACTAAAGGGTAAATTCTGACTGTAAATCCACAATCAGAATCGCATTTGTATTTAAGAAGAAGAGAAGACCTTGAACGGGAATTTCTTCTTTACTTCTACCTGTTTCTCATGATCTTTAAATTTATATTTATTTTCATAATTTGTGAACATGGATACATTCACAAGAATTCCAGCAGCTATTCCTAAGAGTAAAATAGATGAACCACCATAACTAATAAAAGGCAAAGTAACACCTGTAAGAGGAATGGAGCCCGACATACCTCCAAGATTAATACAGGATTGTATCCCAATCATACTAGATATACCAATAGCTAATAGGCTTCCAAACGGGTCCCTACATTTCTTAGCGACAAAATATCCTTTGATGACAATTAAAGCCAAACTCCCAATGACAAAAATGACACCAACTGCACCAAGTTCTTCAGATATGACTGCCATTATGAAATCCGTATGTGGTTCAGGTAAATACCCATATTTTTGTACACTTTCCCCTAAACCGACACCTTTCAAACCACCAGATCCTATAGCAATATATGAATTAACAAGTTGATAGCCCTGCTTTTGTTCATACTTGAATGGATCTAAGAAAGAATATATACGTCCCATTCGATTTTCTGAAAAAATATCATCCTTTAGGAAAAAGATAAAAGGTGATAGCAACACTGCAAAGAATAAACCAATTGCTAAAAGCTTTGACATTGTTTTTAGATTGATTCCTGAACACATAATAATTGTAGCTGCAATTAAAAATATGATAAAAGCAGTTCCGAAATCAGGCTGTGCAGCAATAAGTAAACAGATGATTACTAGGAAAATAATAGGAGGTACTACACCTCTATCAAATTGATTTATGTATTCCTGCTTTTTTGCATATATTGCAGACATATAGATAATGACACCTATTTTGATAAATTCGGCAGGTTGGAAATTTCTTGCCCCTAGATTAAGCCAACTTTTTGCATTTCCTGCTACATGGCCAAAAACAAATAAAGTTAGCAAAATTAAGATTGAACCAACAAAAATCAACATTAATACTTTTTTAAATTGATAGATTTTGTAAGGTAAAATTGCAGCTACTAAAAAGGCGATGAATGCTAACAGTAAATTAATTTTTTGTTTTTGATAGAAAAAATCACTAGGCACATCATGCCTCATAGGTCCATTTACCATACTCGCACTGTATATCATTACTAGACCAAATAAACTTAAAAGGACTATAAATACGATCAATGTATAATCATAGGATTTTAAAATTCTTTTTAGCATAATTTCACATCACATTCAATTAGTATAACTTATTTATAATTAGTATATCACTTTTAGGGTTGAAAGCAATTAATTTACTATACCAAATAACAGTTTATATAATTATGGTTTGGATTGTAAAAAAACTCAAACGAATCCTAAGATTGTTTGAGTTCTCGCAAAGCTTTTATTTTTTCATAGACGCTTCGTGCAGAGCGGATAATTCTCTCTCAAGCTGTTCTAAAAGGGATTTCCCTTCCTCTTCAAATACTAATCCTAATCGTACAGCAAAATCAATTTCCCTGGATAATCCGAACATTTGGGTATCTAGAACCTCTTCATAAAGAGGGCATTGAGGCATAGTAAGATTGTCCATTTGAACTTTAATAAGCTTAAGTATTTTATCAGCATCTGCTTTTAATAAAGCAAAAGCTCGTTCACGATGATTTACGATTATTTCCGACGTCATTTCTATTAAATCCCCCATTTCAGAGCGATTAGCCTATTCTATCTTTTAAATTTTAACCTTAATACTATAAAATTGCAAGATATTAAAGCTATTTATCAATGTAGGAATATGACTTTTGCAATCACGATGAATCAAATTTGTTTGTTATACTTTGATTTTGGGATAAAAACATTTGAAGAATTGCGCTATATATAGCTATACTGAATGGTAGTGGATGGATATAGTTTTTGAAGGAGATTACATAATGGAAAATATTATTTTTATAAAGGGAAATGTGAAATTCCCTATTACCCTAGATCCTGGTGTGTGGATTTTTGATGACAGGAAAAAAGACTTGAACGAATTCTTTAAAGAGGATTCAAGCAATCTTTCTGATGATGAAGTGTATACTAAAGCCATTTCTAAACATTGGGATCGAGAGATTATGGAAGGGGCAGTTTTCCCTCCAACCTTAAAAACAGAAAAAAAATTCGAGAAAGAGCGACTTTTAACTGGCACCTTTGCAATTGAGTTATTGCCATTTTTAAAAAACTCAGAGCCTTCGATCAAGGCAAAATCATTAATCATTGAAACCGAAGACACAAGGATTCCTCTCTCTATGGATGAAGCTGAATCGATTATCTTATTATTCTCCATTAATGGTAAGCCAATTTCTGAAGACGGTCCAGTACATCTTTATTTCAAGCGTGATAACCAAATAGATCAGCCAATTAAAAATATAAGGGCTTTCATTGTAGAATAATACAAGCCAAAAGGGTGACTCATAAGGCATCCCCACCTTCGATTACGTGGAAACTGACTTATTCCTTGAGTCACCCTGTTTTTTAAAGAATATTGGCAGCCAACTGCGCCAAACCAGATCTTTCTCCTTTTACTAATTTGACATGCCCTGCTATGGCTTGGTCCTTGAACTTCTCCACAACATATGTCAAACCATTGTTATATTCGTCTAAGTAAGGATGGTCAATTTGTTCAGGGTCACCCATTAAGACGATTTTACTTCTTTCACCGACACGGGTTAAAATGGTCTTAACCTCATGTTTGGTCAGGTTTTGCGCTTCGTCAATGATAATAAATTGATCTGGGATACTTCTACCTCTTATATACGTAAGTGCTTCCACTTCAATCGAACCCATCCCAGCCAAGATTGCATCTAGCTCCCCAGGTTTTTTGGTATTAAATAGGTACTCTAGATTATCAAAAATTGGTTGCATCCATGGTCTAAGCTTTTCTTCTTTTTCCCCAGGCAAGTACCCAATATCCTTACCAACTGGTACTATGGGTCTTGCTACCAACAATTTCTTATATATTCTTAAATCCTCTGTCTGCATGAGTCCCGCAGCCAATGCCAATAAAGTTTTGCCTGTTCCAGCCTTCCCTGTAAGTGTAACTAACGGCAAATCATTCCGGAGCAATAATTCCATAGCCATGGTTTGTTGGACATTCCTGGATTTAATTCCCCAAATATGCTCAGAATTCAAGACTAACTTTTTCACTTTTTTCCCTGTTGAGTCCACTTTTCCAAGTGCTGAAGCGGAACCTCCTAATGCATCCTTCATAATCAGGAATTGATTAGGATAAAACGGATGATTGGTTATCTCCGACACTTGCAATTCTTGCTTTTCATAAAACTTATCCAATATATCCTTTTGTAAATATAATTCCAAGAAACCACTGTAAATATGATCGATATCCACGACTCGGTCATTCAGGAAATCTTCTGCAAATAATCCTATTGCATCAGCTTTTACCCGAACCAGTGTATCCTTACTTACGAGCACAACTTTTCTTCCATCAGCCTTAGCTCCTTCTTCCAAAGCTAAATTTCTCGCAACTGCTAATATTCGATTGTCATTCGTTTTTTCCACAAATATTTCTTGTAGTTCATGAAAGGAACGATGATTCAATTCAATTCGGAGTACTCCACCGTTATGAAGGGGTATTTTTTCATGTAGCCTTCCTGTTTCACGAAGACTGTCAATCAGCTTTGATACCTGTCTTGCATTCCTACCCACCTCATCCATGTACCTCTTCTTAGAATCGACTTCTTCTAATACAACCGCCGGAATGACCACTTCATCATCACCAAAGGAAAAAATGGAATATGGGTCCTGCAATAAGACATTCGTATCCAAAACATAAATTTTGTCCAATATGACGCCCCCTGCCGAAAAGTTCTTCTTTTGTCCGAATCCAAACGCTAAAGCGTAATAGAGAATCCTAATCATACAATATGTGTAGGACAGGACAGTTGCTAAAATATATGTTCCATTGCATAAAGATAGAAGAACTATTGCAGACTAACTAGAAAAAGCTTTAAAGGATTAGGAGGCCAACGTCCATGAAACACCGATTATTGATCCTACTCACCCTTATGATTTTGGGTGGATGTCAGATGAATAAAGAAAATGCCCAGGAAGAAAAGAATAAAGCTGAAGAGAAGGTAATGAATGTAAAAAATTCAGTCATTGAAAACGTCGATACAAAAACAGGTAAGGAAATCTCAAAACGATTGGTTTCCTTAGCCTCAAGAACACCATATGTAAGAGATGCAACTGCGGTAGTTATTGGGCCATATGCCATTGTAGGTATAGATATAGATAGTGATATCGAGCGTTCACAAGTCGGATCGATAAAATACTCTGTTGCCGAAGCAATTAAGCATGATCCATATGGAGCTAATGCAATCATCATTGCTGACCCCGACACAAAAGCAAGAGTAGATGAAGTTCAAAAAGATATTGAAAATGGAAGGCCCATTCAAGGTATCATGAATGAGCTAGCCGATATAGCAGGACGATTAATGCCTGAAATCCCAGGGGACCTAGTTGAACCAGTTCCTTATAAAGCGACCGAAGAACCTAAAAAAGCGCTGAATAAGAACGAAAAACGTATTTTGGATAAAGAACAGCAAGATCAATCTAATAATTATAAGGATTAATCTGTTTATTCTCTGTTATCGTGAGAGATAATTCCCGTGACTTGTTGACCCGTACAAAAAGAGGATAATCCCCATTTAAGTAAAGTGGGGTTCATCCTCTTTTTCATTTAGGCTTTTCTCATTGCTTCCATTACTTGGTTATCTAATTTAGCTGCAGCATTTTTGTCATATGTTTTGTCATACTGAGGCTCAGTGACAATTTTAGAGCCATAGAACATTACATCTCGAACTTCTTTTACATTTAATTCAATTAATGCCAGCTTCAATGGAACCCCATCAAGTTTTTCCTGTTTGATAGTTGCTTTTCCGCTGATAGAGTATGTAGATTCATTAGCAATCAACGTAATGACTGCCACAGCGTTTGCTTTGATATTTTCAACAATTCTTGAACGATTATCAATAGAAAAATAAATGGTTTGTTCATTTTTTGCAAGTGTCCATGAAATAGCATTCACATTAGGTCCACCTGTTTCATAATCAATGGTGGCCAGAGTAACATAATGCTCTTTTTGTAATGCATCAAATAAGGGCTGTATTAATTTAGGTTCAACGATATTAGCCATCGTATTCCTCCTTAGGAAATAATTGCTTTGTTTAAGTATAAGCGAAAAATAATGCTGTATTCAAGAATGCACACCTACTTCTTTACATTCCTCGAATCTCATTCATTATTAATACAGTTAATCTTTGTGCAACAATACCTATTGTTCGATTTCTGTTATAATATAGTCAATATCAAGTTTCGAGGTGCCATATGAGAGTTAAATGTGTTATTTGCGACAAGATTGAAAATATAGATTCCAATGGTCTACAAGCAAAAAGGCTACGAAATAGGCCGATCCATACATATATGTGTAATCCGTGCCATGAAAGGATAGAAGAAAACACAAATAAACGTCTTCAAACTGGGAATTTTAGATTTAATCGTCCAATCAGTAAGGAAGAAGATTGGTAAACCGAGTGATTAGGGGTGTAATCGCCGGTATAGTTGCCGGTTTAGTTTTAGGCATCATGTTGAAAGGTATGGAAAAGGCTACAGGTATTCCTGTTTACACCCTTTTATTAAATGTGGATTTTATCCCTTATTTTCGAACACAACCATTATCAGAAGCAAGAGAATTCCTATTACATATGCTTGTGTCAATCTTAATGGGCATGGTGTACTTTTATATTGTCACTACTAAAAAGATTACTTCTTTTAAATCGGCTTTTCATTTTGCATTTTTTTTGACTTTACCTGGTATATTATTGTATTTTCCCTTATGCATTTTAGCAGTTAATCGTGTTGTTCCAGAGCCCTATGATTTGTCTGCAATCGGATTATGGGTATTTTCACATTTAGGTTACTGTTTGACGTTAATGCTCTTTATTAGAAAAGATACATTGTATTCTACTGAAAACAAAGCCAAACCGGGAAATGTTAAATATTCATAAAAAAAATCAGCCCTCAAAAAATTAAGGGCTGATTTTTTTAGTTATAGTTCTTATATTTTTCTGGGTCCAATTGAATTTGATTAAGCATTACATCAATCAATTCGATAGGAAACCTGACAGTTTTATCTTCACTTTCTTGGGAAAAGTCGATAAAGTACATAACTTCATCTTTTCTTATCCCTTTAACTTCAACACCATGATCCTTTGTAAGGATGTTGTGGAACATGATTTCTGTCTCAATTGCCGCAGTGTCATCTGGACGTGCATCAACAACAACTTTTATCGTTAACCAATTATATAAAGCATCTTGTAGGGATTTCATTTGCCTTCCCCTATACTTTGTTCCTTTTTATGGGAACGTAATCGGAGTTTGTAAATGCCCAGGAAGATAGCAGCGGCTAGTAATCCTTCTGCAATGGGAAGGAATACGGCAAGAAAGGTCAGTAAAGTACAGCCGAAAAATAAGGTAAAATAAATCACTATATTTTTTCCGATTGATAGCTTTTTAGCAAAACCAAGATTGTAAACCAATGCAGAAAGTAATACTACAGTGAAATATAAGTACCACATGCCTCTTTCGGGATTCTCGTGAACCTTGAACAAGGAAGCAAAAAAGGACATGCTTTCCATTACACCATCCATCGTTCTCCCCACCCTTTAAATGGTTTACAATTCAGCGTATTTTTTCTTTTTAGCAAGACGCTCACGTTCGTTTTTATCAAGAATTTTCTTACGAAGGCGGATAGATTCCGGTGTTACTTCGCAATACTCATCATCATTCAAGTATTCAAGCGCTTCTTCTAAAGACATTAAACGAGGTTTTTTCATTGTAGTCGTTTGGTCTTTATTCGCTGAACGCATATTCGTCATTTGTTTGACTTTCGTTACGTTAACCGTTAAGTCGTTCTCACGATTATGCTCCCCAACAATCATACCTTCATAAACTTCAGTTCCTGGCTCGATGAAAATGACACCGCGATCTTCAATACCCATTAGTCCGTATTGAGAAGCTTTACCGTTTTCCATAGAAACTAGGACACCTTGTCTACGACCGCCCACTTGACCAGCTGCCATTGGCTGATAGCTATCAAATGTATGGTTTAAGATACCATAACCTCTTGTAAGTGTAAGGAATTCTGTTGAATAACCGATTAATCCACGAGCAGGAACAAGGAAAATCAAACGAACTTGTCCACTTCCGTTATTGATCATATCGACCATTTCACCTTTGCGGGCACCAATGGATTCCATGATTGCACCAGTATGCTCTTCAGGAACGTCAATTTGAACTCGTTCAACCGGTTCACAACGTACACCATCAAATTCACGAACGATAACTTCAGGTTTCGAAACTTGAAGTTCAAATCCTTCACGACGCATGTTTTCAATCAGGATGGATAAATGAAGTTCTCCACGACCTGATACAATCCATACATCCGGAGAATCGGTTTCTTCTACACGTAAACTTACGTCCGTTTGTAATTGCAAACGTAAACGCTCGTCAATTTTACGAGCTGTAACCCATTTTCCTTCACGGCCAGCAAATGGACTGTTATTTACTAGGAACGTCATTTGAAGAGTCGGCTCATCAATACGAAGTACAGGTAGAGCTTCTTGATGCTCAATAGGTGTTACTGTTTCTCCAACGTTGATGTCTTCCATACCCGAAACAGCAATAAGATCCCCAGCTACTGCTTCTTCGATTTCAACACGCTTTAAGCCGATGAATCCGAAAATCTTTGTTACACGGAAAGACTTAACACTTCCATCAAGTTTCATCAATGCAACCTGTTGACCAACCTGCATTGTTCCTCTGAATACACGACCAATTCCGATACGACCAACGTAATCGTTGTAATCTAGTAATGCTACTTGGAATTGAAGTGGTTCTTCACGGTTATCCACTGGAGCTGGAATATGCTCAACAATCGCCTCAAATAATGGCGCCATTGTTTCTTCCTGATCAGCTGGATCCGGGCTATTAGAAGCTGTTCCGTTGATACCAGAAGCATAAATGACTGGGAATTCAAGTTGTTCTTCAGAAGCATCAAGCTCGATGAACAAGTCGATTACTTCATCCACTACTTCTTCAGGTCTTGCAAAATCACGGTCAATTTTATTAACTACAACGATAGGTGTAATTTTTTGCTCTAATGCTTTTTTTAACACGAAACGTGTTTGAGGCATACAACCTTCATAAGCATCAACAACAAGTAAAACACCATCAACCATTTTCATAATACGCTCTACTTCACCACCAAAATCGGCGTGACCAGGTGTATCCAAAATGTTAACGCGTGTATCTTTATATTGAACAGCAGTGTTTTTAGCGAGAATAGTGATACCACGTTCTCTCTCTAAATCGTTTGAGTCCATGGCTCTTTCAGCTACTTGCTCGTTTGCACGGAAAGTACCTGATTGTTTAAGCAATTGGTCAACCAATGTTGTTTTACCATGGTCAACGTGGGCAATGATCGCAATATTGCGAATGTCTGTACGAAAATTCAAGCATTTTCACTCCTAAAATGTTTTTCCTTGCGATTAACTTACATATTATATCATAATCATTGTAGAAACGAACAATCAATTTATGTACAATGATTAAATGGGGTGATTATTCATGAATGGAAAAGGCATTTTCCTTTTTCTTGCATTTTTGGCTGCAGCTTGTATGATGCTTGCTGGCGTTGCAATTGGAGAAAGAAGTATCCTCGGTTTATTACTATCTTTACTGGGATTAATTGCTGTAATGGGCTTCGGCTTTGCCACAAAAAGTAAATATCGTCGAGAAGGGAAGCTATAATATATAAGCTTCCCTTTTTTTCAAGTATTTATATTTTTATTAGAATCTAATATATGTTCTTGAAGGATTTTTTCATGAAGACCAGGCTTTGAAACAAATACTGAACTTTTACTTAAGAAATCTAACTTATTCCCAAACAGATCGGTAGTTATCCCACCCAATTCCTCAATTAATATGACCCCAGCTGCGAAGTCCCACGGTGCGAGTCTCATGGTAATGTAAGCATCTACCCTTCCAGCTGCTACACTTGCTAATTCAATCGCCGCTGAACCGTACGAACGGGTCCCTCTAACCCTCTTAACAAGGGACTGTAATTTATGAGGTTCCAAATGTCTGTTGGATGCGACCCAGGATGCATTGATTGCAATTATACTTTCCTCTATTGGTACGGGTTCTAATGGGGATAGCTCAACATCGTTTAGAAAAACTCCCCTTCCTTTAATAGCATGATAAAGCTCATTATGAACCACATCATAAATGAGACCGATTTTTCCAATCCCATTCTCGAAAATCCCGATGGAAATAGCAAAATTCCGCTGCTGATGAATGAAATTCAACGTTCCGTCTATTGGATCAATGATCCATACAACCCCATTCATGTCAGCAATATCATGGCCACTTCCCTCTTCCCCTAATATACGGTGATCAGGGAATGTTTCACGAATTTTACTGTAAAAAAACTGTTCCGTCCATTTATCCATATTGGTTACTAAGTCATTTGGATTGGTTTTTATTTCTATCTTTAATTTGTCCTCGAATGAATCCTTTAGTTTTTTTCCAGCGAAGCTGATCCATTCCTTTGCATATCTATCTATCTCTTCCCAATTTGTTCCGGTCACTTTTGTCCCCCCATAAATATCCAATATCTTCGATTATTATCCCTTAAAAGGACTTTTATTATTTAAAGATTATCGAAGAAACCTTATAACGGCAACTATAACGATTTTCGAATTAGAAAACTAAAAATGTTAAATTATACCAAAAAGCAACAGACTTTACGAAAACAGCCTTAATTTAAGTACAATAAAAAGACGGGTTTTTCGTAAGTCAAACGAAATCCCCGTCATATAAATCCTATATAATATAGTATTTTTTCTTGGTTCATTTTAGATTATTATCTCCTTGAACGTTCACTATTATAGGGCTTGTAGCCTTAAAAGTTCCTGACGGATTCTTTCAAGCTTTTGCTTGCAACGAGTTTTCTTTTTCTCATCGTTTTCCGTCATTGCTTCAAATAAGGTTGACAACTCATAATCCATTTCCATCCTCAATACAGCTGTGCGGTGTCTTTCAACTTCCTTTGCTTTCAACGCTTGGTTAATCACTTGTTTCATAAATAGGCACTCCTTCCAAAATATAAATGTTTTTAATTAACTTAATATTCTGACTTTATTTAATATATATTATGGTTTTCTATAACGTTCTGCAACTAATTTGTGTAAAAATCTATGAGGAAGTATTTTACAATGATTTTCAATCATCTTCATGCGTATTCTTTTATAGAAATTTTCCTATGTGGTAATATGTTTACACAGACAACGCAGGAGGTACAAAATGAATTTTCCAGGGTTTTCAGCTACGGATTTCAATGTATTTAAAATTAATGGTTTAGAACCTCGAATGGATGCACTAATCAATCGAATCCGACCAAAATTGGAATGGCTTGGCACTCATTTTTCAGGTGAATTATCCGCCTTGTTAGGCCAAGAGGTTTATCCCCACATCGCTAAGCATGCAAGAAGGACAGTTAATCCCCCTAACGACACCTGGGTAGCCTTTTCGAATAACCGCAGGGGCTATAAAATGGTTCCTCACTTTCAAATTGGCCTTTGGGAAACCCATCTTTTTGTGTGGTACGCTGTCATATACGAAGCCCCAATGAAGCCTGAAATTGGACAAGTCATGAAATCGAATATCGAGATTATTCAAAATAACATTCCTTCTCATTTTGTATGGTCAATTGATCATATGAAACCAGATGCAACGCTACATTCTGAATTAAATGAAGAAGATTTCACTTCCATGTTCGAACGTTTGCAAACGGTGAAAAAATCAGAAATTCTTTGTGGTATACAAATCCCTAGGGAACAAGCAATCGAAATGACTGGTGATCAATTATTAAGTGTGATTCATGATGTATTTGTACAGTTAATACCCCTGTATAAGATGAACTAAACCATTCTCATAGAAGGAATTATCCCAAAAATAAGATAAAAGCCTGTCCTCTAATGTTATTTGGACAGGCTTTTATCTTACAATTTAATTTTCTGACCAGGCTCTGAATCTTTTGCCTTTTGAACTACGTGATACGCGGAATAGCCACTGACTTCTTCAAATTCCCCACAAACCTTTTTCTCTTGAGCCTTACTCGGGACGATTTCTTTAAATCTTCTGTATACATTCATAAGTTGATCTCTATCGATTCCTTTTTCATATGCACTCTCAACCGCTTCAAAAAAAGAAATGACATCAACTATTTCATCGGTCGACCAATCTAAATCTATCGGGTATTGATAATCCATTGTACACTCTCCTGCTGTCTGAATACATTAAAATTATAGCTTGTATTAATTTGACCATTTTTTGCGGATTTCTTCCGCCTGTTTAATAATCCTATCGATTAATTCCTGTGCAGGGGGAGCATCATGTATTAACCCCATTACCTGCCCTGCCCAACCAAACCCTTCATCTTGATTTCCTTCATGGATATATTTCATATTGGCTTTCCCACTTATGTAATCCTTAAGACCTTCATATCCAACATTCTTTTGTTCTAATTCTAATATTCTAGACGACCATCCGTTTGAAATCACACGTGCAGGAGCTCCAATCGAGCGCTTGATCACAACCGTATCACTTTCAGACCCATTGATTAACGCATCTTTATATGATTGGTGGGCATGTACGCATTCTTTCGTAGCAATAAACCTAGTACCCATTTCAATTCCCTCTGCACCTAGGGAAAGAGCGGCCATCAGTCCTCTTCCATCCCCAATTCCACCAGACGCAATAACAGGAATGGAAACAGCTTCAACAACTTGAGGAACCAGGACCATCGTTCCGATATCATCCCTGCCTAAATGTCCCCCACCTTCTTGACCAACGACCATAACTGCATCCGCACCAAGCTCTTCCGCTTTTTGGGCTTGTCGTTTTGCGGCAACAAGCACTAACTTCTTAACTGGAGTTCCTTCAAACATCTTAAAGAAAGGAGCAGGATTTCCACCTGTAACCGATACAATTTCAACATTTTCTTCCAATGCAATCTCAACAAAATGTTCAAATGGTCTTCCATGCTGACCAATGGCGAAATTCACACCGAACGGTCGGTCGGTAAGCTTCCTAACCTTTCGAATTTCTTCCCTCAATTGATCAGGTGATTGTAAGGACATAGCCGTAATTTGGCCAAGTGCACCTGCATTTGATACAGCAGCAGCTAAATCAGAATATGCTAGATGAGCAAGCCCTCCTTGGATAATCGGATATTGGATTCCTAACATTTTTGTTACCTTTGTTTCCCAATTCATGATTTCCACTCCCATCTTAGATATTTGTTCATAAATATAGTGTATAGAATTTTCAGAGAAACAACCAGTATTTAGCAGCATATACCTGCTAATTTCTTAGCAAAATTGGGCAGAAAAAGTTTAGTAGAATCTCTATGCAAAGTTATATATAAGTGTTATAATTCTTTTGTTTTATGACAAAAAATGAGATTTATTGCTTCAAAAAACTAAAATTCGAACTTAACTATAAAGAGGTGTTAGAAAAATTGTCACAACATGAAACACCCCTGTTTACAGGCTTACTAGAACACGCAAAAAGAAATCCCGTACAATTCCATATTCCTGGTCATAAAAAAGGAAGTGGAATGGATCCGGAATTTCGTGAATTTATAGGTGAAAATGCTTTATCTATCGACTTAATTAACATTGCACCACTTGATGACCTTCATCAACCTAAAGGTATGATTAAAAAAGCACAGGATTTAGCCGCAGAGGCATTCGGTGCTGATCATACTTTCTTTACTGTTCAAGGTACAAGTGGAGCGATCATGACAATGGTCATGGCTGCTTGTGGACCTGGCGATAAAATTATCGTACCAAGAAATGTTCACAAATCCGTCATGTCTGCCATAGTTTTTTCAGGTGCAGTTCCAGTTTTCATTCACCCTGAAGTAGATAAGAATCTTGGAATCTCTCACGGCATCACGACAGATGCAGTAGAAAAGGCATTAAATCAACATCCTGATGCTAAGGGATTATTAGTCATCAATCCTACCTATTTTGGAATCAGTGCAGATTTAAAAAAGATTGTTGAAATTGCCCACTCATACGATGTTCCTGTATTAGTCGATGAGGCACATGGAGTTCATATTCATTTCCACGATGAGCTACCGATGTCCGCTATGCAGGCTGGTGCTGATATGGCTGCAACTAGCGTTCATAAATTAGGGGGATCTTTAACACAAAGTTCCATCTTGAATGTCCGTGACGGCCTTGTATCCTACAAACGTGTCCAGTCCATCCTGAGCATGTTGACAACGACGTCGACCTCTTATATTTTATTAGCTTCATTAGATGTGGCGAGAAAACGTTTGGCTATCGAGGGGAAGGATTTAGCAGAACAAGCCATCCAACTGGCAAACTACATCCGTAAAGAAGTTAATGAAATCGAGGATTTGTATTGTGTTGGTAAAGAGATCCTAGGCAGTAAAGCTACTTTTGATTACGACCCAACGAAACTTATTATTTCTATTAAAGACTTAGGGATTACTGGATTCGACGCTGAAAAATGGCTTCGTGAAAAACATAATATCGAAGTGGAAATGAGTGACTTATACAATATCCTTTGTTTGATTACACCAGGGGATTCTAAAACTGAAGCCGATAAATTAATCGCTGCATTAAAAGATTTATCTGATGAGTTCCATTCGTACAAAGCGGATCATGATTTAGACTTGAAGGTTCTTCTTCCGACCATTCCGCACTTGGCATTATCACCACGTGATGCATTTTATGCAGACACGGAACTAGTACCTTTCCATGAATCAGCTGGACGAATCATAGCTGAATTCATTATGGTCTATCCTCCAGGTATCCCAATTTTCATTCCTGGAGAAATTATCACCCAGGATAATTTAAATTATATTCAAATGAATATGGAGGCTGGCTTACCTGTTCAAGGACCTGAAGACTGTGACTTCAAATACTTGAGAGTAATCAAGGAACACAAAGCCATTCTTTAAGAAAAGCGGAACTAGACGCTGGGCTAATCGGTTAGTCATCAAGAAAAAAATTTATAAATAAAAATCCCGCCAGATTATTCGAGGGCACTGAAAAACTTGCGTTTTTAAAAATGTAAACATGGTGAGATAAAAAAAGGGCAATTTCTCGTTCGATTTAGAACAAGAAATTGCCCTTTTTT
>NZ_JAAGVZ010000051.1:1145-1643 GCF_010882125.1 Peribacillus alkalitolerans | reverse complement strand
TTCAAAAAGCATGTCATATTCAAATGACGATAAAAGCTCTGAAGCTTCCGTCTCTGATAAACAATAATTGAAACGATCTAAAATACCTATAAAAAAATGTTTATTGGGAAATTCTTCTTCCTCGATATCAAGCCGCTTAAAAATATTAGTGAGACGCCTCACTTCATCTTTTGAAGGTCTTTCAACACCCATACTTATCACCTCATAAATAGGGATATTTACATCTGTAAATATCCCTTTTTCTTTTTATCAATTATTTTCTTCTTAAAACTTTACCGGTAGAAGACAATGTCCAATAGCCTCTTTCGCCTTCAATCTTTAGCTTCCAAGTGCTTCCCCCATGTCCTCCTACACCACTATTTTTACCTCTGTCTTTTTCAAGTCTGAACCGACCATTTTTTCCATTCTTGAATTTTGAAAGAATGACTCTATCTCCCTCTAACAATGATTTATTTATTCCTTTTGTTAAAGACCTTGCATTGTTAGCAAGTTTTAGAT
>NZ_JAAGVZ010000051.1:0-1135 GCF_010882125.1 Peribacillus alkalitolerans | reverse complement strand
ACTTGCTTATCTTTCCAACCTTAATATAGTTCCCGGCAACTGCCCATGCAACAGCAGACCATAGTTTGTATCCTCTTTTTCCTTCTGCTTTAGCTTTCTTATAAGCTTTATATCCGTCATACGTAGCCAAAGCAGCATTAAATACTAACCATACCCAGTTTCCATCATGATCCACATAGCGAACAGGATTCCCATGAGCATAAGCGTATTGGTTTAACGATTTTGGATCGTCTTCAAAACCATGGAAAGTATCTCTCGTGATGAAACGTCCTGTATCTGAATCATAATAGCGAGCTTTTAAATAGTACAGACCTGTAACCTCATCAAATCGATAACTTGCATAACGATAAGGGTTGGAAGACGCCATTGTGCCTGTCTGGGATAGGATATTCCCCCATGCATCATAGCTATACTCTGCAACTGTATTCCCACTTACATCTGTTAAAGCAATGACATCGCCGTGGCCATTCAAGTGGTAATAGTAAGTCTTGCCACCTTTCGTCATCGTGACAGGGTTGCCTTCTTGATCCCACGTATATTCTGTAAGGATATTATTATTTCCATCCGTTTCGTAAATAACTTTATCCTCATCATAAAAGTAATGAACTGTTCCACTTGATGTGGTCATACTCTTTCGATGGCCTTGATCATCATACGTGAAGGTACCCACGGATGCACCATTTTTATCTTTCACCTCGATGAGGCGATTTTCTTGGTTGTAAACAAATGTTTTGTCACCGTTATTTGTCAAGTTTCCATTGGCATCATACGTCTGTGCTTTACCGTTATTGTTTATTAACTGATTAGCAGCATCGTAAGTGTAAGACGTAGTAGTAGATGTTGTTCCTTTTGTCTCAACTTTCTTTGTACGATTGCCTACTGCATCGTATTCATAAGAAATGGTTGTTCCATCTTTTAAGATTTCTTTTGTTAATCGGTTTAATGTATCGTACTGATAAGAAAGATTTCCATCTTTTGTTGCAATTCCAGTCCAGTTACCGTTGGCATCATAAGTGTAAATAAACTTATCGACGATACCCCCACTAGCATTGTAGTTGATAACGGACTGAAGGCGGTTGTTGCTATCATATTCATAAGCTGAGTACGTACCGTTCGCTCGTTTCTCTGAAATTAC
>NZ_JAAGVZ010000006.1 GCF_010882125.1 Peribacillus alkalitolerans | reverse complement strand
TCTTTTAATCCTTCCTCTCCGAGTCTTTCATATTTAAGAACCCACTCATTGATTAATTTTTTAGTTGGAATCTCAAGCTTCTCCGCGATTTGGCTACGGTTAAATCCTTCATGATATAGATCAACAGCCTTTTTCTTTAACTCAAAATCATATTTATGAAATTTATTAATTAATTTAGACATAAAAAAACCCCCAAATAGACTTAAATTGATTTTACCACGAGGGATAAAAGTCAGTTTCTTTTTAGAGTCTACTTTAGGGGTACTATAGCATTTCGACTGTTTCTTTTTTCATATTCTTTTCTTATTTCATATGTCTAAATAGCGCTGACCAAGCTTCATCTTTTCCAAGACCCAATTCTGAAGAAAACATAATCACTTCGTCGCCTTGTTCAATATCCAAGGTTTCTTTTACAACCTTGAGATGCTTTTGCCATTTACCTTTGGGAATTTTATCCGCTTTAGTGGCAACGATTATTACAGGGATTCCATGATGCTTTAAAAATCCATACATCATCACATCGTCCTTGGAAGGAGGATGACGAAGGTCGACAATCAATAAGGCAGCTTTTAACTGTTCACGTGAAGTGAAGTAAGTCTCAATCATCCTTCCCCATGCTTCACGTTCTGATTTACTTACTTTTGCAAACCCATATCCAGGTACATCGACGAAATGTAGCTCCTCGTTAATAATATAGAAATTCAGAGTCTGCGTTTTACCTGGCTTTGAAGACGTTCTTGCTAGATTCTTACGATTGATCATCTTATTTATGAAGGAAGACTTTCCAACATTCGATCTACCAGCCAGAGCGAATTCTGGTAAGTTACCTTCAGGGTATTGCTCTGGTTTTACTGCGCTAATTACTATGTCCGCTTGTGTTACTTTCATCTGCTTTCACCTACTAATGCCTGCTTCAATACCTCATCAACATGGGATACTAAGACAAATTCTAATTCATTTCTTACGCTTTCTGGGATATCATCTATGTCCTTTTCATTATCTTTTGGCAAGATGATTTTCGTTAATCCTGCGCGATGTGCGCTTAATGTTTTTTCCTTTACTCCACCTATAGGCAATACGCGACCACGTAACGTTACCTCACCTGTCATTCCCACTTCTCTACGGACAGGCTTCCCGCTTAATGCGGAAACAAGTGCAGTGGCAATGGTAATGCCAGCAGAAGGACCATCTTTAGGTACAGCTCCTTCAGGGACGTGGATATGGATATCATACTTTTCGTGGAAATTCTTATCGATTCCCAGCTCTTCAGCCTTGGATCGAATATAACTGAAGGCCGCTTGGGCTGATTCCTTCATTACGTCACCCAATTTACCTGTTAAGACCAGCTTGCCTTTACCTTGTGAAAGTGAAACTTCTATTTGAAGAGTGTCTCCACCTACTGTTGTATAGGCTAAGCCTGTAGCCACACCTACTTGATCTTCCATTTCGGCCTGACCATAACGGTATTTAGGCTTTCCTAAGAAGGATTCCACTGTTTTATCTGAAACAATGACCTTTTTCTTTTCACCGGAAACAATGACTTTCGCCGTTTTTCTACATACATTCGCAAGCTGTCTCTCTAAGCTACGAACTCCCGCTTCACGTGTATAATAACGAATGATCTTTTGAATCGCTTCATCTTTTACCTGAAGCTGTGATTTCTTCAACCCGTGTTCAGAAATTTGCTTCGGTAATAGATGATCCTTGGCAATATGCAGCTTTTCAAGCTCTGTATAGCCTGCGATATTAATAATTTCCATCCGATCACGTAAAGGACCTGGGATAGTAGCAAGATTATTGGCCGTGGCAATAAACATAACTTTAGATAAATCATACGTTTCTTCTATATAATGGTCACTAAAGTTATGGTTTTGCTCTGGATCTAAAACTTCAAGCATTGCAGAAGAAGGATCACCTCTGAAATCAGATGACATTTTATCGATTTCATCCAAAAGGAACACTGGATTAATCGTTCCTGCCTTTTTCATCCCTTGAATAATTCTACCTGGCATAGCACCTACATAAGTTCGACGATGGCCACGAATCTCAGATTCATCACGTACGCCACCTAACGAAATACGGACAAAATTCCGATTCAAGGAAGTAGCAATAGACCTTGCCAAACTAGTCTTACCTACACCAGGAGGGCCTGCTAAGCAAAGGATTGGCCCCTTTAAAGAATTGGTCAACTTTTGAACGGCCAAATATTCTAATACTCGTTCCTTGACTTTTTCTAAGCCGTAGTGATCCTTATTCAATACTTTTTCAGCACGACCGATATCAATATTATCTTCAGTAGCATTGGACCATGGTAGAGCAACCAGCCATTCAAGATAGTTACGTATCACGGCACTTTCTGCTGAACTGGAAGGAACCTTTTCATAGCGATCCAATTCCTTCATTGCAGTTTCTTTTATATGCCCTGGCATATTTGCTTTTTCGATTTTTTCTGTCAAAATAGCGATTTCACCAGTTTTGCCTTCTTTATCTCCAAGCTCTTTTTGAATAGCCTTCATTTGCTCACGAAGATAATATTCCTTTTGTGTTCTTTCCATTGAACGTTTTACGCGTTGCCCAATTTTCTTTTCTAAATTAAGCACTTCACGTTCATTATTGATGATGTCTATAACCTTGCCGAGACGCTTTTTAATGTCGATTGTTTCAAGAATTTCTTGCTTCTCCTTCAACTTCAACGGTAAATGCGAAGCAATGATATCTGCCAATCGACCTGGTTCTTCAATATCTGCAGTTGATGCAAAAGTCTCTGCAGAAATTTTCTTTGACATTTTAATATATTGTTCAAAATATTCAAGAAGAGTCCTCATAAGAGCTTGATGCTCGACATCCTTCTCTTCAGAATCATCATAGGTTAATAATTCAGCTGTCATATATGTATCATTATCTTGAATAGAAATCGCTTCAGCCCTTGAGAGCCCTTCAACTAAGACACGGATAGTCCCATTAGGAAGCTTTAACATTTGCTTAACTTTTGTCAAAGTTCCCATGGTGAAAACATCTTCTTCACTTGGATCGTTTAAAGAAACATCCATTTGAGTGGTCAAGAATATAAGATGTTCCTCCACCATTGCTTTTTCCAAAGCTTGAATAGACTTGTCCCTACCTACATCTAAATGCAGGACCATTGTAGGGTATACGAGTAATCCTCTTAGCGGAAGGAGGGGGACGATGAGTTGTTTTTGTTCAGCCATTGCCTAATACCTCCAAAAGTACAAGCTTTATTTTTTCTAAACGCCAAAAATAAAAGCGAAATATTCATAACCAATAAAAAAACCATTATGTTAAAAAAAATTCCAAGGTTTTCCCTGAAATTCATCAACTGCATAAAGATTAGGAATTATCAAAATCAAGACAAAGCGACATTTATTTAGCATTGCTCAACCTTTTAACAATTCTATCTTATTTGCCAATGTGTGTCTATCAGTTTGAATTTATGTGGTGTATGGGATTAGTATCTCCAAAACTGACCATCTAAAAATTATTTGCCCAGCTTATTTTCATGTTATTTGTTGGTATTTCATGCATTAGAAAACTAAGAGCCTTCATAAAAAATGCTTCGGTGTCAAATGCACCGAAGCAAAGGTTCAAACACTTTTTTCACGAGGTGGAAAAGTTATGTTTGGTAAAACATCTTCCGGACGTTCTTCCTTTTTCAAAGCTACGTCCAATACTTCTCTTAAATGAAGGACTGGAACTATCTTCACTCCATCTATTTCTTTTAGTATTGACTGCATATTTTCTTGTGGAATGATAACCGTGTCAGCTCCTGCTAACTTCGCTGCTTTTACCTTCGGATACACTCCTCCTACCGGTTTTACCGATCCATGGATGCTCATTTCTCCAGTCATGGCAATCTTATGATCGACAGGTATTCTATAAATCGCAGAGTAAATGCCAGTAGCCATTGCAATTCCAGCTGAAGGACCATCAATTGGAACTCCTCCTGGGAAATTCACATGGATATCAAATTGATCTGCTGGCACACCCATAGACCTTAGGACGGTTACTACATTTTCAATTGAACCTTTTGCCATACTTTTCCGTCTTATTTGTTTGCCATTTCCACCAATACTTTCTTCTTCTACAATTCCAGTAATATTGATAGAACCTTTATCCTTTGCGGCGATAACGGTTACCTCGATTTCCAACAACGCTCCGCTATTCGGACCATGAACTGCAAGTCCGTTCACTAAGCCAATTTTTGAACGTTCCCCAATCTTACGTTCCATCCGTGGACTCAATTGGCTAGTTTGGACAATCCATTCAATTTCTTCATCTTTCACGAAATCACGTTTTTCAGTAATGGCAAGGCCAGCTGCAGTTTGGACTAAGTTGACCGCTTCACGACCATTTCTTGCGTATGTAGACAAAATTGACATTCCATTTTCACTGATGTTGATATTGATTTTTTTTGACGCATTTTGCGCGACTGCAATGACTTCTTCCTGTTCCAATTCCCTAAAAAACACTTCCATACATCTTGATCGGATAGCTGCAGGAATTTCGCTTGGAGTCCTTGTAGTGGCCCCGATTAATCGAAAATCTGCCGGCAAACCATTTTTAAAAATGTCATGGATGTGTGCTGGAATTCCATTGTTTTCTTCTTGATAATAGGCACTCTCGAAATGGACTTTACGATCTTCCAAAACTTTTAACAGCTTATTCATCTGTATAGGATGCAGCTCGCCTATTTCATCAATAAACAAGACACCACCATGGGCATTTGAAACAGCTCCTTGTTTTGGTTGGGGTATTCCAGCCTGCCCCATTGCTCCAGCTCCTTGGTAAATTGGATCATGGACTGAGCCGATTAATGGGTCTGCGATTCCTCTTTCATCAAAACGAGCAGTTGTAGCGTCTAATTCAACGAATACAGAATTCCGTTTAAAAGGGGTTCTTTCATACTTTTTCGCTTCTTCTAATACGAGTCTTGCAGCAGCCGTCTTACCTACCCCTGGTGGACCGTAAATGATTACGTGTTGAGGATTTGGACCACATAATGCTGCCTTCAAAGCTTTAATTCCATCCGATTGCCCTACAATATCATCAAAGCTAGCAGGCCTGACCCTTTCCGCTAGTGGCACAGTCAATGAAATAGAGCGCATTTTTCTTAGTTGGTCCATTTCTTTTCGGGATTCACGATCGATTGTCACTCTTTGGGAACGCTGCCCTTTTAATAGATTTAAGAAATACAAACCAATTACTACACCAAAAAACAACTGGATAAACACAGCAATTCCTGTCCAGCTCATCGAAGTACCTCCTGAAAATCAACTCTGTTCTGTTATGCTAGTATCTCCTTCGAATAAGAGAATTAACCGTATTTTCACAAAAGAGGTACCAATGAATGTTAGGCAAAGAAGTTGGTTAACTTGCTTGTTGATTCAGTTCCAATCAACACTTGAGAACTCAACAATGAGTTATAATGTAACTTTTTGATTTAAAAATGTCCTTAATGTAAAAAGGCTGTTTTCGAAAAGTTTATTGCTTACTTAGTGTAATTTAACTTTAAAGATCAGAGTTATTTGTAGAGGAGGGCACTTGACTCCAGCGGGAAATAGAGGGAAGTGGGAGACCCCACAGGCGGTAACGCCGAGGAGGCTCCCACCCTCCCCGCGGAAAGCAAGTGCCTGGAGCGCAAATCAACGGACTAACTTTACAACACAATTATCTATGCAAAAAAAGACAAAAAAAGAAGACTCAAATTGAAATGAGCCTTCTCATATTTGTTTATTACGCGCTTGTTTTTTCTTCGCCTACGATAACCGATCCATCAGTTAACATAAGCTTTGGTGGTTTGTTTTCAGTTACAGTTTCAGCCGTAATGATACATTTTTCAATATCATCGCGAGAAGGTAACTCAAACATTACTTCAAGCATGATTCCTTCAATGATAGAACGAAGTCCACGTGCACCTGTTTTTCTTTCAATTGCTTTCTTAGCAATCTCATGTAGGGCAGCTTCTTCAAATTCCAGCTCAACATCATCAAGCTCAAGCATTTTTTGATATTGTTTCACTAAGGCATTTTTAGGCTTAGTCAAGATTTCAATTAATGCATCTTCATCCAATTGTTCCAATGTAGCAATCACTGGAAGACGACCGATGAATTCTGGAATTAACCCGAACTTCAACAAGTCTTCAGGAAGGACTTTAGATAATAACTCTTTTTCTTTTACATCTTCCTTCTTATTATCAGAACCAAAACCAATTACTTTTTGGCCTAAACGACGTTTAATGATAGGTTCTATACCGTCAAATGCACCGCCGCAAATAAATAAGATGTTAGTCGTATCAATCTGAATAAATTCTTGGTGTGGATGCTTTCTTCCACCTTGAGGAGGAACGCTAGCAACTGTACCTTCCAAGATTTTAAGTAAAGCTTGTTGTACCCCTTCTCCGGATACATCACGAGTGATGGAAGGATTTTCGGATTTTCTAGCAACTTTATCGATTTCATCGATGTAGATGATGCCTTTTTCAGCTTTTTCCACATCGTAATCAGCAGCTTGGATCAATTTCAATAGAATGTTTTCAACATCTTCCCCAACATAACCTGCTTCAGTAAGAGAAGTTGCATCTGCGATAGCAAATGGAACATTCAATAGTCTAGCCAATGTTTGAGCCAATAATGTTTTACCACTACCAGTTGGTCCAATCAAAGAGATATTACTTTTTGAAAGTTCGACATCATCAATTTTACTGTTGGAATTAATCCGTTTATAGTGATTATAAACAGCTACAGCCAATGATTTCTTTGCCTGTTCCTGTCCAATTACGTACTCATCTAAGATTTCACGGATTTCCTTCGGTTTAGGAACATCTTTAAATTCCACTTCTTCTTCAGTTCCTAGCTCTTCTTCCACAATTTCTGTGCAAAGCTCGATACATTCATCACAAATATATACTCCAGGACCAGCTACCAGTTTACGCACCTGCTCTTGGGTTTTACCACAAAAAGAACATTTAAGTTGTCCCTTTTCATCATTAAATTTAAACATGATCTCTCACCCCTTTAGAACTTTTCCCTGTATAACAAAGAAGTCTGGACGGCAATCAACCGCTACCCAAACCTTCCCATCAAGCATTTGCAGATTGATTAAGTTGCATTTTACCACGTTCTTATGTAAAAGAAAAACGATAAAGCTTAGAGAGAAAATAGGTTCTATCCAAGAACTTCATTTTCGCAGTACTATGTATTTTGCCCTATAAAGGCAATCCCAAACCCAGGAATTTCATTAAGAATAGATAGATTATGTATATGCGAGCTAAACCTTATTTTACACCTTTATGTAATAAATAATCCCTATGAGAATATGGTATAAAACAAGGCACGAAATAATCGCGCCTTGTTTATTTATATAATTTATTAAATTACTTGCTGTTTTCTACTAGGAAGTCTACAGCTTTACGAACACGTAAATCTGCTTTTACACCTTCAAGGTTGCCTAGAGCTTGCTTGATTGTGTTAACATCCATGTTGTATTGCTCAGACATTTTTTGAATTTCGCTGTCTACATCCGCATCAGTTGCTTCTAGCTTTTCAGCATCAGCGATCGCTTCAAGAACTAAGTTGATGCGTACACGGATTTCAGCTTCTTCCTTCATTTGGCCTTTAAGTGCAACTTCGTCTTGACCAGAGAATTGGTAGTAAAGGTCAAGGTTCATACCTTGCATTTGAAGACGTTGCTCGAATTCGCTCATCATGCGGCCAATTTCGTTTTCAATCATAACTTCTGGGATAGTCACTTCTGCATTTTCAGCAGCTTTTTCTACCACAGCGTCACGTAATTGGTGCTCAGCATCATGCTTCTTGCTTTCTTCAAGGTTCTTCTTAGTTTTTTCTTTTAATTCTACTAGAGTTTCTACTTCTTCATCAACGTCTTTAGCGAACTCATCATCTAATTCAGGAAGTTGCTTAGTTTTGATTTCATGAAGTTTGATTTTGAAAGTTGCAGGCTTACCAGCAAGCTCAGCTGCATGGTACTCTTCTGGGAAGTTTACTTCGATATCTTTTTCTTGGCCAGCTTCTACACCAACTAATTGATCTTCGAAACCTGGAATGAATGAATTAGATCCTAGTTCAAGAGTATAGTTCTCTGCTTTTCCGCCTTCGAATGCTTCGCCATCAACAAAGCCTTCAAAGTCGATTACTACAGTATCACCGTTTTCTGCTTTTCCTTCTTCTTTCATCACTAGCTCAGCTTGACGCTCTTGCATAGCTTTGATTTCAGCGTCAACATCTTCTTCAGTTACTGTAGCATCAAGCTTTTCAACTTCGATACCTTTATATTCACCTAATTTAACCTCAGGTCTTACAGTTACAGTTGCAGTGAAAATAAGGTTTTTGCCTTTTTCCATTTGTTCAACGTCGATTTCAGGACGATCAACAGGATCGATTCCTGCTTCTTCTACTGCACTTGCATATGCTTCTGGTAGGATGAAATCAAGTGCATCTTGGTATAATGCTTCTACACCAAAGCGTTTTTCGAACATTTGGCGTGGCATTTTTCCTTTACGGAATCCAGGAACGTTTACTTGCTTCACTACTTTTTTAAATGCAGCGTCTAAACCTTCATTTACTTTTTCAGCTGAAACTTCAATTGTAAGAACTCCGCGGTTCTCTTCTTTTTTTTCCCATTTAACAGACATGCGTTTCCCTCCAAAAATCTATATACTTCATTATTTTGCTTTCATTGGATGAATATGCCTTGATTACTTCTCACAAGTCATCCTTACAATATTCCCAAACGAATTTGAGAAAGTCGTTTTTTGTATATTCTACATTACAACCACTACATTATAACATAGGTTGTCTTTGTTTCAACAGCAATAGCTTAAATTATGGGAGAAGATATTTCCTCTAGAGCCCGAAGATGTCTCAACGCTTCTTCAATTTTTTCTGGACTGCACCCATATAAGTTAGCCATTTCTTCCAACTCTGTTTCAGAGCCTTGGTAATCGTCGGATAAATAGTGATAGGCAGCAGCTAGCTCTTCATGGTTAAAAGGAAATCCAAAAGGATAACTGATGAAATGGTGCCGTTCGAGTATACTTTTAGCGAGTTCATATTGAGTTGGATTTTCCTGCCCTAATGCATTGTCCAGAATTCGAAGCAACTTTAAAAATTGGGAGTCTTCTGGAACAGTAGGTAGCTTGGTAGGCAACACATCCATGCATCGACCAAATTTAACGATTGAAATTTCTTTTTCATATTGTTGCTCAACCATCATCGTTAAAGCCATGGTCTTTAGGAATGGATGGGCTTTCTCATCCACTAAAAAACCCTTCAATTGAGAGACATATGGTCGAATGTTTTTATCTGACAACTTAGATAGAAGGAAAAATTGTTCACTATCTGTTTTACCTTCTAGCTGAAACCCCGAAACATCGTGTTGTGCTTCGGGCTCTGTTTTTGTCTCACGCTCTAAAATGACTCTTTTACTGAATTCAAGCATCCTCTCAAAGGAATCCTCCTTTTCAGGTGGAACCTCATTTTCATCCAGCAACGCTTCAATAGTGGAAACCATTTCTTCGTGTTCATTTAAATGTAGGAGAACCATTAAGTAAATGCTTACCACTTGGAAATAGTCACCGATTCCTTTATGCATGATTTCCTTACATAGCTGCTTTGCTTCCTTATATAATCCAAGCTCGACCATAGACACAACAAGGCCGATATGTAAATCTGCGTGATCAGGCTCTAATTCAATAGCTTGTGTAAGATACGAATATGCTTCTTTGAAATTTTTATTTGCAAGAGCGTCAAGTCCAAGCTTAATCAGCCTCTGGGATAACCCAGGTAGCGGGATGACATTATCTTGCTTTTGTTTGTTTTTGTAGTTCATACATAAAACCCGCCTTATACAATACGTTTGCTTTCCCATAGTTTAGCATGGCAAGTGTAAGGAAACAAAATTATACAAGTATATAGAAGGGAATGATAAATCAATTAACATTTATTTGGAGGGAATAACATACATCAGTAAAACGGATTCGGTCTACCTATACATGAATTCATATTCATTTATTTTATCTTCCAACTGTAAAGTGAGAGAAATTTCATCCCAACCGTTTACAAGCATTTCTTTCCAATACGGATGGATATCAAAGCGAGCTTCGAACCCTGAAGAGTCCTTCACTACTTGATTCGGTAAATCAACCCTCAACTCTCTTTGAAAACTACTTACATTATCAATGAGATATTGTATCGATTCTTTAGGAAGCTTGATGGGAAGCATCCCATTCTTAAGACAATTTTGATAAAAAATATCTGCAAATGAAGTGGCAATCACAACTCGGAACCCATAATCCAAAAGTGCCCATGGCGCATGTTCCCTTGATGATCCACATCCAAAGTTCTCGCCTGCTATAAGGATGGAACACCCCTTTGCATCAATTTGATTAAGTTCAAAATCTTCCCGTTCATGGCCACTATCATCATATCTCCAGTGATAAAAGAGGTAGTCACCAAATCCGATCCTATCAATCTTTTTCAAAAATTGTTTCGGAATAATTTGATCAGTGTCAACATTAGCCCTGTTCAGCACTGCAACCCTACTTTGAACCGTCTTTAATCCATTCATTACTTTTCAACTCCCCTTTATATGGACTTTTCAGCAATTTGCTGAAGACGAAATGTACGCACATCAATAAATGAACCGTTGATAGCTGCTGCTGCCGCCATTGCTGGACTAACTAAATGCGTTCTAGCGCCCTGTCCTTGCCTCCCCTCAAAATTCCGATTAGAGGTTGAGGCACAGTGCTCCCCAGCGGGAACAACATCTGGATTCATACTCAGGCACATACTGCATCCAGATTCCCGCCATTGAAATCCAGCATCAATGAAAATAGAATCAAGCCCTTCCTCTTCGGCCTTCTGTTTAACCTTTTGAGAGCCTGGAACCACAAGCGCCCTTACACCTGGTTTTACCTTGTTACCTTTTACAATTTCTGCTGCTTGGCGCAAATCCTCAATTCTTGAATTGGTACAAGATCCAATAAATACATGCTGAATTGGAATATCACCCATATTTGAACCTTCTTTTAAATCCATATATTGAAGTGCACGTTGCAAAGATTTTCGTTCAACCTCATCCTCAAAATCTTCTGAACTTGGAATGGACCCATCAATTGGACTGCACATAGCCGGATTTGTACCCCAACTAACCATTGGAGCTATGTCTTCACCACGTATGACAATTTCAGTATCAAAAATCGAATCTTCATCGCTGGCTAAGCTTTTCCATAATATGACCTGGTCTTCAAACGAAGTTCCTTTTTCACTATATTTCCTACCTCTTAAATAAGAAAAGGTTGTTTCATCAGGGCTAATCAAACCTGCTCGAGCTCCACCCTCAATGGACATGTTACATACAGTCATCCGTTCTTCCATCGACATATTGCGGATAACATCCCCCGTGTATTCGATAACATAGCCCGTACCAAAGTTCACTCCAAACTTTGAGATAATATACAAAATGACATCCTTAGCTGTGACCCCTTCCTGCAATCGTCCCGTTACCTCCAGTTTCATCGTCTTCGGCTTCGTCTGCCATAGAGTTTGAGTGGCCAAAACATGTTCTACTTCACTAGTCCCAATTCCAAAAGCAAGTGCTCCAAATGCACCGTGCGTGGAAGTATGGCTATCTCCACAAACGATTGTCATTCCTGGTTGAGTCATCCCTAATTCTGGTCCGATAACATGAACAATCCCCTGATCTTCACTACTCAAATCAGCAAGTGGAATGTTAAATTCTTTACAGTTTTCTTCAAGAGCATTCAGCTGGTTCCTAGCAGTTTCATCATGAATAACGAAGCGATTTTCAGTGGGGACATTGTGATCCATCGTAGCGAAGGTTCTATCTGGCCTTCTTACTCCTCTTCCCTTAGCCCTTAATCCTGCAAAAGCTTGTGGGGAAGTTACCTCATGGATATAATGCAAATCTATATATAAAAGGTCAGGTTTGTTCTCTTCCCTATTCACAATATGAGACTCCCAAATTTTCTCGATAATTGATTTCCCCATTTGAATCCTCCTATTAATCTTTGTTAGAAAACTTGCCTCTAGGCAAACAGAGACGCAGTGCACTTATACTTTATTCCTGGCCAATTCGATTTTGAAGCCAATTTATGCATGATTTAAGTGTAAAAGAAGACACGGCCCGTTTAGGACGTGTCTACTCTTTTATTTGTAAGGGAGTACCCACTATATGCAGGACCAAAGGTAGTCGAGTCTCCCAATTTTTAATAGGTAGAAAACTATACTACAGTGTGACTTAGTGAAACTTAACCCCATGAAGGATTTTTCAAGCATATGCTTGCATAATATTTGTAATCGCCCCTTGATCAAGGATGACATTTTTAATTTCCGCGACCATCTCATCCGTAGACAGGACTCTAGTACCTTTAGAAGCAATATCTTTTGTTCGGAAACCTAGTTCTAATGTTTCCTTAACCGCTTTCTCTACCGCTTCTGCTTCCTCTACTAATCCAAAGGATAGACGAAGCATGGAAGCAGCTGATAAAATCATCGCTATCGGATTGGCGTAATTCATTCCTGCGATATCGGGTGCTGACCCATGAATGGGTTCATACAGATTTAAGCCATTTTCCGACAGTGAAGCTGATGGAAGCATCCCAAGAGAACCCGTCAGTACTGAAGCCTCGTCGCTTAAAATATCTCCAAACATATTCTCCGTAACAATCACGTCAAATTGCTTAGGGTTCTTGATCAATTGCATAGCCGCATTGTCTACTAACATATGTTCTAATTCCACTTCGGGATAATCTTTGGCAACTTCGTTAGCTACTTCCCTCCATAGTCTACTGGATTCAAGTACATTCGCCTTATCAACAGAAGTCACTTTTCGTTTTCTGGTACGCGCCAACTGGAAAGCTAATTCAAGAATTCTCTTAATCTCATCTCTCTTATAGAAAAGCGTATCTACTACTGCTTCAATTCCATGATGGAAGGTCCGTTGACTTGGTTTTCCAAAATAAAGGCCTCCCGTTAACTCCCGGACGATTACAAAATCCACTTCCTCAATGATTTCCTTACGAAGGGGAGATGATTCTGATAAGCTAGAATAATAGGTAACTGGACGTAGATTTGCGAATAAATTTAATTCTTTTCGAATATTTAGCAAACCTGTTTCCGGTCTTAGGTTCGGTAAATTCCGCTCCCACTTAGGTCCACCGACGGCACCTAGCAAAACTGCATCACTATTTTTACAAAGAGTAACAGTTTCTTCAGGAAGTGGTTGACCTGTTTGATCTAAGGCAATCCCACCGATTTCCCCATACTGGAACTCGAAGGTATGGCCATAACTTTCAGCGATACATTCCAGAATTTCAACAGCACCTTTCGTCACTTCTTTTCCAATTCCATCACCAGGCAACACTGCAATTTTCTTATTCATAATCTCTCTCTCCTTTCATAGAAGGTATTAAATTAATACTTTTTTCTCGTCCATTAAATAAATGACTCGATTAACAGCGTGTAAATAAGCTTTAGCGGATGCTTCCAATACGTCTTGTGCAAGTCCCCTGCCGCTTGTCTCCATGCCTAAATAATTCATTTTCACATAAACCTGCGCCAAGGCGTCCCTGCCGGCTCCGACTGATTGAATCCGATAGTCTAGAAGATTTACTGGATCTTGAATACACTTTTCCATCGTATTATATAAAGCTTCTATGCTTCCTGCCCCTGTCCCCGCTTCCATAAGGATTTCATTATTCCTTCCTGTTACCGTCACAGTCGCTGTAGGCACTTGATTCGTCCCATATTGAATTTGTATAGCGACCAAATCATAAAAACGATGATCGTTTGATAGTTTTTCTTCTAACACAAGCGCTACCAGATCATCATCTGTCATTTCTTTCTTACGATCAGCCAGCTCTTTAAATGTATTAAACATCTTATTCATATCTTCCTCTGAAACAAACAGGCCTAATTCTTCAAGTCTTGTTCTAAATGCGTGACGTCCTGAATGTTTCCCAAGAACCATGTTATTAGTAGAAACACCTACTAGTTCCGGAGAAATGATTTCATATGTCGTTTTTTCTTTTAAAACTCCATCTTGATGAATTCCGGATTCGTGGGCAAAAGCATTTCTTCCTACGATCGCTTTATTTGGAGGAACCTCCATCCCGGTCAATCTGCTGACTAGGTCGCTCGTTCTTTTTATCTCGTTAAGTTTAAGTCTGGTGTTTGCTTGATAATAGTCAGCCCTTGTATGCAAGGCTACAACTAACTCCTCTAAAGCTGCATTTCCTGCCCTTTCGCCAATTCCATTAATAGTACCCTCAATTTGACTGGCTCCCGCAGAAATGGCTGCAAGTGAGTTGGAAATTGCCATCCCTAAATCATCATGACAATGTGCAGAAAGTTGAACCCTATGAATCGAAGGTACATTCTCTATTAAGTATTGAAATATCCCACCATATTCTTGCGGTGTAATATAACCGACCGTATCAGGTATATTTATGACTTGCGCTCCCGCCTTAATGACCTCTTCTACCACATAGGCTAAATAGTCCAATTCCGTCCTACATGCATCCTCAGCCGACCATTGGACAATTGGGAATCGTTTGGCTGCATACTTTACGGATTCAACTGCAGCTTCCACTACCTGTTCTTTGGACATCTTCAATTTATACTGTCGATGAATGGGAGAGGTAGCCAAGAATACGTGGACTCTCGGATGAGCACCGTTTTTTAATGCTTCCCAGGCAGCATCGATATCTTTTTGGACGGAGCGAGATAAGCCTGTCACTGACGAATTTTTCACAACCCTCGCGATCTCTTTGACGGATGCGAAGTCCCCTTGAGAAGCAGCAGGAAAGCCAGCTTCAATAATATCCATGCCTAATCTTTCGAGCTGAATGGCAATCTCCATTTTTTCATTAGCATTTAAGTTTACTCCCGCTGATTGCTCTCCATCACGTAATGTTGTATCGAATATGTGGATTTTCCGCATAACAATCTCGCTCCTTTCGTTCTACATTTATTAAGAATTTTTAATTAGACTAATGTTTTTTCTTTTTTAGGTTTTTGCTGGACAAACGGCATCATTTTTCTTAATTCCCTGCCAACCTGTTCAATTGGATGGTTATTTTCCCTGTTATTAATGGCTGTAAATTCCGGACGATTTGCCTGGTTTTCTAAAATCCAGCCTTTAGCAAACCTTCCTTCTTGAATGTCTTTTAGAATGTTTTTCATTTCCACTTTTACTTGATCGTTGATGACTCTTGGGCCTGATACAAAATCCCCCCATTGGGCAGTATCAGAAATTGAGTATCTCATTCCTTCTAGACCGCCTTCGTACATTAGATCCACGATTAATTTCAACTCATGCAAACATTCAAAGTAAGCTAATTCAGGTTGATACCCCGCTTCTGTCAGCGTTTCAAAGCCTGCTTTAACAAGGGAAGTCAAACCTCCGCATAGAACTGCCTGTTCACCGAAAAGATCCGTTTCGGTTTCTTCTTTAAAAGTGGTTTCAAGAGCCCCTGCACGAAGAGATCCAATCGCCTTAGCATAGGAGAGGGCAAGCTCCTTAGCGTTTCCTGTCACATCCTGATAGATGGCAAATAATGCAGGTACACCTGCTTCTTGTTCAAAAGTCCTTCTCACTAAATGACCTGGTCCCTTCGGAGCCACCAATAACACGTCAACATCCTTTGGAGGGACAATCTGGTTAAAATGAATATTAAAGCCATGAGCGAATAATAGTGCTTTTCCTGCACTCAGCCCTACGGAGATTTCTTCTTGATAAACCTTTGGCTGCAATTCATCTGGGAGTAGGATCATCACTACATCGGACAATTCAACTGCCTCTGCCACTGGATAGACCGCGAAGCCATCACCCACTGCTTTGTCCCATGACTTCCCCTTTCTAAGACCAATCACCACATCCACACCACTATCCCTCATGTTTAGTGCATGAGCATGCCCTTGTGAACCATATCCAATAACAGCAACTTTCTTACCCTTTAAGAACTGTTCATTTGCATCCGCATTGTAATACATTTTCGCCATCGTAATTCCCCCTGAAATTTTAGTATTTAATAATTAATAATTAATAATTGAATTAAACAAGTGAATATTTAATCGGTTGATTACTTTTTTGAGTGCTTCTTGAAAATGCTGTCGTTCCAGTCCTAGCAACTTCTTTGATTCCATAGGGTCTTAACAAATTCAGAAACGCTTCGATTTTTTCACTTTCACCAGTGATTTGAATGACGAGACTCTCCTTACCTACATCTATCACTGAGGCTCTAAAAGGCTCAATCAACGAATAAATTTCTCCTCGGGATTGTGGTGTCGATGCTACTTTGATTAAGGCTAATTCTCTTGCAACAATGGAATGATTACTTATGTCTGTCACTTTTAAGACATCAATCTGTTTATTAAGCTGCTTCGTCATTTGTTCAAGAAGTGTTTCGTTTTCAACATGCACTACTACTGTCATTCTAGAGATTCCTTCTTGCTCGGAATGACCGACCGTAATACTTTCAATATTGTAATTCCGTTTAGAAAATAAATTGGTGATTCTATTCAAGACTCCTGGCCTGTTTAACACCGTCAAGCTGATGATGCCCTTCATACTAAATCCCCTCCATTTCGTGGAGGCCTTTACCAGGTGCCACCATCGGGTACACATTCTCCATACTTTCAACCTTCATATCAATCAAAATTGGCTTAGGATTGGAAAGTGCCACTTCGATTAATTTTTCTGCTTCAGATTGAGAACTAGCTTCATATGCTTCAATCCCATATGCTTCTGCCAATTTGACGAATGAAGGTTGATGTGGAAGAAGACTATGAGAGTAACGTTCCTTATAAAAGATTTGTTGCCACTGACGTACCATGCCAAGTGAATGATTATTAATGATTATTATTTTGATAGGAAGGTTCATCTCTGCAATGACTCCAAGTTCTTGGGCTGTCATTTGAAAGCCACCATCTCCAACTACAGCAATGACCGTTTTTTCTGGCTCCGCAATTTGCGCGCCTATCGCAGCAGGTACACAGAATCCCATGGTTCCAAGTCCTCCTGAAGTAACCCACTGATTAGGAGTACGAAGAGGATAATATTGGGCTGCCCACATTTGGTGCTGTCCTACATCCGTTACAACAATCGCATCCCCATCTGTTTTTTTGTGTAAGAGTTCAATAACTCGTTGCGGTTTTAGAATTTCTCCTGAGGAATTATCATATTGTAATGGATATTTCCCCTTCCATTCCTTAATCGTTTCTAACCAGTCTTGATTTTGTGGTTTTTTTCCGTTTTGTTCGATTAATTGAAGGAGGGCCTCTTTTGCATCTCCAACCACTGGAATTTTCGTTGGAACATTTTTTCCAATCTCTGCTGGATCAATATCAATGTGTGCTTTTACAGCTTTTGGAGCGAAAGTGGCGAGATTTCCTGTTACCCTATCATCAAACCTTGCACCAATACTGATTAGTAAATCACATTCGTAAAGCCCCATATTTGCCGCGTATTCCCCATGCATCCCTGCCATCCCTACGAACAAAGGATGATTTGCTGGAAACCCACCTAATCCTAATAAAGTATGTATGACTGGGATTCCTTGTTGTTCTGCATACTCTACTAATTGCATTGAGGCTTTAGCATGGAGGACGCCAGCACCAGCCAATATTACTGGTCTTTTCGAAGAACTGACTTCTTCCACTAGCTTTCGGATTTGAAGATAATTGGGTTGGGTAGTAGGCTGATAACCAGGAAGATGGAGTTCTGGCTCCATTACCGCTTCTCCCTCCAAAATTGCAACATCCTTTGGGATATCAATGAGTACTGGCCCAGGCCTACCTGTTGTGGCTATATAAAATGCCTCTTTAATAATTCTTGGAAGATCTTCAGGCTTCCTGACTTGATAATTATGCTTCGTGATTGGTGTTGTGATTCCTAATACATCCGCTTCCTGGAAAGCATCTGATCCGATGACACTTGTTGCAACCTGGCCGGTAAAAACAATTAGAGGTAGTGAATCTATCATCGCATCCGCAAGACCAGTAACAATATTGGTAGCACCGGGACCTGAAGTTGCAATGACTACACCAGGTTTCCCTGTGATTCTGGCGTAGCCTTCTGCTGCATGAATTGCACCTTGTTCATGACGGGCTAAAATGTGAGTGACGCCAGCATCATACAATGCATCGTAAATGGGTAACACTGCTCCTCCTGGATAACCAAATATCACCTCAACCTCTTCTTTCTTCAGTGCCTCGATGAGAAAATCAGCTCCCTTGCGCTTTTCCTTCCCACCCTGTCTTACAGCCACTGCAGCTTTTTGCATCATGAAATCTACCTCCAAGTTTCATTTCTTTCACTCTCTGTATGAATCATAGATTGTAGAAAAACAGCCAAAATTCAAGAAGACAACACAAAAAGCCCTTCCACCCATATACGATTGCCTAAGCAATACTAAAGGGGTGAAAAGGCTTTTGAAAACGACCTATCCACGGTACCACCCTTATTCGTGCAACTTTATTGCACGCACTCTTGGAACGAAATGACCGTTCCTGGTTTTGATAACAAGTGCCGGTAAGCACTCGTTCAGTCCTACTAGAATTTCAGACTGACGCTCTGAGGCGAGTTCATTATGTGGGATCATACCGATTCTCAGCAACCTCGGCTCTCTGTAAAGATTGTTCCACAAAACTACTTTTCCTCTTCTACACTTTCCTATATTCACTTTTTAGTATTAGCGAAATAAATTGATGCAGCTTTAAATAGTTAAAGTCTATGGATAAAAAGGAATCATTAGACCAACCATTTCCCCATTTTTTTTTACTCTCAAAACCTTGAAATGTCTTATTAGTGGATTATATTACGCCTAAATAATTGGAGCGTCAATAGCTTTTTTATGAATTATTTGACTATTTAGATTAATCAAAATAATTGTATCCGCTTTCATTATGATAGGGTCAATATTTAATGGAAATTAAAATTTTTTACTAATTTTAATTTTTTCCAACTTAGAAAAAGAAACTTATCCAGTTTTATTTTCGTATATAATGTAAAAGCAAAGTGATTATTTAAAGGGGGATAGTCCGTGATCGAATTTTTAGAATGGCAAGAATTAGGCCCGTATTTATTCGTAGCCAGCATTTTCATTAAAACTACTGCCACTATCGGGCTATTCTATTTTCTTGTAGAGTATGTGAATGCGAAAAATCGCCCTTTTAAAATAAGCACTCATGCTGAGGATGATGAGAAGGCGGTTGGGATTTCCATTCTTATTCTCCCAAGACAATCCATTCTTCAATGGTTTGCCTTGTTAGCCAGAAATAAAGAGAGCGTGGATGACGAACACTCCATGAACCTTTTTGAAATTAACCTAAGGTCAACATTTCAAGGAGGATTATCATGGATCAAAAAACAAAGAAAACAGGATATTTATTACTTTTCATAACACTTTTACTAGTAGTGTTGACTGGTTGTCAGCAGACTTCCACCACTACTATTGAAGCAAGCACTCCCGGATTTTTCAATCACTACTTTGTATATTCTTTCTCAGTTGTTTTGAAAACAATTGCCTATTGGTTTAATGGGAACTATGGCCTATCCATCATTCTTGTGACATTGCTTGTCAGATTATTGCTAATGCCAATTATGCTTCGACAAACTAAAAGCCAAGTCGTGATGAAAGAGAAAATGAAAGGTGTACAACCTGAGCTTTCTGTAGTTCAAGAAAAATTAAAAAAGGCGAAGACGACAGAAGATAAAGCAAAATACCAAGCTGAATTAATGGCTGTTTACAAAAAAAATAATATAAACCCGCTTGCAGCAATGGGGGGATGTCTTCCTTTATTATTGCAGATGCCAATTCTTATGGGATTCTATTATGCCATTCGTCGGACACCAGAAATTGCTAGCCATAGCTTCTTATGGTTCAATTTAGGACATACGGATCACATTCTTCCTTTCGTTGCCGGTTTGGTTTATCTACTTCAATTTAGGATTTCATTAGGAAACCTCCCGGAGGAACAAAAAAAACAAATGGCTGTAATGGGCATGCTTTCACCTATTATGATGACTATATTTTCCTTTTCTGCCCCAGCAGCACTGCCTTTATATTGGACAATAGGTGGACTATTTTTGATTCTGCAAACCTATCTTGGACAAAAACTATATCAAAATACAGCGGTACTCGAGCAGAAATCTATGTAATTTGAATGCTCTTGGTGTAGCATTATGCGCTAACGAAGACAGCTATACTAATACCTTAGAATAGCCCACTAAGTCGATTAGATACACATTGAGTTAAAAAAGGCCTGTGAATGAATGGTAGACATTCATTCACAGGCCTTTCTAATGGTTTAAATAGGACTCTAATACAAGAGTTAGTAAGGCCATAAACTTTTGATAGCCCTATGTGTATCATTTAGGTTGTTTCTCATTATTGTTTTTTAGAGTCAAACAAATAACGCCGCCTAAAGAGGCGACGCAATTTACATATTAATTACCAACTATATATTTTACATTAGCATAAGGTACTAAAAGAGTATGACCGTCCGAATCTGTTACTAAACAGTAAGACTCGGTTTTACTTAAAAATGTAAATTCCTCAACCCCACCATCAACAAAATAAATTTCAACCTTTGAACCAGAATTATAAGCCATACATTACCCCCTCCGTCATAATAAAGCTCATTTTGTAGCTATGGTAAATACATATGCTCATTAAAAAGTTTTTAGTGATATTTATTTGAATTGGACGTTACTTCTTTGATTTCTATTTGTAGATACTCTGGTGAAAGCTTGTTTACTATGACCTAATACACTTTATTTGTCAGGTATGTAATGCTTCCAGATCCAACTGATTTTACACATTTTCGTACGATTTATATGAGTATACATCGATAACGCGTCGATCATGGACCTATTTTGTCGGTATCATAAGAGTGCTTATGTAAATATCCGATATGACCTATATGACACCCTTTTTTCTTCAACAAAAAAACCTTCTATTACGCAAATGAATTTAAGTCAGAAGAATTAATGACCGATTCATTTAGTGTAAAAGAAGGTTTTTATATAAACGATTGTATGTACAGTAAATGGCGTCCTGGGAGGGATTCGAACCCCCGACCGACGGCTTAGAAGGCCGTTGCTCTATCCAGCTGAGCTACCAGGACATTAAGAGAAAAAATATTAAGTTCAACTTACCACATTGTTTTTTCGTCGTCCCAATCTCAGAAGGCTAATTCAAGATGTGGTTCAATTGGTACGCTGTAGCATCGCTTCGCAGCTTACTCGAACGTGCTCTATCCAGCTGAGCTACCAGGACATTAAGAGAAAAAATTTGGCTATAAAAAGGTATGTACTATTTGTTAAGGACATTTCTTATTATAGTAACATAGCTTTGTAAAGTCAATATATTTTTGATAAAAAAACATTTACGAGGAGAAATTTTTCATCTCCTCGATTATTATACAACATATTATGAGAAATGGTAAGTAGTGGTTAGTTGTTTTTGAAGATTTCCTTCTTCATCGTAAAAATGGACGTGTGCTGCTGTTTCTTCAAGTTCAAGAATAACATACGTTTTTTCTCTTCTTCCACGAGGCAGATAGATGCTACCAGGGTTAATAAACAGCTTTTCATCAATCATCTCACTGCCCGCATGATGGGAATGACCAAAACAAATTATGTTAGCTGAAACTTCTTCTGCACGATACAATAGATTCATTAATGTCATTTTCACATTATGTTTATGACCATGAGCTACATAAAAATTGTATCCACCCTGACTAAATGTCAGCTCTTCAGAAAAAGCACCCAAAAAATCACAATTCCCTTTTACGGTTTGGAAGCCTTCCAGTGCTGGATCTTCATGATTCAATTCACTATCTCCACAATGAATCATTGCTTGAACTTCATGTTGATGACGATTTTTGAGTATTTCCAATATTTCTGTTTGTCCATGACTATCACTTACAATTAAAATTTTCATAGATGTCCTTCTTCCTTATTGAAGAGATTCATCATGATTCTTTTTAATTTCTGTGTAGCATTATGGCGATGACTAAAATTGTTCTTTTCCTCTGAAGTCAATTGTGCCATTGTCTTGTCATGGGTAGGGACGTAAAAAATAGGATCGTATCCAAAACCATTTGTTCCAACTGGTTCTTCTGCGATGTATCCTTCAACAGTCCCAAAAGTTGTAATCGTATTCTGATCTGGTAAAGCTAAAGCCAAGGAACAATGAAATCTAGCAGTTCTATCGTTTCCGCTAATTTCTTTCATTTCCAAAAGCACTTTTTCCATATTTGCTAAATCATTTTTTTCAACACCTGCATATCGTGCAGAAAAAACTCCTGGCCGGCCACCAAGGGCATCAACGATTAAACCAGAATCATCTGCTAATACTGGTATGCCAAAATAATGAGAAATAGTTTCTGCTTTAAGCTTTGCATTTTCTTCGAAAGTTTCTCCCGTTTCTTCAACATCTAAATCTTCAGGCATATCTAGGAGAGTCAATACTTGATATCCCATTGGCTTAAAAATCTCATCGAACTCTTTTGCTTTTCCTCTATTCTTCGTAGCTATCAAAATGGTTTTCACTTGAAATTCCCCTTATTTCGCAACTATTTTTTCTGCAATTTCTCCTAAAGCTTCGGCCTGAATCGCAAAAATGGAATCTAATCCACCTTTTGCATGACCTAGCATTTCTTGAAGTTGGTCGTATGTAAAAGTAGATTCTTCACCAGTGCCTTGTAATTCAACAAATTCACCTTTGCCTGTCATGACGACATTCATATCGACTAATGCAGCGGAATCCTCAACATAATTCAGATCGAGGACAGTCCCTTGTTCATTGAGAATTCCCACGCTTGTTGCAGCTAAAAAATCTTTTATCGGGAAAGTAGACAATTTCTTTTCATTATGTATTTTCTCAAATGCGAGTGCCATTGCGACAAATGCTCCGGTAATGGATGCCGTTCTAGTCCCGCCATCTGCTTGAATGACATCACAATCAACCCAAAGAGTTCGCTCTCCCATAGCTTCTAAATCCACAACTGCACGTAGCGCCCTTCCTATCAGGCGTTGAATCTCCATCGTCCGGCCAGAAATTTTCCCCTTTGCTGCTTCACGGATATTCCGCTGCGCTGTTGCACCAGGGAGCATGGAGTACTCAGCAGTTACCCAGCCCTTTCCTTCCCCTCTCATGAAGGGTGGAACTCGATCCTCAATTGTAGCTGTACAGATCACCTTTGTATCACCCACACTGATTAACACGGATCCAGCTGGATGTTTAACATAATTGGTTTCTATATGTATTGGTCTTAATTCATCATGACTGCGGCCATCAAAACGCATCTATCAATTCCTCCTTTAAATAAAGAAGAGGCGGCAAAATCGCCAACCTCTTTACTTAATACTATATAGTATATCAAAGTTTCTTTTTTAAAAACTACCTGTATTGACTTTTTCAGGTCTAACAACTGGTTCAGTCAAAGGCTTTCCTTCAGCATTTTTCAATTCAGCTTTTCCATTAATCAATACTTCGACACTTTCGATACCTTCTTGCTCAGTTAAAGTAAGGACTAATGCAGTCAATAAGCTTTGAGAAATGGTTTTCTCTTCAAAACCACCATAGATGGATTCGTTAAAGTTCAATGTTACCTTACCATCTGCGACTTTAGGTGCTTCAACTAATTTTACATCTGGCATAAATTCTGTTAACAGATGAGAAGCGAAATTTGGAGCTTTTGTCAATTCGTTGACCACTGCTGTAACCGGATCAGAAGCATTATCGCCGACGCGTTTTGTCACTGGCACATAATAATAGCTGCCCTCTTCACCACCAATGTAATAAATCGTTACAGGCTTAGTATTGGTAATATCTACAACACTCGTAGTATCTAGGTTAATCCCGTTTTCTCTAGATACAGCGTCCGTAATTGGCGTTTGATTAACAGGCATCTCATTGATCTCATGTCCATTAATGCGCAATTTAACTGATTTGACAGAATCGAATTGTGTTAATGTCCATGTGATGGATTGAAGGATCTTCAACTCATCTTCTGCTTTATACGTGGCAAACTCCGGTGAAAAGTCTACTACTGCCACTCCATCTTTATTAATGTTCACACCTACTTCAGTATCAGCAGGTAACACCGCTCTAAAACCATTTGGTAGAATATTAGAAACTGGTCCGTTTTCGACCAAATATTCTAGTGCTTGTTTTGCCACACCTTCATTACCTGGAAGGGCAACGCTTTGAGGGACAACAAAACCATTTTTATCAATCAGGTAAAGTTCGGTCATGACTGTTTTTTGTTCCGCTTCTACTTTCCCTTTTGATTCAGTGTCTTTCCCTTCAAGTTTGTCGGCGTCTTCCACATATGTCACTTCTTTTGGCGGATCAATATCTTTCTTTTTTTCCCCACCTAATAAACCACATCCACCAAGCAGTACTGAAGATGCTAAAATTGTTGTCGCGATTGTCACATTTCTTTTTTTGGACATTGCGATCCCTCCTACTACAGTTTGTACTACTATTTATACGAGCCCTCGAAAAAAATAGAACACATATGAAAATAAAGTATGTAGACAAAATTGTAGAAGGATTACTTAAAAAAACACAAAAAAACAACCCTGAAATAGGGTCATTCCGTGTTTCCCAGTTTAATTGTTTGTACATTGAGGATAGGTCGCTCCAACCACGATGTAGCAATACGACTGAAGATATCTTTAGAACCCGTAGTATAAAACACATGCTCTGGTTTCACTTTACGGATATTTTGAATGCCATTATGCTGTAGGATCACACTTGTTTCTCGAGCTGTTTCATCGCCCGAGGAAATGACCTTAACATCTCGACCCATGAAATCACTGATTAACGGCCCCAAAAGGGGGTAGTGTGTACAGCCTAATATTATTGTATCTAGTCTTTTTTCTTTTAGAGGTATTAACGTTTCAGACACTACTTTTTTAGCTATTGCACTGTTGAACTCTTCACTCTCAACAAGTGGAACAAATTTTGGGCAAGCAAGACTCGTAACATTCACATCTTCATTTATAGATTGCAAGGCATTTAAATAAGCCTCACTCTTTATAGTACCAATCGTCCCTATGACACCAATATTAAGATTTTTCGAGTGTTTAAGGGCTGCTCGTGCTCCAGGGTGAATGACGCCTAGAACAGGAATATCCAATTCTGCTTTAATTTCTTCTAGAACAGCAGCAGTCGCTGTATTACAAGCAATAATCAACATCTTTATTTGCTTTTCAAGTAGGAAACGTGTCATTTCCCACGTGAATTGCTTAACTTCCTCCACTGTTCTCGGTCCATATGGACAACGAGCAGTGTCACCAAGATATATAATACTTTCATGAGGTAATTGCCTCATAACTTCTTTAGCGACGGTTAAACCGCCAACTCCCGAATCAATGATTCCTATCGGTTGCTTCAAACGTCTCGCCTCATTCTTCTTTCATTTCTTGATGTAATTTCTTTAAGCAGCTTTGAAGAGTATGGACCTCAAGATCATTAAAGTCTTTTAAAATATCTCTCAAATAAAGCTGTCTTTTCTGGATTACGTCATCGATGATATGTTTACCCTCTTCAAGTAAATGGATTCTAACGACTCTTCGATCATTCTCATCCTTAACTCGCATCAATAATCGGTTTTTTTCCATTCTATCTACTAAATCTGTAGTGGTACTACATGCAAGAAACATTTTATTAGAAAGTTCCCCAATTGTCATGTCGCCATCTTCCAACAGCCATTGCAATGCGATGAACTGCGGAGGAGTAATCGTATAATTGCTTAGGATTTCTCTACCTTTTTGTTTAATAATGGAGGATATATAACGAAGTTCTTTTTCGATATCAGCAACTAATTGATCTGTTCCCACTTTTTCTAATTCCATTGATACAACTCCCTGTCTACTTACATATGTATTATTTTCACTTAAATCTGTTTAAATTTCAAGGTGAATTACATGTTACTTTTATTACAATAGCTATTTGATTAGAATCATCGACCTCAAAACGAAAATAAGCAGCTAGACTCACAGCGGAAGGAAAACATTTCCTTTTACTGCTGTTACGTCTAACTGCTCTTTAAGCATGTATCGCTGATTCCAAGAAAAAGACAAAAGCCTATTCCTTTACCTTCCACTTACAAGTGAAGCTCTCCCATCCGAAGGAGCTCTACTACTGCTTGTGAACGTCCTTTAACTCCAAGCTTTTGCATAGCGTTCGAGATGTGGTTTCGGACTGTCTTTTCGCTAATGAATAATTCGCCTGCAATTTCTTTTGTAGTCTTATCCTGCACCAACAGCTCGAAAACTTCTTTTTCTCTTTTGGTGAGTAATGGCTTATGAGTGAATTCGTTCTCCTTCAAGTATTGTAACCCTCCTTGCCTTCACCAGCTGTAACCTAGGAATGGGTATAAATTTAGTCATCATATAGTATGTGAAAGAGGAGAAGGAAGTGACTATTTTACGTGATAGATGACTTATTTATTTACAAAGCTGATTTGGCCCTCTTTTAAGAAGCACCTCTTTCATTTCTTCCGTCCAAGCTACAGACTTTCCTGTTAATCTTGAGATTTGTACCATCGTTCCCCTTCCAGTAAAGCAAATCTGCCCATTCTCTCTTTTTCCCATGTAATGGATATCAACAGAAGAATTACCGACCTGGCTAGCCTTGACATAGATTTGTAAATTTTCATCAAAAAATACCTGTTGAAGAAAGTCACACTGAAGGTCTGCTACCACAGGAATTGTTTCATTCGTTGGCTTTACCCAATCTTGCATGAAACCAAGGGTTTTCAAGAATTCAATTCTCGCCATTTCAAAATAAGTGAATGGGACCGTATTATTTAAGTGCCCAAACATATCCGTTTCGGAAAACCGTACTTTTATTGGGTATGAAAAGGAAAACGCAGCTTCCCACTCCCTTAGATTTTCAATATATGATATTCGACTCATCTTGTTTCCTCCTATTTAATGAATGGTTATTCATTAAATTTTATAATATTTAGAACATTATGGAAAGCAATATTATTTAAATAAATTTAAGTGAAAGAAAACGGTTGTTTTCGTAAAGTTTGTTGCTTTTATAGTTTAATTTAACTTTAACGATCTGAGTTGATTGTAGCGGAGGACACTTGGCTCCAGCGGGAAAATGAGGGAAGTGGGAGACCCCACAGGTGGTATCGCCGAGGAGGCTCCCATCCCTCCCCGCGGAAAGCAAGTGCCTCTCGATGCAATCAACGGACAAACTTTATTGTCTTAAAACAACATGCGAAAAGAGCCAAGAAAAAAGAACATGGCCTAATCAAAGCCATGTTCTTAAATCAACTTTTACCTAGGAAGCTTTCGGATGACCACAAGCCTTTCCATTAGGCTCTTTTAGCTTCTTGTCATGTCCTTTATGCTTTCCATTATTAGAAGCTTGATCTGGACAGTCTTTAACTTCAGGAACATCCGTTAGATCCAACTGTGCAAGCAGTGGATCATGATCGCTTGCGCGGCCGTGTATATTCATAAACGGTGAATTGATATTTAAAATATCAAATTCGGTTTTATCATACAAATTCTTTGAAACTAACATATGATCTAATGTTTGGGCATTACCTTGATAGTTATACGTATAGCGCTCCTCTATTGGAAGTTTGTATAGTAGATTTTGCAGTATATCGCCTTCCAACCTTTTTAAGGCAGGAGAAAATTCAAAATCATTTTGATCGCCCAATACTACTACATTCGCTTTAGGGTCTTGGGAAATGATTGAATCAACAAAAGCATTGATAACTTTGGCAAGCTTGATTCTTTTCGCTTCACTTGTTAGGTTTGGCGGCTGAATTTTCCCAAAAAGCGGTAAGTCTCCACCTTTAGAGTTCAAATGATTCGTAATGACGATGACGTCCTCACCTTGGAATTCGAACTGTGCAGCTAACGATTTTCGGGTGTCTTCAAATAAAGGATTTTGAGGATCGATTCGTCCCGGATTAACTGTCAGACCTCCATTTTCATATCCAACTGCCTGATCTGCCGTCCCCTTAGTTGCTTCTTTTAAGCTTACTCGCTCAGGGTTATACAGGTACCCGACACGAATATTTCCACCAGGTGCCCCTCCATCATGATTATCTTCTGGGGCAATGTCTGTATAGGCATATAGTGGACCACCTAATTCCTCAATTTTATTTACTAGCTTCTCAAAACTTTTTGTCGCATCTGTCGTTCCATCGTCCGTTTCCCCGTTGTTGTCTTGCATTTCAATTAAACCAATAACATCAGGAGTTTTTAATTCTTGAATAAAGGAGTTCGCAATTTTTTCAACCTTATCCTCAGATGTTTTGGATGAAAAGTTTTCAACATTATAGGAAGCAATGGTTAACTCGTTATCATTTTTCACAAATCCAATTGCATCTTTTTGTATTTCTTGTTTAATTAGGGACGGCATTTTTGTTGCATCAACCAAAAGTTTGTAATTACTGTATGAATAGCTCAAAACACCTTGGACGATTCCGTCAAAACGATCTCCTGTCTTTGCCACAAAGTCTTTATTGATTAATAGGTGAATTCTTTCCGGATTTGTATTATTCTCAGCCAGTAATGGAGCACCTAGAGGTGTATAGACCTTATCAGCATATCTTGAGGCAATTACCGGTACCTCTCCATACTTTTGTGGCCCCACAACAGAAGGGCTCTCCAATCCAACCATCATCCCCTCAATACTCTCATAAAAATCGATTGCATCTTCTTCAACATCAAAACTAGATAAAGAATCGTTGTCAATGATTTGACTTGGAATGGTGCGATCCTTTCCTAAGATAATGGGTTGAGGAAATGGTTGATTCTTTAAGTGAACCGAAACGGAGGTTGCATTTATTTCCGTCATCGACAAATCCGTTTCCAGTTTTTCCTGGTATCCTTCCAATACCCACTCTTTTACCGTACCATTAACGAATACAATATCGCCTTTTTGTACTCCATGGGCTTTTTTGTATACCATAATTGCATCAGATGTACGGTTATTCTGATCCCCTAGTTGATCTTGGATGAAGAAATTATTGCTATCTGTAACGTGGGTCACTATTCCTTTAACTCCAGCAACCGTCTTACCACTGTAAGGTGAAATATGGCTTTCTCCTTGAAGTTCAAAGATTTTTGGACCTTCTGTTACAGGTGGTTCAGTAGGAGTCCCTGCTTCATCGGAAAAATGGATGGCTGTAGTATTTTTTAGACCGGGAACGGAAAAGTAATCCAATATAGATGCTGTTACTTGAACTTTTTTTCCAATAATAGTTGGATTTGTTTGTAATCCGAAGCTTGGCCTTAAAGAGGCTGGTAGCTGTACAGGCATCATTTTTGTAATATCTGTTTCTGCGGGATCATCAGCAAAGATAAAGTTAAAGTCGTTTGAAAACGGCGAAGTAAAATCATATGATCCAGTTGTTAATGCATGTCCAACGATAAATCCTTCTACCGAAACATTACCACTTCTTAATGCTATTGCTTCCTTTACTCCAATCACCTCTGCCGCAACAGCAGTATGGATTGTATGCGGCAAGATAGTTGTCAGCAAAAGTACGATTGAAGCAGATAGAGCCATTAGTCTCCTCTTAAAAAAGTTCATTGATAGATTCCTCCCTATTGTTTTAGGTTTCCCGGGAAATACAAATTGCAACAAAAAATTACAATTTTCTGAATAACTATAACAATACTTCGTAAACTACCTGTAAATTTTTGGGTATTTTTCTGTAAACACCTAAAAAACAAGACTATTGCACTAATTCACTTTGATTTGTTAGGTATATACTCTTGCCGTTTTTCAAAAAAAAGATGGCTGGTACAAGTGTTATTTTTCACACTTTCCATCCATCTAAATCAATGATTCCTTTTAGTTAATAGGGGACCCTTGTATCGTGCTTCAGGACGGAAGATTGTATTATCCTCTGCCTGCTCCAATACATGGGCTGTCCAACCAACCATTCGGCTTGCCGAGAACGTCGGAGTGAATAAGTCGGGGTGCATTTGAATCGATTTCATTACAGCGGCTGCGTAAAATTCAACGTTTGTATAGAGCCTTCTTCCTGGCTTATATTCCTCTAATAATGTGATTGCTGTTTTTTCCACATGACTAGCTAAGTCCAACCAATGGTTATCACTTTGAACTGAAGTTACCACTTTTTGCAAAGCAATCGCCCTTGGATCACGTGCCCGATAAATCCTATGTCCGAAGCCCATAATCTTTTCTTTATTTTCCAGCCTTTCACGAATCCAATCTTCCGCAAAGTTCTTCACTTTAATTTCATCTAGCATCTTAATGATTCCTGTAGGTGCCCCTCCATGTAACGGTCCTTTCATGGCCCCTAGTGCCCCCACGACAGCAGAAACCATGTCTGATTCCGTTGAAGCAATCACTCTAGCTGTAAATGTTGAGGCATTCATACCATGCTCCATCGTAAGAATCATATAGGATTCTAGCGCCTTCAAATTAGCTGGTGAAGGATTTTCACCATAAAGCATAAATAAGAAATTTTCTACATGTCCCAAAGATTCATTAGGATGAATAAATGGTTGTCCAATACTCTGACGATAGCGGTAGGCAATGACGGTAGGTACAATGGACACCATTTTAATGGCTTGCTCCATTGACGGCTTCCAGTCATAATCCTGTGTTCCTAATGATGATAGTACGGTCCTAGTCGCTTCCATGATTCCCATTGTTGGAGGTAGACTCTCAATTAAACGAATCGCATATTCAGGTAAAAATCGTTCTCTCTGAATTTGCTTACGTAAAACATCTTCCTCTTGCTTTGAAGGTAATCTGCCACGCCATAAATAGTAAGCAATCGCCTCAAAACTATAATTTAAGGCTAACTCTTTAGCCTCAATTCCTCTATATAACAACACGCCTTTTTCTCCATCGATAAAGCTTAAAGAAGTTTCTGCGGCAATGATTCCTTTTAATCCTTTTTGGAACATATTTACCATCCCCCTTTTATACTACTAGTGTACGTGATACAATCATTAATAAAAATTAAATAATTATCGAACTTTTAATTAAAATTATTAATCAGAGGTGGATGGTATGGATACAAAATGGCTAATGACTTTTGTCAGTGCCGCAAAACACGAAAATTTCAGGCAAGCATCTGAAGAACTTTTTATATCTCAGCCATCAGTTACTGTACATATAAAACTCTTAGAAGAATATTTGGATGTATCTCTCTTTGAACGAAACGGTAGAAACGTATTGTTAACTGAAGAAGGTAGACGGTTCTTACCAAAAGCTAAAGTTTTATTGAAACAATTTGAGGAAAGCATAGATGATTTGAAGCTTTTTAAACAAGGCGTGCAAAGAAAGCTTATATTAGCCATTTCCCCATTGATAGCAGCCTCCATCATGCCCTATATCCTTCAAAAATATATGAAGGATAACCCCGAAATCATGATTGATATTCAAGTCATAGAATCTAAAGGAATCCTCTCAGCCGTTTTATCAGGGGAGGTAGACTGTGGTTTATCAAGACTAGAAGTTTATCATCAAAGTGTCACTTGCACTGCTCTTTATGATGATCCTGTACTTTTAATCTCTGCGAATGATGGTTTGGATCCAGAAACCAGCCCACCTATTGATGTTGAATCCCTTTTAGCCTCAAATAGAATTCTGACCCACAATCATCCAGAATATTGGGATGAATTACTGAGAAATTTAGGAAATCAGTATCCAAGTATTCAAACCATGATTGTTTCCCAAGTACATGTTACTAAAAGATTCATTGAAGAGGGACTTGGGGTTTCATTCCTGCCTGAATCAACTGTTCGAAGAGAATTAATGGAAGGAAGGTTAATGGAAGTCCACATGCCTGATTTCCCATTACCAATTGCGAGAAGTTACTTCGTGACAAAATATCAGCATACAGAGGGGATGCAATTTTATGATTTTATCACGAAGTTTAAACTATAAGAAACAAAAAGGAGCCACCGAAATGGTGGCTCCTTTTTGTTTATAAAGAGTTTTACTTGTTGTAGTTAAGGCGGTGTCTAGCTTCGATGCACAGGACGTGCTAGTGCCGACAAAACATTCGGCCGTGGCGTTTTTGTCGGCATGAGCCAAAGAACGCTTCCGCTTTTCGTTACGCTTCGTCGCTTCCGAAGAAGTTTCTGAATGATTGGATTGTAGTATCGCGGTTTAGCGCAGCAATCGATGTAGTCAAAGGAATTCCTTTTGGACATGATTGTACGCAGTTTTGTGAGTTACCACAGTTAGCAAGTCCACCATCACCCATGATAGCGTTTAATCTTTCTGGTTTATTCATTTCACCAGTTGGATGAGCGTTGAAAAGACGAACTTGTGAAAGTGGTGCTGGACCAATGAAGTTTGATCCACTGTTTACGTTCGGACAAGCTTCCAAACAAACACCACAAGTCATACATTTTGAAAGCTCATAAGCCCATTGACGTTTTCTTTCTGGCATACGTGGTCCAGGTCCAAGATCGTACGTTCCATCAATTGGAATCCATGCCTTGACTTTTTTCAATGAATCGAACATTCTACTACGATCCACTTGTAAGTCACGTACTACGGGGAACGTGCGCATTGGCTCAAGGCGGATTGGTTGCTCAAGTTGATCAACTAAAGCCGTACAAGATTGACGTGGCTTTCCGTTAATCACCATTGAACAAGCTCCACATACCTCTTCAAGACAGTTCATATCCCAAGTAATAGGCGTTGTAGTTTCCCCTTTAACGTTTACAGGATTACGGCGAAGCTCCATTAGCGCCGAAATAACGTTCATGTTCGGGCGGTATGGAATTTCAAATTCTTCAGTATAAGGGGCAGATTCTGGTGTATCTTGACGAGAAATGATAAAACGAACTGTTTTTTGCTCAGCCATGATTTAGTTCTCCCCCTTTTTCTTTTTCGAATAGTCACGCTTACGTGGTGCAATAAGGGATACATCAATATCCTTATAATGGAATTCAGGAGCGGTTTTGAATCCAGTGAATTTCGCCATTGTCGTTTTCATGAACTCTTCATCATTACGATCAGGGAATTCAGGCTTGTAGTGAGCTCCACGGCTTTCATTACGGTTTAATGCACCGATTGTAATAACACGAGCCAATTGAAGCATGTTCATTAATTGACGTGTAAATGAAGCACCTTGGTTACTCCATTTCGCTGTGTCATTAATATTGATGTTTTCCCAACGCTCAATAAGCTCTTGAATTTTCTCATCTGTCTGTTGTAGCTTGTCGTTATGACGAACCACAGTTACGTTATCTGTCATCCATTCTCCAAGCTCTTTATGGATGATGTATGCATTTTCTGTACCATTTAAGGACATGATGTGATCCCATTTCTCTTGTTCCTGCTTCACGTGCTTATCAAAAACTTCAGAAGAAATGGAGTCAACAGACTTTTCTAATCCACTGATATATTTCGATGCGTTTGGTCCAGCAACCATTCCTCCATAAATCGCAGAAAGTAAAGAGTTAGCACCTAAACGGTTCGCTCCATGCTGTGAATAATCACATTCACCCGCAGCGAATAATCCTGGGATGTTCGTCATTTGATCATAGTCAACCCATAGTCCACCCATAGAATAGTGAACAGCAGGGAAAATTTTCATAGGAACTTTACGTGGGTCATCACCCATGAACTTCTCATAGATTTCAATAATTCCACCAAGTTTAATATCAAGCTCTTTAGGATCTTTATGAGAAAGATCAAGGTATACCATGTTTTCACCATTGATACCAAGCTTTTGATTAACGCACACATCGAAAATTTCACGAGTTGCGATATCACGTGGAACAAGGTTTCCGTATGCAGGATATTTTTCTTCCAAGAAATACCAAGGCTTGCCATCTTTATATGTCCATACACGTCCGCCTTCACCACGAGCAGATTCACTCATTAGACGTAGTTTATCGTCACCTGGGATGGCAGTAGGATGGATTTGAATGAATTCTCCATTTGCATAATAAGCACCCTGCTGGAATACAATCGATGCAGCTGAACCAGTGTTGATTACGGAGTTCGTAGACTTACCAAAGATAATTCCAGGGCCTCCAGTCGCCATGATTACAGCGTCACCAGGGAAAGCCTTAATTTCCATCGACGCTAAGTTTTGTGCTGTAATACCACGACAAACACCAGCATCATCTAGAACCGCACCTAAGAATTCCCAGCCCTCGTATTTTGTAACAAGGCCGCTTACTTCATATCGACGAACTTGCTCATCTAATGCATACAATAATTGTTGACCTGTAGTAGCACCCGCAAATGCTGTACGGTGATGCTGTGTTCCGCCAAAGCGACGGAAGTCAAGTAATCCTTCAGGTGTACGGTTAAACATTACTCCCATACGGTCTAGCATATGGATAATAGCCGGTGCAGCATCACACATTGCTTTAACTGGAGGTTGATCCGCTAGGAAATCTCCACCATATACTGAATCGTCAAAGTGTTCCCAAGGTGAATCTCCTTCACCTTTCGTATTTACCGCACCGTTAATCCCACCTTGTGCACATACAGAGTGAGAACGCTTAACAGGTACAAGAGAGAATAGATCTACTGGTTGTCCAGCTTCCGCAGCCTTAATGGTAGCCATAAGACCTGCAAGTCCGCCACCGACTACGATGATTTTACCTTTACTCAACTTAATTCACTCCCTTTTCCTAACACGTGTGCAGAAAATTTTCTGCCTGCTTTGAATCAATAATTCTTATACGAAAGCAAAAATTGCTCTTAATCCGACAATGGATAATGCGACAAAGATTCCAATTGTCACATAAGTAGAAATTAATTGTGCACGTGGAGTAATAGTTAATCCCCAGCTTACTGCGAATGACCATAATCCATTAGCGAAGTGGAAGATCGCAGATAGAACACCAATGATATAGAACCATAGCATAAATGGATTACCTAAAATCTCTTCCATCATTTGGAAGTTAACTTCCGCACCGAATGCTGCTTGAATTCTTGTTTCCCAAACATGCCATGCAAGGAATATCAAAGTAATGATTCCTGTAACACGTTGTAACATGAACATCCAGTTTCTGAAGAAGCCGAATCTTCCAACATTGTTTTTAGCTGTAAAAGCGATGTAAATTCCATAAATTGCATGGTAAAGCAACGGTATGAAGATAATGACAAGCTCCAATAATTCCCGAAAAGGCAACATTTCCATGAAATGAGCTGCTTTGTTAAAAGCCTCTGCACCTCTTGTTGCAAAATGATTGACAACCAAATGCTGTATCAAGAATACCCCAACTGGAATAACTCCCAGTAAAGAATGTAGTCTGCGGTTTGCAAACTCACGATTTCCAGCCATTTTGTACCCCCCTTAATTAGTTAAAATGTTTTATGCAGTGACCTCATAACCCCCGTTAATCGCTCACATAGCAGAAAAATGTTGCTAATACTATATTGAAAATAGTTATAGCCGATACCAGTATAATGTAAACAAACCATTAATACATAAAAAAAATACAAAACTTTTAAAATTTAATTCTTCATATTTCTACATTTTCTAACAATAATATGACATAAACATTTTACTCCTCTAAAAATGAAGCGTCAAGAAAACGGATACATAAATAATCCCAGAAAAATAAAATATTTGGTTAAAAGTTGATACTTTTTTCTTTCCAATTGTTGTAGAAACCAAAGTATGCTTCCTTTATAATATGGAATAGAAAAGAGGGGAAGTTCATGGAAAAAGAACTGCTTGAAGAAAAAATTGAAACCACGACAACATCCAACGAACCTTACGTGCCCGTCTTTGGACAAGAAATATTACGCGAATTCGTTTTGCAGGAAATCCTCGGCAAAGAAGGCCCCCAAATCCTATATTGGGCGGGTAAGCAATTGGCAAGAAAATTCCCTGTAGAAGACTTTAACGAAATATTGAATTTCTTTACCCATGCTGGCTGGGGAACTCTCACCCTTAAGAAAGAAACAAAGCATGGATTGGAACTAGAGCTCTCTGGTGATATTCTAGCACGTAGATTCGAATTAAATGATGACTGCCATTTTCAATTAGAGGCTGGATTCTTAGCTCAACAAATTGAAATGCAAAAAAAACGTATGACAGAAACATTGGAAGAAAAGAAAAAGAAACTCAATAAAGTACATTTCACGGTACAATGGGATTCTAAAGACATGATTGACTAACAAACCATTATTAAAAATGATAAGCTGAATCCGCTTTGGATTCAGCCTTTATTTTTTAAAAATTCACACCAGATCATGATGGCTTGTTGTCGAAAAATCGGTATTTTGGCTATTTCGAAAGTATTTTTGGTTTATCGAATGTAATTTTTGATTTTCGAAAGTATTTTGCCGGATTCGATTGTAAATTTCAAATATCGAAAATAAATCCTATCTTTTCGAAAGTAAGCCTAAATTTTGCATGCCAAGATTGAAGATTATGCTTTTATCTCTGAAGTTTCACTTAATTGGAAGGCTTCATGTAAACATTCTACAGCTTTTACCATCTTTTCGAATTCAACGACTGTAGACACTTTTATTTCTGATGTGCTAACCATTTTAATTCCAATTCCGTTACCCGCAAGTACATCAAACATCTCTGCTGCTACCCCTGGATTGGAAACCATACCGGATCCAACAATTGATACTTTTGCTAGTCCGCTCTCTGTTTCGATGGACTCGTACATTAATTGCTCCTTATTCGTTGTCAATACATCAAGTGTATCCTTCAAATCGTTTGACTTAATGGAGAAGCTCAAGTTCATTTGCCCAGTTGACGTTGCACTTTGAATGATGATGTCCACATTGATATGATTCTTTGCAAGCAATGTGAAAATGCTAGAAAGTGTCCCGACAACATGTGGCAATCCAATCAGTGTAATTCTAGTAATCCCATCTTCAAATGCAATGCCTCTGACAACTAAATTTTGTTCCATTGTAGCTTCCTCCTCAATTCTCGTTCCTTGCTCCATGACCATGCTTGAACGTACCTCTAATGGCACAGAATAATTTTTTGCAAATTCGACGGCTCTAGGATGCAAGACACCCGCACCTAGATTGGCTAATTCTAACATCTCGTCATATGAGATGCTCAACAGCTTCCTAGCTGATGATACACATCTTGGGTCTGTCGTAAAAACACCCGTCACATCTGTATAAATGTCACAGCGATCAGCCTTAAGGATAGCAGCCAATGCAACGGCTGTTGTGTCAGAGCCTCCACGTCCAAGGGTCGTAATCTCACCTTCATCGTTTATACCTTGGAAACCAGCTACTACCACAACTTTTCCTAGTGACAATTGTTCTTGAACCCTCGCCTTGTCAATATCTATGATTCTTGCATTTCCAAACACACTCTCTGTTTTCATACCCGCTTGCCATCCAGTATAGGAAATCGCGTCAATACCAATATCCTGAAGAGCCATTGCCAATAATGAAATAGTCACTTGTTCACCTGTAGTCAGGAGCATATCCATTTCCCTTTTATTAGGGAAGGCAGAAATCTCCCTTGCCATATCTACTAACACATCAGTTGTTTTTCCCATAGCGGATACGACTACTACAACATCATTTCCAGCATTTTTTTCTGCTTGTACCCTTTTTGCCACATTACGGATTCGATCTACATCCCCTACTGATGTTCCACCAAACTTTTGAACGATTAGTCCCACAGCTTTCTCCACCTTTTTCTTTTTTGTTCAAAATAACGCAAAAAACAGCAATGAGAGATCTCATTGCTGTGAATACGCAAAAAATACGCAGTACACAGTGAGATAGCTCTCCAAGAATAACATTCTTGACAATCCAGTACCTATTCAATACTGAACCAGCACAAGCAAATTATGAGTTTGCTTTACTTCGGCGATTTCCCCTTTCATAACCCTTCGTTGAAGCTCATCCTTCTCCAGGCATTACTATTGAAACTCGCACCTCTATCATCACTTTAACTTGTAAAGTAATTTTATTATTCAATTACGAGAAATTATATCACGGTGTCATTTACACCGCAATGTTTTTATATTTGGCTGTTTTGTAAACTTTGTTTGCTAGTAAGAATAGAGTGGTTGATTTCCGCTCCAGGATGCTCGCTTTCCGCTCCAATCAACCTGATTATTAACCGTTCGCTTTAACAAAACCAATAATAAAACAATCTTTTAGAAAAGATCCATATATTTATGTTTCTAAAAGAGTTCGCTGGATTTCCTCTGCAAGAGGCTTTGGAATTCCGATTTTTATAAATTCCTCTATATTTGCTTCTTTCATTTTCTTAATAGACCCGAAATGTTTTAAGAGTAATTTTCTTCTCTTTTCTCCCACCCCAGGGATTTCATCCAGCTTAGAGGAAATAGCATTTTTCCCTCGAAGCTGCCTATGGAATGTAATGGCGAATCTATGCACTTCATCTTGGATTCGTTGAAGTAAATAAAATTCTTGGCTCCGTTTGTCCAATGATACCACTTCTAGAGGATTTCCGATCAATAATTCAGATGTTCGATGTTTTTCATCTTTCACAAGTCCAGATAAAGGAATATCAAGTCCTAGTTCGTTTTCAAGTACATCACGGACTGCTTCAATATGGCCTTTACCACCATCGATGATAATTAAATCCGGAAGAGGAAGCCCTTCCTTTAATACCCTTGAGTATCTTCTTCTAACCACTTCTCGCATAGATTCATAATCATCTGGACCTTTGACGGACTTGATTTTATACTTCCTATATTCTTTTTTCTCCGCTTTTCCATCGATAAAGACGACCATTGCTGAAACAGGGTCGGTTCCTTGGATATTCGAATTGTCAAATGCCTCAATACGATGGGGTGTATAGATACCAAGTTTTTCTCCGAGATTCTCTACTGCCTTGATCGTACGTTCCTCATCCCGTTCAATCAGGGAGAATTTCTCTTGGAGCGCAATTTTTGCATTTTTATTCGCAAGCTTCAAAAGATCTTTCTTTTGACCACGCTTTGGATAAAGAGTTTTGACTTGCAATAATGCTTCAGCCATTTCCGCATCCACAGTCTCTGGTAGTAGGATTTCCTTAGGTTTGAAATGGTTAGACATTTCATAAAACTGGCCAAGGAAGGTAAGGAATTCGTATTCCGCTTCATCATAGATTGGGAACATCGAGACATCCCTTTCAATCAATTTTCCTTGTCTGATAAAAAATACTTGAACACACATCCAGCCTTTATCGACAGCATAGCCAAATACATCGCGATCCGTGAAATCGGTCATCATCATTTTTTGCTTTTCCATCGTCACTTCGATATGAGCTATGCGGTCCCTATATTCCTTTGCTCTCTCAAAATCAAGCTCCTCCGCCGCTGCATGCATCTTAACCGTAAGCTCTTGCTTGATTTCCTTATACCCTCCACCAAGGAATTTAGTGATGTTTTCAACTATCTGCTTATATTGCAGCTCACTTACTTCCTTAATACAAGGCGCCAAACACTGATCTAGATGATAATACAAACATACACGATCAGGAAGCGTATTACATTTTCGAAGAGGATAAATCCTGTCGAGTAGCTTTTTCGTTTCATTAGCCGCGAAGACATTTGGATAAGGGCCAAAGTACTTCCCTTTGCCTTTTTTGACCTTCCTGGTCGTAATCAATCTTGGATGGCGTTCATTGGTCAAGTGTATGAAAGGATAGGTTTTATCATCCTTCAGCATGACATTATATTTAGGCTCATGTTTTTTGATTAAATTTAGCTCAAGGATTAGGGCCTCCATATCAGAAGAAGTCACAATATATTCAAAATCCTCGATTTCATTTACGAGGCGCAAAGTTTTTCCGTCATGGGATCCGGTGAAATAAGATCGAACACGATTCTTTAATATTTTCGCTTTTCCTACGTAGATGATGGTTCCTTGACGATCCTTCATCAAATAACATCCTGGTTGATCGGGAAGTATTGCCAATTTATCTTTAATTCTTGCGTTCATTTCGGATTTCCCACCCTTCTGTTAATAGAATAAAGGGATTGCTAATTTCCGACAAGTCCTTTGCCAATAGGATTGAAATTTTTAAAAGTTTCATCTCCATTTATACAGAATAATTTCATTATAGACAGGATCAAAAATTGGACTGGATTTAAAAGTATTCACTTTTTCAATTTTTTTAGATATATCTATCCCTTGGGCTTTGAATCCATCCACAGCTTTATCCGTTAATAAGATGGTCTTATCTTTGTAATAAGATTGGTCTAATAAGAAAAATTCAAAGGTTTGTACTTTTTTATGGGACTGGGGTACCTCGTTATACTCTAGAACTCTTGTTTCTTCCCAGGTATACACGATAGAATCTTGATTATATTCCTTTAAGAAATTTGCAAGCTGATAGGATGCGGGAATTTCATTTGATTGGACTTTTATATACTTATACGACTGACTAAGTTGTAGCGCTAAAAGAGTACAACTTAAAAACAGAGTTAGCGATACTTCGGGTTTATTCACTAAATTAATCAATAGAACAAAAAGGATCAATCCTATTAAAGGAAGAATATGTCTTGGTTTATCTATGTTTTGTGCAAGTAGAGCCCAGAAAAAATAACTAACGCTCATGAGTAATGCTAGTTGGAGTATTGCACCCGTACTAACTCTTTTCCATTTATAAATAAAAAGACATAGCAATATACCAAATAGTAGGGCTATAGCTATGGATTGAGCAGCAATTCCCGTCCAAAGAACATTATCCAATATTATGGTTTTTAATCGTATGGGGAAGGGAACAGCACTTGAGACTGCAGTATTCCCCCAACTGTTAAAATGTCCATTCGTAAAAGCGGTTGAAAGCTTTAAGAAACCTTTTACACTTCCTTCAGAAATAATAAGTGCCACTACCCAGATCAGTTGAAGCATGACTGCAATCATCGAATAATTAACTACATGCTTAAACCTGAATTGTTTATTCCGCCACTTTTTATAAAACAGAAAAAGGATACCTACTGCGAATGGAAGATAGGATAGTCGAATTCCTAATAAAACACTAAACAAAATTAATGGCATAATATTTAACCAAGGTTTATTATCTTTTGTTGCTTTAATAACACTCCAAAAATACCACCATAAAGCAGCAATTGCCGCCCCTTCAGACATTGGTTGGTTTACAATAATCAAAGTATAGGTTGAGGAGTAAAGGATTGCTGAAATGAATAAACTCGATTCCTTAGAACAAACTTCTTTCGCTAGTTTATACATCGGTAATATAGAACTGAAGTAAAATAAAATGTTGAACAGAGTCAATGAAGCTATTTTATTTTCAATGAAAAGATGGATAAAATATCCACCTAAAATAAAGTAAGGGTATCCTGGAAAGTGCGGTTGCATTGCCATTAAATCATATCGTTCCAATGCTAGAGCAAAATCCACTTGATCCCACGAAGATGCAAAAGAGTTGAGATGAGCTAATTGAGTATAAAATACAAAAAAAATCGATAAAAGACTATAGATTACAATTACAATTTTCAAATATTTTGTATTCAAAACTTTAGATTCCATATGTTCCACCATTCGCTAAAGGTCTGCTCTTACTAGATAATTTACTATTTTATTATTAGAAAACTTGGCTAGCACCAAGCCTAAGCGCCGACGATTGCCTAGTTGCACTTATACTTTAATCCTAAAATTGGCCTCGACGTCGCCTTACTTCTTTGCTGCCAATTTATACTTTCTTAAAGTACAAGGAAAAAGTACAAGGCACCGCCTTGTACTTTACATGGAAAGAGGAAAAAATCATTTTGCTTGTGGTTTCAGTATGTTAACTTTTTTTGCTTTGTCTTTGCTTTTATTATCATTTACCGATTGATTAGACGTTAATAGATATATACAAACAAAGTAGCCTAAATATGCGATGACTTCTTCAATAGATGGCATAGAGGAATATCCAAACAATGCTTTAAGGAAGATTCCAATATCTCCTGATAGCAATGGAGCTACCCCATGATCCCGCAAGTAATGATCGTAGTCAATTGGATGTTCAGGCAGTAACCAAGTCAGATCGTACAGATGTGGAACTACACTTCCAACTAATTCCAAATCCTGCATCATTGAAATGGCTTGAACAAATAATCCTGCAGCAATCAATATGATAAATGCACCAGTCACTTTAAAAAATGTTTTTAAAGGGATTCTCATTGTTCCCTTAAAGAATAAATAGGAGACAACCGCTGCAATGATTACACCTGTAATAGCTCCCCAGCCCTGCATGGCAGCACCAATGTTACCTCCGGTGATTGCAGCAAAGAAGAAAACCGTTTCAACGCCTTCTCGAAGGACTACTAAAAATGAATGTATGACCATACCAACGACGTTTCCCGTCGATATAAAACGATCCATTTTCCCTTCATACTCTCCTTTTAAATCCCGACTATGCTTAGCCATCCAAAATACCATTTGGGTTAACAACAAGGTAGAAACAATCATGATGCTGATTTTTAAATACATCTCACTTCCCATTGAAGCAAAACCAGTTAAAACAAGTTGGAACAGCATGGCTACACCGACACTTGCCAAAACCGCCAATCCCGCACCTAACCATACGTATTTGGTATATTGTTTATTGTCCATCCTCTTTAAGTAGGTTGTGATAATCCCTACTATGAGCAATGCCTCTAGTACTTCACGAAATGTAATTAACAGTGCTTGTATTTCCAAAGAGCAAAACTCCTCTCCCCATGATGTCCCTTTATTATTTTCTATTTTTCTTACGAATGGAAAGAATGATAACAGAAGCTATAACTCCCACAATTAGTATGATTGGAATCCAATTTTTCAAATTGCTTATATCCGTCCATTCTTTTTTTTCTGTTTTTGTCTCTGTTGCACTCTCAGAGAAATGGCCAACTTCTAAACTTTTAATTTGAAATTGTTTTTGTAGAGAAGTTAATACTTTATCTTTACTTTCATTAAAGGCTACTTTGTCAGCTTCCCTTTTTCCTACACCAAAGAGTCCAGGATTTCCTAATGATGCTAATGCTTTATCAAATTCTTCATTTATTTCTTTATTCATTTGTGCATTTTCTGCATCTACTTTAGGTGACAAAGCTTTATAAGTAGCAAAGCCCTTCGCTAACAAACGTTTGCTTGTTTCATATTCTGCAAAGTTTTTATCTACATTTTCTAAGCGTCTTGCAATATTTAAAACAAGGAGCTTCTCCATGTTTTTTATAGTATTCTCTTTGTCTTTATCTTCAAGGTTTTGAAGAATGATCTTGGCAGGTTCAGGTCCCATATGCATATCAATTTCTTTTTTCACCGTTTCAAAATGCTTTTTAGCGGTAGCAAAATCGGGAGGATTTTTATCTAGTTGAATTAACATTTCATTATATACTGTTGCCAATTCTTCTTCATTAGGATCTCCGTATGTATACGCATTTACCGAGTTAGCAAATAAAGGATTTAGTGCAAATAACAATATAAAACCAATATAAAAAAGTTTTTTCATTTTCAATCCTCCTACATTCTCAATGATAATGATTATCAATATTAATGTCAATCTTATTTTGCAATGGATATATCCTTCGGATTTCTTGATTTAATTGACTTTTTTATTTCTAAATTATTGAACGAATGTGCCTCTGTATCAATTTCTACTTTGTGAACGGGTCTTTTTAGCTCTTTCAAGATTGCAGGAACAACCGAAGTTATATATCCTCTGAAAGTAATAAAAGATTCACCTGTAGAACGCACCTGATATTGAATAGGAATCTCCTTGACACGAAATCCTTTTCTAACAATATTTAAGGTCAGTACCTGTGCATAGTTATAATCATGGATAATTTCTGCATGTTCGAGAACCTGCCTTGTAAAGGCCCTCATACCAGATTGACCATCAAATATCCATTTTTTAAGGAGTATACTCTGTATAAAAGTAAAGAAGTAATTACCTAATCTCCGGTGAAGCTTCATTCCTTTTATGGTCCCTAAAAACCTTGATCCCATCGTATAGTCCACTTCACCATTAAATATCGGTTCCAACAATTCGGGGATTTGCTTCGGTGGATATTCTCCATCTGCATCAATCATGACCGCGATATCTGCACCACGTTTATAACTTTCCTTCAACCCTGCACGCACCGCCGCACCTAGACCACGGTTCCTCTCAAAGCTGACAATATAATCAGCACCTGCTTTTTTGGCCACGTTGACAGTTTGATCCTTTGACCCATCATCAATCACTAAAACCTTAACTTCCACCTGATGATGAAAGTCTCTTGGAATGTCTTCAATAACCCTACCTATTGAATCCTCCTCATTAAATGCAGGAAGAAAAACTATTACTTTTTGTTTATTCATGTTTGAACTCATCCTTCTTGAATGCATCTAATAATACTTTACCTCTACTATGATTTGGGAAAGGCGCACCTAAAAGGTATGAAAGGGTAGGTGCTAAAGAAACGAGACTATGTTTCTCCTCAACTTTTTTCCCTTTTGCGATATTCGGTCCATGGACAATAAAGGGAACAAACCTTTCGCCTTCATCAAGATGCCCATGTCCACCAATTCCATCAGCCTGTCCATGATCAGCACATATGAATAACGTGGTATTTTCCATTTTCCCTTCTTTTTCAAGCCATGAGACAAAGTCCTTTATTAGAGCATCAGCTTCATGTATTTTTTGTAAGTATTCATCATATAAAACGCCCATGCTATGACCCGTTTGATCTGTTGCAATCATTTGAACAATGAATAGTTCAGGATCCTGTTCACTCATAATTTTTTTTGCTCTTGCCATGATATTAGGATCTGCTTTATCGTTGTGCATGACTGCTGTGACTGTTTCAACATCATCTCCCATTGAATCCACTAAATGCGCAATTCCAAGAAGCCTTCCCTTTTTCCCTACTTTACGCAAAGAGTCAAAAATACTTTCTACTTTAATCCCTAGTTTCCATACCATATTTGATTGAATACCGTGTTCAAATGGATAGGTACCTGTAAACATGGACGAAAAACATACTACGGTTCTTGCAGGATAAACAGTCTCCATATTCATATATTCTGTACCGTTTTCTTTTAAAAAGTCTAAATATGGAGTATCCGCTTCATAAAACCGCTCTTTTCTCATTCCATCCACTACAATCACAATGACTTTTTCAGATAATGCTTTATCTGGTTGTGGAAAACTATCTTTTGTATAAGATCCATAGATTTTTGGTTTCCAATCAAATAAATTCCGATGAAGAATATATGCAAATAATAATATAAATGCATAAAAGAGAATGAAAGAAAGTATTTCAATTTCTCCAGCAGATCTATTAGCTTCAAAAATCATTTCCCAAATAGATAAAATTAGTAGGAATTTAGGCAATTGCTCTTGAGCGTTCCCACTTGTTGAATCACTATTTTTCAATACTAGTTTCCAAAAACGAGTAAAGTTCATCCAGGATGTGCCAATCCTTAAGTGATAATAGAAGGTTCCCCAAAAAAACACAGTGAAAAAGAAATACAGTGCAACTGAAAATAAAAGAAGATTAATATCGACTTCATTCCAAACGATTAAATAAATGACAAAAGGAATCCATAAATAATTCCTTAATAATAATGGGAAATCAAAGATATAAAAGATGACTAATAATGGGATTACATATATAAATGCTCCTAATAAATCAAGCATCGACTGAAGTGATCCCCATAAAGAGGCATGAAATAACATAAAAGTCCCGAAAACAAAGATGGGAGTAAACGGTTTTCCTTCATTTAATAAATTCCAACATCGTGCTGCAATTTTTTCGAATTTAGAAGCACTTTTCACTCTTTCATCACTCCTCTTACCTTTACCCATTCCTTCATGGTCTTTAAGGATATGGGATAATTAATAAATGCAATAAAGCCTGCTGTATAAGAAAACATAAATTTCATGGCATGTGTTAAAACTGCTACCATATACCCCTCTTTAATAGAAAAATCCATCAAACCTAGTGCAAATACAAGGAAACTTTCATAATTTGCAAGTCCACCTGGGGTAATTTGAAAGACCTGTCCTGCAATTGTAAAGCTATTGGCTATCACTGACTTAAAGAATGACAGGTCTCCATCAAGTGCCATGACTGTACCATATAGAACTCCGGCTTCTAGAATCCAACTCGTCACAGTAAACAGAATGATACCAATACCATTCATGCCTGAGAATGCTTTTTTCATAAGGGCTAGATGTCTTTTCAAAAAACTAGGGAAATATTTATTTATTATAAGCAAACAAAGAAAACTACCGATTCCGCCAATCACTATCATCCATACAGGTATTCTAAACTTAACTCCCAAACTTAGTAGCCCAACCAAAGTAATGAGCGTTAAGGTAAGCATATCTATCAACCTTAGTACTATTACTGATTGAAATGCTTCCTGATCCTTAATGTGTGAGTCCCTCGTGCTTAATACTTTAATTCTAAACAAATCCCCTAATTTAATAGGTAGTAAATGATTGATCAACAAACTATATAATATGCCTAATAAACAAGTAGTGAATCGTGCCTTCCCTCTAAAATAAAGCTTCCAAGCAACTGCTTTAAAGCAAAAAGAAATGAAATAGATTACGAATATAGAAAGTAGCAGAATTGGATGGGCAAACATTTTATTCGTGCTTTTCCACAAATATTGAGCATCAAAGTAATGCAAGGTCAAATATATAAAACCAATCAGGATGAATAAGGATGGTAAATGCTTTACATTCTTTTTAAAGAATGCTTTCATTTTCTTTTGCCCACTTCACAGTTTCCATCAACCCTTGTTTAAAGTCTACTTTTGGAGCAAATCCTAATAAACGTTTAGCCTTACTAATGTCAGCCCAAGTGTTAACTACATCTCCTACACGAGGATTTTCTTTAATTATTTTCATATCAGGGAAAAAGGAATTTAATTCAGATAAAAGAAATTCCATCGTTATTGGCCTACCTGATCCAATATTGATAGTCTCACTTTTGGATAATGTGGTAATGGATAAGTAAATTCCAGTCACTATATCATCTATGTATGTAAAATCCCGTGCTCTTCCCTCTCCAAAGAGGATAATGTCTTCGCCACGAATGAGTTTTTTTATAAATTTCCCTATAGCCATGTCAGGTCTACCCCATGGTCCATAAACCGTAAAAAACCTCAGGATATTCACCCGATAACCATACAAATACTCATATACATGACAATAGGACTCTGCTGAAAATTTCGAAGCAGCATAAGGAGAAATGACCTTTCCATTTGCCATTTCTTCTTTGAATGGTCCTGGTTGGTTACCATAAACGGATGATGAAGAAGCAAAAACTACATTTGAGACGCCTGACTTCCCAGCAGCTTCTAGAACATTAATGGTGGCTTTTATATCATAATCTACATATTCAAGGGGGTTTTCAATCGAATAGGCCACGCCTGGTAAAGCAGCTAAATGGACGACAGTATCCGCATTGATTTGCATTAATAGTTCCTCAAGTTTCTCTTTATCAAGTAAGTTCATCTCAATAAATTTAAAAGATCCAATTGATTCGATACTGTCTAACTGCTTCATTTTCCTTTCAGGTGAATAATAGGGATGAAGGCAATCAATAACATAAACCTCATGATTTTCTTTTATTAATCTTTTAGTGAGGTTACTTCCAATAAACCCTGCACCACCAGTTACTATAATTTTCAAAATAACACCTCAATCAATAATTTGATTCATTATTAATATGCATTAAACAAGGAAAAAACCTTGTTGTTACACAAGGTTTTTCCTAATCAAAATTAGGTTTATTTCGCTTTTTCAATCACTGTTTCTAAGCTTGCTCGAAGATCTTTTAGTAAAGGTTCTCCAACTGTTTTATCTTTTGCTTTTGCTGCATCGAGATATTTTTGTGCATTTTCTTTTAGTTTATTATACTCTGCTTCTCCAAGTAATCCTTTAATATCTTCGCCAATTACATCAATGAATAAAGCACCTTCTAAAGCAGTTATAACAGATTTGTCTTCTCCCCAAAGTTCTTCACTTTCTTGATACTCCCCAAGAGCAATATTAGAGAATCCTCGAATGAAAGCCTTGTTTACTTGTTCAGGATTCAATGTAGCTACATCTGTTTGTAAATCAAATTGCTGAAGAATGAAAGCTGCTTCTTCTGGAGAATGGCCATTCAAATAGCTGTATAGCGATTGATAGAATGCCCAACCCTCTGCTTGTTCAATTTTTGCTACTACCTTATCTTTTTTCGCTTCATCTGCAGCTTTTGTTGCATAGCCATTTGGAATTGCCCCAGTTGCAAAATAGAAAGTTTTCATTAATGTTTTATCAACTACTTGCTTACCAAGCATGAATCCTAATTTATCATTAGATTCCACAGCTGTTTCAATCTCAGTAAATCCACCTGCAATTACATCCACCATATTCGTTCCATATGCTGCATCACGTTTTTCAACAGTTGTTTGTATAATCGCATAAAACTCTTTAGCTTCTTCGATTTCTTCTTTTACCTCTTCTTTATTATCCCAGTTCTCATCAATTTCTTTGAACTCATGTTTCATAGTCGTATAGAATACTTTTTGCATAAGTTTATCAAATAATTGCTTTACTACCACTTTATCCATAGAACCGTCTTTACCCGCTTGTAAAGCAGTTGTAATATGCTGATCTAATTTATCCTCAAATTCTGCATCTCTTTCTTGAACTAGTGTTTGAAGATTATTTGTATATAATTCGGTAACTTTATCATAATCTACTTCTTTACCCTCTTTAGCTTTTTCTAATTCAGTAACAGCCTCTTTAAAGACTTCTGAATAATTCACTTCTTCTACTTCTGCTGTCTCTGTTGATTCTTCTTTAGTCTCAGCCTGTTCCTCTTTTTTCTCTTCATTTGTTGAAGTTGTTTTACTTTCAGAATTACAGCCTGTCAAAACTGCACCTGCTAATAAAAAACTAGAAAAAATGGCTGCCAATTGTCTCTTTTTCATTGTATGTATCCCCCTGTAACCCCTAATTGAAAATGATTTTCATTCACAATTGCTATTATAGAGAGAATGATTATCACTGTCAATACAAATTCGTTAAATAAAATCTTTCATTCTCTTCATTTCCTAGAAAAATAAAAAAGGATGATTCAGATATCCTAAAAACGGATACTGAATCACCCTTTTTAATAATTATATTAAGCGTGCTTGCTTAAAAGGTTAGCAAGAGATTCTTTAGGTTGGAAACCTACCACTTTATCGACCACTTCACCGTTTTTCAACACTAGAAGAGTCGGAATGCTCATAACGCCAAATTTACCAGCAGTTTCTTGGTTTTCATCAACGTCAACTTTAACGATTTTTGCTTTGTCTGCCATTTCAGAGTCTAGCTCTTCAAGTACTGGAGCGATCATTTTACAAGGTCCGCACCAAGGAGCCCAGAAATCTACCAATACTAAGCCTTCGCTCGTTTCATTTGTAAAAGTTTGATCAGTTGCATTCACAATTGCCATATGACTAAATCCTCCTAATAAATAAATACTTTATAACTACAGACAGTATAACACTGCAGCCAAAAACTATGCTAATAATTTGTCTCGACTCATTTTATGCATTCTTTATTCCTTTTGGGACAACTAAATAGGTTCAAAAAAGGTCTTTAACACTTGAAAAACCCGGCAAATTCATGCCGGGTTAGATGGAATGTTATTAAGCGTTCACTTTTAGCTTTCTGAATTCTTCAGTCAGCATAGGTACAACTTCAAACAGGTCTCCTACGATTCCGTAGTCTGCTACTTTGAAGATATTAGCTTCTGGATCCTTGTTGATTGCCACAATTACCTTTGAGTTAGACATTCCGGCTAAGTGTTGGATCGCTCCAGAAATTCCACAAGCGATATATAAGTCAGGCGTTACTACTTTACCAGTTTGACCAATTTGAAGGGAATAATCGCAATAATCAGCATCACAAGCTCCACGAGATGCTCCTACAGCTCCTCCAAGTACGTTTGCAAGCTCCTTCAATGGGTTGAAGCCATCTTCGCTCTTCACGCCACGTCCACCAGCAATAACAACTTTTGCTTCTGAAAGGTCAACACCTTCACTTGCTTTGCGGACAACTTCCTTAATAATTGCACGAAGATCTTTAATCTCAACAGATAGTGATGATACATCTCCAGTGCGGGAAGCATCTTTTTCAAGTGGAGTAATATTGTTCGGACGAATCGTTGCGAAAATAAGACCGACTGTCACAATTTTCTTTTCAAACGCTTTTCCTGAATAGATTGGTCGAGTAAATACTAAGTTTCCGCCTTGCTCTTCGATTGCAGTAACGTCAGAAATCAAGCCAGAATTCAATTTTCCAGCTAAACGAGGAGCTAAGTCCTTCCCTAATGCAGTATGGCCAAGGATGATTCCTTCAGGCTTCTCCGATTCTACTACTGCTAGGAAAGCTTGTGAAAAGCCGTCAGACGTATAGTTTTGTAGCTTTTCATCTTCTACTGTAACAACTCTGTCAGCTCCATATTGTACAAGCTCATTTGCAACATTAGATACACCACTGCCAATTAATACACCTACAACTTCACCATTTTCAGATGCTAACTTTGCAGCAGCGATTGCTTCAAAAGATACGTTACGAAGGGAGTTATCACGAACCTCACCTAGTACGAGAATTTTTCTAGCCATTTATATAACCTCCTGTACTTGTTGTTTGATTTTTTGAATTAGATTACCTTTGCTTCAGTGTGTAGAAGTTTCACCAATTCTTGTACTTGATCTTTGATTTCACCATCAAGGATTCTTCCAGCTGCTTTTTGAGGTGGAAGGTATACTTCGATTGTTTTTGTTTTCGCTACTACATCATCTTCTTCTAAATCAAGGTCATCAAGTTCCAGTTCATCTAAAGGCTTCTTCTTAGCCTTCATGATTCCAGGAAGGGATGGATAACGAGGCTCATTCAAGCCTTGTTGAGCTGTTACCAGTAATGGAAGGGAAGTTTCAATCACTTCTGAATCCCCTTCTACATCACGCAATACCGTTGCAGTTGTTCCATCGATATCTAATTTGGTAATCGTAGTGATATAAGGAATGTTCAATAATTCTGCTACACGTGGACCAACTTGGCCAGAGCCACCATCAATCGCCACGTTTCCAGCTATGATTAAATCTGCATTTTTATCTTTTAAATATTCACCAAGGATTTTTGCAGTAGTGAATTGATCTCCTGCTTCTACATCATCTTCAATATTAATTAAAACTGCCTTGTCAGCACCCATAGCTAAAGCTGTACGAAGTTGCTTCTCTGCTTCTTCATTACCTACGGTTACAACTGTAACTTCGCCACCAAACGCATCACGCTTTTGGATTGCTTCTTCAACTGCATACTCATCGTATGGGTTGATAATGAATTCAGCGCCGTCTTCGTTAATTCGACCACCGGATAAAGTGATTTTTTCTTCCGTATCGAAAGTTCTTTTTAATAATACATAAATGTTCATGTAGTTCCCTCCCATTTTGTACGGTATTTTAGAAGATTTTGAATATTGATGGCAAAAAAATTATTTGCCGACAAATTGTGGTTCTCTTTTTTCAATAAAGGCACCAATGCCTTCTTTGGCATCCTCAGAAACAAAAACATGTCCAAAGACTGAAGCTTCTTTGTCTACCCCTTTGAAATAGTTTTCATGTTTAGTGAAATTTAATAATTCAATCGCTGCTTTTAAAGCAACTGGACTTTTCTTGGCGATGGATGTAGCTAATTCCTTTGCCTTAGCAGGAAGTTCTTCATCACTATAAGCATGGTTAGCTAACCCATATTGGACTGCTTCCACACCTGTAATTGGCTGGGAGGTAAAAAGCATCTCTGCAGCTTTTGGCATTCCTACATATCGTGGTAAGCGCTGCGATCCGGCAAACCCTGGAACCAATCCTAATTGTAGCTCAGGAAGTCCAAGTTTAGCTTTTTCGGTTACAAGTCGGATATGGCAAGACATGGCTAACTCTAATCCACCACCTAGTGCAGCTCCATGAATAGCAGCAATGACCGGTTTTGGAAATTGTTCAATTCTCTCAAAGAAATCTTGTCCGAGTTTAGCAAGTTTAGAGAATTCCTCACCTGATTCAATCGATGTGAATTCTTTAATGTCAGCTCCTGCTGAGAAGAATTTCCCTTCACCTTGAAGAAGAATAACCCTTACCTCATCATTGGATTCTAGTCCGTCAAATACGGATGAAAGCTCTTTCAAAACATGAGACGACAAAGCGTTAGCCGGAGGTCTTACTAAACTGATATAGGCAACTTTGTCTTCTATTGCGACCTTGACGAATTCCATGACAATCCCCCTTTTAACTAACCTAGTAAACTACTACCCTTCTTAGTATAAAAGTTTTTTCGATATATTACAAAAATAATTTATCAAAAAAGGCAGAATAATCTGCCCCCTTTTTTTTATTCATTAGAAGTTGTTCTTTGTCCGCAGCCATGGACAATGAGTTTATGTACCTCTGGCGCAAGATTTACTAGGTTGTATTTTTGGTCATTCATAACCCATGTGGTAACAGATTCATCAATGGTTCCGAAAATCATTTGTCTTCCAAGACGATAATTTAAATCAGCTCTCAACTCATTTTTTTCAACGCCATCTATTAATATCTGCTCTACAAGTTTTAAGTAACCTTTTAAAACTTCATTGATTTTAAGTCTTAGCTCCTTATTGGATTGCCTTATCTCCAGCTGTGTCACTATTGCAAGATGCGGATCCTCAGATAGCATACTGAAATGTTTCTCAACTAGTACGTAAAGCTTCTCGGATGTTGATGGAACATTTTTAATTTCTTCTTCAATTTTTTCTACAAAGTATCCCATCTTATCCTGAAATAGTGAAATTAATATATCTTCTTTATTTTTAAAATAAAGATAGATGGTTCCGTCAGCTACTCCAGCTTGCTTTGCAATCTTTGACACCTGAGCCTGGTGGTAGCCATGTTCAGCTATGACAACCACAGCTGCATCAATGATTTGCTTATATTTCGGTCGATTCTTTTTCAAAAAATCCTTCCCCTTTCAGAGAAATGAATGGATGATCACCCAATTACTGAATGAATACTCATTCATAATTTCATAATAGAATGTTGTCATTTCTCTGTCAAGAAAAAACTAAGATTTTCTATATTTTTACTCCATTCAAACTCTATCATCGTTTTCCAAGCTTGTCCAATAGGTGTTAGATACTCGCCTTAATGGCGAGCCTTTAAAGAAAGGTGGTTAATGATGAACTTATACTGCTTTCTAACTTTTGCCGCTACACTTATTCCTTAAAAATGCCTTAGACTACGCTCAAACTAAGCCTGCTTTTTCTCTTCAGACAACTTATTTTTTTCCTCTTCGACTAATGCCCTTCTCAGAATTTTCCCAACTGCTGTCTTTGGAAGCTCTTTTCTGATTTCATAATATCTCGGTACTTTAAAGGCTGCTAAATGCTTACGCGCAAAAGTATTTAATTCTTCCTCCGTCACGGTTCTTCCTTCTTTTAGTACGATATACGCTTTTACTGTTTCACCCCGGTAAGGATCGGGTATGCCAGCAACGACCACTTCTTGAACAGCTTCGTGCTCATACATGACTTCTTCCACTTCTCTAGGATATATGTTAAACCCTCCGGCGATAATCATATCTTTTTTGCGATCGACAATAAAGAAATAACCGTCTTCATTCACGTAACCAAGATCTCCGGTTAAGAAATACCCATTTTTAAACGTCATTGCAGTTTCTTCTGGACGATTCCAATAACCCTTCATTACTTGGGGACCTTTGATTCCAACCTCGCCTATTTCATTTGGTCCTAAAGGCTCACCAGTCTCGAATGACAATATGGCAGCATCTGTGTCAGGCCATGGAACTCCAATGCTTCCTTTTACACGTGGACGGTCCCATAGGAAATTGGCATGTGTAACTGGGGAGGTTTCTGTTAAACCATAACCCTCAACTACCTTGCCACCCGTTACTTTTTCAAAGTTCTCTTGGACTTCCACCGGTAGTGGCGCCGAACCGCTAATACAAGAATCAATGGATGAAAGGTCATATTTTTTAATATCAGGATGATTCAGCAAGGCAATGTATATGGTAGGTGCTCCAGGGAACAACGTCGGGCGTTGCTTATCAATCGTTTTCAAGGTCGTTTCAGCATCGAATTTAGGCAGAAGAATCATCTTATAGCCTTCCATTATGGACAAGATCATTACTGCTGTCATTCCATATACATGAAAGAATGGTAGTATACCAAGAACACTCTCTTCTCCTTTTTTACATTTATACATCCAAGTAGTACACATTTTTGTATTTGCAATTAGATTTTTATGCGTGAGGATAACTCCTTTAGGAAAACCTGTAGTCCCACCTGTATATTGAAGGATGGCAATATCCTCTTCAAAGTCGAACTCATAAGGTATTTCTATTGAAGAAGATTGTTTTAGAATTTCAGTAAGTAAATGATGTTTACCTGAATGCTCGACCTTCACGGAGATACCTAGCTGTTTTTTCTGAATAAATGGGTAGATTAAATTTTTTGGGAATGGTAAATAGTCTTTGATAGCGGTAACAATAATATGTTCAAGTTTAGTATTTGGCATCACCTTTGAAACTCGTGGAAACAGGGCATCCATGGTTATGATGATTTTGGCACCTGAATCCTGCATTTGATACTCCAGTTCACGTTCCATGTATAATGGATTTGTTTGAACAACAACACCACCAGCTAAAAGAACTCCAAAGAATGAAATGACCGAGGATGGCATATTAGGCAACATGATAGCCACTCGATCGCCTTTTTGAATCCCTAGTTTTTTCAAGTAATTTGCTAATTTGAGAGAAGCATCATACACTTCTTGGAAAGTATGTTCTTTACCCAAAAAATGAATCGATGTTTTATTAGGGTATAGTTGTGCAACTTCTTTCAGTAAGCTTTGTATTGGCTTGGTTTCGTATGTCAAAGTTGGAGGTATTTCAGCAGGATAATTCTTTAGCCAAACTTTTTCAACCATTGTATTCCCTCCTTAAATATATTTAATTTTCTAACTTTTCTATCTTATTATAATATAGTGTACTTTTAGTGACAATTAGAAGGTTAGTTCCATTGTCATGTTTTTACAATAGACTCTTTTCGCATAGATTGTTGTTTTGAAACAATAAAGTTTGTCCGTTGATTGCGACGAGATGTACTTGCTTTCCGTGGGAGGGATTGGCGCCGCGATACCGCCATTGTGAGGTCTCCCACTTCCCAATTTTTCCCGCTAGAGTCAAGTGCCTTTGCTTCAATCAACTCTGATCGTTAAAGTTAAATTAAACTAATAAAGAAACAAACTTTACAAAAACAACTTTACGAAAAAACCCTTTCATTACCATCGTATTCCAAACAGCGATTATTCAGAATCAATTGCATACCTTGCCAAAATCAATGGACAGGACCTTTTTACAATTAAATTAAGGTAATTGTATGAAAAAACGGATAGAGAAGAGTCCTCTATCCGTCTAGTAGTTATGAAGTTAAGTAAAGAACAACATGTAGATGATTCCAATCGCTATAAATCCGCCGCAGCAAACTAATAGGACTTTTGCTAGTTTTTCCACATTCCCTCTCCTTTACGATATTCCAGCTCCAATGACATAAGATAATCCTACAGAAATGGATAAAGAAATGAATCCAACTGCACGGTTATCTTTTTCGATTTCTTCATCTATTTTAAAACCTGGTGTCAAAAATTCATAGATGAAATATCCTGCCAAAAGAAGGATAAAGCCAAAGATTCCCCAACCTACCATATCAATCAATGAATCATGCTGACTGATGGAATGCCTAAAAATATTGGCGATACCAAAGATTTTGCCACCCGTAGCCATAGCAACTGAAAGATTACCCTTTTTAATTTCTTCCCAGTTCCGATATTTGGTGACCAATTCGAATACTGCCAGAAAAACAAACGCACACAAGATAACAACGCTAAAATAGGCGGATATTTGAATAAATTCATTCTCCCAAAAGGAATTCATGGCAATCTCCTACTTTACTTAAATTCTACTATGGTCACGCCAGTGCCACCTTCGCCCGCTTCACCGAATCTAATTCGCTTCACTGAACGGTGATATTTCAAATATTCCTGAACACCTTGTCTTAGAGCTCCGGTTCCCTTACCGTGAATAATGGACACTCTTGGGTATCCTGCAAGTAAAGAATCATCAATATATTTTTCAACACGTAATATGGCGTCTTCAAATCTTTCTCCACGTAAATCCAATTCTAGATTGACATGGAATTCTTTCCCTCGAACTGTAGCAAGCGGCTTCGTCTCCACTTGTTTTGGACGGCTCAAGTACTCAAGATCTCTTTCTTTTACCTTCATTTTCAAAATGCCAATCTGGACGTTCCATTCATCACTTGTCGCTTTTTCTATCAGATGACCCTTCTGACCAAATGTGAGAACTTTCACTTCATCCCCAGGCTGTAATTCCCTTTTGGTTTGCTGAGTGACGGTTTTCTTTTTCTTAGTGATCTTAGGAACCGCTTCTTCCATACGTTTACGCGCTTCAATAAGTTCATGTTCCTTCACTTCTGCATTCTTTTGAATGCGCAATTCCCGAAGTTCTCTAATGATCTTCTCTGAATCTTCTTTTGCTTTTTCTACAAGGCGTTGGGCATCTAGCTCTGCTTTTTCCATAAGTGCATCTTTTCGCTCGTAATACTCCATCATTTGCTTTTGTAAATCTTTATGAAGCATTTCTGAAGTTTTTAGGAATTCATTTGCTTCTTCTCTAGCTTCCTCGGCCTGTTTTCTGCTTTTTTCTAATGAAGCAATCATGTTTTCTACTTTATTCGTTTCTTCCCCAATATAGCCACGTGCATTTTCAATCACGGATTCCTCTAGACCTAACCGTTTTGAAATTTCAAAAGCGTTACTTCTTCCTGGTACTCCAATCAGAAGTTTATAGGTTGGGCTAAGTGTTTCTACATTAAATTCAACGCTTGCATTCACAACACCTTCGCGATTATATCCGTAGGCTTTCAGTTCAGGATAGTGAGTAGTCGCAATAATCCGAGCTCCACGACCGTATACCTCATCGAGGATTGAAATCGCAAGTGCAGCCCCTTCCTGCGGATCGGTCCCTGCCCCTAATTCATCGAACAAAACAAGACTTTCATCATCCACTTTCTTTAAGATATCCACGATATTTACCATATGAGATGAAAATGTACTTAAGCTCTGTTCAATTGATTGCTCGTCACCGATATCAGCATATACAGTTTGGAAGACAGCTGCTTCTGAACCATCCAAAGCAGGAATTTGCAAACCAGACTGTGCCATTAAGGTTAAAAGGCCAACCGTTTTCAACGTAACTGTTTTCCCCCCAGTGTTTGGTCCAGTTATGACGATGGCTGTAAAGTCTTCTCCTAAATAAATGTCATTTGCCACTGCTTCTTCACGTGGCAAAAGTGGATGCCTAGCCTTGAATAGCTTAATCCGACCTTCATTATTTAGATTAGGTTTTGATGCCTTCAATTCTTTTGCAAATCGAGCTTTGGCAAACATGAAATCCATTTTACCTAAAACTTTAACATTTTGGAGGATTTCATGTGTATATTCACCCACTGTGACAGTCAATTGAATTAGGATGCGCTCAACTTCTTGCTGCTCTTGCATTCTGATTTCAGAAAGCTGGTTGTTTAGCTGAACAATACTCTGAGGCTCGATGAACAATGTCTGTCCAGAAGAAGACTGATCATGAATGATTCCTCCATAATGAGAACGATATTCCTGTTTCACGGGGATAACGAAACGGTCATTACGGATAGTAACGATGGCATCAGACAACATCTTCTGAGCATTGGTTGAGCGAATCATGCTTTCAAGCTTTTCTCGGACACGTGCCTCATTTGAACGTAGCTGACTTCGTAAAGTACGGAGCTTATCACTCGCTGAATCAAGTACTTCTCCCTGTTCACCTATAGCATCAAATATATGCTTTTCAATATCATGTAAATCAAATAGAGTATGAATAGTTTCATCCATCAACGGAAGCTCAATATCATCTTCCAGCATTTCATCAATGAACTTCGTTAATCTTCTGCCTGCTCTTAAGGTAGAGGCCGTTTCCATTAATTCCTGAGGGCTTAACATGCCTCCGATTTGTGCACGCTTTGCATGTGGACGGATATCAAATATCCCTCCTAGCGGTACATTTCCTTTCAAACGAATGACTTTTGCTGCCTCATCCGTTTCTTCCTGCCAAACCACTACTTCATCAAAGTTGATGGATGGCATTAAATGCTCAGCTTGGTCCCTCCCAAGAGATGAGGACACATATTTCAAAAGCTGTTCACGTATTTTATGGAACTCCAATGTTTTCAACACTTTATGATGCATGGAGAGAGATCCTCCTCAAGTAATTTCAGTCATTTCTTTTTAAAAATGCCATTAGTTCTTCACTGCTTTTTGTGTTTAATACAGAGTTTTTAGGAATCCATGCCTTTTTTGCTGTGGATACCCCGATTGGCATATGTTCAAGCATTGCCGTATGATGGGCGTCTGTATTAATGACAAGCGCGACGCCTGCTTCCTGTGCTTTCTTTAAATGCTCAGGAGCCAAATCAAGCCTGTTAGGGTTTGCATTCAGTTCAAGAGCTGTATTTGTTTCTTTTGCTAGTTCAATCAACATGTCCATGTCCACCTCATAGCCAGAACGTCTTCCAATAAGACGTCCTGTTGGATGGGCAATGATATCCACATGGGCATTTAATAAAGCCGTCTTTAACCGTTCCATAATCTTTTCTTTAGGCTGTGAAAAACTAGAATGGATAGAAGCTATGACAATATCCATATCTTTTAAGAGCTCGTCATCATAATCTAATGAACCATCTGGTAGGATGTCCATTTCTACTCCAGATAAAATTAGGATATCATCATATTTCTTATTCAATTCTTTTATATATTCTCGCTGTTCACGAAGCCTCTCAGGTGTCAGGCCATTTGCAACCTTTAAATATTGAGAATGATCCGTAATTGCCATGTACGAATAACCTTTCGTACGGCATGCTTCTATCATCTCTTCAATCGAGTAAGCCCCATCGCTCCAAGTGGAGTGCATATGAAGATCACCTTGTATATCGTCTAGCGTCACAATATTCTCAAAATCATGACTGTGCTCAATTTCCTTTCCATCCTCCCTAGCTTCAGGAGGTATGAAGGATAGATCGAAATGGGCAAAGAATTCTTTTTCCGATTCAAAAGTAAGAATCTCACCAGTCTCTAAATTCTCAACACCGTACTCGCTTATTTTTTCTCCTCGGTCCTTTGCGATTTGACGCATTCTTACATTATGGTCTTTCGAACCTGTGAAATGGTGAAGAGTTGTAATAAATTCATGGGGCTTCACTAGTCGAAAATCGACAGAAAGGTCATATTGATGGGCTAGAACAATAGAAACCTTTGTATCTCCACCTGCCACAACATCCTTTATGTTGGCCATGGACAGTAAATGTTCTTTCACAATGTCTGGTTTTTCTGTAGCGATGATATAATCTAAATCCTTTACTGTCTCGCGCATTCTTCTGAGACTGCCAGCACGTGAAAATCTTACAATGCCTTCTACTGATTCCAAATAATCTTCAATATTGGCAGCGATCGGCAAAACTAAGGCTAATGGTAACCTGTCAGGTCTCGATCCCACTTCTTTTAATGCAGCCAAAATTTTCTCTTCTGTTTTTTTTCCAAACCCTGCAAGAGCTTGTACTTTATTAGCTTCGCATGCTTCCTTTAATTCATCTGCATTGGTAATATTCAATTCTTGATAGAGCTTAGCAATTTTTTTGCCACCTAAACCTTGGAGTTGCAAAAGAGGGATCAATCCTTTTGGCACTTCTTCTTGCAGTTCCTTTAAAGGTGTGGACATACCCGTTTCAATAAACTCTTCGATGACAGAAGCCGTCCCTTTCCCAATCCCAGATAGAGCTGTAAAATCTTGAATTTCTGAAAGACTTCGATCATCTGTTTCCAATGCTTGTGCAGCTTTTCTAAAAGCAGAGGTTTTAAAAGGGTTTTCACCCTTTAATTCCATATATATTGCTATCTTTTCTAGCAACTTAATGACATCTTTTTTATTTACTGGCATTGTTTATCACCTACCAATAGTGTAATTTGATACATCTAAACCTTAAGATTTTTCTATCTATTTAAAGATACCTATTGTGGAGTTAAAGTACAAGGAAGTGGGATTTAATATCTACATATTGTTACTTCACTGCTGTTGTAATTTACGGTTAGTACAAAAAAGACCTTCCTCCCCTTAATACGAAATGGCTGCTTAAAAGTTGCATATGACAGCCATTTTTTCGCCTAAGGTGCAAGTAGGTCTTAAGAAGGCATATGATTAAACCATAAATCTTTAACTTTATCCGAAAACAACGGTGTATTCTTTACAATCGATTGAGCAAAAAATGACTCATGGATTTGATTTTGGATGATTTCTATCGGCAAAAGTGCAGCTATGTATACTAGTATAAACATGATAAGATAGACTTCAGCGAGTCCTAAAACTCCTCCACCCCATCTATTCAAGGTTTTGAGAATTGGGAAATGGGCAATGAAATCAAGCATCGATCCAATCATTTGCCATAGTATTTTAACAGCAAAGAATATCGCTGCAAATGCAATCGCATTATAGTAGGCTAAATCCAATCCTATTGTGTCAAAGAGCATATTAAATGACCCTTTGGCTCCCATGCTAGGGAACGGAATCCATAGCTTCAGTTTTGGTGCTAGTTCATCGTAATACATATAGGCAGCTATAAAAGCCACAAAAAAGCCAGTCAAATGAATAAATTGAAGAATGAAACCTCTTTTTAGGCCTACAATGGCTCCAATCAGAAGGATGGTTAATATCACTAAGTCAAGCATGGAATTCATTCCTTTTCATTTCTTTGTTCCAGTTGTTCATAATGAGATAACTGGTCTTTTACCTTAATATAATCGTGGATTGCGTTCACGGCTGTCAAAACTGCTAGTTTGCTACTATCAAGCGACGGATTCTTGGCACTGATTTCGCGCATTTTATCGTCAACCATTGAGGCAACCAGTCGGATATGGCTGGAGCTCTCAGCTCCGACGATTGTATATTGTTGTCCATATATATCAACTGTAATTTTAGTTTTTTTCATGTCTGACAAGGTGAAGCCCCCAATCTAAAGAATCCTAATCTCTATAATAACATGAAGTTTTTCAGCTTAAAAGAGAGACGCTATCTATTAAGGTCTCATTTTTGCAATAAAATGTAAATTCCTAGAATTTTTGCCCTAATTACCTGAAAAAAGGAGAAAAATAATGTCCCATGTAGTATTAATGCTTACTCAACAAAAAATCGAGACTATGAAAAAACATTATATGAATGACTTGTCTCCCACTTCCCCACCAGGAAGCGTATTTTCAGCAAAGCCTACATCTTGTACAGTTACTGCCTACAAATCTGGGAAGGTATTGTTTCAAGGCTCCCGAGCAGAAGCAGAAGCGAAACAATGGATGTCTGAATCCATATCTCCATCTAATTCAACACAAAAGAAATCAATATCTTCAAGTGTTAAAAAACATGCCTATTCGCCGCCTGCCACAATTGGAGAAATGTCTTTAATCGGATCAGATGAGGTAGGGACAGGGGACTTTTTTGGCCCTATCACGGTAGCAGCTGCCTATGTACCAAAAGAAAAAATCTCTCTATTAAAAGAGCTGGGTGTCAAGGATTCAAAAAATCTAAAGGATCCTCAAATTCTAGAAATTGCTTCTCAGCTTAAACATGCAATTAGCTTCAGCCTACTTGTACTCGACAACACCAAGTACAATGAATTGCAATCAAAAGGAATGTCCCAAGGAAAAATCAAAGCCTATTTACATAACCTTGCCATCAAGAATTTATTAAAAAAAATTGACCCTGTCACTCCAGAGGCAATCTTGATAGACCAATTCGCACAACCTGACGTGTTCTTCAATTACCTTAAGGGGCAGGAGCTATTCAAAGGTGAAAAAGTCTATTTAAGTACAGGTGCTGAAAGCCTTCATGTAGCTGTTGCAGCAGCTTCGATTTTAGCTCGTGCAGCATTTGTCAAACAGTTCGAACTACTTAGTGAAAAAGCAGGCTTTAAACTTCCAAAAGGAGCGGGCCCACAGGTTGATCAAGCCGCAGCTAAGCTTATCATCGCTAAAGGCACAGGCTCTCTACATGAATATACAAAAGTCCATTTTGCGAATACCGAGAAGGCGAAGGCCATTTTAAATAAGAAACGTAACTAAAAAAATGAATGCTGATGGTTGGGTATTACCCGTCCATCAGCATTATTTATTATTTAAGACATTTTTTATCATATTGTTAAACAAACCATGCCAACCTTTCATATTGGACCTAGCTCCTTTGCTGCCAATTTATTTATTCCTAAAGTAAAATAAAAAAAGACCGCCTAACTTTTCACAGTTAGAACGGCCCTCCTTTATTTATTATCCACGCATTTCCGCGCCTTTTGCTTTTACTGCATCCAGGACTTTATTATGTGCTTTTGTTACTTCTTCGTCCGTCAACGTTTTCTCTGGATCAGAATAACGTAGGGAATAGGCAATGGATTTCTTGCCTTCCTCCATTCGATCGCCTTCATAAAGATCAAAAATGGAAACTTCCTTCAGAAGTTTACCAGCCGCTTCTGTGATGATTGATTTCAACTCAGATGCAGGCATATCCTTATTTACAACTAGTGCAATATCACGAGTGATAGAAGGGAAACGAGGGATCGTCTCATATCCAATCGGAGCAACTTCTGCTTCTAGCAATGATTTTAGCGATAATTCGAATACATAGGTGTCTTTCAAATCCAGATCCTTTTGTACATTTGGATGTACTTGACCTACAAATCCAATGTAAGAACCATTCAATTTTACTTGTGCTGTTCTTCCAGGATGCATGCCTTCCATCTCTACTGCAGCATACTCAATTTGGTCAGACAATCCGAGATGATTGAACATTCCTTCTAAAATACCTTTTGCCACATAGAAGTCTACCGGGTTCTTCTCACCTTGCCATGGGTGTGAATGCCATAAGCCCGTGATTGCACCAGCCACATGTTCTTTTTCAACAGGTAGTTCATCGGATGTCGTTTTTAAGAATACAGCACCTGTCTCATACAGTGCTATTGAATCAGTTTGACGGGCTACATTGTATTTTAATACTTCTAAGAGCTGAGGCACGATGCTTAGACGCAATGTGCTGCGATCTTCGCTCATCGGCATTGCAAGACGAATGGGCTCAGCATTCTCAATCGCATATTGAGTTGATTTTTCTACCGTCGTTAGTGAATAAGTAACCGCTTGGTAAAGGCCAGCTCCTTCTAAATAACGACGTACTTTTCTGCGCTTTAATTGATAGGAAGATAATTTCCCTGGTGTTGCAGCAGCAACCGGAAGAGTTTTCGGGATATTGTCATATCCGTACATACGTGCAACTTCTTCTATTAAATCTTCCTCAATGGAGATATCGCCACGACGAGTTGGAGCAGTTACAGTTATTTCTTCCCCTTCTACTGTTGCTTCAAATTGTAGGCGAATAAAAATATCCTGAACTTCTTTCATCGTTAATTCAGTTCCAAGACGTGCATTGATTTTCGAAAGTGTCACAGACACAACTGCAGGTTCAACCTGTAGGCTATCAACCTCTACTGAGCCTGAAAGAACCGTTCCTCCCGCATATTGTTCCATCAGATAGGCCGCTCGTTCCGCTGCTAAACGAACACGGTTTGGATCAACCCCTTTTTCAAAACGGGCACTTGCTTCACTTCTTAAACCATGATCTTTTGAGGCTTTACGAATAGTTGCACCTGTGAAATAAGCAGATTCTAAAAGTACTGTTGTCGTTGTTTCAACAACCTCAGAGTTCGCTCCACCCATTACTCCAGCCAATGCGACTGGTTCTTGCCCATTTGTAATCAATAGATGGTCAGCCTTTAATGTACGTTCCGCATCATCTAGCGTAGTGATTTTTTCACTTTCATTCGCTTTTCGTACAAGAATTTCTTTTGAGCCTAAACGATCATAATCAAATGCATGCAACGGTTGACCGTATTCTAACAATACAAAGTTCGTAATATCTACGATGTTATTGTGCGGACGAATTCCGCTAGCCATTAACAAAGTTTGCATCCAAAGTGGTGAAGGTCCCACTTTTACGTCTTTGATCACTTTTGCTACATATAATGGATTGTCTAGTTTTGCTTCAACGTTTACCGTGATATAATCAGATGCCTTTTCAGTACCTTCTTGAACTGGAGCTTCTGGCCATTTCACATCTCTTCCTAGAATCGCAGCAACCTCATATGCTACCCCAATCATACTTAGGCAGTCTGCCCGGTTAGGAGTCAATCCTAATTCAAGAATTTCATCATCCAGCCCAAGCTGTTCTAGAGCATCCAAACCTACTTCAACATCATTCGGGAATACGAAAATGCCTGTTGAATAGTCTTTGGCAATAAGCTTGCTTTCGATCCCAAGCTCCGTTAAAGAGCAGATCATTCCAAGAGAAACCTCTCCACGTAGCTTCGCTTTTTTAATTTTGAAGTTACCTGGAAGGACTGCTCCTACTTTCGCAACAGCCACTTTTTGCCCTTTATCGACGTTTGCTGCACCACAGATAATTTGAACAGGCTCTTCTTCTCCAACATCGACTAGACATTTATTTAACTTATCCGCTTCTGGGTGCTTCTCTTTCTCTAATACATGACCTACAACCACACCAGAAATTCCAGCGCTTTTCTTTTCAACACCTTCTACCTCAATACCACTTTTCGTAATCTTTTCTGCAAGCTCTTCAGCAGAAACACCATTTAAATCCACATACTGCTGTAGCCATTTATATGAAACAAACATTGTCATCCTCCTCAATTGGAAATCAGTATTTAAGCTTAGTTCCCTTATCCTTCGTGACGTTCGAATTGTTTTAAGAAGCGCACATCATTTGTATAGAAATGACGGATGTCATCAATTCCATACTTTAACATCGCAATACGTTCTGGTCCCATACCGAAAGCAAACCCAGAATACTTCTTAGAATCGAATCCAGCCATTTCTAATACATTTGGATGCACCATCCCAGCCCCAAGGATTTCGATCCAGCCAGTTCCTTTACATACGCTACAGCCTTTTCCACCACAAATTTTACAAGAAATGTCCATTTCTACTGATGGCTCAGTGAATGGGAAGAAGCTTGGGCGTAGACGGATTTCACGATCTTCTCCAAACATTTTCTTTGCAAAAACTTCCAATGTTCCCTTTAAATCGCTCATGCGAACATTTTCATCGATGACAAGGCCTTCGATTTGCATGAATTGATGGGAGTGTGTTGCATCATCATTGTCACGACGATACACTTTTCCAGGACAAATAATCTTTACTGGTCCTTTCCCTTCATGCTTTTCCATCGTTCTTGCCTGTACAGGAGAAGTATGGGTACGGAGCAAGATTTCTTCAGTAATATAGAAAGAGTCCTGCATATCACGTGCTGGATGCCCCTTCGGAAGGTTCAAAGCTTCAAAGTTATAGTAATCTTTTTCTACTTCAGGACCTTCTGCCACCTGATAGCCCATCCCGATAAATAAGTCTTCAATTTCTTCAATCACTTTAGTAAGAGGATGATGATTTCCTACTTTTACTGGTCTACCAGGCAAAGTCACATCAATTTTTTCTGCTGCCAATTTCGCCTCTACAGCTGCAGCTTCCATTGTAGCCTGTTTACTTTCAATCTTTTCTGCAATGGCTTCTCTCACATCGTTTGCAAGTGCTCCGATTATTGGACGCTCTTCTGCAGAAAGCTTACCCATACCACGTAAAACTTCCGTGATTGGACCTTTCTTCCCTAAATACGATACGCGGATATCATTCAATTCCTTTAAATCAGCCGCTGCTTCAACCTTAGCAATCGCTTCAGCTTGCAACTCTTGTAAACGTTCCTGCATCTTTCTTCCTCCTTATTTACACTGCTTTTTATTTGAATAGCAGTATTATGTAATTTTTTGAAAAGCTCTGTTAAACAGGGCTGTTGATTTCCGTTCCAGGCACTCGCTTTCCGCGGGGCGGGCGGTGAGCCTCCTCGGCACAATGCGCCTGTGGGGTCTCACCTGTCCCGCTTCTCCCGCAGGAGTCGAGCGCCTTCCACTCCAATCAACTTAGTGGATAAATTAACAATAAGCTTTAACAGATCTTTTTGAAATACAAAAAAACCTCAATCCCAAAAAGGGACGAGGTTTTATATCGCGGTACCACCCTTGTTAGCACACAGGAGGTACCTGTATACTCACTTCATTGGATAACGGCATAATGCCGATGCACCTTTACGCAAAATGCGGTCCCGGTGCCGACTACAGAGGTGAACTTCACATATTGTCTACATAAAAATGCTCTCAGTCTTAGGCATTTTCTCCCTGAATGCTTTCAAATAGCTACTTTTCTCTATCAACGTCTTTTTATTATGAAAGATTTCCTTAACCCATTATAGTCAGTTTCGTTATTCTATGCAACTGTCTTTCTTATTGATTCAATGCATACAAAAGAATGCCTGTTGCAACCGTCACATTTAACGATTCAGCCTGTCCAAAGATGGGGATATAAAGGTTTTGGTCAGTTCTATCTAATAGTTCTTTCCGAACACCGTTCCCTTCGTTACCCATAATCAATGCGAATGTTTCTTGGCTTGAGATTTCTCTATAGTCTTTTGCATTTTCAAGGGATGTCCCATATACCGGAATATTTTGATCCTTCAAAGTGACGATCCATTCTTCCATTTTACCTTTCATTACTGGAAGGTGGAAAACAGATCCTTGTGTTGAACGCAGAACTTTACCGTTATATAGGTCGACACAACCTTCACCTAATATCACGAGGTTTACACCAGCTGCATCTGCAGTTCTAATAATTGTCCCTAAATTCCCAGGGTCCTGTACACCATCTAACATTAATACCTTTTGATACGATAGTGGTACTAACTCCTTTTTTTCACATACAGCAAAAATGCCTTGTGTTGTCTCAGTCTCGGCTAAAAGCTCGACTATAGACTCTGGTACTTCAAATATTTCTTCATCTTCAATATTCCAATTATGAGGTAAATCGACATATTCATTCTTTATTATTGTGACAACTCTTTTATTTTTGAGAGCTTCCTCTACTAAATGAAAACCTTCTATTAAAAAAAGATCGCTTTTGTCCCGCTCTTTTTTCGTCAATAATTTCTTCCATTGCTTTACCATAGCATTTTGTGGAGACTGAATATACTTCAAGGTTCTCTCTCCTTCTAGAATCTGATTTTCCTATTATAGCCCAAAGACTGTACATAATAAATCATCAAATGGAAAGAATAGTAGTGTTACATACAAGAAGGAGGACATGACTATGAATTTAAATTTACGCAACGCCATCATACATAATGTGACTGGCAATTCTCAGGATCAATTGGAAGATACTATTGTGGATGCAATCCAAAGCGGGGAAGAAAAAATGCTTCCAGGACTTGGTGTACTTTTTGAAGTAATTTGGCAAAATTCATCTGAGGCAGACAAAAAGGAATTGTTAGCTACATTAGAAAGTGGTTTAAAAAAATAACAGCCGTTCTCGGCTGTTATTTTTGATTTTCACAATAGTATATCTACTCCACAAAGCGATTTTCTAGGAACTGTTTACAAAATAAAAAACAAGCCCAGTCCAAAACTAGGCTTGTTTCATGACATTTTATTCAAAAGTAATCTTATTAACTGTTTCACGATCTAGTCGCTTGATGACTTCAACGATTAGCTTTACAGCATTTTCATAGTCATCACGGTGTAGCATTGCTGCATGCGAATGGATATAGCGAGTTGCAATCGTAATGGAAAGGGCAGGTACACCATTTGCTGTCATGTGGATAGCACCTGAATCTGTTCCCCCACCCGCCATAGAATCAAATTGGTAAGGGATGTTATTTTCATCTGCAACGTCGGTAACAAAATCGCGTAATCCTTTGTGCGAAACCATGGACGCATCATATAGGATAATTTGTGGTCCTTTGCCCATTTTACCCATCGCTTCTTTTTCACTTACTCCTGGAGTGTCTCCTGCAATTCCAACATCAACTCCGAACCCGATATCAGGTTGGATTTTGAATGCTGAAGTTTTTGCTCCACGAAGACCTACTTCTTCTTGAACAGTTCCTACACCATACACTACGTTTGGATGATCAGTACCTTTCAATTGCTTTAGGACATCAATTGCAATTGCACAGCCAATGCGGTTATCCCATGCTTTTGCAAGTAGCATTTTTTCATTGTTCATTACTGTGAATTCGAAGTGTGGAACGACCATGTCTCCAGGACGAACTCCCCATCCTTCTGCTTCTTCACGGCTAGAAGCACCAATATCAATGAACATATCTTTAATTTCTACAGGCTTTTTACGAGCTTCAGGTGAAAGGATATGAGGTGGCTTTGAGCCGATGACTCCTGTCACTTTTTCTCCTTTACGCGTTACGATTGTCACTCGTTGTGCAAGCATAACTTGTGACCACCAACCGCCTACTGTTTGGAAGCGAAGGAATCCCTTGTCATCGATTTGTGTAAGCATGAATCCAACTTCATCTAAATGTCCTGCCACCATAATTTTTGGTCCGTCTGCTTTTCCAGTTTTAACTGCGATTAAGCTGCCTAGACCATCAGTAATTACTTCATCCGAGTAAGGTGCTATGTATTTCTTCATGACTTCTCTTGCTTCTCTCTCGTTGCCAGGAATCCCATTTGCATCTGTTAGATCCTTAAGCATCTCCAATGTTCCATCCATTTTTGCCATATTGCTGCCCCCTTTAAAAATCATTCTCTTCCATTATACAGAATATAGAAAAACTCGGCAAAATTCTAATAATTGTTGCACGTATTGCACATTTAATATCCTTGCTCTTGTCTTTCAAAATTAACCCTATTTTTTTCGATATATGCTTCCTTTACTTCTTTTTGAGAAAAGCCAAGTAGCTCACCCAAAAGAATATATTGAGTGAATAATTCATGGTAAGTGGCTTGTACCTTTTCAGATTTGAAAGACATTGTCACTTCAAAAACACGTAAGAATTGATCCGTTATCGACCTTTCAACAGTTGTTTTATGTAAATCTTCTAGAGAATCATCTAAACCTAAGTCAATACCAAGGGATAAGATGAAGTGAACACCATCTACATATTCTTCTAGAATCTTCTGCTTAGGGGATGATTCTTTTATACTCCAGAATTTAAAGCAACGCGTTTCATTGGCTAATTCTCCTAATTCCACAAGAAAGGCCAATATTTTTTTTTCTATTAAATCCACTTCTAATAGTCCATGCTTTTCTTCTATATGTGTATCTAAAGCTTTTTGCATCTTGAACAGTTGATTGTAATCCATGATTCCTCCAATAATCTTTTTTTAAAAATTATAGCAAAGTATTGAAACTTTTTCTTAATCCAGACGTAGAAAGTAGAAAATAAGTGCTTGTTTGCAGGAGGTCCAATGCTATGTTGTGGTTATTCAGATTGGCTTTATTCGCCATCTTTGTTTTTATTGTCTATTCAGCCTTTAAATATTTAACTAGTCCTAAACGGAAGCTTGAACTGGCACATGAGCAGAAGAAATATTTTTTTCTTGATGATACAGGAAATATTCGTAAAAATTTCCTTCTTACCTATAAAGGGGTTTTATTTGAGGGGGAAAAATATCTAGGGACCACAGAAAAGGCATTTGAAGTCATCTCTATTTTTATTTGGCCAAAAAGCACTATGTCACTTAAGGGATTAGAACGTTCAGACTTTCTCTACATTGAATCCGAGGTTAGGAAAAACTATCCTGATGCGGTTATTGACTGGAAGAGTCCAATTAAAGAGTTCTTAATAGAAAAACAGCCTTGAGAATAAGAATCTCAAGGCTGTTTTACCTGTTGTTTAAAAAATTCTCCCCATGCAATGACCTTTGTCTTCTCTCTCACTAAATAGACTAATAATGTCAAGCATAGTAGTAATAGCAGGGAAATCGATAATGAAAATTGTTTGATATAATGGCCAAATACGGTATAAAAGAATGCTAGAGGTAAGTTAGTCAAAAAGGAATAATAGGCAAAGCTTTTAAAATCCTTTTTTACTTCTTTTAGACATAAAGACAACAGATGGTAATGAACAAAGGGAATGAGACGTAATATCGAAATTTGCTGGACATTTAGCCTTCCATATCTCCCAAAGAGTTTTTCTTTAAGGCTTTCCAATTTTTTCGAGAAAAATGGGATCTTATCTATAATGGCATAAAACACTATATTGGATAAAGTCAATCCAATGATTGAATAAATCGTTCCATATACCGATTCAAATAAAATGCCGCCTGCCATACAAACGATTGCAACTGGAATCCAGAAAAACTGACGAAGTACATGAAAACCAATGAATACAATTGGAGCCCAGTATGACTGCTCTTCAATAAACGAGAGAACCATCAACAGATTTTCGTCCATCTTACCACCTCTCCCAAATGATCTCATGTTGCTTTCACAAGTATGTAGCCTGGGTTAGTAAGTCAGTTCTTCTTTTATTGCTACTTTGTAAAGCTTATACAGTTAGTTAAGCTAATATTACAGTTTCGATAATAGTAGTAAATATAAGATGATATGCAATAGGGATAATACAGGTAAGCCAATTTTGAAGGATGTATGCTTCGTTTTATGTCTGAACCAGTTCATTCCGACTGTAGCCCCTACTGCACCTCCCAATAATGCTATGATCCAAATCGTCCGCTCTGGTGTGCGATATTGGCCTCTTTTAGCCTTTTGCTTATCCGAAAACATAATTACAATTCCAACAATGTTGATTACTATAAAATACAGTTCTAATAAACCCATCTTTACCTCCTAGAGTGTCATTTCCTGACATATTTAGTTGGAATCTCGCAATGAAATAAAAGCCATTCCCTAAGCAGGGAATGGCTTTATATATTACTTATCGAATTGTTGTTTAGCAACTGTTGCTAATTCAGCGAAAGCTTTTGCATCAGCGATTGCTAATTCAGCTAACATTTTGCGGTTTACTTCGATACCAGCAAGCTTTAAGCCATGCATTAAACGGCTATAAGAAAGACCGTTGATGCGAGCAGCTGCGTTGATACGAGTAATCCAAAGCTTACGGAAGTCGCGTTTCTTTTGGCGACGATCGCGGAAAGCATATTGTAATGATTTCATTACTTGTTGGTTAGCAACTTTGTATAATGTATGTTTTGAACCGTAGTAACCTTTAGCTAATTTGATAACTTTTTTACGACGTTTACGAGTAACAGTACCGCCTTTTACACGTGGCATGTTGTTTCCCTCCTATTTCTCAATTACTTAATATTGTCTAACATATGACGAATACGTTTGAAGTCACCTTTGCTTACAAGGCCAGCTTTGCGAAGCTTACGCTTTGCTTTAGTTGATTTGTTAGCAAATAAATGGCTTGTGTATGCTTTTGAACGCTTTAGCTTCCCAGATCCCGTCTTTTTGAAACGCTTTGCAGATCCGCGGTGAGTTTTCATTTTAGGCATCAGATGTTCCTCCTCATTACATGGTCATTGAATTACTTTTCGTTTTTCGGTGCTAAAACTAAGAACATGCTACGTCCGTCCATTTTAGGAGACTGTTCAACAGTTGCAAGGTCGTTGCACTCTGTAGAGAAGCGATCCAATACGCGTTGACCGATTTCCTTATGGGTAATCGCACGTCCTTTAAATCGGATGGATGCTTTTACTTTGTCTCCTTTTTCAAGGAACTTACGAGCATTACGAAGCTTTGTATTAAAGTCATGATCGTCAATCGAAGGGCTCAAGCGAACCTCTTTGATATTGATAATCTTTTGATTTTTGCGAGCTTCTTTGTCTTTCTTTTGTTGCTCAAAGCGGAACTTTCCGTAGTCCATGATTCTGGCTACCGGAGGCTTAGCAGTCGGAGCAACAAGAACAACATCAAGATTTACACGAGCGGCAATATCCAGAGCTTCGAATTTGGTCTTAATTCCTAATTGCTCACCGTTTTGGTCAATGAGACGAACCTCGCGGGCACGAATACCCTCGTTTACCAACATGTCTTTGCTAATAGTTAGCCACCTCCAAGGTTTAATGGGCGAATACAACTTTCGGAAGGAATAGCGCATGACACTTTCGATTGCAATAAAAAAGTGTGGATGCACATAACACCCACACTGAAAGATTAAATAACGAAAGTCAATAATCAAGTCATGAACCTGTTAACTGCATGAAAGCGTCATCCAGGTGAGAAGCGGGTGCCTCTTCTTCCTCAAACAAGTATTCAATTCACCTTAGAAACTATATCATACTGTAAAACACTCTGTCAAATATCTGTTTTATCAGCAACAAAATTTATACTATCAAATCATAGGCACAATTGCAATACCTTTTTTACATTCCCAATTTTAGTCAGTTCCTTAATTTACTCATGTAATATTCATCTTTAAACTCACCATCAATGAATAGAGAATGACGTTTCGTGCCTTCAATTTCAAATCCCATTTTTTGATATAAAGATAATGCTCTTTTGTTATGGGCCAACACAGTCAACTCTAAACGATGGATTTGGTTCATTTCGGCCCATTGATCAGCTTTGTTAAACAAAGCCTTTCCAATTCCAGCTCCTCTCTCGCTTTCTTTGACACCAATGACGATATAAGAGGAATGGCGATTTCGCAATGTTGAATTCCCAAGAACAAACATGTAGCCAATCAATCCCCCTGGATTTTCCGCTACAAAAATTTGAGAATGAGTATCTTCCTGAATTTTAGACAAATGTTTTTGGAAGGATTCTTCTGATGTTTTTCGTTCCCCTGGTCCAAAAAGCATAAAGTTCGACATCTCCACAGTCTTCATCAAAGCCAATAATTCCCCTGCATCACTAATTCTGACTTCGCGGATATCCATGATTTCCCTCCATTTAAAGAATGTGAAAGTGCCTGTTTAGCCCGAGATTACTCTGGAGTTGGTGATGAAACAACTACTGCTTCATTCCTCTCCAATGATTAAATTGGAGTTCACCTCCTGCAAAAAATGGCTTATTTCACCTGCTATGATTACCTTTATGGTCATTTTGTCCTCATAAAGGGCATCATTGAGTTCGTATGATTACCTTTTGGACACTTTACTCACCCAAAAGGGAATCATTCACCTGCTATGATTACCTTTATGGTTTTTTAGTCCTCGTAAAGGGCATCATTGCGGTTGTATGATTACATTTTAGACTCTTTATCCTCCCAAAAGGGATCCATTCACTTGCTATGATTACCTTTTTGAACAGTAAGCCCTCGAAAGGAAGCTTCCCAACCAGCCGCGGAAAGCGAGTGCACTAGCTGCAATAAACAGCCTAGTTTAACAGAGCGATTATATAAAGAGGCACTCTCAAAAACTGAGGTGCCTCTCTAGGTGTTAATTTATTTAGTAACTTCTTCTTTGATTTTGTTTAAGAAATCAGTAAATGGCATTGTTTCAGAATTCTGTTCGCCATATTTTCTTACGTTTACTGCGTTTTCTTTAATTTCATTGTCCCCTACTACCAGCATGTAAGGAACCTTTTGCATTTGTGCTTCACGGATCTTGTAGCCGATTTTTTCATTGCGGTGATCAAGGTCTACACGAAGTCCTGCTGCTTGAAGCTGTTCTTTCACTTCTTTTGCATAGTCAAGGTGAGCATCCGGAGAGACTGGGATGACTTGGACTTGAACAGGAGCAAGCCATGTAGGGAATGCACCCTTGTACTCTTCAATTAAGAAAGCAACAAAGCGTTCCATTGTAGAAACGACTCCTCGGTGGATAACGACTGGACGATGTGGTTTTCCATCTTCCCCAACATAAGTTAAATCAAAGCGCTCTGGCAATAAGAAATCCAGTTGGACTGTAGATAAAGTCTCTTCTTTTCCAAGTGCGGTCTTCACTTGAACATCCAGCTTTGGACCGTAGAATGCTGCTTCACCTTCAGCTTCAAAGTAATCCAAGCCCATTTCATCCATTGCCTCTTTAAGCATGCTTTGAGCTTTTTCCCACATCGCATCATCATCGTAATACTTTTCAGTATCTTGAGGATCACGATAAGAAAGGCGGAAGGAATAGTCATCCATATTGAAATCTTTGTACACTTCAAGAACTAGATTAACAACACGCTTGAACTCTTCTTTGATTTGATCAGGTCTTACAAAGATGTGCGCATCATTCAATGTCATACCACGTACACGTTGAAGTCCTGCCAATGCCCCTGACATTTCATAACGGTGCATTGTTCCTAACTCTGCAATACGAATCGGTAATTCACGATAGCTGTGGATGTCATTTTTATAAATCATCATGTGATGAGGACAGTTCATAGGACGCAGAACTAACTGCTCGTTATCCATTTCCATGACAGGGAACATGCCATCTTGATAGTGATCCCAGTGACCAGAAGTTTTATATAGATCTACGCTTCCCATAACTGGTGTATAAACATGGTCATATCCAAGTCGTGATTCTTTATCTACGATATAACGCTCTATCACTCGGCGGATAGTTGCACCTTTTGGAAGCCATAATGGCAAGCCTTGGCCTACCTTTTGGGAATTCATGAATAGGTTCAACTCTTTACCTAGCTTACGGTGGTCGCGTTCCTTAGCCTCTTCAAGTAGACGTAAGTGTTCAGCTAATTCTTCTTTCTTGAAGAAAGCAGTTCCGTAAATACGTTGTAGCATTTTATTGTCGCTGTTGCCTCTCCAGTACGCACCGGCAATGCTTAACAATTTGAACTCTTTAATTTTCCCAGTGGATGGAACGTGAATTCCTCGGCAAAGGTCAATGAAATCGCCTTGTTCATACAACGTTACAGTTTCATCAGCAGGAATCGCTTCAATAAGTTCAAGCTTATATTCATCATCTAATTCTTTGAAAAGTTGAACCGCTTCATCACGAGAAACTTCTTTACGGATGACAGCAATGTTTTCATTCACAATTTTTTTCATTTCTTTTTCAATCGCAGGCAGGTCCTCAGCGGAAATGGCTTCATCCAAGTCGATATCGTAATAGAAACCACCTTCAATGACAGGTCCAACACCTAGCTTTACATTCTTATACAGACGTTTGATCGCTTGTGCCATCAAATGCGCTGTACTGTGACGAAGAATTTCCAATGCTTCTTTGGAATCCTGAGTGATAATTTCGATGGAAGAATCATCTTCAATCGCTCTAGTTAAATCAAATAATTCACCGTTTACCTTACCAGCTAATGATTTCTTTTTTAATCCCGGACTGATACTAGCAGCTATATCTTCAGTCGTCGTGCCTTTAGCATACTCCTTTACTGCTCCGTCAGGGAAAGTGATTTTAATCATTTCAGACACACAGACTCAACTCCTTCAATTTGTAAAAAATAGTTTATAAAAATATAAAAAGCCCGCCCCTGTATAACAGGGACGAGCTTAATTATCAAAAGTAACCCGCGGTTCCACCCATGTTTTATTTTTTCATTAGAGAAAAAATAACACTTAGAAACTGATAACGGCAGCATCCGTCAGCCAATACTCGAAATTCTTTCATAGCTGAAGTTCAAAGGTGGTAAGCACTCTGTCCGGATGGAAAGCTTGCAGCCTTGGCTTCCCTCTCTGTAAACCATACTCAGAATACCCATGTCCTTATCATGACATTTAGATATAAAATCTATTATGTAGGATATTATAGATGGTTATTCAAGGAAAATCAAGGGGCAAAAGTGGAACTTATTTACTTAAAGAACTCTATCTTTTTCATTCAATTTTTCATATTGCAATGAATAAAATTGGGCAATTGACATAATGGATGCTCTTTCTTCGAATATCCTCATTACCGTTTGGATGACTCCATGATCTGTCCTGTCTGCATATAGAAAAAGCTTTTCTGGTGCGATTGAAATTAAAGGAGCAATTAAATTCGAGTCAATATACATCGGATTTTCCGCAAGGAGCTTCCGGTCTATTTGCTTAATTATCTCCCTTTTTTCCAATTTTTCAAATGACTCTGAATAGAATTCAACACTATCCTTATGTAATACATGCAAGACACTCGCCTTTGGCTTTTGTGCATGCATGAATTCCCTTAGAAAATGGATAAAGTTTTGATAATCCTGTTCAAGCTTGTATTCATCAATGGCCAGTTCAACAAATTCTAATAACTTTTCATTTAGACCTTTCAGTCGGAACTTCGAAAAAGAGTGGAATGAAAAGGATGTATTCGCCTGCAAAATGGAGTGTAAGCCATTCTTAACGACTTCCTTTTCATTATCCCAAAAGCAATCTGGAGACTGAATCTCTGTTTGTCCTTCAATAATGGATAAGGCAATATCAACGATATCCGTTATTTCTTCACATTCTTGATAATAAAATCTCTCACGGATGATTTGCTCTAACCAATGAATCATCAGTTCATTCTTCATATAAGAAAATAAGCTTTCACTAAGCCATTCTAACATTGGAAAAAAATTCTGTTCTTCAATGAATAAATAAATGCTCTCACCGTTTTCATACTTCATATATGTGTGAAGCTCCGCACTTAATGAATGTGCTGAAGCATATTTCATGATCGAAGCTGCTTCTTTCTCAGAAGCAAAATGAATGTGTACCAACGATACCCCCCCTTGCCATGCTTCCTATTTCATATATATGGGATAAGCCTTACAAATAGAAGCATAAAACTTAGAAAACTCGCCGATTTGCGAGTCTCAAGGGTAAAAAAGAGACAAAGTAGTACGAATTATTCATTCCTTATATTGGCAATATAACTATTTTCTACATTGTATTTTTCAAGAATCAAAAAAACCGCCTCCTGAATTGAGACGGTAAAACGGGACATTTCATTAGTCCCTCAAATTTTTTCCTTTTAACATCACAGGTTTTGCAAGAGTACGAATTCGTTCCATCAGTCTCTTTGCTTTTACCTGCTCAACCTCGCCTCGTTGTGAGGTTGTCATATGAGTCTCTAATCCTTGAAAATCAAAATTAGAGGTAAAAAAGGTCGGGAGACTTTCAAGCATGCGGAATTGCAAAATCGGGCCAAGAACTTCATCACGAGCCCAGCTGGACATCGTCTCAGCACCAATATCGTCTAACATGAGTATATTGGCTTTTTTAATCGTATCGATTTTATCATTCAATGAATGGTCTTGAATAGATGCCTTCATTTCTCTGAAAAAGTCGGGTACATACACGATCATAGTCGGGATTTTTCTATCTGCCAATTCATTGGCGATTGCCCCTAGCAAATAGGATTTCCCAACTCCGAAACTACCATGGATGTACAATCCTTTAGCCTTTCTTCCTTGATCCAAGTCCTCAATAAACTGCATGGCCTCAGAAACTGCAAATAGCCTTTCTTCAGTAATGTTCGTGCTATTGAAGTCAGCCATGGAAGCGGACAAAATATCTTTTGGTACATATAAGCTTTTAATAAAGCTTTCGTGACGCTTTCTATCATCTGCAGCCAATTTCCTTGGACAACGATCATATTGAAGGTCAATTCTATTTCTTTGAATAATCAGTTCCGGATGGTAGCCTTCCATCATGTTAATGCAACCTTCAAGACTTGGGCACTTTTCACAATTTTTACTTTGTGTACTAAATTCATAAAGTTTAACTAAACTTTTATCTACCATTTCTTTTGTGACAGAAGTGCTATGTTTATTTATGAAAACGGCAATGTCTGGGTCATTCAACACTTCTTTACGAATCGTTTCGTAACGTTCGTTAAACTGTGCAGTATTTGTTAATTTACTTAGCCTGTTCGTTATTTTCTCCATGATAGGCTTCACCTCTTTTTAAGCCTTTTAATTTTTTCCTCAAGCTCTTTCCGCTTCTGTTCAAGCTCTGGAGAAAGTTCTTCTCCATCAGAGGAGGTTTCCGTTGTTTTGCTCTCACTCATCCAATCAGGGATGTACTCTTGGCGAACAACCTTCTTTTGTCTGGATGGTTTGTCTTGTTTATTTTTCTTTTCTTCTTGCCAAGATAGATACTGCTGATTTTCTTTTTTTGCAAGATCCATAGCATCTATGACCGTTTTAATATTCTTTCTAGCCCAATGCCCGGCTATTTTATCTACATACCCTTTTGTCAATTTCATATCCGTCTTTATCATGACATATTCAATCAGTACATTGACAACGCCAGGCGGGAGCTGCTGGTTCATCATAATACCTTCTACAATTGTGATATCCGATTTGGAAGGTTCTGCACCACCCGACAGCTCTTTCAATCGTTTTAATGGAGAGACTGTCTCAAGATGCTTAATATGCTTTTCCTCTTCATTTCTTGGTTCAGATGTCAGAGAATGCAGGTGGGGCGGCTGTACTCTTTCTGCTAGCGACGGCAAGTCGTCTTGATATTCTACTTGATACCAATCTCTTGCATTTTTCCGTAACGCCTCAATATTGACTTCCTTGTTTTCATCTACTGACCGTAAAACAAGCCCCTGCATCTGTAATGGATTAATCCCGTATAGAAACGCAATTTTTGCTATTGCTTCTTTTACCTTTGGAGCAAAAGCTTTTTTCGAAACGAACGTACTACTTAACCCAGCAAAAAACAGGTTAAAATCAAAAGATTCCTCAAAACCAATTGGTGAAGAACCCTCTTGTCTGCCAATATATCTGTGTGAAGGTTCAGGCACAAGATCTTCCTTCGATTCATCCGATACATAAAGTGATTCCAGATGTCCGGAAATAAACACATCAGAAAAGCTCTTCGTTACAGGTTCGTATTCTTTTTCATCCACAACCTTATCACTAAAGAATTCCTTTAGCTTCTGATAATGCTGTTTTCCCAACCTTTTATGCAGATAGATATTTAGCATTCCATCATGAAGAAATTCCTCTGGTGTCAGAGGAGGCTGTAATTCATAAATGAAATGTTGACGATCCTCGGATTTTTTTCTCCAAACCTTCAATAGTCCAATGCCTTCTAGTTTTTTTCTGGCATCATAGATTTCACTTAAATTCAAACTCATAACATTCATTAATCCACGGTGGAATGAAGAGCCACTTGACCATATTCTATTCTGTTCTAGTTCACTCCAAAAAGTGAAATATAAGCTCATAGCAATCGAACCAATCAATGGTTGATATAACAAAGCAATAACTTTTCGATCATAATCATGTAGCAAACCGCTTGAAGATATTTCATAGCTATCTACCGGCACTAATTCTTGCCAATGTTTAGACATATACTCAACCTCTCTAAAAAAGCCTCACTGATAAGAAAAGCAGAATTGCATTTGGCACTAGCTTGTCTTATTCATGTAGCTAGACACTGCTCTATAATTTAAAAATATACTTCCTAACCTGAAAAAAAAGAGCTAAAGCACTAGTTTAGCTCTTAATCCCGTTCTCTATTGATTAAATCCTTTAGTTCTTCAATAAATACATTGATATCTTTAAATTGTCTGTAAACAGATGCGAAACGTACATAAGCCACTTCATCAACCTTAGCCAATCTATCCATGACCATCTCACCGATAGCTTCGCTCTTTATTTCAGAAATACCCTGATTACGTAATTCCTTCTCTACCTCATGAGTAATATCTTCTATTACTTTTAATGGTACTGGACGTTTTTCGCATGCTTTAATTAGACCGCGCAAAATCTTGTCGCCGCTGAATTCTTCTCTAGTTCCTTCTTTTTTTACGACGATTAAGGGGGTTTCCTCAACTTTTTCAAAGGTGGTGAAGCGGAATCCACAAAGTTCACATTCACGCCTTCTTCTTGTAGAACGTCCTTCATCGACAGGACGAGAATCTAAAACACGAGTCCCACTATTCAAACAGCTTGGACATTTCATTTAATCAGCTCCGTTTAGTCATGCCCATTCGATTTTATTTCTTACCATTATCTTATAAAAAAGGAGGGTACAGTACAACTTAATTATTTATTGTATACGAAATATAGGTCCTTATTTTTTGATAGGAACTCTTTGATCCATTTCAAGATAAAGAGAATGAATCAAATCAGCTAATACATTGTAATTTCCCGTTATTTTTTTCATTTCAGTTGAAATTGTAAAATCAAGTGCCGTTTCAAAAGGACGTACTGAGACAATGGATGCTACAACAAACGCTTTCATTGGAGATTTAATAGTCGCAGACAATTCACCATGGTCATACGAAACAGTCCCTATTACTGCATTTTTCCCCTTTAATACTTGTTCTATTTCACTAAGAACTTTACGTAAATCCGCTTTATAATAATGAGTTTTAAGTCGATCATCAGGATTATGGTCCCCTGTTTCCACCTGACTATCAAATCGTTTTAAAAATGACGAGAATAATCCCATTACTCTACCTCACTAAAAAATATAAATTTCTTATATTTTAAACATATTATCGAAATTATGTACAATAGTCTGTTTTAAATACAAAGGCAAATAAAAAAGAGGTGTATTTTTACACCTCTTGTGATTACACATATTATAATGCTTTTACTTGTGATTTATTGACTTGAACTGGACCCATACCACGTGGAAGCTCGATGTTTTCACGAGTTTGAGCACCAAGAGCTTCAGCAATGTAGTCTGCAGCAATATTAGGATCTAATTCTCCACACGTATACACGTCAATGCTAGCATAGCCGTGTTCCGGGAAACTGTGAATAGTTAAGTGTGATTCAGAGATGATGACAACTCCGCTTACACCTTGTGGAGCAAATTTATGAAACGCAACTTCGCGAACTTCAGCACCTGATTTAAGTGCAGCGTCAACAAAGATTTGTTCAATTTTTACCACATCATTCAATTTTTCAAAATCACAACCCCAAAGCTCAGAAATTACATGTCTACCCATAGTTTCCATGTTAATTTTCCCCCTTTAACATGATAAGATTTCCGTGATTTTTACAACAAAGAAATGGCGACTACCACGGGGGAAAGTTAGTCCGAAGAGGTCCTAACCCTTTAAGTAGTACCAAGCTGTCTTCCGAAGAAGTTCACGAATCATAGTATACTTCGTTTATTTTTGTTTTGCAATATACATTTACAAAAAAAATACAAGCATTTTAAACCAATGACACACAAACCCAAATATAATAAGGGTTTCATTCCAAAAAGACAATTATTCGCTTATGTGTTTTTGGAACGAACAATACCATTATTATATCGAAAATAAGGTTAATGTGTGATGAAAATTTTTGGTAATTTCATCAATCTATGCTGGATTATCTGATCAAAATATCCTCTATTTTTATCCTTCACATGATGCACTTTATCCTTCACTTTACCGCGGATATCCTGCTTGCTAGTTTATCCTTCACTCATCAGAACCTTCATCAGTTCATTTTCCAGGTGTGCCTCTCTTTTATCCTTCACTTTATGCCCATTATCGTTCACTCTACCCCAGTTATCCTGCACCTTTGCTTGTTTTACCTTTCACTTTTCAAATTTTATCCTTCACTTTTTGGGAAAATCAGAAATTTTCCCACGCGAAATTTCTTTTATCCACTTTGAAAGGCGATTACCCTTCACTTAGGTTACGATACTATTCACTTCACCTCGGATATCATGCACACTTGCTAGCTTATCCTTCACTCTTCAGAACCTTCATCAGTTCATTTTCCAGGTGCCTCTCTTTTATCCTTCACTTTAGGCCCATTATCGTTCACTCTACCCCAGTTATCCTGCACTTTTGCTTGTTTTACCTTTCACTTTTCAAATTTTATCCTTCACTTTTTGGGAAAATCAGAAATTTTCCCACGCGAAATTTCTTTTATCCACTTTGGACGACATTTTTCCTTCACATAATCTCCGTTATCATTCACTCTAACCCGAATATCCTCCATTCAAGCTAGCATTTCCTTCCTCTGAAGAATTTGAATCAGTCAAAGTTGTGAAATACGAAAAAGAGGCTTGCCATTTTTAGGCAAGCCAAAGAGTAAGGGTAATTTTTCAGAAATAAATTAAATGACAGTAACCAATCCTAGCTAACGTGTACTTCTGATTGTGTCAAAAGTTGTTTTGCTACGTATTTAGTTAGGTCTACAACACGGCAGGAGTAGCCCCACTCGTTATCGTACCAAGCTAAAACTTTTACTTTGTTGTCCCCAATAACCATAGTGGACAACCCATCGATGATAGCTGAATTTGGATTTGTATTAAAATCCACGGAAACTAACGGCTCATCTGTATAATGAAGAATTCCATTTAGTGAACCATTTGCTGCATTAATAAATGCATCATTGATAGTTTCAGCTGTTACATCAGATTTCAAATCTACAACTAAGTCAACTAAAGATACGTTTGGAGTTGGTACACGTAAAGCCATACCATGTAATTTCCCTTTAAGGTGTGGCAATACAAGTGATAATGCTTTTGCTGCACCTGTTGTAGTAGGGATGATACTTTGACCGCATGCACGAGCTCTACGCAAGTCTTTATGTGGGTTGTCTATATTTTTTTGATCATTAGTGTATGCATGAACAGTAGTCATTAAACCATTCTCAATACCGAATTGGTCATCTAGAACCTTTACTACAGGAGCAAGGCAGTTAGTCGTACAAGATGCATTGGAGATGATAGAATGATTTTCAATATCAAGATCTCCATCATTAACACCCATAACGATTGTTACATCTTCATTTTTTCCTGGGGCCGTCAAGATGACTTTCTTAGCTCCAGCTTCTAAATGAAGGGCTGCTTTATCTCTTGAGTTAAATTTTCCTGTAGCTTCAATTACGATATCTATATTCATTTCTTCCCAAGGAAGTTCTTTTGGATCACGTTCGCTAACCAATTGAATGCGCTTACCATTTACGACTAGTGCATTATCTTCAGGAATTACTTCGCCTGCAAAAGTGCCATGATTAGTATCATATTTAATTAAATGTGCTAACGTTTCAGATGGATAGCTAGCATTTATTGCGACAATCTCCAATTGATCTTCAAGTATTGCCTTTCTAAATACCATTCTACCTATACGTCCAAATCCATTGATTGCAATTCTTGCTTTCATTTTTCGGAACCCCCCGAATTAGTGTTATACTTTATTAACCTCTTGATGTAATTAGTATAACATAATAAAACATAATTGTGATAATAAAAATGCGGATTTTAAAATGTTTAACTATTTAGAATTTACGAAATTAAAAATGACTACTCTGTATTGCTTACACACTACCATTTTGTCTTTCTAAAGTATTAAAAAAAGCCTGCAAGAAAATGCAAGCTCTACAATCCATGATTTACTTTAAACAAATGGTATAACCCAATTAGTCGATAATGTCCCATTGACGTAGGATGGATAACAATTGCCCCTTTGTTTCTTCAATGGTTCCATTATTGTTGATCACTGCATCTGAATGCTCGATTTTTTCTTTTAATGGCCATTGTGAACTGATTCGGTCAAGAGCTTCTTTTTCAGAAAAGCCATTTCTCTTCATCAAACGTGCTAATTGCATATTCTTATCTACATACACCAATAAGATTTTTTCAACCATAAAGGTTAGATTACTCTCGAACAATAATGGGATGTCCAAAAATACAACCTTTTCTCCCTTTAGAAAAGCTGATTCTTGTTCATCTTTCATAAATTTGCGAACAGCAGGATGAACGATACTGTTTAATTGGAGTCTTTTTTCTTCATCCTGAAACACAATGGACCCTAGTTTCGGACGGTCCAATTCTCCTGATTCATTTAATATATCTTCCCCAAAGGTTTCTACAATTAGGGAGAGTGCTGGCTGTCCAGGCTGCACAACCGTTTTTGCAGCGATATCAGCATCTACAACAACAAATCCTAATTTTCTAATCATATCACTTACTGTACTTTTTCCACTTGCTATACCGCCTGTCAACCCGATGACTCTACCCATTTTTAAACCTCTAGTTTAATGATATTCTTTTTCACCATTTCCATAAACCAATTGCGAATAACAAAATGCCCGGTAAAAATGACAATTTTGTAAGCCAGACTTTGGATGATAGTAGTTTTCCGCATTTCAAACCAGTGACAATAAATAATAAACTCATGACAGCAATAGAAGTTGCAAGTATGAAAGGGGAAAAATCTAACATGGCTGCTCCTATTCCTGCACCAAATGCATCTAATGAAAGTGCAAAGCCTAAAACCAATGCTTCAATTCCGTTGATGGTTCCAGATCGGTCAAAGTCCGCAGTTAACGGCTTACGTAAGATATTAATAGCGACGCCAAGGGACTTTATCTCGAATGTGAATATGATTTTTTCATCTGGCATTTCTTCTTCTAGTTTTTCTGGCCTGAAAAATTGAAACAGGATCCAAAATCCAAGAACCATCAAAATCGATCCACCAACTCGTTCGGCTATGTGTGGAGACAATACACTCCCTAGAAATTGTCCTATGAACATTGCAAGAAGCAAGCTTATGGCAGAACAACACGAAATAATTAGAATGGACTTAAAAGGAATTTGTACTTTACGTAATCCATATGTGAATCCAACACTAAAGCTATCTAAGCTGACAGCAAAGGTTAGTGCCATTAGAGATAGAATATTTACCATGAACAAGCTCCTTCCTAACGATGACTACGATAGTATATGGAAGGAGCCCATCCAATGTTAATGAAACCTAAAATTAGTAAAATAAATAGAATCTAGCTAGATTAATCCACTTGGCTCGGAAGCGGTTGGCAGATAGGACAAATATGAGTGCCCCTCCCACCGACCTTCAATTTCTCTAAAGGACTGCCACAGTTCGTACAATTCTCGCCTTTTCTACCATATACGAGTAATTGCTGTTGGAACATCCCGATTTGCCCTTGTGAATTTATGTAGGATCGAATCGTGCTTCCACCTTTTTTTACAGCTTCACCCAAAGTCTCTTTTATCTCATGGACCAATTTTTCATATTCAAGATGTGACAATGATGAGGCTAATCGCTCAGGATGAATCCTTGCCCGAAACAATGCTTCATCCACATAAATATTACCAATTCCCACTACTTTTGTTTGATCTAACAATGTAGTTTTAATCGATCTTTTTGTATTTTGTAAGGCTTCTTTTAAATACTGTGTTGTAAATTCCTCTGTTAAAGGCTCAGGACCTAAATGCAAAAGAGGTAGTCTATTATATTCCTCTCCTTTTAGGAAAAGGTGCATCGTTCCGAATTTCCTAACGTCCTTATATCTTAGCTCTGTACCGTCATCAAATGAGAAAATAACATGCGTATGTTTTTCCACTGGCTCTTCTTTTGGAAAAACACCGTATTTCCCTTCCATTCTTAAATGGGAAATCAATGCGAATTTAGTTGTATAGATGATGAGGAATTTCCCTCTACGTCCAATGTCAATTAGCTTCTCGCCGACCAGGGCATCTTGGAATTGTTCAACATCTATTGGCTCTTTGATCAGCTTTGGCCAATAAACATCTACTTTTGCTATCGTTTTTCCGACAACCAGCTCTTCCAACGTTTTTCGAACTGTTTCTACCTCAGGAAGCTCAGGCATAGCTTTTACCCTCCATTCCTATTTGATTTATTTTGCATCGTACCAAGATGATCCGTAAGCATAGTCCACCTTCAAAGGCACTTTTAGTTCAAGTGCGCTTTCCATTTCTTCTGGAACGATTTTCTTTAACATTTCAATTTCTTCTTCTGGTGCTTCAAAAATCAATTCATCATGCACGGTTAATAGTAATCTTGCTTTTAATCCTTCATTCTTTAACCGATCATTCATTCCAATCATGGCTTGTTTGATGATATCAGCCGCACTACCTTGGATAGGGGTGTTCATTGCTGTGCGTTCGGCAAAACTTCTTATATTGAAATTTCTACTTGTTATTTCTGGTAAGTATCTTCTTCTATGCAATAATGTAGAGACATATCCTTTTTGCTTTGCATCTTGGATAATGTCTGTCATATACTCTTTAACTCCAGGGAAGCTCTCTAAATATCTCTCAATGAATGTGCCCGCTTCTTTACGTGTTATCCCTAAACTTTGGGAAAGTCCATAGTCACTGATTCCATACACAATCCCGAAATTAACTGCCTTTGCTTGCCTTCTCATGTTGGATGTCACTTCATCCTTTTCAACATGGAATACGTCCATGGCAGTTTTTGTATGGATATCCATATCGGTTTGGAAGGCTTCAATTAAACCCTTGTCTTCCGCTATATGTGCCAAGACCCGTAACTCAATCTGCGAATAATCCGCAGCAAAAATGAGCCATCCTTCTTCTGAAGGTACAAAAGCTTGACGAATTTTTCGACCTTCTTCTAATCGAATCGGGATGTTTTGCAGATTCGGATCGATAGAGCTCAGACGACCCGTTTGAGTTAATGCTTGATTGAACCTAGTATGAACCTTGCCTGTTTCACGGTCAATTACCTTTAGTAATCCTTCAATATAGGTGGATTGTAATTTCCCGATTTGTCGATAATCCAGAATTTGACGGACTATTTCATGCTTATCCTCTAATTGTTCCAATACATCTGCTGAAGTGGAATAACCCGTTTTTGTTTTCTTTACGACCGGAAGCTTCAACTTATCAAATAAAATGACCCCAAGCTGCTTAGGGGAATTAATATTGAAATTCTCTCCTGCTAAGTCATGGATTCTTTCTTCCATTTCCTTTAGACGTTTAGTCATCATTTTCCCCATATCCTGAAGATAATGGACATCTACTTTTACCCCTTGATGTTCCATTTCCGCAAGAATAAGGGATAGCGGCATTTCTAGATCTTTTAATAAGCCATACTGATTGTTTTCTAATAGTGAAGCACTCATTACTTCTTCAAGTCTGTATAAGGCATCTGCTTTTCTACCAAGGAATTCACCCAGTTGATTTTCTTCAGGTACTGATTGTTTCGCACCTTTGCCGTAAAAGCTTTCATCTGAAGGAATTTGGAGATTTAGTTGATGTTTCGCAACTGCAGCAACATCATCACCTGATTCAGAAGGATTCAATATATAAGAAGCTATATAGGTATCAAAATCGATTCCTTGAAGGTCCATTCCATGCCTCTTTAATGCAACCCATGACTTCTTCGCATCGTAAACCGCTTTTTTCCTTGAAGGATCTTCAATCCATTTCTTAAACAATTCGGATTCTAAGGCCACTTCTGTCGGAATATAATAAATTCCATTTTCATTGGCAATCGAAAAGCCTATTATGTCTTCACGATGATAACTTTCACCTAACATTTCAATGTAGAATGCATTTTCATTCGCGAAGAATCCTTCTTCAACTGATGTAACGAATTGAACTTTGATATCCTCCATTTGTTCGGATAAGTCACTATCATCGGTGTAATCCAATTTATCAAGCAACGAGTTGAATCCTAGTTCTTTATAGAGTGGAGCAACCTTGGCTGGTTCAAATCCACTATAAGAGATTGCATCCAAACTGATATCAACCGGTGCTTCACGAGTAATGGTCGCTAATTGCTTACTCAATACCGCCATTTCTTTATTTTCCTCAAGCTTCTCCTTCAACTTATTGCCTGAGACTTCAGGAATGTTCTCTAATAGAGCCTCTAAAGTCCCAAATTGGTGAAGAAGCTTTAGAGCCGTTTTCTCCCCGACTCCTGGGACTCCTGGAATATTATCAGATGAATCCCCCATTAACCCTTTCATATCTATGATTTGTTCAGGGCTGATCCCGTATTTTTCTTGAATGTGCTCTGGAGTATATACTTCTATATCTGTGATCCCTTTACGCGTAATACATACGGTCGTTTTTGGGGAAGAAAGCTGCGTCAAGTCTTTGTCACCAGAAATGACCTTTACTTCAAATCCTTCTTTTTCAGCTTCCAAAGATAAAGTACCGATAATGTCATCCGCTTCATAGTTTTCCAATTCATATCTCGAGATTCCATATGCGTCCAATAGCTCTCTGATGAAAGGGAATTGTTCTGAAAGCTCTGGTGGTGTTTTCTGTCTTCCACCTTTATACTCTTTAAAAGTGGCATGGCGAAAAGTAGTTTTACCTGCATCGAACGCCACTAAAACGTGACTCGGTTTTTCATCTTCTAAGATTTTCGTCAGCATCATGGTAAATCCGTAAATCGCATTCGTATGTATTCCTTTATCATTGTTCAAAAGTGGCAAAGCAAAAAAAGCACGGTATGCGATACTATTCCCATCTATTAAAACGACTTTTTTTGTCAATCTGAACCCTCCTTAAAAACTTGCTGTATAGGGCAAGCCTCCTTCTAGTTATATCTATTTTATCATGTCTATTAGAAGAAAGAAAAATTGATGGGCTTTACACACCATTCTTACTTAAATAAGGCTCTTTTCGCATATAGTGTTGTTTTTAGCGATAGGCACTTGCTTTCCGAGCCTCCTCGGTGTTACCGCCTGTTGGGTCTCTCACTTCCATCTTTTCACCCAGGACATTGAATAAGCTTCCATTCGAGGAGTCAAGTGCCCTCCGCTACAATCAACTCAGATAGTTAAAGTTACATTCCACCAATACAGTAATAAACTTTTTGAAAACAGCCTTAAATAAAAAAGGTACTCAAGCTGATCATTATGGCATGACCTTCTTGAGCACCTTTGTAAGTTAGAACTTATTGACCACCCATTAGTAATTTCGCATAAGGTGAATCGGATGGTAAAACTAATACAGTTTCCCCATTGATTGTTTTTTTGTAGGATTCTAGTGTTCGATATAGGTTATAGAAGTCTGCGTCTTTTGAAAAGGATTGGTTGTAGACACGGGCAGCCTCTCCTTCCCCTTGGGCACGAATCACTTGTGCGTCTGCCTGGGCCTTTGAGATAATTTCCTTTACTTGACGATCCGTCTCGGCAACAATACGATTTTTCTCTGCATCCCCCATAGACAGATATTCTTGGGCTTTTGATTCTCGTTCAGAAATCATTCGCTTAAATACAGATTGTTCGTTTTCAGCTGGAAGGTCAGTGCGTTTCATTCGTACATCTGTTACGACAATTCCATAATTATCTTTAGAAAGCATTTCATTGACAAGCTCCGTCACACGGTCGTTGACACTGCCTCGTGATGATTTTTCATCATTGATGATTTCATCATAATTTAATTGGCCAAGTTCGGAACGTACAACAGAATAAATGAACTCTTCCATCTTAGATTCCGCTTTTTCAACCGTTCTAGCATTTGATATCATCTTTTTGGGATCTTCGATGCGCCAAACCGAGTAATTATCAATCAGCATTCGTTTTTTATCTTTGGTGTTAATTTCCGCTTCGGAAACATCATAAGTCATTTGGTACTTCGGCAGTGTGGTTACGCTTTGGATAAATGGAATTTTTGATTTCAAACCTGGGGTGCTATCAATCCTGACTACCTCGCCGAATTGGCGTACTACTTTATATTCGCCTTCTTTTACGATATATATATTTCGAATAATGAATAGTAAGACAAGGATTAAAACAAGGAAGAATACCCCTAACCTCATATATCCTTTCCACTGAAAGCCATTTGATTTAGCGTTCTTGATATCAATAACAGTTTCTTTGTTACCAGTTTCGTTATTCATTGGAGTTCTTCCCCTCCTCTTGAACTTTTGGCTGTTCCTTCTCCAATGGTCGGATAGGGAAATATTTCATGGTATTGCCATCATCATTCATAATATAAATTTCAGTTTTCGGTAGAACTTGTTCTAAAGTTTCAATGACTAAACGGTCTTTTGTGACCTCAGGACTCTTTTTGTACTCCTCATATAACTTATTGAATACTGCGACATCCCCACGTGCCTGTTCAATACGGGCAGCTTTGTCACCGTTCGCTTTGGAAATGATCGCGTCCTTTTCCCCTTGCGCTTCGTTCATTTGTTTATTTTCATACTTCCTTGCTTCGTTGATTTTTGTATTCATCGTCTCCCGGGCATCCGTCACATCTGTGAATGCCTTACGTACATCCTTATTAGGCAATTCTACATCTTGTAATTTGACTGCAAGAACGGAAATCCCAACATCGTACTTAGCGATTAATTCTGAAAGCATTTCACGAACATCGGCCTCGATTTCTGCTTTTCCTGAAGTCAAAGCGTCATCGATTTTTGCACTTCCAATCGTACTGCGTAGGGCAGATGATGTTGCGTTGTATAAGATTTTTTCAGGGGCATCAGAATTATATAAAAATTTAGGAGGATCTGTTATTTTCCATTGGACCACTAAATCAGCCAATACGATATTCTCGTCACCCGTTATCATTTTGGTATCCCTTGGAAACTCCTTGATTTCTCCATCTTTTTCTTGTTGATACCCAAATTGTAGAGAGAACGTCTCTTTCGAAAGCTTTTCTACAGATTGTATGGGCCAAGGTAGTTTGAAATGTAATCCTGGGTCAGTGATTGTATCCTGCACATCCCCAAACGTCATTACAACAGCTTGGTCAGATTCATCAACTGTATACCAAGTTGTAATGGCCACATTGATAATAAGTAAAGATAATAAAACAAGTCCTGTAATAATATAAATTCTTTTTAGACTTACCATCCTGTTTCTCCCTTCCAGATCGAAGTTTGGATAAGCATACTTTTGCGACAGTACCGCAAACCTACCCATATTCTATTTTTCGCATCCCTTTCATTATCATTCAGTGGATGCACTTAATGATTCCTTTAATGTTTACGTAGAATTCCATAAAAAGTTTCGATATTTTTTACTATTATGAAAAGTAAAGCATGCGTCGCTTAGAAGAATTGTAGGGAATTAATCCAGTTTTCAATGAGAAATGAGGGGAAGGGAATGACGATAAAAAACTAACTATGTATCATACAAGAGAAAAGCGAAAAGGCAAGGACGGGGTCGTGTCCTTGCCTTTTCTAGGCTCCTTGGATGAAGGGGTCTTCACTACACATTGTATTTGATGGTTATTAAGCAAAGATGAAAAATGTGTAAATAATTTGTTAAGATTACCCTTAGTTTCCTTGGATTGATTTTTGCAACTTAACAATGAAAGTAGTGCCTCCCCCAGGGGTACTATTCACTGATATATCACCTTTATGGGCTTCAAGTAAATGCTTTACAATGGCAAGCCCTAGACCAGTCCCTCCAGAGTTTCTACTTCTGGCTTTATCCACTCTGTAAAATCTCTCAAAAATCCTTGGAAGTTCTTCTTCCTGAATGCCCATTCCTGTATCCTTCACTTCAACATTTACTGTTTCAGCCTCTTCATAGACAAGAACTTCCACTTCTCCGCCTGAAGGAGTATACGCAATGGCATTACTGATTAAGTTAATAAATATTTGTTTCAGTCGCAAAGTATCTCCTTCGATAATCACAGGTGAAGGATGAGGAATAATAGAAAACTTTATGCCTTTCTCCTCTGCTTTTCGTTCAAAAATCAAACTCGTTTCCTCAAGAAGGTTGATTAGATCAAGTTTTGTGAAATCAATCAAGAATCCTTGCTGCTCAATTTTAGAGAGGTCTAATAGGTCTTGAATAAGAGATTGTAAACGGTCGCTTTCCTTTAGAATAATTGTAAGGAAATGTTTGAGTGTTTCTTTATCCTCCATGGCACCGTCAAGCAGGGTTTCAGAAAATCCCTTAATAGAAGTAATAGGGGTTTTTAGTTCATGAGAAACATTTGCTACAAAATCCTTTCTCATTTGCTCAAGCTTTTTTATTTCGGTAATGTCATGGAATACAAGAACAACTCCTTTCCATTCATCATTATTCCCGATGATAGGAGCGCCGTAGACTTCAAAATGTCTTCTTTCTAGCTTCACTGGCAGTATAAATTGTTTTTTGACGGTTTTTTCAGTCATGAAAATATCTTCAATCAAACGAATCACTTCCTTAAAAGGAATGACTTCATAATATAGTCGATAAAGAAATTCATGACTTTCTATTTTAAAGATTTGCTTGTATGATTTATTGAATAAAGTAATATACCCCTGACTATCAATTAAAAGGACGCCAGAACCAATATTTTCAATCAACGTAGCTAATCTGTCTTGTTGCATTTCCCTTGCAGTTTCCATCTCTTGTAGATTCCTAGCAAGTACATTTATTGAGGTACTTAACATGGCAGTCACACTACTATGTTCCTCATATGTTCGTGCGCGAAAATTCCCCTTTGCCAATTCAATTGCAGTGTTGGTAGCAGCCTCAATTGGTTTCGTATACTTTGTCGCAATTCTGCTTCCAATTATCAAAATAATTATCAGAGCGGCACTTAAACTAACAAAGAGAATCCACCACATATGCATGTTAATCTGCTTCATCCCAGCCAATTGACTACTGACCACCGCGTATCCTTCTATTTCTCCAGCCATCTTAATCGGCATCCAAAAATAGTGATAATCATAATTGCCTTTAATCACTTGATAGCCATCTTGATCGGTGGTATTGACAATTTCCTTTATAATTGCCTTATGTTTTGATAATGACAAATCTTCATAATGGTATGTATGATACAAAATTTGATTATCAGGTGAAAGGATTGCAAGACTAGTATCAAAGGATGAGAATATTTCCTTAGCCTTTTTATCTTCAAGGAATGCTTCGACCCCACCATTATCCTGAACATAGTTTACTAGTACATCCAGTTCATGCTTTATCCCATTATTGATAGCATTAAAATAATACGATTTAAAAAGCTGGCCAAGCAAAATGCCCAGTCCCAGCATAACAAATAAAATAAGCAAAACTAGCGTGGCAAAAATCTTAGAACGGAATTTCATTATTCCTCTTTTGGCTCCTCAAATTTATACCCAAGTCCACGGATTGTCTTGATATATTTAGGTTTCTTTGTATCGACTTCTATTTTTTCGCGCAAATGGCTAATGTGCACGTCCACTATTCTAGTATCACCAGCGAAATCATAATTCCAAACAGAACTTAACAATTGATCTCGGGTCAATACTCTACCTTTATAACGGGTTAGATATAATAACAGTTCAAACTCCTTTGGAGTCAATTCAAGCTTTTGTTCTGCAAAGTAAGCTTCATATCGATCAGGATACACAAGTAGCTGACCTATTTTGATTTGCTCATCATCATCTTCGCCCTTTTCGCCTGATGTTTGTTCTGGCGAAATAGATGACCGACGTAATATGGCTTTGACACGGGCCACTACTTCTCTTGGACTAAATGGTTTTGTCATATAATCGTCTGCACCTAGCTCCAAACCTAGTACCTTATCGAATTCATCATCCTTAGCAGTCAGCATGAGAATTGGAACCATGACTTTCTGTTGGCGAATCTGTTTACAAACTTCAATTCCATCTAATTTTGGAAGCATTAAATCTAAAACGATAATATCAGGTTTTTCTTCCAAAGCTCGATTTCTGCCTTCTTCACCGTCACAAGCTGTGATGACATCGTAGCCTGCCTGTTTTAAATTATATTCTAACAAAGTTACGATTGACTGCTCATCATCCACCACTAATACTTTCTTAAGCATAAGTTCCTCCCCAAAAACTGTATTAACCCCCGAAGACCACATCCACTTTCATTATAATAATAATTTTCTCAAACTACAAAGAAAAGCAGAATATCTAATGACATTCTGCTCAAATTAATAGTTATTAAAAATTCTCTAAAGCGTGACCGTCCGTTCCGTCGACTGATTTTGGAGGACAAACCACCATAAAACCATCAAGCACCGTTTGCTCCTCTTCATTTTTTCCGTCAATTTTGATTGTAACAGTATGTTTCGTTACATCCACTTCTGTTACTTCAAAAAGAAATTTAACAGTCCCATAATGGTAAACAGGTTTAACAAAATTGATATCCTGCTTTAAGATATGGCTTCCTGGTCCAGGTAAATATTTAGAAACCGCGGAAGTAATAATACCTAACAACATGATATTCGGTACAATCGGCTTCTTGAAGGATGTCATGGAAGCATAATCATGCTGTATGTATAAAGGATTTGCATCGTTCGTTAACCCTAAATATAATAATAAATCCTTGTCTTCTATCTTTTCTGTGAGGCTAAGCTTCTCACCAGGTTTAATTTCCTCAATGATTCTTCCGAGTTTTCGTTTTTTGCCTAAAAGCATTTTCAACACCTCCGAAAGTATTACAGAACTGGCGGTAAAAAAGTAGCCTGTTGAAATTCGTTCCAGCCACTCGCTTTCCGCGGACGGTTTGGGAGCCACCTTGGCGCATACTAGCGCCTGTGGGATCTTCCTTGACCCGCTTTTTCCGCAGGAGTCTCGCGACTTCCGCTCCAATCAACTCGCCTAAATAAGGCCATTTTTAAAAAAATTCGGGGAAAAGCATCCCCGAATTTATATTTTTTCATATTAAAGGTTATGCGAGTACACTCATAACATTACGAACAGATTCAGCTGATTTTGCAAGTTCTGCTTTTTCAGTTTCTGTAAGTTCGAGTTCAATAACCTTTTCGATTCCGTTTGCACCAAGGATGGTTGGAACGCCAAGGTAAATACCTTCCATTCCATATTCTCCTTCAAGGTAAGCAATAGCTGGCAGTACACGGCGTTGATCTTTAAGAATCGCTTCTGCCATTTCAACTAAAGATGCAGCTGGGGCATAATATGCACTACCATTTCCAAGTAGATTTACGATTTCAGCTCCACCTTTACGAGTACGCTCAACAATCGCATCTAAACGATCTTTTGGAATTAATGTTTCCAATGGGATTCCACCAGCATAAGAATAGCGAACTAAAGGGACCATGTCATCGCCATGACCCCCAAGTACGAAGCCAGTAATGTCTTTTACAGACATTTTTAATTCTTGTGCAACGAATGTACGGAAACGAGCTGAATCCAATACACCTGATTGTCCGATTACACGGTTTTTAGGGAAGCCACTTTCTTTGAAGATTGTGTATGTCATTGCATCAACTGGATTAGTCAAAACGATAATAAAACTGTTTGGAGAATGTTTAGCCACTTCTTGAGCAACTGATTTCATGATTTTCTGGTTAGTTTGAACCAAATCATCGCGGCTCATTCCAGGCTTACGTGCGATACCAGCTGTGATGATTACGATGTCAGAATCCTTGGTGTCTTCATAGCTAGAAGTACCAGTGATATTAGCATCAAATCCTTGAACCGGTCCAGCCTCAAGCATATCTAACGCTTTTCCTTTTGTAGGGTTTTCCATTTGAGGGATATCAACTAGCACTACATCTCCAAGTTCTTTTTGAGCTAATAAAAATGCAGTCGTTGCTCCAGTAAATCCTCCACCGATAACGGAAATTTTTTTGCGTGTTAATGCTGCCATTGTTTTATTCCTCCCTTGTCATCTTCCCAATCATATGTAAGTAGACTGATAAATAGCGATTGCCAATTATCAGTCTACGAAAATCGTATAGGAATTATGCTAAGTTTTTGATTAACTCATCAGCAAATTCAGAGCACTTCACTTCTGTAGCTCCATCCATTAGACGAGCAAAGTCATAAGTTACAACTTTAGAAGAGATTGTCTTTTCAACTGAGTTAATGATCATTTTAGCTGCTTCGTTCCATCCAAGGTGTTCAAGCATCAATACACCTGAAAGTAGAACTGAAGATGGGTTAACTTTATCTAAGCCAGCATACTTCGGTGCAGTACCATGTGTAGCTTCAAAGATTGCGTGTCCTGTTTCATAGTTGATGTTTGCTCCTGGAGCGATACCAATTCCACCAACTTGTGCAGCAAGAGCATCAGAGATGTAATCACCGTTTAAGTTCATTGTAGCTACAACATCAAACTCTTTTGGACGAGTAAGGATTTGTTGTAAGAAGATATCCGCGATGGAATCCTTCACGATAATTTTGCCTTCTGCTTCAGCTGCAGCTTGAGCATTGTTAGCTGCTTCTGAACCTTGATCAGCCTTAATGCGATCATACTGAGCCCAAGTGAATACTTTATCGCCGAATTCTTTTTCAGCTAACTCATAACCCCAAGTTTTGAAAGCACCTTCAGTGAATTTCATGATATTACCTTTATGTACTAAAGTAAGGGATTTGCGACCTTCTTTAATTGCATAATTTATAGCTGCACGTACAAGACGCTCAGTACCTTCTTGGGAAACAGGCTTAATCCCGATTCCAGACGTTTCTGGGAAACGGATTTTTGAAACTCCCATTTCGTTTTGAAGGAAGTCGATTAATTTCTTTACTTCGTCAGAGCCCTTAGCATACTCAATACCAGCATAGATATCTTCAGTATTCTCACGGAAGATTACCATATCAGTATCTTCTGGACGCTTAACAGGAGAAGGAACACCATCAAAGTATCTTACAGGACGTAAGCAAACGAATAAATCCAATTCTTGACGAAGTGCAACGTTCAATGAACGGATTCCTCCACCAACCGGAGTCGTAAGAGGACCTTTGATAGCAATCAAGTACTCATTAATTAAGTCTAAAGTTTCCTGTGGTAGCCATTCACCAGTTTGGTTGAATGCTTTTTCACCAGCCAAAACTTCTTTCCATACAATGCTCTTTTCACCATTATAAGCTTTGTCTACTGCTGCTTCGATAACACGAGAAGCTGCAGCCCAAATATCAGGACCAATTCCATCACCTTCAATAAAAGGGATTACCGGATTATTTGGCACATTCAATACACCATTAGAAACTGTAATTTTTTCACCTTGACTCATACTAAACCCTCCAATTCCAATATCAAAGGTTAGAAGGCACTAATCATTCAAAGCGCCTCTAACCTTTTTTTATCTACATGTATTAATTTACTATATAATTATGTGTTTGGAAAATCCGTAGCCTTATCTTTCATTCACAGGCACATATTTTTGCATGCCAGGACCTGTATATTCTGCACGTGGACGGATCAGACGATTGTTGTCATATTGCTCAAGAATATGTGCCAACCAACCAGAAGTACGGCTAACCGCAAAAATTGGCGTGAATAAGTCATGATCGATTCCTAGGCTATGATAAACCGAAGCAGAATAAAAATCTACGTTTGGAGGAAGTGGTTTCTGGGAAGTCACAAGCTCCTCGATTTTCACTGACATTTCATAATACTGGGATTGCCCAGTCAGTTTTGTCAATTTCTCTGACATTGCTTTTAAGTGTTTAGCGCGTGGGTCCCCGTTACGGTATACGCGGTGACCAAAGCCCATGATTTTTTCTTTATTTTCAAGTTTGCTTTTAACGTAGGACTCTACATTTTCAACAGACCCAATCTCAGTTAACATGTTCATTACCGCTTCATTTGCACCACCATGAAGTGGGCCTTTTAATGCACCGATTGCAGCTGTAATTCCAGAATAAACATCTGATAGTGTAGCCACGCAAACGCGTGCAGTAAACGTAGAAGCGTTTAATTCGTGATCAGCATGAAGCACTAACGCTTTGTTGAATGCTTCCTCTTCAATCGCTGATGGATCTTTCCCACTAAGCATGTAAAGGAAATTAGCAGCAAAGCTCAGATCTTTCTTAGGGGAAACAGGCTCCAAACCTTTACGGATTCGAGCGAACGCAGTAACAATTGTTGAGATTTGAGCTTGCAAGCGAATCGCTTTTTTATAGTTTGCATCTTTATCCATCACATCTGCTTCTGCATCATATAAACCAAGGTTTGAGATTGCAGAACGCAATGCAGCCATTGGATGAACGTTTTGAATTGGGAAAGTCTTAAAATGATCTAATACTTCCTTTGGAACATCCATATTTTCAGCTAGCTGTGCTGCTAGTTCCTTTAATTCTTCCTTGTTAGGAAGACGACGGTGCCATAATAAGTAAATTACCTCTTCAAAACTTGCGTTCACTGCTAAATCATCGATATCATACCCTACATAAGTTAGAGTATCATCAATGATTGAACTGATTGATGAAGTTGTTGCAACAATTCCTTCGAGACCTTTTGTCACTGTCATAGCAGAATCTCTCCTTTTCTAAAAAATCCCCTTACCCACTTCATTTTATTTATATATTTGTTTTGTAATGTGACAGGCAGTGGATAATAGGCCTGACCATTATATATATTGGCGAACAGTTGTCCGCTAATTGAAAGCGTTAACAATATATGAATACTAATCCACATGAATTAGTTTACTGAATAACTCTTTCATTTTTACCCATAAGAACAAAGCCTTAAACACTTTAGCCGAGCGATTGCTCATTCATTTCTCAAGGCTTTCAAGACGCTATTAATTGTATATTATACCTATTTCTAAATCTTGTAAAAGTTTACCGCTTACATGTCCTATTATAAACAATTATCTGATTTTTGTGAATGAAAAGAACTTAAAATGTGAAAAAATTATTATTTTACCAGAAAAACATCTTAGTGGGTGATAGAAATGATGAAAAAAAGCGTAAACATTCATCCCACTGAATAATTCTTACTATATGATTATGCTTTATAAGGATTTCTATTAGTTTAAGATGCAAATTAATGTAAATGTATATATGAAAATAACAGAATCAAAAGTTAAAATGCCTATTCCAGCAAAGCTTTAACACTATGTTCGTGTTAGAAATACGACTTAAATAATTCAAAGACCTTCATGGCTATATAGGCAATACCTGCTCCGATTAAAGGACCGACAGCCACCCCATTAAATAACGCAACGGCAAGTATGGTCCCGAAAACCAATGCAGTCGTTATATGAGGATCATCCACTAATAAAGTGAGCCCGCTTTTTGCAATAAGAGCTACTGCAATCCCCGCACCTAAAGCTATCCATGCATATGGTGATTTGATCGCATCTATTAGTTGTTTGAAACCAATGCTTCCATTTGCAATAGGGACCAGAACGGCAACAGTTATGACCGTTACTCCAAGATTAATTCCCTTTTCTTGAAGAAAAGGGAAAATTTTATCACCGACACCGATCATTTTTACCAATAGCAAAAATCCAGAGGCCACCATTAAAGAAGGATTCTTGGCTATCCATCCCACTCCTAATAAAAGAAACAAAAATAATAAAGGTCCATTCATGATAGCTCATCCCTTCTCTACAGAAAATTCAGAATTTATTTTAAAAAGAAACTTTTTTTCATTGTACACGTAGTAGAATAAATAAAAGGAATCCAAAAGGAGGCAATGTTTTGAACCCTACATATATTTATCGGTTCGTCCGATTATTTTTAGTCATTGGTATAGTTGCTCTAAGTGCAATAACCATACTGTACACTTCTAAGGTTACCTATCCATTTATTATTGGTTTAATAATCGCATTTATGATCAATCCCATTGTGGACTTTTTTGAGAAAAAAACAAAAATGCCTAGATCACTTTCTGTTTTTGCAGCCCTTATTCTGATCATTGCAATCTTTACCGGATTAATCATCCTGTTAGTCTCTGAAATTGTTTCAGGTGCCAACTACCTGGCTAGGGTAATACCCCAGCATATTCAAACCCTAATAGATTATACAGAGCAATTCATAGGTTCACAACTGATTCCCATGTACCATAAATTCACTACACTCTTCAATAACCTTGAAGCCGGTCAACAAGATACTATTATGGAAAATGTCCAAAACGCAGGTAAGAAAATAGGAACGACAGCTGGTGACTTTATACAAGACTTTTTCTCTAACATCCCGATAATCATTGGGTGGTTTCCTAGTGCAGCGACTGTTTTGATATTTTCCTTGTTAGCAACCTTTTTCATTAGCAAAGACTGGTATCGGTTACGTAGTTTGGCGGGGCGATTTGCTCCAAACAAAATGAAGCAAAGTGGCTCTAAAATCTTTGAAGATTTGAGAAAAGCTTTATTTGGCTTTATTAAGGCTCAATTAACCCTAATTTCCATTACAACAATCATCGTTTTAATAGGGTTGCTTGTTTTAAGAGTAGAATACGCCATTACTATCGCATTAGTTGCAGGATTTGTTGATATACTTCCTTACTTAGGGACAGGGGCTGTATTTGTCCCATGGATTATTTACGAGGTTGTAGCAGGAGAAATGAATTTGGCAATTGGACTTGGTGTTCTATATCTAGTCGTTCTCGTACAAAGACAGGTCATGGAGCCAAAGATCCTTTCATCCAGTATAGGTTTAGACCCATTGGCTACCTTGGTGTCATTATTCGTTGGCTTTAAATTAATAGGATTCCTTGGCCTGATCATCGGTCCAGTAACACTAGTCATTATAAACACCCTTCATAGGAGTAACGTTTTTATTGATATTTGGAGCTTTATTTTAGGAAAGAACAAAGAATATTGATAAATTATTTTTTTATCCAAAAAGGCTGACCTGGGGTCAGCCTTTTATACACTCTTTTTATCGTATGATTTTTATATTGCCTTTATCAATCATTTTCCGGAATATACGTACGATAACGGGCCTTATCATAGCCCTGGTAGGTGGCAGCAACAAAATGAACCCCATTGAATCAGATATGAACCCTGGTGTAAGAAGTAGGACTCCCCCTACCAAGATACAAATTCCATCAATAATTGTGTTGCCTGGCATTTGCCCATATTGCATTTGCCGCTGGGCCTGTCTTATTACCTCAAGACCTTGTTGTTTTGCAAGGTAAGATCCTGCAATACCCGTTGCAATGATTAATAGAATCGTAGGGAGGACGCCAATTGTATTTCCTGCTGTTAATAGGATTGCGATTTCCGCGGCAGGTACGATAATTAAAAACAATAACAAGTATTTCATTTATTCTTCCTCCCAGTATGAATTCCTTTTCATTATACATGTACGAGTCCGGAGAATAAAAGATACATAAATCTTTTCAAAAACCATCACTGTAAAAAAATGCCTGAATCGTAAACCGATTCAAGCATTTCTTCTTTTTTTATATCTTACAGAACACTCGCCTTGCCTTCATTGATGAATCCGCGTGCAGCATCAACTGTAACTTCTTGGCCTTCTTTCAGTAGTGTCATCGCTTGACTAGCGCCAACAATAACTGGAATACCAAGGCTTAACCCTACTACTGCTGCATGGCTAGTCAAACCACCTTCAACGGTTACCAAAGCAGCACACTTTTCAATGGCAGGCATCATTTCTTTATCTGAACCAAGTGTAACTAGTATACTCTCAGGAGTGACTTTTTGAATAGCTTCTTCAGCGTTTTTCGCAAGTACCACTTTTCCTGTTGCTGATTTCCGACCAATTCCTTGTGCTTTAAGGATGGTATTTCCTAGCACATGGATTTTCATCAAGTTAGTTGTACCTGTTTCTCCTACTGGTACTCCCGCAGTTATTACCACAAGATCACCATGGGAAACGAGCCCAGAATTTAAGCTTTCTTGAATAGCAATATCCAACATGTCATCTGTAGATTTTGCTCTTGGACCAATTTGAGGATATACTCCCCATACTAGAGCCAATCGGCGTGAAACACGCTCGTTTGAAGTAACAGCCACAATCGGTGCTTTGGGACGATACTTAGATATCATACGAGCTGTATGACCACTTTCTGTTGGAGTGATGATTGCTCCTGCCTCTAAATTCAATGTTGTATGAGCAACCGATTGCCCAATTGCATCAGTGATATTACATTCATTATCTTTACGACGCATTGATAAAATTTCTTTATGATTCAAGGCTTGTTCTGCACGTGATGCAATATTATTCATAGTTTGGACAGCTTCGACTGGATAACTACCTGCAGCCGTTTCGCCAGATAGCATGATCGCATCTGTTCCATCAAAAATCGCATTCGCTACGTCAGAAGCTTCTGCACGAGTAGGTCTTGGATTTCTTTGCATAGAATCGAGCATTTGTGTAGCGGTAATAACCGGCTTTCCTAAGGCATTACATTTTTTGATTAAATCTTTTTGTACTAAAGGAACCTCTTCAGCAGGAATTTCCACCCCTAAATCTCCACGTGCTACCATTAGACCATCTGAAACTTCAAGAATTTCATCAATTTTGTCTACGCCTTCTTGGTTCTCAATTTTCGGGATAATTTGGATATGCGTTGCATTATGCTTTTCCAGAAGCTCTCGAATTTCCAAAACATCTGATGCACGACGAACGAAAGATGCAGCAATGAAATCAATATCCTGGCTGATTCCAAAGATGATGTCCTGTGCATCTTTATCTGTAATACCTGGAAGGTTAACCGCTACCCCTGGTACATTTACGCCTTTTTTATTCTTTAGTGTCCCGCTATTCAATACATTTGTATGGATTTCTCTTGCATCGCGATCGATTTTTGTCACTTCTAGGCCAATTAAACCATCATCAAGCAAGATTCTTGTACCTACATGGATATCCTCAATCAATCCATCATATGTAATCGAGAATTTCTCAGCTGTACCTAAAACTTCTTTCATTGAGATGATGACATTTGAACCAGTTTTCAATTCAATTGCGTCATTTTCCATATTATGTGTTCTTATTTCAGGACCTTTTGTATCCAGTAGAATAGCAACCTTTTTCCCAGTCTTTTCGGATGCCTTTCTAATGTTTTCGATCCTTGCTGCATGCTCTTCATGACTTCCATGAGAAAAATTCAATCTTGATACATTCATTCCGGCTTCAATCAAATTGCATAGTTTTTCAACTGTTTCACTGGCAGGTCCAATTGTACAAACAATTTTCGTTTTGCGCATGAATATAATTCCTCCGTAACTTGTTAGATTAGATGGACAATTCTTGAGATAATTTATACATTTCCATATCAATCAAATGCTTTTTCGATAATGCTTCAATAATGTCATAGTCAACCAACTGATTTTTTTCTATACCAACAGCACGTCCACCTTGTCCTTCAATCAGGAGCTCCACAGCTCTTGCTCCTAATCGACTTGCTAAAACTCTATCGACTGCTGTAGGGGAGCCTCCACGCTGTACATGTCCTAATACGGAAATACGTGATTCAATATTCAATAATTCATCTATTTGTTTACCGATTTCGATACCACTTCCGACACCCTCGGCCACAACGATAATGCTATGTTTTTTTCCTCGATCGTGTCCTCGTTTTAACTTAGAAACAATGTCATCAATATTGAAGTTTTCCTCTGGGATGATAATCGTTTCTGCTCCTCCTGCTAACCCAGCCCAAAGAGCTAAGTCTCCAGCACGGCGGCCCATCACCTCAATGATAAAAGTTCTTTCATGAGATGTTGCAGTATCCCTGATTTTATCGATAGCATCAATGACTGTATTCAATGCTGTATCAAAGCCTATAGTAAATTCAGTTCCAGGGATGTCATTATCAATAGTCCCAGGCACACCAACACAAGGAAATCCGTGCTCAGTCAAAGCTTTTGCTCCCATATAAGAGCCATCCCCACCTATTACGACTATCCCTTCAATTCCATGTTTCTTCAATTGCTCAATCCCTTTAAGTTGACCTTCCTTCGACTTGAATTCTAGACAACGGGCAGAGTGGAGCACTGTGCCACCACGTTGAATGATGTCACCAACAGATCCAAGCTCCAATTTTCTAATATCTCCATTGATCAACCCTTGGTAGCCATGGTAAATACCAAATACCTCTAGATTGTGATAAATTGCTTTACGTACGACTGCCCTTACAGCCGCATTCATTCCTGGCGAATCTCCTCCACTAGTTAAAACACCAATACGTTTCATAAATTTCTTCACCTCTAGTTTCCATTCCTACTCCTTAGATGGAATCCGATTTATGTATGTATACCCAAAAACAAGCCTATTATATCCTTTGCAAAAACTAGAGTTTTTATTTTGTTCATTTTCCCTAAACAAGTCTAAGTTTACCTCTAGTTTTCACAATATTCTAGTTAGTCATTCCAATTCTCGCGTTTCTCATTCTAAGGTACTTGAACCGATTCGTAAAGCAAATTTGTTCATCTTTTAACAAAATTTAAATTGTCTTTAAATTGAAAGCGTTTCACTTACAAAAAAGTGTTTAAATGTTAAAACGTGTTGCCGAAAAAGGCAACACGTAAAAAAAATCATTATGGTATTATTTCACTTCTGAAAATTCTTTAGGCTCTGAAAATTTACCGATTTGTTTAAACTTTTGATAACGGTCTCGGATTAATTTCTTTTCATCTTTTTTCATAAGCTCTTTCAATGAAGTCTGTAATACTTCACCCATTAAAATGGATTGAAGCTTAGGGTCTTTATGGGCTCCACCTTTGACTTCAGGAATAATTTCGTCAACTACTCCAAGTTCTTTTAAATCTGGTGCAGTAATCTTCATGCTTTCTGCCGCTTTTTTTGCCAAAGTGGCATCTTTCCATAGGATTGTCGCTGCACCCTCCGGAGATATAACAGAGTAAGTAGAGTTTTCCAACATGTGAATTTGATTTGCTACGCCTAGAGCAAGAGCTCCACCACTTCCGCCTTCCCCGATAACAATCGAGATGACTGGAACTTTTAAGCCTGCCATTTCAAAAAGGTTTTTAGCAATCGCTTCACTTTGTCCTCTTTGTTCTGCAGCTTTTCCTGGATAAGCTCCTTTTGTATCGATAAAACATATAATTGGGCGATTAAACTTTTCAGCCTGTTTCATTAGTCTTAAAGCTTTTCGATATCCTTCAGGATGGGGCATGCCAAAGTTGCGACGAATATTTTCTTTCGTATCCTTACCACGCTGATGACCAATGATTGTAACCGGAAGACCTTTGAACTTGGCAATTCCACCAACAATCGCAGCATCGTCCGCAAAACCTCTGTCTCCATGGCATTCAAAAAAGTCAGTGAATAAATAGGAAATATAATCCAAAGTAGTTGGCCTTGAGGGATGCCTAGCTACTTGTACACGATCCCATGGCTTCATATTGTCATAAATTTCGTTTTCTAGTTTTTCGAGTCTACCTTCAAGCTTTTCAATTTCAGAAGATAAATCCACTTCAGCTTCTTCCGTCAAGCTTTTCAATTCATCGATTTTTTTTCGAAGCTCTATGATTGGACGCTCAAATTCCAATTCTCCTACCATTGAATGTCACCACCCGGGGTATGGATTTCTAAAATCGTAACTAGCTTATCTTTAAGTTCAGTCCTTGGTATTACCGCATCTAATTGACCGTGCTTTAATAGGAACTCTGAAGTCTGGAAATCCTCAGGGAGCTCTTCACGAATCGTTTGCTCAATAACACTTCTACCTGCAAAACCAATAAGAGCACCTGGCTCAGCAAGATTATAATCACCAAGTGAAGCGAAGCTCGCAGACACACCACCAGTGGTTGGATGGGTCATGACTGAAATAATTAATCCCCCATCTTCACTGAACAGTTTAAGAGCGGCACTAGTTTTTGCCATTTGCATTAAGCTTAGTATTCCTTCTTGCATCCTTGCTCCACCAGAAGCAGTGAAAATGATGAAAGGCACCATTAATTCATGTGCTTTTTCGATCGCACGAGTGATTTTCTCACCGACAACTGAACCCATACTTCCCATTCGGAAATTCGCATCCATAATTGCCACAACCACATTCATGCCCTCAATGCTCCCAGTCCCCGTCAAGACAGCTTCATTTAAGTTTGCTTTCACTTTGTCCTTTTCTAGTTTCTCCAAATAATCAGGAAAACCAAGCGGATTCTCAGAAACCATTTCCGAATCTAATTCGACAAAGGTGTCAATATCAAATAAGCTATCCACTCTCTCAAAAGCATTCATTCGATGGTGGTAACCACAATGAGAACATACCTTCAGGTTTTTTAAAAGTTCTTTCGTATACATGATTTTTTTACAGCTCGGACATTTTGTCATGATTCCTTCTGGCACATCCTGCTTATCACGCTCTGAAGGAATTGTTGCATACTTTTTCTTTTTAGACTTTGAAAATAGCTCTTTCAGCAAGAGGAATCCTCCCTTTGTCGTTAAATCTCCAGTTCATGCCTGTCCTAATACTTTACACGACAGAAAATAAAAAGATTGTAAAAACCTGTCATAACGGTTTCGACAATTTTCTGATTCTATATAAATAGGTCTCTACCATTCTTATTTCATCTTTTAACTGTATTGAATCTAAAAGTTCTAAGTAGTCATCCACTTCTGCAGTTATTACATTCCTTTTTGTAGAACGTTCATATGAGTGAATCACTCGCCAAATTCTTTCTAACAACTTGTTTGGATTTGTAATGGCAATGGTTTCAAAAAAGGAAGAATCATCAAAAGAATGATTCTTTGCCCAATTTAACAGTTGGTCAATCTTTTCCTTCTGACCCCGTTGAATCAAAAGTTTTAGGCAATCTAGTTCAATTAAATGTTTCGTTTCGGAGAGATCATCGATTGTTTTTTGATCTTGTAAAAAAAAGGCTCCAAGCAAATCAACTAAGCGATGTTCTTGAAAGTCCTTGATGAATGTTCCTTCACCACGTCTAGTTTCTATTAGCCCTAATAATTCTAAAGCACGCAATGCTTCGCGCACGGAAGACCTACCCACACTAAGCCGGTCCGACAACTCCCGTTCAGAAGGGATTTTATCGCCTAGTACCAGCCCGTCCGCATCGATCATTGCTCGAAGTTTTTCGACAATTTCTAAATAAATCTTAGATGAAACATTAGAATTGGTTGTCAAAATCCCATTCACTCTTTTCCGATAATGGCAAGCTTGCGAGTTTTTTCCTTAATATCTTCTGGTTCTACTTTTAATCGCGCCACGCCTGTTTCCATCGCTGCCTTTGCAACTGCTGCTGCAACTTCTGGTGCGACCCTTGGATCAAATGGTGCTGGAATAACATAATCTGCATTTAATTCAGATTCTTCAATAAGACCTGCGATTGCTTCTACAGCTGCCACTTTCATTTTTTCGTTAATATGTGTTGCACGAACATCTAGCGCTCCGCGGAATATACCAGGGAATGCCAAAACATTATTAACTTGGTTAGGAAAGTCCGAACGGCCTGTCCCCACTACTTTGGCTCCTGCTTCCTTCGCTTCACTGGGCATGATTTCTGGAACCGGGTTAGCCATTGCAAAGATAATAGGATCTACATTCATGGAACGAATCATATCCTGTGTTAGTGCACCAGCAACTGAAACTCCAATGAATACATCAGCCCCTTGGATAACTTCTTCCAAGCTCCCTGACAATTTGTCATGATTTGTGATTTTTGCTACTTGATCCTTGATTTCATTCATACCAAACGGGCGACCGTCATAAATTGCTCCCTTAGAGTCGCACATGATGATATCTCGTACGCCATAGCTATATAAAAGCTTGATAATTGCTATGCCCGCTGCTCCCGCTCCATTAGCGACAACTTTTATTTCTGACATACTTTTCCCAATAAGTTTCAGAGCATTCACTAAACCAGCAACAGTTACAATGGCTGTTCCATGCTGATCATCGTGAAAAATTGGAATATTCGTCTCTTTTTTTAATCTTTCTTCTATAACAAAGCAGTTTGGCGCTGCAATATCTTCAAGGTTAACCCCACCAAAATTAGGTTCCAATAACTTTACAGTTTCAATGATCTTTTCAATATCTGTCGTTTTTAAGCAGATTGGAAAAGCGTCAACTCCAGCGAAGCTTTTAAATAATACCGCTTTTCCTTCCATAACCGGAAGTGCAGCTTCAGGACCTATATTTCCAAGTCCTAAAACAGCTGTACCATCTGATACAACTGCTACCATGTTGCCCTTCATTGTATAGTCATAAACCGTTTCAGGCTTATCATATATATCCTTGCAAGGCTCTGCCACACCTGGAGAATAAGCTAAACTTAAGTCGTTTGCGTTTCGAACTGGCACCTTAGATACCGTTTCTAACTTTCCCTTATTGATGCGATGCATGTGCAAAGCTTCTTCTCTTAATGTCAACGTAATTCACTCCTTAGATTATCAACAATCTAACCAATAATCCCAAGTGGTCAGACCACGTCATCTTCTAATACACTATATCACAAGATTTTAGGATGTAAAGATTAAACGTCTTTCAATAATACATTTTTTTCACCTACAAGTGTTTGTATTTGTTGTAATAATTGACTTGTAGGATTGATCCATTCGGTCATGGGAAGCTTAACATAACGAGTTTCCCTCTCATAATACAGCAAAACGCTCGTAAATCCAGGATAATGACGAATAGTTTGTTTTAATTTTGGTAGAATACTTTTAGATTGAACATTTTTATCAATCCGAATAAATAATCTTTTCAAATTTTCTTCTTGAATCCTTTTTAGTTCTTCTATTGAATAGATCTTTTGGACGATAAGCTGTTTTTTTCCATTTCGATTCTCCAAAGTTCCATTAATAAGGAGGACCTTCCCTTTTTTCAATAATGGCATTTGTTCCTTATAAATGTTCGGAAAAACAACTGCCTCCATTTCACCACTATCATCGCTAACGATTAAAAAAGCCATTACCTCTCCTTTTTTTGTACGGATGGATTTAGCTTCAGTAATATAAATTCCTAAAGTTGACTTTGGCTCTTCATCCTGTTGAAGTACCTGGTTAATTGAAGCGGTACCAAAATGGGAAAACAATTCTGTAAAAGGTGTCACTGGATGATCGGATAAATAAAACCCTAAAACTGCTTTTTCATAATTTAATTTATCTTCAATGCCGATAGGGTCCATTTTCATATACTTTGGCTTTAAGGTGAACTCACTATCCTCAAATAAATCAAATTGATCTTCATTAGGATTGACTAGATTGACATGTTCAATAGCCACATCCAGGCTAGCCAATAAAGTGGCTCGATCTTCTCCGAATTCATCGAACGCACCTGAATGAACCAATACCTCTAAAACCTTCCTATTGACTACTTTTGTGTTGACTCGCAAGCAAAAATCGAACAAATCAGAGAATGGCTTTTGCTTTCTGGCTTTAAATATCTCTTTTAATACATTTCCTCCTATTCCTTTGATGGCAGCCAAACTAAATCGTATAGCTTGACCTTCTATGCGGAAGGAATAGTTGCTTCTATTTATGGAAGGTGGCAAGAAAGCGATATCCATCTTTTTTAATTGAATGGTATACTGTGCAATCTTATCCTCATTACCTATCACACTTGTAAGTAATGCTGTCATAAAGTGAAGCGGAAAATGAGCCTTTAAGTATGCCAGTTGATACGCTATCAGACTATACGCAGCAGCATGGCTTAAGTTAAATCCGTAATTGGCAAACCGGACAATTAAATCGTAAATGGTATGCGCGATATTCTTTTCATATCCTTGATTTATAGCACCACGAACGAAATCTTCTCGACCAGCATCAAGCACTTCTTTTTTCTTTTTCGATACAGCTCGCCTTAATAAATCTGCTTGTCCTAGTGAAAATCCGGCAAAACGAGACGCAATCTGCATAATTTGTTCTTGATAGACAATGACTCCATATGTGTTTTCTAAGATTGGTGCCAAATCAGGATGAGGATACTGAATTTTTTCTTCACCATGACGACGCCTGATAAAGACTGGTATATTTTCCATCGGACCAGGTCGATATAATGCATTAACAGCAACAAGGTCTGAAAACCTTTCCGGTTTGAGTTGCATCAAGACTTTCCGCATGCCGTCTGATTCGAATTGAAAAATACCGGTGGTATCTCCGTTTCCTAAAAGCTGCAGAGTTTTCACGTCTTCCATTGGCAGTCGATCTAGCAATACGGTACGGCCAGTTTGTTTTTTTATGGCTTCTAAAATCGAATCCAATAGAGTAAGATTCCTCAAACCTAGGAAGTCCATCTTCAATAATCCTATTTCCTCTAATACTTCCATTGGAAATTGTGTTAGGTGGACTCCATTGTGACCTTCTTGAATGGCAATATGTTCCGTTAGTGCAATATCGCAAATAACAACTCCAGCCGCATGAGTGGAAGTATGCCTTGGTAGTCCTTCAAGCTTACGGGCAGTATCAATTAACTTTCGATTGAAATCATTCTCTTGATAAAATCCCTGTAACTGTTTAGATTCATGGATGGCTTGATCAATCGTAATTCCAAGTCTTTGAGGTATTAACTTGGACAATGAATCAAGTTCTTTAGAATTTAAACCAAATACTCTCCCTGAATCGCGCAAAGCTGCTTTGGCAGCAAATGTTCCAAATGTGATGATTTGGGCCACATGCAGCTCTCCATATCTTGATGCGACATACGCTATGACTTCGTCTCTTCTATTGTCAGGGAAGTCAATATCAATATCAGGCATAGAAACACGCTCAGGATTCAAAAACCTTTCAAACAGGAGATTATATCTCATAGGATCGATATCTGTAATTTGTAATACATAGGCAACCATGGATCCTGCGGCGGAACCACGTCCTGGTCCGGTAAGGATTCCTTGTTCTCTCGCATATTTCATAAAATCCCATACAATCAAAAAGTAATCACTAAAGTTCATTTGACCAATGACGTCTAGCTCATAATCTAAGCGTTTCTTATATGATTCATCCGCATTTCCATAGCGATTATGGAAACCTTTAAGACAGATTTGTTTCAACAGTTCTTGAGAACTTATCTTTTTTTCATGTGGATATTTAGGAAGTAATGTCTGATGCAGTGGAATTTCCACTTCACATTGACTAGATATGAAAAGTGCATTCTCTAAAACTTCTGGATCGTCTTGAAACAATTCATGCATTTCTTTAGGTGATTTAAGATAAAATTCGTTTGAAGGCAGTTTTTTTCGGTCTTGATCGGATAGTTTTTGTCCAGTTTGAATGGCAAGCATTGCTTCGTGTACAATATGATCTTCCTTCATTAAATAATGCACAGGAAGAGTGGCTACAATTGAACACTCATTTTCACAAGCAAAGACTTTTACTCTTTCAAATAAACTTTGTTCATCTCTCCCCCCATTTTTCTGAACAGATATGTAAAAATCCTTTCCAAAAATCTCTTTATAAACCGCCACAGTTTCAACAGCCTTTTGCGGTTCACCATTCAAGAGTGCCGTTTCTAGGCTTCCCTCTTGACCAGGGGTTATGGCTATCAATCCTTTTGAATAACCTTTAAGCCAACGGAACGGAAGTCCGTCAGGGGACTTCGTTTTAATCGCACTACTAATTTTAAGAAGGTTTTTATACCCATCGAGATTTTTGGCTAGTAATACTATTGGATAACTTCCGTCAGCATGCTGGATATCTGCTGTAAGACCTATAATCGGTTTTATCCCTTGTTTCTTACACTCCTTGAAGAAGGGGATACTTGCAAACATGACATTTCGGTCTGTGAGGGCAACTGACTTCATTCCTAATTTCTTTGTTTGATGTACCAATTCCTCCACTTTGACCGTACTTTGGAGGAGGCTATAAGCGCTATATGTATGCAAATGAACAAAAGACATGATTTCCCCACCTTTTTCGTACGATAATCTTGTTAATATTATAGAACTTCGCATACAAAAAAGAAAATATGTTCTCTTTTTCATTTTGGCTCTTTTCGTATAGATTGTTGTTATTAGACTATAATTTGTCCGTTGATTTCCGCTCCTAGCACTTGCTTTCCGCGGGGAGGGTGGGAGCTTCCTCGATTAAACACCGCACGAAGGAAATGCGAATGCATTTTCGAGGAGCAAGTGCCCTCCACTACAATCAACTCAGTTAGTTAAAGTTAAATGAACTAAAAGCAACAAACTTTACGAAAACAGCTTTCATTTTTGATACTTCTTCTATTTAAATGAGTTTGTCCATATACATAAGGTAAAGTTAAAAAAAATAAGGATGATATGATGAAAGAAGCCTTCTTCCCTACTTTCTTGAATAGTTATTTCATCGCATTAGGGGTACTTATTGGTGGCTCCTTAATTGGTGGGATTTCAGCATTTTTCACGAACCAACCTCCTATGACTGTTGTATTCCGGTTATCCGATAGTTTACGGATATGGGCGATCGTCGCAGCAATGGGTGGAACTTTTGATACGGTCTATAGTTTCGAAAGAGGTATTTTCCATGGTCAGACTCGTGATATTATCAAACAGATTTTATGGATTTTATCTGCACTTGGCGGTGCACAAACAGGAGCACTGATTATTAGATGGCTCACTCAGGAGTATATCTCCTCATGAGAATCCCACCTTTATACCACCAACCCCTTTGGCAGCGATTTTTTGCTGGTTTTGCAATAGGTGGGTTCATTAGTTGGTTTCTCTTTTTTTATATGTATGGCGGAATGCAAGAAAAGCAAATTCAAATGATTTCTAACCAAGAGGAAACCATCAAAGATTTAGAAAAAAAACTTGGAGTGTTGGAAGAGGACTATAAGGCATTAAACAAGCAAAATGAAGAAAAGTTACTTGTGCAAGATATATCCGTTGCGATTGAGAATTATAAATTGTACCAGCTTGACCGATTAAGCGTAATGGAAGCGCAAGAGTCTATAAAGGATGACTTGGATTTCCTCATTACAAAAGATATTGAATCTGTCTATGCCGGGAAAGTTTTATTAAAAAAATCGATTGAAAATAAAATAATAGAAATCAATAAAAAAAGATATAAAATCGAAGTAACAGAAATGATGTTTTACACAAAGGTATCCATTCAAGTAAAGATTAGGCGGATATAAAACCATGGGACGGCTTATATGAGTCAAACCCACTTAAGGTGGGACGGCTGAGACCTATTTTGAGCCGTCCTTTTTATTTTTGGCTATATTCGTTAACTTTGTTGCTATTTAATAAGTGAGTGGTTGATTTCCGCTCCAGGATGCTCGCTTTCCGCGGGGCGGGCGGTGAGCCTCCTCGGCGCTTTACGCCTACGGGGTCTCACCTGTCCCGCTGCTCCCGCAGGAGTCTCGCACCTTCCGCTCCAATCAACCTGTTTATTAACTGTTTGTTTTTATAAAACAAAATAACATCAATCTTTTAGAAAAGAGCCTTATTTTTAAATAGAACAAGCCTCTTCCATATCCCTTAAAACTGAATCAACTTCATCCCATGAATAAATGGATGCTCCCGCTGCCAATGGATGCCCTCCACCGCTGTAGTTTCTTGCAACCGTATTAATGACAGGCCCTTTTGAACGCAAACGAACACGGATCACTTCCTCTTCTTCAATAAAGAAAGCCCATGCCTTCAACCCTTTCACTCCACCAAGTGAACTCACAAGCAAGGAAGCTTCTGATGGCTTAACATCGAATTTCTTTAATGTTTCAGCAGTAATAATCATGTGTCCTACTCCATTTTCCGAAACCTTAAAGTTTTGGAAGACATAGCCATTCAAACGGACGACATTCTCATTTACGTCATACATACCATTAAATAAATCTGACCGGTTGAATCCATAATGAATCAATTCACCTGCATATAGAAAAGTTTTTTCAGTGGTACTTGGATAAAGGAATCTCCCAGTATCCCCAACAATTCCTGCGAATAATAATCTAGCAGCTTCTTGATTTAGAATGAGCCCTTCATCCTTCCCAGCTAGATAAAAGTCATAAATCATCTCACTTGTAGAGCTTGCCGATGTATCTACCCAGAGCATGTCACCGTAAGGATCTTCATTAGGATGATGGTCGATCTTTATCAATTTATCGCCTAGTTTGTATCGAGGATCACAGATTCTTTCTTCATTGGCTGTATCGCACACAATTACAAGGGCACCTTCATATTCTTTTTTGGTAATTGTATCCAATCGCCTCATAAAGTGTAGGGACTCATCTTCCTCTCCAACCATATATACCTTTTTATTAGGAAATGATACCTTAAGCATCTCACCTAAACCGCATTGTGAACCATATGCATCTGGATCAGGTCTTACATGTCGGTGAATAATAATAGTGTCATATTTTTTTATTTCTGATAGAATGGATGTTTTCATAAAATGGTTCTCCTATCTTTCTTCAGATAGCAAACGGTTCGACCCATGCAATCCAAGAGATTTTTAATCTGGCAATCCATTGTGAAAAACGTTATAGTATGAATTGGACAAAATGTCACGTTGGGAGGTCTTCAGATGCCAGTTTTCGTAATATTTATTATTCTAGCATTCGCCTTTTATGTATATTATAAAATTAAAATTTTCCGTACAAATCTGCCGATGGAAAAGAAGTGGATATCAGCTAAATCTTCCATAGCGCTTGGTGTGTTCGTTTCCATGTTTGGATTGAATCAACTTTTTCTTTATTCAGGGACAGTCACATACATTGTCGCTGCTGTCTTTATCATCATCGGTGCTTTAAGCATCTATGGAGGCATTAAGGCTTATAGATTCTTCCTGCCACATGCAATCGCCGAGGCAGATCAAGCCTATAAAAAATAATTCAATGGAAAGGGATGCCCCAATTAATGGAGGCATCCTTTTTTTATGCCAATCTTTGTTAAGGGAAATCACGTTCGATCCAGTAATTGACACATCATCATCGCTTTCCCAACCAATTTACCTTCATTGAAAACTTCGATGTCAACCTTCCCAAATTTCCGCCCAACTTCTAATACCTTAGGGAATATCTCTAGCTTACTGTCGATTTGAACAGGCTTGATGAAATAAATGGTCATGTTTTCTACCACTAAGTCGCCTCTTTTGAAGGTTTTCAATGCCCGGTTTGCCGCTTCCGTAACAATAGTTGTAAACACCCCGTATGATATCGTACCTAAATAGTTTGTCATTTGCGGAGTTACTTCAATATGATAAACTTCGTCACCTTTTCCTCTTTCCCCTAAGTCGACTAATTGACTGGCAATAACATCATCGATGGTCTCTCCGACTTGTGGCTGTCTTTGGATCATTTGCAGAGCTTTTAATACATCTTGCCTGCTGATGATTCCAAGTAAACTTTGGGAGTCGTCCACAACTGGTAATACCTCAATGCCTTCCCAAACCATCATGTGAGCGGAAGATGCGACACTTGTTTTCCCATTAACAGTCATTGGATTTTTTGTCATGACTTTCTCAATAGGTGTATCCAATTCTTCCCCCATTATATCCTTTGATGTAACCATTCCTTGTACCTTGAAATTCTCATCTACGACAGGGAATCTACTATGAAGGGTTTTTCTATTGTGACCCATCCATTGGTCTACCGTATCTCCCATTTGAAGATAGACCGTTTCACTGAATGGTGTAAGTATATCTTCCACTAATAATATTTCTTTCTTGATTAGCTGGTCGTAAATTGCCCGGTTAATCATGGTCGCAACCGTAAATGTATCGTAGCTGCTAGAAATAATCGGAAGTTCGAGTTCATCGGCAATTTTCTTGACCGATTCATCTGTATCAAAACCACCCGTAATAAGAACGGCTGCCCCCGCCTTCAATGCCAATTCATGAGCATTAGTACGATTACCTACAATCAATAGGCTCCCCGCATCCGTATATCTCATCATAGCTTCAAGCTTCATCGCACCTATGACGAATTTATTCAAGGTCTTATGCAATCCTGCACGGCCTCCTAGAACTTGTCCGTCCACAATATTAACAACTTCGGCAAACGTGAGTTTTTCGATATTTTCTTTTTTCTTCCGTTCAATCCGGATCGTCCCAACACGTTCAATAGTGCTAACATACCCTTTAATTTCCGCATCTTTAATTGCACGATAAGCAGTCCCTTCACTGACTGCTAAATCTTTAGCAATCTGACGGACAGATATCTTCTCACCGACTGGAAGCGTGTCGATATACTGGATAATTTGTTCATGCTTTGTAGCCAAAGCTTTTCACCCTCTACATATGGTATCTCTTTCCTATATTATAAGGGCAAAAGCTTAGGCTTACAATGTAACCATCAAGATTGATACATTCTTCTTTTTTTCGTCATGTTTTCTTCCTGTTGAACAGCTTTTCGTTTTTGAGGAGAATAGAGCAAGCTTGATAGATTTCCAGCAACTACAAAGAAGGCGAGAAGAAGCCACATACTAGAAAAAATCCCAAAAGAACCTTGAGCCATGATATCAATCCTGGGAATCGCAAAATAAAGCATCATACCGCATAAGAGTAAACATAGTAAAGCGCGTTGTTTCATATAAAACCACTCCTTCATTAAAATAGGCTCATTTTGTATAGATTGTTGTTTTTATACTATTTAGTTTGCCCGTTGATTTCCGCTACAGGCACTTGCTTTCCGCGGGGAAGGTGGGAGCCTCCTCGGCGATACCGCCTGTGGGGTCTCCCACTTCCCTCTATTTCCCGCAGGAGTCAAGTACCCTCCGCTACAATCAACTCAAACTTTTAAAATTATTAAACTAAAAAAGCAACAAAGTTTACGAAAACGAGCCCTAAAATAAGAATGCCTGTACCTTACTACACCTTATGCAAGCCTATGATAATATTGACAACTTGTTCGATAAATCTTTAGAAACTTAAGGATTTTACCGGCTAGACATGGTAATTTACCGAATGGACTTGGCATTTTACCAAATGTAAGAATTTTTTACCGAAATTTCACTTTTATTACCAAAACGTAATCTATCCAATAATAGTGTAGCTTTACTCTTTTCAGCAAAAAAGAGACTGCTCTAAACAAAGAGTCAATCTCTTGAACATTCAAAATATGGTTTATCCTTTCAGACTTCCAGTTTATAATTCTAAAACATCACCAGGATTCATCACTTTGCCAATTCCCGTTTTTAACATGTCCACAAATTGCTGTGGGTCCTGTTTGATTGGAGGAAAAGTATTATAGTGAATCGGGACAGCTGTTTTCGGATTAAGGAATTCAACTGCTAAGGCAGCATCCTCTGGTCCCATTGTATAATTATCCCCGATTGGCACAAAAGCAACGTCAACTGGATGACGATCTCCAATTAATTTCATATCAGAAAACACTCCCGTATCCCCTGCATGATAGATAGTCTTATTGTTTATAGTTAATAAAACACCAGCTGGGTTTCCGCAATACACCATTTGTCCATCTTTAGTTTGGTATCCTGATCCATGAAGAGCTGGTGTTAGCTTCACCTTTCCCCATTCGAAGGTATGCGCACCACCAATATGCATAGTGTGAACGTTTTCTACTCCTTCATTTAGTAGGAATTCACCTAATTCATAATTAGCAATTACAAGTGAACCATGTTTTTTGGCTAACTCAACTGTATCCCCTACGTGGTCATCATGACCATGAGTTAGTATAATCACATCCGGTTTTACCTCATCTAACTTTAAGTCTGTCAAACCATTACCAGTAATAAATGGATCGAACAAAATCGTTTTCTTCTCTGTTTCCACTTGGATGATGGCATGTCCATGAAATGAAACCTTCATATGGTTCAGCTCCTTTAAATTTCAATATTAATAAGAAATTGTGCAAATGGTGATGTTTCTCTGTTTTTACCATTATAAAGAATGACAACAAATAATTGCAAAGAAAGACCTTCACTGTTACTCTCGTGTTATAGAATATAATTGGAGGTAGCGAAATGATGGATAAAAAATTAAAGCTACAAAATTGGTTGAAAGAAAAAGAAATTGATGTTGCGTTTGTGACATCTACAGATAATGTATTTTATTTAAGCGGCTTCCACAGCAATCCACATGAAAGACTCCTTGGATTAATGACTTTCCAGGAAGGTGAATCGATTCTCATTTGCCCGAAAATGGAGATTGAAGAAGCAAGACATGCAGGATGGCAAGAGGAAATCATCGGATATACGGATATTGAAGATCCATGGGAATTCATACAAGCCGCAGTCAAAAAGCGTGCGTTGACAATACGTCAAGCCGCCATTGAAAAAGAGCATATGAATGTGGAACGGTATGAAAAATTACAAGCTACTTTCTCAGCTCCTAATTTATTCCCTGTAGAAGAAGTGTTACGAGAGCTTCGAATGGTAAAGAGTGAAGATGAAATGAAGCTGATTCGTGAGGCTTGTAAGCTTGCAGACTTCGCTATTGAAGTAGGGGTGTCTGAAATCAAAGAAGGCAAGACCGAAATGGATATTTTGGCTGCCATTGAATTCGAATTAAAGAAAAAAGGCGTCAATCAAATGGCGTTTTCCACTATGGTATTAACTGGCGCCAATGCAGCATCTCCACACGGTACTCCAGGTCAAACAAAAATCCAAAAAGGAGATTTAGTGCTGTTTGATTTAGGTGTGGTATACAACGGGTATTGCTCTGATATTACAAGGACGGTAGCATTCCATGATATTAGCGAGAAGCAGCACGAAATTTACAATACCGTTCTTAAAGCTGAATTAGCTGCAGTAGCTGCGACTAAGCCTGGAAAAACTGCTGCAGAGATTGATTTGACTGCTAGAAACATCATTCGTGAAGCAGGATACGGAGAGTATTTCCCTCACCGTTTAGGGCATGGATTGGGAATCAGCGTGCACGAGTATCCTTCCATGACTGAAACGAATGGCCTTGTATTGAAAGAAGGCATGGTCTTTACCATTGAACCAGGAATTTATGTCCCATCTGTAGCGGGAGTAAGAATTGAAGATGATGTCCTAGTTACTAAAGATGGTTGTGAAATTCTTACACACTATCCAAAAGAATTACAAATCATCAGATAATAGGTTGGATACAGGTGGTGAATCAGCCTTGTAATTCCACTATCTGCAATCATTGTGACCGATTTTCTTTGGAAGAAAAAAAGATCCTTCTCTAATGGAGGATCTTTTTGGATTGTCGAGAGGAATATTTAATTATATAAAGCAGGTGCACAGCTTAAGTTTAATCTGTACCTAGTAATACCAAGCGGAAAATCACCTGGTTTTATCTGTATTCTTCTGACTGGAAAATTTTATTTAAATTCGGTAACGACAAGAGCGACTTCTCTCTGTGATTTAAACTAATTTAATAACATTTCCGATAGTGGCACTGGGATGTTGTTCAAATGATTCTTCATATTCGACAAGCCCGATCCTGCATCCTTCTCCAATGACTATTTTCTTTCCTCTAACAATATCTGCTATTGTATTTTCAAGGTGGATGGTATCACCTTCAATGGTTTCAGCAGTGAAATCCCTTGTACTTTTGAAAAATGGGATTAGCTTGAACGCCTTTTTAATCGTGATCATCTCGCCACCAATCTCTTTTGCGGTACCTGAAGCATGATTTATTTGAATATCTATGATATCTGCATTCAAAAGACCATCTACTTTAAGAATTCCCTTCACTGTACACTTCTCCGCCTCGAGGTTATTCTTGATTGAGAGACTCCCTTTCACATCGACTATTTCACAATGTACGTTTTGATAAAATTCAGCTGAACCCCAAACATTCAGCCTTTTGGCTTCGGCTCTGTCCTTTCCTACAAGAGTCCCAAAGACTTTAATATCGTCCGAAGAGATTTTACCTTCGATTTCAGACTCTCCGAGTACATTAATATTATTACTATGAAGTACTCCTACCACTTTTCCAGTTCCAAAGATATTAAACTCTGAGCATTCAACATCCGAAGAGATTGTTCCTTCCCCAGCAATGCGAATTTTTTTATAACTCCCACCTGAATAGACACCAGATCCATTAATCGTTAAATTTCGCTGTCCACTCATCCTGTTCTCTCCCCCTTATTTCCCCTATACCTGAATACATTCTTTAACTTTAGCATTTTCATGTAATCGTACTGTTTGTCTGTATTCAACACGGTCGATTTCACAATCCTGACCAATGACCACATCATTTCCTCGAACCATTTTTGCCTTTGTAAAATCTAAATCGATTGTGTCACCCTCAACTAATTCCGTTTCAAAAACATTTGTTAGGAAGGTATTTACAAACAATCCAAACCCTGATGCCCCCTTACGCACCGTTATGGTTTGGCCACCAACCTCTCTTGCTTGGCAATGACCTAGTAGTGAAATATCCACAGTATCGGCTGAAAGCAGTCCATCAATATAAAAATTTCCTTCAGATAAGTAAGTCTCGCTTTCACAATCCCCATCAACATTAATCTTTCCTTGAATCTTTATTTCTTCTACTTTTACGCTTGAACCTATATTGGCTTTTCCTGAAACAACGAAATTCTCACAATTCACCTTTCCAGAAATCGTAGCAATACCATCTACCCTAAGTTCTTTACCCCCAATATTTCCGTTGATCTTTGCAAATCCACTAACAATTGTCTTCTCTGAAATCAAGTTTCCGTGTAAGGTAGCTTTACCATTACTTTCAAAAATTTGACTTTCCACATTTCCATTAATTGTCCCTTTTCCATTTATGGTTACACGGTGAACAGTCCCCCCATTAGAAGAACCAAATCCATTTATTAAAATTTCTCCCTTATTTTCCAAAAGTTCCTCCCCCTATCCTTCTAAACAAATCATCTTTAACTGCTCGATGCGATCCATTATTTTAGATTCCCAAACCAGTTTTGTGTCAATGTCCATCAAATAACTCTCCTGCTTGATAAGAAGAAAGCATGAAGAAACCCCCATTTTCCTTGTTACCACTATTGTTGAAGCCTCTGTCAGTAGTTCTTCACCATATTGCTTCAAGACTTGTAAAACCATTTCCGCGTCATTTATATGTAAATCTCCTGATTGTAGACCTTTATCAACTATAAAAACGTGTAATAGTTGTAGGAAGTTCCATTCTGTACTCTTAAATAGGTTACTAAATAGATTTGCAGCTACATTCGAAACAATGTTACGTTCCAAAGCATCATCCTGATGATAAGTAAGACTGTCTAGATTCGATGAAAACATATCCGCCAATTGATCGAGTGAGACATTCTCCTTCATTTGTTGGATTTTCTCAATTCTTTCTAAAATTTTATCTTTAGGAAAAAAGGTTTCTTGCCCAGTAAAGGCGGATTTTCTGATAAACCAATCCTCTGGGATTAAATTCTTTCGTTTCCATCTATATAACTGGCCGTAGGAAATACCTGTCAATTCAAGTAATTCTTTTTTTGAAATTTCCTCTTCACTCATTTTGATTCCCTCCTCCCACTTATAATGTAACAGAACATTGTTACGTTGTAAATACATAGCTTTAATTTTTAGTTTGGTTAAACTACCCTTTATTCAAAATTAAATGCTTACTGTTTGATGCTCTCACTATTCTTTATTAGGTTCGTATTTGGATAATCGTAAATAAATACTTTTATAAAATAAAAAAGTAAACCTCCGATAAGAAGTTTACTTTTCCTTTTCCCATTGTTAGCCTTCGAATATATTGGATTGACTTGATTGACTAACTTGACTTTCTTGATTCCCTAAACCCTCTTGACTTACTTGATTTTCCTGGTTAGTTGCATTTTGCTCTGCTACTTCACCACTTGTATAAGATTCAGAAATTTGTTGGATGGTTTCACCTTGTGCTGAATCATCATAAATAAATTGAGCAGGTTGCTTCTTTTCCATATGTATCCCTCCTTCCTATTACTTCAGTATTGTTCGTAATTTGGAAACAATTATACAGAGTAGGATACTGTATAATAATGTTAAAAGGAGGAGAGAAGTTATGGAACTAAATTATCAAAACATTCTTGTAGCAGTGGATGGATCAAAAGAAGCGGAGTGGGCATTTAAAAAAGCAGTACAAATTTCTAAGCGGAATGATGCAGCTCTCGTAATCGCCCATGTCATTGATACCCGTAATTTCGTAACATTCGAGTCATATGATCAAGAAGTTGCCCTTCGTTCTGAAGCCTATGCAAAGGATATACTTGAAAGGTATCAAACGGAAGCCAAAGCTGCTGGATTAAATAATGTCACCATAGTGATCGATTACGGCTCTCCAAAAATTAAAATTCCAAAAGACATAGCAAAAAAATATGAAATTGATTTAATCATTTGTGGAGCCACAGGCTTAAATGCGGTGGAACGATTCTTCATCGGTAGCGTTTCAGAGCACATCAGCCGTTATGCTTCTTGTGACATACTCATTGTTCGAACTGATGAAAAATAAGTAGGAAGAAGGGGCAATTTCATTTGAAATCGCCCCTTTCTTCCTATTTTTATCTTATTTTATTAATTTTTTCGCCTTTTCAATTGCAATCCGGACTTGTGAAAAGCCTGTTCCGCCAGCACTGTTCCGACGTTCAACAGCCTTATATGGCTGAAGTGCCTCAAAAATATTTTCCTCAAACAATTCCGAAGCAATCTTATATTCTACCAGGCTCAAATCAGCTAAAAAGCAACCTTGTTGAATGCATGTCAATACTAGTTTTCCTACCACTTCATGTGCTTCCCTAAATGGTAATCCCTTATTAGCTAGATAATCTGCAAGTTCAGTAGCATTAGAGAAATCGGATTTTGTAGCCTTTTCCATGACTGCTGTATTCACTTTCATGGTAGAAATCATACCTGTGAAAATCTTCAATGAACCAATGACCGTCTTTACAGTATCAAACATGCCTTCCTTGTCCTCTTGCATGTCTTTGTTATAGGCAAGAGGCAAGCCTTTTAAGACCGTAAGCAATCCAAACAGATTACCATATACACGTCCTGTTTTACCTCGTATCAATTCTGCCATGTCAGGATTTTTCTTTTGAGGCATGATACTGGATCCTGTCGAGAAGGCGTCATCCAATTCAATGAACTGGAATTCCTGGCTCGACCATAGAATGATTTCTTCGCTTAATCGTGAAAGGTGCATGAATAGAATGGAAGAATGACTTAGGAATTCAACAATAAAATCACGATCACTTACAGCGTCTAAGCTATTTTCATAGATTCCTTCGAATCCTAGTAATTCTGCTGAATATACACGATCGATCGGAAAAGTAGTACCAGCCAATGCACCGGCTCCTAGAGGAGAAACATTGATCCGTTTCAAACATTCTGTAAAACGCTGTTTATCCCGCTCTAACATCCAAAAGTAAGCCATGAGATGATGGGCAAAAGAAATAGGTTGAGCGCGTTGTAAATGAGTATATCCTGGAACAATCGTCTCAATATGTTGCTCAGCTTGTTCGATAAGTGACTGTTGTAATTCCTCAATTAACTCAATTACATCATGTGTCTGATTTCTTAAATATAGATGCATATCAGTAGCCACTTGATCATTACGGCTTCTTCCTGTATGAAGTTTTCCTCCGACAGGTCCTATCTCATCTATCAGGAAGCTTTCTAAATTCAAATGGATATCTTCCATTTTGGTCGAAAACTGGAGTTCACCAGCCTCTGCTTTTTCCTGTAAGGTTTGTAAGCCTTTTGTAATTAGCTCGGCATCCCCTTGTGGTAAGATTCCACATTTTCCAAGCATGTTTACGTGGGCGAGACTGCCTTGAATATCCTCCATCACAAGCTCCTGATCAAAGGAGATGGAAGCTCCGAATTCATCTACCCATTGCTCAGCGGATTTCGTAAATCTTCCACCCCATAACTTTTTCACACGCCCACCTTCTTCTTACTGTTAACAATGCTGTTCACCTTTGTTGGAAGACCCCATAAGGAAATGAAGCCTACAGCTGCTGTATGATCAAATTCATCATCAGATGTGTATGTCGCTAACTTCTCATCATATAAAGAATTCTCGGATTTACGTCCTTCAATGATTGCATGACCCTTGAATAATTTAACTCGGACAGTACCATTAACCGTTTTTTGAGTTTCTTTCAAAAAGCCCATCAGTGCATCCTTTAACGGCGAGAACCAAAGCCCCTCGTAGATCAACTCTGTCAGTTTTTTCTCGATATTTGGCTTAAAATGTGCAACTTCTTTTACTAGAGTAATATCTTCTAATTCTTTATGAGCCTTAATTAATGTAATGGCACCTGGACACTCATATACTTCACGGGATTTGATGCCGACCAAACGATTCTCAACATGGTCAATACGTCCAACACCGTGTTTCCCAGCAATTTTATTCAACTCCAGAATCAAATTTGCTAGAGAATAGGAAACACCATTTAGGGATACCGGAACACCCTCTACAAAATCAATTTCCACCATATCCGGTGTATCAGGTGCCTCTTCCAAGCTAACTGTCAGTTCGTATGCCTCTTCTGGTGGGGCAGCCCAAGGATCCTCTAAAATACCACACTCATTGCTTCTACCCCAAAGGTTTTGATCGATGGAAAATGGACTATCTAAATTAATTGGAATTGGAATCTCTTTTTCCAATGCATATTGAATTTCCTCTTCACGTGACCAGCTCCACTCACGGACAGGAGCGATCACCTTCAAATTAGGATTTAGTGCTTGAATGGAAACCTCAAAACGTACTTGATCATTCCCTTTACCTGTACATCCGTGTGCTACTGCTACAGCACCTTCTAACTCTGCAATTTCAACTAGTTTTTTTGCAATCAATGGACGTGATAATGCAGATACTAAAGGATATTTCCCTTCATATAAGGTATGAGCCTGCATGGCAACAAGGGCGAAGTCCTGAGCATATTCCTCTTTTGCATCAATCACATAGGACTTACTCGCACCAACTAACAATGCTTTATTTTTTATGAACTCCAAATCTTTTCCTTCCCCGACATCCAAACAACATGCAATAACCTCATATCCTTGTTCCTGCAACCATTTTATCGCTACGGAGGTATCTAATCCTCCTGAATAAGCTAATACAATCTTTCCTTGTTCCATCGTAATTTCCTCCCTATATAAGAATAAAAATTCATATTTTTTTATATTTATTCATCCATGAGTTAAATTTAACAGCTTTATTTCATAAAATCAAGAAGATTTGTGTAGGAAATTAAGAGTTTAAATATTCAGTAAATGATTCAGTTTATCAAAAATATAGTACAATTATGGATAATCGGTACGCTAGGAGGTAATATCCATGAATGAATTTTTTATCTATGATGAGCGACTCGGCATCACCATTCCTGATTTACAGCGTAACTGGGATGACATACATGTGGATGAACAACAGCATTTGCTTTTGCATTGGGAAAAAATCAGAGGAAGTATTCCAGATCGCATAAAAGAAATTGAAAAAATAATTGATGAAAAACAGACCCAACTTTCTGTTGAAAAAGACTTTGAAGTTTCATGTAGGTTAAATACAGAAATTGCTGAAAATGCCTCTATCATTAATGATTTATGGTTGTGGTATCGGGCGAATCAAGGAGTTTCTGAAAAGTCACACTTATAGTTGTCACAAAAAAATTATCCATCAATAAGCACTTTTCTTCACTTTGCAATTGGATTCCAACTTACTATTTGAATTAAAAAAACTCGTCAATTTGACGAGTTTTTGAATCTTAAGTTGATATGATTGAAACGAAGTAATATGTAGTCTTAAATCATTCAAGGTCCTTTTTAATTTCCCTGACCACATGCCCAATCTCAGGTAAGATCAGTCGATTCATCGCTAACTTAACTGCGCCAGTTGATCCTGGAGTGGAAAAAATTGCTTTATCATGGACAATGCCTGCAATTGCACGTGACAAAATCGCAGCTGATCCAATGTCTTCTGTATAGCTAAGCATTCGAAAAATTTCTCCAAAGCCGACCATTTCCTTGCTCATAATGGATTGGACGGTTTCGATGGTTACATCCCGTTTCGAGATCCCAGTCCCACCATTTGTAAGGATGACTTCCACTTGTGGATGTTCACAGCCTGCTATAATCGCATCCTTTATTGACTGTTGATCATCCTTCACGATTTGATAAAGAATGATTTTATGACCTTCTACCTCCAAGAGATCCCACATCAATTTTCCACTTTTATCAGTTGCATCCGTACGGGTATCACTAACCGTTATAATCATACATCCTACAGATTCCGGAGCATCCTTTTTATGATCTATAAAACTCATAGATTCTTTTTCCCTTCCAGAAATCTATACTGATAAAAAATATGAGCAAACTCACTTACCCTTCTTGTCATCTGATAATTGCTTCCCGCTCCAATCGCCATACTTATGAGAGGTAACCCTTGGAATTTCTTTTTCTTTAGGGCAGTGATAGCCATGATTTTTAGTATTTGCTTCATCGGCTGCTCAAGCCAAGATATGTTTGTCATTTCTTCATTACCTTGATAAAAATATTGGTCTTCTTTGGTCTTTATATCTTCCATCAATTCTTCCCAAGTGTACTTTTGCAATCGTTTAGGTAAAGTACCAGCATGGAAAACCTTTAGGGAAAGCATCATCTCATATGGAGTATTTACTTCAAATCCGTAACTCATAGCAATCAATTGGACCATTCGAAGGTTAATGACTGTCATCGCGGGCAGGTCGGTCCCTAACAGTACCGTTCCCCCCATTCCACTTAATCCTCCTTGTGTAAAGGAATATAATCTGTGCTTAGCAATTTGTTGTTCCGCAATAAAAGTTAATTTATCAATGGAAAGATAACGAAGATCGAATATTGATTCCACATCTTCATGGAATACTCTTGCAGATGAAAGAATTCTATCCCGAGCATCCTGTTGAAATTGAGAGTTTTGAACAAGTGCATGCAAATGGAATAACCATGAATCCATCTTAGAAAAAAACTGACTTTGTATATCTTCAGAAAGGAGGGAAAAACTAGCTTCCAATCCTTTATCGTACAAAAGCTGAAACTCGGAAGGTTCATATTGATGCAGTTGTTCTTCCCATTTTTGTATTTTTAGCCAGGCTTCTTCTTCACGCTTATTCCACATATCTACATCCCCCTTCGTTATCCATACATTTCCTTTTATATTTTACCAATAGTATAACATAGCTTGAAATGTATAGAAAAAGGGCTAACCCAAGAAATAAACTCAGGTTAACCCTTATATTTTTGCAATAAATTATTTAGTTAATCTTTGAACGTCACGTGCAATCATGACTTCTTCATTTGTAGGGATGACCATTACTTTGACTGGAGAATGTGGATAACTAATGAATGCTTCCTCACCCCTTGTTTTATTAAGGGCAGGATCCCAGTATACGCCCATGAATTCTAGGCCTCTTAATACTTTTGCTCGGATAATATCACTATTTTCACCAATACCAGCTGTGAAAATGATAGCATCTACCCCACTCATACGGGCAGCATAAGAACCAATATATTTATGGATTCTATTCGCAAAAACTTCTAATGCTAGCTCAGCGCGTTCATTTTTTTGTTCTGCCTTAATTTCAATGTCTCGAAGATCGCTTGAGAATCCAGATACCCCTAACATACCGCTCTTTTTATTCAATACGTCTAATACTTCGTCTGCATTCTTGCCTGTCTTCTCCATGATATATGGAATTAAAGCCGGGTCAATATTCCCAGACCTTGTCCCCATTGTCACACCTGCTAAAGGAGTGAATCCCATTGAGGTGTCAATTGATTTTCCTGCCTCAATAGCAGCAATGCTTGCCCCATTTCCTAAATGACAGGAAATTAAGCGAAGTTGCTCTACTGGTCTGCCTAACATTTCTGAGGCTCTTTCTGAAACATACTTATGAGAAGTACCATGGAAACCGTATTTACGAATGCCAAACTCTTTATAATAATCATATGGCAAGCTGTATAAGTATGAACTCTCAGGCATCGTTTGATGGAACGCTGTATCAAAAACTGCAACAGAAGGAACGTCCTTTAAAATCTGTTGAAAGGCTTTAATCCCTGTAATGTTAGCAGGATTGTGTAACGGAGCAAGATCAGAAAGTTCTTCAATTTGCTTCAACACTTCTTCTGTAATCATAACAGAGTCATTAAACACCTCTCCACCATGAACGACACGGTGGCCAACCCCTTCAATTTCATCGAATGACTGGATAATATCGTGCTTGATTAGTTTATCAAGCAACATTTTTACAGCCACATCATGGTTAGGGATATCTGTGATTTCTTTTACTTTTTCATCTTTAACTGTGATGGTGAAAACAGAATCATTCAATCCGATTCTTTCAACTAAACCTTTTGTAATTACTTTCTCGCTCGGCATCTCAAATAACTGGAACTTCAATGAAGAGCTTCCCGCATTGATAGCAATAATCTTTGACATCGTTTACGCTCCTTTATATATCACTTACAGAAAAGTCGAAATAAATGTATAGTAGTAGTTCTATTATCATTACTTACATTTCCCCATTTAATCATTGTGTAACATGCTTTTCAAGAAGGAAGTAAATTTGGTATCGTTTACATTCAAAAGTAAATTTATTCAGATTTTTGGCAATTAGAAAAACCCAGATATCCTTAGAAAATTAGTCGGTATTTGTGAAGACTTTTATCTTGTTACGTTACGAAAAAAATGGTTTCATTGTACACAATTCACAGACTATTTAATTTTCTAAAGAAAAAAGTATGCACTTTTTTTAAAAGATTGTGGTTTTTAATTGGTTTTGTTAAAGCAAACAGTTAATATACAGCTTGATTGGAGCGCAAGGTGCGAGATCCTCGAAAATGCATTCGCATTTCCTTCGTGCGGTGTTTATTCGAGGATGCTTATTCAATGTCCTGCGGGAACAGCGGGACAGGTGAGACCCCACAGGCGTATAGCGCCGAGGAGGCTCACCGCCCGCCCCGCGGAAAGCGAGCATCCTCTCGCTGCAATCAAGCACTCCATTGTAAAATAGCAACATAGTTTACGAACATAGCAAAAAATAAGGACCCGAAATTTCGAGTCCTCATTGACAAAATTATTTTTCCTCCACAAACCATTGATCGATCTTTGCCAAGATTCCTGTCATTGCTTCTTGGTTTGATAATTTAGGTAATTGCACTAACAATGCATTTTTTGGTGAGGATACTTCAATTGATTTCTTTTGTATGATCAAGATACTTTTAGCAGCTGCTTCACTTTTGAACATGGAATTAGGCAGCTGAATGATGCCTTGAATGTAAGCATGATGCTTAATATACTCATGGAGTAATGGAGATTGCGCAGACTCAAAAAGGTTGTTTGGAATTAAGAAAGCTCCATACCCACCAGGCTTTAAATGATTGATGCTTTGTTCAATGAATAAGTGATGGGCATATGTATGACCATCTTCTGCCTTGATCTCATATTCATTTGCCCGAATGTCATTAGGATAGTAACCGATAGGTAAATCTGATACTACAATATCCACAGGATCTACAAATAAAGGCTCTAAGCTATCTTGATTAAAAAATTGAACAGAATGCTCAAGCAAATTGGCTCCGATATATGCCAGCCTTACAAGCACCTCGTCCACATCTGAACCATAGCTTTGAATCTTTTTATCAGGCAATGCATTCATCACAGTGAATAATAGATTTCCTGTTCCGACAGCAGGGTCCAAGAGTGAAAAGGTTGGCTGTCCTTTTGTTAACTTTCCTATGAGGTATCCAATAAACATCCCCATTGAATCAGGGGTCATTTGATGATTTGGTTGAACGTTTTCCTGCATCCCTTTTAAGATCGCAAGCTGATATCCTTTTCGGATGTCTTCCCTACTATATTTTCCTAAATTTATTTCTGCATATTGTTTCGCTAATCTTTTCTTAGTGACTTCACTCAATTCATCTTGGATGACTTCTCCATGGAATAAGTTTTCTCCACTTTCGGCTAAAGCTTCTAGGTATGTACAATCCAATTCTTCTTGTAATGTGATAGATGTTGAATCAAATAATTGAAATAATTGTTCAACTGTTAGGAATTTATCCATTTTCTCCTCCTGGCATTTTCATTCTGTTCTTTATTGTAATACTCAGGAGGTGATTAAAGCAAAAAGAAAACCTGGCATCAGCCAGGTTCTCTAATAATAGTATACGATTACTTTGCTGCTTTTGCAGCTTCAATAGCCGCTTCATAATTCGGATGGTTCGTACCTTCACTTACATATTCCACATAAGTTACTTTGTCGTTAGAATCTACTACAAAAATTGCACGAGCTAATAAACGCAATTCTTTAATATGTACCCCATAAGCTTCTCCGAATGAAAGGTCACGGTGGTCAGAAAGAGTTTGAACGTTTTCAATACCTGCAGCTGCACACCAACGCTTTTGAGCCATCGGTAAATCGACGCTAATAGTCAAGATTTTAACGTTATCTAACTGAGATGCCGCTTCGTTGAATCTACGAGTCTGAGCATCACACACACCTGTGTCAAGAGATGGAACAACACTGATTAAACGTACAGATCCTTTTGAATCCGCTAGAGTCACAGGTGACATATCATTAGCCAATACTGTGAAATCTGGAGCTTGATCTCCTACTTTTACTTCATTTCCTAGTAAAGTAACTGGATTTTGTTTAAATGTAATAGTTGCCATTGATAATTTCCTCCTTAAATAAACTATATGTACAGTGTAATCATAGTCTTACATATGAAAATTTGCAATTATTTAACTAATTCCTTTTATAAAAAGGCTGTTTTCGCAAAGTTGTTGCTTTTTGTGTAATTTAACTTTAACTATCTGAGTTGATTGTAGTGGAGGGCACTTGACTCCTCGTAAATGCATTCGCATTTCCTTCGTGCGGTGTTTATTTGAAAAAGCATATTCAATGTCCTGCGGGAAAAAGAGGAAGTGGGAAGACCCCACAAGCGGTATCGCCGAGTAGGCTCCCTCCCTCACCGCTTAAAAGCAGGTGCCTCTCGCTGCAATCAACGGACAAACTCTATAGTCTAATAACAACAACTATACGAATAGAGCCAATAAAAAAGAGTGAACAAATGAAAACCCATCCGTTCAATATTTTGAACGATGGGTTACACATTTTAAATATCTAATTCTTGTTTAGGTTCTATATTTGGAGTAGAGTAAGCGCCTGATGATGATTGATCTTTTTTGGAAAACATTCCTTGAATTTTCTCCACTGCTGCTGGAGCTGAATCCAAAATCTTCTCGAACAAATGTGTGCTTTGATCCAAATGCATCATTTTCACGCCACTTCCATTCACTACAAGAAATGCAATTGGTGTGATTGAGACTCCGCCCCCACTACCGCCACCAAATGGATGTTTGTAATGATTTTGATTGTCACCGTTTTCTGAATCTAATTGAAACTCACTTCCCCCTGCGGCAAATCCGAATCCTACTTTAGATACTGTTAATATTACACTACCATCAGGAGTTTCAACCGGGTCTCCAATTATGGTGTTGACATCTATCATTTGCTTCAAGTTTTCCATTGCAGAGCTCATCAAACCTTGTATCGGATGATTGTCAGACATACTTTCTCCTCCTATCATACTGTCGGATTCTTGCTTTCCTTTGATATGTACGATAATGGTTTTGTCTTAAAAGACGGTTTACCACCTCGCCAAAAACGGATTAACTTTAATCCTGCCATGATAGCATTTCCAACTCTAAACCGAATTATGCAATTAACTTTCGTTAGAGAAATGGCATGTTGGAAGCTTGGTGTAATAGTATAGTCAGGACTTACTTGAAATCTCAAATACCGAGTTAAGATTCCAACAATGACACCTTTTAATCCCCAAGCACCGCCAACCAAAGTACCTGTTATAGCCGCATCCCCAGTCCCAATCATGCTGTGCCAATGAAAGCTGTGAACAGTAACTGTCCGAAGGAACTTTTTAATAATTTTGTGAAGGCCGATTATATGGGTAAGCATTTCTCTTGTATCATGAAGTCCATCCATGAAATCATGAGGGGTGAATTGCTGGACCTTCTTTTTGGCCTTAGAGTCATCCTCACCTGTTTGAACCTTTTCCTTTACCACTAATGATGGAGAATTATCATCAACCTTAATAAGTGGAACATCTATTTTTTTCTTCACCAAATTAAAGAGCGCTCGAATTCTTACCGTAAGCTGATCATTATCTTGGCCATGGTAATAAAAAACCTCTATAGTCACTTTTGTAAAAAGAATGATAATTAGTATAATAATGAATAACGAAATGATTGCAATAAACCAATACATACCATTTTCACAGCCTTTCAGCCTATCATTATTAGCTAAAAGAAAAAAAATAAACCTGCCTATTTCAGCAGGTTTACTTTTACATATTGTTCAAAGCCGTTATGGACTATCGATTTCTTTCCAATACAACCGTAGTATCTGAAAAAATATCATGGAGACCTTGTTTTTTTGGTAATAGCCCTACAATAATGTAACCCACTACTGTAGTTTTTGAAATAAAGCGACCTATAAATTCTCTGAAAATAATAGTTCCCCATGTAGGGTTTCCTTCTCTAAGAGATACAACCTTAAGCCCAAGTACCATTTTACCAAGCGTCTGTCCAAACCCTTTTGTCATGAATACAAAATATAGATAAAAGGTAATTGCAGTTGCGATGGTCAAAGGCGTAAACACTGGCAATGCATATGGGGAGACATCCAAGGCTTTTAAAATAGGTTTGACTAAAATGCGATCAATGCTACCAACTACAATCAAATCGATACAATAAGCCCAAAAGCGCATCCAAAAACCAGCATATAAAAGTTGTTTATCAATATGTTGATTTTCCATATGATTTTGTCCATCATATTTCATGCTATTGACTTGCTCTAGGGTCCCCTCATTAGATGGGGGATTTATTTCTGTTTCATGATTCATGTTCTCTTCCCCCTATTCAGCATAAAGATACATTAATCGTGGAGAGTTTGGCTGAGACAGAATCTTTGCTAAGCCTGCCATCTCCAAATCCGATCCGAACACCTTTTGTGCACTCATAGAGAACAAAGAACCAAATCCCATCATATCGGTATACCTAACCACCATAGCATTGTCTATCTTCAAGTCTTTTTTCATCGCTGTAGTGACATCATCTAAATGTCCAAATTCATCAATTAACCCGATTTCTTTAGCCTGACGACCATCATAAATTCGTCCGTCTGCTATTTTTTTCACTTGGCTTGTTGAAAGTCCTCTTCCATCTGCAATAATTTTGACGAATTGTTCATATGAATTGTTAATCATAGATTGAAGGATCTTTCTTTCGTCTGCAGTCATTTCCCTAGTTGGACTCATGATATCTTTATGAGGTCCACTTTTGATAGTAACAAATTCTACACCATATTTTTCTGCAAGCTTTTGATAATTATATCCTTGCATGATTACCCCTAGAGAACCTGTCAGGGTTTCAGGGCTAGCATAAATCTTATCTGCTGGTGCAGAAATGTAATATCCACCAGATGCAGCCATGGAACCCATTGAAATGTAAATGGGCTTCTTCGTATCTTTTTTTATTTCATTGATTTTATCGTAAATTTCAGCACTCTCTACAACGCCTCCGCCTGGAGAATTTACTCGGATTACGATACCCGCAATATCATCATCTTCTTTAACCATATCAAGCTTTTGCATAAATGCCTTATGGTTATATCCAGCAGTGCCTAGTATCGAAGTCCCTGTATCACCTGTATCCTGTATAACCCCTTCTACATCTAGCACAGCAATCTTATTGAATCCATCGCCTTCTTCAATTACTTCCTCAGTGAATGTTTCTTCACTCATTGCCAGTAACTCACTAAATGAGCTTTCAGTATCTTTTAAGAAAAATGACGAAGCTAAGCTGATAAAAATTGAAACGACAAATAATCCAACAGCTATTCCAAGAGCTGCCCAACGCTTTCCATTCATTAAGTATTCCTCCTTTTATACCTATCATTTACGTCTCAGGAGCAAATAATGTTTCATTAAATAATCATTATTTTTGTCACCTAGGAATTTTACATCTGCTTATTAATTTTATAAAATAAGACATACCTTTCATATTTTAACAAATAATTTGTAAATATGTTGTCAATTCCACAAATTATGAACCATCTAAGGAGGCTATACAATGTCTGAACGTCGTCGTAATGTATACTTTTTCCATAATAAATCCTCTGACATGCTTGAAAAAGTCCATCCTTTATATGAATTGGCCGAAAGATATGGGTTTGTTAAAGTAAACGATCACCATCAAGCAAACATCATAGTCAGTGTTGGTGGAGACGGTTCGTTTCTACAAGCAGTACGAAAAACAGGATTCCGGGAAGATTGTCTATATGCTGGCATATCTACTACTGGGAATTTAAATATGTATTGTGATTTTTCCATCAATGATACGTCAAAACTGATCGAAGCCATGACGCACGAACAGATCGAAGTACGAAAATATCCTACTATTGAGGTTTCGCTTGACCGTCAGCCTTCATTCTATTGCTTAAACGAACTGTCCCTACGTTCAAGCATCATTAAAACATTCGTCATCGATGTTTTTATCGACCAGCTTCACTTTGAGACATTTAGAGGGGACGGAATGATTGTATCCACTCCAACTGGAAGTACAGCCTATAGCAAGTCAGTGAGTGGAGCTGTAGTGGACCCAATGCTTCCTTGTTTTCAAGTTAGTGAACTGGCTTCATTAAATAATAATACATATCGGACACTAGGCTCTCCTTTTATCCTCAGTGGCAATAGAAAGCTTACCTTAAAAATCGTTCAAGATGGTAACGACTACCCGACGATTGGAATGGATAATGAGGCATTAAGCGTCCGTCACATTAAAGAAATCCATATCAAGCTAAGTGAAAAGAAAATCAAAACGGTCAAATTGAGAGATAATTCATTCTGGGAAAAGGTCAAACGGACTTTTCTATGAGCAAAGAGCATCGTAGCTAGACACTATTATATATTCAATAAAGCTAGATTTTCTTCAAGTAATAAAGCACACAGAGAAAATCCACTCTTTGCGTGCTTTTTTCACTTGGTTAGTAAACCGTATGCTAAATACAGAGCAGTCATCACCATTAGAATGGCTGATGCTTTATTTATGGCAACAATAAACCTCCCCGAATTATCCAATTTCCCTACTTTATTTCCAATCAAGGCTAGACTAAAAAACCATAACCAGGATACGGCAATACAAGACATCGTAAAGGCTACCTTTTCAGTATTTGTATAGGTTAAGGAGCTTGTTCCAATTACTCCAATCGTATCCATAATGGCATGTGGATTTAATAACGAAACAGAACATGCAAATACAATTTGCTTCTTTGTAGAAAAGGCTTCCCCATCAGGTTGTGGGTTTGATGCGGTACTTTTCCATGAAAGGTAGCCCATATAGAGTAAAAATAATGTTCCAACGATCATAAGGCTAGTCTCAATAATAGGCACTCCCAAAACGATTACCGAAACTCCCAAAACAGCAAGGGAAATTAATAGAGTGTCGCATAGGGCGGCAGTAACTACCACAGGTAAAGCTTGAATAAATCTCAAGTGAGATACTCCCTGATTAAAAACGAACACATTCTGTACCCCAAGAGGGAGAATGAGCCCGAAAGCTAAAATAATTCCATGTAAGATTGCAGGTAACATATTTCTTCCTCTCATCCATTTAATATATGAAAAAACACACGCTTGGATGGGAAACCTTGCGTGTGTTTCTTAGAGTGGGTTTTTACGCACCAATATTATGTTTTCTTTTCCATTTCTGATCAGTGGGTATTCTGAATTTCGTTTTGGATAAAGAATAAATAATTAAACCGGCCCAAATAAATATGAATGAAACAAGATGAGTTTTAGTAAACTCTTCATGGTAAATGAATACACCTATCAGTAAAGTCAACGTAGGAGCAATATATTGTAGGAATCCTAACATGGAAAGAGATACCTTTTGAGCTCCTTTTGCAAAAAATAATAAAGGTAAGGCTGTTGCTACCCCTCCTCCTATTAATAAAAGGGCGGTGTCCATTGAACTAGCAAACATCGACTTTCCTTGGAATGTAATAAAAAGAAAGTATCCTATTGCAATGGGTGTCACCATCAACGTTTCCATCGTCAATCCAATAGAAGCATCTGCATTAATCATCTTCTTTGCAAGTCCATATAAACCAAATGTAATCGCAAGGAAAAATGATACAATTGGAAATTTCCCAAAATGGATAGTCAAAATAATAACACCGATAGCTGCAAGAATGACCGATATCACTTGAGGTCTTGAAAGCTTTTCTTTTAAAATAATGACTCCCAATAGTACACTAATTAATGGATTAATATAGTAACCGAGACTAGTATCTAAAATGCGATCGGCATTAATTGCCCAGATGAATATGCCCCAATTCATACTGACAAGGACCGATGCAACGGTTAACGCAAACAGTTTTTTCTGGTTTTTTAAAATTTCTTTGAAGTATATTACGAAATGGCTCCACTTTTTTGTACATAACAAAATTATCACCATAAAGACAAAGGACCATATTACACGATGGGCTAGAATCTCTTCTGCACCAACGTGATCGAGCCATTTCCAATAAAGCGGTACAATTCCCCATATGAAATAGGAAAGCGCAGCGAAAATAATCCCTTCACGCTCTTGAGATTGATTCATCTTTTGTCCTCTTTTCTATTTATTTCTGTTATCGAAATAAATCTATTATAAGGTGAGTAGAAAAATAAATCCATTTAAATTTCTCAAGAACTTTTGAAAAACGTTATGCCTGATAGTAGACACTTTTTTCACCAATGACTGTCATTTTAACTTTCGCACTAAGTAATTCTTCATCCTTTAATGTGAATAAGTCTTCGTGGAATACAGTAAAATCGGCATCATATCCAGCTTTAATATAGCCAAATCGATTCTCATTGCATGCAGCATAGGCGTTTTTACACGTAAATAATTGAACTGCCTCGAACATTGTCAAACATTCATCAGGAAGAAATGCTTCACTAGCGGCTTCAAAAGGTTTTCGATAGATAGCTGCATGAATTCCGTAAAGAGGATTTAGCCTTTCAATAGGAGCATCAGAACCTCCAGCGCATATCAACTCCGCTTTAATCAGAGTCTTCCAAGCATATGGTAAGTAAACTGGGTCATTCCCTAATCGCTCCATTGCCCACCTTCCATCCGAAGCGACGAATACAGGTTGTATATCTAATACAAGTGGCAAGCCTTTACACTTTTCAATCAAGTCTTTTCTAAGTACAGAGGCATGGATGAGCCTATCTCTTGTCCCACAAGGGGGTGGGCATTCTATGATTGCTTCTAAAGCATAGGAGAAAGCTTCATCCCCAATGGCATGTATCGCTACTGGAAGATTCTTTTTTCTAGCTTTTTTTACGAGTTCTAGCAGCTCCTCCTGTGTAAATATCGCTATGCCCCTATTCGCTGGATCGTCTGCGTATGGCCTACTTAATAAAGCAGTACGTCCCCCTAGTGATCCATCAGCAAAAATTTTCATAGGACCAAATTCTACATGTGCGCTCCCACTTTTAAAACAATGACCACTTGAATCCATGTCATCAATGACTTCATGATGAACAAGTAAATGTGCACGAATAGGAAGTTCTTCCTCAATGACTTCTTTTATCGCATTGTAAGTAGGATGAAAGCCATTATAATAAAATAAATCCTCAGTATGTACCCCAGTAATTCCATACTTATAACAATCATTGATTGCAATTCGTAACGCTCTTTTTAAATACTCTTCATTAATTCCTGGTAAATGGTCTAAAATTTTTGATTGAGCTAGGTCAAGAAAGAGTCCGTTAAGCCTGCCATTTTCGAATCGGCCAAAGTCACCTCCTGATGGAGGAATCGAGTCGCTTGATACCCCACCTACATTCATTGCAGTTGTATTAGCCAATAATGCATGACGGCAAACCCTTTTCAGTACAATAGGATGTTTCTGTGAGATTGCATCTAGTTCATCAACCGTTATAATGGTTTGATTTAGCCAATTATTCTCATTCCAACCTTCTGCCACGACCCACTCTCCTGCGGGAGTCTCACTACACTTTTTCATGATAGCTTCTAGAACTTGCTCCCTGCTCTTCATATTTGAAAGGTCTAATCTAAGCAAGCTCTCTCCATGGCCTATTAAGTGTAAGTGACCATCCACCAAGCCTGGGAGCATCATCGAGCCATTCAAAAATACTTCTTCACTTTCATTACCATATTTATGTTTCAGTTCCAAATAATTTCCTGTTTCTACAATTTTACCGTCTTTCGTATATACTGCTTCTACTTTTTCATTTTCTTGGGCCATTGTATAAATGGTCCCACCATGCCAAAGCTTCCCCATATATGCCACTTCCTGTCGTTTTATTCTATTTTATAATAGAGAATTATTTCCATCTACTTTATTTAAGTTTTAGGCTGTTTTCTTATACTTTGTTGCATTTTTTACAAAACCAATAAAAAATCAACAATCTTTTAGAAAATAGCTAAGCTTTACAACACTTAAAAACCCAAAGGTCAATTGGCATTTGCCTTTTAACCTTTGGGTTTTCTACTATTTATTTAGATCCTAATGCTTGTTCCTGTTGTCTAAGTTCGATTCTGCGAATTTTGCCTGAAGTTGTCTTTGGCAATTCTTCAATAAAATCAATTTTTCTTGGATATTTATATGGCGCAGTCAAATCTTTTACATGTTGTTGCAGTTTAGCGATTAATTCTGGATCATTCGAATCAACGCCTTCTCTTAAGACGATGAATGCTTTTACAACATGCCCACGAACCTCGTCTGGACTTGCGACAACCGCACACTCTTTAACTGCAGGATGTTTGACAAGTGCATCCTCTACTTCAAATGGCCCGATTGTATAACCTGAGCTGATAATAATATCGTCACCACGGCCCTCGAACCAGAAGTAACCTTCCTCGTCCATTTTCGCTTTATCACCTGTAATATAATACTCACCACGGAATTGCATGGCAGTACGTTCTGGATCTTTATAGTAATTCTTAAAAAGTGCTGGAGTTTCAACATGGACTGCAATGTCCCCAACTTCACCTACTCCGCAAGGCTCGCCTTGTTCATTCACGATTTCTACACGGTTCCCAGGAGTAGGTTTTCCCATTGAACCAGCTCTTAGGTCCATTTCTTTTGTCGTTCCTACTAATAATGTATTCTCTGTTTGACCATATCCATCGCGTACAGTTACATTGAAATATTTTTGGAAAGTTTCAATGACTTCACGGTTTAAAGGTTCACCAGCCGAAACAGCACTATGAAGTTTTTCTAACTTATAATCAGCCAAGTTGTCCACCTTTGCCATCAAACGGTATTCAGTCGGTGTACAGCAAAGAACATTTACTTCATGTTGGTCTAGTAATTCTAGGTACTTATTAGGCTCAAATTTTCCATTGTACACTAATCCTGTCGCTCCCGATCCTAGAACGGAAAGGAATGGGCTCCAAATCCATTTTTGCCAACCAGGGCCTGCAGTTGCCCAAACAGTATCACTTTCTTCAATACATAACCATTTTGCTGCTGCAGTTTTTAAATGTGCATATGCCCATCCATGAGTATGTACAACACCTTTTGGATTGCCTGTTGTCCCAGAAGTGTAAGAAAGGAAAGCCATGTCCTCGGCTTTTGTCGCTGCTGCTTCAAATACATCAGAAACGGACTCCATTTCCTCATCTAACAGTAACCAACCATCCTTTGCCTGACCAACTGAAAGTTTTACTAACTGCTCGTATTCAGAAACAGCTGTAAACTCACTAGTATATGGGTGATAACTAATGACTCCTTTTACATCTCCATGAGTGATTCGATATTGAAGGTCCTTTGTCTTTAACATTTCCGAACTAGGAATGACCACTAATCCTGCTTTCAATGCCGCTATGTATACTTGGTAAGCCTCTACCAAACGTGGAATGATGACAAGCACCGTATCCCCTTGTTTTAATCCATGTTTTGTAAACACATTACTTATTTTGTTTGCAGCTTTAAATAAATCTTGATATGTAATTTCTTTCTTGTTACCGCTTTCATCTTCCCATAATAAAGCTTTCTTTTCTGGATTTGTTGCAAACTGTTCCATTTCACTGGTTAAATTGTACATTTCTGGAGCAAGTAAATCTTCACGTTTCATAAATATTCCTCCCCCTTAATAATTACAACATTAGACAACTTTCCTCCATTATACAAAATAGTAAGATTTTTTTAAATTATTTTTATAATAAAAATTTTTTAATATAATATTAGTAGATTTGGTCTGTGTTGTGATACGTGAATATTCAGCAGAAAATACTAGAAAAACTAAACTAATATCTAATTTAAAAGCTTTTGGAAATTTTTCTTTGTCTTATTTTTGGTGTAATTTTGTTCAACTTTTGTTCTATTTCAATATCGTTTATCGTTAATGTTAAAGTAAACGAATAAAGCAACAAACTTTACGAATACACCCAAAAAAAAGAGCCGACTAATGTCGACTCTTTTTGCAGCCATATTATTTAATTATCGTTGGAAACCACCTAATTGTTGTTCAGCCATTTGAACTAGACGCTTAGTGATTTCGCCTCCAACTGACCCGTTTGCACGAGAAGTTGAGTCTGCTCCAAGTTGTACACCAAATTCTGTAGCGATTTCATACTTCATTGCGTCAAGAGCGCTTTGTACGCCTGGTACGATTAATGAGTTGTTTGCCATGTGTTTTTCACCTCCTTGTAACAATAGATTGTGTAAAAACACATGGCTATATGCGAAATCTTCTTTGGTAATTGTTCACAAAAAGTCCAAATTTATTAAAACATTGCTCCTACAGAATTTTTAAAATAAATCCGCCTCTTTAAGTGTCTTCTTATTATCCGATTTTGCAGAAAAATAGAGGGTCTCTGTCAAATGGACCGCTTCTGTTATTAATTCCTCAAAATCAACAAAGCTTTCATAATGGTTGACTTTATCACGTTTAGGTTTCGTTTTTGGATTAGCGGGTGTGAATACAGTGCAGCAATCCTCAAATGGCCTGTTCGAAATATCAAGAGTTCCTAACTCGTTTGCCGTTGCAATGATATCGTTTTTATCCATTGTAATCAGTGGACGTAAGATAGGAGTATTGGTTACCTCATTGATAGTATACATACTATCAAGAGTTTGGCTTGCAACCTGTCCCAGACTTTCACCTGTTACGATAGCTAAAGCCTCATTTTTTTCCCTAAGCTTATCGGCAATTTTCAACATAAGTCTTCTTGTAGTGGTCATTGTATAGTTTTCAGGTACTTGTTTTTGAATTAGAGTTTGAATTGCGGTAAACGGAACAACATGCAAAGTCATATGGCCTGAAAATCCAGAAAGCACTTCTGCTAAATCAATCACTTTTTGTTTCGAGCGTTCACTTGTATAAGGAGGACTGTAAAAATGGATACATTCAATTTCTAATCCCCTTTTCATCGATAGGTACCCTGCAACTGGGCTATCAATTCCGCCGGAGAGCATGAGCATCGCTTTTCCGCTTGTTCCATATGGCAATCCCCCTGCGCCAGGAATCACTCTTCCTGTAAGGAATACTGCCTCTTTACGTACTTCCACAAGTAGATTTAATTCTGGTTTTCTAACATCCACCTTCAAGTTTTCATGATTTTTCAAAATATATCCGCCAACATTATGATTAATTTCATCTGTGTCGTATGGAAATTCCTTGTCGGCACGTTTAGTTGTCACTTTAAAAGTTTGAATATCTTCTTTTATATCCTTCACATAAAAAAGAGCAGCTTTTTTAATTTCTTCTAAATCTTTTTCAACCTTAATGGCTGGGCTAAAAGATTGAATTCCAAATATCCCCTTCAATTTATCAAGGATTGGTTCAACCATCTCGTCATTTAAAAGAATATACATTCGATCTCTTGTTGCTTCTATTTTAATAGATGGAAAAGGTTGTAATGCTTTTTTGATGCTTCGTCTTAGTCGATCTACAAATCCTTTTCTATTTCTACCTTTCGTAGACAATTCACCGTAACGGATAATAATATGATCATATTTCATTTCAGGACCTCATCACTTGTTTTAATTGCTTAATGGTATGTATAAACGTTTCAATAAACGCCTTAGCTTCTTCTAAATTATTCTGGTAGCTTAAACTGATCCGGACAGTGCTCCCAGCTAACGTTTCATCATTAGTCATTGCCAATACCGTTTGGCTAATTGTCTTCTTTTTAGAAGAACATGCACTAGTAGTCGACACATATATACCCTTTTCTTCCAAATCGTGAATGACCACTTCTGATTTCATTCCAGGTAGTGAAAAATTTAATATATGTGGGGCAGAAAACTGAATAGAAGTATTAATTACAACTCCCTCAATTGTTTCAAGATTTGAACGTAAGTATTGTTTAATTTCATCTATATGTGTCTTGCCCGTTTCCATCTCTTGTTTAATCATTCTCAATGCCCTGGCGGTAGAGACAGCCCCTGCTACATTTTCTGTACCACTACGGAGTTTCATTTCTTGATTACCACCAGATAGCAAAGGAGAAATTGGTACTCCTTCTCTTACATACAAGAAACCATTCCCCTTCAGTCCATGAAATTTATGGGCTGAAAATGTACACAAATCAATATGACTGCCCTTTATATTTAAATCGACCTTGCCAACTCCTTGTACATTGTCGACATGAAATAATACTTTAGGATAATTTTTTAATCGATTTCCGATTTCAACAATGGGCTGAATGGTTCCTGTTTCATTATTAACATGCATCACAGATACAAGTATCGTATCTTGTCTTAAACTCTTTTCTAATTCATCAACAGAGACCCTGCCAAACTTGTCCACATTAAGATAAGTTACTTCAAACCCCATCGTTTGGAGCTGCTCACATGCAAGTTTCACTGATGGATGTTCAATGCTACTAATTATGATATGCTTCCCTCTATTTTGATGAGCGAGAGCAACACCCTTTATCGCAAGGTTATTTCCTTCAGTACCTCCTGAGGTAAAGAAAATCTCCCTTTCCTTTACTTCCAATAACTCTGCAATTTGATTTCTTGCTTGACTAAGGAGTCTTTCCGCCATTGCTCCAATTCCATGCAGAGAGGAAGGATTGCCAAAATACTCAGTTGATACCTTTACGAATGAGTTGACTACTTCCGGAAAAGGTAGAGTTGTTGCGCTATTGTCAAAGTAAATCATTATTGATACACCACCATTAATATGCCTATTCGCAATTTACTATATTATCATATGAGAGACATGAAGAAAACCAATATAGATAGGGAGAAATTACCTCTCCTTATGTTGTACCTTACATCCTAAATAAACTCATACTAGTAAGTACATATTCAATATTTTAGTCTTATTACAAATATAATTTTTTTAATATATTTAAAATTAATACTTTTTTAAAACATGACTATTTTTCAAAAAGATATGATAGGATTTAAACTGTTCAAAATTTCTGGCAAATAATCAGGAGGTTCCATCATCTCATGAATCAACATATTTCTGGCAAACAAACCATAGCTATCGGACTAATGCTTTTCGCATTATTTCTTGGAGCTGGTAATATAATATTCCCCCCATTTTTAGGCCAACAGGCTGGGACGAATCTCTGGATTGCAGTATTTGGATTTTTAGTTACCGGTGTCGGTCTCCCTTTACTAGGTGTTATAGCTATTGCAAAATCGGGTGATTTGGAAACGCTTGCTAATCGAGTAAGCCCAGTTTTTGGATTGATTTTCTCAATCGTTCTTTACTTAGCAATCGGTCCATTGTTCGGTATACCACGAACGGGTATTGTAGCTTATGAGATTGGTGTTACTCCTTTCTTAGCACCTGAGACCGTCAAAAGTGCATTACCGCTTTTCATATATACAGTAATTTTCTTTTTAATTACCGCTTGGCTTTCATTGAATCCAGCTAAACTAGTTGACCGTATTGGAAAAATCATAACTCCCTTGATGATTGCTGTTCTAATCATCTTAGTAGCAAAGAGTTTCATTTCTCCTATGGGGGAACCTAGTCAACCTTCTGGAGAATACGTTACACATCCATTTTTCAAAGGATTTATTGAAGGATATTTAACAATGGATGCGATTGCGTCTCTAGTGTTTGGGATTGTAGTTATTTCCTCAATTAAAGGCATGGGAATTACAAATCCTAAATCTATTACTAAAGCGTGTGTTACAGCCGGACTCATCGCTGCTCTTGGACTTGCCTTCGTATATATATCTTTAACGTATATTGGTGCGACAAGTATAGATGTAATTGGGAGAATGGATAACGGTGGATCAATTATTTCTGCTTCAGCTAAATACTTTTATGGGCCGTTTGGAACAATCATTCTTGGTTTAACCATTACTTTTGCATGCTTAACAACAAGTATCGGATTAGTTTCATCATGTGCAAAATATTTTTCAGAAGTTTTCACATCTGTCTCATATAAAACACTAGTCATTATAATATCTGTTTTTAGTACAATCGTAGCTAATATCGGACTGACTCAGCTTTTATCGATTTCATTACCTGTTCTTGTATTCGTATATCCATTAGCAATTGTATTAATAATTTTATCCTTCCTCCATAATGGGTTTGGAGGATCACCTATCGTTTATAAAATATCTTTGATTTTTACGGGTATCGTGAGCTTAGTAGATGGATTAGCAGCAGCAAACATTCATATTCCTTTCTTAGACTCTCTATATAATTCCCTACCATTATCCTCTCAAGGCATTGGCTGGGTAGTACCTGCAATTGTAGGAGCCTTAATCGGCATAGCAATTTCGAGTTTTAATCGCAAAAATAGCAATTAATAGACGACAAAGAAAAACTCCGTTCATTGACGGAGTTTTTCTTTGTTATTTTACTTCTTCAAGATCCAACTCAAACTCGAGCTTTTGAAGACAGCCAGGTTCAACTTTTTCAAGAGCTGAAGCCGCTTCTTCCACAGCTTGTTCATATTCGAAACTCATAAATTTATCTTCTGCATTTTTCAAGGCAACTGCTACGGTTTGGTATTTACTGCGGTATCGATTGCCATATTGAATGACTCGCTCCGCCATATACATTTGTTCAATCAATTGGCTTGTTAAATCATAAAACTCGTTAACCGAATCGACTGCTTTTTCCAGGAAAATATGAACAGCAGCCATATCAAGAGGTTTTTCTTCTAATTTCTGATGTACATCCTCTAGACTTACAACAACATCCTGTAAATATTCTTTATAGCTAATAGGTAATCCTGGTACATTGCTTTTTACAATCATCTTATTAGCAGAGGCTAGTTTTTTCTTCAGTTCTTGAACCGTGTTACGTGCCTCAATTTCATCTTTCCTCAAAGTTTGAAGCTTAACAGTAAAGGCTTCTAACTCTTTCTTTATTGACGTGACACCCTCTTCTATTTCGTTCATATCATCTGCCAATAGAGAAAAAGCAGTCTGGTTCTGTTCAACTTTGACCCTGAATACATCAAAGCGCTTTACTAGCTGACTCAATTGCTTTTCATTTTGTCTGTGTGATTCTAGTTCCGATTCTGTAATGTGATAGGTTTGTTGAACAAAAATGATTTCCGTTTTCAATTTGTCGTTCTCAAACTGAATGAAGGAAATTCCCTCTTCAAGCTGGGCGTTGTTTTTATGTACGAACTGTTTTGAGACAGCCTCTTTTTCTAATAAATCATACAATACATTCATACTATCCCTTAGCTCTTGCATTCCAGCCAAAATCTCAGACGTTTCTGCTATTGAAATATGCTCCGCATAGATGTCCAAGGCCTGCTCCATACTGGAGATTTCTTTTTCGAACTCAATGTGATTAAGTATATATCCTTGATTAACCATATCAGCATGGCCATCTTTTAATTCTTCTATTTGCGACGGTAGCGAAGATTGAATCTCTACTAATAAATCAGGAATGACTTCCATCTTTCCTGATAATTCTTTTAGCATGGATTTAATTTTCAATACATGCTCACGAGCCTTTAAGTAGTTTCCATTCACAGTTGCTTCTTCGAACTCAGAGAATACTTCAACAACCTGCTCCAATAAAACTTCCAATCTCCCTGCTGCAGCTCCGAAGGTATGTCTATGTGCAAGCAAAGCCTTCTTGGATGTCCTATAAGCTTCTTTCAATTCATCAATTTCAGTCCGGTTTTTTTCTTCACTACCTACAAGTTCATGCAATTCGGACAAAATCGTTTGTATGCTCGATTCGATTTCTTTTAGCTTTTCTTCAATGCTTTGTTGAACTTCTTTCGATTTGGAAAATCTATATTTATCTACATACTCTTCTGCATCAAACAGTAGCTCTTCTACATCTGGAAGATAAACTGTTATAATCGAATCCCACTCTTTTCTCCATCGCTCAAACAATTCTTCTGTTTCCCCAGTCATATTCAACTGCTTAATCTTAGCCAATTCGTCTAAGACTGGCCTGTTCATAATATCCATCTTCCAAGCTTCCAGTTTGTCAATCTCTCTATAATGCTTTTTTCTAAAAAAGAATCCCAATGTGATCAGTCCTATAACTATTAGTATTAACACTAATATGTACTCCATAGTAAGCCCCCGTTCGCCAAAACTACGCTATATTACGAAAAAAATATATTTAATCAAAGGGATAATCTTATTTCGCACAGTACCCCTAATAAATAAAACCCTATGTATATATGTAAAAACTAGTAAATGTTCATTACAATGCTTTTATGATACCATGTTAACAACCATTTTTAACTATAAAAATGAATTTTTCGAATAAATTATTCTTCCATAAAGAAAAGCGGAAGCGCCACGTTTAACAAAGCATGAGCTGGAGGAGGACTCCGCATGAGATAAAGGAAACTTGAAACTCGTAGAGCGCCTGATGGAACCGAACGTCAGCTAAAAAACGCCACGTCTTGTGGTGATGTTGGCACTAGCACTTCCACATGTCAGTAAAACTAAACATTACACTGTCAACAAAACACCATAATTTTTTTAGGAAGGGGTGGACTTCTATGAAATCCGATGGACATATTCATTCACCATATTGCCCACATGGGTCGACTGATTCGTTTAAAAAATATATTGAAAAAGCTCTAGAACTAGGAATGGAGGAAGTATCCTTTACTGAACACGCTCCTCTACCAGAAGGGTTCATAGATACTACGCCTACTCGTGATAGTAGTATGGAAATGCGTGATTTAGAGGGTTACCTTTCTAATGTGCAGGCTTTGAAAGAAGAATATCAAAATGATCTAACTATCAATGTTGGATTAGAAGTTGATTTTATAGAGGGCTATGAGAAGCAGATTAAGCAATTTCTTAATTCATATGGACCTACCCTTGACGACAGCATTCTTTCAGTCCATTTTTTAAATCTTCAAGGCGACTATTATTGCCTGGATTATAGTGTGGATCTGTTCGGGGATCTCATTAAGCTAGAAGGCTCAGTGGACAAGATCTATAAAAAGTATTATGAAACAGTTGTATTAGGAATACAAAGCGATTTAGGTCCTTATAAACCTAATCGGATTGGCCACCTATCACTCGTTCACAAATTCCAAAAAAAATACCCAGTTTCTAAAACCTTTGATGATTACGTGGTGAAAATCCTTCATCAAATAAAAACAAATGGGATGGCACTTGATTACAATGGAGCAGGTTCCCAAAAAGAATGGTGTGGTGAGCCTTATCCGTCTAACCATTATGTAAAAATGGCTTTAGAAATGCACATCCCGCTAGTCTTCGGTTCTGATGCCCACCAAGCAAAAGATTTAGGGCAAGGGTTTTCATCATTAATGACACATAGATTAAATAAGCCTTCAGAAACCAGATAAAAAATGAACATTTTTCCGACAAGGCTTATGCTGTGAATAAAACTTCATTCGTCTTTTTTTCTACCTTGGATTGCATCCAAAGATAATCTGCAATGAAATCTTGGACTTGCTTCAAATACTTTTCCATAAAGTATTTTTCTTGTGGGAACATGTGAAGTACTTCCATTGCATAATGGGCATGGATGACTGGGGCTAAAACCAAACCTTTCAATTGGAGGATAAAGGCTTGAATAGATACTTTCTTGAACGATTTTTGCTCAAAGCCTTGTTCCAACACCATAGTGAATAAATACTTTTCTTTCATTAAATAGGTAGAGAGTATTTCTCGATTTAAATTCGTATCCAAAGACATTTCTCTATGAATGAAACGGGCAGCAATAAAATTTTTGCTGTGAAAAGCGAATATGTTTGTCAAAATATCGTTCAAGCAATCTTTAGCGTCCATTTCATCTAAATATTGAATCGATTTTTCGAGGATTTCTGTATATTCTTCTAAGTAAGAAATAAAACAATGCTCCAATAGACCATTTTTATTCTTAAAATAGTAAGAAATGGTTGCTGAATTTACATTTGCTTTTTTTGCGATATCTCTGATGGAAGTCCCGTGAAAACCGTTTAAGTGAAAAAGGTATAAAGCAGCTTCTAAAATCGCTAGCTTTGATCCATTAGTCTTTTTCAAAATGATCACCTTCCATTCGCATTTTTATGGTTATTCGGTATTATTCTGTCAAAAATACTAATTCCCTTTATTAAAAACTCGACAAATTACTCAGTTATCGTTTTTAATATATCAAAATGGCATTATTTTTGTAGGAGAAAGGGGTAATATGATGTTTCATGTCGAAATGTATAGTGGTACGAAGGAAGAAAATTACCAATTAGTTATCAAGCAACTTAAAGCCCTATTAGAAGGGGAGACAAATCAGATTGCTAATTTAAGTAATGCCTCCGCTTTGTTGAACCAGTTTTTAACTGAGGTCAATTGGGTTGGTTTTTATCTAATGGAAGAAGGAAATCTTGTACTAGGGCCATTCCAAGGTTTGCCTGCCTGTGTAAGGATTCCACTTGGCAAAGGTGTATGTGGTACATCTGCCGAGCAACAAAAAACCATCCGCGTAGAGGATGTTCATGCATTTCCAGGTCATATCGCCTGTGACGCAGCTTCTCAATCTGAGATCGTCGTTCCATTAATGAAAAATGGAGAATTTCTAGGAGTGTTAGATATCGATAGCCCAATCAAAAACAGATTTGATGAAACAGATGAAAAGATGCTCAATCTTTTCGTAGAAGCTCTGGTTTCATATCTCTAAAAAGAAAGGCCTGACCAAGTGGATTTCTCCTTTTGGTCAGGCCTTTCTTTTTAGTTATTGTCTTTTTTCAACTATAACTTTGTTTTTTCCGCTATTTTTTGCTATATATAAAGCATCATCCGCACGCTTGAACAGAGAGAAAGTGGAATCCGGCACTGCATGATTCCAGTAAGAAACACCACAAGAAACGGTTACACCAGGATTTGAATATTCGCTTACCTTATTTGAGATTCTTTCAGCAATAGATTGACCAATTTCAATAGGAACCCTTGGTAAATAAACTGCAAGTTCCTCTCCACCCCAGCGGGCACCGATATCACCATTCCGAATACTACCCTTGATTAAATCGGCCACTTGAACTAAAACTCGATCACCTACTTGATGTCCAAAACTATCATTTATTCTTTTAAAATTATCGATATCAAATAATATGAATGTCCCTTGAGTATCGTTTTCCATCGACTCTTGTAATTTTTCATCCAAGTAATTTCGTGAATAAAGCTTAGTTAAATGATCTGTAACCACCATTTTTTCCAACTCTTCACGTAATAACGAATTAGTAAATGCCAGAGTTGAGTGGTGAATAAGCGATTGCAACAGCTTAAATACTTCAAATGAAAAGTAATAAGGATCAGAATGCATGACTACGGCAAACCCTTTAAGCGATCCACTTTGCACCATAGGAACAGCCATAACGGATTTATATTCTGAATCAGCCACTTCCCCCGGTAATGACAGGTCACCAATGAATAAGGATTCTTTATTTTGATTGATTCGTTCTTTAATAAAAGATACATACCGACAAGCTGCCGGACTTTCAAAAAAGGAAGTCGTACCAGGCAATATATTGATTTCGTTTTCAGCAGAAATCATGATAAAACCTATTTCTTCAGCATGGAATGAACTAGTAATTTGTTCTTTCATATAGTTCATTGTATCGCTGAGTCTTAGATTAGAATTTAATCGGTGTGAAGTCTCGTTGATCAGCTGCAAGTCAGAAATTAACCTCTTTGACTGGTGATAAAGTTGGGCATTTTCCAATGCACTGCCTGCCGTATTTGCAAGCAGAGAGATAAATTCTATTTCATTTTTCGGAAAAAGCACAGTATCAGGTGCAATTACTTGGAGAACACCGTACACTCCTTGCTTCCCTTTTAATGGAGCGTACAAAATGGATTTTCTGGCAATCACATCGTCTTCGAACTGGGTTTGGCCCGTCACATAAGACTGCATGGCTGCAATATTTTCACTATCATATTCCAAATCCTTGATAGGAAGGTTTCCTCGGCTATGGTTATCGTGTGATAACAATAAGTAATATGTGAAGGTTGGATAGACTTCTTTTAAAGTTTCTATTATTTCTTCAAGCACAGAATCCATATCCATCGATGAATGGAATTTTTCTGTCACTCTATAGAGCTGACGATAACGTTTTTCTTCACTTATAATACCTGTAATGCTATGAACCTTTTCTAGCACCTTTCCACAAACACGTGTCAATTCAACATACGATTCCTCATCCCGTAATAATGAACTGTTACCTTCTTTAAAAGCTAGGAATGAGAGAGGTAAACTATTTAGATTCAATGGGACGATTAATTGATATTCAGTGAATCCAGCAAAAGGGAAATTATTGTAATAATATGTTTTGTCTCTTAATGTTCCTTCGAGTACTTCACACATCAGAATCTGGTCTTGATAAATGTTCTTTTTAAACGAATCTGTAGATGCTTCTAGGTAGAGCTTCCTTTTCCATTCATTTAGTTTGTAAAAAGAAACTTCGGTAGCTTCAAAAAATCGCTTCAAGTTTTCTAAAATATTCACCAGCAACGTTTCGTAATCTACCTTTGCATCCTCAAAATCTAACAAGTCGAATAATGCACTTTTCAATTCGATGTTTAGTTCTGATAATTTAGCTCCCATTTCCATCATCCCTACTAATAATTGCAATGCGGTGATTTCCACAACATATAAAAAACCCGGTTTCATCCGAGTCAATAAAAATCAAAATCCGATAGCAATGCATATGTACTAATCTAGTTGATAAATATCTTCATTCAAAGATTTATTACTCCAATACATATAATAACAGAAATTCATTGATATTACATTGTATTATAAAGTTATTTTTTTGAAATTTCTTACAAGTAATTGTCAATTTTCTTACTTTTAGAAAGTCAGTTTTTCCTAACCAAATATGATATAGTTTTTAAAGGTGAAATGAAAATACTAGCTTGACATTGTCGTTCCTGCATTATATACTATCATTTGTGTAAAATATCGCAGCCTATGTGTATCTAATCTCTCTTGAATTCATTTTGTTCCTCTCCATTTATAGAGGTGTATCTCGTAACCCTTTGCTGCTAGGGCGAAGTTACATGAAAACAAAATGGTCTAGAAGATCAATCACAACGGTTTTTATTTTACCCAAATAAAAACATAGAGGAGGAGTCATTCATGGCTCGTTATACTGGTCCAAGCTGGAAATTATCCCGTCGTCTTGGTATCTCATTATCTGGAACTGGTAAGGAATTAGAAAAGCGTCCTTACGCTCCTGGACAACATGGTCCGAACCAACGTAAAAAGCTTTCTGAGTACGGTTTACAATTACAAGAGAAGCAAAAGCTTCGTCACACTTACGGTGTAAACGAGCGTCAATTCCGTACTACTTTTGATAAAGCTGGCAAAATGCAAGGTAAACACGGTGAGAACTTCATGATGCTTTTAGAATCTCGCCTTGATAACGTTGTTTACCGTTTAGGTCTTGCTCGTACTCGTCGTGCAGCTCGCCAATTAGTAAACCACGGCCACATTACTGTTAATGGAAGCCGCGTAGATATCCCATCTTACAAAGTAACACCTGGTCAAACTATCTCTGTTCGTGAAAAATCACGTAACCTTGATACAATCAAAGAAGCTATCGAAGTAAACAACTTCGTTCCTGACTTCTTAACTTTCGATGCTGACAAATTAGAAGGTACTTTCACTCGCTTACCAGAGCGTTCTGAAATGCCAGCTGAAATTAACGAAGCTCTTATCGTTGAGTTCTACTCTCGTTAATCTTTGGGCATTGCCTCGGAAATCCTCCATTTACATGGAGGATTTTTTTGTTTTTGTCTCTGATAAACTAGCCTGTTGATTGCAACTACAGGCACTCCCTTTCCGCAGGTAGGTCGGGAGTCTCCCTTGACCCACTTTTCCCGCAGGGCATTGAAAAAGCATCCTCGAATAAACAAGCACGAAGAAAATACGAATGCATTTTCGATAAGTCTCACGCTTACGCTTCAATCAACATAGTACCAAATAACAATGTCCTTTAACATAGCCTTGTATTAAGATAAGATAAAGGTATTATATTACCAGGAGAGATTTTCTATGAACTCATGTCCCTTTTGTAATCCTCTATCATTTGAAGGGCAAGAAATAATTTTAAAAAATGAGCATTGCCTTTTTTTACAAATCCCACAAGATATCCTGATCGGTTCAGGAGTGATTATTCCTAAATTGCATAAGGAAACTGTTTTCGATTTAAGCATTGAAGAATGGGAAGCGACCCAAAACCTTTTAAATGAGGCAAAAAATTTATTGGACTCAAAACATGGCCCAGAAGGATATTCAGTAGGCTGGAATTGCTATGAAGTAGGTGGGCAAACTATACCTCACGCCCATTTACATATCATTCCACGATATAAAGATGAACCATACGCTGGGCGAGGGATCAGATATTGGTTTAAGAGTAAAGAAAATAAAAGAACATAAAAAGGGGTGCACAAAAGGCAATGTTGACCTAAATGTGCACCCTTAAATTATTTAATATTGAATCAATGTGTATTTCTTCTTCCCTCTGCGAATGATTGTGAATTGACCTTCAATTTTATCTTTTTCATCAAGAACATATTGGACATCTGTCACTTTATCACCATTGATGCTTACCGCACCATTTTGAATATCTTCACGTGCTTGACGCTTTGAAGGTGAAATTTTCGAATTTACCAACACGTCTACAAGGACTGTTTCCGCTTCTTCTACCTTAAATGAAGGAACATCCTTGAAGCCTTGCATGATTTCAGATGCTGTCAGAGCCTTTACATCTCCACTGAATAGCGCAGCAGATATTTTAATCGCTTGCTGCAACGCCTCCTCGCCATGAATCATACGAGTAATTTCTTCTGCTAATGCTTTCTGTGCTTTTCTTAAGTGTGGCTCTGTCTCAACCGCTTGTTCCAAGCCTTCAATCTCTTCTTTTGATAAGAAAGTAAAGAATTTCAAGTATTTTATAACATCAGCATCAGCCGTATTGATCCAGAACTGGTAGAACTCGTATGGTGAAGTCTTTTCAGGGTCAAGCCAGATTGATCCGCTTTCAGATTTACCAAATTTAGTCCCATCAGCCTTTGTAACCAAAGGAATGGTCAAGCCAAATGCTTTGGCCCCTTCTGGTTGCATTTTACGGATTAGTTCCAATCCAGTCGTAATATTCCCCCATTGGTCACTTCCACCAATTTGAAGTTTACAATTTTGATGTTCATATAAGTGATTAAAGTCCATTGCCTGTAAAATGGTGTAAGTGAACTCCGTAAATGAAATCCCTGTCTCCAATCTAGAAGCAATTGTATCCTTAGCTAGCATGTAATTGATCCCGATGTGTTTACCAAAATCCCTTAAGAAAGTGACGATGTCGATTTTACTCGTCCAATCATAGTTGTTTACCATGATTGCTCCATTTGCACCTTCAACATTGAAGATTTTAATTAATTGATTCTTAAGTCCAGATACATTATGCTGAACCATTTCAATCGTCTGTAACTGACGCTCTTCTTTCTTTCCACTTGGATCTCCAATTAAGCCAGTTGCTCCGCCAACAAGAACAATCGGGCGATGACCATGATTTTGGAACCTTCGTAATGTTAAAAATGGAAGCAAATGTCCAATGTGCATACTATCTGCAGTTGGATCGACTCCACAATAGATGGAAATGCTCTCTTTATCTAAAAGCTCATTTAAGCCTTCTTCATCCGTTTGTTGGTAAATAATTCCACGCCATTGTAAATCTTTGAGTAATTCCATGGATAATCCTCCTCAGTTTTTTTAAAAATAAAAAAACGCCCCTTCATTATAAATGAAGGGACGATTGATATCGCGGTACCACCCAACTTGAGAACAACAAACAATGTTCTCCGCTTGATAAGAGATAACGGTCTCTTTCCGTTTGATGCTACTAACCCAATTTCGGGGTTTCCCATCAAATGCTCAAGGAAGTAATTCACTAAACGATTTGTACCGGTTTGCAGCAACCACCGGCTCTCTAAAACAGGGATCGTTCACCTACTGGCTCCTGTCATTGCAGAAGATATATGAAATAGTAATTGGATTTTATTATAGATCCAATGAAAAGTCAAACAGATTTCTTAACTAAACACCCTTGCATTTTACATAATATGTAAAATGCAGAAAGTTGTCATTTCCTGTTTCTTATGTATGGTATAATGTAAGTGATTTCAGGGGGTTGAGAATATGGAAAAAAACACTTTTTTGGATAGGTTGAGGAACTTTTTCTCTTCCATATCTACTTCAAAATCGAAACGCTATTTCAATATTACCTATCAAGTGATTTGGAACTTATTTTTAATATTTATCATTCTGGCAGTGTTAGGAACTGCTTTTGCTGGAGGCGTAGGGGCTGGTTACTTTGCATCTCTTGTAAAAGATGAGCCTGTACGACCAAAAAGTGCTCTTGAAAAGGATATATACAATTATGAAGAGACCTCAGAAGTCTACTTTGCCAACAATGTATATTTTGGTACGCTCAGCTCTGATCTTGAGCGTGTTGAAGTGTCGTTAGACGAAGTTTCTGACGATTTAAAGAATGCTGTGGTAGCAACCGAAGACGAATACTTTTATGAACATGATGGTGTAGTACCAAAAGCGATTTTGCGTGCTTTATTCCAAGAAGTATCCAATTCTTCAGTACAATCAGGCGGAAGTACGTTGACACAACAGTTATTAAAACAGCAAGTACTGACTAATGAGGTTTCATTCTCACGAAAGGCAAAAGAAATCCTTTTAGCCTTACGAATTGAGAAATTTTTTGATAAAGACGAGATATTGGAAGCTTACCTAAATGTCTCTCCTTTTGGAAGAAACTCTTCTGGAAGTAACATTGCAGGAGTCCAGTCTGCTGCTCAAGGGATTTTTGGGGTCAACGCAAAAGATTTATCACTTCCGCAAGCAGCCTTTATAGCAGGATTGCCTCAGAGTCCCTTTGGATATACGCCTTTTACCCGTAAAGGAGAAATAAAAGAATCAAAAATCTTACAGCCCGGGCTAGAACGTATGAAAACAGTATTAACGAGAATGCACGATGGCGGCTATATTAACGATCAGCAATTCAAGGAAGCCCTAAATTATGACATTAAAAAGGATTTCATTCCTTCCAAGCCCAAAATTATGGATAAACATCCATGGCTAACTGTGGAAGTAGAAAAACGAGCAGTTGATATTCTTGCAAAAATCCTTGCGAAAAAAGATGGTTATGAGGAAGAAGACCTAAAGAAAGACGATGATCTTCACAATCAATATATGAGCTTGGCTACACTTAATTTAAAACAAAATGGATATAAAATCCATACGACAATTGATAAAAAAATATTTGAGCAAATGGAAAAGGTCAAGGCTAGTTACCCATACTATGGACCAGATAAAAATGCTAAAGTCATTGATTCAGACTCAAAAGAAGAAATTGTAAAAAAACTTCCTGTTGAACTTGGAGCCATTTTAATAGAGAACAAAACTGGTAGAATCATAAGTTTTGTAGGTGGACGAGATTTTAATCAAGAAGAAACCAACCATGCAACTTCCTCTTTACGTCCAAACGGCTCTACAATGAAGCCTTTGTTAGTATATGCACCTGCTATTGAGCTAGGTAAAATCGCTCCTGGCTCTATCGTGGCCGATGCTCCCATGCAGCTTTCTGGCTGGGGTGCCAAGGGCTATCCAAATAACTATTCAAAGAGTTTTTCTGGATTGACTACGGCAAGGGAAGCACTAACTAAATCTATCAACGTCCCTGCTGCAAAATTCTATAGTGATATTGTGGGTCAGCGTCCAACACAATACTTAGAAAAAATGGGCTTTACAAGCTTAACGAAAGATGACCACTCTAATGCATCCATGTCTATTGGAGCCATGCAAAAAGGGGTAACTGTTGAAGAAAACACAAATGCCTTCGCAACATTTGCAAACGGCGGACAATTTGTCGATGCCTATATGATTGAGAAAATCGAAACTAGAGATGGTGAAGTGATTTTCCAGCACGAGAGCAAGCCTGTTGATGTATTTACCCCTCAAACCTCATATTTAACTTTAGATATGATGCGTGATGTAATTAATCAGGGAACAGCTACATCACTAAAAGGGCGCTTAAAATTCAACTCAGACTTTGCTGGTAAAACCGGTACAGGAAACAACTTCCAAGACGCTTGGTTCGTAGCTTCTAATCCTAATGTAACATTTGGTGTCTGGACTGGATATGATAAGCCTATGCCATTAGCCAAGGATTACAAAGGACTTTCCTATAGTAAGCGGAACATCTATTTGTGGGCGGACCTTTTAAATTCGGCATATGATATCAATCCTAAAATGGTGGATCCAGATCAAAGATTCGAAATGCCAGGTGGAATCGTACGTCGATCATTCTGTGCGATTACAGGTGGCGCTGCGACAGAAGCATGTGCAAGAGCTGGACTTGTTGTATCAGATCTTTTCCCGTCGAACTTTGTCCAAGATAAAATCGATGGAAGCTTTGTGTCCGGAAGGTATGTTGAGGTCCATAATAAAAAGTTTTCAGCCTTACCTTCTACACCATCTGAATTCACGGAGGAAGGTTTAATGTTAAGTCCGGATTTCATGAAAAGCATTGGACTTGACCGTTTAACAGATCCCGGAGTAGTTTTCTCAAAAAATAAGTACCTATCCAAGGTCATGATTGGTGGAGATTCCTTACAGGATAACGGCAAGGCACCTGATGGGCCTGTTATCAGTTTGAATGGCAATACCATTTCATGGGGGAGGCATCATGAAGGAGACGTTATCGGCTACCGTGTTTATAATGGAACGAAACTTGTCGCTAGTATAAAGGCTAGTAATTCACTTTCTTACACAGGTGGTCCTGGAGCTTATACTGTGAAGGCAATTGACATCATCGGGCAAGAATCTAGTAGTTCTAATAGTGTTGAAATTGGTGGAAAACCCGCAGAGGAAAAAGAGGACCCAAGTAAGCCGACAGATACTAAACCAGTTGATCCGAAGCCGACAGATCCTAAACCGACTGATCCAAAGCCAACACCACCTGACCCTAAACCGAACGATCCAAAACCTAAAAATCCTAAACCGATTGCACCAACTTCACCTTCTCTAAACTAAATAAAAAAGCTGCGAAATATTTCGCAGCTTTCTTTTTTTGGAATAAAAGTTTAAATCCTTTTACATAAAAAGCTGTTCAATCACCAATAGGTCCATTGAACAGCTTTTTTAAAACTATTAATCTTCCATTGTAGACAAATCACCAGTTGGAAGGTCCAATTCCCATGCTTTTAATACACGACGCATGATTTTCCCACTTCTTGTTTTAGGCAATTTATCTCTAAACTCGATCTCACGTGGAGCTGCATGTGCAGCTAAACCTCGTTTTACAAACTGGCGAATTTCCTCAATTAACTCATCTGATGCCTCGTACCCATCTCTTAATGCGATGAATGCTTTAATGACTTCTCCTCTAACAGGGTCTGGTTTACCAATGACACCTGCTTCAGCAACAGCAGGATGTTCAACCAGTTTACTTTCCACTTCAAATGGACCCACTCGTTCTCCAGCCGTCATAATTACATCATCGACTCTACCTTGGAACCAGAAATATCCATCCTCATCCATATAAGCAGAATCACCTGACACATACCAATCACCTGTCATGAAATACGAATCATACTTTTGAGGGTTGTTCCAGATTGCTTGCATCATGGATGGCCAACCTTTTTTAATGGCTAAGTTCCCCATACGATACGGAGGTAATACATTTCCTTGATCATCTACAATTGCAGCTTCTACACCAGGGATTGGTTTACCCATTGATCCAGGCTTTATTTCCATACAAGGATAGTTACAAATTAACTGTGCTCCAGTTTCCGTCATCCACCAAGTATCATGGATTCGTTTTTGGAATACTTTCATTCCCCATCTCACCACTTCTGGATTCAATGGCTCTCCTACACTTAGGACATGTCGAAGTGTGCTTAAATCGAATTTCTTTACGATTTCATCCCCTGCACCCATCAACATTCTGAAAGCTGTAGGCGCACTATACCAGATGGTAACGCCAAAATCTTCAATCGTCTTGTACCATGTTTCAGGTTTGAAACGACCTCCAACCACCACGTTGGAAACCCCATTTAACCACGGGCCAAAAATACCATAAGAAGTACCTGTTACCCAACCTGGATCAGCAGTACACCAATAAACATCAGATTCCTTAATATCAAGTACCCATTGTGCGGTTTGATAATGCTGAATCATCGCATTATGTACATGCAATACTCCCTTTGGCTTCCCAGTAGAACCTGATGTATAATGCAAGATTAATCCATCAGTTAGCTCGACCCATTCAACATTTAACTTTCGGTCTGCTTCGTTAAAGTATTTCAAGAAATCTAATTGTTTGCCTTCTTCTTTTACATTTTCACCAACAAGGAAAATGTGTTTCAAAGCTGGAAGCTCCGAAACTGGTACGCGAGATAATAATTCAGGTGTAGTGACTAAAACCTTTGCTTCACTGTCTTGTAAACGGTCACGCACCGCACCTTCCATAAATGCTTCAAACAGAGGTCCAACAATAGCTCCCAATTTGATAGCACCTAGTACAGCAAAATAAAGCTCTGGAGACCTGGGCATAAAGATAAATACTCTATCACCCTTCTCGACGTCTCCCATATTCTTCAAGACATTTCCGGCCTTATTGGATAACTCCTTCATTTCTTTGAATGTATATTTTTCATCACGGGAACCGTCACGATAGTAGAGAGCAACCTTATTCTTTCTAGCTCCTTCAGCATGACGATCAATCGCTTCATATGCAATGTTCACTTTACCAGTGTTAGACCAGGAAAAATTTTTCTCAGTTTCTTTCCAATCGAACTGTTTGTACACTTCTTCATAGTTCGGTAGATTGTAATCCCCTTTAATAACTGATAGCGCTTCCACTTTCATCCGCCCAATTCCCCCTTTGTTTAAATATTCACTAAATATTATATAATAATAAAAATATATTCTCAATTTTTAAAATTTATTTCGTTCCTACTTTTTTCTACAAAAACCTTACAAACTATTGATAACGCTTTCATTTTAATAGTTTTATTGATAGAATATTTAACATATTGAAATAATATTTTAACTAGCTAAAAATCCGAAAGTTTTAAGAACATCATAATTTATTGCTTTTTTTCATGTATAATATTTGATAAAAGTCCGATTCGGTGGTGAAAAGATGGAGCATATCAAAACCTATAATGCAAAAGAAATAAAGACACCTCACGGGACACTGATTATTGAAGGTCCTGTACCCGCAGAGAAAATAAAAAACTATGAATTCCATAAAGATTTGGTAGCTTTTCGTCCACCTGCACAACAACACAAGGCATTGATTGATATCGCGGCTTTGCCAGAGGGACGAATTCTTATCGCTAGGCATCTTGATATGATAATAGGATACGTGACATTTCTTTATCCAGATCCATTGGAACGTTGGTCTGAAGGAAAAATGGAAGACTTAATCGAACTTGGGGCAATTGAAGTGATCCCGCAATTTCGTGGATGCGCTGTAGGAAAAAATCTGCTCACTGTTTCCATGATGGATGATGCCATGGAAGATTTCATCGTTATTACTACAGAGTATTACTGGCATTGGGATCTCAAAGGTACCGGGTTGAATGTATGGGATTACCGTAAGATTATGGAGAAGATGATGAATGCAGGTGGACTGGAATATTACGCGACAGACGATCCGGAAATTTCTTCTCATCCAGCTAACTGTCTAATGGCTAGAATAGGAAAGAGAATTCCGCAAGAATCTGTCCAGAAATTTGACCGCCTTAGGTTTATGAATCGATTTATGTATTAATGAATCCATACATTATTTATTTCAAGCTCACATTCATACATACGGAGGGGGATATTCTATGATTCTCGAAGATATTATGAATAAAGATGTCGTCACGTTGAAAGAGACAGATTCAATCCAAACTGCAATTGAAATCATACGAGATAAAAAAATTAGGCACATACCTATTGTTAATAATGAGAAACAGCTAGTTGGACTAGTATCGAACCAAGATATTCGTGATGCTACTCCTTCTATTTTCCGTGCGAATTTTCACTTAGAGGATTTGCAAAAACCAATAAGTACTATTATGAAAAAGGATATCATAACAGGTCATCCTCTGGATTTTGTGGAAGAGGTAGCTGCTGTTTTTTATGAGAATCATATTGGTTGCATGCCGATCCTTTCTGAAAATAAACTTGTCGGAATCATTACGGAAACTGACTTGTTACACACTTTTGTAAAATTGACTGGAGCTCATCAACCTGGTTCACAATTGGAAATTAAAGTACCAAACCGATCAGGTGTACTTAGTGAAGTTACTTCAATTATTAAAACCAAAAAAGCGAATATCCATAGTGTTCTTGTATATCCGGATAAGCAAGATGAATCATATAAGATTTTGGTCGTAAGAGTCCAAATAATGAATCCCCAAGCGGTTGTCCAAGCTCTTAAGGAGAATGGATTTGATGTATTGTGGCCTAAAATACCGGAGATGTTATCATGAAGCCAGCAGTTTTTGTCTATTCTAATGATCTTTTAAAATACCGTTTTAACGAAAATCATCCCTTCAATCAATTACGTCTGAAACTGACTCTTGAATTACTGAAAAAAACTGGTGCAATAGATGATGGTGATATCGTCCCCCCCCGTATAGCTACTGATGAAGAACTGCACCTAATCCATGACCCTGCATACGTTGAAGCCGTTAAAATGGCCGGTCAAGGTACATTGTCTGAAGAACGGGCTTCTAGCTATGGATTAGGGACAGAGGATACTCCAATCTTTCCTGGAATGCATGAAGCAAGTGCATTATTAGTTGGTGGTACATTAACTGCGGTTGATTATGTTATGTCAGGACATTCCCAACATGCTCTTAGTTTAGGTGGGGGGCTCCATCACGGATTCAGAGGTAAAGCATCTGGTTTTTGTATCTATAATGATAGCTCTGTCGCCATTAAATACTTGCAAAATAAGTATAATGCTAGAGTCCTTTATGTGGATACCGATGCTCACCATGGTGATGGCGTTCAATGGTCTTTTTATGATGACCCAAATGTATGTACATTCTCCATCCACGAAACGGGGCGTTATTTGTTCCCAGGAACCGGAAATGTCAATGAACGAGGTCAAGGAAAGGGATACGGCTATTCCTTCAATATTCCTTTGGACGCTTTTACTGAAGATGATTCATGGCTTCACGCATATTCGACAGCCCTAAAAGAAATCGTTGAATTTTTCAAGCCAGATGTCATCCTGACACAAAATGGGGCGGATTCACATTTTCTTGATCCACTTACCCACCTTTCTGCAACGATGAAAATCTATAAAGAAATCCCTCGCTTAGCACATGAGTTGGCCCATCAATACTGTGATGGAAAATGGATTGCTGTTGGCGGCGGCGGATATGATATATGGAGAGTGGTTCCAAGAGCTTGGGCACAAATTTGGCTAGAAATGACTGAATTCTCAAACTTGTCAGCGGAATTACCTAAAGATTGGATAGAGGAATGGCAATCTTCAGCTCCTGTTACCCTCCCTAAAACATGGGATGATCCAGATGGCATGTACAAGCCAATCCCAAGAAAACCAGAAATTACAGAGAAGAATTTTCAAACGGTCGAAAAAGCCCTGTATCCAATACGTTCGAATTCTTCATCTAATACATAACAATAGTAAAGACCAAATCAATAAGCTGATTTGGTCTTTATAGTGAGAGCAGTGTCTAGCTCCGACGCACAGGACGTGCTAGTGCTTTTCAAATATCATTTACATTTAGTGGATTGACGGTGTTCAATCCGGTGAGGTAATACTACTGTAGTGTCTTGAACTTCTTCCTTGTCCATAAGCTTTGTTAAAAGCCTCATGGCAACCGCTCCGATATCGTACAGTGGTTGGACGAGTGTTGAGATTTGAGGACGTACCATCAAAGTAAGCCTTGTATTATCAAAACTCACTACCTCAAACTCATCTGGAACCGAATATCCTTTATCTTGTGCAGCATGTACAATTCCAAGGGCCATTTCATCTGCACCCACCATAATCGCTGTTGGCTTTTCAGAAAGTTCGACCAATCGGTCAAAGGCTTCAATTCCGGAGTCATAAGAATAATCACCTTCTACAAGATAACCTTCTTCAAACTCTATATTATTCTCCTGTAAAGCCCTTTTATAACCATTTATCTTTTTCAGGTTAATTGGCTCTAGGTCAGGACCAACAACGAAAGCGATATGCTTATGTCCATTTTCAATAAAACTCAATGTTGCATCGTAAGCAGCTGCTTCATAATCGATATTGACCGAAGGGGTTTGATTGGTTTCCTCAATCGACCCTGCCAAAACGATGGGAACAGGTGATTTCTTGAATTCGGAAACATGGTCTTCGGTAATATTGGCCCCCATGAATACAATTCCGTCTACTTGCTTTCCGAGCATTGTATTCAACAAATGCAGCTCTTTATCTAAATTTTGATCAGAATTACTTAATATGATGTTGTACTTATACATCGTCGCGATGTCTTCGATTCCCCGTGCAAGCTCTGCAAAGAATATACTTGATATATCTGGAATGATTACTCCGACTGTTGTCGTTTTCTTGCTTGCTAAACCTCTAGCAACTGCATTTGGACGATATCCAAGTCTTTCAATGACTTCTAATACTTTTTTTCGAGTTGTGGGTTTTACATTTGGATTACCGTTTACTACTCTGGAAACCGTAGCCATGGAAACGTTCGCTTCCCTAGCAACATCATAAATGGTGATGGTATTCATGGTTTCACTCCTTCTATATTTAGTTTGTTTGTCTTATCACATATGATTACCGTAAGAATTATCTGAATACCAAATTGGTAAGATTGTACAAGCAAAATTATGTATTAATAAATAATATTACGATACTAATGTAAGAACTGCAATCAATGAGGACGCTTTTTTCGTTATTTGTCATTAAAAATTCAGAAGTTTTTTCAAAACCTTTATGTTAAGGATCGAAAATAGTATAAAAAAAGCCTTTTGCACGAATGCAAAAGGCTTTTCCATTAAACAGTCGTCTTACTTAATTCTTTCAAACCCTGTAAAAATACATCAAATTCTGCGAAGTCCATCTGTTGGGCAGAATCAGATAGTGCAACACTTGGATCAGGGTGAACTTCCGCCATGATTCCGTCTGCTCCAATCGCCAAAGCTGCTTTAGCAGCAGGAAGAAGCAAATCCTTACGGCCAGTCGAGTGTGTTACATCTACAAATACTGGTAGATGAGTCTCCTGTTTCAAGATAGGCACTGCCGTTATATCCAGGGTATTGCGGGTCGCTCTCTCATACGTCCTAATTCCGCGTTCACATAAAATGATGTTTCCGTTACCTTGTGACATGATGTATTCGGCTGCATTGATAAATTCATCAATGGTAGCAGCCAATCCACGTTTTAACAGGACCGGTTTGTCAACAGCACCTGCTGCTTTTAACAACTCAAAATTCTGCATGTTTCTTGCACCGATTTGAATCACATCAATATAATCGATTGCCGTTTCAATATCAGCAGGGTTCACAATTTCACTAATGACAGCCAAACCATATTCATCGGCAATTTTTTTAAGAATTTTCATTCCTTCTAAACCTAGGCCTTGGAAGTCATATGGTGAAGTACGTGGCTTAAATGCCCCACCTCTTAATAACTTTAAGCCTTTACTTTTCACTACCTCAGCAACTGCGGCCACTTGATCATAAGATTCAACTGCACATGGACCAAAGACAAAGCTAGGTGCACCCGTACCAATTTTTTCACCTTTAATCGTAATGATCGTATCTTCAGGCTTTTTCTTTCTTGAAACTAATAATGCTTTTTTATGGTCGTCCTTTTGAAGGTTCAGTCCAACCTTGAATATTTCTTTAAATATATGTTTAACCGCTGAATTTTCAAGCGGTCCTTCATTATTGGATTCAATAAGGTCTAACATTTTTCTTTCACGGACTGGATCGTACTTATTTACACCCTGCTTTTCTTTCACTCGACCAATTTCCTGTACAAGTTTCGCTCTTTCATTAATAAGATGTAATATAGATAAATTGATTTCATCTAAATTTTCACGTAGTGCATCCAATTCCTTATTGCTCATTCCCAACCACCCTTTTCATTTATTTTCTCATTTGCCGACATGAAATAATCGCATTACCTTTAATGCAGCCATTATTTATGGTACATTTTTTATAATTAGGAATTATTAGTAGTAAAATTGGCTAGCGCCTCTAGCGATTGTCCAGTTGTACTTATACTAACTTCCTACTTGCGACTACTACATCGGCATACTTCATAGCTGTTGCGAGATATTCTTTCAGATAGTATAACGAAATACATCTGAGATGTCACGAAATATTTCTTTAATAAACAAACGCTTTTAAGCGCTAAAGTAATTTTAATAAAAGAAGGTGTCTTCCTTGCATGAAAACTTATTTGCCTTAGATATAGGCACACGGTCCGTTGTAGGCATTATTTTAGAAAAAATGAATGAGTCATACCATGTAAAAGATATCTTATCTAAAGAGCATACTGAACGAGCCATGCTAGATGGTCAAATTCATGACGTATTAGCCGTTTCGAAAGTTATTCAAGATATAAAGAATGAACTAGAATCCAAACATGGTCCTCTCAATAAAGTTTGTGTCGCTGCCGCAGGGAGAGCGCTGAAGACAGAAAGGGCAAAAATTTCAGTGGATATTGCAGGCAAACCGATGATCAGTAAAGACGATATTCTTCACCTTGAATTAACGGCTGTACAAGCCGCGCAATCCGAGGTAGCTGAAAAAGGGTTGGGAGAACTAAGCTTCCATTATTATTGCGTTGGTTATTCTGTACTCTATTACCATTTAGATGGTCAAGAGATTGGTAGTTTAATAGATCAAAAAGGAGAAAAGGCTTCTGTAGAGATTATTGCTACTTTCTTGCCAAAAGTCGTCGTAGAATCGTTAATTGCCGCATTGAAACGAGCGGATTTGGAGATGCAGGCATTGACGCTCGAACCGATTGCTGCCATTAATGTACTGATACCTCCTTCAATGAGAAGGTTAAATGTTGCATTAGTTGACATTGGTGCAGGTACATCGGATATAGCCTTGACAGATATGGGTACGGTCATTGCGTATGGAATGGTCCCTGTTGCTGGTGACGAGATAACAGAGGCAATCAGTGACCAATTATTGCTTGATTTCCCATTAGCGGAGGAAGCAAAACGACAGCTTCTTTCACAAGATCATATCAAAGTCACAGATATTTTAGGATTTGAAACCGAGATTTCAAGAACAGAAGTTGTGGATCAAATTTCCCCTGCATTGCATAAACTTGCTGAGTCAATTAGCCAAGAGGTATTGTCCCTTAATAATCATAAGTCACCTAAAGCCATTATGCTTGTTGGCGGTGGAAGCTTAACACCGGAGCTACCTAGGTTATTAGCAGAAAAATTACAGCTTCCAGCAAACCGTGTTGCAATAAGGGGAATAGAAGCGATTCAAAATCTTACATTTGAAGAATTTTTGACAAAAGGACCTGAATTAGTAACCCCAATAGGGATAGCGATTGCGGCAAACAAAAACCCTGTGCAATATGTAAGTATTACAGTCAATGATCAAAATGTACGGTTATTTGATATGAAGACATTAACTGTAGGTGATTGCCTTCTTGCCGCAGGGATAAAAATGAACAAATTGTATGGAAAGCCAGGAATGGCCATCATGGTATCTGTGAATGGTCAAACCATTACAATTCCTGGCATTCATGGAACTCCACCAACCCTATTAAAAAATGGTGAAGTTACATCTCTCGATGATGAAGTGAGAAGCGGTGACGTTATAATTGCGGAAAAAGGGGAAGACGGTTATCCTGCAACCGTACAAATCCAAGATTTACTTGATCATATTCCAAGGAAAATAGTGACTATCAATGGTACCAAATATGAATTGGAAGCTGTAATTAAAAAGAATGGTCAGTATGCATCTGGAGAAGACGAAATCCAAGATCGAGATACAATCCTATGTAAGTTACCTGATACCATTGAAGCGTTACTTGATGCTTTAGGCCAAAAAAGCTTGCTTGGCAATATTTCAACATATTCCGTCTATATCAATGATAAGCCAGTTACGATAGATAAATACAGCGGCACATTGGTCCGTAATGGAATTGAATGCAAAGGTTCATCGGGTTTCGAGGATGGAGATGAGCTAATTTTCAACAACCCATACACTCCCACCCTGCTTGAGCTATCAGAGTCACTTAATATCAAGCTTCATTACTCCATACCGATCAGTTATAATGGTAAAAAAATCGTATTAACAAAATCTGCCGCATCAGTTGAAAAATCCGGAAAGAAAGTGGAAGAAAAGCAAACAATACATTCCGGAGATCGATTGACAGTGAAGCAAAAAAAGATAGAACCATTTATTTTCCAAGATCTATTTAGACATATCGACATAGAAATGCCTCAAACTGCAAATGCTAGATTTCTTCTTTTGAAAAATAATAAAGAAACTAGTTTTTATGAACAAATCGAACCAGGGGATGATTTAAGGATTCTTTGGCCTACAACCATTCCGGGTTCTTATAACTGACCACCCCAAACATAAAGCCATCTTCATTATCCACTAATATGGAATATGAAGATGGCTTTTCTTTTAAATCTCTTGCTTTGCTGCTATAAGGGATTTTTTTGTAATTTTCCAGTGAGATGCGTTCCATACTGGTTCTCCGTTGTTAAATAAAAACGCTTGCGGAGATTCATGCTTGATACTAAATGTATCTGCAATATGATTGGATAACAGTCTAGCCTCTTGAACAGCTAAATAAGCCATTTTGATGTCCTTTTCATCATTAGCCACCTTCACATATTCCTCATATGCTGCATGACTGACAGGGCAAGTTAAACTATGTTTAAGCAAGAAGAATGAATCCCCCGCTAATAAATCTTCAAGTTGTTGTTCTGTATCGATTTTAATCAATGTCATTTTCAACTTTCCTTCCTATTTAACTACTTTATATTTTTACAAGAAAAGGGGCAGTGAAGTCATCGTACCACTCCACCGCCCAATTTTCAAACTTACTGATTATAACGATTTTCCGTTTCTTCAAATGCCTTTTTCGCTTCTTCTAACTTTAACTTGGCAACGTCTGAAGGCTGGCCTGATTGATGATTATGATTGGAAGAAATAGTTACAGTTTCGGTTTCAGAAACAATTCCTTCGTCCCCTGCACTCATGTCTTCAGTCATGTTGTTTGGGTTCACTTTATTCATAAAAGTGCTAGCTTGTTTTGTAACGGTATCAGTAATGGTGCTAGCCTGTTTTGTAACGGTATCAGTAATCGTACCTGTTTTGGATTTAGCAACTTCAACAAGCTCAGTTCCTTTTTCCATAGCTGTTTGGCGAATTTTTTCCGTTTTATCATTTAAGATACGTGCCTGATTATTAAGGTCGCTACGCAATTCTCTTCCTGACTTTGGTGCCAAAAACAATGCAGTGGCTGCCCCTACTAATCCACCGATAATAGCACCAAATAGGAAACTACCACCACCAGAATCATTGTTCTGATATTGATTATAACCTCTATCATCCGCATTTTTACCGTAATTTTGATATTCTCTCGGATACTCTTTCGGATAATCTTTCGAATTCATAGTTAATCTCCTCCAGTTTTATAAGTATTGGGTTATTTTATCCACGTGAACGTAAAAATCTCTTTTTAGCTAATGAGTCCGTTTTTTCTGCTTCCATTTCATTGCGCTCTACTCCGTAAGCATCGATGGAAAGCTGTTGATCTTTTCTAGCCTTCCACTTTTCTCTGAATTCCATTAGGACATTACCCCATTGGACAACTTGAGCAATTTTTTCTTTATTATTGTTCATTTCTAATTGGACCTTAGAGGATACCTTTTGTATGGATTGATTGAAACCTTTGACGGATGTACCTACATCCTTCACTGCATCTACAACTGTATTTAAGTTTTCCGATTTCTTTTGTAAGTCTTCAGCTAAGGCGTTCGTTTTATGTAACAATTGTGTTGTTTCCATCGTTATCCCCTGTAGCTGTTGTTCTAATCCTGTTAATGTGTGCGCTACGCTATCAAGTGTGCCTTGCAAAGATTTTAATGTTTTCGCCAAAAAGATGACTAATATTAAAAATGCAATGGCAGCCACTGCCGCACTTAAATATAAAATGATTTCCAAAATACTACACCTCCGTGATGATTTATCTACATATTACCCTTAGTATACATTAATAAACTTATATAATTTTCCATAGTTATTCATGAATTCCCTTTTTTTTTCGATAAATTTTTCTATTTTATATTATTCATCTTTCAATAAGAGAAAAAAGTAAAAAAATTGCTATAATTCGGTTACAATAAAGTAGGCATTTCAAATACATAGGTGGAGGATACATAATGAAGGACCCTAGAATACAGACGTTAGCAAAAAATCTAATTAATTACTCCGTTAAGCTCCAAAAGGGAGAAAAGGTTTTAATCGAGAACTTTGGTCTTCAACGTGAGCTGGTGACAGCTTTAGTAAAGGAAGCTTATGCAGCTGGTGGGTATCCATTCGTCTCTTTAAAAGATCACCAAGTGGATCGTTCTTTATTACTCGGTGCTCAAAAAGAGCAGTATGACATGATTGCAGAGTTCGAGGCAAATGTAATGAGCAAAATGGACGCATACATTGGGCTTCGATCTGGTGACAATATCAATGAGCACGCTGACGTACCCGGGGATAAAATGAAAATACACGGCGAAACAGTCGGACAAAAGGTTCATAGAGAAATTCGTGTTCCTAAAACTCGATGGGTTGTTCTTCGCTATCCGAATTCCTCAATGGCTCAGTTGGCAAAAATGAGCACAGAAGCATTCGAGGATTTCTACTTTGATGTATGTAATCTTGATTATGGAAAAATGAGTGAAGCGATGGACAGCCTTGTAGCATTAATGAATAAGACTGACAAAGTTCGCATCACTGGGCCAGGCACAGACCTTACTTTCTCCATCAAGGACATCCCAGCAGTTAAGTGTGCTGGTGAATTAAATATTCCTGACGGAGAGGTATACACAGCTCCTGTACGTGACTCTGTTAATGGTGTAATCACTTACAATACTCCATCACCATATCATGGATTCACTTTTGAAAATGTGAAGCTTACTTTCAGAGAAGGAAAGATTGTAGAAGCAGAAGCAAACGATTCAGAAAGAATCAATCATATTTTTGATACGGATGAAGGAGCACGTTACATTGGAGAATTCGCAATTGGTGTGAATCCATATATTCTTCATCCAATGCAAGATATCCTGTTTGACGAAAAAATCGATGGCAGCTTCCACTTCACTCCTGGACAATGCTACGATGATGCGTTTAACGGCAATCACTCCAATATCCACTGGGACATGGTAAATATTCAACGTCCAGAGTACGGTGGCGGAGAAATCTACTTTGATGATGTGTTAATCCGTAAAGATGGTAGATTCGTCATCCCAGAATTAGAAGTTTTAAATCCAGAGAATCTTAAATAAAGAATAATAAGTTTAGCTCTGTTACCGAACCCCAAGGTTTCCTTGGGGGGTTATTTTTTATAGCAAGAATCTTTATTGTTTTTAGACTATTAAGGTTGTCCGTTGATTGCAGCGAGAGGCACTTGCTTTCCGCGGGGAGGGTGGGAGCCTCCTCGGCGTTACCGCCTGTGGGGTCTCCCAATTCCCTCATTTTCCCGCAGGAGTCAAGCACCCTCCGCTACAATCAACTCAGATTGTTAAAGTTAATTACACTTAAAAGCAACAAACTTTACCAAAAAACAGCCAATGGCAATGAGGTAAGCTTATGAACTATTATTTAATACTCCCAACTTTTAATAATTTATTCCCGACTTGTCGAATTTCCTCAAAAAAAGAGGCAGATTATAAATTCATCATTTATAACCTACCTCATCTTATTTACTCTTCCATTAAAGCTTCATAAGCCTTCTGGAATTTTGGAATATCTCCAGCCCCCATAAAGAGGATGACACTGTTTTGGAATTGCTTTAACACAGAAGTATCTTCTTCTGATAAAAGCTTTCCTCCTGGAATTTTTTCTTGTAAATCTCCAATCGTAAGCTTTCCTTGGTTTTCCCGTGCAGAACCAAAAATCTCACAAAGGAAAACATGGTCGGCCATATTTAAGCTCTCGGCAAATTCAGATAAGAATGTTTGTGTTCTTGTAAAGGTATGCGGTTGGAACACAGCCACTATTTCTTTATCTGGATATTTTTTTCGAGCCGAGTCTACCGTTGCTCTAATTTCAGTCGGATGGTGAGCATAATCATCTATCAATACTTGATCGCCTATCACTTTTTCAGAGAATCTTCTTTTCACGCCTGTAAACGATAGCAATTGTTCTTTTACAGTTTCTGCGTCAATATCCTCATACTTACATAGGGCTATGACTGACAAAGCATTCAAGACATTATGGTTTCCATACATAGGTATAGTGAATGTGTCATAGAATGTGTTTCTTACAAAGACGTCAAACGTCGTACCCTCTTTTGTGGATGAAACATTACGGGCTTGAAAATCATTTTCCTCATTATACCCATAAAAAATCACTGGGACCTTAGCCTGGATTTTTTGTAGTTGCTCATCATCCCCACAAGCAATGATTCCTTTATTAACTTGTAAGGCCATCTGTTGAAATGCATCAAATACATCATCAATGCTCGCAAAATAATCTGGATGGTCAAAGTCAATATTGGTCATAATCGCGTAATCAGGGTAATATGACAAGAAATGTCTTCTATATTCACATGCTTCAAAAACAAAATACTCGGCATCTTTATCCCCTCTACCAGTGCCATCTCCAATTAAGTATGAGGTTGGTTTTGCTCCTCTCATTACATGGGCCATTAATCCTGTGGTAGAAGTTTTTCCGTGAGCACCTGTAATTGCAACACTAGTGAAATTCTTCATAAAATCCCCTAGAAAGCGATGATATCTTATCACTGGCAATCCAAGTTCCATGGCTCTTTGAATCTCTTCATGATCATCACGGAATGCATTACCTGCAATAACCGTCAATCCTGGTTGGATATTCTCCTTCGTAAAGGGAAGGATTTTTATCCCTGATTTTTCAAGACCGATTTGTGTAAACAATTGTTTTTCAATATCTGAGCCTTGTACCTGGTAATTCATTTCGTGAAGCACTTGTGCAAGTGCACTCATACCCGAACCCTTTATTCCAACAAAATGGTATACAGTCATATGAGAACCTCCAACAATCATCTAAACGCAAATCTAATGAAATGCCTTTAATCTATCGTTCAATTCAGTATTTTTTATCAGTCCAATGTCAAATGCAACTTTTATTCACAATAAACTATTATATCACAATCCTCATCTATGAGGATTTTAAATTTCTGATTCATAAGTTCTTAAATTTCAGTAAGGTCAACTTTTTCTAATCTTGGATTAGGACGGAATTTGCGTCCTTCCTTAGCCTGGTGCTTACCATTAAGCATTACATTGTCGCCAGTGAAGCCGATATTAATTTTTAACAGACTGCTTCCAACACCATACATGTCGACTGGTGCACCTGCTTTTTCGAACTCAATGATTCTTTGTTCACTAAAGCCACCACTAACAACAATTTTAACATGGTTAAAACCTTCAGCGTCTAATGCATTTCTCAGTGCTGATATCAGTTCAATATTGACTCCCCGAGGGTCAAATGTACCTAGTAAGTGCTGGTTGCGAAGAAAATATTTATCAATCATCGTTCTTGATGTATCGACACGGACACCTTTTAGGATGGAACCAAATTCCCTTGCAACTTTAAGGGCATCCGTTATTGCATCATTGTTATAATCAACAAGCGCCAAAAGTTCATCCTCTGGGAACTTTTCATGATATGCTTTGCATGCAGCCACAAGATCACCGTTGAATAATTGAATTAAAGCATGTGGCATGGTACCCATACCCTGTTTCCCCCACCATTCATTCATCGCATGAGTCGCTTGTGCAGTGACGCCACCAATATGTGCAGCATAGCCATCACCTGCTTGTTGTGTAAAATGATCATCACGATCTCCCATGAAAATAACCGGTTTTTGATTTCCAGAGATGCCTGCTGCTTTAACTACATTATATACATTTGTAGCAACAGAGGTTCTGCGGGCTAATATACCATCGATGACGCCTTCCAAATATCCAAAGTTTTGATAAGGACCAGTTATTGTAAGGACCGTTTCAAAAGGCTTGATTTTCTCTCCGTCACTTAATGAGAAAATTTCAAGCTCTTCAGGCTTATCCGCAAATTCCTTGATTAAAGCTATTACCTCGTCTGTGCCACACAAAACAGCATCTTGCTTCTGAAAGAACTGCATTGTAACGATATTGTCAGGAAAGTACGACTCTACGATTTCTTTAGTTTTCAAGAAATAAACGGCTGAAAACCATCCCTCTCTCACTCGTTCATCGAATTTGAATGTATGATTCGTAAGGCGTTTAAGTTTGCCCTGTAATTTTAATTCTATTTCTTTCATATAGAACTCCTCTAAGATCTCAAGTACGATCATTATTTTCCCGTTTTATTATCTAGTATTTAATAGAAGTAAATAAAGAATACCATATTTTAAGAAGGTATCCTTTATTTCACGCTTTATTGATTTTACATTGGTTTATCAGACAAGAAAAGCTCTATTTCTTCCTCACCCATTAAAACGTCTCTCGGCCGACTCCCTCTTGCCTCTGAAATAACACCTTGAGACTCCAGCATTTCCATTAACCTTGCAGCACGGTTATATCCGATACGAAAATGTCTTTGCAAACTGGAGGTAGACGCTGCATTTTGAGTGACTACAAATTCACAAGCCTCTATAAAAAGCTCATCCGCGTCAGACGAAATCTGGGCTTTTGCAAGTAGTTCATCCTGTTGGAATAAGTATTGTGGTTCCTGCTCCCTTTTCACATGAGACACGACTTGGTCAATTTCGTCATCACTCACGAAGGTCCCTTGTAATCGGACAAGTTTAGATGATCCGTTCTCCAAGAACAGCATATCTCCTTTTCCTAAGAGCTTTTCTGCCCCACTGATATCTATGATGGTTCTAGAATCCACCTGCGACGAAACGGAGAAGGCAATCCTTGTAGGGATGTTCGCTTTTATCAATCCCGTGATTACATCTACTGACGGTCTTTGTGTAGCAACGATCAAATGGATTCCACATGCCCGCGCTTTTTGTGCGATACGGCAGATGGCCTCCTCAACATCCGCAGGCGACATCATCATCAAGTCTGCCAGCTCGTCGATAATGATAACTATGAATGGCAGTTTGTCTGAAAAGCGACCAGCTGCAGTGGCTTTTTCATTAAATCGATTGATGTCACGGACACCAGTATGGGCAAATAGTTCATATCGTCTTTCCATCTCTTCAACTGCCCACTTCAAAGCTGCAGTAGCTGCCTTAACATCCGTTATTACAGGACTGACCAAGTGTGGTATCGAATTGTATGGTGCCAATTCAACCATCTTTGGATCAATCAACAAAAGCTTAAGTTCTTGAGGAGTCGCTTTATACAACAAACTTACTAACATTGTATTAATACAGACACTTTTCCCTGAACCGGTGGCACCTGCAATAAGCCCATGAGGCATTTTACGTAAATCGGTGACAATAGGATCACCCGAAATATCTAGTCCAAGTGCTGCGGTCAAAGGAGAAGGATTATTCAAGAAAGCTGGACTCTCAAGAATCTCCCTCAAAAATACCGGCTTGCTTTTTCTATTGGGAATTTCAATACCTATTGTATGCTTGCCAGGGATGGGTGCCTCCATTCGGATGTCTTGTGCCGCTAAGCTAAGTTTAATATCATCTGAAAGGTTGGTGATTTTATTCACTTTGACACCCGCTTCCGGCTGCACTTCAAAACGAGTGACCGATGGACCTTGAGTCACATTAACCACATTGGCCCTGACATTGAAATTCTTCAAAGTCTCATTCAACATATACGCCTGCTGTTCTAGCCAATCATCATCCGCTTTTTCCGTTTGAATCATAGGCTCTAGCAATTCAAGTGACGGAAATTGATAATACGGCAGCTCTTCATCCCTTGTTTCCATTTCGTGAATAGGTAAAGTGTCAAGACTCTTATTACTCTCTTCATCTTGGTTCATGCTTGATTTGTTATTTGTAGGTGCATGATCCCTTGTATTTAAAGGAGTATTTTCTGTCGATGACGTCTCCATTTTACGGCTAGATGATTGAAAAAAGGCTAAATCATTTTGCATTAGCTTTTGTTTATCTTGCTTCAACATCACAACGTTAAAGGGAATATGTTTTTTGGGACGTACAGGGAGCTCTTCTGGATACTCTTCTTCCAAATCAGTGGCTGTATGGGTAGTTAAGCCACTATTGTCAGCTAATTCATCCTCATACTCTAAATTCAAATCATTGCTTTCATTTCCATCTTCATGGATATCTGGTGGTACAATTTTATCCTGAATGTAGGATTCAGGTTCTTCCACTTGAACCTCTTTTTTCTCTAACTCAACTTCCTTAAAAGGAATACTTGCTTGGTTTTTATAAATTACAGGTACACTCTGGTCTTCATCAACAATAGTTTCTAATTCAGTTGAATGCACCACCAATGGTTGAACCGCAACAGTTGGTTCAGTTGTAATGATTTTTTCTTGGTGTCTAAAGATCGCAGGACTGACAGAATTCACATTAACAATGGTGTCTACTTTCTCTACTTGTACTTCTTGGATATCTTCTTTACTTTCTTGTGATATCACTTTCTCTTTCTGTCTATAAATAGTAGGTCTACTAAGGACCTCTTTGGTAGAGTATGTAGCTTTCAAAGATGAATCTAATTCAAATTCAACGGTAGCTTTAGGAATACTTGGTTCACTCTTTTTTGGTTCGGGCCGTTGTTTAAATCCAAATACAGGCGATGGGATCTCAGTCACGGCGAATGGTTTGGTGGAAGTTTTCACAATCTTTTCTGTCCTGTTGACATTTCGTATTGGCACTTCATTAGTTTTAGGAGACCTTCTAGGTTCTTTTGATTTTATCGGCTGTTGTTGAACACTTTGGTTTTCACGTTTTTCGGATGTTGCATGACGTCTACCTAATGGTTTTTTTCTCGCTTCATCCTTATCAGGAATGATTGGAAAGCGAAAGTTGCCTTTTGGATATTGATATTGCACATTGGCTTCCAACTCTTTGTTCTTTACGGTTGGTTTTTCTTGAAGTTCTTCTGACTCCGCTTGTTTTTTCTTTAAAAAAGCGATGGGATCTCGCTTTAATTGCTCATGCTCTTTCGGTTCTAAAGTTAAAATTTCTTCGATTTCAATTATTTCTTCATCTTGAAACCATTTCTTGATTTTCTTTAACCACTTCAAACAAATCACCTTCTAATGCTGTTAGTCATCTATTTATTGTAACAATAAATCATAAAATATGGAGAAAAAATAAAAGATTAGTACAATGTGTGTACAAATAGGACTTTTTACGATTCCTGTAAAAATATCATGGTCAAACAGGAAACATGTCCTAATTTTTTTGGATTTTGCGATTTGAACAACTTATTAACGATATTACCTCTACCCATTGACTTCAAACGTTAAAAGCAAGCATTTGGCAAGTTATAAGGTGAAGACATACTATAGAATAATCTCCCATACCTCGTCATCGAAGGTGCATTCCCTATTCAAAAAGAAGGTAATTACTAAAAACTAGAGAAGTTGATTGCAGCGAAGGGCGAACGCTTTACGCGGGCGTGGCTTGAGCCTCCTCCTTCGCTACGCTCGTGCGGGGTCTCAATTCTCACGCTTTTCCCGCAGGAGTCGTCGCCCTCCACTCCAATCAACGGTGCTCATACATAATTTTGAGGTGATACATCATGATGACTAAAAATCAAATCAATGAACGTGAACAATTAGAAATGCTGACCATTTAAGACACTTTAATAAAGTTAAACAAATATATGCGAAGCGTAAGGAAACGATTGAAAGGGTCTTTGCGGATGCGTAAGAAAAGCATGATATGCGTTGGACAACCCTAAGGTGGCTAAAAAAATTGTCTATGCAGTCGATGCTTACTTTTGCATCCATGAATTTAAAAAAGCTAGCCACTTGGACATGGAAAGTTGCATGACATTAGTTGATTGGAGCGGAAGGCGCTTGACTCCTGGGGGATTAGAGTTACAGGCGATACCCCACAGGAGCAGTAGCGACGAGGAGGCTCGGCGAACGCCCCCCGGAAAGCAAGCGCCTGGAGCGGAAATCAACCTTTTCTCCTACAATACATATAAAAAATGACAAAAGGTACCGAGAGAGCGTACTCTCGATACCTTTTGTCGACAATCTGAAACCGCCCTTTATTTAGGCGGTTATTGTAAAAAATCATTTATTTTGGGCTATTATTTTTTTTGTTTCTTCCAAGGATAAAAACTGGTTCCAGCTCTCCATTTTCATATAAAAATGATAGAGCAGTAATTGGAACCAAGCCACTGGCGAAAAAGCTCATCGCCATTTGTGCAAGCACATCGTAGCCTGTCTCATTCCGAATATCAGCAACGATCAAGACATCTTGGTGAGGTACAGCAAGAGCCATAGTTCCTTCCATTTTTTCTTGCATAGACTTTAGCCATGATTCATTTAAAATCCTACTGGCATCATATCCATCCTTCGTACTGACAAAATGATATACATTGCCAGCTACTGAGTCCGTTTTGACACTTGTTGATAGCCCCCTCACATTAAACCTCGCTACTTCACGTAAATGTTCTGGGTTCCAGCCTTGCTGCTCCAAGAATTTCTCGTCTATCAATCTATACGTATTACCTAAATCGAGTGCGTAATAAATTCTAGTTTCAGCGGTATGCTCATCTGTAATAAACGGTATATCACTTTGATCTTTAAGCGGGAAGGATGTCGATCGAATTACAGGAAAGATCTTGTTTTCTTGACCTTGCATAGAATGGGTACCACCCATGGCCTTTAATGCTTCTTCTACATAATAAACCGTTTCATCAATTGCCTTCTCCCCTGAATTCTCCCATTTTGCAATGATAGGAGGAAGGTCGATTGTAATCCCCTTACCTGTTTCGGAATTTTCAATTCTAATCGTATCCTTTTTAGGATCAAATTGAAATTTCAGATGATGAGACTGTAATTTCTCCATCAACAAGTCCTTCATACGTTTGCTGCTCATTTTCATCTTACACTGCCCCTTTCGACTGTCCGCGGGCCTTAAGCCTTTACTTACAATTATAGTGATTTAATAAATCGCTCGATTTCCTCTTGGGTCTTACGGTCTTTACTAACGAATCTTCCTAATTCCTGTCCATCTTCAAAAGCAAGGAAACTCGGAATGCCAAAAATATCATTGTCTACACAAATGTCGATAAATTTATCTCGATCCACATATACAAAGTTGAAATCACTGAATTTCTCTTCTACCTGTGGCATGAATGGGTCAATAAACCGGCAGTCAGGGCACCATTCAGCAGAAAACAGGAAAATATGCTTCCCATTAACCTTTAATTGATCGAATTGTTCAATAGTCTCTAGTTCTTTCATTTGTTTTATCCTCCTTAAGTAAATTGGTCTTCAAACAGTATGAATCCAATTATCTTCATATATTCTGATAGTAACAAACTAATTCAATAACTACTAACAAAAAGCATGCGCAAGAACATCCACTATAACCAGTAGTAAAGATTATCTATTATTCTGATTGAAAACATAAATAGGTATATTGTTTTAGTAGTAAATTAGCTCTATAATATAAGAAATTACTTATTTTTTTGAATTTTTTCTCTTAGCCACTGAACTTTGTGGTATGAATCTTGTTCATATCCACACTCTACTTTTGGACTATAGAGGAATTTTTTTATATACATAAGAAAATAAAATAAATAGAGAAAGGGGACCCGAGCAGTGAAGACAATTAAAGCAAAAATTGGCTTTATATTATTCATGTCAACCTTTGGTCTACTCATATTATTATCTTTTAATCTCCTTTCTAGTAACATTCAAAAGGATGTAAAGAAAGAAGAAGACAGACTATCCCTAGCAGTGATAGATAGTAAGGAAATTAAGTACAATATGGCACAGACACGTAAATATGAGACTCAATTCTTACGTATCCCAAATCAAGGTGGCGCCAAAAAGATCGAAAAGACCATTAATAATGTTCAAACACAATCGCAATCATTAATGAAAAATAACAAAGAAAACGCTGATATTGTAAAACAATCAAAAAAGATTGAAGAAAGTGCAAAGGAATACAGTGCTAGTTTTAAGAAATTATTTGGATTTTATGAAAAAGTAGGGTTCACCCCTACTTCAGGGCTAAGAGGCACAACCGATAAAACTGGGTCTGAATTAGAGGGATTGCTTCAAGGTAGTGGCAATCAAAGCTGGGTCGAACGTTTTAAAACCATTCGAGTTTTGGAAAAACAATATCTGTCAACAAAAGATGAGAAAGTATATTCGGAGTTCACAAAATCTGTTAAAGAACTGAAGGATGAAATGAATGTTGCCATCCCTACCGATAGTGCATTCTCTACAAAGTTCGATACCTATAGTAAATCCATGAATGAAGCAGCCACAACCTATCGAGAATCAAGCAGGCTGATGGTTTCGTTTGATGAAAATGCAAAATCCATTGAAAAAGCGGTAGCTGATGTTGAATCAGGAGTAATCAAGCAAAAGGCCGTTTTAAACGAAGATCTACAAAAGCAAACTGCAAGGCTTGGAAGTATCCTTTTAGTCATTAGCTTCATTTTAGTCATTATCCTTATTTCTATTGGTTTACTTGTTATGAAAACAATCAATACTTCTATATCATCCCTTAAGCATGGTGCTGAACGCATTGGGTCAGGTGAACTCGGATATAGAGTGAATGATACAAGAAAAGATGAAATGAGCGCCCTTGCACATACATTTAATGACATGGCTGAAAAGGTACAAGAAGCATTAAAGAAGGTTCTAAATTCAGCTGATCAATTAAATTCTTCCTCTCAACATCTTGCAGCAATTTCAGAAGAAACCTCAGCTCAATCCAATGAGGTAAATCTAGCTGTTAAACAAGTGGCAATAGGTGCGTCTGATCAAGCCGAACAATTAGAGGATAGTAAACAGATTATGAACAATGTATCCGGTGCGATCAAAGAAACCCAAACCATCAGTGAAGACATTGCATTGGAAGCTGCAAGGACACAGGCCGAAGGAAGAGAGGGCCTAAAGACGATTATTACTTTGCAGGATACTTCCGAACAGTTCCTTAACTTAGCTAATCATTTAACGTCCCAGGTCCAACAGGCATCCGAACAATCAAGAAGTATTTCTTCCATTGTTTCTACAATCAAGGAGATTGCTGAAAATACAGACTTACTTGCCTTGAATGCAGCCATTGAATCTGCTAGGGCTGGAGAAGCGGGAAGAGGATTCTCTGTAGTTGCTAAAGAGGTCAGAAAGCTTGCTGAACGTTCGAAAATGGAAGCGCAAAATATTCAAAAGCTAGTTGATACCATGAATAGCCAAATGCTTTCACTTAAACAGGAAGCCGTGAAGTTCAATGAGTACAAAACAAAACAAAGCGAGTCTGTATCTTCAACGAAGTCAGCATTTGAAAACATCGTTAATCATATAGAAGGAATCAACGTTAAGCTTAACGGGATTAAAAACGCAATCCAGCATGTCCAAAGCTCCAATGGTACATTGTTTAAAAAAATGAATGACATCTATAGCATATCTGAACAATCCGCTGGAGTAGCAGAGGAAGTTAGCGCTTCTAGTGAAAATCAATTAATGGCTATTTCTCAAGTCAATGAAGCTGCCTCTGAGCTTAGTTTTATTGCGACCGATTTACAAAGTGTCATTAGCCAATTCAACCTAGATGATGCAGTAGAGAAACATGTAAGAACAGTCTCTCAAGATAATAAAAAGAAGTTACGTTTTTCTAAACCAACAATCAAGATAAACTTTAGAAAACCTAAACTTATTTTTTCTAAGATTAAGTCCATAAATCCAATTGAAAAATTGAAAAAGAAATAAAACAAAAGGGATGCTCATGTGGCATCCCTTTAATTATTCCTGCTTTATTGAAATGGCCGTTTTCATTAAATCTTTAGAAAGTATTTCTAAATCTGCAGCCTTCGCAACAGTAGTCACTTTCACTCCGCCGATTCCTACTATGAGTTCGTATTTCTTCTCTTCAGTTTGTCTAACCGCAAAAAATCCTTTTTTTCCTGGTTTCTCAAAGGTTTGAATCTTTTCGTATTCTTTCTTGTGGTTTATGAAATTTTGGATAAGTACATCACTATCACTTTGTTCATTCGGGTTTACAAATATAATTGCATATATATCCCTATTATTGATGATGACATTATGTGTTTTGACTTCGTCAACCTTAAATCCATCTGGTAAGTAGAAGCTGAATTCTTTCAACTTTTCATTTGCCTTCACATTATTGTTAGTGAAAACCTTTTCAGCCGCTTTTTCAGCCTTGTTAATTTCCTCATTCACATTGGCAGAGCACCCTGTAAAGATAAGAAGTAAACATAAGAACCCCATTGCTGTCATTAATCGCTTCGGGACCATTAAACATTCCTCCACATTTTCTATTCCGCTCCATACTACCACACTAATAATTCAAAAGTGTTACAACATATTAACATATTATGACTACCTCTATTATTTTTAATAAATTCAATTTTCATACTACCGAAAATATTGATTGAAACAAAGTTAACGAGCGCATATTAACTTTATTAACCGTGGAAGGGGATAGATTAATGAAAAAAAATAAAAACCAAGAAGTAAATAGACAGGAGAAGTCTCAGGAAGAAATAGAAACGATCCAAGAAATTACTAATGATTTAGATGGACAGCCAGTCCCCCAACCTAAAGATTATGAGGAAATAGAATATTGATAATTTAGATAGCAAAAAAGCTCCATCAACCTGATAAAGGTGTTGGAGCTTTTCATTTAGGTATTCTTTGATTGATATTCGTATTGGCCAATCAGCAATTGCATAATATGGATAAACATATCTGAGCGAGATATTCTTTCATTTGTAAAAACGCCAATGGCGCCTTCTTTCTTTCGGATGTTTTGTTTCTTTGTAAAATCATCCATGATTGGACCAAGTTCTTCTCCATTCAGCAATCGATCGCTAATTTCCTTCGGTAATGGAATACGCGCTCCACCAGCTATGATAGGTTGATTGCCTTCACTAACCAGTGCTCCCCAATTGCAGACGTATATGCCATCCACAGTTTTCACGACTCCACCTTCCAAACCGATTCCAATATCTGCACCTGATAACTTTTTAGCATTTTGAGCCCTAGTTATGGCTCCTTGAATCGTTTCTTCATCAGAAAATGGCTGGTCAGATACACCTGAAGGAACATCTAAACATGACACTTCAGCTCCAATATCGAGAAGAACTGCTTCTACAGCAGAAACTTTTGCAGGGTTCTTGCTGCCTACACAAACTTTCACTTTTCTGCTTCACATCACTTTCAAGAATTATTACGAATAGCATTAACCGTAGAAGAATCACATGATAAAACTAGCTTCTTCAACAATTCTTTAGCTGCTGCATAATCATCGATATGAATAATGGACGCTGCGGTATGAATATATCTTGAACAGATACCAACTACAGCACTTGGCACTCCATCATTCGCCTGGTGTACACGTCCTGCATCTGTGCCACCTTGGGAAACAAAATATTGATATGGTATAGAATGTGTTTCCGCAGTATCTAATATAAATTCCCTCATTCCTCGATGTGTGACCATTGAACGGTCTAGAATACGAAGTAATGTCCCTTTGCCTAATTGACCAAATTCACTTTTCTTTCCTGACATATCATTTGCAGGACTTGCATCAAGCGCAAAGAAAATATCAGGTTTTATCATATTGGCAGCTGTTTGAGCTCCACGAAGACCGACTTCCTCTTGAACAGTTGCACCAGAATAAAGGATATTAGGTAATGTTTCATTTTTAGTTTCTTTCAATAATTCAATAGCAAGGCCGCACCCATAGCGATTGTCCCAAGCCTTTGCCATGATTTTTTTCTCATTTGCCATTGGAGTGAAAGGACAGATAGGCGTAATTTGCTGTCCTGGTTTAATACCCATTCTTTTTACGTCTTCTCGATCATCTGCTCCCACATCGATCAACATATTCTTAATATCCATAGGTTTTGAACGTTGGGCTTCTTCTAACAAATGTGGAGGAATTGAACCAATTACACCCACGATAGGACCTTTATCAGTCGTAATTTCAACTCGTTGTGCAAGCAATACTTGATTCCACCAGCCACCAAGTGGTTGAAAGCGTATCATTCCATTATCCGTGATATTGGTAACCATGAATCCAACTTCATCCATATGGCCAGCCACCATGACTGTTGGACCGTTTTCATTCCCAACTCGAACTCCAAAAATCCCACCAAGCCCATCTTGTACTATTTCATCTGCGTGCAATTCCAATTGAGAACGCATGAACTTTCGAACTGCATGTTCATTACCTGGTGCCCCAGGTAATTCAGTCAATGTCTTAAACAATGAAAGAGTTTCTTGATTCATAATAATATCTCCTTTTTACCGGTCATAAGTTATGTACATCCTCTATTTTACAGAAACTTCTGTTACCTTACCACCCTAACACTAATTCAATATAAAACTATTTGTGCAGCCTTGCTCTCAATAGGTATACTAAAAATAAGAAATGGATCTGGTAATTAGATAAGGAGGAAAACGGATGAATTGGAAAAATCTAATATTGGGAGCAACTGTTGGTTTTGTAGCAGGGGTTTTTACATCCCAGGCTATCGATCGCAATGTTTCAATGTCTCCTGAGAGAATATTACAAGATGCCAAACATGCACTTCAAAAAAACGGGAAAATTATTGGGTCATGGATTGTCATGAAATCCGAACTATTTGAAAAAAATGAAATCACCTATACGGTCTTCAAAGGCGGAATTACAAGGAAAACGGGTGACCACCATGAGCAATTCGAATTTATTGCAGATGCCATGACGGGCACCATATTAGAAGTTATAACTAAATAGGATGAAATAAACAAAACAAGACAGAAGGGAAACCTCCTGTCTTGTTTTTCGTTTATTGACGTTTGATGCTCTCTAGAATTTCTTTACCATCCTCAGAAAATTTTACAGCTCGATAAAACGCGTCATGATAGAAGGTATACCATGCTTTTTTCTGTAGACCATATTCCATCCATTTTTCCTTTTGGAAGATTGAATTCATTGGATAATCATCAAATGCCAATACCCAAAGGACGTTAGAATGAGCATGTGTTGGCATTAAATCTGCCATATGGATTAAGATCTCATCCCCTTGCTCCATGACAATGATGGAATGCCCATCACTATGTCCTCCTGTATGTATCATCTTTATACCCGGAAATACTTCCAACTGTTCATGAAACGTTTTAACTTGGTTTTCAATGGTTTCCCAGTTCTCTTTCCAATATGTATTTCGGGAACGGATATTTGGATGTCTCATTTCATTCCACTCAATATCCGATGTAATGATTGTCGCATTTGGAAAAACTGATACTAGGTTGCCATCTTGAATTTTAGTAAGACCAGTTGCATGGTCAAAATGCATGTGTGTTAATAACACCATGTCTATATCACTTGTGGTAAGACCTAGTTTTAGTAAGTCTTCCTCCAATCGTGATTCCAATTCAACTCCATAATTCCTCAGTTGCTTTTCAGTGAATCTTCCTTTCCCTATTCCTGCTTCAATCAGAATATTTTTTTCTCCAGTTTGAACTAGTATAGGATCTGTTGGAAGTTCAATTTGATTTTTCTCATTATGGGGATATTTTTTGGACCAAAGTGGTTTTGGTACGACACCAAACATTGCACCACCATCAAGGAATGTTGTGCCTCCTGTCAACCAGGTCAACTGGAAGTTTCCAAAATGTAAGCTTTGCATCTTTCACCCTCCTATTAATCATCATTTTACCACTGTTTTCGGATTATTCATAATTTTGTACAGATGAATCATTTATCTTTCTCAAGAATCGTATGTATAAAAAAAGGACGATCCAAATGAAAATGGATCATCCTTTTTTCTATTTATTTTTAGAAGGAAATTGAGCTTCGACACGATAAATGCGGCTTCCTTTATTGGAAAACTTCTCTTCATATTCAGTCATGATATTTCCTTCATAATCGCTATTATGCAAATCCAGACTAATGAAATTCAATAACATTCCGTAATGGGACATACTAATGAGAGAATATTCAAATAGGCCTTGATTATCGGTTTTGAAATGGATTTCTCCCATATCTGGTAGAATGTCCTCATATATACTCAAATACGTTTTATAAGTCAATCTTCTCTTAGCGTGGCGAGTTTTTGGCCATGGATCTGAGAAATTCAAGTATACCCTGGATACTTCTCCTTTATTGAAAAAATTGCGTAAATCATTTGCATTTACACTTAAAAGCTTACAATTTGGAAGCTCAGTTTCAATTAATTTATCTAGAGCATGTACAATAACACTTTCATACACTTCTATCCCCATGAAATTGATATTTGGATGTGCCTTAGCCATTTCAGTAATGAATCGGCCTTTTCCCGTTCCTACTTCAATATATAAAGGATTTTCGTTACCGAATACTTCTTTCCATTTACCTTTTTGTTCTTCCGGATTCGCAATGACATACTGTGGAAATTCGCTTAATTTATCTTTAGCCCAAGGCTTATATTTTAATCTCATGATGACACCCCTATTGTAAATGTATCGTTCAAATCCTAACATGAACCCAAATGTTGCGCAACAAGAAATAAGGTCCAATTCTTGTTCGATAATGCTTAATATTCTAACATGAATAATTTCATCCCTTGGCCGCAACCTATAAGGAAAGCAGTAGCGTACGACCTGTACGTTGTAGCTTGTCTTTAACTCTCTGCATTTTTATTGATTATTAGGCTTTGTTAAACTAACCTGTTGATTGTAGCGAGAGGCGTTCACCTTCAGTTCCAATCAACAAAGTTTCATCAATGAACCTTAACATAGCTATTTAAAAAAGATGCTCTGTTAAACAGTGTTGTTGATTTCCGTTCCAGGCACTCGCTTTCCGCGGGGCGGCCGGTGCTCCCGCAGGAGTCGATTGCCTTCCACTCCAATCAACTTTGTGGAAAAATCAACAATAAGCTTTAACAGAGCTAAAAAAGAAAAAGCCTAAAGGAAGGTTCATCTTTAGGCTAAACTCCCATACTTTTATCTTGTTTGAAAGGTTGTGCATTCATGCCCATTTCACATGAGCATCAACTATCCTTACTGAAGGATATACTTACGAACCACCAGGCCGATAATTGTGGATCCACATCAGAGTGTGAGCAGATGGAACGACTTGTCCAATCCCTACTGACAAATGAACATTATAACGAAGAAGCAAAGAATATTCTTCAGGAAATATCTAAATATAGTCAAGCTGGATCAACGACAGAAAATCTAGATGGCCATATCTCATCCCACAACCAGCAATTACTTCAATGGGTTGAGAATATGGGTAGCTTTTCATAAATCTAAAACAGTTTGTAAATATTCAATCCCGCTATTTCTTTCAACTTGTCGCTGTTTTGAATGATACCACTGGATCGAGAGGATTGTCTGTGCAATCACATACCACTTCATTCTTAGCAATAAACCTTCGTTCAATTGTTCACCATAAATGGCTAGCCATGATGCCCACTCTTCTTTAGGAACGTAAGAATAAAGCAACATGCCTAAGTCAATGGCAGGGTCGGCGATCATGGCGCCATCCCAATCAATTAGGTACAGTTCATCCTCATCAGAAAGAAGCCAATTATTGTGATTGACATCAGAATGGCACACCACATTTTCATGACAAAATATTAAATCAATATTTTCATCTAAAAAAACGCGTGCTACACCCATTATTTCTTGGTTTTCTAATTCCTGATCCATTTGATTATCGATTTGTAGAATGATATCAAAAGGTTTAAGCGGGCTCATTCCAAGCCTTTCTAACATTGACAGCAATGGTTTTGAACAATGAATTTTTCGAAGCAGCTGTGCCACTCCTTGGTCATTCATTTCTCGTTGTGCCAGCTCCCTACCCTCTAACCATTGCTGGGCGGAAATCACATCACCATTTTCCAATCTTTTTGTCCAAACCAACTTTGGGACAATACCTTCTGCTGATAGAACAGCAAGAAAAGGAGAAGAGTTACGCTTTAAGAAAAGCTTTTGTTCCGCATGGCTAGCAATGAACGCTTCACCTGTTGCTCCTCCTGCAGGAACAATCTCCCATTCTTGACCTAATAAATGCTCCAAATTGGTCACCTTCAATTTCTTCGCTAACCCTTCTATAGCTGATTTAAAATTTATGTTAATAGGAATCTATTAAAATCATTTTATCCTTTTTTAACCATTATTGAAAACTTGGCTAGAGCCAAGCTTAGCTGCTTGCTATTGCCTAGTTGCACTTATACTTTATTCCTAATATTGGCCACTACGTCGACTTACTTCTTGCTGCCAATTTATACTATACTAAAGTGTAAAAAAGACAGCTAATTGCGTCTATATGCAATAGCCATCTTTATAAATTTTAGAGTATAAAGTATTTTCCCGTCAAGTCCAATGAAATCAAGATGATGACTCACCTATTCATCTGTCCTTTATTAGTTCAATCCTGGACAAAAATAGAAACACTTAATGGGTCTATTTTCGTGGAACTAGAATCCTTTTCGCAAAGGGTCTTCACTCCACTCTTTCCTTTTTCACAAATTACTTTCCATTTACCTTTGATAGGTAATTGGATTTCAATTGATTCTATTTGTGGATTGTAACATACGAGAATATTTCGCCAAGGTCCGTATTCTTTAACTTCATTTAATAAATATAAAATAGTTGTGCCTGGTCCCTGTTGAATTGAAACATGTTTTTGAATGAGCGGGGCTGAAGGAAATCGAAATGCTCCATGAGCTTTTCGAATAGAAATTAAACCTTTTATATAATCAACATGGTCTTGATAATCAGCATTTCTCAACCAATCCAATTGATTGATGGTATCTGGTGATTTATAGCTGTTTTCCACACCTTTTTTTGTCCGGAAGAATTCCTGGCCAGCGTGTAGGAAAGGGATGCCTTGAGATAGAAGAACTAAAGAGGTGGCCAAAGAATGGCGTTTTCTCTTAACTTCATCCAGTTCTGTAGGGTTATTAAGGTGAATTCGATCCCAAAGCGTATGATTATCATGTGATTCCACATAATTGATGGATTGTGAAGGAAATTGGAATAAACCAGATTTTCCATTAAAATCTACACTTCCCAATATGCTTCTCTTCACACTTTCTATTTTATGAGTATTGCCATGAATAAACCCACGATCATGTAGATTAAAGGTGCTACCTTTGATACTGTCACGAAACCAATCATTGAATTGTGCGATACGAGGCATCATCTTGGCATTTTTAAGGGAGGCTTTTTTTTCAGATGGTATTGGAGTATTTAAATCCCACCCCTCACCAAGGATGAGTGCTTCATGGTCAATGGTGTCTACCAGTTGACGCACTTCATTCATCGTTTCAACATCCAGGATTCCCATAAGGTCAAATCTGAAACCGTTCACATTATATTCTTTCATCCAGAATTTAATGGAATCAGTGATGAATTTTCTAACCATCAGCCGTTCTGAGGCAATATCATTCCCTACTCCAGTACCATTGGAAGGCATACCGTGCGTATCATGTCTAAAATAATATCCTGGAACGATATGTTCTAAATTTGATGTTTCCCGTACATACACATGATTGTACACTACATCCATGATGACTCGAATACCTTTATGCTGTATCGCGGCAATCATTTGCTTTAATTCTCTGATTCTAGAATACGGATTAGAAGGATTGGTTGAATAACTTCCTTCAGGGGCATTAAAGTGAATTGGATTATAGCCCCAGTTATATTGAGTAGTAGGATTCTTTTCATCCACCCCACCAAAATCATTGAAAGGCAACAGTTCTAAATGTGTAATCCCAAGGTTCCGTATATAATCAAGTCCTGTTGGATTACCTAAAGATGTGCGTGTCCCTACTTCAGTTAGTCCTAAGTACTTCCCCTTATCATTTATCCCGCTATCCAAATGGATGCTTACATCACGTATATGAGCTTCATAAATGATACTGTCTAATGTCGAAGGTAAAGGAGGCAATACCGGAAAGTCTACATAGGTCTTTTGTAAATCCACGATCACTCCCATTTCACCATTTGTGCTGACAGCAACAGCATATGGATCAACCGCTTCCTTCCATACTAAGTTGACGCAAATAAGATAGGAGTACAAATAACCATCTAGATTTCCTTCCTGTTTAACTGACCATATCCCTTTTTCCCCTCTCGTACACTCGACATTAGGAAGTTCTAAACCATTGGGATCAATGAGTTTTAATTTTACCTTAGTAGCCGTTGGAGACCATATCTTGAAAGAGGACTTACCTTCTGAAAAGGTCACTCCAAGGTCTTCTCCACTATAATAAAATAATTCATCAAATTTGGTTGTTCGGATTACCGCTCCAATCTGTAAATCTGTCATTCCACCATTTGAGTCATATACTTCATACGACACGCCGAACTCTGGATGAATGGGTAGTTCACATTCGAATTTTTTAAAGTCCTTTAATGGAATTACATTTTTTATAGGCAAATCAGTGATTTTCTGCCCATGTATCCATAAAGAAAAGGAATCCGCATGGCCAGCAAAGTGAGAATAGGGTAAAAGGATGGTTATAAAATCCAATTCATCCAAATAAGCGTTAAAGGCTCTGCGAATGCCAATCACATTTTAATCCTCCATCCTAGAAACAATTTTTATACGTTTTGGAGAAACATCCACCTGCATGTTCTGCTTTCCAACAATCTCTCCGTCAGCTTGAATATGAACCTCTTGATCAGTATGAAAATATAAGTGCCTTGCCTTGAATGATTTAACACTGTTCAACTTTAGATGTCCGCCCCATAATACTGTTCCGAATAAAAGAAACAGTTGTAATCTAGACAAATCATGCACCACTAGTATATTAAGTGAATGATCGTCTGGTTCTGATAAAGGTGATATTTTTATTCCTCCACCAAAGTATGGTTGATTTGCGACAATCACGAACCATACATGGCGAAAATCATACTCCTTTCCATCTATAACGATTCGTATATCAAATGGTTTAAAGAAAAGGATTTTTCGAATAAATGTAGATAGATAAATTAACTTGCCAATTTTTAATGAATTGAAAAGGGCCTTCCATTTTGAATCATTCACTTCTTGGACGATTTCTGCATCGAGACCCATTCCAAGACTATTGATAAATGCATGTTGAGAATTTCCTTTTCGATAAATGCCATAATCAATCAATCAATCGATAATCTTCATTTTTCAATATGGTTGCCAAAGCATGGGATGCATTTTTCGTTTTTTGAAGTCCCCTAGCATAATCATTACCGGAACCAGCAGGAATATTCGCTATGATGGCTTGCGGAAAGGAAATAGCACCATTTAATACCTCATGCAATGTTCCATCTCCTCCGACTGCACATATCACACTTTCTACATTCGTCTCTTTTAATATCTGTCTAGTCAATTCCTCAGCATGTCCTGCATATTTTGTGAAATATGCTTGATATGGGCGTTTTGCATCCTCTAATTCCTTCTCAACTTTTCGCCATATTTTCATACTTTCTTGACTTTTCGCATAAGGATTTATGATAAAAAATAAAGGCCTCTCAAGCTGGTCCTTATTCAATGCCGTTAGCATCATTTCTTTCCTCTTCCCATTCTAATCGTAATACCGAAGTCGTCTGACAATATTCTAAAAGCGCCTCGGCTCCTTTTAATTGCTGATGTTTGAGTGGTGAACTATGGTTTCGCATTTTCTCAAACCATTCTGGGAACCCTCTTTTATCTAGTATCTGAAGATCATATGGTGCATCTGGAAAGTCAATATAACCATTTCTACTGAGTACGACTTTTTTTACTGGAAAGCTAACGTCATATAATGAGAAGATTTTAGAAACGATTTTCTCCATTCTATTTAATGAGAGAAGCGGACTTAACAACTTCTTATCTTGATATAAGTGATGTTTTTTAGTCCAAAATTTATCGTTGGATAGTCCATGGAACACTGCATCGTCCTCTTCTTCTAAAAAACTGATACACCATGCATCTGTTGGGCTCATTAAAATGACTTCAGCTTCTACTGGTGCATTTTTAATTAAAAAAACGGGATGATAGAGTAACAGAAAATTGTCAGGAAAACGTTGAAGGAAAAATTTCAATTTTTCATCCCAAATATATCTGCCGTCCACATAGGAACGTTCACGTATGGTGGAGGACGCCCACTTCATTTGAAAGCGAAGCAGTTGGTTCAAAAAGCTCACCTTGAGTTCTTCGAGGTTTTTAGGACTTGAGGGGATGACCATATTCCACTCACTATCAACAAGATCGTTTTCGTCCCCATCCTTTTTTTCAATATCAATCTCTTCTATTTTCTCTTCGTCCTCTGTTCTACTGAACATCTTTTTTAGTTTTCCAAATACCCCAACCTTCTCATCCTCAATTAACCATTCATTTTTAGTCACTTCGTTTTGAAGTCGAAACGTTTCTTGAATAGTCCCATCCAAATAGGCTTGATGTAATTTTGACCATTGCTGTTTTTTTAAACGAACATATTGCGTCGGATAATGGAAAATATTTTGCTCATATCGCGAAATGTAATCTTGCATCTTAATCAACTGACCCATGTAACCACGACCATTCTCTAGTGTTGTAGCTTTATTGTATAAACCGATTCATATTTGGGTGTCCGATCCAAGTGAGTGCGAAAAAGTGTAATTTGGTTAGTTGTAAAATAAGATGTTTTGTTCACTAAATGATCAGCCTCTCTCCATAAATCTTCAGATAAGGGAGTCACCCCTGAAAATTTACGAGCCAAGGTAATATGCGGTTTAAATGGTTTTTCATCTAAAATGAAACCTGTATCGAGACATACCTGTTTTACAATACTCTGAAGCTTCATTAGTTTTTCTTCGTAGTCTGTCTTATACCATAATATGCGGGGAGAGGATTTATCGCCAAACATCCCAAGACCTGACAAAACCAATGAAAAGCTGGAACATTGTGCTACCCGATCTTCTAATATTTTCATACACTCTTTTGCCTTACCTTCGGGTACTGAACCAAGGAAAGCCATTGTAATATGATAATCCTCTTTATGAACCCATCTTTGAAATGGAATTGTATCCTTAACTTTTTCACATTGAGCAAATAAAAGCTCTTTCATAGATTCAGGCAACGATAGCGCTATAAAAAAATGCGGCTGTTTCATGATCCCATTCCTTCCCGGTTGTTTAGCTAGGCTCATTTCTCATAGATTGTTGCATTTATACTATTTGTCCGTTGATTTCCGCTACGGGCACTTGCTTTCCGCGGGGAGGGTGGGAGCCTCCTCGGCGTAACCGCCTGTGGGGTCTCCCACTTCCCTCTATTTCCCGCAGGACATTGAATAAGCTTCCTCGAATTAACACCGCACGAAGGAAATGCGTATGCATTTTCGAGGAGGAAAGTGCCCTCCGCTACAATCAACTCTGATTGGTAAAGGTTATTTACACTTAAAAGTAACAAAGTTTTCAAAAACAGCCTTTAGTTAAGAATGTTATTATTATTTGAAACAATGACTGGAATTATATCTATATTGTACCAAAAACCAAATTGCCGGAAAAAGCTTACTTATAAATTAATTAGACCACTTCAAATGTAGAGAACAGAAGGTTCCACGGAATGTAAAAAAGAGAATGGTCTAACCAATGTTGTCAGACCATCCTCTAAGGAAGTACACTTCATTAAAATAAATAGGAATGTGAACAATTTAGCTAAAATGAGCTTTCATAGAAAATTGTATTCCTGAAAAGATTAAAGATTTCCACACTCAGATTCAATCTCTGCACGGAAAAGAGTTTGTAAACGGGATGTAATAGGACCCATTTTGCCTTCGCCAATACGGATTCCGTCAATTTCTACTACGGGAGTGATTTCTACTGTTGTTCCGCTAATGAATACTTCATCTGCATTCATCAACTGTTCTAAGGAAAATGACTCCTCTTTAAGTGGAATACTAGATTTCTCACATGTAGTAAGCATAACTTGCCTTGATATACCATTTAAAATTAAATGATTTGCTGGATGTGTGAACACCAAACCATCTTTAACGATACTCACATTGGATGAACTACCCTCCGTCACCGTTCCATTTCGATGCTGGATCGCTTCGAAACATCCTACATCGACAGCTTTTTGTTTGGCCAAAACATTACCTAACAGATTTAAGCTCTTAATGTCACATCGTAACCAACGAATATCTTCTAAAGTAATGACCTTAATTCCTTGTTCCATCAACTCAGTAGGTCGAGGGTATTCCTTAGTGGATGCAGTCAAAACTGGCTCAATAGAAGCATCAGGGAATACATGGTTCCTTGGTGAAGTTCCTCTTGTTATTTGCATATAAACAATTCCATGCTTCAATTCATTTTCAGCGATTAATTGATGTAAGAGATCCTTTATTTTCTCTTTCTGATAAGGAATAGTAATGCTGATTTTTTTTGCACTTTCATACAATCTGTCTAAATGACCATCTGAAGTAAACATCTTACCATTGTATATTCGGATGACTTCGTACACTCCATCTCCGAATTGATATCCCCGATCTTCTATGTCTACTTTTGCATGCTCTCTTTCAATCAATTGATCCTGGAATAAAACCTTCACCATATCCTACTCCCCCTTAAAAGTTACTTCGCTAATTCAAAAATCGCTTGTGCATATATTGCTGTAGCCTTCAATAAGTCATCAATATAGATATATTCATCCTTTTGGTGTGCAATGTCCTCTCTTCCAGGGAACAGTGGACCAAAAGCAACCCCTGCTTGTAGGGATCTAGCATATGTGCCACCCCCAATGGAAAGAAGCTCTGTTTTATCCCCTGTTTGTTCTTCGTAAACTTTTGATAATGTCTTAATTAAGAAACTATCTTTTTCTACATGATGAGGCTTAGAATGAGAAACAGTGGCCATTTCCATCTCTAAATCTTGTAGCTTATTCTTTAAGTTCATTTCGTTTTCGTTCCATTGGTATGTTACTGGATAACGAACATTCAGCCCAATCTTCCCGCCATGTTCTCTTGAATATTGAAATGTGCCTGCATTTACAGTCAAGTCTCCAGTAATGTCATCTGTGAATGTAATCCCCAGTTTTTTACCACGAGATTCTTCAAGCAAGTATTCATGAATGAAAGTAAAAAATTTCATGGCTTGTTGATCTAAGGAAAGCTTGGATAAAAACGATCCAAGGTATATCCCCGCATTCTTTCCTTTTTTCGGCTCCATACCATGTGCTGAAATCCCTTTAACTTCGATTACGACTTGATTATCTTCTTGATAAACCTTGCCTTCAACACCATGTTCTTTAATATATTCCTGGAATTTGGTTTCTATCGTATTTAAATCGCCTGAGACAATCGTCTTAGCGAAATCTGGGACCATGTTAAATCGTCGACCAGATTCAAAATGAACAACGTTTACCTCTCCATCTTCCATTGTTTCGGTTACTTTCTGTTGAACATAGAAATCCCAGATTCCTTTTTCTGCATAAATAATGGGAAAATCAGCATCGGGAGCAAACCCTAAGGCAGGCATTTCTTCTACTTCAAAGTAACGTTCTACACAACGCCAATTAGATTCCTCATCCGTCCCTAAAATCATCCGGACTCGTTTAGACAGAGGAATGCCAGATGCATTTACTAGCTTCATCGCATAGTACGCTGCCATAGTTGGTCCTTTATCATCAATGGCCCCTCTGGCAAAAATTTTACCTTCACGGATATCAGCTCCAAATGGATCAGACGACCAGCCATCACCCTCAGGAACCACATCCAAATGGCAAAGGATGCCTACGATTTCTTCGCCTTCACCCATTTCAATATGACCGGCCAAAGAGTCAACGTTTTTAACAGAAAAGCCGTCGCTCTCACCTAAGTTAAGCATATAATCCAAGGCTTCCTTGATTCCTTCACCTAGTGGCGCTGTTTCGGTTGCATTTTCTTCATCAAGTACACTTTTAATTCGTAAAAGCTCTTGGGTTTTTCCTATTAATTCATCCTTGTTTTCTTCGACGAGTTTTTTCCAATATGTATGATCCACTCTTTTGCATCTCCTTAAAAGGCTATTATTTTTCCATCATACATTATTCTGACCAAAACTGCATTTGTTGGTATGTGTGAAAAAAATAAAAAATCCAAGGTCAATTCAAGACCTTGGATCCAATCATTTATTTAAGTAATTTCATTAATTCTTTATTCATTACATCTTCTGCTACATCGTATGCTGTCATGTCGCCTTCATCTTTCATTGTTTTATCGGCACCATGATTCAGTAAGAGTTTCACCATCTCGACGTTTTCATTGTAGGTGGCGGAAATTAGCGGAGTCGTTTCCCAAATATCTGCTATGTTTGGATCTGCACCACTCTCTAATAATAATTTAGTAGCTTCATAGCTTTCTGAATAAACTGCCCAATGCAACGCTGTAGATCCATCACTGTCAGTAGCATCAATTTGACTAGCATCTTCTTTTAGTAGCTTTGCTACAAGATCAACATCGTTCTCGCCTGCAGCTTCCATCAGTGGTGTGGTTCCTTCCACTTCATATTCGCCACCAAAGTATCCATCTAGAACCCCTTCAATCTTATCGATTCCAAAGTAGATTATACCCGATAATCCTAGTGTAAAGGACACATAGACAACAAAGGCCATAAACATATGAGATTTCTTTTCTTTAAATAAAGGCTGTTCTCCTACTCCTGCCCATACATTTAATGCATTCATCCGTTTTGGTAGATGTGGGTGGGTGGAAAGCTTTTCGCTAAGCCATGCAAAGAAGCCTCTCTCTTCCTGAAGTTGCCTGATATATGCTTCTTTATCTACTTTTTTAAATAAACGCTCGCCTATAGCAAAAATAGCAAGAGCATTTAGAGAGGATTCAAGATTGTTAGTGTAAAAAGCAGCATAGCGATCACATGTATACTCACACGCCCTCAAATAAGCCTCACTTAAGAATGGCACCCACATGGCTGGCAGTAGAAGCATATGTGTCAGTACGTGTTTACGCTTTAAATGAGCTAATTCATGGGCAAGGACAAAAAGTACTTCTTCCTCACCTTCATCTTCAATCAAATCAAAAAGATCAGAGTACAATACAACCATGTTTTTACCAAAGAAACGGGTTGCAAATGCATTTAAAATTCCGGAAGATTCCATTACATAAATGAATGGAGTTTTATCAAGTCCCATCTCTTGTGACAGGACATTTGCCCTCTCGTAAATATGACTGAATTGATTTTCAGAAACCCTAACCCCGTTTCTGCGAATATAGGCTAAGTTTAAGGCATGTACAAAATAACTAAATAGGAATAAGACAGCAATGATAACAATTCCAATAATCGATACAGCCAAGAATATATAAGTGACAATACTAAATAATGCGGCTAAAGCAAAATAGATATTTTCCTTCTCATGCACTAATGTATTTTTAAGACGATCGTTCCGCATGTGATTCCACCTTTTATTGATTTATAAAACCTTCTTTATTATAAATAAGTAATACACTGTAACAAACACTTAATATTTTCCAAATTATGTACATGTACATAAAAACAACCACAACTTACATATACTGTTATTAAAGGAATTTCTTAATTTTTTGTAAATTGCTGCAAAAAAGTAGAATTTAATTAATTAAAGGGGTACAATATTAATGTGAGGTACAGCTAGTAAATTTCACCAAGTTTATAAAGGAGTTGTTGAGTGTAAAGTAACTACAAAGTAGGAAGGTTAACCTTCTACATTGTCGTCTTGTATCATTTGCCATCGAGCTCGTATTACTTCGGTTCACATCAGGAGTAAAAGTTCCACTGCATGAATACATTACATACTTCCTGGTGCTACTAAAAGTTAGGGAGTGGTTTTTTGAAACCTTCAACAAATCGTATGCTAACCCGTATTAAATCCGTTTACATGTTTATCAGGAGAAACGGTACGGTTACGACACAAGAGCTTGTCGAAGAATTTGGCATCACTCCACGCACCATTCAACGCGACTTAAATGTACTAGCATACAATAATCTCGTTAAAAGCCCAAGCCGTGGTATTTGGACGGCTACACAGAAAAAAGTGAAAATGTCATCATAAGTTGATTGTTGTAACCCCTTAAGCACACTGCTTAGGGGTTTTTGTTTTGTAAAAAACGAAACCCAATCAGTGGTACTAGATTGGGTTTCGTCCATTATTTATGCTCTTGTAAACTCTGTAATTCCTCATCTGTTAACTCTCGATATTCCCCAAGCTCTAGTTCTTCGTCTAATTTCAAGTTCCCCATTGAGATTCTCTTAAGATACACGACCCTTTTGCCTACACTTTCAAACATCCGTTTAACCTGATGAAATTTACCTTCGGTGATGGTTAATTCAATGTCTGATCGAATGCCTGATTTTAGAATATTAAGGTCACCAGGTTTTGTATGGTAACCATCATCTAATGTAACCCCTTGGGCAAATGCCTTCACATCTTCTTCTGTCACTTCCCCGTCGATGACTGCGAAATACGTTTTGCGCACATGTTTTTTGGGTGATAACAGCCGATGCGCTAGTTGCCCGTCATTCGTTAAAAGGAGTAGTCCTTCTGTATCTTTATCCAACCTACCTACAGGAAATGGATTGAATACTGCATCTTCAGGCTCAAGGATATCCAGAACCGTTTCCTGCCTTGCATCTTCAGTAGCAGATAAGACACCTGGTGGCTTGTTCATCATTAAATAGACGAACTCTTTATACTCTACGAGCTCACCATTTACTGAGATTTGATCATGATCTGGATCCACATGCTCTTTTGCATCTTTAAGGGGAGTACCATTCACGATGACAGCACCAGACTTTAGCAGTTGTTTTACTTCTTTTCGACTTCCATAGCCAATATTGGCCAACAATTTATCAATTCTCATTATGTATTCCTCCTTTCTTTTCTCGTCCTTATGGGTAGATGCCCAAACATTCATAGCCCCAAAGCATACAATGCTATATAGTCATTTACCTATGGGGGGTCTTCCAATGTATCACCGACAACAACTACCAGGTGTAATTATCCCTATACCGGGATTTCCACAAGGGCCTGGGTATAACTATTCTGAGCTAGAGAGAAGAGTCGAACGTTTAGAGCGCCAATACGAAAGAATAAATAGACGCCAAGAACGATTAAATAATAGACTCCAACGTGTTGAAAGACAACTTGGCTTTGGACCATTTGAAATAGATTAGTCCTATTGAATTAAGAAGCTGGCCTTTTGGTCAGCCTCTTAATTTTAACTTTTTTTGCAATTTATCAATTCGATCTCCAAATAGTCTATTTGCAAGTTTTGACTTAAGAGCCAAAAAGAAATACACAGCCGCTCCTGCCAATGCACAGAGAAGAATCACAATTATAGCCTGAAGCCTTTGTGTTGGATCAAGCCCTAGAGAAACAAGACTAAATACGATTTTCACACTAATTGTCATCGCGATTGTAAAGATGGCCATTAGTAAAGTCCTTCTAACGACTAATTGATATTTGAAGCCAGTAAAGTATCGAATCATATATAGGTTAATTATTGTTGCAGCTAAATATCCAAGAGTTGTAGCATAGACAGAACCTTCTACTTGGAAAAGCTTGATTAAAGGGATATTCAAACTTAATTTAATCAAGATCCCTACAAGAAGGCTCAATACACTGAATTTCTGCTGATTGATCCCTTGGAGTACTGCCGCCGACACAGAAAACAGAGAAAATAATATGGCTGCAGGTGCATACACCTTCAACACTTCAACACCCAGTTCATTATAACCATAGAAGGCCGAATACACTGGTTCAGCTAAAATGGACATCCCAACAACGGCCGGCAAGGTTAAAAACAACAATACTTGCAAAGCTTGATTCAATTGACTGCTAAAGGTTGTCATTTTCTCCTCGACAAAAGCCTTTGTGACTGTTGGTAATATACTCATAGCAAAAGCCGAAGCGAATGTCATAGGAATCACAACTAATTTATTAGCTGAAATATTAAGAATACCTAACGCTTCTACTGTCTCTTTCCCTTTACCAATCGAAGCCATAGCTTTTCCTAGCGTAAAGGAATCTATTAGTTGAAACAATGTCATAGCAATCCCCACGAATACAAACGGAATGGAAGATTGAAGAATTTCTTTGTACATCGCACCAATGGAAATATCTACTTCACCACGATCTTGTAGCAGTAAATCATCGAGATAAGGTTTTCTTTGTTTCCAATAAACTAGCAGTACTGCCAAACCACCTATAGCTCCAATAAAAGCTGCAAATGTAGCGACACTGATAGCATTGACTATACCGCCATCCATGACCTTTATGACAATAAATGCACCTGCCAACAAAAACACAATCCTGACAAGTTGCTCAACTACCTGTGAAATTGCAGTTGGTGCCATGGATTGATTCCCTTGGAAGAATCCCCTGATGATACTCATGATCGGTACGAGAATTAATGCGAAGCTAACCGCCCTTATGACTTGGGCTATTTCATTAGCTGTATAATCATGGTCATTTGCCGCATAATATTCCCCTAAAGGTTGTGCAAGCACAAATAAAAGTAAAAATGACAACAACCCCGTCAAAAGCATTATCTTCATACTCGTCTTAAACAGCTTTTGCCCTACTGCATACTCCCCAAGTGCATTATATTTAGAGACGAACTTCGACACAGCTAACGGCAACCCGCCTGTTGCAATACTAATAAATAATGTATAGGGCAAATATCCATAAGAATACAAACCAAAACCTTTTTCCCCGACCAACGCATCGAAAGGAATTACATATAACAAACCAAGTACCTTTGACAGCATCATGCCGGCCGTCAATATGAAGGTACCTCGCAATAGCTTAGATGACATTCATATCCCTTCCTACTTATAAAAATACGTAGCACATGTGCTTCGTCCGTAAAATAAGTGTTCACAATAAACCATACTTATAAAAGCCTTTATAATATTACCACAATTGATGTCAGACAAGCTCGTTGGAAGAAATAAAATTAATTAATAAAAACAACAATGTATGTATTTTGTTATGGTCCTAAACTCAAATAGCATCATTTCACATGTATGATTCCCTTTTGCTGTTGTTTGAGCACTAAATGGGCATCATTACGGTCCACCCATAATTTTCAAAAAGTATTTTTCTAACAATAATGCCTCCATCGTTAATAAACAAACATTGGAGCAAACTTCAAATTCACGCTCCCTTCCTTTATAATAAAGAAACTATATTGAACGAAGCGAGGATTAAACATGCAATTTGATGTAATCGTTATTGGAGGAGGCCCTTCTGGATTGATGGCCTCTATCGGCGCTGGTGAGCAAGGTGCGAAAGTACTTCTGATCGATAAGGGAGAAAAATTGGGAAGGAAGCTTGCTATTTCTGGTGGTGGGCGCTGTAATGTTACTAATCGTCTGCCGATAGATGAAATCATCAAGCACATCCCTGGAAACGGCCGCTTTCTTTTCAGTGCTTTCTCTGAGTTTAGTAATGAAGATATTATCGCATTCTTTGAAAAACTAGGAGTGGGATTAAAGGAAGAGGATCATGGTAGGATGTTTCCTATCAGTGACGATGCCGGCAGCGTAGTCCAGGCTTTGCTAACTCGTCTAAAAGAATTGAATGTTAAAACGTTTACGAATTCTCCTGTACAAACAATCGATTTTGAACCTGAAGGCATTCACACTGTTCACTTAAAAGATGGACAAGTTTTCACTGCAAAAAGTGTCATTATAGCGGTCGGTGGAAAATCAGTACCACATACTGGATCTACTGGAGATGGATATGCATGGGCAAAAAAAGCGGGTCATACAATAACAGATTTGTTCCCAACGGAAGTACCTCTTCTATCAAATGAACGTTTTATTCAATCGAAAACCCTTCAAGGTCTAAGTTTACGTGATATTTCACTTTCTGTACTGAACCCTAAGGGAAAACCGTTGGTAACCCATCGAATGGACATGATATTCACCCACTTCGGCATTAGTGGACCGGCTGTATTACGTTGCAGTGGCTTTGTTGTCCAAGCGATGAAAAAATGGAAACTTCAAGAAGTGACGATGAAGCTAGATGCGATTCCTGATCAGAAAAATGAGGAGCTGTTCCAACACATCATTAAAACGGTAAAAGAAGAACCAAAACGCGCTATCAAAAACAGCCTTAAAGGGTTAGTACCCGAGAGATATCTCCAGTTCTTGATGGAAAAAGCAGGCCTTGATGGAAGCGAGCAAGGGGCATCCATTTCTAATGAAAAACTAAGAAACTTTGTATCTCTTTGCAAGGAATTCACTTTTACGGTAAGCGGGTCACAACCAATTGAAAAAGCATTTGTAACTGGTGGAGGGGTTTCGGTAAAAGAAATTCATCCAAAGGAAATGAGTTCAAAAATCATGGATGGCCTATTTTTCTGCGGAGAAGTATTAGACATTCATGGCTATACTGGTGGATACAATATTACTTCAGCATTAGTTACTGGACGACTTGCAGGGGTCAATGCAGCGAAGCATAGCTTACAAAGTAAGTATTAGAATTTAAGCCATTTTAAGTGGCTTTTTTTTTTATAAAGACATTAAAGCTGAAAGAGGTGTTGGGATTTGGCTTCAAGTATAAAAAATTCTTCGAAAAAATGGATTATCAAAAAGATTGATAACCTGTCAAATGTGGACTTGGGAGAATTATTATCCGAGAGTAAGGAGCAAGGCTTTCGATTTTTAGACCGATTATTGAATGATTACAAAGAAGGAAGGAATTGTTTCAGTCAAAAAGGAGAAATTCTCTGCGGTGTTTTTGATTCCGATGGAAGAATCATAGGTATAGGTGGAGTAAACTTTGAAAGTGAAGAAGTTTGTCGCTTAAGAAGGTTTTATATTCTTTCATCAGCTCGTCGATTAGGTATAGGTAAGGAACTTGTTCAATATCTAACAATATACTCCTCCCATCATTTCAAAGTTATGGTTTTGCACACAGATACAGAGAATGCTAGTAGGTTTTACGAGAGCATTGGCTTTCAACCTGATAGTCCCTATGAAAATACCACACATTTTAAGATCTTATAATAAAAGGGGCTGTCCACTAAGTCTCTAAAATGAAATCAGGACGGAGAAACGACCAGTTTTTCCGTCCTGATTTGTCCCTAAGTCATTCAAGGCATCGAATTTAAACCTTTTCGACTAATCACACTAGATGGCAAGCAACAAAATGATCGTTGCCAACATCGCGATACTCAGGTGCTTTTTGGGCACAAAGTTCTGTAGCCATCGGACATCTTGTACGGAATTTACAGCCCGAAGGTGGGTTTACCGGACTTGGGATATCACCTTTTAAGATGATTCGTTCACGTTTTGCTGTTGGATCTGGAATTGGTACGGCAGATAAAAGTGCTTTCGTATAAGGATGCAACGGATTAGTGAATAGCTCTTCCTTTGAAGCTAATTCTACGATATTGCCTAAATACATAATGGCAATTTTCGTGCATAAGTGCTCAACAACGCTTAAATCATGTGAAATAAAGAGATAAGATAACCCACTCTCTCGCTGCAGGTCACTAAAAAGGTTAATAATTTGAGCTTGAATAGATACGTCTAGCGATGCAACAGGTTCATCCATCACGATAAATTCTGGATTCAAAGCCATTGCACGGGCTATCACGATTCGCTGACGCTGCCCCCCGGAAAATTCATGTGGATATCGGTCAATATGATAAGGAGATAATCCACACTTTTCCATCACTTCTAACACCTTCTGACGGGCTTCGGTTTTGGAAACGAGTCCGTGTTCGATCATAGCTTCACCAATCGCTTCTCCCACTCGGATACGTGGGTTTAACGAACTAAATGGGTCCTGAAAAACAAGCTGTGTTTGGACGCGAAGGTTCCGTAGCTCTTTTTTTGTCAAAGAAAAAACATCTTTCCCCTTAAACTTTACTTCACCTTCTGTTTTATCATTCAGGCGTAAAATAGTCTTTCCAATCGTGGATTTACCACTTCCGGATTCACCAACGAGTCCAAAAATTTCCCCTTTTTCAATCTTAAAGCTCACACCGTCAACCGCTTTAACTGAATCTCCAACTTTCTTAAACATTCCCTTTGAGGAAGAATAATATTTTTTCAGATTGTTAACCTCTAATAATACTTCACTCATTCGTTTTCACCTTCTTCATATAACCAGCATGCTACCTTATGACTATTAGATGATTTGGTAAATACCGGTTGCTTTGTACGACAAATATCAGTTGCATATTCGCATCGGTCAGCAAAATAACACCCCTCTTTAAGATTGACCAGATTCGGGACTTGTCCTGCTATGGTATAGAGACGATCCTTTCGTTCTCCAATCACAGGCTTTGCTTTTAACAATCCTTTCGTGTAAGGATGCTTCGGATTGGAAAAAATCTCAAGAACTGTTCCCTCTTCCACCACTTTACCTGCATACATGACCACGACATAATCGGCCATTTCCGCTACAACGCCAAGGTCGTGGGTAATCATCAGTATCGATGTATTTATTTCCTTTTTAATATCACGTAAAAGATCTAAGATTTGAGCTTGAATGGTCACATCCAAAGCAGTCGTCGGCTCATCAGCAATGATAATCTTAGGGTTACAGCTTATGGCAATGGCAATCATTATCCGCTGTAGCATGCCTCCGCTTAATTCATGTGGATACATGTTGATAATCTTTTCAGCATTTGGAATTCCCAACATGGTGATAAGTTCCATTGATTTTTTATAAGCATCTTTTTTGCTTAACAATAAATGCTCCTGAAGCGGCTCAATCATTTGTTCCCCAATGGTAAAAACAGGATTTAACGAAGTCATTGGCTCTTGAAAAATCATGCCAATTTCATTCCCCCGCAGTCGTCGCATATCTTTTTTATTTAGCTTCAAGAGATTTCTTCCGGCAAAGTTTACCTCTCCACCTTCAACCTTACCATTCTCCGGAATGAGCTGCATAACCGATAAAGCTGTAATACTTTTACCACAGCCTGACTCTCCAACGATACAAACGGTTTCCCCTTCACGTATAGTAAAACTTACGTCATTAACTGCTTTTACGACGCCACTTTCCGTGTAAAAGTTCGTTTGTAAATGATTTACTTCTAATATCACGTCACTCATGTCGTCATCCCTACCTTCTCATTTTCGGATCAAGAGCATCTCTCAATCCGTCTCCGAGTAAATTAATCGATACTACCGTTAGAAAAATCGCTGTTCCAGGAGGAATCCAAAGCCATGGTCGTTTTCTGAAATCCATAAAGCTATTTGCTGCATCCATCATATTCCCCCATGATGGTGTTGGTGGTACAACACCAAGCCCAAGAAAACTCAAAGCTGACTCACTCAAAATAGCACCAGCCACATTTAATGTCGCAACCACTAGCAAAAGTGGCACCGTGTTCGGAATGAGATGATGTAAGATTTTACGTCGATCACTTAAACCAAGTACCTCAGTTGCCTGCATAAAAGGTTGTTCTTTCAAGGATAGGATTTGTCCGCGGACAAGTCTCGCAAGTCCTGGCCAACCAACAAAACTAAGCATTATCATAATGATATAAAGACGGTATTCAGCAGGGACTTTCCACTCCGATAAAATGGCCCCCATAATAAGGAGTAGTGGCAGCCCAGGTATTGACATAAGAATATCAGCCAGGCGCATTATGACCATATCGATAATGCCACGATAGAACCCAGAAATAGCTCCTAATAGAGAGCCAATCAGGATCGATAAAACCATAGATACAAGACCAATTGTTAACGAAATTTGCCCTGCCATCATTAGCCTAGTCAGTACATCTCGCCCATAATTATCCGTTCCAAGCCAATGATCCGAACTCGGTGGCTGATTCATTATTGATACATCAGTACGGTCGAGAATATAGGGTGAAAAATAAGGACCAATAAAACTTAATAAAAACATAAAAATCAAAAAGAACAAGCTAACCATTGCCAATTTGTTCTTTTTTAAACGGCGATAGGTCTGCTTCCACATCGAAGGAGATTTTATAATAGTATTCATTTTCTGATTAGGTACTGTGGGTTTGATTATTTCCAATCTGCTTCCCTCCTTTATTTCAATCTGATCCTTGGATCAACCGCTGCATAGGTGATATCTGCTAAAAAGTTTCCGATAATCGTTAAGCAAGAAAGAAACAAAGTAAATGCCATTAATACTGGATAATCTCGGAAACTAACAGATTCCATCTGAATTCTTCCTACACCAGGCCAATTAAAAATTTGTTCGATAATAATAGCACCTGAAAAAAGACCAGGCAATTCAAAAGCAAGAAGAGTAATGGTTGGTAGAATCGCATTCTTTAACGCATGTTTAAAAATGACCACTCGTTCCTTTAAACCTTTGGCACGTGCGGTTCGAATATAATCTTGCCGAATCACCTCAAGCATTCCAGTGCGAAAATATCGTGTTAATGACCCAATGCTTAAGAGAGTTAAAACAATAACAGGCAGAATCATATGTTTTCCTACTTCCAAAATATACGCATAACCCGTACTTTGACTTCCTGTATCAATCATCCCACCAATCGGTAGAATTTGTAGATCAACACCGAACCATTTAATAAATAGTAAACTAATAAAAAACGATGGAAATGACATAGCCGTAAAAACAAATAAAGTAACCAATCCATCAAACCAAGAATACTGTTTAATAGCTGATAATACACCTGTCAATAAAGCGATTGACCAAGTTAGGAATAATGAGAGTAAGGCGACTATAAAAGAATTCCATATATATTTATTAAGCAGGGAGATTACATTTTCCTGATGCTTTAACGAGTATCCGAAATCTCCTTGTAGAGCATTGCCTAGCCATGTAAAGTAGCGTTGTAACACAGGTTGATCTAATCCATAAAGGGCTTTTAATTCTTGAGCCCTTTGCGGAGATAAATTGATGTTTGAATCAATGTAATCACCTGGAAGCATGGCAAACAAGAAGAAAATGATAAATGATGTTCCAAATATAATAACAATCATTTGCAAAAATCTTTGTAAAATATACTGTTTCATCCGCTCTCCTCCATTGAATAAAGTGCCAAGCTCTTGCTTGGCACTTTATTGATTACTTCTTAATTGAAATGTTCGGCAAACTAGCTCCAATGCCAGTAAAGTTATCAGGTTGTAATCCTCTAATTTGTCCACTGATTCCTTTTGCACTTTGGCTATAGTTAACAAGAATGAATGGAGGGTCAATGCTCATTTCTTTATAAAGCTGGTGATAAATTTCTTTACGTTTTTCAATGTCTAATGTATTTAGTCCTTTTGCAATTAACTCATCTACTTTAGGGTTGGAATAACCTGAAATATTATTTGGATTATCCGTCGCAAACTCTTCAATAGGATCACTTGGGTCAAGAATTTGAGATGTTGAAACGGCTGCAAAGTCATAATCCTTTTCATTTAATTTTGCAACTAATGCATTAAAGTCCATAATTTCAGGTTCGAATTTAATTCCGATGTCTGCATAGTTTTCTTTTGCAATCGGGATAATTGGATCATCAGCAGCTCTTGTTAAATAGCTAATAGTGAATTTTTTGCCATCTTTCTCACGAATTCCATCTTTCCCAACTTTCCAGCCTGCTTGATCCAACAATTTCTTAGCCTCTTCGGCATTAAATTCATATTTATTAATTCCCTCATCATTAAATGCCCATGAAACTGGCGAAACTGGAATGGTCGCAACCTGTCCGTAGCCTTTAAATTTCACATCGACTATTTTTTGACGATCTAAGCCGTAAATAAGTGCTTGCCTTACCTCTTTATCTTTAAACTGTGGACGAGCATTATTTACATAAATATACCCATAATTATTTACAGGTCCTACTTGGATGTCTGCAAAACCTAAACTTTTCAATTGTTCCACCGTATCGTCATCTGCAGAGAAGCCAGCATAATCAAGCTCGCCTGTTTCAAATAACTGTAGAGAGGTGGATGTATCAATTACTTTATAAATTAAATTTTTCGTTTTTGGTTTACCTGAGTAGTAATTTTCATTCGCAACATAACGAATTTCTTGGCCTGGCACATATTTTTCAAATTTATAAGGACCTGTTCCAAGTGGTTTTGCATATAGGTCTTTTAAATAATCCAGTTTACCAAATTGATAGCCTTTTCCATAATAAGCCTTAGATAATACTTGGTCACCTAATAGAATTAGTGATTTAGCATTAACTTTTTCTGTCGTAATTTGAATTGTCACTTTATCGATTACTTTAATACCTTCAATGGATTGCGCTTTGCCTTCTTTATATTCTTTTCCTCCTTTAATAGCAGCAAGGGAAATATCTTGGTAGCCTGCGTATGCTGGATCATGTAAAAGCGTTAAAGTAAATGCGACATCATCAGCAGTCAAAGGAGAACCATCACTAAATTTCAAACCATTTCTTAAGTGGAATGTATAAGTAAGTTGATCATCCGATACATCCCATTTTTCCGCTAGAATCCCCACCGGTTTCCCGTCTTTATCTAGGTTTACTAACGATGCAAAAATCGGACTCGTTGCGTTTCCATCCCAGCCATTTTCATAGAAATACGGTAGAAATACTCCACCTGGTTCTGAAATGCCCGCAATAAACGTATCCTTTCTTGCTTTTGTTTTTTCTGGTAGTGCCGACAAGTCTGTTGCTTCATATTTTTGAATTTGAGCACTTGTAACATTTACACTTTCCGTTTTACCTTTCGGTGCATTTGATTCTTTTTCACTTGAACTGTTTAAAGCGCAAGCTGATAGAATCATAGAAAGCATGATGACAGAAATTATACTTATAAAACTCTTTTTCAACTCTTTCACCCCTGTGTAATATTTTTTAGTTTTGAATCTACCCAATCAGCTTTGATCTTTGCCTGTTATCCTCCTATGTATATCTTCAAAGTTTTAAAGTCGACCATTCCGATTGGTTTTATAAGAACAGATTTTACTCGCATAAGATAGGGGTGTCAATAATTCACTTTGAAAATTTTCAGATAAAAAAAGTGACTGCCAGAAAGTCAGTATAACCCCTAAAGTAGACACTAAAAAGCAACTAACTTTCTGGTATAACCCCTAAAGTAGACACTAAAAAGAAACTGACTTTTATCCCTCGTGGTAAATCAATATACATCTATTTTTTGGTTTTTTTATGTCTAAATTATTCAATAGTTTTCATAAATATGATTTTGAGTTATAGAAAAAGGCCGATATTTATTTCAAGAAGGGTTAACCCGTAGTCAAATCGCAGAGAAGCTTGATATTCCAACTAAGAAATTAATCAATGAGTGGGTTCTTAAATATGAAAGACTTAGAGAGGAAGGATTAAAAGACAAACGAGTTAAAAAGAAACCCTTAAAAAGAAAGCAACCGTCTGACCGCTCCCCTCTCATTCAACACTTTTCAAATCTTATAGTAAAAGGGAGGGACTTATTTATTAAGTCCCTCCCTTTTAATCATCCCCTATAAATAACCATCGCACTAAAACAATAAATTTGATCATCTTCATCTTCTTGGATGGCAGCAACATTGTATTTGATGTCAACTAACTGATCGTCATCTAAGTTATATAAAAAAGAGTTGATATCTTTTTCTAAATCCTTTTCGTGTTCGTGGTCGAATAATTTCACTTTAATCATACTCATGACTCTCCCCGTTTTTGTTTCCATTATTGACAGATTGGGAGAGTTTTAAAACAAGAGGTTTACAGTTTAATCTCTATTTCCCCAGACCAGCTATACATGCCACCCTCCATATTAATAGCCTTAAAGCCATTTTCCAGGAGATAACGACATACCATTTCACTACGCACACCAGCCGCACAGACGATGATATATTCTTTATCTTCCTCTAACTTTTCTAAGCTTGAAGGAATTTCATTCATACGAATATGCATGGCTCCTGGAATCATCCCGTTAGCTACTTCAAAATCCTCACGGACATCTATCAACAGGAGCTGCTTGCCCTGATCCAGAGATTGTTCCACCTCTGATGCACTGATTGTTTTGATTTCTTCCATTTTTTAAGTCCCTCGCTTAATCGATTAATTAGAAAACTTTGCTAACACCAAGCCTTAGCTTTAGCGATTGGCAAGTCGAATCCTACGTCAAACGACTTCTAAATTGGCGCAAGATATAAGTTTAAATAATAAAAGGACTAACCATAAAGATTAGTCCTTCCATTATAACAAAATTAGTTAGCAACAATATTTACTAATTTCCCTGGTACTGCAATGACTTTACGAACAGTTTTGCCATCGATTTGTTCTTTTACGCTGTCATTTCCTAATGCGATTTCTTCTAGGTTTTCTCTAGTTGCATCTGCAGGAACGACTAATTTAGCTTTTACTTTACCATTGATTTGAACGACGATTTCTACTTCATCATCCACAAGTTTCGCTTCGTCGAAAGCTGGCCAAGTAGCATAAGTAATACTTTCTTCATGACCTAGCTTATTCCAAAGCTCTTCCGCGATGTGTGGACAAATTGGAGAAAGAAGCTTAACAAATCCTTCTATATAAGCTTTTGGCAAGGCTTCTGCTTTATAAGCATCGTTGATGAACACCATCAATTGTGAAATGGCTGTATTGAAACGAATGCCCTCATAATCCTCTGTAATCTTCTTAACAGTAAGATGATATACTTTTTCAAGCTTGCCGGAATCATCGCTGTCTACCAATTTGCTTGTAATTTTCCCTTCATCATCTACTAATAAGCGCCATACACGATCCAAGAATCGACGAGAACCATCTAATCCATTTGTGGACCAAGCGATTGAAGCTTCCAAAGGTCCCATGAACATTTCGTAAAGACGTAATGTATCGGCACCATGGCTTTCCACGATGTGGTCTGGATTCACGACATTCCCCTTGGATTTACTCATTTTTTCATTATTTTCACCTAGGATCATACCTTGGTTAAATAATTTTTGGAACGGTTCCTTAGTTGGGACTACACCGATATCATACAAAAATTTATGCCAGAAACGAGCATATAACAAGTGTAGAACAGCATGCTCAGCACCACCAATATAGATATCGACAGGTAACCATTCCTTAAGCTTCTCTGCATCTGCTAATGCTTCTTCATTTTTTGGATCAATATATCGAAGGTAATACCAGCAGCTACCGCCCCATTGTGGCATTGTGTTCGTTTCACGGCGGCCTTTTCGACCGTTTTCATCCGTTACATTTACCCATTCCTCAATGTTTGCAAGCGGAGATTCGCCTGTACCAGAAGGTTTGATATCCTTTGTTTTAGGTAGAACAAGCGGTAATTGATCTTCGCTTAATGCTGTGCTTGTGCCATCTTCCCAATGGATGACTGGAATTGGCTCCCCCCAATAACGTTGACGGCTGAATAACCAATCACGTAAGCGGTAAGTGATTTTCTTTTCACCAATGCCTTTTTCTTGAAGCCAAGAAATCATTTTAGTGATGGCTTCTTCTTTACCCATTCCATTTAAGAAATCAGAGTTGATATGAGCTCCGTCTCCAGAGTAAGCTTCTTTTTCGATTTCGCCTCCAGCAACTACTTCCACAATCGGAAGGTCGAACTTTTTAGCAAATTCGTAGTCGCGCTCATCGTGGGCAGGAACCGCCATGATAGCACCTGTTCCATAGCTCATCAACACATAATCCGCAATCCAGATTGGCATTTTCTCACCGTTTATAGGATTGATAGCATACGCACCTGTAAAAACGCCTGTTTTGTCTTTGGCCAAGTCAGTTCTTTCTAAGTCACTTTTGCTTTTCACTTGGTCAAGATACGCTTCAACTGCATCTTTTTGATCAGCTGATGTAATTTTTTCAACAAAAGGATGTTCCGGAGCTAACACCGCATAAGTAGCTCCAAACAAAGTGTCAGGGCGAGTCGTGAAGACTGTGAAACTCTCACCATGGCCATCGATTCCAAAAGTTACTTCTGCACCTTCGGAACGTCCAATCCAGTTACGCTGCATTTCTTTTAAGCTTTCTGGCCAATCTAATTCCTCTAAATCCTCCAACAAACGGTCTGCATAGGCTGTGATTTTCAAAATCCATTGTCTCATTGGACGACGCTCAACAGGATGTCCTCCACGTTCACTCTTGCCATCGATGACTTCCTCGTTCGCCAATACCGTTCCAAGTGCAGGACACCAGTTCACTGGTACTTCATCAACAAATGCCAAGCCTTTTTCATACAACTTAGTGAAAATCCATTGTGTCCACTTGTAATAACTAGGATCTGTAGTATTTACTTCACGATCCCAATCGTAGGAGAAACCTAAGGCTTTAATTTGACGACGGAAAGTATCTATATTTTTCTCAGTGAATTCCGCTGGATCATTTCCTGTGTCTAATGCATATTGTTCTGCCGGTAAACCAAATGCGTCCCACCCCATTGGATGTAGCACATTGAATCCTTGCATACGCTTCATACGTGAAAGGATATCCGTTGCTGTGTAACCTTCAGGATGACCTACATGAAGCCCTGCACCTGAAGGATACGGGAACATATCCAATGCATAGAATTTTTGTTTTCCCTTTTCTTCTTGTGTTTTGAACGTTTTATTGTTCTCCCAATACTGCTGCCATTTCTTTTCAATGCCTTGATGATTGAAACTCATACATCTTCCTCCTACATTCAATATGTTCCTTGAACCGAATTAGGAAATGAGAAATAGAAAAACCCCTCATCCCTAAAAAAGGGACGAGAGGTTTGTATGTATTCTCCCGCGGTACCACCCTAGTTGGCGCAAAAAATGCACCCCGCTCGTTCATCCGTAACGTGGACAAAACGTCAGGCACTAATTTTACTTCATGCCTGCAGCTCCAAGGCGAGTTCACCATCAATCCCGGTTGGCTTGCACCAAACGCCAACTCTCTAAAACGGGTTCTAACAGTTACTACTCCTTATCAAAGCCTTTTATTAAATTTATCAGTTCATTATATGGTTATTCTAGACAATTCCAACTAAAAAAGCAAGAAGGCTTACCATCATACTTTTACTTTTTCTAATAGTATGAGCAGTAAGCCATTTCTGTTACAGCAATTTATGATATTAAGATGCTTGACCTTTCACATAAACGGTTTTCTCACGCTTTAATACTCGGTCATACACGATTGTTGTACCCATGGCCACAACGAACAGGATCATAAATGTCGCAAACATCAGTTGCATTCCATACCAATCCACTAAAAATCCGCCAAGTAAAGGACCAATCATCCTACCAGCTGTCGCAGTACTATTGACAAGACCTTGGTAAAATCCTTCTTTTCCTTTAGGTGACAACTCACTAGCAATTGTAGGGACTGCTGGCCAAACAAACATTTCTCCTATCGTTAAGATCACCATTGCAGTCAAGAAGCCAGTAAAGTTACCGGCAAATGAAGCAACCGCAAATGAGCCAATAAAAATGACCAAACCTATTAGGATTTGTTTCTTTAAATTTTTGGCAAACTTATTCACTAATCTATTCACAATCGGTTGACCTAAAACAATCAATGCTCCATTAATTGTCCACAATAAGCTATATTGCTTTAAAGAAATCCCGATATCCTGTGTATAACTTGCAATGGTGGTTTGCCATTGTACATAACCTACCCAGCATAGTAGATAACCTGTGCATAAAATAAGAATGGCTGTTAGTATCGACTTATTTTTTACAGGCTTTCCTTCCGTCATGATGTTAACAGATTGTGCATAATCGCTTCCCATATTCTTAAAGCCAAACAACACTAGTCCGAAGAAAATCACATACATTAGTGTATTCGCGATGAATATATAGTTAAAAGAGTAACTGGCAATTAAACCACCTAATGCTGATCCAATTGCTACCCCTAAGTTTTGTGCAACATAGACGGCATTGAAGGTCCTTCTTCCCCCTTCAGGCCAAACCGCTCCCGCAAGAGCATATATGGCTGGAAACACGATTCCGGAACCAAAACCAATAATGGTTAAAAAGATTACATAATAAGGCCAATCATGAAAAATACATAATCCTATTAACGCAATCAACGTTATGAGGATTCCTGTCAAAATCGATTTATAGCCTCCGACTTTATCATATAAGGTACCCCCGATCAGGTTTCCAAACACACTCGCAAATGAGTTGAGTAACAGAACAAAACCTGCGACTGAAAGAGATTTCCCTAACTCATTATGTAGATAAATCGTATTCAACGGCCATAAGAAAGAAGCTCCAGTTACATTGACCACCATACCGATCACAATAAGCCATAGATTTTTCGGCATATTTACCCTCCTTCTATTTCGAGTGCCAAAATAATTGTATGTGGCAGGAGTGAAAGTTGCAACGGAAATCTGTACCCATTGAAATAGTAAGTTTTTCATGAATTTTCTAATAACTTAAACCAGTAATTTATTAAGAATTATTAAGAATTTTGTCAGCCATTTCTTAAGATTCCTTTTGTACCATTGACAATATGTTACATACAGGAGGAATTAGTATGAGTTCATTATTCTTTATTAATCTATTCTTAACAAAGCCCAAACAAACAGGCGCAATTTTGCCTAGTTCAAAGTATCTTGCAAATAGAATGGTTGAGCATATAGACTTCAAGCATAGTGATTGTATTGTGGAATATGGTCCAGGCACCGGGATTTTTACAGACTTACTACTGGGATACCGTCATCCATTGACTACTTTGGTAATTATTGAAAATGATGAGGATTTCTATTTATTCTTAAAGCAGAAATATAAGAATGAGGAGAATTTGTTTATCATTCATGGATTAGCAGAAGATGCTAGCTACCATTTGGAGAGATTAGGGATCCAAAGTGTAAACTACGTGATTTCAGGTTTGCCGTTTGCCAACCTTCCACCCAATAAGTCCGAAGAAATAATGGCAAGCACATTGTCAATATTGGAGGAAACTTCTGGGACTTTCATTACATTTCAATATTCGCTGTGTAAATTACCTCTATTTAAACGTTTCTTTCCGTCAATAGATATAAAAAAGGTTCGAAGAAATATACCACCTGCTAATGTTCTAATTTGTAACACGAGCGCAACGCTAATATAACTGAAAAATCACATACTATCTGGAGTTATTTTTTCTTCTGTTTTAGACATTCACTTTCATCCTCTAACCTTTTAAATAAACCCCCAACCTTAAAAAGGCTGGGGGCTGAAAATAATCAATCTCCATTAAACATATCAAATAAGCCCCGAGCAATGCTACCTTCGTCCTTTGTCCCTCCACCAGCTGGCATTGCAGCAAACACTCTACTTGCCAAACGGCTGAAAGGTAACGATTGAATCCATACTGTACCTGGTCCTCGTAATGTAGCGAAAAATAGACCTTCTCCTCCGAATAATGCAGTTTTAACCCCTTTGACCATTTCGATATTATAGTCAACTCCGCTAGTCATGGCTACTAGACAGCCAGTATCCACACGGAGCAATTCGCCAGGTGCTAGTTCCTTTTTAATGATCGTACCTCCCGCATGAACGAAAGCCAGGCCATCTCCTTCAAGCTTTTGCATGATAAATCCTTCTCCTCCGAAGAAGCCAGCTCCAATTTTTCGTTGGAATTCAACTCCTACGGAAACTCCTTTAGCTGCTGCCAAAAACGCGTCTTTTTGACAAATAATTTTTCCGCCGAGCTCACTCAAATCCATCGGAATGATTTTCCCTGGATAAGGTGATGCAAATGAAACATGTCTCTTTTCGTGTCCATTGTTAGTAAATGTAGTCATGAAAAGACTTTCGCCCGTTATTACCCTTTTCCCAGCGCTGAACAATTTCCCCATCAAACCACCGCCGCCAGAAGCGGAACCGTCTCCAAAAATAGTTTCCATATGTATTTGATCTTCCATCATCATTAAACTTCCCGCTTCAGCTACAACTGTTTCCTTAGGATCCAATTCTACTTCCACAAACTGCATATCATCGCCATAGATCTTATAATCGATTTCGTGATTGTTCATAATAAACCTCCATTTGAAATAGTTAGAATACTTTTATTGTAAATGAGCAATTTAGTAATTGCTACTTTATATACTACGAGTAACTTATTCCCAAGTTTCAAATTTTTTTCCCAACTTATCGAACCTTCTTTTATCCTTCATTCATTAGAAATCTTGGCTATCGCCAAGGCTATGTCTAGTTCCCATAAACTTTAATCCTAAAATTAGCCACAAAGTCATCTTATTTCTTTGCTGCCAATTTATGCATAAAGTAAAGTAATAAATAGGTCATCCGAAAATTCGAATGACCTACCTTCATTTATTCTTGACGCTGCTTGGATTTTATCGGTTGGCCACCTGACTGCTCATATCTCTTTTTTGCTTCTTTTACTGGATCATAATCTTTCCCAAGCTCAACATCTTGATTGTTAATGCCATTACGTGTTTTTTGCTCTGGATTATTTTGTTTAGATCTTTTCTTCATGTGAACCTCCAGAATTAATGTTTTAAATGAGACATGTCACTTTGTAATTGCATAAGCTGCATTTTCATACGAGCTAACTGTTCACGTTGTTGACCGTTACAGCTATCATTCATTTTCTGTATTTCATAAATGGCCGATTCTAGAAGTTGTTGACTTTGCGTGAAATGTTCATCGTTGTAATGCTCTTGTTTCGAACCTTCTATATACTGCTCCTGAGCGATTCGGATTACATCCTCACAGTTCTGTACTAAATTTTCCACAGATTCTCTAGTAGCCATTTTTCGCCCTCCTGCATCTGTTTCACTTTCATCAACCAAGATTAAACAAACGTTTGAAAAACCATTGTGTGATGATTTAACCAACCATCCCTATTATCTTGCCTAATAAGGGTTACCCTTATTGAAAATAAAGTTGGAAAGGATGGAAGCTGACTTTAAGTGTATCCAACAATGTGCTATTGGTAGCAAGTTATGGTTCATGATAAAATAGTGGTTATGCTTATCATACCGAGCGGAAGTTTAAAAGGAGGTATTCATTTGAATAGTACCGTAACAAACCCATTTCCTTTTGCAAGTGACAATAAACGCTACCATACTTGGAATTATCATTTAAGAAATGTGTTTGGACATAAAGTATTTAAAGTCGCTCTAGATGGAGGCTTTGATTGTCCCAACCGTGATGGCACTGTCGCATTTGGAGGTTGTACCTTCTGTAGTGCCGCTGGGTCAGGTGACTTTGCTGGGGATCGTGCTGACGATTTAGAAAAGCAATTCACTGACATCAAAGATAAAATGCATCTAAAATGGAAAGACGGAAAATACATGGCTTATTTCCAAGCGTATACGAATACACATGCACCTGTTGAAGTATTACGTGAGAAATTTGAGGCGGTCTTAAAACAAGAGGGAGTAGTCGGATTATCCATTGCCACTAGACCTGATTGTCTTCCTGATGATGTTGTGGAATATTTAGCCGAATTAAATGAACGGACTTATTTATGGGTGGAGCTTGGTCTTCAGACGGTACATGAGAGAACGGCACTTTTAATTAACCGAGCCCATGATTACCAAGCCTATATTAATGGTGTTAACAAATTAAGGAAGCATAATATACGGATATGTTCTCATATTATCAATGGATTACCGTTGGAATCTCCTGAAATGATGATGGAAACAGCTAAAGAAGTTGCCAAATTAGATGTCCAAGGTATTAAGATACATCTTCTGCACTTATTAAAGGGCACTCCTATGGTTAAACAATATGAAAAAGGCATGCTTGAATTTCTTACGTATGAAGACTATGTAAGTTTAGTATGTGACCAGTTAGAAATTTTACCGCCTGAAATGATCGTACACCGAATTACTGGTGATGGCCCAATCGATTTAATGATTGGACCTATGTGGAGCGTCAATAAATGGGAAGTATTGAATGGAATCGATGCAGAACTAAAAAGACGCAACAGTTGGCAAGGCAAACATTACAATATGCGAGTTGAGGTATAACATGAAGCTCCAAAGAATTCTTCCATTCGCTCGTGAGTTATTGCAGATGGCCGTTCAAGAAGGAGACGTTGCTGTGGATGCTACAGCTGGAAATGGTCACGATACGTTATTATTGTCAAAGCTAGTGGGAGAAGCAGGACATGTTTTCTCGTTTGACATTCAAGAACAAGCCATTGAAAATACAAGGGCTAAATTAGCTGAAAATGAATTGAATCATCGTGTCACACTAGTCCATCATGGTCATGAACATATAAAAAAATATATAACAAAGGATTTATATGGGAAAGTGACAGGAGCCATTTTTAACCTAGGGTATTTGCCTGGCGGTGATAAATCCATTGCTACCTACTCACAGACAACCATAGATGCAATAGAGCAGTTGCTTGAGATAATGGCCCCAGAAGGAATCATTGTCCTTGTCATTTATCATGGTCATGAAGAAGGAGCGAAGGAAAAAGAAGACCTCCTCGAATTTGTTACTTCATTGCCACAAGATTTGGCACATGTCCTGAATTATAGCTTCATGAATCAAAAAAACAATCCTCCTTTTATTATCGCGATAGAAAAAAGAGGGAAATAAATAGTTTAAAAAGAGGTCATTGAACCTCTTTTTTTATTTTAGCTGAACAGAATTTCTTTTGTAGCCCTATAATCACTTGGCGCTAATCCTGCATATTTCTTAAAAATGCTGCTAAAGTAATTAGGAGTATTGAAGCCCAACTCATCAGAGATTTGTTCAATAGTTTGATTTGTATGCCGGAGCACCCAGATTGCCCTTTGTAACCTAACAAATGTTACATACTCCACAAAACTCCTGCCTGTCTCTTTTTTAAATAATCGACTAAAGTAGGTAGGACTAAAACTAGCCTGTCCTGCTGCTTCGGAAATCGGAATTTCATCCATAAAGTTAGAATTAATATAGTCAATGACTTTTCGTATCTGCTCGTTTTTAGTGAAATCATCATAATAGCGTAGCTGTAGTTTATTTGAAGGGGGAGTTCTTCTTGCTTTTAATGCTTCTCTATAAGCTTGGTGGAGTTTTAACGGATCTTGATAAATTGATCCCACCCCAATGTATAATTGGATTCCATATTCTTCTTTAAGTACATGGATAATATGAAGAAGGACGTTTTCCCCGTCCTTCCAGTCTTGGAAATGTGTATGCGCACCAGGAACTCTGAGAAGCATCAATAAATGTTTGCGAAAGGATATAAAGGAGGTTGCCCCTACCAGTTTGGCAAAGTGCTTTTGTAAGGTTCTTTGAATAAGGCTTGTAGCCTGCCATCCCTCTAATTTCTCCCTCTCAGGATCACAAACGAAACCTTGGATAAATACAACACAATTCGGGATAGTGATGTCTGTCAAAAATGATCTAGCTTGTACAACTTCTTGTTCGTTAGAGATTTCCCCTCTTAATAGTCGTCTTAAAAACGCCTCCTGAAAAGGGACATTAAACTCATGAAGTGATTTTTGCTGTTCAATTTCCTTGAAAATCCCTCTATAGTCCGTTACATCTTTTGATAAAAGGTGCACTTCCTCGACCACTTTTCGAATGTTACGGATAAAGCTATTCCTTTTTAATGGTTTTATGAACATGGATTGTAGCTTCAACTCAACGGCAATCGGAGAGGTATGGACCCACTCTTGCGATAATAAAGGAAAAATCATGCATTGCTGATTATTTTTCTTATATCTATGTATTTTGACCCAATCAAATAAATTTTCGATTTCCATTATAAATACATTTGGTTTTTTATTCGTTTTTGCTTCCCCAAATTGAAAGCGATCAGGATATACTTCATGAATCCAATTCATGATTTTTGCTTTTTCACCATCGTCATTAATTTGTAATTGGATGTGTAGCACAATGATATCCTCCTCAAATTACAATATTCCCCATAATCATCATACCACATAATTTTTAGAATTTAGCAAATATTTATACGTTTTGGACAATATTGTGTAAGGTATCTGTTAATCCTCTCGCGTAAAATGATGTAAAAATAACCTTTTTCAAAATATTTTGACAAAGGTAAACCATTTTAAGAGGGGGATTTATCATGGCAAATGAGTACTCGGAATATGCGTATGTAGAAGCCGGTACGATCGATGTTTCAGAGTTGGAACCATTGGATGAAACAACATCAAGAATCATGAAGGATGAATTCAAAACAGGATTCAGGCTAACCTTGTTTTACTATGTTTTTATATTAGCCATTCCAATTTTAAACTGGTATGCTGCAGATTTTATGTTTTCTAGAATGTGGGGCGGAATGACTTATTCCTGGTTTTTAACAAGCATTGTCGCCATGGCAATGGCTTTTGTGATCGCATTTATCCATACTAAGCTCTATGAAAAACGTGTTCAAAAATACGAAAGTCTTGATGAGAAATCAGCTGATGGGAGGAAGCTTGGATGATGGCCACACTATTAGAACCAAAAATGCTGATGACGATTCTCTTGATGGGAACGATCGTCTATATAACTTATTTGACAAAAAGAAATGCTACATCTTCTGACTTTTTCGTAGGAGGCCGTAGCTTTGGATGGTTTACAAATGGATCCGCTATCGGTGGAGATTATTTAAGCGCTGCAACTTTCCTTGGAATTGCAGGATTAACATTTCAATTGGGATACGATGGAGCTTACTATGCATTCTGCTTTTCAATCGGGCTGACTCTATTAGCAATCTTCGTCGCTGGTCCATTACGTCGATTTGGCGCTTATACTGTTGCTGATTTTCTAGCTTATCGTTTTCACAGTAAAAGAGCTCGTATTGCTGCAGTTGCAGTAGTCTTAGCCATCTCTGGATTTTACGCTGCACCTCAATTATTAGGAGCTGCACAAATTTTAAGTATGTTTTTTGGTACTAGCTATGAATTCGGAATTATCTTTACATGTACTGTAATGATTTTCTATGTAGGTATAGGTGGAATGAAAGGGACGACCATCAACCAAGCACTTGAGCTTTGGATTCGTCTAGGAGCATTCATCCTTATGGTTGCTGCTGCAATCTATGGCGGCTTACACTATGATAAGATTTTATTGGCGATAAATGAATTTACAGGAACTGTAAGCAATACTTCTCAATTTGCACTAGATGGTAAAGATGTTGCAGTAAACGGTGAGTCATGGACAGGAACTGGAAACTACTTCCCTACTTTTTGGCAAACCATTTCGATGACTATTGGTCTTTCATTAGGTACAATCGGTTTGCCTCATATCTTGTTACGTTTCTATACGAACCCTAGTGCAAAGGCAGCTCGTAAATCTGCACTTATGGCAATTGGAATTGCAAGCGTATTCTTCTTCTTCGCTGTATATCTTGGTGCTGTTGGCCGCTCCATTTTCATTGCTGGAGACGCAGGCGACCAAGTTATGAAGGACTTAGTAGCAGGTGGTAATAACATGGTTATCCCTTCTACAGCCCAAGCTTTAGGTGGAGAATGGTTACTAGGATTGGTTATCGCAGGTGCATTTGCAGCAATTTTCTCCAATCTATCAGGTTTATTTATCGCGAGCTCTGGAGCATTAGCTCATGATCTATATGCGTCCCTTTTCCGTAAGAATATTACTGAAAAACAACGTGTAGTTGCAGGTAAAGTATCAATATTAATCCTTGGTGTCCTTTATGGTGCATTAGGCTTAATGGTTAAAGAAGCATCTATTGGACACTTGGTTGCACTTGCATTCACTGTAGCTGCAAGTACGTTTACTCCAATCTTTATATTAGGAATTTGGTGGAGAGGGATGACAGAGAAAGGTGCCATCGCAGGACTTGTTATTGGTTTGGCCGTTTCCATGTACATGATTTTCTTGCCACAAACATTACCAACCTTCCTACAGTTTAAGGTTCCTGGGTTGATCACAGTTCCAATTGGATTCTTATCTGTATACATCGTTTCAAAATTGGATCGTAGAGTTCCAGCAGATGTTAATGAATTTATGAAAAAAGTACACTCAAAAGAATCTGAAGCAGCATAATAGAAAAGCGGAGAGCGCCCTGAAGATAGGTACGTCAGATAATAACCGCCACGTCCTGTGCGTCGCGGATGGCGCTTGAAGCTAGACACTGTTCTAAGATAAAAAAAATAATACTATCTAATAATAAAGCCCTAACCTTCATAGTAAGGTTAGGGCTTTTAGTTATGTTGCCCTTGCTTTTAAAGGCATGATTTTTTTAAAGTTCCTATACAAGCGAGCATTTATGTAAAAGAACATGGACTGAATCCCACCCTGTCTTACAAGTTTCCGGGAAAGTTTCTTTAAGTCCTTACGCTTTTCGACCTTGTCATCAGATAAATACAATCCCAACAGTCCTCTATGAATTAACCGATGAAATCTTTTGTGTGGCATGTGATCAAGAAACTGATCTGCTTTTTGTATGAAATGGGAAAGTCGATTATACATTTCTTCTTCGTTTGAATAATAGAAGCAAAAATTCAAATCCCCACCTTCAAGATCTTCTTCTTGATCGATAAAATAATCAAGCATTATATGAAGGCCTTGAATATATGGAAAATAGCCTTTTCGAATCATTTCTACCGATTCCTCTTTAAAGTCAGGCCTTAATGCATATGAAATTAAGCAAAAAATCCCTAGGGTCGATCCAGAACAAGCCGAAAACTCATACCATGACATTTCAGGAAGCTTGTCCTCATGACGATTAAACCATTTTTGAAGCCGTTCCACTCGCTCATCTTTGGTGACATGCTTATGTACCTGTAAATCACAATAATATCCACATAATTCTCTAAGTGGTTCTTCTATCATTTTGTAATTATGAAGGATTCGATTGAGTGACTGACATGTTTCTACCAAAGAAGCCAAATAGCCACCATCATCCTGCTCCTGTCTATAACGATAATAATTGGTAGGAGCCGATTCCTGAAGGAGGGCATGATACATGGATTCATGAAGAGCTTCAAAATCCTTTGGATCCATGGATGTACTTCGATCGCATAAATTATCCAAATAATCACTAATCGTTTGATACGCAATAATGAATCGGATCGCTTCAGTTTTTCGTTCTTCTGCAAGTAATGATAATATGGCACCACCTTCACAGTGGAAGTCTTTCCATTCAATACTGGCCATTGCTTGCTTTCGTAATTCTACATTCGGAATCCTTTCCGCTTTGCTTTTCCAAACATGTAACTCTTTGTGAACGAGTGGAAATATCTGTTTATATACCGAGTTCATCAAACGAATAGGTGTTGCAGGGATACCCATACCTTTACTCCTCTCAAACAATAAACCCTAATGTCCTTAAACGAGTTTCTACGAATCCTTTAGCATAGTTGAATACATCTTCTCTTTCAGGTTCATTGAAAATTTCATGATAAAGTTTCGGCCATTCTTTATATTGCTTATCACTCACTAATATTAAATTAAACCACTCTCTAACCAGCTTTTTATCTACAATTAAATCTTCTCCAGCCTGCATGAGCAAGATTGGTACATCTTCAATTTCGGGAATTTTTTCAAATGCTTCTTTTATATTTGTCACAAGTTCACGGTACCATCTGACCGATACTTTTGTGATATATAGCGTATCATTCACATCAATTTCCCGAACCTCATCATTACGTGTTGCCATCTGGATAGTTAATCCTGAATTCATGCGTAAGCTTGGCCACGCTACATTTAATAAATATAACATGGCATTTAATGGCTTAGCAGGTACATGAATCAAGCCTAGGCAAGGAGAGGATAAAATTAAACCACTTATGTTGAGGTTTTCTTCTTCTTGAAGAAGGCGAATTGAGACTAGCCCACCCATGCTATGCCCGTGAAGAAAAACCGGTAGGCCATAGTCAAAAGCCATTTCTAACCAAGTTTTCACTTCATGGAGGTATTCTTGAAAGGATTCGATATGGCCTCTTCTTGAGCGTGTTGTCATTCCTTGACCTGGCAAATCCCCCATGACGACATGATAACCAGCTAATCTCCACATTTCAACAAGCCATCTATATCTTCCGTGATGCTCCATAGCCCCATGTACGATGACGATCACTGCTTTGGGTTCGCCTTCAGCTTCCCATTTCCACATAAAAAGACCCCCTGTTAAGACTATACATTACAAAAAAATATTTAATAATTTATTCTTACCCACTTACTTCCTATCCAAATATGCTCTATTCTTGAAAAAGAGTGATTATCTTATTACATCATATTAACATACTACCCACACAAACAAAGGAGGAGACATTTTGAACATTTATCCCTACAAAGAAAAATCACCTGAAATTCATGATTCTGTATATATTGCCGATTATGCTGTGGTAACAGGTGATGTGAAAATAGGTGAGCAATCCAGCGTTTGGTTCAATACAGTGATACGCGGTGATGTCGCACCTACGATCATTGGAAAAAAGGTTAATATTCAAGATAATAGTGTACTCCATCAAAGCCCAAATAACCCATTAATCCTTGAAGATGAAGTCACAATCGGTCACCAAGTAGTTCTGCACAGCTGCAAAATTCGAAAAGGTGCATTGATTGGGATGGGATCGATTGTCTTAGACAATGCAGAAATAGGTGAAGGTGCCTTCGTTGGAGCAGGAAGCCTTGTTCCACAAGGAAAAGTAATCCCCCCGAATACCTTAGCTTTTGGTCGACCTGCCAAAGTCATTCGAGAATTAAATGAAGATGATATTAAAGATATGCTCCGAATCAATCGAGAATATGCGGAAAAAGGGCAATATTATAAATCGATACAAAAATAATGAACGACTTAATGGAGTTTTTCCTATAGAAAATTCTATTAAAAAATCTTGCGGTCAATACCGCAGGATTTTTTTCGTTGAAGAATTTTTTTACGGCTTCATTCTCATTTGATTTCAATATTTATCTCTTTCCATATTGCCGTTATCAATCTCCGTGAAAGTACAAAAAAACGGAGCCAAATTAGGCTCCGTTTCTCATTTAAATATTATTTTGATGCATCCGCTTTTAAAGCTACTGCTTTGTCAGTACGCTCCCATGGAAGATCTACATCTGTTCTTCCGAAGTGACCATATGCAGCCGTTTGTTTGTAGATTGGACGGCGAAGGTCAAGCATTTTGATGATTCCAGCTGGACGAAGGTCGAAGTTGTTACGAACAACGTCAACTAGTACATCTTCACTTACAGTTCCAGTACCGAAAGTATCTACTGAGATAGATACTGGTTGTGCTACACCAATTGCGTAAGCAAGTTGGACTTCAACTTTATCAGCTAAGCCAGCAGCTACGATGTTTTTTGCAACATAACGAGCGGCATAAGCAGCTGAACGGTCTACTTTAGTAGGATCTTTACCAGAGAATGCTCCACCGCCGTGACGTGCATATCCACCGTACGTATCAACGATGATCTTACGACCTGTTAAACCAGCGTCACCTTGTGGTCCACCGATAACGAAACGGCCAGTAGGATTGATGAAGTATTTTGTATTTTCATCGATTAATTCCTTAGGAACAACCGGATTGATTACATATTCTTTAAGATTACGTTGGATTTGCTCCAATGTAGCTTCTGGATGGTGTTGAGTAGAGATAACGATTGTATCGATACGAACAGGCTTATCATTTTCATCATATTCCACAGTAACCTGAGTTTTACCATCTGGACGAAGGTAAGGAAGAATCTCTTCTTTTCTTACTTCAGTCAAACGGCGTGCAAGTTTATGGGAAAGAGAAATTGGTAATGGCATAAGTTCTTTTGTTTCGTTACAAGCAAATCCGAACATAAGACCTTGGTCCCCAGCTCCAATTGCTTCAATTTGCTCATCAGTCATTTGACCTTCACGAGCTTCCAACGCTTGGTCAACACCCATAGCGATATCAGGAGATTGTTCGTCAATAGAAGTCAAAACCGCACATGTTTCAGAGTCGAAACCATATTTCGCACGAGTATAACCGATTTCCTTTACAGTTTCACGAACGATTTTTGGAATGTCCACATAAGTGGAAGTGGTGATTTCACCTGCTACTAAAACTAATCCTGTTGTTACGGATGTTTCACATGCTACACGAGCATTTGCATCATTTGCTAAAATCGCATCTAGAATGGAATCTGAGATTTGATCGCAAATTTTATCCGGATGGCCTTCTGTTACAGACTCAGAAGTAAAAAGTCGACGTTTTTTAGACATCTTGTTTCCTCCTCAAATAATAAAATATGGTTTGAGGCGCCAGCATGAAACACGCAATATGATTTCCATCAAGGCATTTCACAAAACGCATTACTTTAACCTCTAGTTTTGAACGGAACTCATTTCCCATTGTTTAGTATCCCTCAGAACACATCATTTATCATATGTAGTACTTTGGGAATCAAAGCCAATAAAAAAACCTTTCCCTGATTGCGAGGAAAGGTTGATTGTTTCAACATTTAGCCTTTCGCTCTTATCGTTCAAGGGCTTTTGCCTTGCCTCAGGTTAGCACCGTCGCTTTTAAAATGATCGATCATAGACCATTTTTTCATTCAGCAGGTTGCTGGGCTTCATCGGGCCTGTCCCTCCGCCAGCTCGGGATAAGAGAATCCGTACAAGGTAGAATCATATCGTAAATTATCGAATTATGTCAATGGTTTTTCAATAGATTTGTTTTGTTATTTTTTGTATTTACTTTTGAAAAAATTTATAACATGTTACGGCTTTTTGACAATTGAATTATAAACTCTATAATTTTACGTGAATGTTTTATACTATATAAATAAGGATACTTCTAATCCATATAATTGGGGGAACGTTTTTTTAGAAAAGTTATATATTAGTATAGACTATTCAAGTTAATGTGTTATACTATTTAAGAGCAAATTAATCAACGATAACTTAACAAAGGAAGGTATCTCATACATGAATTCAGTTAGCATTTCTAATGAGCTACACGATCTATTAAAGGGTAATAATGTAAGCGTTCAATTTTCTGTTCCACAACTAGTGGAAAAGGTATTAAACCGTAAAGAAGGAATTTTGACTTCAACTGGTGCAGTTAAAGCTGAAACTGGTAAGTATACAGGTCGTTCGCCTAAAGATAAATATATTGTAGAGGAAGCATCTACAAAGGACAAAATCGATTGGGGTCCAGTTAACCAACCTATATCCGAAGACGCGTTCTTAAAATTATACAATAAAGTCATATCATACTTAAAAGAAAAAGACGAACTTTTTGTTTTTAAAGGTTTCGCTGGAGCGGACAAGAAGTTACGTTTACCAATCCAAGTTATTAATGAGTATGCGTGGCATAATCTATTTGCCCACCAACTATTCATCCGTCCTAATGAAGAAGAATTACGTGGACATGAAGCAGAATTCACTGTTATCTCTGCTCCAACTTTCAAAGCAGATCCTGCTGTTGATGGTACGCTTTCTGAAACATTCATCATGATTTCATTTGAACATAAGACAGTCTTAATCGGTGGAACTGAATACGCAGGTGAAATGAAAAAGTCCATTTTCTCTGTAATGAACTACCTTCTACCTGAGCAAGAAATCTTACCAATGCACTGTTCTGCAAACGTTGGTAAAGAGGGTGATGTAGCCCTATTCTTCGGTCTATCCGGTACTGGGAAAACAACTTTATCAGCTGATACAAACCGCAAGCTTATTGGTGATGATGAGCACGGCTGGTCTTCAAACGGTGTTTTCAATATTGAAGGCGGTTGCTATGCAAAATGTATCAACCTATCTCGTGAGAAGGAACCACAAATTTTCGATGCAATCCGTTTTGGCTCTGTTTTAGAAAACGTTGTAGTCGATGAAGATACTCGTGAAGCTGATTATGATAGCAATGCACTGACAGAAAATACTCGTGCTGCGTATCCAATACAAGCGATTGATAACATTGTTGATCCTAGCATTGCTGGACACCCTAATACAATCATTTTCCTTACAGCAGACGCGTTTGGGGTATTGCCTCCAATCTCTATGCTGACTAAGGAACAAGCTATGTATCACTTCCTTAGCGGGTACACTAGTAAGCTTGCTGGTACAGAACGTGGAATCACTTCTCCACAAGCGACATTCTCAACTTGCTTCGGTTCTCCATTCTTGCCATTAGCGGCAACTCGTTATGCTGAAATGCTTGGTCAAAAAATTGACGAGCACAACGCAAAAGTGTTCCTAGTGAATACAGGCTGGACTGGTGGAGAATATGGTGTAGGGAACCGCATGAAGCTTGCTTATACACGTGCTATGGTACAAGCAGCGCTTGAAGGGGACTTAAATAATGTTGATACAATTACAGACGATATCTTCGGTCTGGAAATCCCTCAACACGTACCTGGAGTTCCTGATGAAGTCCTACAGCCAAACAAAACTTGGGCAGATCAAGCTGCTTACGAAGCAAAAGCTAAAGAATTGGCTTCTAAGTTCCAACTAAACTTCAAAAAATTCTCGAACGTACCGTCTGAAATTGAATTACTAGGCGGACCTAAGGATTTAGTTTAAAACACAAAAAAGAAGGTTGCTCAAATAACAAATTTGAGCAACCTTTTTTATGTTCATCTGAAGACAGTATTTATACCTTTTTAACAAATTCGGATTTTAATTTCATAGCTCCAAATCCTTCAATTTTGCAATCAATATCGTGATCGCCTTCAACCAAACGGATATTCTTTACTTTAGTCCCTACTTTGATGACTGAAGATGTTCCCTTTACTTTAAGATCTTTGATTACGGTGACAGTATCCCCATCTATTAAGATATTTCCATTAGAGTCCTTGAAAACTTTATTATCTTCCGCTACTTCAGCGTCTGAACCCAAAGTCCACTCATGTCCACATTCTGGGCATACTAAAAGGCTTCCATCTTCATAGGTGTATTCTGAATTACATTTCGGGCAATTTGGCAAATTAGCCATTTTATCAGTTCCTCCAAAAATCGGTTTTAGTTACTGGAATTTAGTGAAACTAACTCATAAATAATGGTTGTTTCATTACTTGTCCACTCTATTTTTTTAATAATTGCAGTCCCACTGGACTCACTTGCAATTGTTTTTCGGATATCAATTGGAATATCAATCGGATATAGACGATACCCTTCCTTTACTAAAGAGAAGTTGTTGTCATTAATTCTCTTTTCTTTGCCTTTTGTAACAATCATCGTATTTAATTCAAGAGGCATTCCCATCTATAAAAACCCCTTTCTTCTTTTTCTTTATTTTATCATTTCTCTCACTGTCTTTTCATCCAATTCGTTAAATCCAGTACTATTTTGCGATTGATTGCAGGTGGAAAATAATGCGTATATTGGTCGAAATACCAGCACTCTACCTTCTTCCCTAACTCCTGTAGCCTTCGTTCCAATCGTATGGCGTGCTCAACTGAGACATTGCTGTCTTTCTTTCCATGAATAATTAATATTGGTGAAGTCAGTTGTTCTAGACTGTATAGAGGTGTCCTTTCACGGTATCGCTCAGGCACCTTATTAGGGGTTCCACCAATTACCCTCTTCATCATCCTTCTCATATCTTCTCTCTCCCAGTAGGTAAGTTCCATATCTGAAACTCCTCCCCAAGTTACGATAGAAACCGCTTCGGGAAATTCAACTGCTGTTTGCAATGCCATGACCCCTCCTCGTGAGAAGCCAAAAATATGTATTCGGGTCTTTTTCACCCTAGGGTGCTGCCTTAATAAGTTAAACCCATTAAATGCGTCATATCGGTCTTCACCTGCAAAATCTTCATTTCCTTCGCCCCCTTGATTTCCTCGATAGTGAGGAGCAAATACAATAAATCCCTCTGAGGCAAACTGAGCAATTCTCGCAGGACGAACCTTGCCAACATTTTTTATGCCTCCACGTAAATAAAGGAATCCATCATAATTACCTTCCTCTACTGGTTCTGCCAGGAGACCTTTTACTTTAAGCCCTAAAGAAAGATAAGTAACGGAAAAAAGTTTAACTTTAGGATTAGGTGAGGGGAAAGCTTGTTTTTCTAAAATACACGTGTCATTCATTCGATTTACCTCCCCTAGTTGATATAGGCATTCACACATTTTTTTTTCCTTCATACGATATGTTAAACCTTCACCTAGATAATTACACCTATTTTAAGGAGGATCTCATAATGAAAAAATGGTGGAAAACCGGACTTAGTTTATTTGTAATGTTTATTATGCTATTTGCTGTTTCAGCTTGTGGCAAGGATGAAGTAAAAACCATCAAGGTTGCTGAAGTTACACGTTCTATCTTCTATGCACCTGAGTATGTTGCCCTGGAAAAAGGATTTTTTGAAGAAGAAGGTTTAAAAGTGGAATTGACAACCACTTGGGGCGGAGACAAGACCATGACAACTCTTTTATCTGACGGTGCTGACATCGCTTTAGTTGGGTCTGAAACATCCATTTATGTGTATGCACAAGGCTCAGACGACCCAGTCATTAATTTTGCGCAGCTTACACAAACAGATGGTACTTTCTTAGTATCTAGGGAAAAAATCGAGAATTTTAGTTGGGATATGTTAAAAGACAGTACCTTCTTGGGTCAAAGGAAGGGTGGCATGCCTCAGATGGTTGGAGAATTTGTGTTGAAGAAGCATGGCATTGATCCTCAGAATGATTTAACCCTGATTCAAAACGTTGATTTCGCTAATATCCCGAACGCATTTGCTTCTGGAACTGGCGACTTTGTTCAATTATTCGAACCTACCGCAAGTGTTTTTGAAAAAGAAGGAAAAGGGCATATTGTTGCTTCTTTCGGTACAGAATCTGGCCATGTCCCTTATACGACATTCATGGCTAAAGACAGCTATATGAAGGAAAACGAAGAATCTATTGAAAAATTCACTCGTGCAATCAAGAAAGCACAGGATTGGGTAGCCAACAATAGCGCTGAGGATATCGCTATGGTCATTCAACCGTATTTTGAAGATACAGAATTAGACCTGATTGCGACTGTGGTAGACCGATACAAGAGCCAGGGCTCTTATGCTACTGATCCTATCCTGGATGAAAAAGAATGGCAAAACCTTCACGACATTATGGATGAGGCTGGAGAGCTTCCGCAGGCGGTAGACCATGATGTTTTAGTTAACACTAGCATAGCTGAAAAAGTTTCCAATGAATAAGGAGGGACATCCAAATGAGCTTCCTCAAGTTACAGCATATTCATCACACTTACTTTACAAAAGATAATGCCACGACAGCCTTGAGAGATGTTTCTTTGGATATTGAGGAAGGGGAGTTCATCTCCTTCCTCGGCCCAAGTGGCTGCGGTAAAACAACATTGCTTTCCATTATCGCTGGACTATTATCACCTACCATAGGATCAGTCTATTTAGCGGGGCAACCGTTGACGCAAACTAAAGATTCATCTATAGGTTATATGCTACAGCAGGATTACCTGTTTCCATGGAAGACCATCAAGGAAAATATATTGCTTGGCTTAAAATTACAAAAAAAAGATGATGTATCCACGACCATCCAAACTCTGCAGCTGCTCCATGAAATCGGATTACAAAATGTAGAAGATCAATTCCCGAAACAGTTATCAGGTGGAATGAGGCAGCGTGTCGCACTGGTTAGAACCTTGGCAACAAATCCTAAGCTTCTTCTTTTGGATGAGCCATTTTCAGCTCTGGACTATCAAACAAAACTGAAACTTGAAGACCTAGTTTCATCCATACTTAAAAATTTTCAAAAAACCGCAATCCTCGTAACTCATGATATTGGAGAAGCCATTTGCATGAGTGATCGTGTCGTACTTCTTGCTGCCAACCCTGGAAGAATTCATCAAATTTTCACGATCCCTGATGACCTTAGAAACCTATCGCCATTTCAAGCAAGAAACCATTCACTATTCCCTTCCCTATTTCAGAAGGTATGGAAGGAGTTTGAAAAACTTGAACAGTACACAACAAAGTCTTAAGGAGTTACACCACTCATATAAGCGTTCACTTATTATTGAAAAAAGGTGGATTCGTTTTTATCAAGTTCTTATTTTTATCACGTTTTTTGTAAGTTGGGAGTTTTCAAGCCGTCTCAAAGTCATAAATCCGCTTATATTCAGCTCACCCACAAAGGTTTGGAATCTTTTTATACAAAAGCTTGGTGACGGAACATTACTCACAAATTTAGGGATTACAGTCTTTGAAACGGTGCTTGGGTTTATACTTGGAACCCTGCTTGGAACAGTTCTAGCAGCCATTCTCTGGTGGTCACCATTTTTATCTAGAGTACTTGATCCGTACCTAGTAATACTGAACGCAATGCCTAAAGTTGCTCTGGGTCCTATCCTGATTGTCGCGCTTGGAACAGGGTTTACATCCATCATTGCAATGGGAGCCATCATCTCTGTCATCATTACCACTATTGTCGTCTATACAGCCTTTAAAGAGGTAGATCCTAACTATATAAAGGTACTCCAAACATTTGGAGCCTCACGTCAGCAATGCTTCAAGGAAGCAATCCTGCCCGCTTCCTTTCCGACGATTATTTCAACCTTGAAAGTGAATGTCGGATTATCCTGGGTAGGAGTTATAGTCGGAGAGTTTCTCGTTTCAGCAAAAGGATTAGGGTATATGATCATTTATGGTTTCCAAGTCTTCAATTTTACTTTAGTATTACTATCCTTATTGCTTATAGCGTTATGTGCAACCATTATGTATCAGCTGGTTGAATTGCTCGAAAAGAAGTTAATCAGAGAATAAGATCCAGAAAATGATGATCTGCAAATGTAAAAGACCGATTGATACCAGCCTGAAATCTTTTAATAAAGGATTTCTGCAAGTAAAAATCGGTCTTATATTCGTTAGAGGGTTAATTGTTGAACTATCTTGAGACTTTGTAGGATAACTTGGTCTTTCATGATAAAACTGAATTGGTCGTCATGAAAAGTCTCTGGCAGCTCATCTAATAAAAAATAACCGTCCGTTTCAAGAAATTGCTCCAAAGGGTAGATATAACTTAATGTAGCAAAATATACAGTCTTTACGAAGCTGCCTTGGTCTGAATCTACTTTATAATTCCCTATATAAGTGAGTTTTTCTATCTCAGCACCGGTTTCTTCTCTAACTTCTCTAATCGCTGCTTGTTGTAGTGTTTCACCCTTTTCCAACTTCCCACCAGGAAATTCAAGCCCTCTTTCCTTGTGCCTGGTTAGAAGCCATTTCCCCTTCCATTTACAAATGACTAAAACATGCATGGAAGGTTCATTAAAATATTGACCATCAGTGGTAAATGTGACTGTGAATCCTTTTTTATCGAGGAATGTATGTACCATTTCTTCCCCTCCCATAGTCATCATACCATGATGGCCAAACAAATCAATTCTTTAAAATTCCCATGCTTTCAATATGTTTTTTTGCTGTATCATCACCAAGTCTGTGAATCATCTCGTACACTTTGTGAAGTGTTTTATCATATGCATCATTTTCACGGTCAAAGTGATATTGAATATATGGAACATGGGCACGATAAAAATTCTCCTGTTCATTCGCATAATTTTTGTCAAAGTACTCACGCAACTGTGTAATTTCATCATCTGACGCTTCAATTTTAAAATTCCATGGGCTGCTTTCTGGATCCTGAGTAATCAGACCATCTCCAACCCCAATATAATACGTTCTCTTTCCATGATTCAAGGTTCATCTTCCCTTCCTTTCTATTTCCCTTATTTTCTCAAAGATGTTACACAATCATTCATTTTTATGTTGCAAATAAAATGTAAAGAATTTTCAGTCAATTTAAAGAATATAGATTAAAAAAATGATAGTAGGGTATAACAAAATAGACATGATTATACATACCGTTATCATCTAATATTTTTTGATTTATACCAACAACATCGGCCATACCCCATTACATATGCTGACCCAATTACATGAAGGAGCAGGTGAATAATGTGAAATTGATTGACGAATTATTCGAGATGTATCGGACAAAATTAACCGGGGATGAAGAGGACATCGATATCCTTGCTTTTGCGGTATTAGAACAATTAGATCGAAATGAAATTATAGCCATGATTAAAGAGCTAGATGAACAGGAAATAAAGGATTTGATGGGGCTTTATTTAATTGAAACTTTAAAAGGCAAATTTGCAAAAGAGGATATGACACATTCAAAGCATTACCCTTATAACGTACAAAGGAATTTTCATTAGAAAATTAGAATTAAATTGTACAAAAAATTGAAGGCTTTGGTAGCTCCAAACCTTAGCGTAGGCGCTTGTTTAGTTGCACTCAAGTACTATCTATCTCTACTTGCAACCTTTTGGTTATTTCTATGCGATATAAGAAATCAGGGTTTAAAATAAACCGTAGCCATCATTCGGAAGGCTACGGTTTATTTCATGCTTTCACATCAATTTTCCCACCCGCCACAGGGTGAGGAGCGTGAACTGTACTGTGTTGAGACTGTTGAAAATCATTTAGCATCACTGCAGCTTGTGCAACTTGGGTAGTGAGAGAACTTTGAAGGATATTCATATTCAAAGTGTGTCTCAAATCCGCTAATTGTCGATTCATCATTGAACTTATTTCCATGAGTAACATTCCTTTCAGAAATGCGTAGAGCGCCCGATTAATACCATATGACCTAGAGGTGGACAAGAAAACCCCAAGGTCGCGTCATACCTGCACTAGCACGTCCTGTGCGTTGGAGCTAGATACTGATTTAACTGAGTAAAAAACAAGAGCCTCCCCATTAATATCGGAAGGCACTAACAAAGATTCAATATTATTTACCCAAGTATGCCTTTAGCATCCAATTATGCTTCTCCAGGCTTGTCTGCATTTCGCCAAACATGTCTGCAGTGGCATGATCTCCAGCTTCTTCAGCGAATTCAATTCCTTCTTTCAGTTCTTTCACAACTGTATTAAAATCGCTAATAATCGTTTCAACCATTTTTTCAGTCGATTCTCTTCCCGTTGCTTCTTCTAGAGTCGTCAACTCCATATATTGCTTAATGGTTGCTGCAGGTTTTTCCCCGAGAGCAAGCAATCTTTCAGCTACCTCATCGTAATAAGTCGATATTTCAACATATAACTCTTCCAATTTTTTATGAAGCTCGAAAAAATGAGGTCCATTCACGAACCAATGATAATGGTGCAATTTTGTGTAAAGTAAATTAAAGTTAGCAATTTCCTTATTAGCTACATCGACCATTTTCTTCTGAGACATATCATATCCTCCTTACTATTCCTACACTGTTCATTTTCCCCATAAAACAAGTTATAAACCAAGATATAAATTGCCATTGGTATTATTGTCACTGACGAGGAAATACGTTTCTGATACAATAGACAGGAAAGGACGTGTTCATTGATGATGTATATATTGGTAATTGCCATCATAATAATTTTTATCGTACTGATCCTTAGTGTTTTAACCACTTCAAAGGCATATGATTTCAAACATACTGTAGATCCTATAAAGGATAACCCACATTTACAACGTGAAGATGAAAATGAACAAAAAAATACGAAATAAAAAGGAGCAGCCGATTGCCGCTCCTTTTTATTGTTACTGGATAGTAATTACGCAAACACTTGATGTAACTCTTCTTTAGAATGTTGCAACCAATATTTCATTAACTTCTTAGCGCCTTCAAGATCGTGAAGTTTCGCTTGCCCACACTGTTTTTCATTAGCAGCTGGAATGTCAGTAATTTCAACAGACTCCTTTAAAGTATCTTCAAGAACGTCAATGATTTCTGTTACAGTAGGTTCTCCGCTAACAACTAGGTAGAAACCTGTTTGGCATCCCATTGGAGAAATGTCGATGATATCGAAATGATCGTATTTTTCGGAATGCTTTCGAATATTAAATGCAAGCAAGTGCTCTAATGTATGAATTGAATCAGGCTTCATAGCCTGTTTATTTGGCTGGCAGAAACGAATGTCGAATTTGTTAACAACGCCGTCACTTCCTACTTTATGAACACCACAGTGACGTACATATGGAGCTTTTACAGCATTATGATCTAATTCAAAACTTTCAACTGATGGCATAATATCCACTCCTCCTAAAAAACATCTAGGTCTATCATATACCTAATTCCGATTTTTTTCATCAACTTAGTATCATTTTATTCTATAAATTTTTGTAAGTGCTTCACAATCATGGAAAAAGATAGCCTACTCTTGGCTCTATATATAGTCACTATATACTTTGTTTATGTCTTAAATAATTGCTAATGCTTTGGCCACACTGTAACATAGGGTTGGATATATACTCTTCAATAATCTAAAGGAACTTCTATATGAAAAATTTATTAATTGGATTCATTAGATTTTACCAAATTGTCATTTCTCCCCTGAAACCACCAACGTGTCGATTTTATCCGACTTGTTCACACTACGGTCTAGAAGCAATCAAACGGTTTGGTCCATTAAAAGGTGGATGGTTGACGGTTAAGAGAATCGCTAAATGCCATCCATTGCATCCAGGTGGGATCGACCCTGTACCTGAAAAAAGTGAAGTACTAAAATCGAAAGAAATGAGATAAATTAATTTAGAAACACTTGCATCGGTACCTTTTTTGAGGTACTATACTCAAGTATAAATCGTAATCATTTCGTTTAATAACAAGGAGTACTATACTATGAAAAAAATTCTATTATCTTTTTTCCTTCTTTTAGCAGCGTTTTTAACAGGCTGCAATGCCGAAAAACCAAATAATTCATCCGATAATGAGGATAAAATTAAAGTTTATACTACCGTATTTCCACTGGAAGATTTCACAAAAAAAATTGGTGGAGACTATGTGGATGTAAATTCAGTCTATCCACCAGGATCAGATGAGCATACATTTGAGCCTTCACAAAAAGATGTGATTAAGATGGCTGAATCTAATCTATTCCTCTATATCGGACATAACTTAGAAGGATTTGTAGATCAATCAAAAGATATTCTTGAAAAAGAACAAGTAAGAACAGTGGCAGTTGGTGAAACAATAGAAATCGAGCAAACTCATCATGATGAAGAATCCTCAGAAGACCATATGCATGAAGAGAACAGCACTGAAGAACATCATGATGAACATGACCACGGCGATGTAGATCCTCATCTATGGTTAGATCCTATCTATAGCATCGGGATGGCTGAAACTATCAAGAATGAATTGGTAAAGCTTAAGCCTGATCAAAAAGTCTATTTTGAAAAAAATTACGACTTATTAAAAAAAGATTTAGAGGAATTAAACCAACAATTCGAAGAAACAGCTACTAATGGGAAAACGAATAAATTCATTGTTTCTCATGCTGCATACGGCTATTGGGAGAAACGGTACGGTCTTGACCAAATTAGTATTTCAGGATTGTCATCATCAAGCGAGCCTTCCCAAAAACAATTAAAAGAAATCATTGAAATAGCAAAGAGCAATAATATAAACTATGTACTTTTTGAACAAAATATTAACTCGAAGCTTGCCGATATTGTCAAAAAAGAAATTGGAGCTAAGCCACTTACTTTGCATAATCTTTCTGTACTAACTGAAAATGATGTTAAAAACAAAGAAGATTATTTTTCCTTAATGAAACATAATCTTGAAACATTGAAAAAGGCTTTGAACTGAATACAGCTTACTAAAGACACTTATTCTGAGTGTCTTTTCATTTTTTATTTACCTATGACCTAATAAAAAAACAAAACTAATACTTATTAGAAAACTACCTGACAGGCGATTTTTAGATGAAGACAATGGGGTAGTTATACGGATACTGTATTCCAAATGTTTACAAGACGAGGGAATTCCTACTATGTCGCAATCAAATTATCAAAATAAGGGAACCACATAAAGGAATGAAGAATACTTATTTCAGATGTTTAAAGAAGAGCTTGCAAATATGAATGCAGTCACTTTTCCAATATGTGTAGATCCGTTCACTATCCTTTGGAATTATGAGTTCGGTACGCTAGACCATTTGCCATCCGAAATAGATAGTATTATTGGAGATAAAGCTAGAGGGTTGGGGTTAATTGAATAATTGTTCAAACGCTTAAAGAGGCATGCACATTGCTTGCCTCCTAATTCCATCCTAATATTCTTCTTGCAAGCCATATTTCAGGCGCAAAAATTCAAGCTCTTCTTCTGCAATTGCAGTTATTTCCTTTATTACATACCATGGTACTTTACGAAGCAACAAGATTTCGGCTATTAAATAAGGCTTTTTGTGAATTCTCATATATAACCACCTGAAGTATGATTTTTCTGAAATTTCTATCTTTATCATATTATAACTGAAATCATGAAAATAAAATATCATCATATGCCTAATTTTATTAGAAAATTTTTCAATTGCAAATCAGCGGCACAAAAGGTAATAGGTAATTTCCCCATTTAAAAAGCAGTAAAGTCTGCAATCCCTTTACTGCTCATCTATATACTTCACTTTTAGTACCCATTAATCTAAGGGCTTCTTCGTCAATTTCAAAACCTATACCAGGAGAGTTGGACAACTTAATTGTACCATTTTGAACTTTAATTCCAGGCATGATAATATCTCTTTCCCAATAATGAGTTGAGGACGAAAAATCACCTGGTAATGTAAAGTTTGGTAAAGAAGCCAATGCCAAATTAAACGCTTTTGAAATCCCAAATTCAATCATCCCTCCGCACCATACAGGAACTGAATGATCCTGGCAGAGATTATGAATTTTAATTGCTTCGCTTAAGCCGCCTACTCTTCCTAGCTTTATGCTTAAAATGTCACAGCTTTGCATATATAAAGCGGATTTTGCCATGGAAAAGCTAGTAATACTTTCATCGAGGCAAATAGGTGTATTGATTTGTTTTCGTAAAGTTGCATGGTCAACAATATCTTCATGGGAAAATGGTTGCTCAATCATCATCAGGTTAAATAAATCTAGTTTCCTCATCTGCTCCATATCGTTTATGTCGTATGAGGAATTCGCGTCCACCATAATTGGTAAATCCCGATATACAGTCCTGATTCCAGCTAACAACTCTTCATCATGGCTAGGATGGATTTTTATTTTATATCTTTTATAACCTTGATCATAAACCTTCTCGATAGAGGAAAGAGCATCTTGTAAAGAGGTTGAAGCTATGACTACTCCCGCTTCTACTTCTTGTTTCGTTCCCCCAATCAAGCGGTAGAGAGGTTGGTTGTTCATTTTGGCATACAAGTCCCAAATGGCACATTCAAGGCCGGCCTTTGCCATCCGATTCCCCCTGATTGGGGCAAGAAGACCTTCCAAATCATTAGGGTGATTAATGGTTTTTTGAAGAATAGCAGGAATCAAAAAGTCTCTCAATGCATGTAAACACGTCTTGATTGTTTCCTCCGTATACCACGGGCTTGAAAAAGCTACCACTTCACCATATCCTTTACAACCATCAATCTCTACAAGTTCAAGAATGATCGCTTCACGCTCTTTAACTACTTCAAGATGGGTAGAAAAAGGCTTATTTAAGGGGGACCGAATGACATGAACATGAATTTCCTTAATGTTCATTCAGAATGCCTCCCCTCATTGATCAAGTTTGAAAGATTCCTTCTCACTAGCTTATTGGATGCGTTTCGCGGCAGTTCTTTTACAAAGTAAAATGTTTTGGGGACTTTATACGCCGCCAGCAACCTTCTACAATATAATTCTAACTCCTCCGAAGAGACATCCATACCTTCGTGTAACACGACAAAACCGACTGGGGACTGACCCCACACCTCATCTTCAAATCCTGTAACACCTGCTTCATAAATGGCTTCATGTTGCATGAGGACATTTTCTATTTCGGCAGGGTAGATATTTTCACCGCCTGAAATGATCAAGTCAGACCTCCGATCAAGAACATATAAAAAACCATCCGAATCTAAATATCCTATATCACCAGTGAAAAACCAACCTTCTTTCATAGACCGTAAGTAGGCTTCTTCGTTATATAAATATCCCTTTGTCACATTCGGTCCCTTTACCGCTATTTCACCAGGAGCTCCTTTAAAAGCCTCACCCTGATCATCCATAATTTTAATGGAACATGGAAATAGTGGTTTCCCAGCAGATCCTAGCTTGCTTAAACTATACTCTGGGGATAGAGTGACGATTTGAGATGAAGTTTCTGTCATTCCATAAGTCTGGTATACCGGAATCCCCTTCTGTTTACATGATTCTAGAATATTCAAAGGAGCTGGTCCTCCACCAAGCAGCATGCAACGAAATGAAGAAGGATATGTTTCTTTCCCCAATCCAAGCAACATTCTGTTTAGCATTGATGTAACGACTGAAGCAATTGTTACTCCCTGTTGATTTATTGCTTCGTTCGCTTTCTCCTCAAGGAAACGCTCATGTAAAATGACCTTCATTCCATAGAAAAGACTCCGGAACAAGATGGATAGTCCACTAATATGAAAGATTGGCACGGTACACAGCCAGCAATCCTCTTCACGTAACCCTAGGTTCAGTACAGAACCAACAGCACTCCACCAATGATTACCGAACGATTGCATGACCCCTTTTGGCTTTCCTGTTGTTCCAGAAGTATACATGATGGTAGCTGTTCGATTCATTTCATACTCTTCCAATATAGGGGCTTCTATTTCATCCACCATTTTGGCTTGTGCCATAATCATATCTATCATTATGGGATTAAAAGCCTGTGCCTTATCAATGAATAAGCGATCACTAAATAGAAAATCTGATTTCGAATCTTGGATCTGATAGTCCAATTCCGCTTCCAAAAGTTTATTATTTAACATCACAATTTCTGTCCCCAGCTGCAATAGAGCATGAAACACATACACAGCGTCGATGTGATTTCGGACTAATAATGATACCCGACTTTCCCTTCCTACCCCCAACTTATGTAGAACTGTAGCCACTTTCTGAGTACACTTAAATAATTCTTGAAAACTGACTTCTTCTTTTTCGAAAGAAATGGCGATTCTATTTGGTGAAAGATCTGCCCTTTTTTTCAACCAATTGGGCATTGTTTCTAAATATTGCACGATGACCCATCCTTTACTCATAATGTAGAGCAAAATTGCCTTTGCTTCTTTGGTTTGTAAATAGCAAAACAGCCTGACAAGAAATCTCGTCAAGCTGTGCATTCACAAATCATATCATCAAGGGAATCTTGGGAATTGACCAAAATCAGGCTTACGTTTTTCTTTAAATGCATCTCTACCTTCTTTTGCTTCATCCGTTGTGTAATAAAGAAGCGTTGCATCTCCTGCAAACTGTTGGATACCTGCAAGTCCATCCGTGTCTGCATTGAAAGCTGCTTTCAAGAAACGTAGAGCTGTTGGGCTCTTTTCAAGGATTTCCTCACACCATTTTACCGTTTCTGCTTCAAGCTGCTCTAATGGTACGACGGTATTAACCAATCCCATATCAAGAGCTTCTTGCGCATTATATTGACGGCATAGGAACCAAATTTCACGAGCCTTTTTATGGCCAACGATACGTGCTAGATAGCCAGAACCGTACCCTGCATCAAAGCTACCCACTTTAGGGCCAGTTTGACCAAATACTGCATTGTCAGCAGCAATCGTTAAGTCACAAACGATATGTAGGACATGACCACCACCGATAGCATATCCTGCAACCATTGCGATTACTGGTTTAGGAATGACACGAATTAGACGTTGAAGGTCCAATACGTTTAGACGTGGAATTTGGTCTTCTCCAACGTATCCACCATGACCACGAACTGACTGGTCACCACCAGAACAGAAGGCTCTTCCACCTGCTCCTGCCAATACGATAACCCCAACATTTGCATCGTCTCGTGCATAAGCAAATGCATCAATCAATTCCATGACTGTCTTTGGACGAAAAGCATTATGTACCTCTGGTCGATTGATCGTAATTTTGGCAATACCATTGTATGTCTCATACAAAATATCTTCATAAGTACGTTCTGAAACCCATTCAAAATTCATGTTATTTTACCTCCTTCAATTTTCGACAAAAACCCACTTACTATTTTACCAAACTTTTCAGGTAGTTCCACATGAATTGCATGCCCTGCTCCTAAAATATTGTCCCATTGTACATCTTTAATATGCGAACACATTAATTCAGCAATTCGGACAAACTTTTCATCAAGCTCTCCTGTCAATAACAATACCGGTATTTTCAACTGTGATAGATGGTCCCACCATGAGGGCTGTACCCCAGTCCCCATGCCTCTTAAGCTATTGGAAAGACCGACGATAGTATTATTCATACGTTGCCTTCGAATATGATTTTGTGTTTCCAGAGGTAACGATTTCAAGGATTTGAATAAAGGGATGTTTTCCCAAAAATCAATAAAGGCTTCCAATCCCTGATCCTCCAATTTTTTTGCCAACCCTTCATCTGCAACCCGTCTATTCAGCCTTTCCTCTATTGTACTTAATCCAGGAGAGGCACTTTCCAGTACCAGAGAGGAAACATAGCCCTGATAAAGATGGGCAAAAGAAAGGGCCAATCTTCCACCCATTGAGTATCCAACAAGATGTACCTTTTCGATAGAAAGGCTATCTAAGATCGCAACAATGTCTCTACACACACTTTCCATGGTGTACCGTTCTGAATAATCAGGTGATCCAGTCAATCCATGTCCAATAATATCAATTGATATGGTTTGATAATCCTTACTTAATACGTTGACAAGATGGTCCCATGTATGGAGATCTCCTGTGAAACCATGGAGCAAAAGGACACTAGAACTAGAACTAGACCCATGTACCTCAACATTATATTCGACATGATTACTGAGGAATTTCATTATGGTCATTTCCTCGTGACATATTAATTTCCCGGGCAACAATTTCCCACAATTCTCGATGCTTTGTGACATTTTCTTCCCGCTCTGTGTTTACTTCGATCACTCTTAAGCCTTTTTGCTCGAATGCTTGTCTAAAACGTGCTTCGAAATCATCCCACGATTCAGCTCTATGATATTTCCCTCCATACATTTCAATCGCATGAGAAAAATCCATACCATGTGGGGTTCCGAACAGTTGTTCAAAATAGTCTTTCTCACTAGATTGTGGTAGGAAAGAGAAGATGCCCCCTCCATCATTATTCACAATCACAATGATGAGGTCCTGGCCGTTCATTTTTGCTGATAGCAAGCCATTCATATCATGGAAAAAGCTTAAATCCCCTAATAATAATACTGTATCATTATTTACCGAACTAACTCCAAGCGCAGTCGATACAAGACCATCTATCCCATTAGCACCACGATTGGCATAAATTTGAATGGTTTTATCGTGGTTATGGAAAAACGTATCGACATCACGAATTGGCATACTGTTACCCACAAATAAGGTTGATTGATCAGGCATGATTTCTTGCATTACTGTAACGAGTTTCCCTTCATTTAATGAATCATCATCCCGTATGGAATCAAGGCCTGATTTGGTTATAACGTTTAGGTCTTTCCATTTATTAAGCCATTCAAATTCAGTAGGACCATTGATTTCTTTATTGATTCCCTTACAGAATAAAGCATTATCACAGTATAAGATATGGGTTGCTACACCGGTGGGTTCTCGCCATCCAGAACCTGCATCCACAACTATATGCTGGGCATGAGTCTGCTTCTTCAGGAATTGGGTTAAAGATTTCGAGATGGGCATTGCGCCAAATCGGATGATGACATCTGGTACTAATTCTTCTGCTATATCTGGAAAGCGAAGAAATGTGTCATAGGTATCTACAACATTGGCCTTACTATGATAACCACTTCTAAGTTGTGATAGGGGATCAGCTAGGATAGGATATCCTAATTTTTCAGAAAGGCCACATATTTCTTCCGTAAAAGCTTTTTCTATGTAACCGCATACAATAACACCCTTTTGCTTTTTTCGAAACAATGAAGATAGTTTCTTATACTCCATTTCTTCTAACTGCTTATTCCCATTCCTTACTGTTACCGACATCTCATTCCAATGAGTGCCATATTGGAACAGCTTTGGATCATCTAAATATGGCACTAATGGCTCTCTTAAAGGGAAATTCAAGTGAACGGGTCCAGCAGGGGCTTGAATTGCAGTAGCAGCTGCACGTGCACTAACCGTACGTGCATATCGAACAATCTCTTCACTCTTTTCTGGCAAAGCCATCTCTGAAAACCACTTTACATGCTTACCGTATAGATGGATTTGGTCAATGGCTTGTGGGGCGCCTACATCCCTAAGTTCATGAGGTCGATCTGCGGTTAATACTATAAGTGGGACTCTCGAATAAGAAGCTTCGATAATCGCAGGATAATAATTTGCCGCAGCCGTTCCTGACGTACATAATAAAGCAACTGGCTCTCCCAACGCTTTAGCTAAGCCTAAAGCAAAGAACCCCGCTGATCGCTCGTCCACATTTACGTGTATCTTTATCCCGGGGTGCATAGCTAACAATAAGGCTAAAGGGGTTGAACGTGAACCCGGACTTACTACCGCGTGCTTCACGTTCACTTTAGTCAATTCATCTATAAAAGCTGATGCATATGCCGTTAAGGCTTCACGATATTCCATGAGAGATCCCTCCTAATGCATGTAACATCGGTTTAAATTTTATGGTTGTTTCATTATATTCTAAGGTAGGATCAGAATCTTCAACTATGCCACAGCCTGCAAATAAAGACACTTCTTTTCCTTGGATTAGCCCTGATCGAATAGCTACAGCAAATTCACCGTTACCATAGGCATCGGTCCATCCAATCGGTGAGGCATAGAAACCTCTTTCTAATGGTTCATGCTCTCTAATCCACTCTACAGCCTTTTCTTTTGGCAAACCACCAAGGGCTGGTGTAGGATGGAGGTTTTTCACCACTTTGAAAATGGAAAGGTCATCCTCACAATTTGCAATGACAGGAGTAAATAAATGTTGAATATGCTTGACTTTCATAAGCGTTGGCATTTCTGGGACGTTTACTTCTGAACTATACTTCTGTAGAGCCTCTTCGATCGTCTCTACAACAAACTGATGCTCCATCCGATTTTTGTGGTCTGAAAGTAACTCTTTTCCAAGCATTTCATCTTCCTCTTCCGACTTCCCACGTCTTATGGATCCAGCTAAACATGTTGAGAGAAGGGTGGTTCCTTGTTTTTTAATAAGTCTTTCAGGAGAAGCACCTACAAAGCAATCACTGCCTGATTCTAATGAAAAAATAAAACTAGTAGGTTGATCAGTTTTTAAATTTCTAAGAACGGCTTCAGAGGAAACTTTATCTTGAAATAAAAGCCTAGCTTCACGAGCCAATACCACCTTGTCCATTTTGCCTTCTTTAATATCATGGATAGCCGTCCCTACTTTTTCTAACCAAATATCAGTAGCGATTTCTTCCAATCCGTTACATACAGAATTAGAGTAATGTGTAGCTTTATTTAAGTCCTCTTGCAGGATTTCTTGAATAGACACTAACAGCTTCTGCGTTTCGTCACCTGGCTCGCATAAAAGATTGAGTGTAAGATATGTCTCATCCTTCATTTTAGTCAACATTCTTTTTGGAATGAAAAATAAAGAATCTCCAAATTGATCCCACATCATATGACCCTTCACTGTTTCATCAAAAGAAAAGCCACCGAACAAAAGAGGACCAGTAGCTAGCTTTGTATCTTCAGAAATGATGACTGCTCTCTGAATGATTTCTTGCCATTGTTGATGGATTTGTTCATAACGTTGCAGACCATTGGAAGAAGAGATTTTTTCTAATCTTCCTAATCCGGCAATTTCCAACTCTCCATCAGGCTCTTGCCAATAGAATCGTTCTCCTACAAATTGCTCTCTTCCACTTATATAAAAAGAAAGGGGGCTTAACGGCTGCATTTTTTTCACATAGCTAAACAAAACCAAATTTTTACTATCATTGGCTTTATTCACTGCAGTTTGCAGTCCGTCAAGGAGTTCTGTTCCATGCAATGTAGTCAATTTAATCCCCCCGTTTCCTTAGAATTTCCGCTATTAAACCTATTTAAAGATACACCTCATATTCCAGTTGTGTCAACAATTCAAGCCTGATTCAACAGGGTTTGGGCCTAGTTTTTTCCTTATTATTATAAAAATTCATTACCTCTATCCATATACTCCTCTTATAAATCATCAAACTAAATTAAGAAGGCACTGTGGAAATATATTCTATAGATGCATGTAAAAAGTCGTTGACACTCTTCACGCTCTTTTCTACACTTAAATTGTTATATTTTGTTCACAAATTAACAATCCATTATATAGAGTAAAGGGAGAGACACAATGCAAACACAAATTCAGTCTACACCTTCTCCTGTAGCACCTGGAAGAAAAAACTGGAAAGTCTGGTGGCACCTGACTAGACCACATACTTTGACTGCTGGTTTTGTACCGGTGCTTATTGGTACTGCACTCGCAATGCATAAATACGAAATCAATATACCTTTATTTCTTGCCATGCTATTGGCCAGTTTACTCATTCAAGCGGCTACAAATATGTTCAATGAATATTACGATTATAAAAGAGGCCTTGATAATGAAGAATCTGTCGGTATTGGTGGAGCCATAGTAAGGGAAGGCATAAAACCAAAAACGGTCATGGCATTGGCATTCGTCTTATATGGACTAGCTGCACTTCTTGGCGTATATATCTGTATGGAAAGCAGCTGGTGGTTATGTGCTGTTGGCTTAGTATGTATGCTAGTTGGCTACCTTTATACTGGTGGACCTGTTCCGATTGCCTATACTCCATTTGGAGAAATCTTCGCAGGTTTATTCATGGGTGTGTTAATCATACTCATATCATTTTTCATCCAAGCAGGTAGTGTGACACCTATGTCAGTATTTGTATCCATCCCTTCAGGACTTTTAGTAGGAGCAATCTTACTAGCAAACAATATCCGTGATCTGGACGGAGATAAAGAAAATGGACGAAAAACATTGGCAATTTTATTTGGCAGAAAAAATGCCATCTATCTACTTGCTGCTATGTTTATTACATCATACGGTTGGATCCTCGGGATGGTTGTCACTAACCAAGTTTCAATCTGGCTGTTACTTGTACTTTTAAGTGCTCCTAAAGCCGTAAAAGCTACAAAGGGATTCGTTGGAAAAACTGTTCCAATTACAATGATGCCTGCCATGATTGCGACAGCACAAACGAATACTATTTTTGGATTCTTGTTATCGATTGGTCTTTTTATCAGCTATTTTGTTAAGTAAATAAATGAAGCTCCCTTTTTTGGGAGTTTTTTTTATATATAGATGTTTCCATAAAGTTTGTTGCTTTTAAGCAATTTTACTTTAACCTACTGAGTTGATTGTAGCGGAGGGTACTTGACTCCTGCGGGAAAAAGAGGGAAGTGGGAGACCCCACAGGCGCAAGTCGCCGAGGAGGTCCCCATCCCTCTCCGCGGAAAGCAAGTACCTGGAGCGAAAATCAACGGACAACCTTTATTAGTCAAAAAACACCAATATACGCGAATAGAGCCCTTATTTTCTGTAGATCACAAAATTCCCACATCTTGTTTCGAGTTAAAGAAAAAGGGTAAGTATCCACTATACATTTTTAACATGTTATGGGAGAAGATTGTCCATACTAATTTAAGACATGTATAGAAGGAGTGCAAAACATATGATTTCAAATCAACAGATTAAAACCTTAAAAGAAGAGTTGCTGCAACAAAAAGCATCCTTAGAACATACGATTGAAAATACGAAACATGAAACCATTGAAGAAGGCGAGAAAGACACTGTTGGAGAACTTTCTTCATATGATAATCATCCAGCCGACTTAGGGTCAGAATTATACGAGCGTGAAAAGGACCTGGCATTAGGAGTACATGCCGAGTCAGAGTTATCTAAGATAGAACAAGCTCTTGCAGCAATGGAAAACGGAAGCTACGGTAAATGTAAAGAATGTGGGAAAGATATCCCTTATGAAAGACTCGAAATTGTACCGTATTCGTTGTACTGTGTAAATCATACCCCTGATCAAACGACTGCATCTGATCGACCGGGTGAAGAAGAAATACTGGAAGCTCCTCATAGGGATTCTTTTGATCGAAGAAAAAACCCATATATTATTGATCATGAAGACAGTTTCCAAGAAGTGGCCAGGTATGGTACTTCGGAAACCCCTTCCGATTATACAGGCGATCGCGAGGATTATAGCAGCCTATATCGTGATGCAGATGATATTGAAGGATTTACAGAGGAAATTGAAACCTTTGTGGGTAATGACTTGGCTGGTAACAACCGAAGACTTTATCCTAATAAAACACATGAGAAATACGAAGAAATATTAGAACGTGAAGATTTGGAATCACCGATTGGCGATATTCCATATAAGCGTACGGATGGGTATACTGAAAAAGATTAACGAAAAGCTCCATAGTCAGCCCCGAGAATAAGACGAGTTATTGAACGAGAGCGTTATTCATTCTATAGGGAACTTGACTTGTAATCTAGAGGCTCATACTGTGTCGCAGAATTAGGCGCTCGACTAAATTCTCATATCTTTTAAAAAAACCGTCAGCCTACATTAACAGGCTGACGGTTTTTTCGAAGTTACTTTACATAAATGGATGCAGGTTCAATGTCCCAAATCTCTTTTGCATATTCTCCGATTGTACGATCACTTGAAAAATGACCAGACATCGCTATATTCACAAGGCTTTTTTGGGACCATTCTCGATCCTTTACAAAATCCGCTCCGATTTTCATATGAGCGTTGGCATACGAAGCAAAATCCTTTAACACAAAGTATTGATCATTTTCCGCTAATAACGAATCATATATCGTTTCGAAATGACTGTACGAATCGGATAAAAGACCATTAATTAATCCATCTACGACTTGTTGAATACGTTTGTCGTAGTGATAGTATTCCCGTGCATGGTACCCACCATTTTGGTAGTAATCCAGAACCTCATCAGAATGTAATCCAAAAAGATAGATGTTTTCCTGTCCCACTCTATCCGCAATCTCAACATTTGCCCCATCCAGTGTTCCAATCGTAACAGCACCATTCATCATGAATTTCATATTCCCAGTACCTGAAGCTTCCTTACTGGCTGTTGATATTTGTTCACTTACATCAGCACCCGGGAAGATTTCTTCCGCAAGGGAAACTCTATAATTCTCTAAGAATATTACTTTAATGAATTCAGATGTATCCTTATCATTGTTGACCTTTTCAGCTACAGTGTTGATCAGCTTAATAATTTTCTTGGCATAATAATACCCAGGAGAAGCCTTGGCCCCAAAAATGAAGGTTTTGGGATAAGGTTTGAAGTTCTTATCTTCTTTAATACGATTATATAAATACAAAATATGAAGGACATTTAAGAGTTGTCGTTTATATGCATGCAATCTCTTTACTTGTACATCAAAAATGGAGTGTAAATCAACCTTTACACCAGTCTGTTGATAAATCCTGGTTGCCAGCTGTATTTTCTTAATTTGTTTTGTATTCTTCAGCTCTTGTAGGAAGTTTGAATCTTCCTTGTAGTCAAGGAGCTCCTCTAGTTTTTCTGGGTTTCTAATCCAGTCTTGACCAATTCCCTCACAAATGAGTTTAGTCAATTGAGGGTTCGCTTTTAACAACCATCTTCTATGAGTAATTCCATTTGTTTTATTGTTAAATTTGTCTGGCTCATTATTATAAAACAAATTCATTTCACGATGTTTGAGTATTTCAGTATGGAGATGAGCAACTCCATTTACACTATGACTGCCAACAATAGCTAAATGAGCCATGCGGACTTGATCATGGGCTATGATGGCCATTTCTTCAATCCGCTGCCATTCCCCAGGATACTTTTCCCATAGGCCTCTACAAAAGCGTTCATTAATTTCTTCAATAATCATGTAAATACGTGGCAGCAATGGTTTAAAAATACGAATTGGCCATTTTTCTAATGCCTCTGATAGCGTAGTATGGTTGGTGTATGAAATGGTTTTTGTTGTAATTTCCCACGCGTCTTCCCAATTCATTTTTTCTTCGTCCAGAAGGATTCTCATCAGTTCTGGGATGGCTAGAACAGGATGTGTATCATTGATGTGTATAGCTACCTTATCCTGCAGTCCATGAAAACTATGGTTTTTATTCTTGTATGAACGCAATATGGAACGAATGCTAGATGCCACTAAAAAGTATTGCTGCTTCAATCGAAGAATTTTACCCTCATCGTGTGTGTCATCGGGATAAAGAAATTCGGATACAGCTTCCGTCTCTTTCTTGTACTGCATGATGTCCTTTTGGTATGGGAAAGGAGAAGGCTCTGCACTCCATAGCCTTAAGGTATTCACCGTCTTATTTTGAAACCCAACAATAGGCAAATCGTAAGGAACTGCAAGGATTGTTTCAGCATCTACATGTTCAAAACAAAGTCTTCCATCCTCAAAATAGGATCGGATTTTGCCCCAAAAAGGTATTTCGACGGCTAAATCAGCTTTCCTCACTTCCCATACGTTGCCATGCCTAAGCCATTGTTCAGGAAGTTCGACTTGAAATCCATCAACAAATTTCTGTTCAAACAAACCATGCTTATAACGAATACCACAACCGTGACCAGGTAGTTCCATCGAAGCTAAAGAATCAAGGAAGCAAGCAGCTAATCTTCCCAAGCCTCCGTTTCCTAGTCCAGCATCAGACTCTGCTTCTTCAATTTCTTCAAGGTGAATGGATAAGTCTTTTAATCCTTCTTTTACAACGTCTGTAAATCCCAGATTCAAAAGGTTATTTCCAAGCAATCTTCCAAGCAAGAATTCAATCGAAAGGTAATAAACGGTTTTTGCTTTTACAGCACGGTAACTCTCATTTGTCGCGATCCAATTAGCGCTAATATGCTCCCTAACCATTTGACCCAGCACTTGGTATTGATCCTGCTTGCTTGTTTCTTCAAAAGGTTTTCCATATGTCATTTCAAGCTTTTTTAGGAATACCGATTTAAATTCATCCTTATTAGAGAACATGAGTACCACTCCTGCTTGCTAGCTCAGCATACAGCGAATTATATTTAAAAGCAGACTGCGCCCAACTATTGTCTCTATTCATCGCTTCTTTCACGATACCATCCCATGTTTCTTTGTCATGGTAAAAATGAAAAGCACGACGAATGGTATAGAGCATGTCGTGAGCATTGAATGAGGAGAACGTAAATCCATTACCTTCACCAGTATGCTCGTTATAAGAATGAACTGTATCGTTCAGGCCACCTGTTTCTCGTACGATTGGAATAGTTCCATATCGCATAGCAATTAACTGTCCAAGTCCACACGGCTCAAATTGTGAAGGCATTAAGAATAGATCACCACCAGCATAAATCCTGTGTGCCAATTCTTCATTGAAGCCAATAAAGCTCTTCATTTTTTGAGGGTATATTCCCTCCATTTCACGAAAGAATTGTTCAAACTCATAATCGCCGGTACCTAATACAATCATTTGGATATCTTCCTGCATTAGTTCGTGAAAAACAGCCTTTACTAAATCGAATCCTTTTTGTTTCGTTAAGCGCGAAACCACCACCACAAGAGGTGTGTCACTTCGTTCCTCTAAAGCAAAATACTTTTGGATATATTGTTTATTCTTTTCTTTCCTCTTGCGGGTTTTTACACTGTATGGCTTTACTAACAACGGATCTTTTTCTGGATTATAATAATCATCATCGATTCCATTTAATATTCCCATCAAAGATCGTTTTCTAAAATTCAGCAAACCTTCAAGACCTTCTCCAAAATATGAAGTTTGAATTTCATCCATATAAGTGGGACTTACAGTCGTGATTAAATCTGCCGAAACAAGAGCAGCTTTCATAAAATTCACGTTACCATGGAACTCCAGATGATCTGGAGTGAAGTATCGTTCACTAATCCCTAGCAAATCATCCAATATCGATTTTGGAAAAACCCCTTGAAACAAAAGATTATGAATGGTGAAAACCGTTTTAATATTGGCGTACCCTGGTCTGCGCTGATATTCAGTTTTATATAGAAATGGAATCATCCCAGTGTGCCAATCATGGCAATGTAGAATATTGGGGCTGAAATTGATGGCTCCTATACTTTCCAATACGGCACGGCAAAAATAAGAAAAACGTTCTCCATCATCGAAATGTCCGTACATGGCTTCTCGTTTAAAGTAATGTTCATTATCTATGAAATAGTAAAGGATACCTTCATGTTGAAGTTCCTCAATACCACAATACTGCTGTCTCCAACCTACAGGAACAGTGATTTCTGCTATTTTTTTCATGTCATCCTTTAGGTGTTGTGAGATGGAACCATACTTTGGAAGAATGACTCTTACATCCGTGCCTTGCTTTTTTAATTCTTTCGGTAAGGAGCCAGCGACATCTGCCAATCCCCCTGATTTTTCAAAGGGAACACATTCTGATACAACAAATAATACATTCACGTATTCATCAACGCTCCTTGTATAACACCCTTCTTAATGACTGTCGGCCGGCCTGGTCGAATCGGGATGATTTCTACTGAATCTTCAATTTTAACATCTTTATCCATGATTACAGAGTCCAAATAACAGTTTTCCCCAATATGGGTCTTTTGCATAACAATACAATTTTTAATTATAGAGCCTTTATTTATTTTAACTCCCCTTGAGATTATGCTATTTTCCACATGACCTTCAATGATACAGCCGTTTGCAACCATTGAGTTCTTAATGATCGCATCCTTTCCATAGTGAGTAGGAGGTTCATCTTTTACCTTTGTATAAACGGGGTGATTCTTTCTAAAGAGCTGTCTCCATACTTCTGGTTCGAGAAGGTCCAAGCTGGTTTGATAATACGACTCTACTGAGTCAATTTTGACGAAGAATTCATGGTACTGGTACGAACAAGATACATAATCATGGTTATCGTCCTCGATTACATCCTTTATACATGTATACCCAGTTTCATCTTTCGTTTCAATCAACTCGATCAATAGTTCTCTCTTTAATAAATAAATCTCCAATGAAGAGTCATCTTTAGTCAGTTCTGTGATATCACAGCCATTTTGGATATGACGCTCAAGCACTTCATTAAAATCCATATTAAATACAGAGTAGCAGTTCGCTACCACCACATGCTCTTGCATACTACGCTTGAAATAGTTCATATGATACCCAAAATGGTGAAACGCACCGATCTGTTCAACGGGAACATCAAATATTGGTGCAGGGAAAAAGAATAATCCATCCTTTTTTCGATTTAAATCCCAGTTTTTCCCAGACCCGAGGTGGTCCATTAATGAACGATAATTGTACTTAGAAAAAACACCCACGCTTGAAATCCCAGAATTCACCATGCTTGAAAGAACAAAATCAATAAGTCGGTATCTTCCCCCAAAGGGAAGTGCAGCTAATGTTCGATGTCCAATTAGGTCCTTTAATGATTTATGAAATGTCGTAGCATCAATAACACCCAATAATTTAGTACTCATGATTTTCATCCTTTCACAGTCCTGTGTTCGCTCTCCAACATGTAATATTACTATCAGAAGGGACAGTGCTTAAAAGAATACGAATTTATCATAGTTGAATGTTAAACAGTATTCTCTTTGATCTCTGCCACTGTCCCATTATTACTAACTATTCGTTGCTAAATCGTACATTTCTTCACAAACCAGTACAACTTCCTTCCCTTTTGGACGAATGACTGTTCCTCTAGGAATTCTGCAATTAGGAGGAACTATGGCATTTTCAATCCAAACATCCTCTTCAATTACTGCATCCGGCATGACAACGGTCTTGCTTACTGATGAATTCTTTCCGAGACTAACCCCTTGAAAAATCACAGATTGGGATACATTTCCTTCAATAAAGCATCCTTCATTGATGAGAGATCCAGAAACCCTTGCTCCAGGAGCGATAAATTGAGGAGGCTGATTAGGATTAACAGAGTAAATCTTCCATTGTTGGTCGAATAAATCTAGTTCACAATCATCATCCAATAAATCCATATTCGCTTCCCATAGGCTTTTAACTGTCCCTACATCTTTCCAATATCCATTAAACGGAAATGCAATGACTTTCTTTTTCTCTTTTAATAAAGCAGGGATGATGTCTTTTCCAAAATCTCTCGTCGAGGTAATATCCAAAGCATCCTTTTCTAGACTTTCCTTTAACGTTTTCCAGTTAAAAATATAAATTCCCATTGAAGCTAGATTATTTTTCGGTGCCTCTGGCTTCTCTTCAAACTCGATAATATCCATATCTTGATTCGTGTTCATAATACCAAAACGACTTGCTTCGTCCCACGGAACCTCTATAACGGAAATGGTGGCATCAGCACCTTTTCGTTCGTGGTAACTAAGCATTATCGAATAATCCATCTTGTAGATATGATCACCTGATAAAATTAACACGTATTCCGGATCGAATTGTTCAATATAATTCATGTTTTGATAGATGGCACTGGCTGTACCTGTATACCACTTCACCTCAGAGGTTTCTGCATACGGTGGCAAGACTGTGACTCCACCATTTTTTCGGTCAAGATCCCATGCGCTTCCTATTCCTATATATGAATTGAGGACAAGTGGTTGATATTGGGTCAAGACACCAACCGTATCAATATCTGAATTTGTACAATTGCTTAAAGTAAAATCAATGATTCGATACTTACCACCATAAGGGATGGCTGGTTTCGCAATTGTTTTAGTTAAAGAATTTAACCTACTTCCTTTGCCCCCTGCCAGAAGCATGGCCACGCACTTTTTTTTCACCATTTGCCCTTCTCTCCCTTCTCTTTTTAACCGGTTTTAATATACTTACCCCAAATGGAGGAACCTTCATGGAAATATGATGCGGTTGGCCGTGAAAGATTCCTAGATTTGCAGTAATAGGTTTGTTATTGACATGCCCTAATCCTCCAAAGCTTATATGATCGCTGTTCCAAACTTCTTTATATTTGCCTTCTAAAGGAACACCTACCTTATAATCTTCATAGGCTATATTTTTAAAATTGCAAACAAATATCAATTGATCTTCTTCCTTACTCCCCTTCCTTATAAAAGAAAAGATGGACTGTTGATAATTATTCACATCAATCCATTGAAAACTTTCTGGTAGAAAATCTAACTCATTTAACGGTTTCGACTTTTTATAAAATTCGATGAGTCCTTTAACATATGCATCCATTTTTTGGTGCATGTCATAGTCAAATAAATTCCAATCAAGCTCTTCAAGGTCTTTCCATTCAGAAAACTGTCCAAACTCCCCACCCATAAATAACAACTTCTTACCGGGGTGCCCCATCATATACCCATACAGCAAACGGAGTTGGGCAAACTTTTCTTCATAATTTCCAGGCATTTTGTTTAATAATGATTTCTTTCCATGCACTACTTCATCATGTGAGAAAGGTAAGACATATTTTTCGCTAAAAGCATACATCAAGGAAAATGTGACTTTATGATGCAACTCTCCTCGTTTATCAGGCACTGTTTCCATGTACTCAAGGATGTCGTTCATCCATCCCATATTCCACTTATAGCTGAAACCCAATCCACCCTTATCAACTGGAACCGTCACACCAGGCCAATCAGTGGAATCTTCTGCAAATAGAAGGATAGAAGGGTCCTGACTCATTAAAGTGTCATTCAGTTTTCTAAGAAATGCCGCAGCATGTGGATTTTCTCCTTTTTCATTCCCATTCCAGTACAACATATTTGCAACAGCATCAATTCGAAATCCATCAATATGATAATGGTTTATCCAAAAGGAGGCATTAGAAATTAAAAAGCTATGTACTTCACTTTTTGCTAAATCGAAATTGGCAGTACCCCAAACTGCATTTTCGCGATCATTGGGATAAAGGTAATCATACGTAGGGCTTCCATCAAACAAATACAATCCATGTTGATCCTTGCAAAAATGTCCAGGAACCCAATCTAGAATAACCCCAATTTGATTTTGGTGGCACTGATCAATAAAATACATGAGGTCATGAGGCGAGCCAAACCGGCTGGTCGGTGAAAAATATGAAACACCCTGATAGCCCCATGAACGGTCAAAAGGATGTTCTACTAAAGGTAATATTTCGATGTGTGTAAAACCGTGTTCTTGTACATATGGAATTAAAAGATCTGCCATTTCTCTATATGAATAGAAACTTTCATCTTCTTTTCGTTTCCACGTACCAAAATGCAGTTCATAAATGAATAGTGGCTCTTTTGCTGAATGTTTTCCTTTTCGTTTTTTTATCCATGTCTTATCTTGCCATGAATATCCATTAAGATCATAAACAATGGAAGCAGTCCCAGGTCTCAGTTCAGAATAAAATCCATAAGGATCTGATTTAAGTGACTTTTTGCCACTTGAAGTCTCAATTTCGTATTTATAAAGAGAGCCTTCAAGATTCAAAGGAACAGAAAGTCTCCAAATACCCTCATGATTCACTTTCTTTAACTCGTAGCCTTCACCCTTCCAACCATTAAAACTACCCACTACGCATACGCTCTTGGCTTGAGGAGCCCAAACTGTAAATGTTGTGTAGTGACTTCCATCCTTAACACTTAAATGGCAACCAAATACATCGTGTGCTTTGTGCAAATTTCCTTCATGGAATAGATGAATCTCGAAATCTGTAGGGGAAATATGAATCATAATTGCAACTCCTGAAATCTGTATTGGAAAACTTGAAAATAAGTATTAAAGATATTACATAATATATATCTATCCACTTACTTTTGAATTTAGGATACTAATTCATTTCTCCCTAAAAAGTTTATTTCCTCTAAATTTTTAAAATTTTCGATTTTTAATACTTTCGATGGATAAAACAAGCTGCGGAAAATTATTTTAGTATATATTGTAGGATTGTAATTTACGTTATTGTGATGTTTAATTTCAAGCGGATTTTGTAATTTAAGCGTTTAATTTATATTGGGATATTTTGTAAATTATTCTTTGAGTAGAGAGTAAATCGACTTAGTTATATAGAAACTGGAGGACACACATAAAATAGAAGATTATTAGTTTATGTCTTTTTAGAAAAGACCATAGAAAAAAACCACTATCCTGAGATAGTGGTTTTTATGACCCGTACGGGATTCGAACCCGTGTTACCGCCGTGAAAGGGCGGTGTCTTAACCGCTTGACCAACGGGCCAATATGGCGGAGAAGGAGGGATTTGAACCCTCGCGCCGGTTACCCGACCTACACCCTTAGCAGGGGCGCCTCTTCAGCCTCTTGAGTACTTCCCCATATACATAAAAAATGGCTCCGCAGGTAGGACTCGAACCTACGACCGCTCGGTTAACAGCCGAGTGCTCTACCACTGAGCTACTGCGGAATGGTGGGCCTAAATGGACTCGAACCATCGACCTCACGCTTATCAGGCGTGCGCTCTAACCAGCTGAGCTATAGGCCCATTCAAGGCATTAATATTGGAGCGGGTGATGAGAATCGAACTCACGACATCAGCTTGGAAGGCTGAGGTTTTACCATTAAACTACACCCGCGTTTCTATGGGGCGACTAAAGGGAATCGAACCCTCGAATGTCGGAACCACAATCCGATGCGTTAACCACTTCGCCATAGCCGCCGTAATATTAAAAATGGTGGCTCGGGACGGAATCGAACCGCCGACACAAGGATTTTCAGTCCTTTGCTCTACCGACTGAGCTACCGAGCCAAAACAAATGGCGGTCCCGACGGGAATCGAACCCGCGATCTCCTGCGTGACAGGCAGGCATGTTAACCGCTACACCACGGAACCATTTGGTTGCGGGGACAGGATTTGAACCTGCGACCTTCGGGTTATGAGCCCGACGAGCTACCAGACTGCTCCACCCCGCGATAATAGAAACGATACATTTTTTAAAAAATATGGCGGAGGAAGAGGGATTCGAACCCCCGCGGGCTTTAACACCCCTGTCGGTTTTCAAGACCGATCCCTTCAGCCGGACTTGGGTATTCCTCCGTATTGAACACAATAATAAATAATGGTGGACCTTGTAGGACTCGAACCTACGACCGGACGGTTATGAGCCGTCTGCTCTAACCAGCTGAGCTAAAGGTCCTTCATTTTTTTGGTAGCGGCGGAGGGGATCGAACCCCCGACCTCACGGGTATGAACCGTACGCTCTAGCCAGCTGAGCTACACCGCCAAAAAATAAAGTTGAATTAAATTGGTGGAGCCTAGCGGGATCGAACCGCTGACCTCCTGCGTGCAAGGCAGGCGCTCTCCCAGCTGAGCTAAGGCCCCTTAATGAATATAAATGGGATTTAAATGGTCGGGAAGACAGGATTCGAACCTGCGACCCCTTGGTCCCAAACCAAGTGCTCTACCAAGCTGAGCTACTCCCCGTATATAATATGGCGCGCCCGAAAGGAGTCGAACCCATAACCTTCTGATCCGTAGTCAGACGCTCTATCCAATTGAGCTACGGGCGCATCATATAAGTGGTGCCGAGGACCGGAATCGAACCGGTACGGTAGTCACCTACCGCAGGATTTTAAGTCCTGTGCGTCTGCCAGTTCCGCCACCCCGGCAAATTAGATTGGAGCGGAAGACGGGATTCGAACCCGCGACCCCAACCTTGGCAAGGTTGTATTCTACCACTGAACTACTTCCGCAAGTGGTGCGGATGAAGGGACTTGAACCCCCACGCCGTAAGGCGCCAGATCCTAAGTCTGGTGCGTCTGCCAATTCCGCCACATCCGCTAAACTAAATGGTGAGCCATGGAGGACTCGAACCTCCGACCCTCTGATTAAAAGTCAGATGCTCTACCAACTGAGCTAATGGCTCGTACAAAATTAAATGGTGCCGGCGATAGGAGTCGAACCCACGACCTACTGATTACAAGTCAGTTGCTCTACCAACTGAGCTACACCGGCAACATAATATGGTGGAGGATGACGGGATCGAACCGCCGACCCCCTGCTTGTAAGGCAGGTGCTCTCCCAGCTGAGCTAATCCTCCATATTTAAAGCCTGGCGACGTCCTACTCTCACAGGGGGAAACCCCCAACTACCATCGGCGCAAAAGAGCTTAACTTCCGTGTTCGGAATGGGAACGGGTGTGACCTCTTTGCCATCATCACCAGACAAATTATTAGAGACAAATATTATTATAATATGTTTTCTCTAAAATGCAAGAATAATTTTTTATTCTTTCAAAACTAGATAACAATAAGGGTTTTTGCAACACATGAGTATATAAATTGTGGTTAAGTCCTCGATCTATTAGTATCTGTCAGCTACACGTGTCGCCACGCTTCCACCTCAGACCTATCAACCTGATCATCTTTCAGGGAT
>NZ_JAAGVZ010000050.1 GCF_010882125.1 Peribacillus alkalitolerans | reverse complement strand
TAGCATTCCTGTAGATCGTTAATTATCGGGTTTGAAAAAAATAAAGCTCCTCAGTAAGATACGAGTATAGAGACCAATCTAACTCAGAATCTTAAGGAGGAAGCCCCACTATGAATTTTAAAATGCAAGACAAACAAAATCAACTAATTGAAAGAATTTCCGATACACATCTTATTGTTGGTGTGGATATCGCTCAACAATTACATGTAGCACGAGCTGTTAACTTTCGTGGAATCGTAATAGGAGATCCTCTTACATTCGAAAATAGTGAAGAAGGGTTTATTAATCTATTAAACTGGATTCAAGATCTAAAAAGACTAAAAAACTTAGATAAAGTCATAGTAGGTATGGAGCCAACAGGCCATTACTGGATTAACCTATCCAAATGGTTATATAACCAAAACATTGAAGTAGTAACAGTCAATCCCCACTTAGTCAAAAGGAATAAAGAAAATCGTGATAATACCCAATCTAAGAGTGATAAAAAAGATGCGCTCGTTATCGCGGATATGATTAAAAACGGCTACTATTCCTTTATTCGCCCCACATCAGAATCGTTTGAAAAACTAAGAGTTCTTATGTCTAATCGTGATGTGATTGTAAAACGTCTCGTTATGTCTATTAATCAAATAAATCGATGGGTAGATGTTGTCTTTCCAGAGCTGCGACAAGTGTTTAAAGATGTTTCGTGCAAAGGGGCCATCGCAACCCTTCGATTGTTTCCAACTCCAGATGAAATATCTTCAATGGAGTCAATAGATGTCATGAGGAGATGGAAGTCAATAATGAAAAGACAACCAGGACTTAAAAAAGCTCAATTACTGATCCATCTTGCAAAATCCTCTATAGGAACCGGACAAGCTCTTGATGCTTATAAATTTCATCTAGAACAACTATTAGAAGAATATGACCTCGCAGTAAAACAACTCGAAAGAGTTGAACATCAAGTTAAAGAAGTTCTCTACAAAATACCGTTTGCAACAAAACTACTTATGATTAAAGGAATAAGTGAAATTTCATTAGCTGGGATACTAGGTGAAGCAGGAGATCTAAGTGGATTCTCTCACGGAAACTCTCTATTACGTCATGCGGGATTACATTTAGCTGAAGCAAGTTCAGGTAAATGGAAAGGTCAGATTGTCATTTCAAAGCGTGGAAGGTCACGACTCCGACGCTTCCTCTACTTAGCAACAATGAGTCTTGTGATGAATAACCCTGAGTTTAAAGCCATCCATTCCCATAATGTGAAGGTAAAGAAGATAAAGAAAATGAAATCAATTATGAAACTGATAGGAAAACTAGCAAGGATTTTTGTAGGAATAGCACGACGAAACGAATCTTACTGTCCAAATAAAGTCCAAATATTAATCCCTTTAGCAGTATAGAAATAAACATTAGTTTTATAAAAAATTTCAATTAAAATAGTTAACTTTAATTTTGAATGTTGTCTTATTCGTAGGATTTCAAATATGCACGGAGTACCAGGTTTGTTCAACAAAAGGGCACTGTGACCCATCAGTTTAGCATAACTGGCCTTCACCCCTTGGATAGGCATGACGAAGGAATGAGAGGGCAATTGACCCGTTGAGACATGGGAGGGAAAGCCTCCAGGGGCGGCGTGGAGATGTGTATTATATGGTAAAATATGGAGTATTAGCTAACTCCTTTATTTAACTATGCCTTCACGAAGCCAAAATGATCTGAACTCATTTCAATTACCCGTTAATCCAATTACAAGGGTTATGAAATCCTACGAATAAGTGAGCATTCGAGAGATATTCGTATGAAACTGAGGGAGTTGAA
>NZ_JAAGVZ010000049.1 GCF_010882125.1 Peribacillus alkalitolerans | reverse complement strand
CAAATGAAACGTTTTATTACAACTGGTGTAATTGCGCTAGGATTGCTTACTACAATAGTTTTTGCTTCAGCAAATGAAAAGCCTCCAAGTCATAACGAGATTTTCACAAAGTTTGGTAGTCAATTTAACAAACAAGAATTAATTGTTGCAGGGAAACAAGAAAAAACCACCAAAATTGAGAAAACGATTGCAGATCAAGGAATTGTCTTAACCGTAAATGGCTTATACAAAAATAAAAAAAGTATATTTCTCGCCTATACAATAAACACGAAAAAAGAATTTGATTACAATACATCTGCCTTTTGGAGTAAACCTAATGTATATATCAACAAGAAAGAAGTAAACCATGGCGGCCTCGAAGATTTAAAGGTATCAGATGATAAATATATTGGGATTATTGAAGTCAATCCTGAAGGTAGATTACCTAGTAATGCAAACATAAAGTTTACAATACATGAAATTTTTGAAACGAAAGGGAATTGGACCATTGAATTCCCTCTTAAGTAAAAAATAAGAGAGCTAGTTAACATAAAAATCCTTTGCGGAACCAAAACAAAAATCAAAACCCTGAATCTCACCATATTCGGCGAAATTCAGGGTTTTTAGGTTTCTGAAACAGCAAAAAAATAGCCTTATTATAAAATGTGCTGTTCTTCTCTTTTCTCTTGTTTTCTTTCATTTTCAATCCGGTTTAAAAGTTGACAAAATAATAGTATCGTATCTATTCCTACCGGTATTCCTACCATTCATTGGTCAGCTGAATTTAAAGAAATTGATAAGATATCCACCCAGACCAACCATCTACAAAACTCACTAAACTATCATTTATTTGAAGGAGACACCAATAAATTAGCAGAATCTATCATTGAACTCGTTAAGAAGTATGCATAAGATTATACATATAAATAATAAGAATTTAAGCGTCTATACAACTTGTCCCTACCTGCATAGCATATAATAACCGGATCCGTTCAATAGGATCGGATTATTTCTAGGGGGGAATAATCATGGGCTATAGAAACTGTTGTTGTCATAGAAGACACGAAAGAAGATGCGAACCTTCTTGTACCGTTTACTACAAGTGTAGACGATACGAAAAGAAAAGATGCAGCTGTCATCGTAACCATCACTAAGTTCGATCCGTTTTACAAGAGAGGAGTCTATAAAGAGACTTCTCTTTTTGTTTGTCAGGATATAAAAAGACCAAGTTCTGTTTGGAGAACTCGGTCGGTATACATTCTTATTTAGAGTGGCAACATTGCTTTTTACAAACGATAGGTGGTGGTGAATGTAGAGGTCTAATCAAAGGAGTCTTTTTCAGACATGGACATTTTCTTTTTTTCATGTTTTCTCCCCCTTAACCGGCAGCTGACAAAAAACCAATACAGCGCTGGTGATATCAGGGATGCACTCTATCGGTCATACTTTTACTATATGTGTACAACCTGTGGTGTGTGTATGATTCCACTCGTTTTTAAGTGTTTTGGTTATCTAAATGGAAAAGACCGATTCTCCCTCTACTGAGAATCGGTCCTTACAGGTTTCCGGAAACAACGCCACACTCAGACGTTATTTTTAGTATGTACAAAACTTATAGACATTATGTAAATGGAAATTTGATTGACTTTGCATACACCTACTCGTTTGTAACTTTACCATATTTAGATTTTCGTCTATTTGGTTAGGATTCACCTTAAATATTCTTTATTGCTTTTGCGTATGTTAATAATAGCGTCGATATAGGCGTTGCTCCTCCCCCTATAAGGAGCTCTTGTAACAAAAAACGATTTCTGACAGATAGGAATCGTTTTTTTGTTTAAAACACACGTTACTTTTTATTTATCTATCACATAGGATATAAAGACCCTATTCTTATTGGGGGAACCTTCCTATCCATACCCTCCTAACTGGCTTCGGGAGGGCTAGAAAAAAAATAGGACAAGATCTTTGAAAAAAACCAAAAAAACAGCTACTTTATACATCTAAAA
>NZ_JAAGVZ010000005.1 GCF_010882125.1 Peribacillus alkalitolerans | reverse complement strand
CCGTGAAGGATGTTATACAGAAGGGGCGAAGAGTAAAACATATTCGGTGACAATTAAATCGACCGAACATAAGGAACAAGAAACGTTTCAAAATAGTGACGAGTTTAAGGAACAGGCTCGTTCACGCTATAAAATTGAAGCCAAGAATAGTGAATTAAAACATGGACACGGGTATGGTACAGCATCATCTGCGGGTCTATTCGGCATGGAAATTCAGGGTGCCACGACAATATTCGCCGTCAATCTCAAAAGAATTCTCACGCTTCTGAAAGAAAAGGGATAAAGAAAAGGGATAAAAAAGGGCAATTTCTTGTTCTAAATCGAACGAGAAATTGCCCTTTTTTTATCTCACCATGTTTACATTTTTAAAAACGCAAGTTTTTCAGTGCCCTCCTTATGAAAGGGAGTGTTTTTTTATCATGATATTTAAAATCCATTTACTCTTTTTGCCACCTGTCTAAAATATATTCTTCCTAAATTATTGGAAATTGAGTTCAAGAAGTTTCTTTTTAGTGAAACGAAAGAGGAAAATTAGCAAAACAGCAGTTATCGGATAAAATGGAATCGAATAATATAGTTTCCACCCAGTATAGGTCAAAGCATGATTTTTTATTGAGATCCATTCAAACAATAAGGAAAATCCTGTCCAAGAGAGTATGTACCAAACTGTTTTCTTACCATAAAGCTCCCATTTATCATAAGCAAATAAAAAGAGGATAGAGGCACATGGATACATAAATAAGTGAAATAGGGCACCTGATAGTTCATAAGTTGGATTATCTCCAAAATAATAGAGTTTAAAAGGAGTGGCTAATAGAAAATAATCGATGGTCGAAACATAAGTGATATTAAAAATCCAAATGATTGAAACAATAACTAGTGGAAAATAACTCCTTATCAATAAAAACATTAATATTATAATGGAAGATGTTATGATAAAAAACCATTCATTCCAATCAAATGTAACGTTCATATATTTACTCCTCCTCGATATAGAATCTTACGAAAAATCTTCATAGTCCCGATTAATATAAAAAGAGCTATAATCCAAAAGGAGAACGACCACCATATTTGCCAATTGATATGTATTAGAACCCCTAAATAATCACATAGCCACTCTAAACCAGATAATATGAAAATAAAGCTTACGATTACAGAAAGCTTTTTTATAAGAGAGGAAAAAAAATGATAACAGTGTAGAAATGTAACCATGATAATTGGGAAAAGGAAAATACGGTTAATAAAATGTGATAATTCATAGCTTAGTTTTTCTGGAACAAACAGGTTTTTGAAGTTCATGTAGCAAAGGGCAGAAAAGTTTTGATAGAGATAAGAAGCAACCATCCAATAAACAAAGATTTCAAGGATATGTAATTTTTTTTTTTTTTTAATAAAAAGAAACATAGCAATCAAATTCAAAATGATATAAAAGAAAAGAATCATTCAGTTGAACTCCTTCGTAATTCAAAAAAGACGATTTTTACACTAATTAGCTCTTAATTTAGAGATCCTACTGTAAGGGCTTGATATTTCCATAAGGATTAGTAATAAAAGAGATTCGTGGAGTCTGGAAAATATGATGTAAATCCACCACCAAAACATTGCGTAAAAAGCAAGAGCGAACCTGTGATTATATAATTGACCTAATCCAGGAAATAAAAAAGGAATAAATGACGCCTATTATAGGATTCTTTTTTTTTAAGTATTGAATCTCAGATGAAAGAATTTCTATCCTAGGTATACGGTAATTCTCTAAATCAGCCAAATGACTTAATTTGTTTTGGAATATGGCGGATCGATAACTATCCCAAATAGTTATGATATAAATAATGATATATCCAAATGTCCATTCGGGTTCAAGTACGGAAATTGCAAGATCAAATTTGCCACAAAATGAATAAACCATTGCTTCGTTTATATGAGCAAAAGTATTAATAAAAACTTCAGCTAAAGTTAATAGTGTAGCTCTTAGATATTGATTTAATAAATAATGTCCAAAACCGGGAAAGACAGCTGACCACCAAGCAGCCATTATAGGATTTTGTTGATGGATAAACGTAATTCCAAATGCACTAATTTTAACAAGAGGTGTGTGAGGCTTAATCATTTTCAAATTCCCTACATATGTATTTAAAGTTATATTTGAATTTAGATTATGGAGAGTTTTTTTTTTCATACGTGATTTGACTAAATTAGCCGCCAATTAAGTAACTTTCTAGCTAAGTTGGATTTAATATCCAAAAGCTCTTATTCACTTATGTCAAAAATCCCACATTGTTAAATTTTGTGGGATTTTTTTGTTTTTAATTTTTAATTGTAAAAGGGAATATAACATTTCCACCTTACTCAACTAAATATTTTTTTGCCAATCTGTATAATAATTCATTTTTTTTCAGCCTAGATAATATTTTAAGGTACGGGAAAATGAAAGGGAATTTAGAATTTGTGAGGTGGTTTTATAATTTATAAATGATATTTGAGGTGATGTCAGAATGAATGAACCAATGGTTTGGTCTCCCAAAAAAGTCGAAGAGGCGTGGGAAATTAAACAAAAATACGGTTCTAATGCAAGGTATATATCGGGCGGGACATGGATTCAATTACGTTGGGAATCAGGTGAGTCTGTCCCAGAGCACTTAATTTATTTAGGAAGTATTAATGAATTGAGCCAAATTAGGTTGTTAACAAACGGAATTGGGCTTTCCTTAAAATTGGGAGCAGCTTCAACACTGTCAGCTTGTCTAAATCATCCAGATATTCAAAAGCACTGGCATATAATCGTAAACGCATTAGGTGGTATTGCTTCCCCAGCTGTAAGGAATCAAGCGACTATTGGCGGGAATATATCAATGGGGTTTGGTGATCTTATTCCTGCCCTTTTAGTTTTGGACGCTTTGGTAACTTGGTTTGATGGAAAGCAATATGTAACCGATAAGCTAATAAATATCCTGAAAAATAAAAATGGAATTTCAACATTAGCTAGTAATTTATTAACGGAAATTTTGATATCGAACGAAAATGAAACCACTACTTTTTATAAAAAAATTGGCAGGCGAGAGGCTTTTTCTCCATCTATTTTGACTGTAGCGGGCACATTCAAGTTGAATTCAAATAATGAAATTGACCAGCCTAGACTTGCTTTAGGAGGAGGAGAAGAATTACCTCACCGTTTATTTCTAATTGAAGATATGATACAAGGTCAAGTTCCTAATGATGCTTTGTGGAAAAGAGTACATGAAAAAATACTCGAACTATTCCAACCTTGTTCTGATCCCTTTACCTCAACTCAGTATCGAAAGGAAGTTGCTGCAAACCTATTAATTGCTGGTTTAACAGGGTCTCTAGTTTAGGGAGGTATTCTCTTGCACATAAGCCGTAAATTATATGGTGAAAATTGGAAGTTTAGACCTGATGGAGTAGGGAAAGTCACAGGATCTTTAAAGTATTTAACAGATCTATCATTTCCCAATATGTTAGTCGGAAGAGTTTTACGCAGTTGTCATGCACATGCTCGGATTAAATCCATTAATACCGATAAAGCCAAACAGTTGAAAGGGGTACATGCGGTTTTAACCTTCGAAGATATACCTGGCTTAAATGGTTTTGGAATCGTCGAGCCTGATCAGCCTGTATTCTGTGAAGATAAGGTTCGGTTTATTGGCGATGCATTGGCTGCAGTAGCTGCTGAATCGATAATCATTGCTGAACAAGCTTTAGAGCTAATCGTGATAGATTACGAAATACTCCCTATTGTAGATGATCCAGAGGCCGCTATCACCCCTGATGCACCACAAATTCATAATAAAGGCAATATACTTCATCAATACTCTCATAAAAAAGGAAATATAGTAGAAGGGTTTAAGGATTGCAAAATAATAATAGAAGAAACCTACAATACTCGAAGACAGATTCATGCTTATATGGAAACAGAAGGAGGAGTAGTTGTACCTGAGAGTGATGGCGGCATAACAGTATATATGGGAACCCAGCATGGATATTTTGATCGTTTTCAGCTATCTAGAATTCTCAATATTGATGAAAATAGAATTAGGGTAGTTTCAAGTCCAATGGGTGGTTCATTTGGTGGTAAAGATGAATTAAACGTTCAGCCATACGGCGCTTTACTCGCTTTGAAAACTGGATTTCCAGTAAAAATTCATAATAGCCGAAAAGAATCGATTAGAGCAGGGCTCAAACGTCATCCAATGAGTATTTCTATGAGAACTGGTGCTGATAAATACGGAAATGTCTTGGCTCATTCAGTCAAAATAATCGCTGACACTGGGGCTTATTCAACATTGGGTTCAGCAGTTTTAGAATGTGCCGTTGAAAATGCATCTGGGCCATACCGATTTCCAAATATTCATATCGAGGGAGTATCAGCTTTTACAAACAATGGCGTTTCCGGGGAATTTAGAGGATTTGGTAGTCCACAGGTAGTATTTGCACTTGAAGGACAGCTAGATCGCTTAGCAGAGAAGTTGAATATGGACCCAATTGAATTACGTGAACAAAATATTAGGAAAATAGACGATTTAGGTCCTCTTGATCAGACCATTATTCCAACGAATGGAGCATTAGAGGCGTTAGAAGCTATTAAGCAATCTAAGATTTTCAGTTTGAAAGAAAAATATAATAATAGTAGTAAATGGAAAAAAATAGGGGTAGGATGTGCCATAACATTGCTTGGGGCAGGTTTAGGACGCGGGATACCAGATCCAGGGGGAGGACGATTATCTTTAAATAATGATGGAAGGATTGAAGCATCCTTTGGTGTTGAAGAAATTGGTCAGGGAATATTATCCGTCATTGAAACATTACTAGTAAAGGCATTTAATTGCCAAAGAAATGATTTACAGATTGTCATTGGTGACACTGAATTAGTCCCGCCTTCTGGTTCAACAACAGCCTCAAGATCAACGACTATGATTTGGCTAGCCATTGAAAGAATGAAGAAACCCTTTGAAGAGCAAATTCTTAAAGTAGCATCACATATTATTGGTAGTCCGATAGATCAATTGTATCTAGGACCAGGTGGTATTTGGAGGGAAGATAATCAATTTGAAATTAGTTATCAACAAATAGCAAGCCAGCTTGAGGAACCTTTAGTGATGAATGTGAATTTTCCTTATCCACATTCTTCGGATGCAATACAGAAAGGAAGATACCTATATTCATTTGCTGCTGTAGCGGCACACGTGGAAGTAGATGTCTTAACTGGAAAAGTAAGAATACTAGGGTTGGATCAAGCTATTGCAGCTGGACCTGTCATAAGTCCAATGGGATATCTTGGCCAAATCGAAGGTAGTGGTGTCATGTCCATTGGATATACATTAACGGAAGATTGTGTTATGGAAAATGGTGAATATGTGACGAAGAACTTTGACACATACCTAATCCCAACCATTTGTGATATTCCGCTTGAGATGAATGTAGAAGCCATTGAAACTTTGCAGCCAGGTGATAATTATGGTCCTAAGGGCATTGGAGAAATTGGGACTGTTGCAGTTGCCCCTGCTATCGCTAGCGCAATACAAAATGCTATTGGGTTTTGGTGTAATCAACTCCCTGTATCATCGGAAATGATTTTACAAGCAACAGAGAAGGAGAGAGGTAGATGGGAGGGAATATAGAGGTTCAGTTTAAGGTGAACAAACAACCAGTATCATTAAATATTCCTCCTTTACGTCGTCTCATTGATATTTTGAGAGATGACCTCAGCTTAACCGGGACAAAGATTTCCTGTGGAATTGGTAGATGTGGGGCTTGTATTGTTTTGGTGAACGGACAAATTACTAATTCCTGCTTGTTAATGGGATTTCAGTTACATGAGGTTGAAATAGTAACCATTGAAGGAATAGGAATTGATAGGCTTGACCCAATACAGCAGGCCTTTATCGAGGAAGGTGGATTCCAATGCGGATACTGTACCCCCGGAATGATTTTATCTGTAAAAGCTCTTTTGGAGAAAAATCCTAATCCTACACAAGAACAAATACTCAAAGGGCTTTCTGGCAATCTATGTCGTTGTACAGGATATGGTGGAATTCTTCGAGCGGTAAATTATTCTATTAAACTATTAGAAAGAGAAGAATGATTGAATCTTTGAGTTTTTTGATGGAGGGATTCTAATGGGAGATAAAAAGCTTATGGAAAAGGCGGTAGAGCTTGCGCAAAAAAATGTCGTGGCTAACCATGGTGGTCCATTTGGGGCAATAGTTGTAAAAGATGGACAGATAATTAGTGTAGGAAGAAATGAAGTCACTGCTACAAATGATCCTACTGCCCATGCAGAGGTTCAAGCAATAAGAGCAGCCTGTAAGACATTAAATAGTTTTCAATTAACAGATTGTGAAATTTATACTAGCTGTGAGCCGTGTCCAATGTGCATAGGTGCCATCTACTGGGCTAGACCCAAGGCTGTGTATTATGCATGTACCAAATCAGATGCAGCATTAATTGGGTTTGATGATCAATTTATTTACGATCAAATTGCATTACCGATTGATAAACGTGAGATTAATATGATACAAGTTTGTTCTGATCATTATGACCTTCCATTTCACACCTGGAATAGCTCAACTAAAAAAACGGAGTATTAATGCAGGAAATAGTCACCTAGGAGCAAGTCCAATATGCATGAGGTGATGAACGTTGGAGGATATCTTTCAAATTATAAGTAAAATTGAAGACCATGAAACAAAAAGGTATTTGAGTACTATCATTCACGTGGAAGGATCAGCATACAGAAAAGAAGGTGCCGCCCTCTTAATTGAAGAAGCAGGTACGCTGACAGGGGTTTTATCAGCGGGATGCTTGGAGCAAGATTTAGTTGAACGGGTTAAAGGAATGGGGAACAAAAATGAATCAATATCGATTTGCTACGATATGAGGAGTGTGGACGACTTAAATTGGGGGCAGGGTGCAGGTTGCAATGGTGTATTGTATGTACTGTTGGAGCCCATAACAGAACGATTTAAGTGTGATTTATTTAATTTAAAATCACAACTCGATCAAGGTATTCCTGTTACTGTAATTAAGAAATTAACAAATTCTTTAAAGGCTTCAGATTATTTATTTATATCTAAGCAAGGCGACATTTTTGGATCTTGGAATGATAGAATTCCAGTTGACTTTATACATTCATCACAATTGATGAAACCAAGTGGCTTATATTATTCTGAGGAATTAGCTTCACTTGTTTATATCCATTGTTACTCCCCAAAACCACGATTGTTTATATTTGGGGCAGGGGATGATGTAAAGCCTTTGCATATGTTTGCTTCAAAAACTGGTTTTTCTGTGATCATCTCTGATTGGAGGGAGGGACTATGCACTATATCAAATTTCCCTTATGCTGAATCTTTGTTGTATGGGAATCCCAGCCAGATTATTGATGACATCAATTTTAGACCGCAAGATTCAGTAGTGGTCATGACTCATCAATTTGAAAAGGATAAAGAGATATTAGAGTTATTAAAAACGAAACGAAATATTGTTTATTTTGGCGTATTAGGTTCAAGATTAAGAACTAGGAGATTATTAAATCATGTAGATATTCCTGAATGGATATCGACACCAGTTGGTCTTGACATTGGAGCTGAAGGGCCAGAGGAAATCGCAATCAGCATCTTAGCAGAAATCATTCAAACGTTAAGAAAAAATAAAAATCATAGGGTAGAATCCTCATGGAAAGAAAAAGAATAGTAGGCATTTATTTGGCAGCAGGAAGTAGTAATCGTATGGGCTGTAATAAATTATCTCTTCCTTTTGAAGGAAGTTTCCTAGGAAGTAAAGCTCTAATTACCGCGCTACAATCTAAACTCGATACAATTTTTGTCATTACAACACCAGAGGATCCAATGGATTGGATTGCCCCTTCATTATTTTTTAATCCAGTTTTTAAAGGGAAGTGGACTAGAATTGTTAGTGAAAAGTCTTTTGAAGGCCAAGCCGAATCACTAAAAAGTGGCTTAAAGGAAGCAGAAAATTACTTAAGTGAAGCAGCCATTGTTTTATTAGCAGACCAACCATTCATCACAACGGAAATGATAAATAATTTAATTTTAAAATATAAAGAATGTTCCTTAGTTGAAACGAAGCTTCATTACATTACTTCTAGTAATAATGGGATGTTTATGCCCCCCCTTCTACTAACCTCTCATATCTTTTCCGATATTATTAAATTAAATGGGGATCATGGTGCACGTTATTTAATTAGAGATAAAGATAGGTATAATGGGCTTTCTATTGATTATACAGAAACGAATTTTTTTTATGATATTGATACACCAAATGATTATGACGAGATTACCAAGAATAAATAATAAGAGGGATTGACTTCAAGTGTATCGATGTACCTGAAGTCAATCCCTCTATTTGGGGATAATATTTATTTATCGATTTCCTGAGGATGAACATAATGTGTCTCTGTACTTTTTACCTTAAGCATACATACTAATGCAAGTGCCATACTTGCTGACGCTGCAAAAAATAATATCCCAAAACCAAATATGTCAATGCATAATCCTAATATTGGTGGTGAAATGATTGCTGCTAATGATGAAACTAAATAATATAATCCAGTCCGTGTTCCGTAGCTATTTTCACTACCTGTTGAAACAATAAATGGGTAGGAGTTAATGTTTATACACGCCCAAAATATTCCTCCAATTAGTAGAAAAGCCCGTAAAGCAAAGGCCGTTTCAATCCAATTTAATAGGAAGAAAACAAAAATTAATCCTACAATACCGATTAATATTAGTCTCTTCTTACCATATTTAGCACCTAATAGTCCACATGGGATGGAGGAAAGTACGAAGCTTAATGAAAAAAAGGCTAAAGAAAAAGCTGATGCACTTTTAGATAAACCGAGCTCATTTACCCCATATAGTGTAAATAATGCCTCCATTCCCTGAATAGCAATAAACCAAAAAAAGGTAGCTGCTAAAAGGAAGACTGTCGTTGTATTTAATTCATTCTTATAGTTGATTCTTTCTGTAGTCTTAATCGTATATGAAATAGTATCTCGATTTTCTTTAATATTGTTATAGATAATCCATAATGCCACTAAGAATATTCCAGACACAGCTAAAAATGGTAAGGATTCATCAATATCAAAGAGAAAAGCCCCTGCACTAAACGCTAATATCCCACCACATCCACCCATGAAATTAATGATCCCATTTGCTTTTGTTCGATTATGCTCCGGAGTAATATCTGGCATTAAAGCAATTGTAGGGGAACGGAATATGGCCATTGATAAGTTCATACATACCATTAATACGATTAGAGAAATTAGATTATTGTGGAATGGGATGAGGGCAAAGAATAATGCAGCAATCGGTATACCAAATAGTAAATAAGGCATACGTCGACCATATCGTGTATGGGTTTGATCACTTCGGTTTCCGATATAGGGCTGTAGAAAAAGAGCGATATAATTATCAATCGTCATAAGAAATCCAATTAAAGCCGTGCTTGCTAAATAATCATTAAGAAAGAATGGAACAAATCCATTATACAAGGACCATCCTAAACTAATGCTGAAAAATCCAAAGCCTAACAACCAGGTTTTTTTCATCGCAGGTCTCCCTTAATGAACTTATCAATCACCTTTTTACAAATGCGAATATAGACTATTGGAGGGGATAGAATGCAAGATTTGAAGGGAAATGGAGAAGTACTTAACCATTTAAGCAGATTACATGGATCTGAACTTTGACACAACTCATTGATTCGTTTCTTTATTAATTTATTATACTCTTCAGGGATAGAAATAGAATTTATCTACAATATTAAACTAGCTTTCAAAGTTAAGTGAGTGAAGCAACTTTTACTTACCCCCCCCTTTGATTCTTAATATTAAAGCTATTTTTGAAAAGAATTATCGTAATTATTTCAACATGAGAGGTCCCTGAGCATAAATTATGGATAAAACCAACTTTACAAAGGGGAATACTCATCATGATTCACCCGTATACGGAATTACGATATATAAATGATCAAATGGGTTTTGGAGTATTTGCGACTAAGTTCATACCAAAGGGAACTATTGTCTGGGCTTTAGATGAACTGGATCAAATTTTAGAACCTAGCTTTATAGAAAGTCAAAGCAAGTACAGTCGTGATGTACTTAAGAAATACTCCTATCGTAATCAAGATGGGAAATACATTCTATGTTGGGATCTTGGTAGATATGTAAATCACAGTTTCCATGCCAATTGTATAGGGACAGCTTATGAATTTGAAGTTGCTGTGAGGGATATTTATCCTGGGGAACAATTAACGGATGATTATGGTTCATTGAATATTGATGAACCCTTTGAATGTATCCCTGAAGATGACACCGAGCGAACCAAAGTCAACCCAGATGATTTACTTTATTTCTCTGAAGAATGGGATCAAATGGTTATTGGAGCCTTAAAGCACTTCTATGACGTGGATCAACCATTGCTTCATCTTATTAGACCAGAATTTATGGATAAAATAAAAATCACGGCTAAGGAACAAATACTATTCGATTCAATTAGGAGCATTTATTACGACCGAAATAAATTTAGTTAAGGTTATCTGCAGGCTCCTTTCATAATTAATCACCTAAACCCTTCTTATATAAAGGACCCTTAGGTCTTCATCGATCTAAGGGTCCTTTACATATTTTATTAATTACTCATAAGAACGTTCTAATTCATCAATCAATGAACCTACGTAAGATACTGCCTTACGAATTGGATCAGGCTTCGACATATCTACCCCAGCATGCTTTAATAGCTCGAGCGGTTTCATTGTTCCACCTGCACGTAGTACTTCAAGCCAACGATCCACCACTGGCTGTCCTTCTTCCTGAATTAATTGTGACACAGCTGTAGATGCCGTTAAGCCAGCTGAGTAGGTGTAAGGATATAATCCCATGTAATAATGAGGCTGTCTCATCCAAGTAAGGCTTGCACCTTCATCGATTTCAACCGTGTCACCCCAGAATTCAGAAAGAACAGCCCCTTTTACTTCTGTTAAAGTTTTGGCTGTAAGAGCATTTCCATTTTCAGCTAGGGTATACACTCTTCGTTGGTATTCAGCCTCCAGTAAATGAGTAACGAAATTATGATAATAGGTTCCAAGGAGTTGAAGGATGACCCAGCGTCGCATTTGCTTATCTTGATTTTGAGCTAGCAAATGCTGTCCTAATAATAGCTCATTCATAGTTGATGGTGCTTCAATAAAATACATGGATGGGCGGACATTCATGATTCTCTGATTTTTATTCGCTAAATAAAAATGTCCCGCGTGACCGTATTCATGTGCTAATGTAAAACATCCACGCATATTATCCTGCCATGTGATAAGGATATATGGATGTGATCCGTATGGGCTTGAGCAGAATGCACCCGTTGATTTTCCGACGTTATCTGCAAGGTCAACCCATCTTTCTTTTAATCCTTTTTCAACAATTTCACTATACTCAGGACCCAACATCTTTAACGAATCATGGATGAGTTTACTAGCTTCTTCATAGGTAACTTTCGGATTAAAATCAGGATCCAGTGGTGCTTTCAAATCACAAAACATCATCCGATCTAGTCCTAAAACATTCTTTTTTAATTGGGCAAAGCGACGCATATGTGGTGCCAATTCATTATAAATGATATCTAATTGGTTATTGTACATTTCCAGGGTTACTTGATGCGGTTCCAATAGCATGTGGGTTACGGACTCATATTTACGCAAGCGAGAAAGCGTCACTTGCTTCTTGACCTCTGTAGAGTATGTAGTTGCAATTGTGTTTTTATATTGCTTTAAGGTTGAAACAAATGATTTATACGCTTTTCTACGAACATCTGTGTCAGGAGAAAACTCATATCTGCTTTCAAACAATGCAAAGGATACCGGCAATTCGTTTCCTTTTTCGTCATGGATAGAATCAAATGACATATCTGCCAATTTTGCCATTTCATAAATTTTATATGGAGCACTATGAACCTCGCCTAGTGCAGCAAGTACTTCCTCTGTTTCAGGGCTTAACTTATGCTTTTTTGTTTCAAGAATTTCTAATAAATTTTGCTTGAATGGTGCTAGTTCAGCTTCTTCCAGTAGATATTTTTCTATTGTTCCTTCTTCCAAAGCCAGGATCTCAGAAGAAATGAACGACAATGCTGCCATCAATTTTGACCTTAAGTCAGAAATTTTCGAGGAGTTTGCTTGATTAACAGGATCTGTTCCATCAGTAGATTGTTTTAAACCAGCAAATGTCATAACGTTTATTAGTTTCATAGTTAACTGTTCTTGGGCGAGAAGGCACTCCAGCAAAGCTTTTGGCCCGTTAAATAAAGTTCCTTTAAAACTATCAAATTTCTTAATATCTTCTTCAATTAACTTAAGTTCATCTTCCCATGCTTGATCGGATCCAAATAAATCTGTGAGATCCCAAGTTAATTCCGCAGGTACTTCTACACGAGTAAGTCGTTTTTCGATTGTTTTTTCCATTTTTTATCTCCTCCTTATGTATAATGATATATTGTTAGAAAATTTAGTCAATAAATCAATTTTTATTTTACCATTCATCTTTTGGAACACCACATTCTTTCCAAAAACTTATAGATGGAAAATTTTTGCACATAATCTAAGTACTTTGAGTTAGACTTTTTTCGAATAGTATCTTCATTTAATGAACATTTCCAATATACGTAATAAACTACTAGTAAAAATCTATTCTTTTACTCACATTAATGATTACAGACATGTAATTAAATTATTGTAGGAGGGTTTTAATAGGTACACGGAGAAAATAAAGACTTAATGTTCAATAACTATTTCCAATTCTTTTAACAAAGGGTCGTTTAAAATGAAAAAAATAAGGGATTATTTAACTTATATTTTACACATAAATACACAAAAAAAATTATTGATAATGTTTTTGTTTGTTGCGATGATTCCTTTGTTGACATTAGGACTAATCTCTTATTACCAATCATCAAAGGTAGTGAAAGAACAGTTAAGAAATTATAATCAATTTGCAGGTGAAAAGATTCAAAAGGAACTAGATCGTATTATCGGAGATATGTATTTTAGTGTGGCATCTATAGAGCAATATATAACAGACCAATCCTCCATCGAATTAAGTGACCAGCAACCTAAAACGTACTCTGATTTTAAGGAAGAAATAAATTTGGAGAGATTGATTCAAACACATCAAAAAGTAGACATAAAAGGAATCTATTTGTTTACAGAATCAGGATATTATTACGGCGATAGAAATTTGAATATGGAGGAAATTCGAAAGCTAGGGATTTATAAAAAAGCAAAACAAAAGAAGAAAACCGAAATTGGAATCTATACTCCAAAGCACTACAAATATAATAATCCAAACAATGTCATTGGACTAGTTGTTCCGCTTAATGTTTCATATGGCGTTTTAAAAAATAGCTTTATCTTAATTGAAACGGATGTCGATGATTTATTTAAAATGATTAAGGTTTTGGAAGATGACTTAAATTCTCGTATTTCAATTTATAATGAGTCAGGGGAATATTTGTATCGTACGCGTAGTAACGATAAAGATTTAGAAAATGATATTGTTTGGACGGAGTCTACCAAAACAAATAATTGGACGATTCAATTTAGAATCCCTAATGGAGAATTTTATAAGTCAACTAGAGTGATATTAAAGGTCGTTACAGTCGGAATGGTTATTGCTGTTTTTTTAGCTATGGTTTTATCTTTTTTATTTTCAAAACAATTCACTAGTAAAATATTGAAACTAAAGCTTGCAATGGAAGAAGTTAGCAATGGGATATTTGATATGAAAGTACCTATACAAACGAAAGATGAAATTGGAAAGCTGAGTCATCATTTTAATAGAATGGTATATAGAATTAAGCAATTGATGGAGGAAATTAAGGAAACCGAGGAAATGAAGCGAGAAGCAGAATTAAAAGCGGTTCATTATCAAATTAATCCTCATTTATTATTTAATACTCTTAACTCCATTCAGTGGAAGGCACGTTTAGATGGCAATCAAGAAATTAGTAAGATGTTGTTTCATCTAACGAAGGTTCTTCAAGGGAATTTAAATTTCACTATTGGATTGATTTCTCTTAAAGAGGAACTGGAAGCGATTCAGCATTTTTTAGTCATTCAAGAGCTTCGATACGGACCTAATTTTACGTTTCAAATCCAAATGGACAAAAAGCTTGAACAAGCATTAATTCCGAGAATGACTATTCAACCGATGTTAGAGAATATATTTTTTCATGCTTTTGAAGATGGAAAAGGTGATATTCACATTGAAGTAAATGAAAAAGAAGACTACTTTGAACTTATTTTAAAGGACAATGGAAAAGGCATGTCACTGCAAAAGGTAGACACTTTGTTTTCCATTCCTACAAACCATTCCAATGTTAGAGGAATTGGGCTGTACAATATACAGCAGAAGTTTTACATACATTTTGGGAAGAACCATCGAATCATGACAAACTCCATTGAAGGACAAGGTACGATATTTTCAATTTATTGGCCAAAAAGGTGGGTGGATAAATGTGATGAAAGCACCAAGTATCAAAGTATTAATCGTTGATGATGAAACCATCGTCCGTAAAGGCTTAATGGCAACTGTAAATTGGAATAAGTATGGAATGAAAGTGATTGCCGATGCTCCGAATGGAAAACGAGCTTGGGAAGAATTTATTAAACACCAACCGGAAATCGTAATCACTGATATCGTAATGCCGGAGGAAAATGGACTTGATCTTGCAAGGAAAATAAAGGAGAACCATCCACAAACAAAAATTTTACTTTTAAGCTGCCATAAAGACTTTGAGTACGCCCAAGAAGGCTTGAAGATTGGAGCATCTGGATATCTTTTAAAGACAACCTTCGAAGATGAAGAAATGGATCATTTTTTATCTACTTTTAAAAATGAAATTCAGGTAAAAAATCCTGAAAAAGAAGAGGATAATCAAGATTATCCAAAAGTTATTATCACTGTTAAGGAATATATTGTCACCCATTTATCCGAGCCAATTTCTGTGAACGGAATTGCAGATTTCGTTGGTGTTAGTCGAAGTCATTTAAGTACAATGTTTAAAAAGAAAACAGGTATCAGCATCCATGCTTTTATAGAAGAAAAGCGAATTGAATTATCTGAGCAATTATTAAAATCGACTGCTTTAACAATCCAAGAGATTGGAGAAAGAGTTGGAATTCAAGACGCAAAATACTTTAGTAAATGGTATAAAAAATGCACAGGCTCTCCCCCTTCTAAATATCGATCCAAACAAAAGTACACCTTAAGCAAACAAATTGACAAGAATCATTAAAAAGTAAGATAAAAGTACACTTTAAATCAAACATATAGAAGTTTTTAACCGCTTTCATTCGAGATATAATGAAAGCGGTTAATTTTTTTGAAAATTTAGTTTTTTTAAAAAGGGGGAAGAGGTCGGATGAAAAGAAATAAGTGGTGGCTTATATGGATGGTATTTGTTTTACTACTAGTTTCAGCATGTAGCTCAGAGGATGCTTCAAGTGAAAATGATAAAAAAGATGGCAAGAAGGTACTTCGGTTTGCCACTTGGGATTCGGGAGATACATTGAAGATTCAACAAGACATTGCTAAGGAGTTTGAAAAGGCAAACCCTGATGTGAAAGTTCAGGTAGAAGCATATGGAGATGGATTTGATCAAAAACTTGCAGCTTCGTTTGGGGCCAAAAATCCTCCAGATGTAATGTATATGTGGGATTTCTCAACTTATTATCAGTCATTAGAACCACTTGGAAAATATGTGGAAAATGACGAAGAAATCAAAATGGATGATTTTTACGAAGGCCTATTTAATTACTCCAGTGTTAATGATGATTTATATGGCATGCCAGCTGGTTTTACAACCATGGTTGTTTATTATAATAAGAAGTTATTCGATCAATATCAAATTCCTTATCCAACCAGTGAGTGGACATGGGACGATTTTACAAAGATTGCTAAAACATTAACAGATAAAAGCAAAAAGCAATACGGATTCGGTGTAGCTTCTGAGCCAGATACGTATGATTTACAAGGCTTGATATGGAGTAATGGTGGAAGCTTTGTTAGTGAAGATGGAAAACAAATCGATGGATATATGAACAGTCCTGAGACGATTGATGCAGTGCAAATGTACGGAGATATGGTGAAGGATGGAATGGCTGTACTAGTTGGAGGCAAAAATCAACAGAGTGGAAGCGATATTTTTAAATCAGGCAAGCTTGGAATGTATATTAGTGGTATTTGGCCATTGGAAGGCTTTAAAGAAGCTGGAATTGATGTAGGTACTGCTACTATCCCTGCGTTTGGGTCTAAACCTGTGAAAGGACTCATTGCATCATCCGCTGTTTCTATCGCTAAGGATTCTAAACAAAAGGATTTAGCTTGGGAATTTGTAAAATTTTATTCATCTGATCAAGCAATCAAAATGAGAAAAGCTGATCTTCCGGTTCGAAAAAGTGTCGTTGAAGAGACAAAGATTACTGAAGATGAAATTTATAAGCCTTTCTATACCATGCTTGAAAACTCCACGAATACACCTGCATTCCTATTAAACTCGAATTGGAATGAGATCAATCGCAATCTTTCAGCTGCAATTAATGCTGTCATGCTTGGACAGGATGCTGAAGAATTATTAAATAAAGCAGTGAAGGATTCAGACAAATATGTAAAAGAATAAGCTGCTATAGGAGGATTCCAATGAAGCCCAGTACTAGTTTCCATTCAGTAAATCCCTCTATACAGGTTAAAAAGAAAAAGCAGTGGGGCAAGCTTGCCCCTTATTTTTTCATATCACCCTGGATTGTCGGGTTTTTACTATTTACCTTAGGACCTTTATTGTTTTCACTTGTGATTAGCTTTTTTGAATGGCCCATTGTAGGAGAAAAAAAGTTTATCGGGTTTGAAAACTATATCGTTATGTTTACGGATGATCCGTTATTTTGGCATTCACTTTGGGTAACAGTAAAATTTGCCTTACTATTTGTACCACTCAATATTATTTTGTCCCTCTTTCTTGCCATTCTTTTAAATAAAAAATTAAAAGGAAGCTCTATATTCAGAACCTTCTTCTATGTTCCATCGGTCATTTCTGGAGTGGCTTTAGCGATGATTTGGGGCTGGGTCTATAACGGAGAGTATGGTATTTTGAATTATTTACTGTCATTAGTGGGAATTGAGGGCCCAGATTGGCTAAATCAACAAGGGTGGGCTTTGATTGCTATGGTGCTTGCCAGTCTGTGGGGGCAAGGAACTATGATGCTCATCTTCTTAGCCGGATTGAAAAATATCCCACAAGATTTATATGAAGCAGCGGAAATAGACGGAGCAGGAAAGATTTATTCTTTTTTTAAAATTACATTACCACTTTTAACACCTACACTTTTATTTAATTTAATCACAACCATTATTAGTGCTTTTCAGCAATTGACCTTAGCTTTAGTGCTAACAGGTGGAGGTCCACTTCAATCTACTTACTTTTATGCGATGTATGTGTACGAAAATGCTTTTAAGTATTTTAAAATGGGTTATTCCTCTGCTAATGCTTGGATTATGTTTTTAATCGTACTATTTTTAACATTACTTGTGTTTAGATCTTCATCTGCATGGGTGTATTACGAAAATGAAGTAAAAAATGAACATTCTTAAAGGAGGGTGCTGGGATGAGATTGAAAAGCAGACTTAGTAATGGATCTATTTACGTATTATTGATTTTTTTATCTTTATTATTCTTAGCTCCATTCCTTTGGATGGTTACGACTTCATTAAAGTCACCTGATGAATTATATCTTTTTCCACCTAAATGGCTTCCGTCATCGTGGCATTTTGAAAACTTTGCAAAAGCATGGAATAGCCAGCCCTTTAACCTATTTTTAGTAAATAGTGTGATTGTGACGATTTTGACCACATTGGGGCAGATTATTTCCTCTACTTTAGTTGCATATGGATTTGCACGGTTTACGTTTAAAGGAAGAGATTTTTTATTTATCGTTCTTTTGGCAACAATGATGATTCCTTGGGAAGTGACGATGATTCCTTTATATATGGAGTTTAATTTCCTTGGTTGGATTAATACATTAAAGCCACTTATTGTACCATCCTGGTTCGGATCGGCATTCTACATATTTTTATTAAGACAGTTTATCATGTCCATTCCAAAAGAGCTGGATGAGGCTGCAAGAATGGATGGAGCAAATGCTTTTCAAATTTATTATCGTATCCATCTACCATTAATGTGGCCCATTATTGTCTTAATCGCTGTGTTTAACTTTTTATCGAGCTGGAATGATTACTTAGGTCCACTAATCTTTTTAAATGATCAAAGCAAATATACGTTGACTTTAGGATTAGCCCAATTTAAAGGAATGTTTGATGTAGACATGGAAGGAATCATGGCAGTTACTTTCTTAATTAGCATACCGCCTCTGCTTTTATTTTTCTTCGCACAAAAATATATCGTTAATGGCGTATCTTCAAGTGGTCTCAAATAATCATGGTGGATGAATTTCGGTTCATCCATTCTGCCTTTAAGGAGGAGCTTTAGGTGAAAATAGAGGATATGAAAATTCCTTTTAGCCGATATGGATCTTTTCTAGTCATATCCCCGATTTATTTTGGCGACTATGATCAAAATGCATTATATATACGGATGATTCGAGGCGGGGATGAAAAAAGCGGTGCTATTTTTAAAATCAATTTAGTGGAAGAGGAATTAGTTTTACAAGATTATGAGGTGGAATTTTCCCCGCACCTACTAAGACTTATCGGAAACAAAGGGACATTAGAATGCTGCTTTAGCTCGGAGAGTACGATAAGAATCAAGGGGAACGGCCTCAGTCTTCAATTAACGGCACTTACTGGTTCATATGATTATGCATTGGCTTGCCCTGACCAATCTTGGGAGATTAATAGCTTTAAACAAAAGCGGCGTTTTCGGATTATCCCAATCGAGGGAAACGTTGATGTTCGAGCTCCTTTTGAAGTGGATAAAAGTAAATTTATACACATTATATGTCGTCCTAATGGCTCGGATCAAACCTTTGAAACGGCCATTTCAGACTATCAAATTATCTTTGAAAAAGATACGAGCCTAGAACTGAGCTTTATAGAATCTGTAAAAAGGGTAGAGGACGAATTTACATGCTGGAAAGAGAAAACGCTAAAGGTACCTGACCAATATAGAAGCGGATGGGAAATGGCTTCATATATTACATGGTCTTGTGTTGTAAAAGCTGAAGGACTCTTAACCCGTCCAGCTATGTTTATGTCCAAAAATTGGATGACCAATATATGGAGCTGGGATCACTGTTTTAATGCGATGGCTTTAATGAAGGAACAGCCGGAATTAGCCTGGGACCAGTACTGCATCTTTTTTGACTCACAGGATGAAAGTGGCGCATTACCAGATTTTCTTAATGATCAATCCTCCTTGTGGAATTGCTGTAAGCCTCCCATTCATGGATGGACATTGAAATGGATGATGGAACGTTCCCCTTACATTACAAATGAAAAATTAAGTGAAATTTACGACCCATTGGTTAAATGGACGAATTGGTGGTATATCCACAGGGATGATGATCATGATGGAATACCACAATATAATCATGGCAATGATAGCGGTTGGGATAATAGCACTGTATTTTCAGAGGGAATTCCGGTCGAAACACCAGATTTAGCAACCTTTTTAATTATTCAAATGGATGTGCTAGCAACAATTGCAAAGCGTCTTGGTAAAACAAATGAAGAAAAAGCCTGGAAGAAAAGAGCAGATGAAACTTTAAACAAAATGATGGAGCACTTTTGGACTGAAGATGGATTTCAAGCTTGCTTATCTGGCTCCCACAAGCCGATTTCATCTCAAAGTCTAATTTTGTTTATACCGTTCATTTTAGGAGATCGATTATCCAAAATGCAAAAAGATGTGTTGTTACATCGTTTGCTCCATCAAAATCAATTCGAAACAGATCATGGATTTGCGACTGAAAGTTTGGCAAGTCCTTATTATCGACAAGATGGCTATTGGCGTGGCCCTATTTGGGCTCCATCTACAATGCTATTAATTGAAGGGTTAAAGGCGATAGGAGAAATCGATCTAGCAAAGAAAACAGCAGAAAATTTCTGTACAATGGCAAACCAGTCGGGGATGGCTGAAAATTTTAACGCTGTATCAGGGGAAGGCCTTCGTGATCCCGCATTTACTTGGACATCTAGTGTTTTTCTAATTCTAGCGCATGAGTTATAGGGTGCCTTTTGGCATTAACGAGTCAATTTCCTTATTATTTCATCGGTCCTACACCCATGAAGAGTTCATCATATCAAAAAATAGTTTAATGGCTTAATAGCAGTCATGGGCTTGCAGTTCTCCCAGGTCGTTTAAAGGAAGAGCTTGAGCCTATTGCTAATTGGTTGAAGCGTTTAGAAGACTTATAGCATATTCCCAAAGGCGGGATTCATTTTGTTAATTTCTAAAACGCTCATTACTTTCTTCATTAATCTAAATGAGAATGTTAGGAGGTTTATAATGCTAAAACAAGACTATTTCCAATTGAAGGATCAAGTTTGTGTTGTAACCGGAGGTGCTTCAGGAATCGGATTTGCCACAGCTGCGCTTCTAGGAGAAGTAGGGGCAAAGGTTCTTTTACTAGATATTAATGAAGAAAACGGGTATAAAGCTGCAGTTGATTTGAAAAAGGATGGATATATGGCGGAGTTTTTACGGTGTGATGTGACGAATGCCAACGATTGTATAGCTGTTAAACAATTTATTGAAGAACATTTTGATACTGTGAACGTTCTTTTTAATAATGCAGGTGTCATAAAACGAAAAACAGTAGTTGATTTAGAAGAGACTGAATGGGATCTGGTCGTTGACGTCTCATTAAAAGGGGTTTATTTGTTATCAAAATATTTAATTCCACTAATGGCTAGTGGAGGAGGCGGAAGTATCATCAATACAGGATCAGGTTGGGGAATTAAAGGAGGAGACCAAGCAGCAGCCTATTGTGCTGCGAAGGCAGGAGTGGTCAATTTAACGAAGGCAATGGCTATTGATCATGGCCCAGAAAATATCCGAGTAAACTGCATTTGCCCGGGTGATACGGATACCCCTTTGTTAAGGGATGAAGCGAAGCAATTAAATCGGAAAGTGGATGTTTTTTTAGCTTCATCGGCTGTTGGTAGACCTTTATCAAGAATCGGAACACCAAGAGATATTGCCAAAGGAGTGTTATTTCTAGCAAGTGACTTATCATCGTGGATCACAGGAACAGAACTTATTGTTGATGGTGGAGGATTAGCCTAATCAGTACCATAAAGTAAAAATAAATGCTAGCTAAACAAGGAGGGGTATTGTTATGTCACAAAAAGTACATCCATATATTCCAAATATGGTTCCGGAAGTTCAGGAGGAGATGCTGAAGGTTATCGGAGCTAAATCAATTATGGAATTATATTCCTGCATCCCTGATGAACTTCAACTTAAAGCGGATTTAAAGATTCCTAAAGCCTTAACGGAATACGAGCTTCGCCGTCATATTGAAGATACGCTGAAAAAGAACATTAGCACTAACGAATATATAAACTTTTTAGGTGCGGGTTGCTGGCAGCATTTTATCCCGGCAGTATGTGATGAAATTAATCAACGATCGGAGTTTGTCACCGCGTATGCTGGTGAACCTTATGAAGATCATGGTCGTTTTCAAGCACTTTTTGAGTATCAAAGCTTAGTAGCTGAATTAGTAGATATGGATGTTGTGAATGTACCAACCTTTGATTGGGGGCAAGCAGCTGCTACCTCTATTAGAATGGCTTCTCGGATAACGGGTAGGAAGAAAATACTACTAGCTAAAACCGTAGCACCAGAGCGTAAGAAAATTATCATGAATTACGGATCACCTGATTTACAATTCGAATTTGTTAAATTCGACATTGAATCAGGAGAACTCAATTTAGAGGATTTAAGAGCAAAATTAACGACAGATGTAGCGGCATTCTATTACGAAAATCCATCCTATCTCGGTTTTATTGAATCGCAAGGACAACAAATTTCTAATCTACTTAAAGAAAAAAAGACATTAATGGTAGTAGGAGTGGACCCTATTTCGCTAGGAGTAATAGCACCTCCAAGTCATTATGGAGCTGATATTGTATGCGGAGATTTGCAGCCGTTAGGTATGCATATGAATTTCAGTGGAGGACAATCGGGGTTCATTGCGACTCATGATGATCCGACCTTCATTAATGAATTTCCATCCAGGTTATTTGGAATCATTCCAACCGTAAAAGAGGGGGAATATGGCTTTGGTGATGTAGCATATGACAGAACATCGTTTGCTCATCGAGAAACAGGCAAGGAATCGGTTGGGACTCAAACTGCTTTATGGGGGATTACAGCGGGTGTGTATTTAGCTTTATTAGGTCCACATGGTATTCAAGAAGTAGGGCAAACGATTATGCAAAATAGTCAATATGCTGTCCATCAGTTAAATCAAATTGCGGGAGTTAAGGGATCACGCTTCGTTTCACCATTTTTTAAAGAATTTATCGTCGACTTCAATGAGACTGGTTATACAATCGAACAGATTAATAAAATGCTTCTTGAAAATAGAATTTTTGGTGGGAAAGATCTTTCTCAAGAGTTCCCAGAGCTCGGTCAATCAGCACTATTTTGTGTAACTGAAGTACACGCAAAAGAAGATATTGACCATCTTGTAACAGCCTTAAAGACCATATTAACCAAATAAATAATACCTAGAGTGGAGTTGGTAAACATGAAATTTATTCAGCGTAATAATAAAACGCGCGATTTCCATCAAGCAAAATGGAATGAACCAGTGATTTTTGAGCTCCATCATCCAGGTGAAAAGGGAGTGGAGGTACCACCTGTACATGAGAAGGTTGCCATAGCTGTTGGTGATGGAATCTCGGTTATTCCAGCTTCCATGCAAAGAAAAGGGAAGCCTAATCTTCCGGAAATTGGTCAAGCACGCGTATTGCGACATTATCTTAGACTATCACAGGAAACGCTAGGCTCGGATTTTAACGTTGAAATCGGTCAAGGTACATGTACGATGAAGTACATTCCAAAAGTAAACGAGATGTTAACACGTAATCCTAAAATGATGGAGCTTCACCCGTTACAACCAGAAGAAACGGTTCAAGGAATGCTAGAGATTTTCTATAAGCTCGACTTATGTATGCGCGAAATTTCGGGGATGGACTATTTCTCTTTTCAGCCGAGTGGAGGCACACAAGCTCTTTTTACGATGGCGTCGATTGTTAGGAAATATCATGAACAACGAGGCGAAGGTGAAAAACGAAATGAAATCATTACCACCATCTTTTCCCATCCATCTCAAGCTGCAACTGCAGTGGTAAAGGGCTATAAAATTATTACTCTCTATCCAGATGAAAATGGGTTCCCAGATATTGAAAAGCTAAAATCGGTTGTATCAGACAGAACAGCAGGCTTTGTTGTGGCAAATCCAGAAGATACGGGAATATTTAATCCGAAAATTAAGGAGTTCACGAAAATCGTTCATGACGCAGGAGGGATTTGCTATTACGATCAAGCCAATGCGAATGGACTATTAGGCATCACGAGAGCAAAGGAAGCAGGCTTTGATATGTGCTTCTTTAATTTACACAAAACTTTCGCTGCACCACATATGTGTGGAGGCCCAGCAACAGGAGCTCTAGGAGTAACCGAAGAATTAAAAGAATTCTTACCTGTACCAATCGTGGAGCATAAGGATGGAATATATACTCTACAATACGATTTAAAAAATTCGATTGGTAAGGTTCGAGCTTTTCATGGAGTGGCACAAACTGTTTTACGCTCTTATGCTTGGATTCGTGCTCTTGGAGCTGATGGACTGAAGGAAGTCGCAAAAATTGCCGTCTTAAATAATAACTATATGTATCACAACGTAATGAATATTAAAGGAGCAAGTGCACCGTACGTCAAAGGACATCGATTAGAGCAAGTTCGATATAGCTGGCAACAGTTAACCTATGAAACGGGTATAACGACAGAGGATATCCAAAGAAGAATGACTGACTTCGGTCTTCACTACTGGACTAGTCACCATCCATATATCGTCAAACAACCATTTACACTTGAACCTACAGAGTCTTATTCAAAGCAGGATTTGGATGAATATATTTCAGCACTTGAGCAAATTTCGAATGAAGCTTATGGGAATCCAAGCAACATTTTGAATGCCCCGCAAAATAGTACGATACACAAATTAGATGAACAGGATTATTTAGATAACCCTGAGAAGTGGTGCATCACTTGGAGTTCATATTTGAAAAAAGCGAAAGCTCGCCATCATGTGTAATAAATTTGTAGATATATGGGTTTAGTATGGAGTTTTTTCAAAATTATAAATATTTTATGTGCTGGTTAGAATGTAAGATTAAATTTTGTATCATTAGGCTGTTTTCGTAAAGTTTGTTGCTTTTTAGTGCAATTTATAAATACATGTCTGAGGTGATTGTAGCGGAGGGCACTTGACTCATGCGGGAAATAGAGGGAAGTGGGAGACCCCACAGGCGGAACGCCGAGGAGGCTCCCACCCTCCCCGCGGAAAGCAAGTGCCTCTCGCTGCAATCAACGGGCAAACTTTAGAGTTTAAAACACAATATATACGAAAAGAGCCTTTCATTAAAACTGATGGTGACTCGAAAGCAAAGGAGTCACCCTATCTTTTTCTGTCAAATCGTAATGAATGATGTTGAGGTGAAAATACATGACTAACACAATGTTTACGAAAGAGGATATTAATAACCAAGCCTTACTACATAGAAATCGATTAAACCCTAGAACACATTTTATTTCGTACATAAACGAAGCAGAAGCGTTGGTTTGGAATAGAGAAGCTGCCTCTAGCTTTCAATTGCTCAATGGCAGTTGGGATTTTTTTTACGCTGAGCATTCTCGTTTAGTACCGAAAGACTTTTTCGAAGCTGCCTATGATTCTAGTGAGTGGGATCATATTCAAGTGCCTGGGGTTTGGCAGCTGCAAGGATACGGGAAGCCACATTATACGGATTTGTATTATCCCTTCCCTGTAAACCCGCCGTATGTACCGGAAAAGAATCCTACTGGTTGCTACCGAAGGGAATTTTATCTTCCGAATGAATGGGATGGTCGGAATATTCATCTTTGTTTTGAAGGAGTAGACAGTGCTTTCCATTTGTGGATCAACGGACATGAAGTTGGATTTAGTAAAGGCAGTCGGTTGACCTCTGAATTCGATATTACTCCTTATGTAAATCAAGGGAAGAATGTAATCTCTGTCCAAGTGTATCAATGGAGTGATGGTTCGTATCTAGAAGATCAAGACATGTGGTGGTTAAGCGGTATTTTCCGTGATGTTTATCTCGTATCCCTGCCTAAAATCCATGTATATGATTTTCATGTAACGACTGTTTTAGATGAACAATATGAAGATGGATTAATGAATATTTCAGCAACCATAAAAAATACTGCCGACAATTCACAAAGTGTTACTCTAGAATACAAGCTTTTAGACGTATTCGAATGTATAAGCGAAGGCATGGTTTCTAAGGGAGAACGGATATCAGCAAACGATGAAAAAATCGGCACCCATCAGGCTCATGTTCCAGCTCCAAGAAAATGGTCTGCGGAAGATCCTAATTTATACACCCTCTTACTCTATTTAAAAGATGAAGAAGGTCATGTGCTCGAAGTTATTCCTTACAAAATTGGTTTTCGTTCCATCGAAATAAAAGAGGGAAATCTTAAGGTAAACGGTAAAACGATCATGTTCAAAGGGGTGAACCGTCACGATCACGACCCTGATACGGGAAGAACGGTTTCTTTAGAGAAGATGAGACAGGATATTATCATGATGAAACAGTATAATATCAATGCCGTTCGAACTGCGCATTATCCGAACGATCCACGCTTCTACGATTTGTGTGATGAGTACGGATTATATGTGATTGATGAAACAGATCTTGAGACACACGGCTTTGAATTACTAGGTGATGCGAATCGCTTAAGCAATGATCCTGAGTGGGAAGCAGCTTATGTAGAACGGTTAGAAAGAATGGTAGAGCGAGATAAAAATCACCCTAGTATTATCATGTGGTCATTAGGTAATGAGTCGGGATTTGGCTGTAATTTTGAAGCAATGTATAAACGATGTAAAGAACTAGATGCCACTCGCATTGTCCATTATGAAGGCGATCGTGAAACAAAAGCAACCGATATTTTTAGTACAATGTATTCATCCGTCGAAAAAATCATAGGTTTTGCTAATGCAGAAAACTGGGAAAAGCCACATATCTTATGTGAATTTGCCCATGCGATGGGAAATGGACCAGGCGGACTGAAAGAATATTGGGATGCCTTTTATCAATTTAAGCGTCTTCAAGGTGGATTTGTTTGGGAATGGATTGATCACGGTTTACGCCAATTCACAGAGGATGGTGAGGAATATTTCGCCTATGGTGGGGATTTTGGTGACGTTCCGAACAATAGCAACTTCTGTATGGATGGACTAATTCGTCCAGACAGAACTCCATCTCCAGGATTATATCAATATAAAAAAGTCATTGAACCGATTGTCGTAGCATCCACTAATATCGAAAACGGCGAATTGATCATTGAGAATCGTTATGATTTCTTATCTTTAGATCATGTCAATCTTTCGTGGAATGTAATGGGTAATGGAAAGATGGTTGAAAGTGGGAATATCGCATTACCTGATCTACCAGCAGGTGAAAAGGTGAGTATGACGATTCCTTACAAAAATCAATTATTACCTTCAAATATTGAGCCTTACTTAAATGTTTCCTTTACCTTGAAACAGGACACATTATGGGCGAAGCAGGGACATGAAATTGCTTGGGCACAATTTAACCTTCCTCTTAGAAAAAGAAGTTTAATAGAGAAGAATAGGAATCAAAACAATCGTCCACTTACGATTGAAGATAGGGATATAAATCTAATCGTTAAGGGAACGGACTTTGAAATTACTTTTTCCAAAGTACTAGGAACCATTACGAAGTGGATTCATCAAGATCAAATCGTCATGCTAGATGGACCCAAAATGAACTTTTGGCGCGCAATGACCGATAATGAAATGTACATTGTAAAAGAGTGGAAGGAATTCTACCTTCACCTACTGGAGCATGATACAAAAACGATACAATTTGAGCAGATTGATGACTGTAAGATAAAAATTCACATTGGTACTCATGTAGCACCAAGAGTTCTAGATTGGGGTATCAATGGCAGCTATAAATATACGATTTTCAGTAATGGTCAGATCCAATTAGCCGTCAAAGGACAACCTTATGGAAAGCTTCCAGCCACTTGGCCAAAAGTGGGTCTTGAAATGAAATTACCTTCCAATCTATCTCAAGCAAGCTGGCATGGAAGAGGACCGTTGGAAAGCTATCCGGACAGTAAGCTAGCATGCAAAATGGGGCTGTACAGAATGTCCGTTGATGACCTGTTCTTCCCATACGTATATCCACAGGAAAACGGAAATCGATCCGATGTAAAATGGGCCAGCTTCCATAATGGGGTTAATTTTGGCCTATACGTCAACGGAAAAACGAGCTTCAACATGAGTGCATATAACTATACGAAGGAAGACATCGATGAAGCCAAACATCTATACCAATTAAAAAAACGTAACTTTATTACCTTAAACCTAGACCATCAAGTAAATGGATTAGGTAGTAATAGCTGCGGTCCTGGACCGCTTCCTGAATACCAGTTGAAGCCTAAAACTTTTGAGTATGAAGTAACTTTTATACCTTATTTTGGAAGTGGTGTATTGAGTAAAGATTTAATGTGATTAATAGAAAATAATCGACAAGTGCCTGGCACTTGTCGAATTAGCAGTGGGAAAGTGTTCATAAAAAGTGGAAGATTCATCTCCACTTTCTTTTTTTATGTTCTATTTTCTATAAATGTAGAAAATTTCTACTTATCTATTTATAATAATAATTATATTTTCATACTTGAGGTGGGTGGGACATGCTACAGGGAAAGCTTATTAAGTTTTATCGTGAACAAACTGGTTTGACCCAAGGTAAACTGGTTGAAGGAATTTGTTCAGTCACACACCTAAGTAAAATTGAAAGAGGTATAACAGAATACTCAGGGGAAATAACAGATCTATTAGCCAATAGGTTAAATATTAACCTTGATGATGAATTTTCTCGATATAATAATCTACAACAAAAGCTGGATCAATGGCATAATTCGTTGATCATGCAACAAAACAAAGAATCTGAGACTTTAAAAAAGGAAATTGAAAATGAAAAGCTGATTCACATTCCAGATTTTTATGTTTTTTTTCAATTACTATCAGCTAGGTATTATTTGTCCATTCACAAATTAGATTCTGCGTATTCGATTATTCAAGATTTGCAAAAAAAAGAGTCGACTTTTTCCCCTCGTGATCGCAATATGTTAAAGCACGTACTAGGAATCTATTATTATCTACAAGGACAATATCGGGAAAGTATACATATTTTAACTACAATAGATCAAAATGAGTATAATCAATTTGAATACTATTACCATTTGACTATTGCTTATCATTCCATCCATTCTAATATTATTTCTTATTATTACGCCGAGAAGGTTTTGCATTACTTTCAAAAAACATTTAATGTTAAACGTATTATTGATACCGAAATGATGATGCTCATCCAATTGAATTCAAAGGAGCTCCACGATTTTAATGAAACTAAAGAACGTTATGAGCAATTGATCCGAACATGCGATTCTATCCATGATATGGATCGTAAATCTAAGCTCTATCATAATCTTGCATTTGAACTTTATAGAAGAAAGAGATATAGAGATGCATCGGATCTATACCAACAATCTATGAAACTAATAGATGAAAACAATCCTTACTATTTAACTGTTTTAGATGGATATATCAATGCTTGTTATAAAGGAAATCTATTATCAATAGAAATCTTAAAGAATTTAGCATATAAAGGACTTAATTTAGCTAATTCGAAAAAAGCATTTAGCTGGATTTATTTCCAATTACATATTTATCTATTAAATCAAGAAGAAGAGAATTTTTTTCAGTTTATTGAGACCACAGCTTTGCCTCATTTTAAAGATATTGGTTACACCATATTAATTGAACACTATGAAAAAAAACTTTTTCAATATTACATCCAAACTGGTGAAACTACCAAAGCCTTAAGCCTTGCAAACTCCTGCTTCCAAGGGGGAAAGAGCTACTATGATCACGAATAAATGATACAGCGCTATGATCCAAAAGCTATTTTCAGTCCTATTAATATCATTTTTAAAGACACGGATGTTTTTTCCGTGTTTTTCTTTTGCTCTCTATTAATCGTGGCAAAAACCCCAAATCCTATAAAAACAATTGGGCCTCTTAGACTAATTTTCTTGAAGGAATCTATCTTTTTTATATATATTAGGTCTTTTAGAAAGATAGAGTAGGTTGAAAGTCTCGTCTAATAACCCCCATAGCAATCTAATTCCAAGGTCATTAACATTAGAAATATAAATATTTAGAATCTTAAGAAATATATCTTTCTTATTCTTATCTATTTAATTTGTAGTAGATTTAGAGGATTTTAAGTATTATTAGCCATTTAGTAAAACAGAGAGGAAGCGTGGGAAATGAAAAAGAGAAGAGGGTTTCCATATAAGGTATTTGCAACGACAACTTTGGCTGCAATGTTGTTAACAACAACAGGATTTGCAGAAGCGACACAAAATACTGTAGCTCCAAGTGTAGAGGACATTGCAAAGCAAGGTCATAAAATATTCTTAGAAGAACAAAAACAAGCGTCAGAAGAAGCGGCAGATCAGTTTGGATATAAGGATTTGACTAAAAGCGGTTTGGCGAAGCCTTATAAACCCAATGAAAAGATTCGCTTAATTGTTGAGGTTGAGCAGCCATCAGAAATCACTAAAACCTCCAAAGATAAAAAGAAGAACTTCAAGCAAAAACAAGATCAAGTAATTGGACAAATTTCTAAGAAAATATCTTCCCACAAGGTAAAACATCGTTTCTTTGAAGGCTTTAATGGATTCAGTCTGGAAACGGAGTTTCGTAATGTAAAAGAAATCCAAGCAACTCTTGGTGTGACAAATGTACATATCGCAAGAACATTCCAACCATCTATGGGGGCGAGCAAGGAATTGGTACAAGCTCAGAAGGTTTGGGAGCAATATGGATATGAAGGTGACGGATTGCTTGTGGCGATTGTCGACTCTGGAGTTGATTATACGCATAAGGACATGACGTTGACCGAAAAAGGGAAAGAAAATGAGAAGTGGAGCCAAGAGTCAGTGCAAGGAAAGCTTGCAGAAACTGAAGTAAATGAAGTGTGGTACAGCGACAAGGTACCTACAGGATATGACTGGGCGGATAATGATACAGACGTAATTCCACGCGGGCAATATGGAAGTCCTCATGGGATGCACGTTGCCGGAACAGTTGGGGCGAATGGTGACGAAGAAAACGACGGAGTAAAAGGTATAGCTCCAGGTGTGCAGTTGTTAGCGGAAAAAGTATTCTCCGATAATGGTGGCGGAGCTTATGAAGATGACATTATTGCTGGTATTGAGCACGCAGTGACAATGGGTGCGGATGTCATTAATATGAGTTTAGGCTCTGATGCAGGGTTTGTTGGAGAGGAAAACGATCCAATCCAAAAATCGATACGTGAAGCGACGGAGCAAGGGACTCTTGTCGTGGTAGCGGGTGGTAATTCTGCTTATAGTACAAAAAACAACCTCTTACAGTCTGCAGCAAAACCGTATGCTGAAAATCCAGATATTGGGACAGTTGGAGAACCAAGCGTAAGTCCTTTTGCATTGTCAGTGGCTTCCTATGAAAATACAAATATCCATATGAGCACCTTAGCAGAAGAAAACGGCTTGCAGCTTCCATACCAAGATCAAACTCAATATAACTTCAAGCTTTCTAGTGTGTTAACACCAGGCGAAAGCTATGAAATGGTCTATGTAGGGGAAGGGAAAACAGCAGATTTCGTTGGAAAAGACGTTACGGGTAAAATTGTTGTGGCAAAACCGAAGCAGCCATATGCTACTTACTCGTATGTACAAAATGAAGCGAAAAAGAAAGGCGCCAAAGCAGTCATCCTTGTGCCGCCTACTGAAATGGCTGACTTTCCATACGTATATCTAAGTTCTTTCTTTATTCCTGCCGCAACGACAAGCAAAAAAGCAGGAGATGCGTTAATTACAAAACTTTCGAGTGGTCAAAGTGTGAAAATGAAAATGTCAAAAGGAACATATGTTGAAAATGAGGATAAGAATACGATATCAGATTTCTCATCATATGGTGCACCTCATACATTAGACTTTAAACCGGAGATTTCTGCACCAGGAGGCAATATTTACTCCACTGTTCCTGGTAATGAATATGAGATTATGAGCGGAACATCGATGGCAACTCCGCATGTAGCTGGCGGTTCTGCACTATTGCTTCAAGCTTTATATGAAAAGGGCTTATCTCATTCAAAGGAAACGGCTTTAAAAGCAAAAATCGCATTAATGAATACATCTCAATTAATACAAGATCCTCGTACCAACAGTGAATTACCTTACTCACCGCGTGTTCAAGGATCAGGGTTAATGCAAATTCAAAATGCCATTAACACACCTGTACTTGTAACAAGTGAAAAAACTCCGCTAGAGCAAGCTGGATCAGTTGCATTAAAAGAGATTAAGAGTAACAAGGCTCAATTCAAGCTGAATGTAGAAGCACTTGAAAAACTAGATGTAAAAGACTTGGAATACACAGTCTATGTAGATGTATTGACGGATGGAACAGAAACGAAAGAATTTGACTTAGACAATGACGGGGCATTGGATTCCAAAGAATATTTAACTTTAACAAGCAAGCGTGTACAGGGTGCTTCAGTATTGGTAAACGGGGAAAAAGTAACTCATTCAGAAGGAAAGACACTAAAGATTAAACCGGGACAAGAGAAGAACTTGGACGTCCAAATCTCATTGCCATCAAGCTTAAAGCAAGGAACATTTGTTGAAGGGTATGTACGTCTGGTTCCAACAGGCAAAAATAGCGATTCAGCCGTCCCGTTAACAGTCCCTTACATGGGCTTCTATGGAAAATGGGATCAAGCGCAGAACCTTGACCCTGTTGCATGGGATAAAGATGCGTTCTTAGGATATACGGTTCTGTGGAATGATGAGCCATTCTCAGAAGGCACATTCCCATTAGGTTATGACCCAAGAAAAGGAACGTTTAATATGGATCGGATCGTAATTTCACCGAACTCGATCTATCCAGGTGTATTCCCAACATTCACCACACTTCGCAACTTACAGAAAACAGAAATGTACGTGGAGAATGAAAAAGGAGAATTGGTTCAATATCTTGGTGATTTTAGTGAATATACTGGGAAGCCGTGGAAGTTCCGGAAAAATATTATGTCATTCCGTGACTATCTGAATGGTGGTTATTTATGGAATGTAAAAGACCAAAGCGGACAAGTTGTCAATGATGGTACTTACAACTATGTAATTAAAACAACACTAGATTACAAGGATGCAAAACCGCAAGAAGTAAAAATTCCGGTGAATGTAGATTCTGTTGCTCCAGTAGTATCCGATATTCAAGTACAACCAAAAGACGGACAATATGAAATTTCCTTCAAAGCGAAAGACAACGAAAAAGGTAGCGGCTTTAACGGTGCAATCGTTTGGTATAACGGTAAGTATAAGCCTTTAGAAGAGGGACAAACATCGGTATTGGTAAAAGAAGAGCCTAAGAGTGTGGTAGTTTTAGGTGCCGATTATGCTCTAAACCATAGCTATACTGTTTGGGGAGATCCTTCCTATGTTAATGAAGGAATGCTTGTAAGTTGGTTCAGCGTATATCCAAATAAGAATGTTAATGCTAGTACTCCAGCAGGAATTAATGCCTTTGCCAATAACCGTGTAGATTGGAAAATAAACATTAAAGATGTAAACGGCAAGATCGTCGATTCTATCGAGGTTGAAAATGAGCATGAAATCCATTTGAACTGGACTCCGGAAGCGGATCTTCCTAGCGGGACGTATTCTGTCTCAGCGGATGTGGTAAACAAGCAAGGCTTTAAAGTAACGACAAGTTCTCAAACAGTGACAGTAGTTCAACAATAATTTTCATAAGTTTTGTAGATTGATAGTGCTGGAAAAAGCTCATCTTTGTAGAGGTACAAAGGATGAGCTTTTTCTGTGTGTTTTTTACCATTTTTAAACATTGTACTTGTTTTACTATAAATTAATTGATATATTCATAATATTCTAAAATAATATATTGTAAAAATAAGGAGGGTTAATATGAGTAAAAAAATCGTAAGTGTAATGCTAGTCGCAATACCTTTTATACTAATGCTAGTCGCAATACCTTTTGTAAATCGAATTGAGCCTATTATTCTAGGATTGCCTTTCCTCCATTTTTGGCTATTTTTAGGAATGATCATCACACCATTGTGCACGTATGGGATTTATCGAATCCAGAAATCTGAAGGGAGCATTGAATGATGCATGGAAATCTAACAGCCTTGTTAATCACAAGTTTCATTGTTTTAACTGTTGTATTAATCGGATTTATAGCTGGACGAGATAAAGCGAGTAGAAGCTCTGTGGAAGAGTGGTCTGTTGGTGGGAGACGATTTGGACCATTGCTAGTTTGGTTATTAGTAGGTGCTGATTTATATACGGCTTATACTTTTTTAGGGTTAACTAGTACAGCCTATGTAGGTGGGAGTCTTGCTTTCTTTGCCATTCCGTATACAATTATCGCTTTCTTTATTTCTTATTTCTATCTACCAAAGCTTTGGGAAGTTTCTAAAATACATAAATTAACAACACTTGCGGATTATGCAAAAGAAAGGTTCGATAGTAAATTTCTTTCTTTATTAATCGCAATTGTTGGTGTGTTAATGTTGATACCATATATAGATTTACAATTAGCAGGAATTCAAGATACGTTAACAGTAGCTGGAACAGGATACATCAATATAAAAGTTGTTGTAATCTTATCGTTCTTATTAGTAGCCCTGTATACATTCTTTAGTGGGATTAAAGGACCGACCTATACTGCGATTATTAAGGATATTTTAGTTTGGGTCATTATGTTATTCCTAGTTGCGTCGCTTCCAATCATTCATTTTGGAGGTTGGGGATCAATGATGGATAAACTGGTAGTGGAATCTCCACAGCTTTTAACCATTCCTACTACAGGTCCAAAAGGTATACCATGGTTTGTCACAGCATCATTAGTTTCTGGATTAGCATTATTTATGTGGGCCCATGCGGCAACGGGCGTATTTACAGCCAAAAGTGCTGACACTCTTCGCAAAAATGCAATTTATTTGCCACTATATAATATTGTATTGATTCTTGTTATTTTCTTAGGTTTCGTTGCATTTCATGTTCTTCCTGAAGGAAGCGATCCCCGTTTCGCATTATTAAATTTAATTCAAATGTCTTATGGCGGTGTCGTTCAAGGACTAGCATATTCTACAATTGCACTAGCCTCGCTTATTCCTTGTTCAATTATGGCAATTGGTGCTTCAAACCTTTTTGCGAACAACATTTACCGTGATTTTATTAATCCAAAGGTAAAACCTGCAAAATTAACGATGATTACCCGCTCGATGGTATTTGTCGTCATTGGACTAGCATTAATCTTTGGGATGCTATTCCCGACAGCACTTGTATCACTTCAGCTTTTAGGTGTTTCTGGAATGGTTCAAATCTTCCCTGCAATCGTCTTTAGTCTGTTCTGGAGACAACAAACTAGAGAGGCTACCATAATCGGTTTACTCGTTGGTTTAATTGTAACCTTTACTGTTTACGCAACTGGAAATTCATTAGGTATTTATGAAGGCTTCTGGGGATTACTTGCAAACGTCCTATCACTTCTTGTTCTAAATCCTATTTTCGTTAAGAAGAAAGTACACAAATCTAATCCAATATTCGATTACTTATTTTCGAAACAACAAGACTCAGAGATGAAAATAAGGAAAGGCGCTTAATGTTGCGTCGTACCTAAGGAACCTATCAACTAAAGATGAAAAGTCGTGACTTGGATGCAATTCACAACTTGTAAAAAGAGATAAATTAATAGAGTATGAGTGAGTAAAAAGCCTTTCCATCCGGAGAGGCTTTAACTTTTTTATGAAGGATACAAGAAATTCATTAGGATGCTATTCTACGTCAAATTTTTATTCAGTAATGAAGAAATCAACTCAATGATGGAGCAGGCGTACCAATAGATAAACCTAGATTTCTAAAACTCTAATTTAATGGTGTTTTTGCTATCCCACCATTGAAATAATCCATACGCACAAGCCGATAATATTTATTATTAAAAAAGAAATAATGGCAAGATTTTTTATTCGATGCATATTTCCTCCTGATTCTTATTACCTAGTATTCATTAATTAATAAATAATACTATCATTCTAACAGATTTTTGCAAGTTGGAATCATATTACCATTGACTATGCTTATCATTCTTGATAAATTTTAAATCGTATGATAATGATATTCATTTTCAATTATAAAATTTATAAGGATATAGAGGATGGTTATATGATGACATTACCAAAAATGCATTTTGAAAACAGGATTTTGCAATCATTGATTTTTTTATTGAGAATTCTTTTTGGGGTAGGATGGCTCTTGGCAGGAGTAACGAAAATTACTGAAAAGCATTGGTTTAGTGAACCAGGGGTATTTATTGAAAAGTATTTGTTAACAGCATTAGAAAAATCGAATGTCCCGGAATTTTACAAACATTTTATTGAACAGACAGCATTAGATCATGTTCTTTTTTTCAATTATACAATTCCTATTGCACAAATCATTGTGGGTATTTGTTTAATCGTTGGATTTATGATCATTCCATCCGTTTTTATTTGTCTTTTTATGCATGTTAACTTTATTCTTTCAGGCAATATGAATTTAATAAGCTTGACTCTTTATACAAGCGCATTTGGAATCTTACTTTTTATTGAACGTAGTTATGTTTTTAGTGTAGATCGTTATTTTGGAATAGACAAAAAGTTTTCATTAAAGAAGGTAAGAATGGTTGAGCCTATCATACAAAAAGAGCTCATTAAGAAAACTTCCTAATTTATATAAAATATGTTTTTAAGCTGTTAATATTGAAATACATAAAAACTGTGGTCATTTTCAGAATCATATGATGAAAAGCAACTGACTAACGCTCCTCCTGATTAGGAGCGTTAGCTGGTTGTAAGGAAATGCAAAATAACTATGTACATTCAATAGAATAGAAGATTAGTAAAAGAAGCTTTTTAACCCCTTCACCACCCTCTACTATGAATCTGGTTCCAGTTTCTGCTCCAACAAAGCTACTGCCTATATCAAACCTGTTGCATACCTGTAAATTTCCCAATCTCTATTCAATCAAGCAAGGAATGTTTGATTGGATAATTTGTATTTTGTTAAATTATTGATATAGTAAATTTATATTAATAACCGAGGGAGTTACAATGACGAAGCAAGAAAAAAAATCAAAGTATTTAGCAAAAATTTCATTAGGAATTATGGGTGCAGGATTTTTCATAACGATTCCTTTTCAAGATTCTTTAATGGGTAGATTACTGCAAGGGGGATTTGAGGCAGGATTAGTAGGAGGCCTTGCTGATTGGTTTGCAGTGACAGCCCTTTTCCGACATCCACTGGGTATACCAATTCCACATTCAGCCTTACTCCCAAAAAATCGCGATAGAATGATTAGGGCTGTAATTTCAATGCTAGAAAATGATTGGCTCACGAAAGAAAGTATACAGGGGAAATTTAAACAGATTAAAGTTACCGACAAGCTACTACAAAAAGCAGAGAAAGAATTGTATTCAGGCACCTTTAAAAATGGTATAGCTTCCATTCTTGAGCAAGTAATCAGCAATGTTGATTTACAAAAAATATCTCCTTTCATTGAGAAAGAGCTGAAGAATTATCTTTACACTCTAGATACGGGCGTTTTTCTTCAACCGGCTATCAATCAAGCACTGGCCCGCAAAATGGATGATAAAGCAATGGACTATATTCTGAATGAGACTGAACAGTGGGTGTCTAAAGAGGATACAAAAGTAAAAATGGGAATAATGGCAAAACAGTTTCTTGACAATACTGAAGCGGATGGCTTCATGAAGTTTGCTATCAATTCTTTTAGCAATTTAATAAATGAAGAAAAGCTCGGAAACATTCTTCAATCCTTTATTATTAAAAGAATCAGCAATCTGAATAAAAATGATAATAAATATAGGCTCCTAATCCTGGCTCGAATTCGTAAAGAGTTGCAAAGTATACACCAGCGAAAAGATCTAGTTTCTGAAATAAATCATTGGAAAGATACCCTGATAAATGATTGGAATCCTGGTGATCAAATTACGGAGATGCTTAGACAGCTTCAGAAGAAATTAGTTGATCTGATTCAAGATGAAGCCTTTATTGAAAAATATGTCCTTTCATTGATCAAGAATTTCTTGGATAGAGTGAATGCAGATCCTTTAAAAATCGAGGGTATCGAAAATTGGATTCATAATCAGATTTCCTATTTGATCGATAAAAATCATTCTAAAATTGGCATTCTTGTAAAAGAAAACCTTGAAAAGCTAGATAATGAAACTCTTATTGATATGTTGGAAAATAACGTAGGAAAAGATTTACAGTGGATTCGAGTAAATGGGGCTATTTGCGGGTTTATAATTGGTATCCTGGTGACTATTTTTAAGGCCATAGTATAAATGAAAACTGTCCTTAAGGGGTCAAGTGGACGTTATTCTATAGACAGACTGGAGGGTGACTCCAAAATCATGCACTGATTTGAGAATCACCCTCTGGGCTTTCATCCTTAGAAAAAACTAGGTGCATATTTAATCCAATAGTATAAAACATAAAACCAACTGAAAATGCCGTGTATGATTGCCCAACCGATTGACTGATAGGCTGTGTATGAGATTACCATTGCTAGGCAGCTTCCAAAACCTACCCCACTTTTTAGAACTGTTTTCGATTTATGGGGTTTATGCTGATAGGTGTGACTCATTTGATTTCCTCCATTTGACTTTCATTTTTTATTTACTTAATTAATGATACTGAGTAAATAAGGAAAATATTTCAATAGAACAAAATTTAATTAGCATCTATTCCAAATAAAAAAGCCAACCTATGGACTCATCAATCACATGAGAACTAGGTTGGCTTTTTCAATTATTCATTTGTTTTTATAACGTTTTCGCTCCTAAGTAACGAGGCTTCCAGTATGTGCTGCTCATATAGTCGATTTTGATGCCTTTTGAAGATGTCGCACTGATGAACTGGTTGTTACCTATGTAAATCCCTACATGTGATGGTCCAGTTGAATACGTTTGGAAGAATACAAGGTCTCCAACAACTGGAGCACTTACTTTTAAACCTACGTTTGAGAAAAGGCTTGCGGCTGTTCTCGGTAGGGCAATCCCTTGAGAGTTTTTGAATACGTAGTAGATGTAGCCAGAACAGTCAAATCCAGTCGGGCTCGTTCCACCCCATTTATAAGGAACTCCGATGAATTTTTTTGCATAACTGACTAAGGAAGTAGTGTTGACAGGATACACACCCAATTTATTGAACGTGTTACGTCCAGAAACGCCATCTGCAGTCAAACCTTTTGCGCTTTGAAACTTTTTAACAGCTCCAGTTGTAGATGTTCCGTAATATTTAGTTAAAGATCCACCATATGTAAGATAGCCTTTTTGTTTTAACAATGTTTGAAGCTGTAAAACGTCATAATGTGTCATAGTTGGTCGTAATGTTTGGTCTCCGATATTGGCAGATGCACCCGTTGGCGAAAAGAGAAGTGTAGAAGCTAAGACAGTGGCAGCGGCAGCGGATGAAATCCATTTTTTCATGTTGATTTGTTTCCCCCTATAACTCTTTTACTCTATGTATTTGATATTATCCTACGATAAATATGTAACAATAAACGCTCATTTTGATTACAGTTTTATTACAGATTTTAGGAGGTAAAACTTACTAAAAAAATGGGTATTGACTTAAGTTAATGCCATTAATTTTACAGATTTTAGTATGTATTTTGTATTAGTGCTTTTAGATTATATGTAAATATTTTCCTGTATTTCCATAATAGTGAAATAGTAATTTAGGGTCTATTTGGAAATGAAGTCGAATTGTAGAAGGGTGTCAGAAAATTACCATTGAATACGAACGTATATTCTATTACTATTAAGGAGAAGATAAATACGAACATATATTCTGTTTTGAGGTGAGTACCGTGGACTATGACAAAATGCCAAATCATCATATCATGTGTGTGGATATGAAAAGCTTTTATGCAAGCTGTTCGGCTGTCATGAGGGGAGAGGATCCGCTCGAGTCATATATCGCCATTGTTGGGAATGAACAACGTAAAGGGAGTGTCGTTTTAGCGGCCTCACCGCGATTAAAAAAAGAGTTCGGGATTAAAACCGGCTCTCGGATGTTTGAAATCCCGAATGATCCACGCATTCAATTCGTCGAACCGAAGATGGCGACGTATTTGCGGATTTCTACTGAAATTACCCGATTGTTTCAGCGTTACGTACCAAAGGAAGCAATTCATACGTATAGTGTCGATGAAAGTTTTTTAAAGGTCGATGGGGCATTACCTTTATGGGGGGATGTCAAAACCATCGCCCAAAAAATCAAGGATGAAATTGAACGGGAATTCCAGCTTCCATGTGCGATTGGAATTGGTCCGAACATGCTGCTGGCAAAATTGTGCCTGGACTTGGAAGCGAAGAAGAAAGGCATTGCGCAGTGGACATATGAAGACGTGAAGGAAAAACTTTGGAAGGTTTCACCACTCAGTGAAATGTGGGGTATCGGAAGAAGGGTTCAGAAAACATTGAATGGAATGGGGATTTTCTCAGTCGGCCAACTCGCTAATTATAGCCTGGAAAAGCTGGAGAAAAAATTCGGTGTCATGGGTAACCAGTTGTATTACCATGCATGGGGAATCGACTTGTCTGAGATTGGGGCCCCAATTATGGAAGGGCAAATCAGTTTTGGAAAGAGTCAAATCTTGCTTCGGGATTATAAAGAGGAACATGAAATCAAACACGTCATTCTTGAAATATGTGAGGAGGTGGCCCGTCGGGCACGTACCCATCACAAGGCAGGAAGAACGATCAGTCTTGGGATTGGCTATAGCCAGGATGAGTTCGGGGGAGGATTTTTACGGTCTAGGTCGATTGAGCAGCCTACCAACATCACCATGGATTTATATAAAATTTGCCTCGAACTGTTCCACGAAAATTATGAAAGGAAAACGGTCCGGCAAATTTCCCTTTCGCTATCGAATATTACCGATGACGTACAAATGCAACTAACCTTATTTGAACCGAATCGATGGAAAAAAAGGGAGCTCGGATATACAGTGGATCGAATACGTGGTCGTTTTGGCTCTAAATCATTACTTCGCGCCGTCTCCTACACAGAAGCAGGAACAGCGGTCTATAGAAGTAAGCTAGTAGGGGGGCATAAAGCTTAGGCTAAGTGTTATTGAAAAAGGGGAGGGATGATCATGATTCGAGATCGAGGTCGTATTAAATGGACAGCGATGATGCTGCCTGAGCATGTGAAGATGCTACGGGATTGGGCGCACGAAGATACGTATGAACAAAAGGCATTACTCGATGAACAGCAGTTAGAAGAGATGAATTCCGTCATCGGGGAAGCGATGGAGTGCCGCTCTCTTGTTGCCATTACGTACTACGAAAACCGTCGTCATCATTTACTGATTGGATTCATTCATTATTACAATGATTTTAAAAAACAGCTCCATGTGGTAGATCGCTTTGAGGATAAGCATTATGTGGCTCTAATCGATATTGTGGATGTCCGTTTTTACTCGTAACAAGAAAAAGCGTAAGCGCCATCAAAACAATCCGAAAGCAGATTGTTCTACGGGTTTAAGGCGCAGACGTCATGTGGTCATAGCTGGCACTGCTCTGACTTCAAAAAGAAGCAGCACAAATTTGTGTGCTGCTTTAATAGAAAGCTCATTATTCAGTTGGTTTTTCCACGCGTACGACAGATTCGAATCTCCCTTTATGTGAAGCATCACAATATGGCATTTTAGCAGAAAGGCCACAGCGGCAAAGAGAAAATGCTGGTTTGGGTTCAAACACATTGCCTTCCCCATCGATAAGTTCAACATCGCCAGTAACACGGAATGAACCGTTATCATTTACTTTGATTTGTACTTTAGACATAAAAATCCTCCTTCAAAAGTTCACAGTATTGCTACATTTTACCTTAATCCTACCGATAAGTCTTTCCTTTTTCAATGCTTTTCTAAACATGCTACAATTATAGCGGGAACCTGATGAGTATTAGGTATAGGGCGTTTAAACTTTTTCAATTAAGGAGAGGATTCTATGATAATCACCTGGACAGATACAGCAAAAGCCAAACTGATTGAAAAAACGCAAGAACAGGACGGATATCTAAAATTAAAGTATGATACAGAAGGCTGCGGATGTGTAGTGAATGGAGTCCCTACGTTATGGTTTGTTTCTGAACTGGATGATGACGATCAAAAGGTAGAGACGAACGCAGGCGACATCTATGTGGAGAAATCAAAACAAATTTTCATGGATGACATCATGAAGATTGATTTTGTTAAAGATGCAAACTGCTTTCAATTAAAGAGCCCTGGCGGTATGCTGAATCCTAGAATGGGATTCGTAAAAAAAGTGCACTGATTCAAATCAGTGCATTTTTCCATATTGGACTAAAAATTCATCCACTGCTTCTTCATATTCCTTCATATTTTCATTCAATGATTGGGCATGAACTCCTTTAGACGCGATAAACAACTGTTTCGGTCCTTGCTTCTGTTCGTATAGACTACGGGTCATATCAGCAAGGATGAAGTCATCACTCGCGCTATGGATAAACAAAATAGGCTTTTGAATCTGTTTAATGGACGAAATAGGAGATACCTCCTTAAAAGTATAGCCTTCGCGAAGCTTCAAGAAGGCATCAGCAATCGGAAGGACAAGAGGAGAAGGTATTTTGAAATCGACTTTCAGTCGGTGCTTCAATTGGTCGGTGAAATCTGAGAATGGGCAATCGACAATATAAAAAGCTGGATCATCGGCAATCGTTCCGCCATACAACAATGCTGTGACAGCCCCCATCGATTCACCGTGAATGCCGAATTGCACATCCACTCCTTCACGTTTTTTTAGTTCGTCAATGACTGCCTTCAAATCCCATTTTTCATAATGGCCGTAGCTGCTCGTTTTGCCGCCAGAAAGCCCATGTCTGCGATGGTCGTATATGATCGCGTTAAAGCCACGTTCAATAAAAAGATTCATATATTTTACAGAGTTATATTTGTTCTCTGTAATTCCATGACAGAAAATCATCCATTTATTATAGGGATAAGGATGTACGAATAGACAATCCAATTCATAGCCAAAGGGAGAAGACACTTTTATCTTTGATTGAGGTAGTTGCTGCAGTGCCTGTGGAGAAATTCGTTTTGCTCCGACTTCGCGTTGCCAAATGAACTCATCCTCTTTTTTCTTCAAAAACATGATGCGATTAGTGAAAAACACACCAATCCCGACTATATATAAGATGAAACCAAACAAAATCCAAAGTCCGCCTTTTTTCAAAGTCCATCCCTCCATGAACGTGGAACTTCATATATAGTATATGAATTAGTGTATCACTAAATTTGAAAAAGTTCCCAAAAAAGGCGTGTAACTATGAAAAATGTGCTTTATGTTAAAAAGCAAACCCATCGAGTAAGAAGCACAATGGTATGTTAAAAGGCAAATCCATCACGTAAAAAGCAAAAACGGACACTAAAAAGCGCAAAATTTCATTATCAAGCGCATTTTTATAATAAAGTGCACAAATGTTTAATTATCGTGCATAAAAGCAGAGATTATTAAGAAATCAAATCCAAAATCATTAATCCAAAACCGCATTATGCTATAATACATACACAAGTAACCGTGGAGGATCATCAAATGAAAAAGAAAAAAACTCAGTCTCAGCGACCACAATCAAACAGTCAAAAAAAGGAGAAATTGACGCTTGGGGATATGCTGAATGCGCAGATACTAGACAAACTAAAAGAAACGAAATCTCAGTTGTCTGCTGAGGAACAGGCGAAAAAAGAGCAGGAAGAATTGAAACGAAAAGAAGAGCTAAAACGAAAAGAGAAAAATAAAACGTTTGAAGAATTATTAAATGAGAACCCAATGAATTGGGCTGATTATAAAAAATAATTACAGAAAAGGCTCCTGTCAACGATGAGACAGAAGCCTTATTTTATTCTTTTAATATAGAAGGAAGTCGAAGTAGAGACCAATTTTTATGAACAAGTGGAAATCATCGCCGGCAAAGCTTGCGCAGCCAAGTGTTCTGAAAAAAACACTAAATCCGATGGTCCAAATACACACTCGCCTTCGAAATATCTTTAATCCAATCCACCTCTTCACGCGTCAAATGTCCAGCTTTGACAGCACGGGCATTTTCGCGAACCTGTTCGATTGAACTCGCACCGGGAATCACGGTCGCAACGGTAGGATGGGAAAGTACATAATGAAGCGCTACTGCATTCATGTTTAGCTCAGCAAACTTTTCACGTAGTGACTCGAGTAACTCCTTCAAATCGTTAAAGGAATAATCCAGATATCCTTTTTCCAAAATACTTGGAGACGCTTTATCGAGCAATTTTTCGCTTAACAAACCTTTAGCCAAAGGTCCTCGAGCAATCATGCTGATTCCGTTCGCATCCAAAACAGGCATGACTTCCTCTGGACGACGATCCAAAACGCTATATTGCATCATAACAGATGAAAGGGAAGCTTTCTTAGAAAATGAGTGTATGACATTCGGTCGAATAGAAGAAATTCCATAATTCAAAATTAGCCCTTCACGTTTTAATTCTTCGAATGCTTCAATTACTTCATCGTGGTTGTCTTCCATCGTTCCGCCATGTAATTGATATAAATCGATATAATCTGTTTGGAGGCGTCGAAGGCTACCCTTGACTGCTTCAAAAATATACGATTTGGAAGCATCCCATCTCCAGCCTTGTTTGTCATCATTCCACCGATTACCAACCTTTGTTGCAAGAATGATATCCTTACGGCGAGATTTGATGGCATGTCCAACCAGCTCTTCATTCAATCCATAATCATAAAGGTCAGCCGTATCAATGAAATTGATGCCTTCCTCTAGAGCAGCTGAAATAATTGCAGCAGATTTTATTGGATTTGTGCCAAGCGACATCGCACCAAGTCCAATTTCTGAAACATACAAATTGGATTTGCCTAATTGTCTTTTTTTCATATGACCGCTCCTTCGAACCAATTTATCTATATTGTATCGAAAGAGAATGAACTTTCCTAAATAAACGCCTATTCTTTCACTTTTTTACAAGAGTTGTTTTGAGAGATTCCATCGATCCATTGCTGAACATATTGATATTGCTGACTGTATTCTTTCAATTTGTGTTTGATTTCCCATGCCTTGCCACTAAGAGTAATTCCTTTTTCATGCACATAGATTTTCATAGGATAACCTCCGATTGGTATAATGGTAAAATGTATGAACAATAGGTCAAAAAATAGAACTAGGAGATTCAATATGGATATGAAAAAATTTGAAGAAGTCACGATTTCAACAAAGCCTATCTATTCTGGAAAGGTGATCAGCCTTCAAGTGGATGAAGTTACTCTTCCAGATGGGAAAACAAGCAAAAGAGAAATCGTCAAGCACCCAGGGGCTGTGGCCGTAATAGCAATTACAGATGAGGGAAGAATCATCATGGTAGAGCAATACCGTAAAGCGATGGAAAGAAGCTTGGTAGAAATACCTGCAGGTAAGCTTGAACCTGGGGAAGAGCCATTGAATACAGCCAAACGAGAGTTAGATGAAGAAACAGGATACGAGTGTGAAACAATGGAGCCACTAATCTCTTTTTACACATCACCTGGATTTGCAGATGAGATTATCCATCTTTTTGTAGCTAAAGGGTTAAAGAAAAAAGATGAGTCGGCAGCGTGTGATGATGACGAATTTGTTGAATTGCTAGAGCTGACGTTAGAAGAAGCAATGCAATATATAAAAGAAGAAAAAATTCAAGACGCCAAGACTGCGTACGCTGTTCAATATTTACAACTACAGCAGCTGATGGGGAAATAATACAGAATGCATCGGATATTAGCCGGTGCTTTTTTTTGTTTTTGGTTGGTTTCGTAAAGTTTGGTTGATTTTTGAATGTAATTTAATTTTAACGATCTGAGTTGATTGTAGCGGAGGGTACTTGACTCCTCGAAAATGTATTCGCATTTCCTTGGTACGGTGTTTATTCGAGGAAGTTTATTCAATGTCCGGGGGGAAAAAGTGGGAAGTGGGAGACCCTACAGGCGGTAACGCCGAGGAGGCCCCCATCCCTCCCCGCGGAAAGCAACAAATAAACTTTATAGTCTATAAACAATAACCTATACGAAAAGAGCTTTTTTGCAGAAAAATAAAAGGCTAGATTAACAGAGCCTTTCTATAAAACTACCAAATTGAAAAATGTAATCCTCCTGTCATAAATGGCTTAGATCATCCATACAATCTAGTAAGCATAAAACAGGAGGAAAAAATAGAATGAAGAAAAAATCGGCCTTTCAAAACGTAGCAATCGCTCATTTCAATGAACATTCCTCATTGTATGTATTTATCATTGTCTTATTTTTGATGGGGGTTATCTTCGGGGCAGTCATCGTCAATAGTTTAAGCTTTACTCAAAAGGAAGATTTGTTCTATTATTTGGGACAATTTTTCGGACAAGTTTCAGAAGGGAATTTATCCCCTTCTTATGATATGTTTCTTCAAAGCCTTCAGCATAATATGAAATACATTGTCCTAATATGGATATTAGGAGTTTCAATCATCGGCATTCCGGTCATATTGATATTATTGTTTTTAAAAGGGATGGTCGTAGGGTTCACTGTAGGATTCCTTGTGAATCAAATGGGGTGGAGTGGATTTGGTGTAGCCTTTGTATCGATACTTCCACAAAATATATTGATTGTACCTGTTTTTATCTTCATCACCACGTTAGCGTTATCATTAACCATTAAAATTGTTCGACGGATTATAATGAAGAACGTTCGTGAACCATTGAAGCCAATCATTTTTAAATATGTATTTTCCTTACTCATTAGCTTCTTGCTTTTGTCAGGAGCGGCTGCAATAGAAGCTTATTTTTCCCCTCCCTTAATGAAAACTGTAATTGGTGATAATTTTATTAAAAAATAATAATTTTTATTTAATAATCATTATTTATATTTATTTATAATAATTGTATTTTGACAGTTCCCTCCCATTTGATATAATAGTAAGGAAGTGGCGAGGGAGGGATTATTGTGGAAACAAGACTAGATAGAATAAAAAAGCAGTTGCACTCGTCCAGTTACAAATTGACTCCTCAACGGGAAGCTACCGTCCGAGTTTTACTAGAGCACGAAGAGGATCATTTAAGTGCTGAAGACGTGTACCTCCTAGTAAAAGAGAAATCGCCGGAAATTGGGTTAGCAACTGTATACCGAACACTGGAATTATTAACTGAACTTAAAATAGTCGATAAAATCAATTTTGGGGATGGCGTTTCCCGTTACGACCTGAGACAGGAAGGGGCTGCACATTTTCATCATCATTTAGTATGTATTGAATGTGGTGCTGTTGATGAGATTCAGGACGACCTGCTAGAAGATGTGGAAGCCATTGTAGAGCGGGATTGGAATTTCAAAATCAAAGACCATAGATTGACATTCCATGGAATCTGCCATCGTTGTCATTCTAAAGAAGAAAATAACGAACAAGAATAATACATAAAAATGCTTTATTTTCTAAAGGGAAAATAAAGCATTTTTTATTTTTGCTGTTTTCTTAAAGTTTATTGCTTTTTTGTAATTTATTTAACTATCTGAGTTGATTGTAGTGGAGGGCACTTGACTCCAGCGGGAAAAAGAGGGAAGTGGGAGACCCCACAGGCGGTAACGCCGAGGAGACTCCCTCCTCCCCACGGAAAGCAAGTGCCTCTCGTTACAATCAACGGACCTTTTTCCTCCAAATAACGTATAAATCTTGTCCGACGTGGCATAGATTGTAATATCAAGTGTTCGGAGGAAAGCAAATGAAGCAATCCATTAAACTAATCCTGCATACGACAAAAGTATTTATACTATTCGTAGGCTTTACTATTCTTTTTTATTTTGGAATGGTATGGTTAAATCAAGAATATGAGAATTATCATCGATACGATGAACCAAATGGGACCGCGATCAAGGCTTCAGCTCCCGTAGCAGAGGAGGGTAACTGGATTGATCGCTTGAAGCTGTTCTATATGAGTGGGGAGTAATGGGATGCAGGATCAAATTCGAGATTTCATACATTTTTTAACCGTTGAAAAGGGACTTGCTAAAAACACGCTCGTCTCGTATACAAGAGACTTGAAATCCTATCTAAAATATCTTCAACAAATCGAACAAATAACAAATTGGAATACTGTTTCTAGGGGACAAATCGTCCATTTTCTTGGGCATCTCAAGCAGCAAGGGAAGTCTTCAAGGACATTGGCGAGACATATTGCTTCCATCAGATCTTATCATCAGTTTTTGCTAAGGGAAAAGGTGACGGAGCAAGATCCTTCTGTACATATTGAAAGCCCTCAACCTGAACGATCTCTACCAAAAGTGATGAGCATGGAGGAAGTAGAAGCCCTCTTAGAGGTTCCTGAAAAAAATGATGTATTTGGAGCACGGGACAAAGCAATGCTCGAATTATTGTATGCGACTGGAATGAGGGTCAGTGAACTAATAGGATTAGATGTTTCGGATGTTCATGCGACGATGGGCTTTGTGCGTTGTGTGGGGAAGGGAAATAAGGAAAGGATTATTCCTATTGGGAGAACAGCTCTTTCTGCAATCGAGCATTATCTAGGAGCCAGTAGACAAACGCTTATGAACCGTAAGAATAAAACAGATGCTCTCTTCCTGAATCATCATGGCAATCGTCTTACACGGCAAGGATTTTGGAAAATCCTAAAAAAACTTGCTAACGAAGCAAGGATTGAAAAGGAACTTACACCTCATACGTTAAGGCACTCGTTTGCGACACATTTATTGATGAACGGGGCAGATTTAAGATCGGTACAAGAAATGTTAGGACACGCCGATATTTCTACAACTCAGATATACACACATGTAACCAATGTTCGCTTGAAGGATGTCTATAAAAAATTCCATCCTCGTGCCTGAAATTACTAGACTCAAAGATTAATAGAAGTGCAAAAGAAATCAGGGTACCCTGATTTCTTTTGTAGCTATAGCAATGCTGCCCGTTTCCGGTTCAAGAGAAAGAAAAAGGGAATCACACGAGCCCAATGAGGATTATTTTAAATCAACGAAGGAAAAGGCACCGAAAAGGAAAAATTACTAGTTGAAGGTTTTGTGAATATTACAGGAGATTTCTTTACTTTGGATTGATCAATCGATTACAATGTAGAGGTCAGACTTCCGACGAATGTTGTGTATGAAAAACGGTTATTTCTACCCTAACAAGGGGAAGATACAGAATTAGAGACGACTAAGATCAGAATGGGAGGATCTCATGAAATCATATAAAAATTTTAAGCGTATTTTTTTGGTAGTTATGGACTCCGTCGGGATTGGTGAAGCACCAGATGCTGAGAAGTTTGGAGATAATGGGGCTCATACGCTAGGTCATATCGCTGAGAAAATGAACGGTTTGAACATGCCAAATATGGAAAAACTAGGCCTTGGAAATATCGAGGATATAAAAGGGATTTCTAAAGTAAATGAGCCAATGGCTTATTATACAAAAGTTCAAGAAGCTTCAAACGGCAAGGATACAATGACAGGTCACTGGGAAATCATGGGCTTGAACATTGAAACTCCTTTCAAAGTCTTCCCAGAAGGTTTTCCGCCTGAATTGATTCAAGAATTAGAAGAAAAATCAGGAAGAAAAGTAATTGGTAATAAACCAGCGAGCGGCACTGAAATATTAGATGAGCTCGGAAAAGAGCATATGGAAACAGGAGCGTTAATTGTGTATACGTCTGCTGATTCTGTTTTGCAAATAGCTGCTCATGAGGAAATCGTACCTTTAGATGAATTATACAAAATTTGTGAATTAGCACGTAAAATGACATTACGTGAAGAGTATATGATTGGAAGAATTATCGCTCGACCTTTCTTGGGAGAAGCAGGAAACTTTAAGCGCACTTCGAATCGCCATGACTATGCATTAAAGCCGTTTGATCCAACGGTAATGAATGCATTAAAGGATTCAGGATATGATGTGCTTGCAATCGGGAAAATTTCTGACATTTTTGATGGTGAAGGGGTAACTCAATCGTTACGTACAGTTTCGAACATGGATGGCATGGACAAATTGCTTGAAACAATCAATATGGAGTTTACAGGCATGAGCTTTTCAAACCTAGTAGATTTTGACGCATTGTTTGGACATAGACGTGATCCAATTGGTTATGGAAAAGCTTTGGAAGAATATGATGTGAGACTGGCAGAAGTGTTGCCACAGCTTCAAGATGAAGATTTACTTATTATCACTGCTGACCACGGAAACGATCCAGTACACCCTGGAACGGACCATACTAGAGAATATGTACCTTTATTAGTGTATTCGAAGTCTTTACAAACACCGGGCAAGCTTCCAATCATGGATACTTTCGCAGATATTGGAGCAACAGTTGCTGATAATTTCGAAGTGAAAATGCCTGTTTACGGTAAAAGTTTTTTACAAGAATTGAAATAGAACGGAGAGAGAACCATGTTTGAACAAGCTCAAAAAGCCGCTCAATCTATTGAAGCAAAAATAAGCAATAAGCCGGAAATTGGACTAATCCTAGGTTCTGGTCTGGGAGTATTGGCAGATGAAATCGAAAACCCAGTAAAAATCCCTTATGAAGAAATTCCAAATTTTCCAACGTCTACTGTCCAAGGACATGCAGGGCAATTAGTCATTGGTGAATTGAATGGTAAAACGGTCATTGCGATGCAAGGTCGCTTCCATTTCTACGAAGGATACTCAATGGATAAAGTTACGTTCCCAGTACGAGTAATGAAATTACTTGGGGTTGAAAAGCTGATTGTGACGAATGCTGCAGGTGGAGTGAACGAAAGTTTCTCAGCTGGAGATTTGATGATTATCACAGACCATATTAACAATTTCGGAACAAACCCATTGATGGGCCATAATGATGAACGATTTGGACCAAGATTCCCAGATATGTCTCAAGCTTATGATGCTCAGTTTATTGCAATTGCAAAGGATGAAGCAAGAAAACAAAGCATAGATGTCAAAGAAGGAGTCTATGTAGGAAACTTTGGCCCTGCATACGAAACTCCAGCTGAGGTACGACTTGCACGTATTTGGGGTGGAGATGCAGTTGGTATGTCTACTGTACCGGAAGTAATTGTGGCTCGTCATTCGGGTATGAGAGTCCTAGGAATTTCTTGTATCACGAACATGGCAGCAGGAATCCTTGATCAGCCACTATCTCATGATGAAGTGATTGAGACGACAGAAAAAGTAAAATCAAGCTTTTTAAGCTATGTAAAAGGATTAGTTGAGAGCATTTAACAACTGATAAAGGATGGTAACCCAACATGAGAATGGTTGATTTAATTGAAAAGAAACGCGACGGACTTGAATTATCGACTGAAGAAATTACATTCATAATTAATGGCTTCACGAATGGAAGTATCCCTGATTATCAAATGAGTGCACTTAGCATGGCAATTTTCTTTAAAGGCATGACTGATAAGGAACGCGCTGATTTAACAATGGCTATGGTCAAATCAGGAGATCAAATTGATTTGTCGGCCATTGAAGGTGTAAAAGTAGATAAACACAGTACGGGCGGTGTAGGCGATACGACTACACTTGTACTTGGCCCACTAGTCGCTGCCTTAGATGTACCTGTTGCAAAAATGTCAGGTCGTGGACTTGGCCATACAGGTGGAACAATTGATAAACTTGAGGCTGTTGAAGGCTTCCATGTGGAAATTGAAAAAGAAGAATTCATCGATTTAGTGAATAAGAATAAAATCGCGGTTATCGGACAGACAGGTAATTTAACGCCTGCTGACAAAAAGTTATATGCATTGCGTGACGTAACTGCGACAGTAGATAGCATCCCATTAATAGCAAGCTCCATTATGAGTAAGAAAATAGCTGCTGGTGCAGATGCAATCGTTTTGGATGTAAAGACAGGAGCAGGGGCTTTCATGAAAACAGTGGAAGATTCTGAAGCACTTGCAAAAGCGATGGTAGGCATCGGAAACAATGTAGGACGTAAAACAATGGCGGTTATCTCAGATATGAGTCAACCACTCGGATATGCAATCGGAAACGCTTTAGAAGTAAAGGAAGCGATCGATACATTAAAAGGCGAAGGTCCAGAAGATTTAACCGAACTTTGTCTTGTTCTAGGTAGCCACATGGTTTACCTTGCTGAAAAAGCGTCTTCATTAGAAGAAGCAAGAAAAATGCTAGTTGAAGTGATGGAAAATGGAGCGGCTTTGGAGAAGTTTAAATTGTTCCTATCTTCACAAGGTGGAGATGGATCAGTCATCGACGATCCAACAAAGCTTCCTAAGGCACAATATACTTTTGAACTTGAAGCAAAAGAAGATGGTTATGTAAGAGAAATCGTTGCGGATGAAGTAGGGACAGCTGCAATGCTTCTAGGTGCTGGCCGTGCGACGAAAGAATCCGTGATTGATTTAGCGGTAGGTTTAATGCTGAATAAAAAAATCGGAGATGAAGTCAAAAAAGGCGAATCATTAGTAACGATTCATAGCAATTTCGAAGATGTAGAAAAAGTAAAAGAAATGTTATATGAAAACATTATCGTTTCTTCAGAGAAAGTAGAAAAACCAACACTTATTTATAAAGAGATTATGCTGTAGTAAGAAAAGCCACGGACTAGCACGTCTTGTGTGTCGGTGCTAGAAACTGGTCTAACTTCAAAAGTTATACTTCCTAATCTATTAATAAAGGCTGTTCCCAAAAATGGGAGCAGCCTTTTTCTTATTTATGAAATTCTAAAAACTCAATTCTATTCCCAAATGGATCACTGACAAAAAAGCGTGATCTTCCAGCAATCGGGGTATCTTCCTTAATTGCCACACCGCATTCCTCTAAGCGAGCCTGAAGCTGTTTAAGCTCCACGATTGTAAAAGCGGGGTGTGCTTTTTTGGCAGGACTAAAGTTTTGTTCAACCCCAATATGAAGTTCTTGGTTACCTACCTTGAACCATACCCCTCCTCGTCCTTGAAGGGACTCTGGTTTAGGGATCTCTTCCATGCCAAGAATGTCACCAAAAAATTTCCTTGCTGCCACTTCACAACCTTGAGGTGCTGCCAATTGGATATGTTCAATTCCTAAAATTTTATAATTCATTGTAATGTTACCTCCCCAAAAAAAGCATACTTCTATCCAATTCTAGATAAGTTTAACATCCCCTTTGTAATTAGTAAAAAAATCCATTAATAAGTCTTTTATAAAGAGGAAACATTTGTATAAAACAATTTTTATTGGAAAAAATGGAAGCTATTACTGATTGGAGGGTTTGGAGATGAAACGCTTTATTTCAATATGCCTAATTACTACATTCCTGTTTGGCTTTACCGTTCCAACAGCATTAGCTGCCGAGAAAAAAGGTGCGGATCTAGCGGAGCAATCGAAGTCAGCGATCTTGATTGAACGCGATACAGGAGCGATTTTGTATGAAAAAAATCGAGATGAGCAGCTACCACCTGCAAGTATGACAAAAATAATGACCATGGTATTAATCATGGAAGCACTTGATACAGGCAAGCTAACAATGAAAGAAAAAATTCGTACAAGCGAGTATGCTGCATCAATGGGCGGATCTCAAATTTTCCTTGAACCTGGTGAGGAAATGACTACTGAGCAAATGCTTAAAGGAATCGCGATTGGTTCGGCGAATGACGCATCAGTCGCATTAGCTGAGAGGATAGCAGGCTCAGAAGAAGCGTTTGTGGAAATGATGAATGACAAAGCGAAAGATTTAGGGTTGAAAAATACAAAGTTTCAAAATGCAACAGGATTGCCTGCTTCTGACCACTATAGCACAGCCCACGATATGGCTATGATGGCAAAAGAGTTACTGAAGTACGATACCATCACAAAATTCACTGGAACTTACGAATCTTATCTTCGAGAAAACACAAACAAAAAATTTTGGCTAGTCAACACGAACAAACTAGTCAGATTCTATACAGGTGTAGATGGCTTAAAAACAGGATTTACCAATGAAGCAAAGTATTGTCTGACAGCCACAGCGAAAAAAGGAAATATGAGAGTCATTGCTGTGGTGTTCGGTGCACCTTCACCAAAAGAACGTAATGCCCAAGTGACAAAAATGTTGGACTATGCGTATTCACAATATATGACTCATCCAGTCTATGAACGCGGATTCCAATTAAAAGACGTCCACGTTAGCAAAGGGAATCAAAAGACCGTGGCAGCAGTAACAAGTGAACCAATTTCCGTTCTAACGAAAAAAGGTGAAACCATCAAAGATATTAAAAAAGTAGTGGAATTAAAGAAAAATTTAAAAGCACCTATTCAAAAGGGTGACGAAATCGGAACGCTAAAAGTTATCAAAGGTGATAAAGTCATGGTTGAATCCCCGATTGTCGCCAAGAAGAACATTAAAAAAGCTAGCTGGTGGGACCTTTATAAAAGAGCCTTCGGCATGTTCACCCTATCAGACAGTAAATAAAGGAGGGTGGGGGCAAGCCCCTACTCATTTCGATTGTAGTATTTTATCGAATTTCGGCAAGTTTTCGAGAATGAACACTAGTTTTGTCAACTAGAAGGATATTACACCTTGGATATAGAAATTGACTCACTATAAGACAGTGAAGGAGGCTGTAAATAGTGGGTCTTGCTATTGACTTAGAGATTAAAGAAGATGTATTGTGCATCAGGCTAAAGGGTGAGCTTGATCATCATACCGCTGAGGAGTTGAAGGATAAAGCCTCTTCAGCTATCGAGAAGCATGGAATCAAGCACATCATCTTGAATTTAGATGAACTTTCTTTTATGGATAGTTCAGGTTTAGGTGTCATTCTTGGGCGCTATAAACAAATTAAACAGAATCACGGCGAAATGGTAGTTTGCGCAATCTCCCCAGCTGTAAAGCGATTGTTTGAGATGTCTGGTTTATTTAAAATTATTAAGCAGGAACCATCAGAAGAAAATGCTTTACTTAGATTGGGGGTTGCGTAATGAAGAATACAATGGATTTACAGTTTTCAGCATTAAGTCAAAATGAATCGTTTGCAAGGGTGACAGTAGCGGCATTCATTGCCCAGCTAGATCCAACCATGGATGAATTAACAGAAATCAAAACGGTTGTTTCAGAGGCGGTTACCAACTCAATTATCCATGGATATGAAAATGATCCAAAAGGAATTGTCTATATTTCTGTTAGCATTGAAGGCAATACAGTAGAGATGACAATCCGTGATGAGGGAATAGGAATTGAAGACATTGAAGAAGCACGTCAGCCTTTATTCACGTCAAAACCAGAACTTGAACGTTCAGGGATGGGCTTTACGATTATGGAAAACTTTATGGATGAGCTGAGCGTCGTGTCTCACAAAGAAGAAGGCACGATTATTCGATTGCGAAAACAGTTGATGTATAGCAAAGCTTTATGCAATTAAGGGAGATCTGCTTATGGATGTGGAGGTCAAAAACAGCAAGCAAACGGCCCATTTAAAGGATGAAGAAGTGAAAAAATTGATCCGCCTCAGCCAGAATGGGGACCAAAGCGCCCGAGACACCATAGTAAAAAGCAACCTAAGATTAGTTTGGTCAGTCGTTCAACGTTTCTTGAATAGAGGATATGAGCCGGATGACTTATTTCAGATAGGATGTATCGGTCTATTAAAATCAGTGGATAAATTTGATTTATCCTTTGATGTAAAATTTTCTACGTATGCTGTTCCAATGATTATTGGTGAAATCCAACGATTTATTAGGGATGACGGAACCGTAAAGGTTAGCCGCTCTCTAAAAGAAATGGCGAATAAAATACGTAGGGCAAAAGAAGAGTTGACTAAAGTCGTTGGAAGAAACCCAACCGTGAATGAACTGGCTGAATTCTTGCAAATCAGCCCAGAGGAAATTGTGCTCGCTCAAGAAGCGAGTAGGATGCCATCTTCCATCCATGAAACGGTGTATGAAAATGATGGGGACCCAATTACATTATTGGACCAAATTTCTGATAACCAAGAAGGTAAATGGTTTGAAAAACTTGCATTGAAGGATGCGATTCTCGAGCTGGATGAAAGAGAGAGATTGATTGTCTATCTTCGCTATTACAAAGATCAAACTCAATCTGAAGTAGCTGATCGTTTAGGCATTTCTCAAGTACAGGTTTCGAGACTGGAAAAAAAGATTCTACAACAAATGAAAGTCCGTATGAATGATTAATTCATACGGATTTTTTTTTTGCTCTGAAGCTACAATAAACAGAGAAAAAAGTAAGTAGAAGTAGGTAAGAGTTGCAGAAATAATGTATAGGTATAGCTATCCGTTTAATTAAAGTGTTTAGTCTATTCCAAAAAAAACAAAAAAAATAATGGGGAATCACCCTTGTATTTTTGATTAAAAACGAATATTATAGTTTAGGTTGTTTTTATTATTCGTATTTTAAATAGTTATTTGTAAGTCCGTTGGAGGTAATATGATGGAAAAGTATTTTCATTTAAAAGAATATGGTACAAATGTAAAAACGGAGGTTTTCGCAGGGATTACTACCTTTTTGACAATGGTGTATATCGTGATTGTTAACCCTGCTATTCTTTCTTCTGCAGGAGTCCCGTTTGAACAAGTATTCATGGCGACGATTATTGCTGCCGTGACAGGGACACTTATTATGGGTCTTGCGGCAAAATATCCAATTGCAATTGCACCAGGAATGGGACTGAATGCATACTTTGCAAGTGTCGTTGGAACACAAGGTTTGTCTTATCAAACGGTATTTGGAGCAGTCTTTGTGGCTGGTTTAATATTTATTTTGTTAAGCGTAAGCAAATTACGAGAATTGTTAATCATGGCAATTCCTCCGAGTTTGAAATATGGTATCACGTCAGGAATTGGATTGTTCATTGCATTTATTGGTTTGAAGTCTGCTGGTATCATCGTTCCAAATGAAGCTACGATGATTACTTTAGGTGATTTGCAAAATCCTGTCACAGTCTTATCCATTTTCGGTTTATTACTGACGCTTGCGTTAATGTCTAGAAGAGTAAATGGAGCATTGTTCTTAGGTATGATTATAACTGCAATAGTGGGTTATTTCTTTGATATGCTTCACTTCAAAGGAATTGCCTCAGTACCGCCTGCACCAGTGTTCTTTGATTTAGATTTAAGTGGTGTATTTTCAAATGGTTTGTATGCGGTTATCTTTGCTTTCCTACTCGTCACGATTTTCGATACTACTGGTACGATGATTGGAGTTTCTGAACAGGCTGGATTAATGAAAAATGGAGTTTTTCCTAGAGCGAAACAAGCTTTCTTAGGTGACTCCTTAGCAACGACTGTTGGAGCCATGTTCGGAACGAGTCCATCAACTGCATACATTGAATCAAGTACGGGGGTTGCAGCAGGTGGAAGAACAGGATTAACGGCGGTAGTGGTAGCCATCCTATTTACAATATCCATGTTCTTTTCTCCGGTGATTTCAGCGATTTCTGCATTGCCAGCTATCACAGCGCCAGTATTGATTATTGTAGGTTGTTTCATGATGGAAGGCTTGGCAAAAGTGAAATGGAATGAATTTGATGATGCATTTCCTGCATTTATCATCATCCTAACTATGCCATTAACATCGAGCATCGCAACTGGAATTGCAATTGGATTCATAACGTATCCACTATTAAAACTCTTCAGTGGAAAAGGAAAACAAGTTCATCCCATAATTTATTTTTTCGGGATCGTTTTCCTGATCCAAATGATTTTCTTCCCAGCACATTAATAGGAAAAAAACATCAGTCAACGGCTGATGTTTTTTTGTATTATTCCTCATTAGTAAATTATGGTTACTTTACTTCTGTATGTACTTCTTGGAAAAAAAGCATAATAAATCTACAACCTTTAAAGTGTGCGGGGTGAAAGTAATATGGAAAATGTCATTTATATCAGGATGAGACACCGTGTCCAATTACGGAAGAATCACCGTGTAAAAGTAAAGGACATTGCCAGGGTTGTGGGACCTGATCGTGTAGTAGAACAGGTTGAAGAAATGGATATCTATCAAATTACTGATGGAGACCAAAATATTGTCATTATTGATTTCATACAGTTGTTGCACATCATCTTGCAAAAGTTGCCTCAATTAGAATTACAGGGCATAGGGCCAACTCAGACAATTATCGAAGTTATTCATGAAAAGAAAAAAATGAATGTTCCTTTTTTTATCATCGTTTGGCTTCTGCTATTTGTCGGCGCTGCACTGGCAGTCATGAATTTTCATGAAGATGTAAGCATGCAATCTGTCCATCAGAAACTGTATACGATCATCACAGGAAAAACAGAGGAAAAGCCACTCCTTTTTCAAATTCCATATAGTTTTGGACTAGGGATAGGGATGATATTATTCTTTAATCATTTCTTTAGAAAAAGATTCAATGAAGAACCTAGTCCATTGGAAGTTGAAATGTTTAATTACCAACAGGATTTGGACCGATATGTAGTCATGAATGAAAACAAAGAAAGCGTGAAGCAGTTAGATGACAGGTGAAATCTTAATCTTACTCTTTATTGGTTTTGCAGGAGGGCTTGCAGTCGGGGCAGGATTCGTGGCTTTCTTAACAGTTTTAGGTGTAATACCACGACTTACACAGTTAACCAAAACAATGAAAATGATTCATTACTATGAGTTAGCAGTCGTTATGGGAGCAGTATTAGGAGGTTGGGTTAGCCTTCGAGAATCAATTTTGGGCCTTCCACCATTTATTCTACTCTTCTTGGGGATATTAAGCGGAGTATTTAATGGGATGCTTGCATCTGCATTGACTGAAGTGCTGAATGTTCTCCCTCTTTTGGCTAAACGTGTTGGTGTTCAAGAAAAAATCGTCTATTTATTAATGGCGATTGTATTTGGGAAAATTTTCGGCTCCCTTTTTCAATGGATATACTTCGTCGATCGATAAAGTTTCAACTAGGAAAGGAAAACCATCTATGAGTACTAGACGAAAAGTCATTTTGATTACGGATGGAGATGAATATGCAAGACACGCAGTGGAACTGGTAGCTAAAGAGATTGGTGGGCGATGCATTACCATGTCACACGGCAACCCTACTAATCGTTCTGGGAAAGAATTGGTCAGGATGATCAAAAAGGCTCCTTACGATCCTGTACTTGTGATGTTTGATGACAGTGGCTTTATTGGCGAAGGTAGTGGTGAAAAGGCGTTAATGTTTGTCGCGACCCATAATGATATTGAAGTATTGGGTATCATAGCAGTCGCATCAAAGACTAGGCAAAGAGAATGGACCAAAGTAGACGTGTGCATTGATCGCGACGGGAATTTGACGCCATATGGAGTCGATAAATTCGGAAATCCCGAACTAGAATTAGGCAAGATTACTGGAGATACGGTATATTGCTTAGACCAACTCGATGTTCCAGTGATTGTAGGGGTAGGGGATATTGGAAAAATGGGCAAGAATGATTCTTCAAAGACAGGTGCTCCTATTACGAAATTAGCAGTACAAATTATCCTTGAAAGGAGTGGGTTTCTTGAAAAACCAAACTCAAGCCATGATGCCGATTCCTAACAGTCTTACGAAGATTGAATCATTTATGAAAGAAAGGATTGGATTAGGAGAGAGCTTTGATCTTGGCATCCGGAAATTAAAAATATTAAAAAAGGATGTAAATCTTTATTTCTTAAATGGATTATGTGATACACAATTCATCGTTGAAATTTTACAAGAGATAGTAGTAATCAATAATGATGCTAGTAATCATAATCACAGGATTGATTTGTATGAGTTGATAGAAAATCGCTTAGTGCATCAATCAGTGAGCCAGGTGAAAACGCTAGACGAAATTGTCGATCAATTATTAACAGGACTAATTGTCTTTGTTGTTGAGGGAGAAACAAATGCACTAATTGTCGATGTAAGGAGTTATCCTGGAAGAACACCACAAGAACCTGATACAGAAAAGGTAGTCCGGGGTTCACGTGATGGGTTTGTTGAAAATATTATTGTCAATACTGCGTTGACGCGCAGAAGAATTAGAGACGAGCGTTTACGTTTTGAAATCATAAAAGTGGGGGAACGTTCAAAGACCGATATTGCGATTGCTTACATAAAAGATGTTGCCAATGAAGATTTGGTAGAGATAGTAAAGAAAGAAGTCCAGAATATAAAAGTCGATGGATTGACGATGGCTGATAAAACAGTGGAAGAATTCATAGTAGACCAAGGATTCAATCCATACCCGCTTGTACGTTATACGGAACGTGCTGACGTCGCTGCGACGCACTTACTTGAAGGTCATGTATTGATTTATGTGGATACATCACCAAGTGTCATCATCACGCCAACCACATATTTCCATCATGTACAGCATGTTGAGGAATATCGGCAATCACCAACGGTAGGTACATTTGTTAGATGGATCAGGTATTTGGGAATTTCATCCTCACTTTTCCTATTACCTTTATGGTTCTTATTCGTAGTAGAGCCACAAATGCTTCCAGAAAAGTTGGCATTTATTGGACCGAACGAGGAAACGAATATCCCGGTGATCATCCAAATATTTTTAGCGGAAGTTGGAGTTGAATTTCTGAGGCTTGCTTCTATTCATACTCCTAGTGCTTTATCAATTGCGATGGGATTGGTAGCAGCTGCATTGATTGGTCAAATCGCAATCGATGTCGGATTATTTGTGCCTGAGGTTATTTTGTACGTGGCAGTAGCTACCATAGGTACATTTGCTACACCAAGCCAAGAGTTAAGCGTAGCGAACAAAATGTCAACTCTGGCGATTATTATCCTGACGGCCATATTCCATGCACCTGGCCTTATCATTGGATTTACCATCTACATTATGTTTTTAGCTAGTATAAAATCACTGAATACACCATATTTATGGCCATTGATTCCTTTTCATCCTTATGCATTTTTTCGCATATTAGTCAGGAGAGCTGTACCTGGTTCAAGAATTAGACCAAGTATTGTCCATCCGAGAGATAAATACAGGCAACCACAAAATTGATTATTATTTACGAAGCATTGAAGTTGTCAAATAATTATGATACTGTATGTTTAATTTACTAAAGCAAGGACAGTTCTTTTTTAAAGGGGACTGTCTATTTCTATATAGCAAATAAGCGGCATTTCAGCTTCACGTCGTTTGGAGAAAGGGTAGAGGAAAGATGCATTTCTATGGGACGAGCAAGGTAAATGAGAAAGGGCATTTAGAGATTGGTGGCGTAGACACATTAGAGCTTGCCAAAAAATATGGTACGCCTTTATATGTTTACGATGTTGCTTTAATAAGGGAGCGTGCAAGAGGTTTTAAGAAAACCTTTGAACAATTAGGAGTTACATCCCAGGTAGCGTATGCTAGTAAGGCATTTTCTACAGTAGCAATGGTCCAATTGGCTGATGAAGAAGGACTTTCTTTGGATGTTGTTTCTGCAGGGGAATTATATACTGCTTTAGTGGCAGGGTTTCCACGAGAAAAGATTCACTTCCATGGAAACAACAAAAGTGAAGAAGAGATAAAAATGGCTTTAAACGAGCAAATTGGGTGCATTGTAGTAGATAACTTTTCTGAATTATTTTTACTGAATTCAATCTGTGACGAACTTAAACGTCCAATGTCTATTCTTTTACGTGTGACGCCTGGTATTGAGGCTCATACACATGACTATATCCTGACTGGACAAGAAGATTCAAAGTTTGGGTTTGATTTATTGAATGGACAAGCAGAGCAGGCAATTGAATTCTCCTTACAGTCCAGTTATATCAATCTTTTAGGCTTACATTGTCATATTGGTTCTCAAATATTTGAAACGACAGGCTTTATACTGGCAGCACAGAAAATAATGAAGCAGTTAAGCATTTGGCAAAATCAAATAAACTTTAAAGCTAAAGTGTTAAATTTAGGTGGAGGATTTGGAATCCGCTATACAAGCGAAGATGAACCCTTGCCTGCTGCAAAGTATGTAGAGGAAATTGTCAAAGAAGTACAAAATCAAGCATCCATTCTAGGGCTTGACATGCCAGAAATCTGGATTGAGCCAGGTCGCTCTTTAGTAGGAGATGCAGGAACGACTTTATATGAAGTAGGATCGCAAAAAGAAGTTCCAAATATTCGTAAATATGTTGCAGTTGACGGCGGCATGAGTGACAACATTCGACCAGCACTATATGATGCAAAATACGAGGCGGTTTTAGCTAATAGACCATTAGATGAAGTTGAAGAGACTGTCTCGATTGCGGGAAAATGCTGTGAGAGTGGTGATATGCTGATATGGGACCTTCCATTGCCGAAAGCGGGCAGAGGAGACATATTAGCTGTATTCTGCACTGGCGCATATGGGTATTCAATGAGTAATAATTATAATAGAATTGCCCGCCCAGCTGTTGTATTTGTAGAAGATGGAGAAGATACGCTTGTCGTGAAAAGAGAAACTTTAGATGATTTAGTAAAACAAGACTTACCTTATAAAAAGAAGGTTTGTAAATAAAAAGCAGCCGGCTCAAAAAATGAGCCGGCTGTTTCTTTACAAGCAATTTATTTGAATAAAGCTTTGATAGCATCAATTAAGCTTACGAAAACGTCCTTCAATTTTTCTAAAAACGTCTGTCCCTCTTCAGAGCTAAGGAAAGCATCTAATTGTTCCTTGGCTTTACTTAATTGGTCACCAACCTGGTTCCAATCAATATTTAATTCTTTCAATTTATTAAATAAATCGATTAAGCTTTGAATTTGTGCTTCGTCCAAAGTCAGTCCAAGTTCTTTGGCAGAGTTTTCAATTAAGGCCTTCAATTCCGCTTCAGTTTCTGGAGGATTTTTAGCGATTTCCTCTTTGATGCGTGTCATTAACGCAGAGGCTTCTTCTGTCCCAATTTGGTCCCCTAATGTAGCAGTTTTGACCATTTCTTCATTCGCAGCTTGTTTCACATCTTCAGGAATCACCTTATCAGAGGACAACTCATATGCTTTGATAAGTCCAGTTAAAGCAGCAGTACCGGAAACAGGGATAGGAGAAGTTACATAAATTTCTGCATCCTTAACTCCTGCTGTAATGAGTGCGTTCACATACATTTCATTCGTTACCCAGTTAATATTTTTTGTTTCGACCTTTAAACCTGAAGCTTTCTCTCCCAATGTGATAGAGGATGAAGAAATAGCTTTTGTACCTATTAATCTTTTAGAAATATAACTACCTAAATACTTGTGCTCTTCTTCATTTGTGACTGTAATAATTTCTTCGTTGTTGGTAGCCTTCATTTCAGAAAGTAACATGTTTTTTTGTTCTTCAGTTAAATTTGCACCTAAAGTAATGATTCGATCACCTGGTTGTGCATCTGCTGAAACGGATAAAGGCATGAGTAAACCAAAAGCCAACCCAGTAGCCAAGATTTTCTTAGTAAGAAATTTCATAAAACAACCTCCCTATACTAATAGACGGATAACTTTTTAAAAAGATTCATATTATTTTACAGGTAAAATTTTACATTTAAGATTCCTTAATCATCGTATGTAGAACTTTTTTAGAAATGGACTAGTTAAAATGTAGGGGAAAAATTGAGAATTGACAAGTTTAATTTGCAAAGGAGTCATTTCAAGCTAAAATAAGAGTGTAGACTGTTTGTTTTAGAAAGGACTGGACATCTTGAAAAAGACCAATATCATTTTACTTATAATATTATTAATCTTGTCAATTGCGTGGGGATATTTTTATTGGGCATTCATCGCATAATTAATAGGACTTATGCACTATGTCGATAAGAAGTTTATACTTTTTGTAGGGTTGAAGTTACTCGACTTTTTCTGTATGATGAAAACATTCATAATAGATGATAGGATAAAGTTTCATCACTAATGAGGGGTATATAATGCTAATACGCTATAAGAAAAGCTTCGAAAAGATTGCGATGGGATTACTATCCTTTATGCCAAATGAAAAGGATATTAAAAAGCTTCAAACGACAATGAAGCAATATGAAACGGATGAAAATTGGCATTTATTCCTCTGGAAGGAAGAAGATCCAGTAGGGATAGTTGGTATTGTAGAGGAACATGATCGAATTGTTGTTCAACACGTCTCTGTAAATCCGTCATATAGAAAACAAGGAATTGGAAAAAATATGGTAAAGGCTATCCGTGACATGTATCCAAATAGAGAAGTTGTCCCGACGGATCTTACACAACGATTTTTTGAAAAATGTATAGATGACGAATGTTAATAAAGCAGGGTGACTCAATTGAGCCACCCTTTTCATATATTTCTGCCTTTAATCTTCTTTTGTCGTAGGCGTTCTTGTATGACATCTGATCGATCCCTTGTATGATGGCGATGAATGATTGTATTTTCTATCGGTGAATTTTCCTGAGAGAACCATTCAAAGCCATTCTGAGTGGAATAAATTTTACAAGCATCTAGTAAGTCATCTGAGATAGGGAGTTTCATGCTATTATATGGTTCTTCATGCTGTATAACTTCTAATTGTTTTAAAACCATTTCATTCAAGCGTATTGAATCTAAGCCCAAGCAGTTTAAATGAACTTGAGTTGATTCGAGAGAAAGAATTTGAATGGATTTAAGTAATGTCCTCTCTGCGCCGGAAAAATTCTCTCTTCGATGATGATAACAAGAGACCGCTAATAGTATTAAACCTACCCAAGGAGACTGACGATTCTTAGGATCGGTTTCCTTCCAATACTCCTCCAAGATTTCATGGCACTCAAAATAATCACGAGTCGCATGGAAATGGACAAGAAAAGCAACAAATTCTTCTGGGTATTTCATTTCACACAACTCCTTATAACATTTCCTAAATTGTAGCAAAGGCTACTATGTAAAGCGAGCCTTCTGGAGCTGCAATTAAACACTCCATTGTAAAAATAGAAACAAAGTGTACGGAAACAGCCATTATAAATGGATGATTATTATCTATGCAACGCATGAAAATCAAAAAACCCCTCATTGCGAGGGGGAATTGGCATTAACACCAAGCTGCACCAACAATAATTAACAAAATGAATAGTACAACGATTAACGCAAAGCCACTGCTGTGTCCACCACGGGAGTCACCCATATTTGCTACCTCCTTAATATTCACTTCTTTCCATATCAGCATATGTGATAAAGTCAAAAGTGTATGGGCTTTAGCCTACTTTTTATACGTTTCCATAGATGTACACTGGACAAATGTCAGTAATCTACTATACTATGTATAGCCGAATTTTCAGGGGAAACGGCAAAACTATAGACCAATGGTGAGCGAAATGATTTATAATGTGAAAATCGATGCTTTTGAAGGTCCATTGGACTTGCTACTGCATTTAATAAATCGTCTAGAAATTGATATATACGATATTCCGGTTTCGGAAATAACAGAACAATATTTAATTTTTATACACACAATGAAGGAGCTTCAGCTAGATGTTGCAAGCGAATATTTAGTTATGGCTGCTACGTTATTGGCTATTAAGAGTAAAATGCTTTTGCCAAAGCATGAGGAAGAAACAGAGGATGAAAATCTTGAGTTTGGTTATGACGAAGATCCTCGTGATGAACTTGTTGAAAAATTGATAGAATATAAGAAATATAAAGAGGCTGCTGGAGAGTTTAAACAGCTTGAAACGGAAAGAGGAATGATCTTTACAAAGCCTCCTAGTGATTTATCCCAGTTATCAACTGAATTACAGCCAGAAAAACTAGATTTAAATGTCTCGCTTTATGATATGTTAAGTGCTTTCCAAAAACTGCTGAGAAGGCAAAAACTACAAAAACCATTACAAACCAAGATTACAAGGCAAGAAATTTCTATTGAAAAACGAATGAACGAAGTAATGGAGAAAATAAGGAAATTCAAGGGGAAAATAAGTTTCTTTACCTTATTTCCGTACGAAGATAGGGAGCATCTTGTCGTTACTTTCCTGTCAATCTTGGAGTTAATGAAAACCGATGAAATAATCGTTGAACAACAAAATAACTTTGAAGATATTGTAATTGCTCTAAAGAAAGGTGTCGTTACTGTTGGATCATAAAGAATGGAAGGGCGTACTCGAAGCACTCTTATTTGCTGCCGGAGATGAAGGACTATCTGTTAAACAAATATCTGCAGTTATGGATGTCACAGATTTGCAATCTGTCGAATGGCTTGAGGTGCTTAAAGAGGAGTATGCCAATTCAGAACGTGGGATACAAATTATTGAAATGGCAGGTGTGTATCAATTAGCCACTAAAAAGGAGCATTCTGACTATTTAAAAAAACTAGTGGAATCTCCTGGTAGTCAAACCCTATCACAGGCTGCGCTTGAAACACTTGCGATTGTTGCCTATAAACAGCCAATCACCCGAGCGGAGATTGAAGAAATTCGAGGGGTTAAAACAGAACGGCCATTGCAGACTCTCGGTGCAAAAGCATTGATAAAAGAAATCGGAAGAGCTGAAGGTGCAGGAAGAGCGATTCTTTATGGAACTACTAATGAGTTTTTAGACTATTTTGGTTTAAAGTCGATCGAAGAATTACCAGCCTTACCAGAAGCAATAGAAGAATCCTTTGAACAAAATGAAGCAGACCTATTTTTTGGTTTACAACAAAATAATGAATGAAAATTCCATAAATGCATTAAAATTAAAAAGTCTCTATTTGTACTGCCCCTTAAATGTTAGACACCAATCTAGCATTTATAGGGTGTTTTTTATTTAAAGGCTTTTTGAAAGCTCATGTTGATTTATGCATCGAAGAGGCTCAGTGTTTAAGTAATAACAACTTCCACACTTATGAAAAGAATATTAACCGAAAGTAAAACAAATATAATATGGGGCGTAGAGGAAAACATTAATGAGATGAAGAAATACTTTATACGGAGATAGCATTACATCAGATTTGTCTTTTTCACAGAAAAGGGAAATCGTGAAATGATGTAAGTCTTATTATCAGAATTGTGTTAAAATAATGTAAATAGTTACATACAATGATTTATGTTATAGGATTGCGAGGGAGTAAAATGTTGATTAAAACATGCAAGGGGTATGAGTTGGAAAAAGAAAAGTCCAATACATCCGAGGATTTCTTTAACCGTTCAGAAGTAACTTATATCGAGGATGGTGAAGAGAAAACTTTACATGTATTATATGTACGATTTTTTGATGAACATTTTAGTACATATACTCCATTTAAACACGATCCGGTTTTTACTGTCGACAACAGACCTGTACATTTTAAGGATTTGGTAGCTCTTGCCTGTTTAATTAAATTTCCTGGTTACCGGAATAGAAAGAGGGTATATATTAGTTCAGAAAGAGAATTTGAGAACCACTTTCAAGGAATTAATCTTGAAAAGTTTGAAGAAATCTTCATTTCTCTAAACGAAAACAATGGATATAGTCTACAATCGCCATTGGAATTTGTAAGATAAACATCTATAGAAGAGAACACCTGTGGGAATTCTTTTCTTTCATTAATGCTTTTGTGTTCTTTTGCTGCCCACCAAACTAGATATATAGAGGAGTGCTGTAATTGGGAAATACGATGGTTAAAACACAATTGGAAGATGTCAGAGCTTTTTTGCAGGAAACCGTTTCGAAATTGGAAGCCTACATAAATGAGGTTACCTATTCTAAATTACAGGATGAAAAAATGGGTGATGAGCTTTATTATAAGAGCATCTTATCTAATTTAAGAAGATTGCTTGTTAATTCTGAAGAAGGATTAGAGGCATGTAAGATTATCCTCAAAAATGAGGAGTTTCCAAAAGGTGCTGCAGAGAAAACGTTATACAAAATCTATCACCAATGTGTAGAGGAATTCTTTTCGCCAAAATATGATCAATGGTATGAAGATAGTCGTGCTGCCTATACTGGAAAAAATTCGATTAAATTCCACCAAGAAGTTCCCGGAAGTATCTCTAATTTGGTTAAGGAACTTGAGAGTGGGTTCCAACAAGTGCGAGAAGATCTTGAGTATTATGAAACGGATTATCGAACAAAAATGATGCAATCGAAATAATAGGAATAGAGGTCAATCCCAAAAAGGGGGTTGACCTCTTTTTTCTGATTAGTGCATGAAACCTCATAACTACCGAGAAAAACAAAGGAATATTGAATTCGGATTACGCGATGTATTCATAAATAGTTTTATATAAAAAACTCATAACCCTTGTCCTTGTGCATAAATTGTATTAATAAAATAAAAAAGGACGAGGTAGCCATGCGTATATTGAATAAAGGAATCTTATTTGCCCTTATTGCAGCCTTGTTATTTTCCTTGCTTCCAAATACGGTTAGGGCGGAAAGTTTCAGTGTAAGTGCAAAAAGTGCTGTATTAATGGAACAAATCAGCGGAAGGGTCATTTACGAGAAGAATGCCCATGAAAAAAGGAAGATAGCTAGTATTACTAAAATAATGACAGCAATATTAGCAATAGAATCTGGAAAAATGGATGAAACTGTAAAAATTAGTGACAAGGCAATCGGGACAGAAGGATCGACATTGTATTTGAAAAATGGTCAAAAGATGAAATTAAAAGATTTGGTCTATGGTCTAATGCTCCGCTCCGGAAATGATGCTGCTGTCGCGATAGCAGAGTATATTGGTGGAAGCATGGAAGGCTTTGTATATTTAATGAATGAAAAAGCAGCGGAAATAGGGATGAAAAATAGCCATTTTTCTAATCCTCATGGACTTGATAATACACCTGAACATTTTTCAAGCGCCTATGATATGGCACTTTTAACAAGGTACGCCATGATGAATTCTACATATTGTGAAATCTCCTCGACTAAAGTTCATCAAGCTCCAAATCCACACGAGAAATGGGATTATACATGGCATAATAAAAATAAAATGTTAAAGCTATACAAATATTCAACTGGTGGTAAAACAGGTTATACAAAGCTGGCAAAAAGGACCCTTGTTTCGACCGCCACAAAGGATGATATGAATTTAATAGCTGTCACTCTAGATGACCCAAATGATTGGGATGATCATAGAAACATGTTTGAATCAGCCTTTGATAAATTTGATGTAGTTGAAATTTTAGATGAAGACGATATAGATGAAGTTAGAGAAAAGCCGTATAAAGACAAAGTGATAATCAAAAATTCGTTTCAATATCCATTAAGCTTTGAAGAAAAACAACAAATTAAAATTGAATACAAACTGATAAAACCCTCAAAGGATTGGGAGGAAGACTCAGATTTCCCTGAAAAGGTGGGAAAAGCAATTGTTTATCTAGATGGAGAGGCAATTGGTAAACGTAATTTATTTTATGAACCTGTGGCGGAAACATGGAAAAGTACTTTCTTCAAAAGTTGGACATCATTATTTTTTATGACAGTAGGATTGAAAAATAATGGTTAATTATATTTGGGTAGGGATGACACTAATCGGGATTGTTTATGCCATCTTTAACGGGACAATCGAGGAAGTGAACGAAGCTCTTTTTAAAGGTGCAAAAGACGCGGTGACACTTTGTTTCGGACTGATGAGTGTGCTTGTTTTCTGGCTAGGTTTAATGAAAATAGCCGAGGATTCAGGACTATTGAACAAACTCTCCAAATTATTTCAGCCCATCGTTTCAAAATTGTTTCCTGATGTTCCCCCAGACCATCCTGCGATGGGGTATATCTTATCCAATATGATGGCAAATACTTTTGGATTAGGCAATGCAGCCACTCCCCTTGGAATCAAGGCAATGGAACAATTAAAAGAACTTAATGGTGGAAGGGATGTTGCCAGCAGGTCAATGGTTACTTTCTTGGCATTAAATACATCCGCCATCACGATTATCCCCACAACTGTGATTGCTATTAGGATGACACATCATTCAACATCTCCAACTGATATAGTAATGCCAACAATATTGGTGACTATATGCTCTACTATTGGGGCAATTATAATCGATCGCTACTATTACCATAAACGTAAAAAGAACGGAGGGTATTGATGCAGTGGATTACAATGATTTCCCTCTGGATCATTCCAATTCTGATTGCTTTCATATTAGTTTATGGCACATATAAAAAAGTACCAACATACGAAAGCTTTGTTGAGGGTGGTAAAGAGGGAGTAACAATCTCATTTTCCATCATTCCTTTTTTAGTAGGAATGCTTGTAGCAATTTCTGTTTTTCGATCATCAGGTGCATTGGATGCGTTTGTCAATTTGATGAAGCCTGCTTTTGAAGCGATTGGTGTGCCGGCAGAGGTCGTTCCACTAGCGATCATCAGGCCAATATCAGGCACTGCCGCATTAGGTATGACAAGTGATTTGATGGCAACTTATGGTGCGGATTCTTTTATTGGTAGATTGGCTTCAACCATTCAAGGGAGCACTGATACTACTTTTTATGTATTAACGGTTTATTTTGGTGCAGTAGGTATAAAAAAAATGGGTGATGCCTTAAAGGTAGGATTGTTGGCAGACCTTATCGGTTTTGCTGCAGCGATTATTGTAATCTCGCTTATTTTTGGAAGCTAATAATATTAAGAGAAATAAAGGCTTGCTACTTTGAAAAAAGAGCAGGCCTTTTATTTTTGGGCATTTTGTCCGTTGCTTTCCGCTCCTGGCACTTGCTTTCCGCGGGGAGGGATGGGAGCCTCCTCGGCGTTACCGCCTGTGGGGTCTCCCACTTCCCTCTATTTCCCGCAGGACATTGAATAAGCTTCCTCAAATAAACACCGCACGAAGAAAATGCGTATGCATTTTCGAGGAGTCAAGTGCCCTCCGCTACAATCAACTCAAATCGATGAAGTTTAATTACGCCTAAAATGAAACAAACCTTCCTTTTTTAAAAACAACGGTATATGTAATAAGAGCCTATTTTCACTCGCTTCCCATATTTTTGAGGATCTTTCCTGCAAGTACATATTCAGATTTCCGCATTTAGGTTGAAGGTAATAACAAAAGATAGTTTTTAAAACCTTTATTTCTCTTTTAGGGTCAAATGTGTCATAATTGTTTATTGCTTGAGAATTCATAGACGAGAAAGTAATATGTTAGAGGTGATATAGATGGAAAGATTGCAAAAAGTGATCGCTCATTCGGGAGTGGCTTCAAGAAGGAAAGCGGAAGAAATGATTCTTGCAGGTAAAGTAAAGGTAAACGGTGTGGTTGTTAAGGAATTAGGAACGAAGGTAACTTCAAAAGATCGTGTAGAAGTTGAAGAAGTTCAAATTCAAAGGGAAGAACCTGTATATTTCTTGCTATACAAGCCTAGAGGCGTCATTTCTGCTGTAGATGATGACAAAGGTAGAAAGGTAGTAACTGATTTTTTCCCACACATCCAAGCTCGTATATATCCAGTTGGTAGATTGGATTATGATACTTCTGGTCTCTTATTGCTAACCAATGATGGCGAATTTGCCAACTTGCTTATGCATCCAAAAAATGAGGTCGAAAAGGTATATGTCGCAAAAGTTAAAGGTTTAATCATGCGCGAAAGTATTAGAAAACTAGAAAAAGGAATTAAACTGGAAGATGGAATGACAGCACCGGCTAAAGTTAAGGTGTTATCTGCTGACAAGAAAAAGGATTCATCCATCGTTCAGATAACCATTCATGAAGGGCGTAACAGACAGGTAAGAAGAATGTTTGATGCTGTAGGGCACCCAGTAGTGAAATTGAAGAGGGAAATGTATGGCTTCTTGACATTACAAGGGTTAAGGACAGGTGATGCAAGAGAACTTAGCCCTCATGAAGTGAAGCAGCTAAGGGCTTTAGCATCAGCAACACCAAATAAAAAATAGTCATGATTTTTTGTCACATAACCTTCATATTTGAAAACAATGTGATGATATTATTAAATGCTATAATGGGTGGTAGATTGTAAATTAGGGGGATATTTATGGATAAAAAGAAACGTCTGATCATGAGGACAATTATCCTCATACTATTAGGCGCGGCCCTAGCGTACACTTTGTATGCCAATTTTACAAAGGAAAAAGACGAAGCAGTAAAATTAAATAGTCCAGCTCCTGATTTTGTTCTGAATGATATGGAGGGGAATAAACATAAGCTTTCCGATTATAAAGGGCAAGGAGTATTCCTTAATTTCTGGGGAACATGGTGTAAGCCTTGTGAAAAAGAAATGCCATTTATGAATAATCAATATCAAAAATATAAAGACCAGGGTGTACAAATCCTTGCTGTCAATGTTGGAGAGTCTGAATTTGCAGTCAAAAGTTTTGTTAATGACTTCGATCTGACCTTCCCTGTATTGATAGATAAGAAGAGCCAAGTACAAAACGCTTATGGGGTCAACCCTCTCCCTGTAACATTTCTTATTGATAAGGATGGAAAGGTCATAGATTCTATCACAGGAACTTTAACTGAGAAAGATATTCGGGATCTTATGGAGAGAATAAAACCATAATTGGGGAGTTTTTCACATGAATGAAGTAAAATGCGAATGCGGACATGTCAATCCGATAGGTACCGTATTGTGCGAAGCTTGTGGACGTGTATTAGACGAAGCGACGAAAGAACAAAAGCTAGTCGATATGCGTTACGAAGGTACTGCACGACGTTCACAAACTTACAATAAGACAATCATCGATAAAATATGGAATTTCTTTTCATCTGTAAAAGTTGGGGTCTGGCTTATCATATTGACTTTGATTGCTTCTGGGATAGGTACCATTTTTCCTCAAGAAATGTACATACCTCCAACAGTGCCAGCGGAACTTCATTACGAAGAAGAGTACGGATGGGCTGGAAAAGTGTATTATGAATTAGGTTTCCATAATCTTTATAGTTCATGGTGGTATTTGATTCTTGTTGCATCCATTGGGATTTCACTTGTCATATGTAGTTTGGATCGTGTCATCCCTCTATATCGTGCATTAAAAACTCAAAGAGTGGACAGGCATGAAGGATTCCTTAAACGTCAACGTGTTTTTTGGATTACAGAAGAAGCCAACGATATCGATTTTGAAAAAATAAAAACTAGATTGAAAGAACGCCGTTTTAAAGTAAGAGAAGAAAATGGGGCTCTATTAGCTGAAAAAGGGCGATTTTCAAGATGGGGACCTTATATAAATCACGTCGGTCTGATCATCTTTTTATTAGGTGCAATGCTTCGATCCGTTCCTGGTATGTATGTGGATAAAATCCTTTGGATCCGAGAAGGGGAAACAAAGGAAATACCTGGAACAGAAGGTCAGTACTACTTGAAGAGTGATAAGTTCCACCTTGATGTATATGATAAAGAAAAAGATGATAAAGTTTTTGAAGCTGCTTTGGAACAGAAGGGCTCTGTAGTAAAAAACTTCCAAACGGATGTTACTCTGTATGGAAGAAGCAAAGAAACACTTCCAGGAGAGGAAGCAGAATTAAATAAAATCAAAGATCATGAAATTAGGGTCAATGAACCGTTAAAGCATGATTCCTACGCCCTTTACCAAGTTGATTACAAACTGAATGAACTAAATAAAATGAGTTTCAAATTAACACGCAAAAGTGATGAAAAGGAATATGGTGATTTAACAATCGACCTTTATGATCCAAAGGAAAAATATGATTTAGGCAATGGTTATTCCGTAGAATTAAAGAAATATTTACCGGATTTTGAGTTTGATGAAAATGGAGTTCCATCAACTAAATCAAGAATTCCAAACAATCCAGCTTTTGTATTCAATATGATAACTCCTGATAAGCCAAAAGGGGAAGTAAGCTTTGTAGCCATTCGACAAACTGTTGAGCCAGGCGGTAATAACACTTATAAAATGAAATTTAACGGTGTGGACTACAAAAACGTATCTGCACTGACTGTACGAAAAGACAAAACCCTTTGGTATCTAGGTTTAGGTGGGGCTATATTCATGATTGGAGTGATCCAAGGTGCATATTGGAACCATAGAAGAATCTGGATTCAACGAAGAGGTCAACAAGTGTGGATTGCTGCTCATACCAATAAAAATTGGTATGGATTGAAAAAAGACATTTCAAATACAATTAAAGACCTTGGTCTAAACGAACCTATTGATCAGGTTCAAGAAGAAAAATCTACTTAATAGGGGGGATAGATGTGGCAGAATTAAGTAGTAACTTACTTTATATTGCATTTATCTTATATTTAATCGCTACATTCTTTTTTGGCGGTGCCATTAAGATAAAAAAGCCTGATGAAGAACTAAAGCTTAATAAATGGGGCCTTTTTGGAATTATTACGACAATAATCGGTTTTTCATTCCAACTAGGTTATTTTATAACTCGTTGGATTGCTGCAGGACATGCACCAGTTAGTAATCTATTTGAATTTATTACATTCTTTGGAATGATGCTGGTCGCTGCATTTATTATTATCTTTTTGATCTATAAGACCCCAGTTTTAGGTGTTTTTGCATTGCCAGTTGCAATTTTGGTTATTGCATATGCAAGCATGTTCCCACGTGATATTTCACCGTTGATTCCTGCTTTGCAAAGTGACTGGTTGCACATCCATGTAACTACAGCTGCAGCAGGTCAATCAATCCTTGCGATCAGCTTTGCTGCCGGAGTCATTTATTTAGTAAGAGCAATTGATCAAACTAAAAAGAGTAAAAAAACGTTCTGGCTCGAAGTAGTCATGTTCAGCCTTATTGCTACACTAGGATTTGTCATAATTTCTTCCATTTTCTCATTCCAAGGTTACGAAGCAAAGTTTGATTGGGTTGATAAAAAGGGAAATACAGTGGAAGAAACATATAATTTACCTGCCTTGGTCGGATTCAATGAAAATGAATTGAAAACAGCAGGGAAGTTGGAACCATTCTTTGACGTACCAGCCCTAATAAATGCTAAGAAGTTAAATACAGTGTTTTGGTCACTTATTTCCGGAGCAATTATTTATGGTTTGTTACGATTAATACTTCGTAAGAGAATCGCACATTCATTACAACCTTTGGTAAAAAATGTAAAGCTTGATTTGATGGATGAAATTGGTTATCGTTCCGTGTTAATTGGTTTCCCAGTGTTCACACTTGGAGCACTAATATTTGCTATGATTTGGGCACAAATTGCTTGGACCCGTTTCTGGGGATGGGATCCAAAAGAAGTATGGGCGCTTATCACTTGGTTATTCTATGCAGCATTCTTACATTTACGCCTTTCAAGAGGATGGCATGGAGAAAAGTCTGCGTGGTTAGCGGTAATAGGATTTGGCATTATGATGTTTAATACTATTGTAGTTAACCTTGTAATTGCTGGTCTTCATTCATATGCTTAAGATTTGAATGGAAGCCATGACAGATGAAAGGTCTCACAGATGTGAGGCCTTTTTGTAAAGATCGATCATCTTTTTGAGTTATTTTGTTTGAATAAAAGCATTTTAATATCAATGATAAATAAGGGAGTGGATGAAATGGAGCAAACGGTTAGAATTCTTGTGGTAGATGATGAGGAACGAATTCGTAGATTGTTGAAAATGTACCTTGAAAGAGAAGGATACGTTATTGATGAAGCTGAGGATGGAAATCAGGCTTTGGCGAAAGTGAATTCGACTGATTTTGATCTAATCTTGTTAGACATTATGATGCCAGGTAAAGATGGTATTGAGGTTTGTCGTGAAATTCGTGAGAAGAAATCCACCCCAATCATCATGCTGACAGCAAAAGGTGAAGAGATGAATAGGGTCCAAGGATTTGAAGTAGGGACGGATGATTATATTGTAAAGCCATTTAGTCCTCGTGAGGTCATCCTTAGAGTAAAGGCCTTACTGAGACGTTCTTCTAAAACAACATACTTACAAACAGATACGACTACGAAAGATGTTATCGTTTTTCCTCATGTTACGATAGACAACGATGCGCATAGGGTCACCGCAGACGGAAAGGAAGTCTCTTTGACGCCAAAAGAATACGAACTTCTTTACTTTTTAGCTAAGTCTCCTGACAAAGTTTTTGACCGCGAGCAATTATTGAAAGAAGTTTGGCACTATGAATTTTTCGGAGATTTACGTACAGTTGATACTCACGTAAAGAGATTGAGAGAGAAATTGAATAAAGTATCCGAAGACGCTGCGAAAATGATTGTGACGGTATGGGGTGTTGGATATAAATTTGAGGTCGTGAATGAATGATTTTTTGGAGAAGCGTAGTAGGGAAATTATGGCTTACCATTCTACTGCTAGTTTCATTTGTGCTTTTCATATTAACAGTTCTACTTCTAGAATTCTTTGAAAACTTCAATATTAATCAAGTTGAAGACGAGCTGACAGTCACCGCAAGCAGGATAGTGGAAATATTGCGGCACCATAAAGATCCACATGAATCTTTGGAAATTTCGTCACAATTGCTTGGAAGTTCAACGAGAATTATAGTAGTTGAAGGCGAGCACAAAGTATTAGCATCGAAAACTTTTTCAGATCCACCCCTATCTCTATCTGAAATTAAGAATGACCCTGAATTGTCTCAAATTTTCATCGATCGTAAAATAGTCCAAAAGGAATTATTGTTGAGCGATTTTTCTAATGATAAAAAAAATCAAGAGAAAATCCCAGTCATAATTGTAGGAGCCCCGATGGTGTTAGATAACCAAGAGGGTTATATCTTCATCTATCAAACGATGACTGCAATGGAACGAACGGTCAAGTCAACAACCAAATTCATTTTGCTAGCTGCTGGTGTGGCCATAGTTCTGACCACCATTTTTGCCTTTTTCTTATCTACTAGAATAACAGCTCCTCTCCGAAAAATGAGGGAAGCGGCATTTGAAGTAGCTAAAGGGAAATTTGAAACAAGGGTCCCAATTCTAACTCATGATGAAATAGGTGAGCTTGCTACAGCTTTTAATCAAATGGGCAAACAATTAACCTTTAATATGAATGCGTTGAGTCAAGAAAAAGAGAACCTTTCAAGCATATTGAGTAGTATGGCAGACGGTGTGGTAACCATAAATAGGGATGGGGCGATTTTGGCAACAAATCCGCCAGCAGAAACATTTTTGCAATATTGGTATTATGAAAAAGGTTTTATCGCAGATGATAAAGAAGCCCCTACAGTATTAATGAAGCTTTTTGAGAAAGCTGTGGAAACGGAAAGTGAACAGACGGGGGAAATTTCATTGCAAGGCCATCATTGGGTCATTATTGTGAGTCCCCTATACAATAATGAGCATATTCGAGGTGCGGTTGCCGTTTTAAGGGATATGACCGAAGAAAGAAAACTGGATAAACTTCGGAAGGATTTTATCGCGAACGTGTCGCATGAACTTCGAACGCCCATTTCGATGTTACAAGGTTACAGTGAGGCAATCATAGATGATATTGCAGGGACGGAGGAAGAAAAGAAAGAATTGGCCCGCATCATTTATGATGAATCTTTAAGGATGGGGAGACTCGTAAATGATTTATTGGATCTAGCAAGAATGGAAGCTGGTCGAATTTCATTGCATAATGAAGAAATATTACTTCAACCTTATTTTAAGAGAATAGCTTCTAAGTTCACTGGTCTCGCTAAAGAAAAAAACATTAACGTTGAAAATGAAATTAATAACCAACATCTAGTCTGGGAATTTGATGGTGATAAAATTGAACAGGTTATGACTAATCTGATTGATAATGCCATCCGACACACTCCCGATGGCGGGGTAGTAACCATTAAGCAGTCAGTAGATAAAAAACATAATCTCGTTATAGAAGTAAGTGATTCTGGCACAGGAATACCAAGTGAAGACCTTCCATTTGTTTTTGAACGGTTTTATAAAGCTGATAAGGCCAGAACTAGAGGTGAATCAGGTACAGGACTTGGTTTGGCAATCGCTAAAAACATCATTACGGCTCATGGTGGAGACATTTCAGTGAAAAGCAAACTTCATCATGGTACGACATTTACCTTTACCATTCCCCATCATTCGATTTAAAAATGACGCTGATGATGGAATGTGCCGAAAAATCTCGTTACATGAGAAACGTTCGACTTCATAGTACAAAAGGAAGAGCGCTGTATTACTCTTCCTTTTTTTGTATAAAAAGACTATAGTAAAAAGTGTAACTTTTATACATAACGTTACGACTAATATTATAACGGAGGAGGGGGATAAATGGACTCCGTTTTCCAGGATTTATATGAAAAGTACCATCATGATGTATTTCAGTTTTTATTTTATATGGTGAAGAATAGGGAGACAGCAGAGGATTTAGTGCAGGAAGTCTATATACGTGTCTACAAATCCCATCAAAAATTTGAGGGGAAAAGCAGTGAGAGGACATGGCTATACTCGATAGCGCGGAATGCTGCAATCGATCATTTTAGAAAACAAAAAAGCTGGAAGCAAAGATTGATGGAAAATTTCGATTGGGATAAGCAACAAATTAAGGATGAGCATCCAATCCCTGAAGAAATTGCTCTACAAAAAGAGGAAATACAATGGATTTACAAAAGTTTGGATGAATGCACAGTCGATCAACGATCTGTCATCATTCTTCGTTATATCCAATCCCTATCTATTTCGGAAACAGCCGAGGTTTTAGGTTGGACGGAAAGTAAAGTAAAGACTACTCAACATAGGGCATTGAAAGCAGTGAAGAAAATTCTTGAGGCTAATGTAGGAAAGGAGGGAAGCCCTCTTGAAAAGATCACAATGGACAGATCATGAAGTTGAAGAATTGTTTTCAAAATTACCTGGCATAAAGGACGAGCGAAGTGCACAGGAAGTTTTAGCGAATATTCAACTGGCAACTAGAAAGAAAAAGTCGGTTCAAAGATGGCTTCCAGCGATGGCGGGCATAGCGGCAGTTTTCCTATTTGCAATTATTACCTCATCTTTTTTCTTTAATAACCCTTCAGGAGATAAAAGTTCTGAAAGTAAAGTAGCAATATCAGATGAATCACAAGCTTCACAATCTTCACAATCTTCCAAGGATGAAGCTGTGATAAAAAAGGAACCGTCTTCTGAGCCTAAAAAGGAAATCGCGCTAACTAAGGGTAAGGAAGATGGATCCACAGAAGATTCAAAAATAGGAATTACCAGTGCCTCATCAGAGCCTTCTATCATTGTCCCAGATGAAAATGATAATCAAACCGAGATAACAATAGCCGTTCCAGATATGAATGTGAATTATATTGTTCCAATCACTTTCACTGTACAAGGCACAGAATCCAAAGGAATCCCTCAGCTTGAAACCTTTGAAAAAATCATGCAGGAATTAGATGAGGAACAACTTGGCTTGGGAGAATACTATCCTCTTCCATCAACGATACTATCTATAGATCACGAATCACGTACATTAAATGTAGACCTTTTAGAAGGCCATCCATTTATCAATATGGATTATACTTTTTTTGAGGCTTTAAAGGATACTGCAGGATATTCAGGGATAGATAAAGTTACATTCAGTCAGGAAGGTAATCCAGGAGTAGAATTTTCAAGCTTTGGGCTTAAAACTGAGCTTGAGATACTCCCGTTCGAACGAAAAAGGGGTTATTTGATTTACCAATACAATAACCAAACTAAAAAATTACTTGTACCGACCTTAAATGGTTTTGAGAATTTTGAGTCAGCATTACATGATATGAAAAAACCTTTGGATGTTTCATATATCTATCCTTCTATTCCAGAATCCTTTCAATTTACCGTCAAACAAGAAGGCCATAAAGTAATTGTTTCATTTACTGAGGAGACAATGCTTGATGAATCAGAAGTGACTATTAGAGCTTTAGAAGCAATGGTTCTAACAGCTCGTGAATTCGGTTTTAAATCTATCACATTCGAACATCCTACCATTCAGCAAGTTGGATTGATTAAAATGAATCAAGAAACGACCGTCTTCGTCCATCCTAATAAAGTGAATTAATGAAAAATAACCAATGAATCTCATTGGTTATTTCAGATTGTCGACAAAAGGTATCGAGAGTACGCTCTCTCGATACCTTTTGTCGTTTTTGATATGTATGGTAGGGAAAGGTTGATTTCCGCTCCAGCTTGCTTTCCGGGGGGCGTTCGCCGAGCCTCCTCGTCTCTACCGCTCCTGCGGGATCTCGCCTGTAACGCTAATCCCTCGTCTCTACCGCTCCTGCGGGATCTCGCCTGTAACGCTAATCCCTCGGAGCGGAAATCAACTTCTCTAATTCATAGTTAATTTTTTTCTTTAAAAACGAATATGTACAACTCATTCTTGAATATAATACCTCGTTGCCATCTTTGAAAAGAAAAAATGAATAAATCTAAAGGACTTTGTTCAATCTAAAAAACGTGAGTCTATTCAAAGGGATGATTTCCCAAAAAACATGTTCTACTTTGAAATAAGGATTCATAGTGTAGGATGGACGAGCGATTAAAGGAGGAAGAAAATGCTGGACTACGGAAAAAGAATTCTAATCGCGCTAATCATTGCAGCTTGTATTGGATTACTATTTTTAGGTGGAAGCGTAGGGCATGCAGAAGAGTACCCGATAATAGACCAGTGGGTTTGGCCCACTGATGGTGTAATAACGGATCATTACGGAACGAGAGAGGGATCTCATAAAGGCATTGATATAGCCGCTGATATGGACAGTGAAATCGTGTCAGTAGATAAAGGAATTGTCTCGAAATCTTATTTTTCAAATACATATGGAAATGTTGTTTTTATAGAACATGGTGATTATGAGACTGTGTACGCACATCTGAATAAACGTCTAGTAGAGCAAGGTGAGCCAATTGAAAAAGGACAGAAAATTGGTACCATGGGTAATACAGGAAGATCAAGGGGAGTGCATCTCCATTTTGAAGTTCATGAAAAAGAATGGACATTTGAAAAGGAGAATAGTCTAGATCCTCTTTTAGTACTAGATATTAACCATTTGGCCACAAAGGAAGCAATTCCTGTACATGCTTCAAATAGTGAAGACAAATATGTAACACATCACGTTGCTGTAGGGGAAACATTATGGTCCATCTCGAAAGAATATGGGACCACCATCGAACACCTTAAGTCTCTGAATCATTTAAGTGAAGATACGATATACACCGACCAATTATTAATTGTTTCTGATGAAAAATGAGATAGCATTATACCTACATAGCTTAATGAAACTTAATCTAGATTTTAACTAGGATTCCCCGTTTACCCTTTGTATAATTAAAGGGATAAAGGGGGAATTGGAATGTTGACGGATTTTCATAATCATTTGGAAACGGGCACACTTACATTAGATTATTTAACGAAGTTTACGGATCAAGCTAAATTAAAGGGAATTGATTATTTCGGAATTTCTGAGCATGCCTATCATTTTTATCAAACTGCAGATATTCTTCAAAATGAGTGGGTCAATCCACGTAGATATTATGATATGAAGGATTATCAAAATCTCTTTCAGGAAGCGTGGAACGCTAAAATTGATGTAAAAATGTCAATTGAGATGGATTATACTCCAAGTAAGCACAAAGAAATGAAAAAGTTCATTTCTGCTTATCCATTTGATTATGTAATTGGTTCTATACACTGGATCGATGATTTTGGCATTGATCTTAAGGAGTACATACACGAGTGGGACCGTCGTGATTTATTTGATGTGTACAGACGATATTTTGATCAGGTTGTCACTCTAGCTGAATCTAACCTATTCGATATTATTGGACATATCGATCTCGTGAAAATCTTTAAATACATTCCAGATGATGAAGAATTTTTATTAGAACAATATGAACGGGCAACAAATGCATTGAAAGATTCAAAGACTTGTGTCGAGATAAGCACAGCAGGTTTAAGAAAACCGATAGGCCAATTGTATCCTGATAAGAGACTGCTTGAAATGTGTTTCAATAAAAATATTCCTATCGTACTTTCTTCAGACGCTCATTTCCCTGAACATGTAGGAGCTGATTTTGATCAAGCGATTACATTAGCTAAAACAGTAGGATATGAATCATTAATGACCTTCTCAAGGGGAGAGCGAAAAGAGATTCCCTTAGGATAACCTAAAAAAAGCTTGTTAACGAAAGTTAGCAAGCTTCAGACTGTAGGCAAACTCGAAAATTTTCGAGTTTGCCTACAGTCTTTTCTTATACAATGAAAAAAGTAGTGCTAAGAACTAGAAGTTGATTTCCGATCCGGGCGAACGCTTTCCGCGGGCGAGGCTTGAGCCTCCTCCTTCGCTACGCTTCGTGCGGGGTCTCAAGTCTCACGCTTTTCCCGCAGGAGTCGTCGCCCTCCTCTCCAATCAACCGTGCTCGTACATAATTTTGAGGTGATAAACATTGATGACTAAAAATCAAATCAATGAACGTGAACAATAGAAATGCTGGCCATTGAACAACTTTTTCCACAAGACCACTTAGTCCGAAAACTCGATGCAGCAGCATGGTATGCGATGGACAACCCTACAAGGCCTAAAAAAATTGTCCATGCAAGCGATGCTTACTTTTGCATCCATGAATTTAAAGAAACTGGCAACTTGGACATCAAAGTTGCTTGAGGATGATTGATAAAGCTTAAATAACAGGTTTTTTAGTTGATTTTTCAAGGACACTGGTTGATTGGAGTGGAAGGCGCTTGACTTCTGGGGGATTAGCGTTACAGGCGAGACCCCGCAGGAGCGGTAGCGACGAGGAGGCTCGGCGAACGCCCCCCGGAAAGCAAGCGCCTGGAACGGAAATCAACCTTTTCCCCGACAATACCTATCAAAAATGACAAAAGGTATCGGAGAGCGTGCTCTCGATACCTTTTCTCTATTTATAAAGTAATGGAATACATAAAAGAGATATCGTCTAGGTTCTCCATAATGGAAAACATCTCTTCTCTAAGTGGTTTATCAAAGGCCATAACCATTATGGCCTCCCCACCAACCTGTTTTCTTCCAACTTGCATCGTAGCGATATTCACACCATGATCTCCTAAGATTTTCCCGACTCTTCCGATGACTCCAGGCTTATCTGTATGCTGAATATACAAAAGGTTGCCAACTGGGTTGAAATCAATATGGAAACCATTTAAACTTACGACACGTGGACCATAATTCTCAATATAAGTTCCTTTTAGTTCAAAGGTTTTTGTATCACCTTTTACTGTTACAGAAATGCAATTTGAATATCCGAACGTGTTTTGTGATATTTTTTCTCCAATCGTTATTCCTCTTTCTTTAGCTGTCAGTATTGCATTTACTTCATTTACAGTTGCATCCACTCTTGATTGAAAAAAGCCTGAAAGTAAGCTTTTAGTTAAAATGGAGGTATCAAAATCCATGCCGCTGCCAGCGTAGGTCACAGAGATTTCGTGTATGCCTTCTTTCATACATTGTGAAACAATTGATCCTAGTTGTTTCACTAATTGATAATAAGGCTGTACCTTCTGGAATAGTTCTTTTGAGATAGCAGGCAGGTTAATACTATTGGCAACTGGATTCCCATTCAAATACTGTAAAACCTCTTGGGCCACCTGGGTTGCCACGTTCAGCTGTGCTTCTTTCGTCGATGCTCCTAGATGAGGTGTGACGATGACTTGATCAAGCTCTAACAGGCTATTATGAATGGCAGGTTCTTCTACGAATACATCAAGCGCAGCTCCTGCGATGTGGCCCTCAACAATCAGTTCATATAAATCCTCTTCTTCAATGATTCCACCGCGTGCACAGTTCAAAATATAGACACCTTTTTTAGCCGTTCGGAGGTTTTCTTTATTCAATATACCTGTTGTTTCTTTGGTCAATGGGGTATGTACGGTAATAATATCGGAGCTTTTGATTAGGTCGTCCAGAGATAATAGAGTAACGTTCAATTTTTTTGCACGGTCTGCTGTTAAAAAAGGGTCATAGACTTGGACATCCATTCCGAATGCCTTAGCTCTTTTGGCGATTTCTCCTCCGATCCTTCCAAATCCAACGATCCCTAATGTCTTTCCATTTAATTCTGTACCTGTAAAAGAATTGCGCATCCATTCTTTGTTTTTCAAAGACGAATGGGCTTGAGGGATGTGTCTAAGTAAGGATGCCATCATAGCAAAAGTATGCTCTGCAGTTGAAATGGTATTTCCGTCAGGTGCATTCACTACTACAATCCCATTTTTTGTTGCTGCAGCTACATCTACATTGTCAATTCCAACACCAGCTCGGGCAATGATTTGTAGCTTTGGCATTTTGTTCATCAATTCTTCAGTTACTCTGGTCGCACTACGGACTAAGATGGCATCCATTTCATGTAGTTCCGACTGTGCTTCATTGACTGTCTTTTGAATTAATTCAATTTCTTTAGCTTCTAATAAAGGATATAATCCTTCAGGCTTAATGGAATCAGCGACTAATATTTTATACACTCCCAAACACCATCCTATTTTGACTAAATATTATAAATTTTTGTTTATTTTACATAAATAAAGTACAACTGTCAATTTAAGATGGACACCAATATATAAAAAACGAACAATTTATTATGAATTAGAAGATTTATTCGTGTTTGTTAAAGTGAGATATATTCGTATAAACTACATATAATAACAAATTGAAAAATCTTTTGGGATAAATTTGTTTATATAATTCAAAACAAATTTCTTCACAGATATCTCTATTTCTTATATAATCTTTATTGTAGTAAAAATTTAATAGTCTATCTTCGGGGCAGGGTGTAATTCCCGACCGGCGGTGATGAGGATGTTTCTCTAAGCCCGCGAGCCGTTTCTAATGGCAGGATTTGGTGCGATTCCAAAGCCGACAGTATAGTCTGGATGGGAGAAGGTGGAGGTTCAAAAACGTTTTAATTTTTATAAGTTATAACGTTTATTTGAATGTGCTTTTTTCTCCCTACAGAAAGTTCTATTCTGTAGGTTTTATTTTTGATGGGGAAAAAAGACGTGCAATGAACCAATCCTCTTTTCGTGGAGTAGACACAAAAAGAAGGAGAGAAAAGAATGAAGCAAGAAAGTAAGGTTAAGAAGTATGTAGCGATTGGTATGTTCAGCAGTATAGCGTATATATTGATGCTGCTAAATTTTCCTTTCCCTGGGTTGCCAAATTATTTATTAATCGATTTTAGTGATGTGCCAGCATTGATTGCCGCACTATTATTCGGCCCGATGGCAGGGATTTTGGTTGAACTAATCAAAAATATTTTGGACTATATCATGACAGGAAGTTCTACAGGTGTGCCGATTGGCCATCTGGCAAATTTAACTGCCGGATTATTATTCATCCTCCCAACATACTATGTTTATTCTAAGCTTCTTACAAAAAAGGGTATGACGTTTGGGTTGGTTGTAGGAACATTATCAATGGCATTGATCATGTCGGTGTTAAATTATTTTGTGATTTTACCAGCATACTCCATTTTTATGGGATGGGAAGCAATGTCGGCAAGTGCGACAAGACAGATGATTGTCACAGCTATTCTACCATTCAACCTAGTTAAAGGAATTTTTATAACGATTCTATTCATGTTGCTATTTTCAAAGCTTCAGCCTTGGATTAATAAAAAGTCCATGCTGAAGGGAGCTTAATATATATCTAAAAACCGTTTTCATTAAGGGGAATCCTTTTGAAGACGGTTTTTTTGTGGGTAATAAATATAGGCTGTTTTCGTAAACTTTGTTGCTATTTAACAAGGGAGTGGTTGATTTCCGCTACAGGATACTCGCTTTCCGCGGGGCGGGCGGTGAGCCACCTCGGCGCTTTTCGCCTGTGGGGTCTCACCAGTCATTCTACTCCTACAGGACATTGAATAAGCATCCTTGAATTAACACCGCACGAAGGAAATGCGAATGCATTTTCGAGGATCTCGAACCTCGCAACTCGCACCAATCAACCTGTTTATTAACCGTTTTCTTTTACAAAACCAATTTATAAAACAACAATTTTTTAAAAGAGAGCCTAAATAAAAAAATAAAAATACCACCCGATTGGGGTGGTATTTCCGTCTAAGAATTATTCGAATTTCATTGCGTCGCCATCGAACGGTGCTTCAGCAACTTTAATGGAATCAGTAGGACAGCCTTCAAAAGCATCCATCATATCATCTAATAAGACATCAGGAATTTCAACAATCCCTTGGTTATCGTCTAGTGTAACAAACGCAATGCCTTCATCATCATAATCATAAATGTCTGGTGCAGCAGCACCACAAGCACCACAAGCGATACATGTTTCTTTGTCAACAATCGTGTATTTAGCCATGTAATAAATCCTCCCGCCAATAATTTTGTTTCCATGATTTCACATAAGAAACATTCTTTCTAACTTTATTGTAAATCTCATTATCAAACTTTTCAATAGAAAATCTATTGAGAATGCTTATCACATAAGGGTTTTATAGATATTCACCTTCTTAGTTATCGATGACAAAATTCAATTTTTCTCTACAAAATGTCCCTTAATTTGATAAAATGTTGTGTAAGATAAAAAATAAAAAGTGAGTGATATAAAATGATTTCATTTATGGAGGCACTCATTTTGTCCATGCTTGTCAAAGTGAATGGAGAGCGCACGATCTATTCAATTTTTCACATATTGAATGGAAAAAAAAGCTTCCAAACAATCCAAGACAGCCATTTATATAGCATATCAAAATGGTTTGATACATCCAAAAACATGAATCGCAGAGATTTTGAAACGATTGTAACAAAATTACACAATCAAGGATTCATTCATTTTATTACCGACAAGAAACATGTCATTGTAAAGACTGAAGGTCAAAAAGTGTTAAATGAAACCTTTTCAAAAATGGATATTCCGAAATATATTGATGGGATTAGTCTTCAACGTCAAGCAAGGATCTTTTGGAAAAGACTGTCACTGTTTGTACAGGTTATTTCTAATATTAATCATCAAACTTCCATATATATTCCTATTCAAAGGGATTCAACTATCCAACATTTTGTGAAACAGTATCTTATGTCTTTTTCTAATCGCCTTACTATTGGAGAATGCTTGCATAGGGAATTATTGACACTCCTTCAACATTTACCAGAATCGCAGCGACATATATTCGTTTGGAAGCTGTCTGGCTTCCATAGAGCAGGATGGACCAATCAACAGATTTCAAAGAAACTTACAATGGATGAATGGCACATCCATTATTTATTCTTAAATACTCTTCACTATATTATTCAAGAGATTAAAAATGCGCCAACTCAATTTCCTATTTTATTCAACTTATGCAATGATCTATTTACAGAGCATTTAACCCATATTACAGAATCCAGCCAAGTGACTTATAGGATGTTAGAAAAAGGTTATGGAGTAGATGAGATAGCTGCTACAAGGGGCTTGAAAACGAATACGGTTGAAGATCACATTGTCGAACTTGCATTAAGCATTAGGGACTTCGATATATCACCATATGTAAGTCAAATAGTCTTTCAAGAAATCCTTACCATTTCAAATAGGCTAAAGACTAAACAATTGAAAGTGATTAAGCAAGAGCTTGATCATTTAGTAAGCTATTTTCAAATTAGGCTGGTATTGGCAAAAAGTGGTGGGGGATTATGAATTTATTGTCTTATTTAGAGCATCATTTTGGTTATAGCTCCTTTAGATATGGACAAGAAGAGACTATAGTTAGCTTAATTGATGGCAAAGATACACTTGCGATGCTTCCTACTGGAACAGGAAAATCACTTTGCTTTCAATTACCTGCATACGTTATGGATGTCAAAACAGTTATTGTATCACCATTAATTTCTTTAATGCAGGATCAAGTGGAACAAATGATGTCTAGGGGAGAGAAGAAGGTGGTCGCACTAAATTCTTTTCTTTCTATAGACCAAAAGTCTAAGGTACTGGAAACACTTCATCAATTTAAATTCATATTTCTTTCACCTGAAATGCTTTCAAATGAAAATATTATACGAGTTTTACAAACAATCGGAATTGGATTATTTGTCATTGATGAAGCGCACTGTATTTCTCAATGGGGATACGATTTTCGTCCCGATTATCTGAAGTTGGGAGAAGTTAGAGAAAAGCTGAATTTTCCATTAACATTGGCTCTGACAGCAACAGCTACCGAAAAAGTTAGAAAAGATATCAAAATGAGACTTCGAATTGAAGAGGGCAATGAAGTTGTTTCGACAGTGAATCGGCCCAATATAACCTTGCAGGTTGTAAACTGTGGAAATCATGCAAATAAATTAAAACAGTTACAGGAGTTAGTTGTCCAGTTGAAACCACCGGGGATTATATATTTTTCAAGTAAAAAACTAGCGGAGCAAGTAGCGAACCAGCTATCGAAAGACGATCTTTTAGTGTCTCATTATCATGGTGGCATGGAGCAAGAACAAAGAATATTAATCCAACAACAATTCTTAAGTGGTCAACTGGATGTGGTTTGTGCTACAAGTGCATTTGGGATGGGAATAAACAAAGAGGATGTAAGGTATGTTATCCATTTTCATATGCCTGGGGACCTTGAATCGTATGTTCAAGAGATTGGGAGGGCCGGGCGAGATGGGCAACAAAGCTGTTCGATTCTTTTATATGGAGAAGGAGACGAAGCGATACATACCCATTTAATGGATTTTGAAATACCAGGTAACTCTTCGATGGACCTATTTTTCGATTACAAGGAGTCAATTAAAGATTATAATGAAGTTGAGAAAAAGGATTTACTGTCTGATAGGATGAAACAATTAGGATTTAATGAAATTCAAGTTAGACTTATTGAATCATTACTCCAACAAACTAATGGTCTCTTTAATCAGAGGCAAATAATGCTTGATTACATGAATGAAAGAAGAGCAATTAAACTTACAAAGCTCTCAAACATGCAAAATTGGGTACATAGTGAATCCTGTAGGAGAAAAAAGTTATTACAATATTTCGATGAAATATATCAGGACACACAAGAACCATGTTGTGATAAATGCGGGCATCCAATACCTGAATGCTTGTGGATTGGTAATGAGACTTTAATTGGAAAGCCGGATATCTTTAGGGAATGGGAACAAGAATTGGGGAAATTATTGTTGGAAAAGAGAAGCCATGAAAAATAAACAAGCAGAACTAATAAAACATCTTACGGATAAGCAGCTTTTAGCGAATGTTTTACTGACCCAAGTTTTAGTCTTAGTCGTTGCTGCAATAGTCGGTTTTTTTGCTTTTGACAGCTTCCAACAATTTTCTAGTTTGTTCCGTTGGGATTATGGTCAAATTTTGATTTTTGGCGGCCTATCAGGATTACTTATAGTTTCTATTGATATTCTCTTCATGAAGATTTTACCTGAACGCTATCACGATGATGGCGGCATCAATAAAAGGATATTTGGAAGTTTATCCTATCCGAAAATTATAACTGTCGCCTTTATAGTGGCAGTTGCAGAAGAAGTTCTATTTCGGGGAGTTTTACAATCAACGTTTGGTTTAATTTTGACAAGTATCATTTTTTCAATCGTTCATTATCGATATTTGTTCAATTGGTTCTTGTTTATAAATATAGTGTTACTTAGTTTTTTTATTGGCTTCCTATTTGAATGGACAGGGAATTTGAATGTCACGATATTTGCCCATTTTCTTATAGATTGTATTTTAGGAATAATCATCCGAAGATCAGCAAGCAAAGAAATGACACTAGAAGTGAGGGAAGATTAGTGGAAAGTAGATCGAATAAGCAACTTGATCAAGCTGATGGGCTACGTTCAGAAGTAGCAGGGATGAAAAGAAACTCATCATCGATGCCAACCAGAAGCGAATTACATGCAAATAAGAAGCAAAAAACGAAATGGAAAGTCAAATTCCCATTAATCAAGCTCTTATCATTATTTTTTATTTTGATTCCAATTACGATTTATGCCATCTATGCTGCAAATCACCAGGATGATCCATCTGCTGTTACTTCCATTGATGAAGTGCACGGTGTTGAGACCATTGAATTTAATGAAAATGAGGAAATTACTGAAACGGAAGATACGGATAAAACCGATAATCAGAATGAAACAACGACATCAGATTCCAAAACCCAAGCAAGTCCAAATACTGAATCGGATTCACAAACCTCCGAAGGTGCAGAGAGTTCAAGTTCAGAAGACGAACAACAGGATGGGGGCCTGATTAGTAAGGATTCCTCAGAAGAGGACTACAATATCGTATATCATGTTGTACAGCCTAAAGAGACTGTTTTTCGTATCGCTATGAAATATTATAAAACCCAAGAGGGAATCGAACTGATTAAAGAATGGAACAACCTTAAAGATAATAATATTGAGGTTGGACAAGAATTGAAAATACCAATAAAAAAACAATAATTAATTTTTATTATTCAAAGTTGAGTTTATAAAGTTCGTTACTTTTTTAGTGTAATTTACTTTGACAATCTGAGTTGATTGTAGTGGAAGGCATTTGACTCCTGCGGGAAATAGAGGGAAGTGGGAGACCCCACAGGCGGTAACGCCGAGGAGGCTCCCACCCTCCCCGCGGAAAGCAAGTGCCTGGAGCGGAAGTCAACGGGTGAACTTTATTGTCTAAAAGAGCCTTATTTAAAGATACCTCTTGATCATTTTCAGGTCTACATTGTAGGACAAGGTCATACAATGTTGTAAACTGTGAATGCTCCGGAGGTATTTTATATGGAAACGTCCGTTATCAAGCTAGAAGATTGGACTGACCAAGCAACAAAAGTAATGTTAAATAATGTGATTGAAAGAAAGAAGAAGTTTGACAAACTAAAAAGAAAACACTTTCAAACTAGTGTTTCGTCATTTATCCTTGGATTGCTTTTCATGGTCTACCTGTATCAATTCATTTTAAAGCCATATTCGTATTCATTTTTTGATATGTATTCCGTTTTCGTTGATGACTTTATGAATTTAATCTATATGTTAATAGTCTTTGGATTATATGGATATATGCTTTTCTTGAAAAAGAAATTAGATAAGGCAGAAACGGAATACCATGCACTTAGATGTGAAATCATCGATAGAAGCAAGGATTTATGGAAGCATGAGGACTCTTGGAAAAAAAGGCATAAAGTATATGAAATGATGAAGAAAAACTATGACATCAATCTATATCATGAAAATAAATAGTAACTGAAGGCTATAACTTTGTTGCTCAACGGACTAAATTTCTAATCTGAAAACTCCAATTCACGCGAAAAAAACTAAGTAAAAAAATATTTTAGAAAAAAAGGTAAATGACTCCGTTTGTTGAATACATTATTTAAGAAATAATACATAAACGGGGTGTACAATATGTTTGTTAAAAGTATTATGATCCCTAATCATAATTGCTATGTCATTAGTCATAAAGACACACTTATCAAAGCATTACAAAAGCTTGAAGAGCACAAAATTGACGGATTGCCTGTACTGGATGGGGAGAAATATGTAGGTATCGTGACTAGGTACGAAATCTACGAGAACTACTTCCAGTCTAACCTTACTAAGGACGAATTCCTAAATAGTACACTTGCTAGTGACATTGCCACGCATTCCGACAATTATCTAGTTGGGCAGGAACTTTTTGAAAATACACTGATAGAATTGAAAGATTTCCCATTACTTGCAGTTGTGGATGAAAATAAGAAATTCCTTGGTGTGGTAACTAGATTTGATGTTCTAGAGCAATTCCAAAGTGCTTTTGGTGTTCATAGACCAGGAGTCAGGATCGCCTTCACTTCAGTTGAAACGGAGGGACGTCTTGCAAGGTTGTCTGAAATTGCCCATCAATTCCATGAGCACATCATTTCGTTAGTGACTTTTGATGATACTGACAAACTTGTTCGTCGTATCGTGATGAAAATCGAGAAAAATCCTAATATAGATAAATTCACGAAGAAAGTGGAAGAAGCAGGTTTCAGAATTCTAGATATTCACGAAGATTAATTATAGCTGTTATGAAACTATTTTCCTCTCATACATTTGATATGGGAGGGATTTTTTTATGTTTATAAAAAGTGTGAAATTTCTTATTGGTGTTGTATGTGGTCTAGCGTTTATTAAGTGGTTTCCTCTTGAACTTCCTTTTTCATTAAATCATTTTTTAACAGAATGCATTCTAAATCCATTGGATTTCTTTGCTTCTTCCATCAGTTTTATCATCGGTTTCCTATGCTATGCCAGTATTTTAAAAGAAGGTTTTGTAGCGTTTGTAGAAATAATTAAGGATAAAAAAGGTCAGATGCGCTTACTTATTATTCCTATTTTATCTTTGGTGAGTTTTTACTTGTTATCAACTATGAGTGTGCTACATACTGCTTTGTTTTTTAGTTTTTCTATTCTATATGGTATTATTTCATTAGATTATTACAGCATTAGGGAAAAAACGGTTGATTAATTTTTAGGAGAGACACGATGGTTTATATCTTGCTTTTTTTGCTTTTTGCTATTCTGTTTGTTTTTTATATGTGGAGGACTGCCAATCAAAATAAGGTGTATTACAAAGAATTTTCATTCGAGCAATTTCCTTCAAGCTTTGGTGAGCTTAAGGTTTTTTTTATTTCTGATATCCATAAACGATTAGTTAGCGACAAGATTATAGATGAAGTTAAGGGTAAGATGGACATCATTATTATTGGTGGTGACTTGACCGAAAAAGGAGTGCCACAAAAAAGGGTAGAAGAGAACATCCGTAAATTGAAAAGTCTGGGGCCAACTTATTTCGTCTGGGGAAACAATGATTATGAAGGTGATTATCATTGGTTGGATGCAACATTGCTTCAATATGGGATTAAAATCCTAGATAATACATCCGTTATTTTCGAGTCAGAAAAAGGGGATGTTATCTCTTTAGTCGGAATTGATTATTTGGGTTTTCAAAAAGATAAACTGCCTTTAGCCTTATCCGATTCTATTGAAGGGTCTTTTCGTATTTTGGTTAGCCATCATCCTGGCATCATCAAAAAGATTAAAGAATCGGATAACATCCCGTTGATTTTGAGTGGACATACTCATGGAGGGCAGATAAGATTCCTAGGTTTTGGACCTTATGAAAAAGGTGGAATTAAAAAACAAGGAAATTCACTTTTGTTCACATCTAACGGTTACGGAACAAGTCTTGTCCCATTAAGACTTGGGGCGAAACCTGAAACGCATTTAATTACTATTAAGCATAAAAATGTAGGGTAATTGCTTGCAAAACCTATACAAAATTTACACAAAAACAAACGTTCAGTATACTAGGAAATAATCATGTTTAGTTTTGGAGGATTTGTATGGCTTTTACTGAAGGGAAATACAACATAAAAGCAGTTTCGAAAATGCTAGGTATTCAGCCGGGGACCCTCAGAGCTTGGGAACGTAGATATCAATTTATCGCACCTGTTAGAAATGATTCTGGGCATCGGCTATATACCGACGAGCATGTTCGGATCCTAAGATGGTTGATTGATAAAACAAATCAAGGTTTTACTATTAGTCAGGCAGTCACTCTCCTGGAAAGACAGGAAGTTTTGAGCCACACTTATATCCCGGAAGAGATGAATGGCGATCAAACCAAAAATATGAGTTCGGACTTATTGGATGCCTTACTTAAATTCGAAGAGAACAAGGCACACGAATTAATTAACCAAGCATTTGCGATGTTTTCGATTGAGAAAGTGGTTATCGATATATTAGGTTCGATCTTAGTTAAAATAGGCGATCTCTGGGAAAATGGTAAAATTACGACTGCCCATGAACATTTTGCATCCTCCATAGTAAGATCTAGAATTGGGTTTATTATGCATACGCTGCCACAAAACACTTTACTTCCTAAAGCAGTTGCTGTATGTGCACCCAATGAATCACATGAATTTGGCATATTAATATTTACTTTATTTTTACGAAGAAAAGGTTTTGAAGTGATATATTTAGGAGGAAGTTTAGAGACCAAGGATTTATTTACTGTGATTGATACTGTAAAGCCTAAGTTCCTGTTCATGTCTTGTACAATGAAAGGAAATGTGGACGATACTTTTTCCTTAGTTAAAGATCTTCAAAGTAAATTTACCCATCTGGAAATTGGTCTAGGCGGAATTGCAATGGAATATGCCACTGAGTTGGATAAAGAAGTCTTTTCAGACCAATTGTTAGGTAATGATAAAACCTATTGGGAAAAATGGTTAGCGTCTAAAATCAACTAAAGCATCGGTAGTTGGAAAGGCACCCTACATCTTCTTATACATAGGATATAAGAAGATGGAATCATCACAGGGGGCAATTGACTATGAAGCTTGAGCGGTTAAATTATAACAAAATAAAAATATTTTTAACCTTTGATGATTTAATGGAATATGGACTCACCCTAGATGATATTAAAGGACATTCCTTGAAAGTCCAAAAGATATTCCAATCTATGATTGAAGAAGCATGTGATGAAATGAATTTTCTGATGGTTGGAGCAATTGAAATTGAAATATTTTCATTACATGCCCAAGGATTAGTAATCATCGTTACTAGGGAAGATGATGAAAGCACAGAGGAAGAAGAATTTTTTGATCTCCATGTGAAAATGGGGGAGCAACCTCATATCATATTCTCTTTCAAGGAATTTGAACATCTGATTCAGCTTGCCCATCGATTAAATTCCATAGAGATAAATGCAGGTGCGGTCTATTGGTTTGAAGACAAATATATATTTTATTTTGAGGAAATTCCAATGGAAAAATACGATGCAGCGATTTCGCTTGCAGCTGAGTATGGAACCACCTCTACATTATCGTTATATAGAATTCAGGAATATGGAAAAACGATTTTCTCAAGTCATGCAATTTCGCAATTGTGTGATTTTTTCAAAAATATTAAATGAGTTAAAACCCCATCAAATAGTTGAAAAGATGGGGTTTTTTAATGTGTGAATGGAGAAAATAAAACTATATCGAGATAATAAAAAGTATGCATTAAAAAAAAAGTAAAACCTGTTAATTTTTCTTTGCATAAATTGCCCAAAGGTGTATACTATCTCTGAAAGGTGACCAAAATTGCTAATTTTAGATATGATTTTTTTAGGAGGTACATGAATGGTAGCCGATAAAGGTACGGATAATGCTAACCATGAAAAACATGATGTGCTGAAATCCACCCAAACTGTAATCCATAAAGCTTTAGAAAAATTAGGATACACAGAAGAGGTATATGAACTTCTAAAGGAACCATTACGTATGCTGACAGTGAAAATTCCTGTTAAGATGGATGATGGTTCAGTAAAGATATTCACAGGATTTAGAGCGCAACATAACGATGCTGTAGGTCCAACAAAGGGAGGAATTCGCTTCCATCCTAATGTTACTGAAAGAGAAGTTAAAGCGCTTTCAATATGGATGAGCCTTAAATGTGGTATTGTAGACCTTCCATACGGAGGAGGAAAAGGTGGGATCATTTGTGATCCAAGAAATATGTCCTTCCGTGAATTGGAAAGGTTGAGTCGTGGCTACGTAAGAGCAATCAGTCAGATTGTAGGACCAACTAAAGATGTTCCTGCTCCAGATGTATTCACTAACTCACAAATCATGGCTTGGATGATGGATGAGTATAGCAGAATTGATGAGTTTAACTCTCCTGGTTTCATTACAGGTAAACCACTTGTACTAGGAGGTTCACATGGTCGTGAAACTGCTACTGCTAAAGGTGTTACAATCTGTATTCATGAAGCTGCTAAGAAAAAGGGTATTGATATCAAAGGTGCTAAAGTAGTTGTTCAAGGATTCGGAAATGCAGGAAGCTTCCTGGCTAAATTCATGCATGATGAAGGAGCAATCGTTGTCGGTATATCAGATGCATATGGTGCGTTATATGACCCTAACGGTTTAGACATTGACTACTTATTAGATCGTAGAGATAGCTTTGGAACAGTCACTAAGCTTTTCAATAACACTATTACTAATAAAGAGCTATTGGAACTTGAATGTGATATTCTTGTGCCAGCAGCTATTGAAAACCAAATTACTGAAGAGAATGCTCATAATATCAGAGCTAAAATTGTTGTAGAGGCTGCTAATGGCCCAACAACTTTAGAAGCTACACAAATCCTGACAGAAAGAGGCATCTTGCTTGTTCCAGATGTATTGGCTTCTGCAGGTGGTGTTACAGTTTCTTACTTTGAATGGGTTCAAAATAACCAAGGTTATTATTGGTCGATAGAAGAGGTAGAGGAAAAACTAGAAAAAATTCTAGTGAAATCCTTTAACAACATTTATGAAACTGCCCAGACTCGAAGAGTGGACATGCGTTTAGCGGCTTATATGGTCGGTGTTCGCAAAATGGCGGAAGCTTCCAGATTCCGTGGTTGGATTTAATCCCTCAACAAGAAGTAAGTAAGAACATTTGCAATTTGTTTGAAATAATATAAGATAAATCCTATCATTATTGTTGATGATAGGATTTTTTATTTTTTTGTGCTATGTTACATCTCATTGTTGATTTTTGCACTGTTTTGATTGTAACGGAGGGCACTTGACTCCTGCGAAAAAAGAGGGAAGTGGGAGACCCCACAAACGGTAACGCCTAGGAGGCGCCCATCCCTCCCTGCGGAAAGCAAGAGTCTCTCTTTACAATTTTTTACAAACTTTATAGTCTAAAAACAACAATCTATTCGAAAAGATCCTTTTGTAAAAAGGAAATAATATAATGATGATTTCTTGGTGTTGTTGTACGTTTAGGAGGAATGTTCATGAAGGACGAAAGTGTGATCATAGTAGGTGGTGGACCGTGTGGTCTTGCAGCTTCCATTGCTTTACAGGAAAAAAATATAGATGGTGTCATTATTGAAAAAGGTAACATTGTAAATGCAGTATATAATTATCCAACCCACCAAACCTTTTTTAGCTCGAGTGAAAAACTGGAGATAGGGAATGTGCCATTTATAACTGAAAATAGAAAACCAGTTCGCAATCAAGCGTTGGCTTATTACCGTGAAGTGGCTAAACGTAAGGAATTAAGAATTAACACTTTTGAGAGGGTATTGGATATCAGTAAAAATAATGATGGGTTTTTCAACGTTAAAACATCGAAGGAAGAGTATGTCGTTAACAAAGTCATAATCGCTACTGGATATTATGATAATCCCAATTTCATGAATGTTCCAGGAGAGGATTTGTCACATGTTTTTCATTATTTTAAGGAAGCACATCCTTATTTCAACAGGGATGTAACGGTTATAGGAGGCAAAAACTCTAGTGTAGATGCCGCTTTAGAATTGGTGAAGGCAGGAGCTAGAGTCACTGTTTTATACCGAGGAACACATTATTCTCCAAGTGTAAAACCATGGATATTGCCCGAGTTTGATGCTTTGGTACGTGATGGCACGATAAAAATGGAATTTCAAGCTAGGATAGATGAAATAACAGAAGACAAAGTCAAATATGATATTAACGGTGAAAAAAGAGAAGTTATTGCAGATTTTGTTTTTGCCATGACTGGTTATCGTCCGGATCATAAATTCTTAATGAAAATGGGTGTGGATATTGATTCAGAATCTGGCCGGCCAATTTTTAATCCAGATACCATGGAAACGAACGTCGAAGGTATCTATATCGCAGGAGTAATTGCTGCAGGTAATAACGCTAATGAAATATTTATAGAGAATGGAAGGTTTCATGGTGGTTTGATAGCCAAACACATTTGTTCGAAAAAAGAATTAGGAGAATAAAAAAGCCAGGCTCTCTTATCGGGGCCTGGCTAGAGTATTTTATAATAAGGATTCCCTGTCCTAATTTGCGAAAACAACTGGTAATTGATTCTTTTTACAATTTGCTTCCAATGCAATCAAAAGTTTGATACGGGCTTTCTGTCCATTTAAACCATTGGAGAAGATGACACCATAATCTTTTAATTGTTTGCCTCCACCCTCATATCCATAAACATCTTCTGCAATTCCATTGAAACAACGAGAAACTAAAACAATTGGTATATCTTTTGCTAGAAGGGCTTTAATTCCTGGAAGCGTAGCAGGCGGAAGATTACCTTGACCTAAAGCTTCTATTACTAGACCGTCAATGTTATTTTCATTCAATGCAAATAAAAGGGATGAGTCCATTCCTGCATGAGCTTTAAGTAGAGGGACAGATTTGGTGACAGACTGTATGTCATATTTTTCACTGTTAATAGGCTTATGGTGAAAGACAATGCCCCTCTTAGTCACTATGCCGATAGGTCCGTACTGTGGGCTCTGAAAAGTCGATACATTGCTTGTATGTGTCTTTGTAACGTTCATCGAGGTGTGAATCTCATCATTCAGTACAACAAGAACTCCTTTTTTCTGTGCATCTTCACAAATGGCGACTCGAACGGCAGAAATGTAGTTATAAAGTCCATCAAACCCGATTTCATTGCTTGACCGCATTGCACCAGTCAAAACAATCGGAATATCAGTTTTAACAGTTAAATCTAAAAAATACGCTGTCTCTTCTAGTGTATCTGTACCATGGGTAATAACTACCCCTTCAATATTGGACGTATCAATGTGACTGACTATAAGATCTTTGATAAAAAGCATTTCCTTCGGTGTTATGTGAGGAGAAGGTAATATAAAAGGATCTTCCAAAATAAGCTCTGCTAATTCATATATACCTTCTGAGCTAGATTTCATAGGATTTTCTTTTGTGGGTTTGACAGAACCAGTCTCTTGATCTTCTGACATAGAAATAGTTCCACCTGTATGTATGACTAATATTTTTTTCTTTTTCATATTATCCTCCTCAGGGCGTTGTGAAACAAGGAATTTATCCTATAAATGAACAATTTACATACCGTTTTCTTTTTTATCATATCATGATACGATTATAGATAACTAATGAAATCAATTTTACCAATTAGTTAGTTCTTCATAAGAAAGGGGTCAGCCTATGCTGATTGTACTATCGGCCGGAATTGCACCAGGGCTGGCGATATTGAGTTATTTTTACCTGAAGGATTATTATGAAACAGAACCGGTTTCTGTCGTTTTCAAATCCTTTTTATTTGGAGCAATCCTTGTTTTTCCAATCATGTTTATCCAATATGTACTTACATCTGAGCAAATAGTAACGAATCATTTTATAAATGCTTTTCTAACTACCAGTTTTCTTGAAGAGTTCTTTAAATGGTTTGTATTAATTTATACTATCTACCAGCATGTTTCATTCGATGAGCCGTATGATGGCATCGTTTATGGTGCAGCTGTATCACTAGGTTTTGCGACAGTCGAAAATATTCTTTACTTATTTGGTAACGGTATAGAATTCGCTCTTGGTAGGGCATTTTTACCGGTTTCATCCCATGCGCTTTTCGGTGTTATAATGGGTTTTTATTTAGGAAAAGGAAAATTTCAAAAGCATAGAAAGAAGCTAATGCTATCACTTGCCTTCGTGATACCATTCTTTTTGCATGGAGTTTATGATTATATCCTAATAACCCAGGTAAAATGGATATATTGGATATTACCATTCATGATATTTCTATGGTGGTTTGGACTTAGAAAAGCAAAGCTGGCTAGAACTCTTTCTGATATACATGCTGCTAGCTCTTCGGTAAATATGTAATTTTATTTAAATGGCTTAAACAATCGTTGATTAGCGATTGTTTAAGCCATTTTTGTTTTATTTAAACGGTTACTAAACAGGTTGATTGGAGCGGAAGGTGCGAGATCCTCGAAAATGCATTCGCATTTCCTTCGCGCGGTGTTTATTTGAGGATGCTTATTCAATGTCCTGCGGGAGCAGCGGGACAGGTGAGACCCTACAGGTGTAAGACGCCGAGGATGCTCACCGCCCGCCCCGCGGAACGAGAGCATCCTCTCGCTGCAATCAACCACTCTATTGTAAAAATAACAACAAAATATATGAAAAAAGCAGTATTTATATCTAAGGGAATGAGGAAAGGTAAAAACCAAGACAATTTGTAATATATCCTTTACCCATAAATATAGATTGTTGTTAATAAATACCATTTAATAAAATCATTTGACTAATCTATCAATAGGAATAAAAAGATTGTAAATGAAGAAAATAGGTGTAATTCCAATTAAAGAAAAGGGAGTGTAAATAATGAAAGGAATTCCTTCAAAATTGAGGGTCTTTTTCTTCATTTTCCTAGTAACTATAATGTCCTTCACAAGTTTTGGATTGAAAGCAGAGGCTTTTTCCAATCAAGTGATACAGAAGGGAGCCGAGGGTAATGATGTCATCGAATTACAAGCTCGTCTTCAAAACATAGGATTTTATAATGGGAAAATAGATGGTGTCTTCGGATGGGGCACATACTGGGCATTACGCAATTTCCAATACAAATTTAAGTTACCTGTAGATGGGATAGCAGGTAAAACCACTAAAAATAAGCTTGTGAATGCTTCGAATTTTAACAAGGCTTGGGTACATGATCAAATCAATAAAGGTAACGACTTTACCTATTACGGCGGAGTACCTATTAAAAATCAAGTCAAGAAAAAGGCAACCACTTCTAAAACAAAAGGTGCTACAGCTAAGAAAGCTACGACGACTAAAAAAGCTACGACAAAAAAAACCAGTACAGCATCCAATGTTCCGGCAGGATTTTCTGCAAATGATATTAAATTATTGTCCAATGCAGTTTATGGTGAAGCAAGGGGCGAGCCTTACATAGGGCAAGTAGCTATTGCAGCAGTAATCCTTAACCGTTTGGAAAGTCCAACCTTTCCTAATACAATATCAGGGGTTATTTTTGAGCCCCTAGCATTTACAGCTGTTGCCGATGGACAAATTTGGCTGACTCCAAACGAAACAGCAAGAAAAGCAGTCATTGATGCAATTAATGGCGTGGATCCAACGGGTAATGCTTTGTACTATTTTAATCCTGCAACAGCAACCAGCAAATGGATTTGGAGCCGTCCTCAAATTAAGAGAATAGGTAGACATATATTCTGTGAATAAATGAAAGTATAAGAGCCTAATTCAAAATCTGGTTTTTGCAATTGGCTATGTTAAAGCTCAATGTTGAATTGGTCCTTTGTTGATTGGAGCGGAAGGCGCGAGACTCCTCGAAAATGCATTCGCATTTCCTTCGTGCGGTGTCAATTCGAGGAAGCTTATCCAATGTCCTGCGGGAAATGCGGGTCAAGGGAGCCCCGCAGGCGTGTAATTCGCCGAGAAGGCTCCCGAACCGCCCGCGGAAAGCGAGTGCCTGGAGCTACAAATCAACAGGCTAGTTTAACAGAGCGTAGCTATTAAATAAAGGAGTGAAAGTCATTGCTGCGAGGAATATTGATTGCTGTGCTGGCTGTTGGTGTTGCCGGAACTGCATTTTGGGGATATCAGGAGCATAAAGAAAAGAATGTCATTCTTTTAAATGCTGAAAATATATATCAAAGGTCTTTTCATGACCTCACTTATCAAATAGATTTACTAAATGATAAAATTGGAACGACATTAGCTATGAATTCAAAAAAATCATTATCGCCTGCATTGGCAGATGTATGGAGAATAACGTCGGAAGCACAAAATGACGTTGGTCAGCTTCCTTTGACCTTACTCCCATTTAACAAAACAGAAGAATTTCTTTCTAAAATAGGAGACTTTAGCTACAAGGCAGCAGTAAGGGATCTTGATAAGGCTCCATTGGATAAAAAGGAGTATAAGAAACTACAAGATCTTTATAAGCAATCTGCGGACATTCAACAAGAATTAAGAAAAGTTCAATACCTTGTTTTAGAGAATAATTTAAGATGGATGGATGTCGAGCTTGCTCTTGCTTCTGGAAAAGAAGCGGCAGACAATTCAATTATTGATGGATTTAAATTAGTAGAAAAAAAAGTATCTGGATATTCTGAAGCCTCCGAGATGGGACCAACTAATTTAAGCAGTGGTGAAAAAAATCAAGCGTTTAAAAATTTAAAGGGGAAAGAGATAAGTAAACAGGAAGCCATTGATATTGCTAAGAGGTTTGCCAAAGTTGATGGATCAAAGGTTAAAGTAGAGGAAAATGGAAAAGGTTCACAATTTGGATTCTATAGTGTTAGTTTGCAAAATCCGAAATCAAAGATTGAAGCCAATTTAGACATTACCAAAAAAGGCGGTTATCCGGTTTGGTTCATCAATAATCGCCAAGTGAAAACAAGTAAATTAAGCTTAAACGATGCTACTAACAAAGCAACTGAATTCTTGAAGGAAAATAAATTCTCTTCTCTTGATCTATTTGAAAGTACACAATATGATAATATTGCGATGTTAAACTTCGTAACCATTGTTGACAATGTAAGAGTATACCCTGATTCTGTCAAGATTAAGGTTGCTTTAGATGATGGTAGCATAATCGGATTTTCAGCAAATGATTACCTGAAATCCAATAAGGTTAGACAAATGAAGACTCCAAGCATTTCTGCGGATGAAGCACGACAATACATCAGTCAAAATGTAAATATTATGGAAAATCGCCTTGCTATCATTGTCAATGATATTGGTGAAGAAGTACTATGTCATGAATTCATGGGTGTTATAGGCGATGATACTTACCGTATTTTCATAAATGCAGATACAGCACAAGAAGAAAAGGTAGATAAACTTCAAAATGCAGAGCCTGTTTATGAAAATATGATCTAAGCTCCTTAAGATTTATGGAATTTTAAGGATTATTATTGAAAATATGCTATAGTAAAAGGAAAGGCAATTTAATGCTTTTCCTTTTTATATTGCATTAAATACATTCCCTTGAGCGGGTGCCTCCGCTTTTCTTAAATCAACTTGAAAAAACGTCCGGAAGTGTGGAGATTATGATAAAAATAGGAGAAACTCTCATACTTGAACCAAAATTCTCATTACAACCAGAAAAGTATAAATCAAAAATACAAGAACTCTCTGGCGATTATTTTTATGTAGATTATCCTGTGAATCTTTCTACCAATCGTACAGTCTTCATGACGGATGGAACACAGTTAAAATGTACATATATTGGCGCAGATCAATCTGTTTACATTTTTGATACTGAGGTATTAGGAAGGAAAAAAGGAGAACTTCCCCTTGTGCAATTAAGAAAGCCACCAGAGGATCTTTTTGTGAAAATTCAAAGACGCCAATTTGTGCGTGTCGACGCTTCGGTTGATGTTGCCATTCATCCAATGAAGTTTGAATTCCAGCCTTTTCTCGCGGTTACTGATGATATTAGTGCAGGTGGGGCGGCCGTCATGGTTCATAAAAGAATAAACCTCATTCCATCCACCCACATACAGGTATGGCTTTCTTTGCCGCTTAAATCAGGTGAGATTCATTATCTTCAAATAAAATGCAAGATTATTAGAGTCATAGAAGTAGATGATTCGAAGTTCAATCGTGTTTCAATTCAGTTTGAAGACCTTAGTCAATCAGATAGACAATTAGTGATTCGTTTCGTGTTTGAACGACAATTGGAAATGCGTAATAAAGGATTATAGATGTAATGAATGCAAACTTTCAAATCTGTCTATACTTATAGAAAAACAAGTGGTGGTATCTTTGAAGACATTTGAAAGAATCCTTATAAAACTTATTGTCATCCAATTCGTATTCTTACTTTTTTTTCAATTATTTTTCCATAAAGAAGACTCTTTCCTGGAATTAAAAAAACTTGCTCAATATGAGGGAGTAAATAAAGATAATTACACAAATGTATTAGAAACGATAGGTAATTAAAAAGTCACATGTTACCGGGGCACTATAGCCCCCTGGTATTGCCATGATGTTATAGGTAGGTCCCTTCTTGCTACTCCCATCCCTAATAGGAAAATATAGAAGGATAATAGAGATTATTATTTCATGAAAAGCCTCCAGATTTGAAGGAGGCTTTTGTCATTTTTAATAGAAATCAAATATAAGCTTTCGTGCATAATTAAATCTATGTTTATGATAAAATAGAAAAGTAATTTGTAATTTGCATAAGGCAGTTCAGGAGGAATTATGATTAAACAAATATCAGTTGCGATTGATGGACCAGCGGCTGCTGGTAAAAGTACGGTAGCTAAAATTGTTGCCGAAGCATTCTCTTATATTTATGTAGATACTGGTGCCATGTACAGGGCATTAACTTATAAGGCGTTAAAAAATAACGTCGATATAGAAGATGAAAATAAGTTACATGATTTGTTATTGAATAGTGTGATTGAATTAAAGCCTAGTGATAAAGGACAACTTGTTTTCCTTGATGGAAAGGAAGTAACTGAAAAAATCAGGACTCAGGAAGTGACTTCATCTGTTTCAGCCGTTTCAAAGCATGAACAAGTGAGAAAAGAAATGGTTAAATTGCAACAGGAGCTAGGGAAAAATGGAGGAGTTGTCATGGACGGTAGAGATATCGGTACTTATGTCCTCCCGCATGCTGAGTTGAAAATTTTTATGATTGCTAGTGTCGATGAACGTGCACAAAGAAGGCATCAGGAAAATGTAGCAAAAGGTTTTACATCGGATCTTAGTCAATTAAAGTTGGAAATTGCCGCTCGTGACAAGTATGATTCTGAACGGGAATTCGCTCCATTGAAAAAAGCAGATGACGCCATTGAAATCGACACAACTTCATTGAATATTCATCAAGTGGCAGATCGTATTATCTCTTTAATTAAAGAAAGGGCTTGATGACGGTGAGTTTATATAAATTTGCAAAAACAGTTGTGGGTATGGCGTTATATCCAACCTATCGCATTGAAGTCATTGGCAAAGAAAACTTCCCAAAAGAAGGGGGAGTTCTTCTTTGTGCAAATCACATCGATAATCTAGATCCACCAGTGGTTGGAATTACAGCCCCTCGTGATGTTCATTTTATGGCTAAAGAAGAATTATTTAATCTACCCATTCTAAAACAATTACTACCAGGAATCCTTGCATTCCCTGTTAAAAGAGGAATGAGTGATAGGGAAGCACTAAGAAGAGGTTTACAAGTTTTAAAAGATGGGAATGTATTAGGGTTGTTTCCTGAAGGAACTAGAAACAAAACTGGTGAGATAGGTAAAGGTCTGGCTGGGGCAGGTTTCTTTGCTTTAAGGTCAGATGCTTTGGTGGTCCCTTGTGCAATCATAGGTCCATATAAGGCTTTCAAAAAACTTAAAGTCGTATATGGGGAACCGATAAATGTAAAAGAATATCAAGGTGAGAAATTAAATGCTGAACAAGCTACCGATTTAATTATGGGGAAAATCGGTGACCTAATCAATCAGCATAGATAAGCCACTTTACTTGACAAATTTCGCTTTTTGTTAGAATTTATTTAATAAGAATATTTCTATTTATTCAAACAATGGTGACTTTAATGTAACCAAAACGATGAAATAGTATACGCTGCTAAGCAGACATGGGATAAGGAGGAGTACATATGACAGAGGAACAACAGTTTGAAGTGAACAATTTTGGTGTTGGCGACAAAGTGAAAGCAAAGGTAATCAAGGTAGAAGAGAAGCAAGTCATTGTCGATGTAGAAAACAGTAAGTCCGATGGTATTATTCCTATTAGTGAATTATCCAGTCTTCATATCGAAAAAGCTACTGATGCAGTTAATGAAGGTGACGAATTAGAGCTTGAAGTCATCAAAGTTGAAGAAGAAAACTTAATCCTTTCAAAACGCAAAGTCGATGCATTAAAAGCATGGGATGAGCTTGAAAGAAGTTTTGAGTCTCAGGAAGTTTTCGAGGCGGTTGTAAAGGACGTCGTTAAGGGGGGCTTAGTAGTCGACCTTGGAGTTAGGGGATTTGTACCTGCTTCTTTAGTGGAAGACTATTTTGTCGAGGATTTTTCAGATTATAAAGACCGTACTATGACATTTAAAATAGTGGAACTTGATAAAGAAAAAAATCGACTTATTTTATCACATCGTGCAGTGGTTCAAGAAGAAAAGGGTAAGCATAAGCAAGACCTACTAAGCAATATACAAGTAGGGCAAGTTCTTGAAGGGACTGTACAGCGTTTGACTGACTTTGGTGCGTTTGTTGATATTGGTGGTGTGGATGGTCTAGTCCATGTATCTCAATTATCCCATGAACATGTAAATAAACCTGCTGATGTTGTCAAAGAAGGAGATAAAGTCAACGTAAAGGTCTTATCGGTTGATAGAGATAATGAGAGAATTTCATTATCCATCAAGGAAACTCTTCCTGGACCATGGGCTTCAATATCTGTAAAAGCACAAAAAGGAGCAGTCCTTGAGGGTGTCGTTAGAAGATTAGTTTCTTTTGGTGCCTTTGTTGAAGTTCTGCCAGGAGTGGAAGGACTTGTACACATCTCTCAAATTTCCCATAAACACATTGCAACACCGCATGAAGCACTAAAAGAAGGGCAAACTGTTAAGGTGAAAGTTCTTGACGTAAATGAAGAAGAGCAACGTCTATCCTTAAGCATCAAGGAATTACTGGAAAAGGATTCATTTGATCATGTGGATTATGAACTTCCAGAAGAAAACAAAGGGTTTCAACTTGGTGATATGATAGGTGACAAATTAAAAGACTTAAAATAATGGTGATGAGCTTGACTAGGACAAAACGTAAATTAGATCATATCGAGCATGCCCTTACAATTGGGCAAGAGGGTAAAGCGGGTTTCCATGATCTGATGTTTGTTCATCAAAGCTTACCAGATATCAATGTTGATGAAATTGATTTAACTACTGAAATTGGCGAACTTACTTTAAGTTCGCCAATTTTTATCAACGCAATGACTGGTGGTGGCGGTGAAGAAACAAAAGATATCAACCGAGCATTTGCTATGGTTGCCAAGGAGACTGGAATAGGAATGGCTGTTGGTTCACAGATGGCCGCAATAAAGGATTCCTCTCAAATATCCACATATAAGATAGTTAGAGAAATGAATCCTAAAGGAATCATTATTGGGAATTTGGGAGCGGAGGCAACAGCTGATCAAGCTAAACTAGCTATAGAAATGATAGAAGCCAATGCTTTGCAAATTCATTTGAATGTGATTCAGGAATTGACAATGCCTGAGGGCGATCGATCTTTTGCAGGTGCCCTTACCAGGATTGAACAAATCGTGAATTCTGTTGAAGTTCCGGTTATTGTAAAAGAAGTAGGATTTGGAATGAGCAAGGAAACAGTTGATAAACTTACTTCAGTAGGTGTAACCATTGTTGATGTCGGAGGGTTTGGTGGCACCAATTTCGCTAAGATTGAAAATAATCGTAGAAATAGAGGTTTATCGTACTTTAACCAGTGGGGTATATCAACAGTTTGCTCAATAATGGAAGCAAAATCAGTTGGGAAGGATCTTACAGTTATTGCTTCTGGCGGCATTAAAGATTCACTTGATATTGTAAAAAGTTTGGCACTAGGTGCCAAAGCAACTGGACTGGCTGGTTTATTATTAAAAGTATACAAAGAGCGTGGATTTGAGGCGTTAAAATCACAAATTGAAGACATCCAAGAAGACATAAAATTAATGATGGTGGCATTAGGTAAAAAGAAGATCGAAGATTTGAATTCTGCCCCTTATGTTTTATTAGGACATTCTCTTGAATGGGCCAAACAAAGAAATTTATTGAATAATGATTCCAAATAGTGAACTTTACAGTGAAAGACCCGTTGTTAACGAACAACGGGTCTTAAAATGATGCCATTTTTTAATGTTTATTTCGTTTTCTCGCTTCTTCCGGACCTTCAAGTGAAGTCGCTCCTGGATAATGTAGCGCCTGATCACGATCGGATTCTACTCTTTTACTTTCTCTTAGTTTTTTTTCTTGCCTATCCTTACCCATCCATTAACACCTCCCTGCACTTACCTTTCCATGATTAAGAGAGATTATTCCTGCTTAGTTGATTAAGCATTCGCTTGAAAAGACATAATGGATGTTAAAGGAGGAATCTCGATGGAAGGTATTTTTTTTATTTGGCTTGCTTGGATTATTTTCGTGATACTCACATTCTTCTATAATTCCTCTTCTAATAGGAATAGAAATATCTTTCATGTGTTGGTGTTAATCATATTATCACCATATGAATTTCCGATTCCTGTTTCATCAATTCATGTAAGCCTAGCCGCACTTTATCTGATAATCATTCTTTTTCTTCATACAAGGACCTTTAATTTAAAACAAATTTCACATCTATTCATCTCATCATTAATCATTGGATTATGTATAGCAAGCTTTGGGATATTCGCAATGATTGATCCTGTGTGGATTTTATTTGATCCTACATGGATGCTTACAATAATTTTACTCTACTTGAGCATAATACTCGTGTATCAATGGAAATTACGAATTGTTTCATTATTGTTAGGGATGATTGTAGGTGAAATGCTCATGTTCATGGCGGTTTACAGACTAGGTTTGCCGTACCACCCCTTTTCTAACAGTTGGATGGACCAAGTGGCAAAAGTAGGTGCAGGTAATATGATTTGGAGACTATTTGAAATATCGGCAACTGCCATAACACAAACGAGATTTGCAGCGAAGAAAGAGGTGTAGCGGGTGAATGAATATTTTTATCCAATCGTTTTCGGTGTCATAACAGGGACCCTTGCAAGAATTTTTATGCTTAGAAGTGATTATCGCCAATATCCCACCTATTTGCATGGTAAAGTCATACATCTTGCAATAGGATTCATTGCGGCTGGTTTAGGTAGTATAGTTCTCCCAGCTGTTTTTGAGGAAGAATTTACAGCCATAACTTTTTTGGCTCTTGCCGCTTCTCAATTTAGGGAAGTCAGGAACATGGAACGTAATACATTAACAGAATTGGACCAGTACGAGCTAGTTAAAAGAGGGAGTACATATATTGAAGGGATTGCCATCGCATTCGAAGGTAGGAATTATCTTGTAATCATGACTTCCTTGGTTTGCACAGGGGGATATTTAATATGGAATGTATGGGTCGGAATCGTTGCTTTTTTACTATCACTTATAATTTGCAAAAAATTCATGACAGGTACACATCTTAAAGACATTGTAGAGATTGAATACGTTAAGCCACGATTCGAAGGACCAGGGTTGTATGTTGATAATATTCATATTATGAATATTGGACTTCCAGATAGACAGAAAGCATTGCTAGAGCATGGAATGGGATTTATCCTAAAACCGAAAAACTTCAATGTTCGTTCTACAATATCTAATTTAGGCCAAAGACAAGCAATTCTACATGATGTATCTACAGCAATGGGTGTGTACCGTGATTCAGGGACACCGTCTTTGATTCCTCTGGTAAAAAGGGATTTAGAGGATGGAAGAGTCGCAGTATTCGTATTGCCACAGGAAAAAGATGTAGAACAAGCAATCAGAGTCATTGGGAATGTTCCTACTTTAGAGAATGCAATTCGAATGCCGTCAGAATCGGCTGACCGCAAAATGAAGGGAAGTGGACCTCATGGCACTTGAAAAATGTATTTTAGCTGTGGTCACTACGAAACCTGAAAAAGTACCATTTGGAGGCTATGTGTTTCATTGCGAATCAAAGGATGAGATGGAGCATTTCGCAGCGAATCTAGAAGCAATTCTTGATGGAATAGCCCATATGCTTTGCGAAGAAATGCTAATAATTGTAAAACATTAGTTGTGTAGTGTAAATAGATAGGTTTACGACGCAAGAGAGTTAGTTTAGTCATCATTTTGTAATGGATAAAGATTGTTGTTGTTAGGATAATTTGGTACTATTAGATAGCTATACCCTTCTTAGTGGACAAGAAGGGTTCTTTTCGCTAGCAAGATACAATTGGACAAAACAAATCATGCAGTTTTCGGGAGGTACCATTTTGGGCTCAAAGTCAGTTTGGGCCTTGCCTATTGAATCTGCTTTTGAAAAATAAAAAAGAAAGGGTGACTTCCATGCCAAAACCAGTCGTTGCAATTGTTGGAAGGCCTAATGTAGGGAAATCCACCATTTTTAACAGAATTGTAGGAGAAAGAGTATCCATTGTCGAAGATATTCCAGGAGTGACACGTGATCGAATTTATAGCTCAGGGGAATGGTTGACTCACGATTTCAATATAATTGATACAGGCGGAATTGATATCGGTGACGAGCCGTTTTTGGAGCAGATTCGTCAACAAGCAGAGATTGCCATTGATGAGGCTGATGTCATCATTTTAATGACGAATGGTCGAGAAGGGGTTACTTCTGCAGATGAAGAAGTAGCTAAAATTCTATACAAAACGAAAAAACCAGTGGTTCTTGCAGTCAATAAAGTGGACAATCCTGAGATGAGGGACCAAGTATATGATTTTTATTCCTTAGGCTTCGGTGAACCGTTCCCGATTTCGGGTACACATGGTCTTGGTTTAGGGGATCTTTTAGATGAAGTAGCTAAGCATTTCCCGAATTACAATGGTTCGGATTATGATGATGATGTTACGAAGTTTAGCTTAATAGGTAGACCGAATGTAGGGAAATCCTCTCTTGTAAATGCTCTTTTAGGGGAAGATCGAGTAATTGTTAGTGACATTGAAGGTACTACTCGTGATGCTATTGACTCTCCTTACACGTATAATGGACAAAAGTATGTCATTATTGATACAGCAGGGATGAGGAAAAAAGGAAAAGTATACGAAAGTACAGAAAAATATAGCGTATTACGTGCTTTGCGTGCAATTGAAAGATCAGATGTAGTCCTTGTCGTCCTTAATGCAGAAGAAGGCATTCGGGAACAAGATAAAAAAATTGCTGGTTATGCACATGAATCTGGTAGAGCTGTCATCATTGTTGTGAATAAATGGGATGCGGTTGAAAAAGATGAAAATACAATGCGCGATTTTGAGAAAAATATTCGTGAGCATTTCTTGTTCTTAGATTATGCACCAGTTGTTTTCCTTTCAGCTAAAACTAGAAAAAGGACACATACGTTAATTCCTGTAATAGATACTGTAAGTGAAAATCATTCAATGCGTGTTCCAACCAATGTATTAAATGAAGTCATCACTGATGCTGTAGCAATGAACCCAACTCCAACACATAAAGGTCAGAGATTGAAGATTTTCTATACGACACAGGTTGCGGTCAAACCACCAACATTTGTCGTCTTTGTAAATGAACCGGAACTACTTCATTTCTCATATGAGAGATTTTTAACGAATAGAATTCGTGATGCATTCGGATTTGAAGGCACACCGATAAGGATATTCGCAAGACAAAGAAAATAAAAAGGTTGTGATGATATGGTTCATAGTCGTGAAAAAGTCGCAGTAATTGGTGCAGGAAGCTGGGGGACAGCTCTTGCAATGGTTCTCGCTGACAACGGCCATGATGTCCGCTTATGGGGGCATAACGCAAGCCAAATTGAAGAAATAAACACATATCATACAAATAAAAAATATTTACCTGAAATTGAATTGCCTGTTTCAATCATTGGCTATGATTCATTAGAGAAAGCTCTAGATGGAGTGGAGAATGTAATTCTTGCTGTACCTACAAAAGCGATTCGTGAGGTACTTTCCTCCATTTCGGAAGTTATTTCACATCCTATTGTTGTCGTCCATGTGAGCAAAGGGATCGAACCAGATACACTCCTTCGCATTTCAGAAATGATTGAAGAAGAAATGCCATCTGAACTATTAAAAGATGTTGTAGTCTTATCTGGGCCAAGCCATGCTGAGGAAGTAAGTTTGCGACACCCTACCACTGTTACGGTTTCTTCAACAAATATGAACGCAGCGGAAGTCATTCAAGATCTGTTCATGAACACGAATTTCCGTGTGTACACGAATGCTGATGTAATTGGGGTTGAAATTGGGGGAGCATTGAAGAATATTATTGCTCTTGCTGCTGGAATTACGGATGGCCTTGGTTATGGTGATAATGCCAAAGCAGCACTAATTACAAGAGGATTAGCCGAGATTGCTCGCCTTGGTACAACTATGGGGGCAAACCCACTTACCTTTTCAGGATTAACGGGTATAGGTGACTTAATTGTTACCTGCACTAGTGTGCACTCTCGAAATTGGAGAGCTGGAAACATGTTGGGACAAGGGCAAAGACTTGATGAAGTGCTTGAAAATATGGGAATGGTTGTCGAGGGCGTCCGTACTACTAAAGCAGCTTACCAGTTAGCTCAGAAATATGAAGTGAAAATGCCGATTACAGAAGCATTGTATGGTGTGTTATTTAATGGCGAACCCGTAAAGGCAGCCGTTGATTCGTTGATGTCTAGGACAAAGAAAGCTGAAATGGAAGACTTAGTCAATATCTTGGATGTGACTAAATAATTCCCTTCACTCCATTATTTTAGGAAATTTCAATGAATATAGGCATTTATGGGTGCAGTGGTTCACCTTGATGCATACTATACAGAGTACCAAACTGGTCAATGAACCTAAAATGGTGATAAATTAGTCAGAAAACAGGAGAATCGAAATAAGATTTTCCTGTTTTTTTTCTGCTTATGATATAATACTTTTCGTGAAAAGGAGTGAATTCGAAATGACACCAGCTTTACAAAAGATGTGGATCTCACTTGCATCAATGGGATTTATGTTTTTATCCATTATTTTGATTTATCTAAGCCGCTATAAACTAAAGGGGTTTTTCCGTGTATTGACTGCTATCTTTGCGTATATGTTAATGATCATTTCAGGCATAATCATATTTTTAGTAGTCCTAAGCGGACCGACGAATGGGTGACAAGATGAATATACATATTAATAACCCAAGTAAAAAATGGAGCTTTATTCTTTTATGTATAATCCTTTCATTTTTATTGACAGGCTGTCTATATCCTACTGATCAAAGAAAGGAAAACCAGGTTCCATATAAAGATCAAATAATGATGGTACAAACAGCAGTCAATCAATACAAGACGGATCAAACTGGTTTGTTACCAATCAAAACGACAGAAGCAGGGACACCTATATATCAAAAATATTTAATTGACTTTAAAAAGATCGTCCCAAAATACTTAGCAGAACCTCCAGGAAATGCATATGAAAGCGGAGGGGTTTTTCAATACACACTTGTGGATGCTGAAACTAATCCTACTGTTAAGTTATTTGATATGAGAATTGCAAACACATTGCAGGACTTGAATATCCGATTGATGGTTTATCGCCAAGCGAATGGTTATCCTCCTTTTAAGGAGAGATTGACCAATGATGTTTATACATTGGATTATAAAAAGCTTGGAGTAAAAGAAATCCCTACTGTATTAAGTCCTTTTTCTCAAAAACAATTAGGATTAGTGATAGATACTAATGGAGAATTATTTGTCGATTATACTCCAGATTTAATCTCTGCGCTTGAAAACAATAAGCATAATTTCAAACCAGGTGATGATATTCGTAATATTTTAGTTGAAAACTCATTCTTTGTTCCAGCCTATTCTTTGCCCTATACAATCAGCGAAGATGGAAAGATGCCGAAATTCATGACAAAATAGGAATAACCCTTTTCCTGTGCAAATATATTGCAGGAGAAGGGTTTTTTGTTTTTTCAACAAGTACTTAAAACTTAGCATATTGCTGCAATTATATAAATGTCACCAAAACCTTTCCATCAGAAACCGATATGAATTAATCATTTTTGCCAACTAGCATGAGAATATTATGGTTCTGGTAAACCATCATTCAAAATAGTGGGCGTAGCGTCAAAAATAGGGGTTTGTGTTCTCCGGCAATGGAAGATTTGGAAAACCTAAAAGAAAAAAGGAGGCATATAAGAAAAAATAAGCATATTTGTACAAGGTAGTCTCATACACATATATTGTCCAATACTATTAAAAATGGATAGAAAAATCCCAGGAACTCTAAATATCGGGAGGGAATCTCGTGGAAAAAGTAGATATTTTTAAAGATATTGCAGAACGGACTGGCGGAGACATTTATTTAGGAGTTGTTGGTGCTGTACGTACTGGCAAATCCACCTTCATAAAAAAATTTATGGAATTAGTAGTGATTCCTAACATTCGAAATGAAGCTGATCGATCCAGAGCACAAGATGAACTACCACAAAGTGCAGCCGGAAAAACAATCATGACAACAGAGCCTAAATTTGTCCCAAATACTGCGGCATCTGTAAAAGTGGATGATGGGCTTGAAGTGAACATTAGATTAGTTGACTGTGTTGGCTATACCGTACCGGGAGCAAAAGGATATGAGGATGAAAATGGTCCTCGAATGATTCATACTCCATGGTATGAAGAACCAATTCCATTTCATGAAGCAGCAGAGATTGGCACAAGAAAAGTCATTCAAGACCATTCCACTTTAGGGGTAGTCATAACGACAGATGGAACAATCGGTGAAATCCATCGCTCGGACTATGTTGAAGCGGAAGAAAGAGTGATAAATGAGCTTAAGGAAGTAGGAAAACCATTTATCATGGTAATCAACTCTGTCCAACCTCATCACCCAGACACAGAATTGTTACGTACATCCTTGCAAGAGCAGTACGACATTCCAGTGCTAGCCATGAGTGTTGAAAGTATGCGTGAATCAGATGTTCTTAACGTTTTGCGTGAAGCATTATTCGAATTCCCTGTATTGGAAGTGAATGTTAACCTTCCAAGTTGGGTTATGGTTCTTCGGGAAAATCACTGGTTACGTGAGAGCTATCAGGAAGCTGTTAAAGAAACAGTTAAGGATATTAAGAGATTGCGTGATGTGGATAGAGTCGTTAGCCATTTCAATGACTTCGAATTCATCGACAGTGCTGCCTTGGCTGGTATCGATATGGGGCAAGGGGTGGCAGAAATTGATTTACATGCCCCTGACGAACTATACGATACGATCCTTAAAGAGATTGTAGGTGTCGAAATCCGAGGGAAAGATCATTTGCTGGAATTGATGCAGGATTTCGCACATGCCAAAGCTGAGTATGACCAAGTGTCTGATGCATTGAAAATGGTTAAGCAAACGGGATATGGCATTGCAGCGCCTTCTTTGTCTGACATGAGTCTAGATGAGCCTGAAATCATCCGTCAAGGAGCTAGATTTGGTGTTAGATTAAAAGCGGTAGCCCCGTCAATCCATATGATTAAAGTGGACGTGGAATCAGAATTTGCACCGATCATTGGAACAGAAAAACAAAGTGAGGAATTAGTCCGATACTTAATGCAAGATTTCGAAGACAATCCACTTTCAATCTGGAATTCAGATATCTTCGGACGCAGCTTAAGCTCCCTTGTTCGTGAAGGAATCCAAGCAAAGCTTAGCCTAATGCCAGAAAATGCGCGTTACAAATTAAAAGAAACCTTAGAAAGAATCATTAATGAAGGCTCTGGTGGGTTAATCGCGATTATATTATAAACATAGAGTGCTCAAATGGTCGAAAATGACGACTGTTTGAGCATTTTTTTGTTTCGTATTTGGCCGCCAAATATTAAAATGCCGGGCTTTTCAAGCTAACCTAGACAACTAAAGTAGAAATACTAAAATGGATCTAACCAATGAGGAATTTTGTTTAGGTTTTTGATTGTTTTTGTCGAAAAATCGATATTTATTGATTTTCGAATGTATTTTTCCAGTTTCGATTTAAATTCTTTCAGTTTCGATAAAGATATGGGGTTCCTTCTAAAAAACCATTAAATATCAAAAAGTATTTTGGATTTTAAGGTAGAATTTACGATAAAAATGCATTTTTCAGTTATTAATGGACTATAAAAGTCTTCTTTTAATTCAAATGAGTCAAAAAACAACACTATACTTTAACAAAGCATTTGTTTTAAGGATATTTTTCTAAAAAAAGACTATCCTTAAAAACTATTATCTATTTACAAGAACCTAAAAATAATGGTTAAATAAATTGCAACTTGAAAATAATCCCTTATCCTTATCAGAAAATTTTTACGCTTTATGAGAGAAGGGTTTAAACCTTGATATTTAAGGGAAAGATGGCATTTGAGGACAAAAACCAAGAAAATTGTTAATTTTAAACAAAAGATTCTCATTATTTATTGAATTCTCTTGCTAACCCTATGTGATTATGATAATCTACTAACAGAAAACGCAGAGTAAAGCCATTCTACCGATACTCGTATTTATTTTTTCTTGCAATTGGTAGAGATTTGATAGTAGAATAAGCCGCAATGATTATTCATGGATTATTCGGTATTACATACTTCTTTTTTTGAAAAATTCCTTTTGGGAGGAGGTGAATGGCATGAACAAAACAGAACTAATTAATGCAGTCGCAGAAGCTAGCGAACTTTCAAAGAAAGACGCAACAAAAGCTGTTGATGCTGTTTTTGATACAATTCTAGACGCATTGAAAAACGGTGATAAGGTACAACTTATCGGTTTTGGTAACTTCGAAGTACGTGAGCGTGCAGCCCGTAAAGGTCGCAATCCACAAACTGGTGAAGAAATCGAAATTTCTGCAAGCAAAGTTCCTGCATTCAAACCAGGAAAAGCGCTTAAAGACGCTGTTAAATAATCTAGCCATAAATTAATGGCAAAAATCTTACATAATTAAGGCCTGTCTACATGACAGGCCTTAATTTTTTGAATCCAAATACACAATTCTTCTACATATTTTGCGTCTGTTTTTGTAAATGTGCTAATATGAAGACGTGAATACATAAAACTATGATTGGCCTTTTGGGAGGATATTAGATTGACGAATATAAATCACGCACAAATTGAAGAAGCGATACGAATGATCCTAGAAGCGGTAGGTGAAGACCCTAATAGGGAAGGGCTACTGGATACTCCAAAACGAGTTGCAAGAATGTATGAAGAAATCTTCTCTGGATTAAGAGAAGATCCATCCCAACACTTTCAAACTATTTTTGGAGAAGATCACGAGGAATTGGTCTTAGTAAAAGATATTGCCTTCCATTCAGTTTGTGAACATCATTTAGTGCCGTTTTACGGACATGCACATGTAGCATATATCCCTAGAAATGGCAAGGTAACGGGATTAAGCAAGCTTGCTAGAGCTGTAGAAGCAGTCGCTAAAAGACCACAATTACAAGAAAGAATCACTTCTACGGTAGCTGATGCGATAATGGGGAAACTTGAACCTCATGGTGTTATGGTCATTGTCGAAGCAGAGCATATGTGTATGACAATGCGTGGCGTAAAAAAACCTGGGGCTAAAACGGTCACATCCGCAGTTCGTGGAATATTTGCAAAAGATTCGAAAGCAAGGTCTGAAGTTTTATCATTGATTAAATCCTAGCCTACATTGTCATGGGGGTACTTCAAATGAAAGAAAAAGTGATGGACTATGTTGTTATTAAAGCGATAGAAGATGGAGTCAATGTAATCGGTTTGACACGTGGTTCAGATACTAGATTCCATCATTCTGAAAAATTGGATGCAGGTGAAGTAATGATTGCACAATTTACAGAACATACTTCTGCAATCAAGATCAGGGGCAATGCGAAAATCTTTACACCTTTTGGACAGATGGAAAGTGAAAAGAAATAATGTTGCTTATAAAAAAATGCATAAACCGAGCCACTAATCCCATTGTATGTTATAATGACATGTGCTTTTAAGGTTTTCGCTTAAAAATAATGGTATATGGAAATAATAACTATACATAATTTTGGCTACAAGGGTGATGAAAGGTGAAGGATTTGAACATGTACATGGAAGAACTCAAAAGTTTAATTTTATCAAAGGCAGGACATCCTTACCTTCTTCACTTTTTAGAAAAGCCGTTCATTGATGATAATAAACTTTTCCTCCTTGTATCTATGTTAGAGGATTTGGACTTATCGGATGAAGAGATTGATAAATATATCACTTCTACCATGTTAGTTCAAATTGCCTTGGATACCCATGAACTAGTAACTAATTCAACCCTTAAAACTGAAAATATGTCCATTTTACGCAATAGACAACTAACAGTGCTTGCAGGGGATTATTATAGCGGGCTCTATTACAAGATCTTGTCTGATATCAGTCAAGTGCCACTTATTCAAGCATTAGCTGGAGCCATAAAGGATATCAATGAACAAAAAATTAAAGTCTATCAATCGACGATAGATGATATAAATGACCTTTTAGATAGCGTTAGGATCATAGAAGCATCCCTTGTCCTAACGATAGCTGAATTTTTTAATAAGACTGCCTGGTCTGAATATATTTCGAACCTATTGCTTTTGAATCGTTTAATTGACGAAAAGCAAGCTTTTGAAAATAAAAAGGGCTCACCAATTGTCGATGTATTGAAGAAAATCTTGTTTCCGAAAATGGGAATGCATTTGACTGATGACCAAAGAATTTTCGTTGTCCGAAAATTGGATCAATGTATCATACATGTGAATAACCTTACCGAGCAGGCAAGAAAAACGCTGACCCCTATCAATGAACAAGTGAAAATCAGATTAGATGCGATAGGTAAACATAATTTGGTAATTGCCAATTCGTTCGCGGAAGAAGGGTAAACAATGCAACATTCGAAAGAGGAAAAAGTACACAAAGTCTTTGAGAAAATATCACAAAACTACGATAAAATGAATTCAGTCATCAGCTTCCAACAGCACATTAAATGGCGTAATTCCACGATGAAAATCATGAATGTGAAAAAAGGTTCAAAGGCTCTAGATGTTTGCTGTGGAACTGCGGACTGGACCATAGCATTGGCACATGAAGTAGGGAATGAAGGAATTGTTAAGGGGGTAGACTTCAGCCAGAACATGTTGAATGTCGGAATCGAGAAAGTAAAAGATCGACACCTTGAACAAGTCGAATTAATTCATGGCAATGCAATGGAACTGCCCTTTGAAGACAATACTTTTGATTATGTGACAATAGGATTTGGTTTAAGGAATGTACCCGACTACCTTCACGTTTTAAAGGAAATGAATCGTGTTTTAAAGCCTGGAGGTATGGCAGTTTGTTTAGAAACTTCACAACCTACTATGATAGGGTTTAGACAACTCTATTATTTTTACTTCAGATTTTTTATGCCTCTATTCGGAAAACTTTTTGCAAAAAGTTATAATGAATATTCTTGGTTACAGGAATCAGCTCGGGATTTTCCAGGAATGAAAGAGCTTGCGAATATGTTTAAGCAAGCAGGTTTTGAAAAGGTTACATATAAACCTCATAGTGGTGGAGTTGCTGCAACACATATTGGGTATAAACCTAACTAATTAAGAGAGTTACTATTGGTTGTTAGGCCACGGGTCTAGCTTCGGATTATCAAACATTCGGGAGTGCCTACAAGATCCAGGACGATATTGTTTAGTGGTCGTCCCATACAAATGGGCTCTTCTCGCATTTTTTAGAAGACTTGATGAAGTAAAGCTGGGTGGATTAAATGAAATTAAAAATGTTGTATTCTTTTTTGAATGCAGACCTACAAATAATCGAAAAAGAATTAGAAGCTACCATTCAAGCAAATTCGCCTGTTCTTCGTGAGGCTTCTATGCATTTATTGCAGGCAGGTGGGAAAAGAATTCGCCCAGTGTTTGTTTTATTGGCGTCAAAATTTGGAACACATGATATTCATGTGACGAAGAATGTGGCCGTTGCCTTAGAATTGATTCATATGGCTAGCCTAGTACATGATGATGTCATTGATGATGCAGAATTAAGAAGAGGTGCGCCAACTATTAAGTCTAAATGGGACAATAGGGTAGCAATGTACACGGGTGATTATATTTTCGCTCGTTCATTAGAGTTGATGGCTAATATTGACAATTCAGTTGCGCATCAAATTCTTTCCAACACTATTGTAGAAGTTTGTATTGGGGAAATTGAACAAATTAAGGACAAGTTTAATTTTGAACAAAACATCAAAACATACTTCAGAAGAATTAAGCGTAAAACTGCTCTTTTGATAGCAACGAGCTGTCAACTTGGTGCGGTTGCTTCAGGTGTTTCAGAAGATATACATAAAAAGTTGTTCCTTTTCGGATACTATGTCGGTATGTCTTATCAAATCACAGATGATATTTTGGATTTTACTGCATCTGAAAAAGATCTTGGCAAGCCTGCGGGAAGTGATTTACTACAAGGAAATATTACCTTACCGGTATTGTATGCCATGGAACATGACAGCAATAAGGAAATCCTGGAATCGATCAATGAAAATTCAACTCAGGAAGACATTGCCCGTGCAATCAGTGTAATTAAGTCCTCTGGTGCCATCGAACGATCAATAGCTGTAAGTGATTTGTACTTGAAAAAAGCACTGTTCATTTTAAGGCAATTACCAGAAAACAAAGCTAAGAAAACATTCATGGAAATTGCGAAAAATATCGGAAAACGAAAATTCTAATAGATTTTGGTCATTATATTGCGAATTTTTTAAATCAATGATAATATTTTTCGTGGATTGTCCATTTGGATGTCACATACATACAGGAAATAGGAGTGGATTACTAACATGGAAAAAACTTTCTTGATGGTAAAACCTGACGGAGTACAACGTCAGTTAATTGGTGAAATCGTTTCTCGTTTCGAAAAGAAAGGGTTTACATTAGCTGGAGCTAAATTAATGTCAATCTCACAAGAGTTAGCTGAGCAACACTATGGTGAGCATAAAGAACGTCCTTTCTTCGGAGAGCTAGTAGATTTCATTACTTCAGGCCCAGTATTTGCAATGGTTTGGGAAGGCGAAAATGTAATCGCTACTGCTCGTCAAATGATGGGTGCAACTAATCCTAAAGATTCTGCTCCAGGAACAATCCGTGGTGAATTTGCTGCTACAGTTGGTAAAAACATCATTCACGGTTCTGATTCACCTGAGAGTGCAGAGCGTGAAATTGGTCTATTCTTCAAACAAGAAGAACTAGTAGAATACACAAAATTAATGAACGAGTGGATTTACTAATACGAAAGTATATAAATCCATTTAAAAAACTCTATCGCCTTGATAGAGTTTTTTTATTGCTAAGTAAAAGTTCATTGTTGAATTGACACTATGTTGATTGGAGTGGAAGGCGCAAGACTCCTGCAGGAAATGCGGGTAAAAGGAAACACCACAGGCGCAATGCTCCGAATAGTCTACTTTACCCCCTCGGAAAGCGAGTGCCTCTCGCTGCAATCAACAAGCTAGTTTAGTGAGGCATTATGTATAATTGTGTTTTCGGTTTTCTTTGAATTTTTTGTTAAATTACATAAAAATATAAAGTAAATTCCAAGATATTCCGCTATACTTTAATTATTATAAAAGGTTCCTTTTATGGGAGTTAGAGGAGTAGAAAATCAATGTCTCAGGACTATCAAGAATTTATTGCACAGGTAAAAATATTGACTGGAATCGATTTGAATTTATATAAAGAAGCACAAATGAAACGAAGGTTGACCTCCCTTTATGAAAAGAAAGGATACGGAAGTTTCCGTGATTTCCTTTCAGCAATCAAAACGGATAAACAAATGCTAAACGAATTTTTAGATAGAATGACCATAAATGTATCGGAATTTTATCGAAACGGTAAGCGATGGGAGGTTTTGGAGGAGAAAATTCTACCGCGCCTTTTACAATCGAATAGGAAACTTAAGATATGGAGCGCTGCTTGTTCTACTGGTGAAGAACCTTATACAATTGCAATGGTATTATCAAAATTTCTTCCATTATCGCAGATTAAAATTTTAGCTACTGATATCGATGACAATGTAATTGCTAGAGCAAAAATAGGAGTATATCATGAACGATCCTTGAATGAAGTACCTTCTCCTATTAAGGCAAAATATTTTGATAAACAAGGCGATTATTACAAAGTAAAAGAAGAAATTAAGAATACAGTTACTTTTAAAAAACATAATTTACTTGCTCTAGCTTTTGAATCAGATTATGATCTAATCGTTTGTCGCAATGTTCTAATATATTTTACTGAGGAAGCAAAAGAACAGCTTTATAATAAATTCAGTCAAGCATTAAAACCTGAGGGTGTTTTTTTTGTAGGAAGTACAGAACAAATTTTTAATCCTTCTAAATACGGGTTAGAAACAGAAGATACTTTTTTTTATAAAAAAGTGTAAAATGAAAAAAGATAACCATTCAAGGGTTTGAAATTAAGTTGATTAATTTCAAACTTTTTTTGTACACATTATTTTTATTTATGATATAGTGTTACATAACACTACAGTGCTTTTAAGCGCTAAAGTATATAGATTCAGAAATGGGGGTACCACCAAGTGAGATACTTAACTGCAGGAGAATCACATGGACCAAAACTTACAACCATCCTTGAAGGGCTTCCAGCAGGGATGCCATTAATCGCCGAAGATGTAAATAAAGATCTTGCTCGTAGACAAAAAGGTCACGGTAGAGGTCGTAGAATGCAAATTGAAAAGGATACGGTAGAAATTACATCCGGGATACGCCATGGGTCAACACTAGGATCACCCATTTGCTTAGTTGTAGAAAATAATGATTGGAAGCATTGGACAAAAATAATGGGAATTGAGCCACTACAAGAGGATGCGGATGATGTAAAAAGGAAAATAACTAGACCACGCCCAGGACATGCAGATTTAAATGGTGGCATTAAATATGGACATAGGGACCTTAGAAATGTCCTTGAAAGGTCATCTGCCAGGGAAACAACGGTAAGGGTAGCAGCAGGTGCTGTAGCGAAGAAACTTCTTTCACTACTAGGAATACATATTGCTTCACATGTGGTTGAAATTGGGGGAGTAAAAGCTGAGCGAACTTCAGAATTAACTATTTCACAAATACAGGAAATATCAGAAGCTTCACCTGTTAGGTGCCTTGATCAAGATGCTGGGCAAAAGATGATGCAAGCGATCGACGATGCTAAAAGCAATGGTGACTCCATTGGTGGGATTGTTGAAGTAATCGTGGAAGGGATGCCAGTTGGTGTTGGTAGCTATGTGCACTTCGATCGGAAGCTCGATTCTAAATTGGCCGCAGCTATTGTCAGCATCAATGCATTTAAGGGAGTAGAGTTTGGAATTGGCTTTGAGGCAGCAAGAAAATTTGGAAGTGAAGTCCATGATGAAATAGGCTGGTCCGAAGAACAAGGATATTTCCGTCAAACCAATCGTTTAGGTGGGTTAGAAGGTGGAATGACTACAGGCATGCCAATTGTATTAAGAGGCGTGATGAAGCCTATTCCTACTTTATATAAACCTTTGAAAAGTGTAGATATTGATTCTAAAGAAACGTTTGAAGCTAGTATTGAGAGATCGGATAGCTGTGCCGTTCCTGCGGCTGCGGTTGTAGCAGAAGCGGTTGTTGCATGGGAATTGGCATCTGCGATAGTCAATCAATTTCCATCAGACAAATTTTCCACTCTTCAGAATTTCATAGAACAATATAGAGAAGAAACAAAGGGATTTTAAGTGCATGAAAGTACAGCACATTAAAACTCAAAGTAAAATTTATCCAGTCATTATTGACAAAAAAGCAATCTTTTCCATAACGGATATTCTGGCTGAAAAGTTCAAGAATCATAAAATATGGATTATCACGGATGAGAATGTGGCCCCTCTTTACCTGGACTTTGTAAAAACAGCGATTAAATCCAAGCTTCAATCTCCCATTTTTCACACAATCGTCCCAGGGGGTGAAGAAGCTAAATCACTTGAAGTATTTCAAGCTTGCCATACCGATGCACTACAAGCAGGACTTAACAGAAAATCTATTGTCCTTGCATTAGGTGGTGGGGCAGTTGGAGACTTAGCTGGTTTTGTAGCTGCCACGTATATGAGAGGGATTCCCTTTATTCAAATACCGACAACAATATTGGCACATGATAGTGCTGTAGGTGGGAAAGTGGCTGTCAATCATCCGCTAGGGAAAAACATGATAGGGACGTTCTATCAACCAGAGGCTGTTATCTACCATTTAGATTTCCTATCAACATTGCCTAAAAAAGAAGTGCTTTCTGGTTATGCTGAAGCGATTAAACATAGTTTAATTGCTCCCAAACCATTTTATACTGAAATGCGAAACCGGATTGTTTCTTTCGAAGATATTGCAGATGAGAATCTATCGTGGTTTCTAGAAGAAGGCATTGAAGTAAAATCTAACATTGTTGCAGAAGATGAAAAGGAAACAGGAGTTAGAGCATATTTGAATTTCGGACATACACTTGGTCACGCTATCGAAGCCCAACTAGGATACGGAGTCATTTCCCATGGTGAAGCGGTTCTTCTAGGGATGGTATTCGCGTTACAATTAAGTATTGAATATATTGAATTGGAGTTCGATCTTGCCCAATTTAAGAAATGGGCACAGGATTTAGGATATACATTAAGAATTCCAAAAGAACTGGAACCTACTACTTTACTCTCCACTATGAAAAAAGATAAAAAAACAACCACTGACCGAGTAAGATTTGTATTGTTATCATCAGTTGGTTCACCAGTTATGAAAGAATTTTCAGATGTAGAGATATCAAAGGTTCTACAAACCATGTATTAGAAAAGAAACTTATGAAAGGGTGGTAGTATGATAAGGGGAATCAGGGGGGCTACTACCGTCTCTATGAATGAAGAAAAGGAAATCTTGCATAATACCGAAGAGTTAATTCTTCAAATCATTAACGAAAACCAAATTGAACCTGAATCTGTGGCTTCAGTTTTCATTTCTGTTACAGAGGATATAACAGCTGGATTTCCTGCAAAGGCTCTTAGGAACTTTGAGGGATGGTCATTTGTCCCAGTGATGTGCATGCAGGAGATTCCTGTCCCTGGTTCATTGCAAAAGTGTATCCGAATCATGATGCACGTTAATACGTCAAATCCTCAGAATGAAATAAAGCATATTTATTTAAAAGAAGCAATTCAGTTGAGACCAGATTTAAGTCATTCCAATAAATAAGGAGAAGACCGCCGTGAAATGGAACGAATCCGTCTTATCATTAAAGCCTTATCAACCTGGAAAATCAGTCGATGAAGTAAAAAAACAATTGGGATTAAATGAAATAACAAAATTGGCCTCCAATGAAAATCCATATGGGAGTTCTGACATTACGAAACAAGCATTATATGAATGGAATCGATCCTTCGCTTTATATCCTGATGGATACGCTACTGTATTGAGAAGTGCTTTAGCTAATTTATATAATGTGCGAGAAACACAATTGATTTTTGGGAATGGTTCGGATGAAATTATTCAAATAATATCCAAAAGCCTGTTGGAACCAGGAAAAAACACAGTTATGCCTACACCTTCTTTTCCTCAATATAAACATAATGCAGTTCTACAACTAGCTGAATCAAGAGAAGTTGCGCTTGTGGAAGGGGCACATGATTTAAATGAGATGCTAAATAGAGTAGATGAGCATACATCTGTGGTTTGGTTATGCTCGCCTAACAATCCGACCGGTCTTTATATCCATAATGGAGATTTAATCAATTTCCTTGAACAAGTGCCATCCAATGTGTTGGTAGTTTTGGACGAAGCATATTATGAGTACGTAACTGCGGAGGATTATCCAGATACACTTGCTTTCTTAGAAAAGTTCCCTAATATCATCATTCTTCGTACTTTTTCGAAGATTTACGGTTTAGCAGGTTTCCGTGTTGGTTATGGAATTGCTTCTGAAGAAATCATTTCAAAACTTGAACCTGCACGGGAACCTTTCAATGTAAATAGCCTTGGGATGTATGTGGCTGCTAAAGCATTGGAGGATCAAACGTTTATTGTGGAATGTAAAAAGAAAAATGCAGAAGGACTTGAGAAATTTTATAGGTTCTGTAATGAGTCTGGACTTAATTACTACCCTTCTCAAGGGAATTTTATTCTAATAGACTTTGGAATAGATAGTGATGAAGTCTTTCAATTTTTACTTTCCAAAGGTTTTATAGTAAGGTCGGGAAAAGCACTAGGCTTCTCTACTTCGATTAGAATAACTGTTGGTACAGAAGAGCAAAATGAGAAATTAATTCAATTCATGAAGGAATTTATTAAAACGCCGGTGTAAAAGCCGGCATTTTTCCTTATGATTAATATAAAGTTGAGGAGGGAGAAGTTAGAATGAGGGGGAATATCTTTGTCATAGGAATTGGCTTGATTGCCGGTTCAGTGGCCCTTTCAATCAAACAAGCTCATTCTTCGGCAGTTGTGATAGGCTACGATATTAATGAGCAAAATATTCAATTGTCCAAAGCGCTAGGTATCATAGATAAAGCTTGCAATAGTTTTGAAGAAGGCGCCAAAGAAGCTGATTTGATAATTATTGGAACACCTGTTAAACAAACAGAAGAAATTTTGGAACAGCTAACTAAAATAGACTTAAAGCCTCAGGTAATTGTAACGGATGTAGGCAGTACAAAGAAAAGAATAACGGAAAAAGCACAACCTTTAATAGATCAAGGCTATACATTTATCGGTGGGCACCCAATGGCAGGATCGCATAAAAGCGGTCCTGCTGCAGCAAAAGCGCATTTATTTGAAAATGCTTTTTACCTCTTGACTCCATCTAATCATGTGGAAGATAGAAAGCTTGCAGAATTAAAAGCATGGCTTAGTGGCACAAAGGCGAGGTTTTTAGTAGTGGATCCCGATAAACATGATGAATTAACGGGTGTGGTTAGTCATTTTCCCCACTTGATTGCAGCCTCCTTGGTTAATCAAGCTCGTACGAGAAATCTAGAGGATGATTTAGTAATGAGATTGGCGGCGGGGGGCTTTAGAGATATAACTCGAATAGCATCCAGCAGCCCTGAAATGTGGAGAGATATCTTCATTCATAACAAGGACGTATTGATATCTTTATTAGATAAATGGGTGGATGAAATGGATGATCTCAAAACACAATTACTAACTGAAAATGAAATTGGGTTATTCCGTTATTTTCAACAAGCTAAAGACTTTAGAGATGGATTGCCTGTTCAAGAAAAAGGGGCATTGCCTTCGTTTTATGATCTATTTATCGATGTACCAGACTATCCAGGTGTCATCTCTGAAATTACAGGCCTGTTAGCAAAAGAAAGTATTAGTATAACTAATATTCGTATTTTAGAGACACGTGAAGAAATATACGGAGTTTTGGTGATTAGCTTCCAAACAGAAGAAGATAGAATAAGTGCAGAGAAGTGCATACAGTCAAATACCACGTATGAAACATATCTTTCGTAATTAGAAAGGAGCATATATGAAAGTTCTACCTTTAAACACTAATGCCTTACGCTTAAAAGGTGAAATTCAGGTCCCAGGCGATAAATCCATCTCTCACAGATCCATCATGCTTGGTAGTATTGCTGAAGGCAAAACTACCGTTTCTAATTTCCTTCCAGGAGCGGATTGTTTAAGTACGATTTCGTGTTTTTCCCAGATGGGAATTGTTATTGATAGAAACGGGGATTCTGTAACCATCCATGGAAAAGGGGTGAATGGATTACAAGAGCCTGAACAATTATTGGATGTAGGAAACTCAGGAACGACAATCCGATTAATCATGGGGATACTTGCTGGTCAATCCTTCTTCTCTGTGTTGGCAGGAGATGAGTCCATTGCAAGACGGCCAATGGTACGGACAGTGACTCCCCTTCGCGAAATGGGGGCTGTGATTGATGGAAGAATGGAAGGGAAACGGACTCCCATTAGTATCAGAGGTGGAAATCTTACACCAATTACATATGAATTGCCGGTCGCAAGTGCACAAGTCAAATCATGTGTATTATTGGCAGGTCTTTTTTCAAAAGGGACAACCACTGTCATTGAAAAAGAAAAAACAAGAGACCATACGGAAAGAATGCTTGCTAAATTTGGAGTGAATGTGGAAATCGAAGGTCAGAAGATATCTATTGAAGGGGAACAAACGTTAAAAGGGACCCATATTAACGTTCCTGGCGATATTTCTTCTGCAGCTTTCTTTTTGGTTGCAGGAGCATTGGTAGAAAACAGTGAAGTCAGATTGAATAATGTAGGGATTAATCCCACTAGGTCGGGTATTATCGATGTTCTGAAAGAAATGGGAGCAGATCTTGAAATCCATTCTTATAATGAGAATGTTAAGGAAGAACCAGTCGCAGATTTAATTATTAGAACTTCAAGTCTTAAAGGTACAGAGATAAATGGAAGTTTGATTCCTCGTTTAATAGATGAAATTCCTATCATCGCATTATTGGCAACACAAGCGGAAGGAAAAACGATAATTTCTGATGCAAAAGAGCTAAGAGTAAAAGAAACAGATCGAATTCAGACAGTAGTAGAAGAATTGTCCAAACTTGGGGCAGACATAGAAGCTACAGAAGATGGGATGATCATTAATGGAAAAACGCCACTAAACGGTGGTTCAGTGAATAGCCGTGGTGATCACAGAATTGGAATGATGCTTTCGGTTGCAGCCCTTCTATGCAAAGAAAATGTGGAATTGGAAGACTCGGAAGCAATCAATGTATCGTATCCTAACTTCTTCGAACACCTACAGAGTTTATTAAAGTAATGTGGTTAAATATAGGAGAAGCCTAATAGGACTAAGGTTCAAAAGGGCTTCTTTTTCTGTATTTGAATGGATTATCCAACATATTTTCACTAGACTAATCATACATTGCCTTAAATAAGTAAAGAAGAGAGGTAATGCGATGCCATATGTAGTCGAAAATATGTCCATTGTTCAAAATGGTTTCTTGCAGAAAACCAATCTTGTTGTGAAGGAAAATAGAATTTATAGCATGTATACACCAGTCAATCGGTTGAAATTTATCCGAATGGATTTGGACAAGTATATTATGACTCCTACAAATGTCTATCTCTATTCGATGGACAAGGAGTTGGATTCAGGGCTTTGGAGAAAGATGCTTCAGCTTGGAGCGGATACTCTACTTGCTATATTCAAAATTGATTTTGAATTTCATATACAAACACAATATAAGCAAACAATTGAACAATTAAAAGACTTTCCTCTGGACTATTCAATAGGATTAAAAATCCCAATTCACCTTTTATCTTCAAAAGTGATTCGTTTTTGTAAGAGAGAAAAAATCCCTACTATTTTTGTCGAAGTTGAAACCTATGAATCCATGCATAAATTAGCCTGGGAAAGAGTAAAAGAAGATTTATTTCCTTATCAATCTGTTCTGATCCCTATCTTTACTGGTGAATCAAAACAAAATGTCAATCTTGAAAAGAAATGGAAGGAACTAATGGAGGACCATCGGATTCCAACTGCATTTGTTTCACACCTTTTCAATCAAAACCTTTCCTTGCAAAATTTGAAGAAATTTGGACTATACCCGAAAAAAGGGTTTTTGCATATTGGTGGTGAACTAAACTATAACCTCTATCGTAAGGAAGAGGTTGATACTAAATATGTCGTTAATGAAAGCAATTATGATAAAATAGATTTTACTGTTTTCAAAAACACGGTGGTCAGGGCAGGGGACAATTTCTACCAACCTGATGGTCTCGGTGAAAGGCTTGATATAAAAGTACCTGGATTCTTTCAATAATATTTTATCCTTGTAAAATTTTAGCGATTAATATAAAAAATTAGAATGGCAGGATTGTTTGCATATGAAAAATACGTCAGTAAGAATTATTGAACTCTTAAAAAATGGGAATCTCCAAGATGCAGAATTAAAAATAAAGGGATTAGCAGCTACACATGATTATGAAGAAATATTAATAACGGCAGAAGAAGCAATGGAATTAGGTTTTTATGATCACAGTATTCCACTTTATGAAGCGTTATTAAAAGGATATCCAAATGAAGGAGAATTGATTGTAACCTTAGCTGAATTATATTTGGAGCAGGACAGAGAAGAAGATGCACTGCAATTGCTTAGTCAAGTTAAACAGGATGATGACATGTATGCAAGTGCATTGCTTCTAGAAGCAGATCTTTACCAAATACAAGGATTAAGTGAGGTTGCTGAACAAAAATTAACAAAGGCCAAAATTTCATTGCCTAACGAACCTATTATAGATTTTGCACTTGCTGAACTTTATTACCAAGAAGGCAGATTTGGACGAGCAATTGAAAGTTATAAAAAAGTAAGGGAGAAACACTCAAAACTTGCGGGAGTAAGTATCGATCAGAGGTTAGCCGAATCCTACAGCAACAGTGGTCAGTTTGAAGAAGCACTCCCTTATTATGAATCGGCAATCGAGGATAAGACTGAATTAAATACACTGTTTGAATATGGGTTCACTGCATATCAAGCTGGTTATCCAACAAAAGCGATACAATTATTAACTGAACTAAAAAACATGGACCATGAATTCCATTCATTATATGTGCCTTTGGCAAGTGCCTATGAACAAATGGAGGAATTAGATCAAGCATTGACAACACTCGAGCAAGGAATCAAGGTAGATGAGTTCAATAAAGAATTATTCTTTAAGGCTGGGAAGCTTGCTCTTAAACGCCATAAAAAAGATGATGCTATTGAATACTTAAGGCAAGCTATTGCACTTGATCCAGGATATTTGGAAGCCTCTCTAACATTAATAAAAATTTTTCAGCACGAAGAACAATACGAAGAGGTTGTTGAAACCATTGATTCCATAAGGAAGTACGGGGATGACGACCCTCAATTTGACTGGATGCTGGCAAGCGCTTATCAACATCTGGAGCAATTTTCACAGTCATTAAAGCATTATGAAGAAGCATATAATTTCTTTAAAACTAATCCAGAATTTTTAGAGGATTATGGATATTTTCTATTAGAAGAAGGGAAGTTTGACCAAGCAGGTGAAATATTTAATAAGCTGCTTGAAATGGACCCTTCCAATGAAGAATTTATCCAAGTAGTCGAACGATTGGGCGAAAACTAGGTGGTAAAGAATTAATAAGGACAAGGGAGGGAATTTACCATGACAGCCCCTGTTTCTGTAAACGAGAAAAAGGAATTCATCAGATGGTTTTTAAACCACTACCAGTTGAAACGAAGAGAATGTGTGTGGATCCTAAATTACTTAATGAGCCATGACCAACTAATGAATAAGGTCCATTTTGTCGAGCAGGCACAATATTGTCCAAGAGGTTTAATCATGTCAACCCATTGTGTTGAGGAAGCTCCTTTTCGTTTCTACAAATCGAACATCATGACTACTGATGCAGAAAAATCCTTTCATGACATCCGTTTAAACCGGGAAGAAGAGATTTATATTCAATTAAATTTCCGTTCTTCCTATGCATCCCATCAATATGCTGGTGTTTTAGAAGAAAACCCATACAAACCGAAGATCTCTAAGGCGAATGAAAAAGATAAACTGCTCGCTGAACAATTCCTTGAAACATCATTAGTTAATTATCAACGTGAAAAACTGCTGGAATTGATCGATAAGGCGTTAGATGAGCAAGATGAAGAATCATTTAAGAAACTGACTTCTCAGTTAAATAACTATTTATAAACCATGCGGAAATCGCATGGTTTTTCTTTTTTTAGGCTAATTTCATAAAGTTTATTGCATTTTTAGATTTGGGATGTGTTATAAAGCATGATTTGTTACAATGTATTCTGATGTTTATGTTTATCAATAATAATGGAACCATCCAAAATGAGGTGTAGTTGATGAAGTGGATCGCTCAAGATGTAGATTTATACTCTCAATCAAAGGAATATGTAGATACTGTGTTAATTCCATTGAGCCCATTGTCCTTTGGGGCTCAAATGAAGCAATTTGCTTCCATGCATGAATTTAATACTATTCTTACCAATGAAATCGAAAGACAATTTAAAGGAAGATTATTTTTATTTCCTGCAGCGACATATTTCCCAGATTGGCAAAAAGAAAAAAAAATCGAGTATATTAACGAATGGACAAGCAAATTATCTGTAGATGGCGTAAAACATGTATTTTTCATTACTTCCGACCCTGATTGGAAACAGATTGAGCCTGAGATCAAGGGTACATTAATTTGGTCACCTTATATTCCTATGGAACATGTAGAAGATAAATACAAGCGCTCCATGATGGAGGACCAAGTAAGGCAATTGTTACATATTTTTATCCAAAAATGGCGACAATAATTTCAAAGGTCAATAATGGTATATCACTATAAAACTAAATCTAATTTCTGATGATCACAGATCAACGATTAGCAATTGTTTGGGTCCTTTCATTCAATAGGAATGAGAGTGATTATCAATCGCTTTCATGGTCACATAGTTGCCATCTTTTCTACTTATCAGATTATTGACCTGTTGGACATATTGATATATCATTGTAATGTCTTAGTTTTGTAGTGTAACTATTAATGTCCGTTGGACTCAGCTTAGCGATAGAGGGGGGAAAAATATGAGCAAACATCGAGTATCAAGACGTCAATTCCTGAACTACACATTAACAGGTGTAGGGGGCTTCATGGCTGCAGGTATGTTAATGCCTATGCTTAGATTTGCTGTTGATCCTGTTTTAAAGGCAGGCGGTAAAGCTGACTACATTGCTACTAAATTAAAAATCAGTGATGTGACTGAAGAACCACAACGTGTGGACTTTACAGTTGAAGTAATCGATGCATGGTACAAGTCAGAAGAAACTAGAACTGCTTGGGTTTACAAAGATGGTAATAATATTATCGCTTTATCTCCAGTATGTAAACATTTAGGCTGTACGGTTGACTGGAATGCAGACAAAAGTAATCCAAACAAATTCTTCTGTCCATGTCACTATGGAATGTATGAAAAAGATGGTACAAATGTTCCTGGCACACCGCCACTTGGGCCTTTGGACCGATATGAACATACTGAAAAAGATGGAATTTTATATCTTGGAGCTGTAAAGCCACAGAAGGGGGCGTAATAATTGTTAAACAAGATTTATGATTGGGTTGACGAGCGATTAGATATTACGCCTTTGTGGCGAGATATTGCTGACCATGAAGTACCTGAGCATGTTAACCCTGCACACCATTTCTCAGCATTTGTATATTGCTTCGGTGGGTTGACATTCTTTGTTACTGTAATTCAAGTTCTATCTGGTATGTTCTTGACAATGTACTATGTACCTGATATTAAGAACGCTTGGGAATCCGTTTATTATTTACAAAATCAAGTTGCATTTGGACAAATTGTTCGTGGTATGCATCACTGGGGAGCTAGCTTAGTAATTGTAATGATGTTCCTACATACTTTACGTGTGTTCTTCCAAGGTGCTTACAAAAAACCTCGTGAACTTAACTGGGTTGTTGGGGTATTAATTTTCTTCGTAATGCTTGGACTAGGTTTCACTGGTTACTTATTACCATGGGATATGAAAGCGCTATTTGCGACTAAAGTAGGTCTTCAAATTGCTGAATCTGTTCCATTCATCGGTGGAGCAGTCAAGACATTATTAGCGGGTGATCCACATATCGTTGGTGCCCAAACATTGACACGTTTCTTTGCGATTCACGTATTCTTCTTACCTGCTGCTTTATTCGGATTAATGGCAGCTCACTTTATGATGATTCGTAAGCAAGGTATCTCTGGACCGCTATAAGAAACAATTTTTGAACATTATTTCACCTTTTAAAAAAGGAGGGGGATTGCTCGATGCATCGTGGAAAAGGTATGAAGTTCGTAGGAGACTCCCGTGTTCCTGCTGGACGCAAGCCTAATATTCCGAAAGACTATTCGGAATATCCAGGTAAAACAGAAGCATTCTGGCCTAACTTCCTATTAAAGGAATGGATGGTTGGTGCTGTTTTCCTTGTAGGTTATTTATGTTTGACAGTAGCTCACCCGTCTCCACTTGAGAGAATAGCTGATCCTACTGATACTGGCTATATTCCTTTGCCGGACTGGTATTTCTTATTCTTATACCAATTACTGAAATATACTTATGCTTCTGGTCCGTATAATACAATTGGTGCAATAGTTATGCCAGGTCTTGCTTTTGGTGCATTATTATTGGCTCCTTTCATCGATAAAGGACCACACCGTCGTCCAACTAAGCGTCCAATCGCAGTTGGTATGATGCTTTTAGCTTTAGCAGGTACTATTTATTTGACTTGGGAATCTGTTGCTCACCATGACTGGGAAGCAGCTAAAGCTCAAGGACAAATTGTTAAGGGTGCTGAATTTGATAAAGAGGACCCTGGTTATAAAGCTTATGAAGCTCAAGGTTGTATCAACTGTCATGGAGCTGAATTGACTGGTGGAGCAGCAGCACCATCTCTTGTTGGCACAGGCTTGGCTCCTGAAGATATAGCTAAGATTGCCAAAGAAGGTCAAGGCTCAATGCCAGCTGGTGTCTTTAAAGGTACTGATGATGAATTGAAAGCACTTTCTGATTTCATTTCTGGTCTTGAATAGAGTTAATATTAAGAGCTGACGGTTTCCGTCGGCTTTTTCTTTTTTTTCTTTGATCGATACTTTATAGTAGGAATTAGTAAAGCAAAAAAGTGAGGGAATTGAATGAATTGGATTTATCAATATCTTGGTAATATACATATGATCCGGTTATTGTTAGGAATCAATGTTCTGGGTACTCTTTACGGTTATTATTGGTACAAATCACAGTTGGAAACAACAGCTGCGATCTTTATTCCATTTGTACCTGATAGTCCTACAGCATGTCTTTTTTTTGTAATCGCTTTAATAGGTTTTACATTAAGGAAAAATTGGGGCCTGTTTGAAGCGCTAGCGGTAATTTCATTATTTAAATATGGAATATGGGCTGTGGTTATGAATCTGTTCACTTTAGTAGAAACTGGTAGTTTGCATTGGACAGGCTATATGCTGATTGCTTCTCATTTTGCAATGGCACTTCAAGGTCTCCTGTATGCTCCCTATTACCGGATAAAGCCTTGGCACATTGTGGTGGCAGCGATTTTCACTTTACATAACGAGATGATTGATTATGTTTATGGTCAAATGCCATGGTATGGAGATCTTGCTTATTATATGAGCGGAATCGGTTATTTTACATTCTGGTTGAGTATCCTAGCCATAGGCTTATGCTACATTGCTGCATTCAAAGTGGATAGGAAAAATATTTTTTACTAAATCAATAAAATCTATCAATTAATAGGTCTATACTTTTCCTCTCAATCATAAGTTTTAATAGAACTATGAGGAGGGACAAGTATTATGGTTATTAGAATCCTATTATTCGTTTTAGCACTGGTTTTAGCTCCTATTTCAACAGTATTGGCTCAATCCTCTCCTGACTTGAAAAAATTGGATGAAATTTCAGATGAAGCATTGCAGATGGTAAAGGTAAAAAGATATGAAGAGTCTGAAAGGTTATTGGAATATTTCTCAACTCAGTTTTTAAGCATGACAGTGGAAGCAAAGTTCTTCAGTATGGATGAATTACGTATTATTACGGTGGCACATAATGAAGCTTTGGTCACAGTTCAGGATGAGTCCTTATCTTATGATAAAAAAGTAAATGCTGTAACAAAGCTAAGATTGGTTACAGATGCCGTATATTCAAACCATCAGCCTTTATGGACTGAAATGGAAGGTCAAATCATGAGCACTTTTAATCAGACTAAGATTGCGATGAAGAACAAGGATTCTGATGGCTTCTATAGTTACATCAATCGTTTGCTTAACCAATATGATCTAATCTACCCTAGTTTGAAAGTGGACGTAGCACCTGAGAAAATCCAAAAGCTTGATGCGAGGATGAGTTTTATTGAACAATACAGACCTCAAGTGTTTTCAGATTCTACAAGTCAAAAAGAACTGGAAGCTTTAGAAAAAGATTTAGAATCGATTTTTGACGAGATGACAGAAGATGAAACGGATCCATCTCTATGGTGGGTTATCATTTCTACAGGTAGTATTATTATTTTGACATTATCCTATGTAGGCTGGAGAAAATACAAAGGGGACAAAGAAGAGAAAAAATCAGATAAAGAGCTAAATAATTGACAATCCTTTATGATTTTTTTTACTATTAGAGTAAATACATTATCAGGAGGCAACAATGTTTCTTATTTACTTTGCTATTATCATCCTAGTACCAATAGTTGCACAGCTAATGGTAAGAGGTGCTTACAATAAGTATTCAAAAGTGTCTTCCTCTACTGGGATGACTGGTGCACAAGTAGCACGTAGGATTTTAGATGACAATGGCTTATATCATGTCCATGTAGAAGAGGTAAGGGGATTTTTAAGTGATCATTATGATCCACGCTCAAAAACGGTTCGCCTTTCTTCGAATAACTTCCATAGTCACTCTCTAGCAGCGACTGCTGTGTCTGCCCATGAAGTTGGTCATGCCATTCAAGATCAACAAGACTATGCTTTCCTTCGTTTCAGGCATGCGCTTGTACCAGTGGCAAGTATCGGTTCAAACTTTGCATGGATTTTCATCCTAATCGGGATTTTTGCATCTCTTTCTGGGATGATCCTATTAGGCATTATCATGATGGCTGCAGCAGTGGTATTCCAGATTGTGACACTCCCTGTTGAATTCAATGCTTCAAATCGTGCGATGGATCAAGTCGTTTCCTTAGGAATCATTCGTAATGATGAAGAAAGAGAAACGAAAAAGGTCTTAAATGCAGCAGCAATGACCTATGTAGCTGCAGCAGCAGTGGCAGTACTTGAATTAGTACGTCTAATCCTGATTTACACAGGGATGACAAGAGACGAATAAACCAATACTAAAAGTCGATTAGTGTCGTTGATGACCTAAATCGGCTTTTTTATTTTGAAAATTTATTCCGAAGTAAATCTTGCCATTCTTTTCAAATGTAGAAGTGACTGAGAAAGTAAGTAGCCAAAAAAATAAACACACCTGATAACAGGTGTGCCTATTTTTTATCGTTCAATTGGATTCTTGTTTTCATCTAATGTAAACCCTTCTCCAAGCACGTCGTGAACGATGCTTACAGATACAAAGGCATGTGGATCAACAGAGGTGATCGAATTTTTCAAACGGACAATTTCGTTTTTTCCTACAACGCAATAAAGAACTTCTCGTTCATTCTTTGTAAAAGAGCCATAACCTTTTAGTACGGTGACTCCACGTTCTAAATCCTTCATAATTTTAGCGGCAATTTCATCATTTTTATCACTGATGATCATCGCGCCTCTCGCAGAATAAGCACCCTCCTGCATGAAGTCAATCACTCTTGCTCCGATAAATACTGCAATTAGCGTATACATACCTTCTTTATAATTTAAGTAGGTAAGCAATGAGGCAACAATGACAATCGCATCAAATAGGAACATTGTTCGGCCCATGCTCCAACCAATATATCGATGTGCTAAACGGGCAATGATATCAACCCCACCTGTAGTACCTCCATATCGGAAGATGATACCTAATCCTACCCCGATGAAACCACCTGCGAACAATGCGACGAGCATTAAATCATCGTCCAGGTCAATGATGATTTGATATCTTTCAAATATCCATAACCAAATAGATAACCCAACTGTACCAATAATGGTATAGATGAAAGAAACTCTTCCAAGGAACTTCCACCCTATTAGAAACAATGGGATATTCAATATTAAGTTAGTATAAGAAGGTTTGATGGAAAACAATTGATACAAAATCAGAGTAATCCCAGTGAAGCCACCTTCAGCTAAATGATTTTGCATATTAAAATGCACTAAACCAAAGGCAAAAATCATTGCACCAAATAAAATAAACAAAATATTTTTAAACTTAAGTCCTAAAAACATAAATAGCCTCCACTTTCTATTATTGTAGAAAAAAGCTTTGGCGGTTTAACCGATAAGCTCAATGCTCATAATTATAATGGAAGAATTGAGTCATCAGCAACCCGTTTCTAGTATATTTTTCCGCTATACACCATATTTCATCCCTTCATGATCCACTATTCATGAAGAGTAAAAATATTTGTCAATATGAAGAGTTTTAGCTAACATGAAATAGTGATTGAATCGTAATTATTCATAAAGGGAAAGAGTGGTACTATGTCAGAACAAAAAACGATGCAACAGCTACAAGCTGAAGTGGATGAATACATAAGTCAATTCAAAGAAGGTTATTTCAGCCCATTGTCAATGCTTGCTAGAATGACAGAGGAGATTGGTGAACTGGCGAGGGAAATTAATCATCATTATGGAGAAAAGCCGAAAAAAGAAAGTGAAGACGCAAAAGAAATAAAAGAAGAGATGGGAGACTTGCTATTCGTTTTAATTTGTTTTGCTAATTCATTAGGAATAGACTTACAGGATGCACATGATGTAGTTATGAAAAAATTTAATGTGCGTGATAAAGATAGATGGACACGAATAGAAGGGGGAAATCAGAATGGGGTCAATTAAAATCGTTATTGCTGGTCCAAGAGGTAGAATGGGGCAAGAAGCTGTTAAAATGGTCCATCAAACAGATGGATTTGAATTAGTGGGGGTCATTGATCGAAAAAAAGAATTTGGTAACTTAAGTGAACTAGAAGGGTTTACTTCAATCTCTGCACCGATATTCGTTGATATGGAAGAATGTCTAGTTGAAACAAAGCCCGATGTTCTAATTGATTTAACTTCACCAGAAACAGGAATGGTCCATACGCGATTAGCCCTAAATCATGGTGTAAGACCTGTAGTGGGAACGACTGGGTTCTCGAATGAAGACCTGCAAGAATTGGAACAACTATGTGAAAAGACAGGCAAAGGATGCATTATTGCACCGAATTTTGCAGTTGGGGCTATCTTAATGATGAAGTTTTCTCAAATGGCGGTAAAATATTTTGAAGATGTTGAAATCATTGAATTACATCATGATCAGAAATTAGACGCTCCATCTGGAACGGCCATTAAAACAGCAGACATGATATCAAAAATAAGACCAACAAAAGTCCAAGGTCACCATAATGAGAAAGAGACCCATCCTGGTGCGCGGGGGGCTAATTTCGATGGCATGAGAATTCATAGTGTAAGGCTACCGGGATTGATTGCACATCAGCAAGTGATGTTTGGGGCAGATGGGCAAACGCTATCGATCCGTCATGATTCCTATAATCGTGCCTCTTTCATGTCAGGAGTTAAACTAGCAGTAGAACAGGTTATGAAGCTGGATGTTCTAGTATATGGTTTAGAAAATATCCTTGAATAGGGGGTCATGTGAATGAATATAGCATTAATAGCGCACGACCGAAAAAAAGAAGATTTGATTACCTTCGTAACTGCATATAAAGGTACATTTGAGAAGCATACATTATTTGCAACAGGTACAACAGGGTTGAAGTTAAAAGAAGCAACAGGACTAGACATACATCGCTTTCAATCAGGTCCCTTTGGTGGTGACCAGGAGATAGGAGCCTATGTAGCGAATAATAAAATGGATTTGGTTATTTTCTTCCGAGATCCGCTTACTGCACAGCCACACGAGCCTGATGTTACTGCACTCATTAGATTATGTGATGTGTATGCTGTTCCATTGGCAACGAATATGGGAACAGCTGAAGTATTGATTCATGGTCTTTCAAGAGGAGACTTTAACTGGAGAAATAATGTAAGGAATAAAGGTGGAACTAAATGAGTTCGGTAGGCATTGATATTCTTTGTTTTGGCGCACATGCAGATGATGTCGAGATTGGGATGGGTGGAACGATCGCTAAATACGCCAGAATGGGGAAAAAAATCGTCATTTGCGATCTCACCGAAGCGGAACTTTCATCAAATGGAACTGTTTTCCTAAGGAAAGAAGAAGCGAATAGAGCTGGTGAAATAATAGGGATTACTGAGCGAATGACTTTAGGATTGCCAGATAGAGGGCTATACTTGACTGAAGAGGCTGTAAAAAAAATCGTTCGTGTAATAAGGACTTATAAGCCAAAATTAGTTTTTGCCCCATATATGATCGATCGACACCCTGACCATGGGAACTGTGCTAGATTGGTTGAGGAAGCGTATTTTTCTGCAGGAATCCAAAAGTTTGATCAGGACAGTGATTTACCTTGGCATAAGTCTTATAGAATGTATTATTACATGATTAATGGATTCCACAAACCTGATTTTATAGTGGATATTTCAAGTGATATGAAAAATAAGATTGAGGCACTAAAGGCATATGAAAGTCAGTTCGTAAAATCTGATAAGACAATCGACACCCCTTTGGTTAATGGATATATAGAGTCAGTTGAAGCAAGGGAACGTTTATATGGAAAAGAAGTAGGGGTCCAATATGCAGAAGGGTTTATGACGAAGACTCCAATACTTTTGGCAAATGATTTATTAGGAGATACATAATGAAACTAAAAATAGGTATTACTTGTTATCCGACAGTAGGTGGATCGGGAGTAGTGGCAACAGAACTTGGAAAACTACTTGCTGAAAGAGGGCATGAGATTCATTTTATTTCAACCAGCATGCCTTTTCGATTAAAAAAGATGTATCCAAATATCTTTTACCACCAAGTCGAAGTCAATCAATACTCCGTTTTTCAATATCCACCATATGATTTAGCTCTTGCTAGTAAAATGGCTGATGTAGCAAAAAGAGAGAAATTGGACATTCTTCATGTTCATTATGCTATCCCACATGCAGTATGTGCAATTTTAGCTAAACAGATGTTGAATAACGACTTGAAAATCATAACTACCCTACATGGTACAGATATTACGGTATTAGGATATGACCCATCACTCTCAGAATTAATTAAATATGGAATCGAAAAATCGGATGTAGTTACAGCAGTATCCAATTCTCTGGTTCAACAAACTAAAGAGCTTTTGAATCCGGATAAGGATATACACACGGTCTATAACTTTATAGATGAACGAGTCTATAAAAAAAGAGAATCCTCCCATTTGCGAGAAGAGTTTGGAATCAAGCCAGATGAAAAAATCATCATACATGTATCTAATTTTAGAGCTGTAAAACGCGTTCAAGATGTAGTGAAAGCTTTTTCAATGATTGCAAAGAATATTCCAAGTAAACTACTTCTCGTTGGTGACGGGCCAGAAATTACGATAGTTTGCAAACTAGTGAAAGAATTAGGTCTAGAGAACCATGTTCTATTTCTTGGGAAACAGGACAATCTAGAAGAGCTTTACTCAATTAGTGATTTGATGCTCCTGTTATCACAAAAAGAAAGTTTTGGACTTGTCCTCTTAGAAGCGATGGCCTGTGGTGTACCTTGTATTGGAACGAATATTGGGGGAATTCCTGAAGTCATTCAAGAAGGCAAGACTGGATTTTTGTGTGAGCTTGGGGATTATCAATCCGTTGCAGAAAAGGCGATTTTCTTATTAAATGACCCAATAATGCATAAAAAATTCTCAGATGCAGCCATTGAGACTGTCCTTACTAGATTCAAATCAGAGGTCATAACGGAGCAATATGAAACTATATACTTTGATTTACTTAAAGACTGAAGGGTAGGAAAATCAATTTGATGGATCCACTATTTATTAAGGCGATTCCAATCCTCAAGACGATTGAAAATGCAGGTTATGAAGCATATTTTGTAGGCGGTTCGGTGCGTGATTCATTATTGGGAAGACCGATTCATGATGTAGATATTGCTACATCTGCAACGCCAGATCAAGTCAAAAAGTTATTTTCCAAAACGATTGATGTAGGCATCATGCATGGGACGGTCCTTGTAGTATGGCAAGAAGATTCATATGAAATCACGACTTTCAGGACTGAAACAGGATACAGTGACTTTAGGCGTCCAGATCAAGTTGATTTTGTTACGTCACTTTCAAAAGATTTACAAAGACGTGATTTCACGGTTAATGCCATCGCCATGAATAGCAATGGGATGATTATTGATCCATTTGGTGGACAAGAAGACTTGCAAAAGAAGAGATTAAGAACCGTTGGGTTAGCAGATGAAAGGTTTAAAGAAGATGCATTGCGAATGATGAGGGCCGTTAGGTTCGTTGGTGCCTTGGGTTTTACTTTGGATCAAGAAGCACTTTCATCAATGAAAAAAAATGTATCCTTGTTGGCCAACATCTCGATTGAACGTAAGACAGTGGAATTTGAAAAGCTATTGGATAGTAAGTATGCTGATAAAGGTATGAAGCTTTTAATTGAAGCAGGTATCCATCAGCAATTACCTGGATTGAAAAATGAAGAGGAAGCACTCAAAGCTTATGTTGAATATAATCAAAAATCGTTTTTATCATTAGAATCTAAATGGTCACTGTTAATGTATCTTGTCCATAATGATCAGCCAGTAGAAGTGTTAGTCCAATGGAAATTACCTAACAAAAAAATAAAAGTAATTTTGCATATTTGTTCTCATTTAAAGCAACAAATAACTTGGTCTAATAAGATACTTTTGGAAACAGGTATAGATATTGCAATCCAAGTTGAGGCAGTTAGGGCCGTTCTGTCAGAAAGCCCAATCAAAAATGCTGAAGATAACCTAATGAAGAAGTGGGAAGAACTCCCATTGAAAAACAAGAAGGATCTAAAAGTAAGTGGTAATGATTTAATGGAATGGTCTGGCAGAAGTAGAGGCATATGGATCAAGGAAGGTTTGGAAGGAATTATGGAAGCAATTTTGCAAGGGGAAGTGGATAATTCTCTGGCATCAATAAAAAGGTGGTGGGAATCATGCAATCAGAAATAAGAAACAAGCTGCTAGATGCATTTTCAAAACAAGCTGGTGATTTCGTTTCAGGACAACAGGTTGCAGACTATCTAGGATGTTCGAGGACTGCAGTCTGGAAGCATATTGAAGAATTGAAAAAGGATGGCTATGAGGTGGAAGCAGTCAGGAAGAAGGGATATCGCATTCTAGGTACCCCTGGAAAAGTAAGTGAAAGTGAAATTAGGATGGGATTAAAAACGAAAACGATGGGACAAGCCATTTCGTACTTTGAAACCATTGATTCAACTCAAAAGGTTGCCCATATGTTGGCAAATGAAGGGGCCGACGAGGGAACAATCGTCATAGCCGAAGAACAGATTCAAGGTAAAGGTAGAATGGCGAGGAATTGGCATTCACCCAAATATACTGGAGTATGGATGAGCACTATTCTAAAACCTAATATTCCTTTGCAGCGTGCACCACAGTTGACGCTCCTAGCAGCTGTTGCAGTAGTTCAAGCGATAGAAGAAATTACAGATTTATCGCCTTTAATTAAATGGCCCAATGATATCCTAGTGAACGGAAAAAAAATTACTGGTATACTTACCGAAATGCAAGCTGAAAGCGATAAAATTAATTCAATCATTCTAGGGATTGGAATAAATGTGAACCAGAAAAGAGAAGATTTTCCTGAAGAGTTACAGGAAAAAGCATCTTCCATATATATAGAAACTGGAAAAGAACATTCTAGGGCCCTAATAGTTCAAACCGTTTTGGAAAAGCTCGAAGCCCTTTACAACTTATATTTAACTAAAGGGTTTATGCCTATTAAACTACTTTGGGAAAGTTATGCCATCAGCATTGGAACTGAAATCATTGCGACCACCTTACACCAAGTCATTAAAGGGAAAGCAATCGGGATAACCGATGAAGGCGTCCTTTTACTCCAGGATGATGAAGGTGAAATTCATTCCATTTATTCTGCGGATATCCATCTTTCCTCATAATGTAGAATTTCCTATTCATGTACAAATAATATTAGCTTACTTTTTATTTATTTTGTTATAATGTATTTGGGCAGTATCATTTGAACTGCACCTGATAAATACTAACAAAAAAATAGATTCTGCCTAGATCCATGTATGGACGGGGACAGAGGGATGAAACTTTTCTTTTAAACGACGGGATCCTTCTGCATTTTAGAAGGATTTTTTTTCGCCATCAAACGTTTCGTCTCCTCGTAAAAAAGGAGGAAGAAAGATGAAGCTTTCCAGTCATTTTTTTAAGATGAAGGAACAAAGAGAAAAGATTGTAATGCTTACCGCTTATGATTATCCATCCGCAAAGCTTGCTGAAGCGGCTGGCGTGGACATGATTTTAGTCGGCGATTCGTTAGGTATGGTCGTATTAGGATATGATTCAACTATTCCAGTAACGGTCGAGGATATGGTCCACCATACGAAAGCAGTGAAAAGAGGGGCACAAAATACCTTTATTGTTACAGATATGCCTTTTATGAGTTATCACTTATCCATTGATGAGACCTTGCGTAATGCTGCTAGAATCATACAAGAAAGTGGTGCAGATGCAGTGAAGGTCGAAGGAGCCGATGAAGTACTTTATAAAATAGCTGCCATGACAAAAGCTGGAATACCTGTCGTTGCCCATTTAGGTTTGACTCCTCAGTCGGTTGGGGTTTTAGGTGGATACAAGGTTCAAGGGAAAAGTGCTGACGACGCAAAAAAACTGATAGAGGATGCAAAAAAATGTCAAGAAGCAGGTGCGATGGCTCTTGTACTTGAATGTGTACCTTATCAAGTCGCAGCAATTATTTCACAGGAACTGGACATTCCTACAATTGGCATTGGAGCCGGAATTGGTACGGATGGACAGGTTTTAGTTTACCATGATGTCGTCAAATATGGTGTGGATCGTGTTCCAAAGTTTGTAAAAACATATGGCAATAGCAATGATGAAATCTACAATGCGCTCTCAGCTTATGTTAAAGATGTAAAAGACCTTTCTTTTCCTGAAGAGAAGCACTCTTTTACAATGAAAGACGAAGATCTTTCATCTTTATATGGAGGAAAATAATGAAAATTATTGCGAATGCACTTGAAATGCAAAACATCATACAAAGACACAAATCTGATGGGAAAACGGTTGGATTTGTACCTACGATGGGGTTTCTGCATGAAGGTCATAAAAGCTTACTTCAAGAGGCAAGGAAACACCATGATATTGTAGCTTTAAGCATTTTTGTAAATCCTTTGCAATTCGGACCAAATGAGGATTTTGACACGTATCCCCGCGATATGAAACGGGATGAAACCATTGCTTCTGAAATGGGAGTCGATATCATTTTTTATCCAACAGTTAACGAAATGTACGGAGATGAGTTGACTGTTAGTGTGAAGGTAACAAATCGTACTGATGCCTTATGTGGTCGAAAAAGACCTGGGCATTTTGACGGAGTAGCGACTGTACTGACAAAGCTATTCAATATAGTATTGCCAGATGAAGCATTCTTTGGATTAAAGGACGCTCAGCAAGTTGCAATCGTCCAAGGTCTTGTAGACGATTTTAATTTTCCAGTAAAAATTGTTCCAGTTTCGACAGTTCGTGAAGAAGATGGTCTTGCAAAAAGCTCTAGAAATGTGTATTTATTAGAAGAAGAGCGTAAGCAAGCACCTGAACTATACCGTAGTCTTCTTATGGCTAAAAAGTCAATTGAAGAAGGTGTAATTGAGCCTTCTGTAATAGTGAGCTTTATTGAAGGTCATATCAAGGAAACGACTAACGGTTTAATTGATTATGTCGAGGTTTACTCGTACCCACAATTAAAACCATTAGAGCAATTATCCGGGAAAATCATTATCGCTATAGCTGTGAAATTTTCAAAAGCTAGATTAATTGATAATATCATTTTAGATGTATAAGGTTATGTAGTAAAAAATACATGCTTGAAAAGCAAGACATAAAAAGCTGATCGGACAAACAGGGGGAATACAACATGTTTAGAACGATGATGAACGGAAAAATCCATCGAGCACGAGTAACAGAAGCTAATTTGAATTACGTTGGAAGCATTACGATTGATCAAGATATTTTAGATACGGTTGATATGTTGCCAAATGAAAAGGTTAGCATCGTTAATAATAATAATGGGGCTCGTTTTGAAACATATATTATTGCTGGGGAAAGAGGAAGTGGAGTGGTATGCCTAAACGGTGCAGCTGCTCGTTTAGTCCAACCAGATGATGTTGTCATTATCATTTCATACACTATGGTGCCAGAAGAAAACGTAAGACAACATAAGCCTAAAGTGGCAATTATGGATGAAAATAATCGTATTACTCAAATGATTGATTATGAGCCTGAGGCTACAGTTCTAGTATAAACATAAACCTTGCCCATTAATTTGGGCAAGGTTTATGTTTTTTAAACAAATTTTATTTATTTTGGAAAATACTATAGAATGTATATAGTATTTTTGAATTTTGAGGTGTACAAAATGGCCCAGCGATATGTGGTTGTTGATCTTGAAACAACCGGTAATTCCCCCAAAAAAGGAGACCGAATCATCCAGTTTGCTGGAGTTGTTATTGAAGATGGATTAATTACTGAACAATTCTCTACATATATCAATCCGGGGAGACCAATATCAATATTTATAGAAGAACTTACTGGAATTAATGATTCCATGGTTAAGGATTCTCCTACTTTTGATCAAGTCGCCCCACAAATTATAAGCTTGTTGCATGACGCTTGTTTTGTTGCCCATAATGTTTTATTTGACTTGTCCTTTTTACAGGATGAATTAATAAGATGTGGGTTTGATGGATTTTATGGGTCAACGATTGATACAGTTGAACTTGCACGTATAATGAGACCTACCGCTGATAGTTATAAGCTTTCTTCACTTGCTGAAAAAGAAGGCTTTAATCACGATCGTCCTCATCAAGCCGATAGTGATGCCCTAGTTACCGCGCAATTGTTCATAAAACTATATGATGACTTGAAAGTTCTTCCTTTAGTCACATTGAAACATATGCTGCGATTATCCTATTCTTTAAAAAGTGAAATATCAGAGCTGCTTACTACTATTGTCAAGGTAAGAATGACTCATAAGGTTCTTCATCATGATGATATATCAGTTTTTAGGGGAATAGCACTTAAAGACTGGAAAGAGAACGAATTACAAATAGGAAATATTCCTGATTATCCGTCTGAAAATGAACTAAAAATGGAGTATTTCAAGAAAGCTTTCTATAAAGCGGAGGAAAGACAAGATCAGTTAAAAATGATGGATCTAGTCTATAAGTGCATGACAGAGCAAAAATCTGCGCTTATTGAAGCGGGCACAGGGCTTGGGAAAACGCTAGGATATCTTCTTCCTGCTGCATTCTTTTCAAGAAAGTACAATCAACCTGTCATAATTAGTACAAACACCCTTCAACTTCAAGGTCAATTGTGGTCAATAGAGCTTCCAAAATTGGAATCCATGGTACCATTCCCTTTAAAATCTTCCATTCTAAAAGGAAAAAACAATTACCTTAGCCTCCCGAAATTTGAGCGTGCATTAAAAAGTAAAGATAATCATTATGATACTGCTTTGGCTAAATTACAGATTCTTGTTTGGCTAACGATTACGGAAACTGGAGACAAGGATGAGTTGAATTTTTCAAGTGGTGGAGAATTGTTTTGGGAAAAATTACAATACGATAACTATATTATACCTGCATTTGAAGCCCCTTGGAAGCCAGTAGACTTTTATAGTAGGGCAAAACATAAAGCACAAATATCTGATTTAATATTTACGAATCATTCGTTTCTTATGGCAGACTTACTTTCAACAGAAGAATCTGTTATACGGGATGGGATAATGATAATTGACGAAGCCCATCAACTTGAAAACGCTGCTTCTAGATTTTTAGGTGAAAACATCGATTATGACTACATGAAAATGATGCTCAATAAATGGGGTACTTTTGATCAACGTCAATTATTTTATAAAGGAATGGAAATATGTAAGTCTTTTGACCCTTCCACTAATCTAAGGTCAACAGGCAGCGATTCATTTGTCCAAGATATCCAATTTGAGATGGACGAGTTATTTTATATGGTTTCTAATCGGACCCGACAAAAATTAGGAAGTAAGGGGTTCACGAAAGAAAACATTCTTTTGAAAAGTCTTTGGGAATCGGAAAGAACGAAGGAATCATTTGTTGCAGCTGCAGAAAGATTATCTTCAAATATTAAGAAGTTAGTACATGAGATGCAGAAAATGATTGATTTGATTTGTGTGAATGAAAAAGATTTAAACAAAAACATTATGTACTATATAAGTGAAGCCAATTTATTAGTACAATATTTCACCCATTTATCAAGTCGGTTAATACAATTTGCAAAGGAATCAGAAAAAGATTATATCATTTGGGTTGAATTTAATAAGAACAGTCCTCATCATGGAATCAGGTTTTTTTCTCAACCAATTTACGGTGGTAAAAATCTATGGCATAGGTTTTTCTCGAATCAAAAATGTAATATTTTAACCTCTTCTACGTTAACAACTGGCGGTTCTTTCCAGTTTATTAAAAATCAACTTGGATTGTCTGATATACCATTAAAGACGGCAATTTTCCCATCACCCTTTGCGTATAAGGAAAAAGTGAAACTGCTGATTCCGGTAGAAATATCAGATATTAATTCTGTATCAAATGATGAATATGTAAATCAAACAGTTAATCATATTTCCTTAGCTTCTTTTGCTGCAAAGGGGAGAACGTTAGTATTGTTTAATTCGTACGATATGCTTCGTAAAGCATACGTAGAGTTGAAAAGTGATCCAGATTTATCTGATTTTAATATCTTCGCACAAGGAATTACTGGGGGAAGCCGTACAAGAATCATCCGTAACTTTCAAAGTATGGACAAAGCGATATTGTTAGGTACGGCTAGCTTTTGGGAAGGTGTGGATATACCTGGAGAAAAGTTATCGAGTGTGATTATGGTTAGGTTGCCGTTCTCATCGCCAACTGAGCCCATTACAGAAGCACGTAGTAATGATTTAAAGGATGCGGGGAAAAATCCTTTTTCATCTTATTCCTTACCAGAGGCAATCCTACGTTTTAAGCAAGGTTTTGGAAGACTCATCCGTACTGAAAAGGATAAGGGGCTTCTGATTGTATTAGATAGAAGAATCATTACGACTGAATACGGTAAATCCTTTATTAAATCTATACCAAAAGTTGATATCCAAGAGGTAAAAAAAGATGAAATGGTAGAAATTATCAATAATTGGCTCTTTTAAAGAATGTAAAAGGCTGTTTTCGTAAAGTTTGCTGTTTTTTTAGTGTTATTTAACTTTAACTTTCTGAGTTGAATGTAGTGCCTAAATCTGTAATCAACGGACAAACTTTACCACACCTTTCAAGAAAAAAAGCAGCTCAAGAGCTGCCAACAGTGTGTGTGGATTAGAAATAATAATTAGTGGTATGCAAAAAAAGTCTACATGCAAGGTTGAAAAGTTGGGTAAACATTATCCTATCGCTTTTCAACCTGTTATAATGATGTGAGAAAGAATCATTGTACAAATAGTATGAGTCATACAAAGGTTGTCTATGATTAACAATTTCTTCTGCCCACAGGAGGTCAATATGGAAAGCAAAATTGAAGTGATTTCAACAGTGAAGATTCAAAATACTCCTGATTTGTACAAGGTTGTTGATGCTTTGAATCGTACCTTGAAGGACCGGGATTTAATGTTTGGCCTAGCACTGGATCAAAAGGATAAAGAAAAAGCAATTTTTACGATCTACCGTACATAGAAAGTGTGAATAAAAGTGAAAAAATGGTTGGTTTTTATCGGGATTGCTGTTTTCTTAATAGTTGCATTAATAATAAACAGTTATATCCAAGGAATTAATGTAAAGAAGGAACATTACAACTATGCTGTTTCTATTGCTAAAAAAGATGGAAAGCTCGTGGAAATAAACCAGTTTCATCTTTATAATGGTATGGAAACATATTATGTGGTGCAAGGGATAGATGAAAATGGTAAGGGGAAAACAGTATGGATTCCCGAAAACAAGAAAAAAGAAATAACCATTCTTTATAATTCCAATGGCAAATCAAAGGAAGATATCGTAAAAATAGTTAATAAAGAGCTCAATCCATACGAAATCATTGCTATAAAGCCTGGGATGGAAAAGGATACTCCTCTTTGGGAGGTAACCTTTAAAGATGAAAAAGGTCGCTTTAGTTATTATTACTTTGATTTTCGGACTGGTGAATGGTTAAAATTTTATCGAAGCATATAGGATTAGGGGGATCATTTCATGAAACTTTCACAAAGAGTGGCTGCATTGACACCATCTACTACTCTGGCCATTACAGCTAAAGCAAAAGAGTTAAAGACACAAGGATTCGATGTAATTGGATTGGGAGCAGGGGAGCCTGATTTTAATACCCCGCAACATATAATTGACGCTGCATTTAAGTCTATGAATGAAGGCCAAACGAAATATACGCCTTCAGCAGGATTGCCGCAGTTAAAACAAGCGATTGTGAATAAATTAAAAAAGGATCAAGGGTTGGATTATAAACCATCTCAAGTAACAATTGGTTCTGGAGCTAAGCATTCTCTATATACTTTATTCCAAGCTATTCTGGATGAAGGCGATGAAGTGCTCGTTCCAATTCCATATTGGGTTAGTTATCCTGAACAAGTAAAGCTTGCTGACGGAATTCCAGTCTATATTGAGGGTAAGGAAGAAAACCAATTTAAAATTACTCCGCAACAAATAGAAGAATCCGTTACAGACCGTACAAAGGCAATTATCATTAACTCACCAAGTAACCCTACTGGGATGCTTTATTCAGAATCAGAACTAGCTGAAATTGGTGAGGTCTGTATTAAACATGACCTATTGATTGTATCAGACGAAATATATGAAAAACTAATTTATGGTGATAACAAGCACGTGTCAATTGCTCAGCTTTCTGAGGAACTGAAACAACGTACTATCATCATCAACGGAGTTTCTAAATCGCATTCCATGACGGGTTGGAGGATTGGTTATGCGGTTGGTAACCAAGAGATAATAGACGCGATGACGAATCTTGCGAGCCACAGTACTTCTAATCCTACAACTACCGCTCAATTTGGTGCGATTGCTGCCTATGAAGGACCACAAGATGCGGTTGAGGAAATGAGAAGCGCATTTGAAGAACGATTGAATATTATCTTTGACAAACTAGTAGCAATCCCTGGTATTACATGTTTAAAGCCACAAGGTGCATTTTACCTATTTCCAAACGCTAAAGAAGCCGCAAAATTAACTGGTTTTGAAAACGTAGATGATTTTTCAACTGCATTACTAGAGAAAGCGATGGTTGCCGTAATACCTGGGTCAGGATTTGGTTCACCAGATAATATCCGACTTTCTTATGCAACATCAATGGATGCTTTAGAAAAAGCAGTGGAACGAATCCATAATTTTGTTGTGACAAATTCTGTTTATAAATAATGTAATGTTAGTAGCTAAAACTGAGGATGACTCATTAGGTTCTAACCCTATAGAAATTTTAAAAGGAGTAAACGGCGTTACTCAATTTAATGTTTTGGCTGTTTTCATAAAGTTTGTAGCTTTATTAGTTTAATTTAACTTTAACGTTCTGAATTGATTGTAGCGGAGGGCACTTGTCTCCTCGAAAATGCAATCGCATTTTCTTCGTGCGGTGTTTTTTCAAAGCAGATTATTCAATGTCCTATGGGAAAAAGAGGGAAGTGGGAGACCCCACAGGCGTAAACGCCGAGGAGGCTCCAACCCTCCCCGCGGAAAGGAAGTGCCTCTCGCTGCAATAGACCGGACAAACTTTATGTCTTACTAAGTTTTGAGTCGCCTGTGTCTACTCATTGCTTGTATTAAAAGGTGAAGGTATAATAGTAACGATTATAGTAAATGATTTGGTTATTTTTTGGAGGGAACGTAGCATTGAAAACAACAATTTCACAAGTACATAAATTTATCGATCAGCAAGTCACAATTGGCTGCTGGATTGCTAATAAACGTTCAAGCGGTAAAATTGCCTTTTTACAGCTCCGTGATGGGACGGGCTTCATTCAAGGTGTAGTCGTTAAGGCAGAGGTACCAGAAGAAGTTTTCGCTGTATCAAAGTCTGTTACTCAAGAATCTTCTGTTTACGTAACTGGTACAGTTAGTAAAGACGAACGTTCACCGTTTGGATATGAACTGCAAGTATCGAATGTTGAAGTTATTCATGAATCGGTAGATTATCCAATTACTCCAAAAGAACATGGTACGGAATTCTTGATGGATCATCGTCATTTGTGGCTTCGATCTAAGCGTCAACATGCGGTAATGAAAATTCGTAACGAAGTAATTCGTGCAACATATGAGTTCTTTAATAATGAAGGTTTCGTGAAAGTAGACCCACCTATTTTGACAGGTAGCGCTCCAGAGGGAACCTCTGAACTGTTTGCAACGAAATACTTCGATGAAGATGCTTATTTATCGCAAAGTGGACAACTATATATGGAAGCAGCAGCTATGGCATTAGGTAAAGTATTCTCTTTCGGTCCAACATTTCGTGCTGAAAAATCAAAAACACGTCGCCATCTAATTGAATTCTGGATGATCGAGCCAGAAATGGCATTTTATCAGTTCGAAGATAATCTAGTAGTTCAAGAACAATATGTATCGTACATTGTTCAATCTGTATTGAACAATTGCAAACTTGAACTTCATACTTTAGGACGTGATGTGTCCAAACTTGAAAACATCAAAGCTCCATTCCCACGAATTTCGTATGATGATGCCATTAAATTCCTAAATGAAAAAGGCTTTAATGACATTGAATGGGGAGATGATTTTGGAGCTCCGCATGAAACGGCAATTGCAGAAGCCTATGATAAACCAGTGTTTATCACACATTACCCTAAGAGCTTAAAGCCTTTCTACATGCAGCCTGCACCAGATCGTGATGATGTTGTCCTTTGTGCGGATATGATCGCTCCTGAAGGCTATGGTGAAATCATTGGGGGATCAGAACGTATCCACGATGCTGAATTGCTAAAAGAGAACCTAGAAAAGCATAACTTAGGTATGGATGCTTATAAATGGTATCTTGAATTACGTCAATACGGTTCAGTTCCTCATTCAGGTTTTGGTTTAGGGTTAGAAAGAACTGTAGCTTGGATAAGTGGTGTGGAACACGTTAGAGAAACGATTCCGTTCCCTCGCTTATTGAACCGTCTATATCCATAATATGAATAAATAGAAAAAAGAGCTGACCTTTGACAGCTCTTTTTTCCTTCTTATCATTCAACTAGACTTATTGAAGTTTGAGAGGAACTGACGCATTGCCTTTCTTATTCATGTAAGTTTTTGTCAATTGCTTTATCCCTCATATTTTCATGATATACTAGGATGAAAGAGGTGTCTGTTAATGTCCTATGATGATTTATTAGCTTGGAACCAAGAAGGTAATTTTACAATTCCTTCTTTTCTTTTGACTCATTATGCAAAAATGGGATTGAATGAAAAGGAAATGCTCCTATTATTACACTTACAATATTTCCACGATCAAGGGAATGATTTCCCCACTCCAGATGAAATTGCCGAACGAATGTCGGTTTCTTCTTTCGATTGCTTGAATATTTTAAGAAGGCTGGTCCAACAAGGTTTTGTTGATATACTAGAGGAAATGTCAGACGCATCCATTCTAGGTGAAAAATATTCATTATTGCCTTTGCAAGAAAAAATGATGCAGTTTTTCTTATTAGAACGAAATAAATTAAAGAATGTATCAAGGTTACAATCGGAAGAAAGTTTATATACCATTTTTGAAAAAGAATTTGGCCGGGCACTGTCTCCATTTGAATGTGAAAGTTTAAGCATGTGGATGGATGAGCATGAAAATCACAGTGTCATCAAATCCGCATTAAGAGAAGCTGTCATTTCAGGTAAATTAAATTTCCGCTATATCGATAGAATTTTATTCGAATGGAAGAGGAATGGAATTAAAACTGAAGAACAAGCTGTAGAGTATTCACAAAAATTTAGAACTTATCAAAAAAGAGAAAAGAAAGATGAACAAACCCAGCACGTTCCATTTTATAATTGGCTCGAAAAGTAGGTGGAGAATGTAAGATGCTAAATAAATCTCAAGTCAGAATATGCTTGGATACAATAGCTGAAATGTTTCCGGAAGCCCATTGCGAATTGAATCATTCCAATCCTTTTGAACTTGTAATCGCAGTGGCTTTGTCAGCTCAATGTACGGATGTATTAGTGAATAAGGTTACCAAGAATCTATTTGAAAAATACAAAACTCCAGAAGATTACTTAGCAGTCTCATTAGAAGAATTGCAAAATGACATTCGTTCTATTGGACTGTATAGAAATAAAGCTAAAAACATACAAAAACTTTGTCAAATGGTCATCCACGAATATGGGGGACAAGTCCCACAAGATCGGGATGAGCTGACGAAATTACCGGGTGTAGGACGAAAAACAGCTAACGTAGTGGTTTCAGTTGCTTTTGGTGTGCCTGCAATAGCTGTTGACACCCATGTTGAAAGGGTATCAAAGCGATTAGGTATTTGTCGTTGGAAGGATAGTGTTTTAGAAGTCGAAAAAACATTAATGAAAAAAATACCAATGGAAGAATGGTCCGTTAGTCACCACAGAATGATTTTTTTCGGACGTTATCATTGTAAGGCGCAAAACCCACAATGTGAAACCTGTCCTTTAATAGATTTATGCCGCGAAGGTAAAAAAAGAATTAAAGGCAAGGTGGAGCATGGAGCAATTAAAGGTTAATTTAAGAGATGAACACGATTTATTTCACCCCTTTTTCTGGGGAGAAGAAACAGAAGTATGGGTTAATGATATTGAAAAAGAGGATATGGTTGTACCATATGATCCATCTAGTTTTCTTTATGAAATGTTTCACTACTTAGGTGTAGAAGAAGCGTTTAAACCATGGGAATCCAAGAAATCGATTGAAATAATCTTACAGCAATGGCCATCATACCAAACGAGTTTGAAAGTGTCGTTCCAAACCCGTGATTTTCAAAATCTCTTACCTTTAATGAAGAAGGGAATTTCGTGTTGTTTTTCAATTCTTTTTTGGCAAAATAATCAACCTGTTAATCTGAAAAATTGGGAACACAAGACTACATTACTTTATTATAAACCGATTAATTTTATCGAAAGAATGGGTTTCATCCTGTCACGTCCAAAATTATTTCATTCATTTATTCAATTATCCCAATTAATGGAAGAACTAACAAAAACATATCACAAAAGTTTAATACTTAAAAATAGAAAAAACGTCTAAGCCAAGCGGCTTAGACGTTTTATTATTTTATTTTATCTTATATCAGTACTTGATATGGTAGCATTTCAGTTTGTAGTACCATCGGGAAGGATGCTGACACCATCGTCGTCGCCATCTTGCCCATTATTTCCGCCGTTCCCATTCCCATTCCCATTACCATTTCCAGTGCCATTACCGTTACCAGGAGGTGTAGTACCAGGTAGAGTGCCAGGGAATTCACCAGTAGTTCCATCACCATCTTCACCTTGACCTTCACCTTCACCATCTGGCTGTCCCTCCTCCACCTGATCTTCAGCCTCAGTCATTGGATCCGGAATGGTAATTGTTGTTGAAGCAGGTTCACTCTTTTGGTCACCTAAAATTGCTGTAACCTTGAAGGTATAAGTTCCTCCTCCGATAGGATTCAATAGCATTAGAGCCATGTCCTCCGTTAATGAAAGTACCTTTTCTGGGCCTTCATCTAGACTGACCTTTACTTCAAAAGTTGGCTTTGTTAGATTGGATTCATCTTCACCGCCAGTTTTTTGTGGATATTTCCATTCCAACATGATTTCATTTGTATCTTCCTTATAGGATGCTTTTAAATCCTTTGGTGAATCCAATTTATCAAAGGTTTCTGATACCTTGGTAGGTTCAGTTCCTTTTACGAAATACTCATTTACAATCATTTCATCAGGAGTATATTTGCTAGGAAGTTTTGGTGGATTGCTTCCTTTTTCCACACTCACTTTTTTAACAGAAGAAGGTTTTTTGAAGTCCTTCGTTTCAACGTCTTCTGAAAGGTGAGACATGACATTCTTAAACATTTTTTTCGCAAGCTGTTGTGAATCATTCCCTAGATATTCTTTTTGATTAGAATATCCATTCCATACTGCAATTGTATAGTTTGTAGTATAGCCTGCAAACCATGCATCTTTAGCAGCTCCGCTAGGAATGTCCCATTTTTCCTTCTCATCGGAGGAATAGTTTGTTGTCCCAGTTTTGCCGGCAAGTGGCAGACCAGAAATATTTGCTGCGCGACCTGAACCGTACTTAACAACTGATTTAAGCATATCAGTGACCATGAAAGCAGTATAATCCTTCATGACTACCTCTTGCTTTGGTTTAGTGGTAATTTCTGTGTCTTTATCTTTAAAAACAATTTTACGAACGGCATGTGGCTTCGTATAGATACCGTTATTACCGAAAGCACTATAAGCACCGGCAAGCTGCATAGGGGAGATCAAGTCTCCGCCACCAATCGCATTAGATTCATACATATCCTCTTTCAAGGGTAGCCCTAATTTTACCCCGAAATTCCTTGCTTTGTCCTTACCAACTGCTTGCATAGCTTTTAATGCAGGAATATTGAGGGACTTAGCTAAAGCATCACGGGCTGATACTTGACCTAGATGTTTTTTATTATAGTTATTGATCTTTGTACCATCAGAATATGTGTATGGCTCATCGACAATTTGTTCGTAAGTTGACCATTTCAAGTATTCAATGGCAGGTCCGTAGTCCAAAATTGGCTTAATAGTGGAACCAGGCTGTCTTTTAAGGTCTGTGGCATAGTTGAAACCACGTTTGACCTTTTGATTACGGCCACCACCGATAGCAAGAATTTCACCAGTTTTTGTATCTAAAACTGTTAGCCCTGCCTGAAAGTCTTCACTAGGATAGTTAATGATATCATCAGAATTCAACATGTTATAGACATATTCTTGTGCATTTGTATCAAGAGTGGTATGAATTTCTAACCCATCAGTAAAGATATTTAAGTCTTTTCCAATATCTTCTACTTCATCAATGATTTGATCGATAAATGCATCATAAGGAGCTGTATCTTTTTCACCCTTATCTTCTTTAACCAGTGCAGTATCGATTTTAGTACTTTGTGCTTTTTCCATTTGTTCCTTACTGATGAATCCATGTTTATTCATAAGCATTAACACAATATCACGACGTTTTTTTCCGCGTTCTGGGTTATCGAATGGACTATAATTGTTTGGGCTTTGCGGAAGTCCGGCTAATAATGCTGCTTCCTCTAAAGTAAGATCTTTTAGTTCTTTGCCGAAATACATTTTAGAAGCGGTTGCGACTCCATAAGCACCTTCACCGAAATAAATCTTATTGACATACATTTCAAAAATTTCTTCTTTTGTATATTTTTGTTCGATCTGGAATGATAGCCAAAGCTCTTGAGCTTTCCTCTTTAGTGTTTTATCCGGTGTTAGGAATGAACGTTTGACTAACTGTTGAGTGATAGTACTCGCACCTTGTGAACCAAAACCTTGTGTCACATTTGCGATGACTGCACTTCCTAGACGTAATATATCTACGCCATGATGTTTATAGAAACGAACGTCTTCAGTAGCTAGGAATGCTTCTTCAACAGTCTTTGGAATTTCATCAAATGGTACGTATTCACGATTTTCTTTTCCTAGCTCAAATACAACCTTATTGTTCCGATCTAGAACCTTTGTTGAAAGTGGGTCTTTTAAAGCTGCTTCATTCACTTTAGGTGCATCGCTAACGAAGAAGGCAAAGGTTCCAACCCCAATCACCATTCCAACAATAGCTAATGCAATTAAGCTTAAAAATATCTTTTTAATGAGTCCTGTTTGTTGTTTTTTCTTTACTTTTTTACCTTGTGCCTGTTTGCGTTTTTCTTCTCTTGTTTTATATTGTTCAGACATTTAAAGGTTACCTACCTTTCTTATTGCACGATAAACTTATCCATGATCGTCCATCAATCGATCGACCGCGGAAAGATAATGAATTCGAGGCTGAAATCCAATCGATATGGGAATACAAGTGTGGATTATTTCTTCTTTTGTTATAGATTTTCTCCCACCGGACTTCATCCGATTCCAAAATTGGATTAAATCGGTTGCCTTCATAAGGTATATTTCTGCATCTACAGAAAAACATAGAATAATAAAAGATATTCCATTTTGCTTAACGACTTGTTCCATATGGGTGATTTGATGCTCATGGAAATTCTTCAAAGGGAATGATGTTCGGTTTTGTGTTTCTTTTGCTTCAAAGTCTAAATATTTCCCTTTATAAACACCATTGTAATCCGTAGTGGATGCCTGCTTGAAATAGGCTTCCTTAATGACGGCAGCACTCCTTTTAGGATAATGAACATCGACAATCTGTATGGGTGTCGGTTTTTTATGAATGACTGCAATCCCGTTTGCCAAGTAATAGGCATTGCTTACATTAATATCTTCTTCTAAAGTCATTCCTCTGTTAGAATAACTTCCTTTTTTAATGGAAGAAGGACCCTTGTTAGAAGTAGATGGTGGAGTCACAAACTTCTTACCATTCGGATAGTGTATAGCCAACTTATTCCCTCCTTGACCACTAATCTATGATAACAGAAAAGAAAAGGAAATGTAGAATAAAACGATACATATCATTGAATCCTAAATAGGAAAAGGCCTTATTGCATATTTAATCCCTAATATTTAGAAGGTGAAGTTGTGTTTGATCTTGGATCCTTACAGGTAGTCAATAATGAAAAGTCACTCATAAATACGATAAAAAAAATTACTTCAAAATGGAATAGAGATAATATATCAAGAACAAAGGCATATGCAAACTATTTTAATTTTCATCCTGAAGTAAAGTGGTCTTTTTTGGCGAGTATGGTTTCCAGGAATGCAGGCTACAACATGTGTGATCTTGAAGGAGAATGGTTTCCCAAAGTTCTTCCTATTGACTTTCGACATACACTTTTTATGACATACGAAAGAGCAAACTGGCTGATATTTCAGGATGCGTACCCACAGTTGTTGCTCTATCATTATTCGACGAAACTTAATATGCCAATGTTTCACCTTGGCGTGTATTTCAATAATTCAGAATTCATCATGAGTGAATGGAGGAGGTTTTGGGGATTAAGAGACGAAAAACGATTATTGGTTTCTCTGATAATTAATGAACAAAATATCATTCAAGAACCAGTAATTGAACATAGCAGCCTAAAAAAGAAAGTATTTCGTTCTTTCGTTTTTGGATTGCAGGACTACTTTCATTTTAGCACAGTCATTTTTCCGACTTTAAATGGGGATTTATATGGTGCTAGTGTATCGAAGTTTAGAAAAATTGACAGTCGGATCGAGTTAGGGAAAAGGCTGGGGTCGATATTATTTAATCAAGAACTGTTTCCCCTATTTTTAAAGTTTTCTATTCATACTGAACATACAGGTTCAAGATTGGATTATGAACAATACTTCCCATACAAGAAAAGGAGGAATACTCCATTTCTTCGAACCACCTATCCAATTATTACTCATCATAATAATCATCCCAATCAATGGGATAAGGGGAAAAAAATAAAAAAAATGTGGCACGAATCACCAACTTTTGAGGAAACCATTTTATTGAATGATTGGTATAAAAAGAAACAACTTCAACTTCAGGCTTTAATGTCTATCGAAAGCCTATTTAAAAAAGGAGACTGATATTTATCAGTCTCAAGGCATCAAGTATTTATGTAGAAGGTCGATTAGGGCCTGTTAATTTTGGATTCCCATAAGCAGCTTTTGTTTCCGCTTCGTTCTTCTTACCTTGTTTGGTTTTATCACCTTGGTTTTTTGCCATTTTCCCTCACCTCCTTTTCCTATTATTGTTTCAAGTGCAGAGTATTGTATGCGCATTTAATCAAAGTATTAGCTTTTGGAATTTGAACTGGCGCTTCCGCTTTTCGAGTTGTCGAATTATTTGCGAAAAATGACATCTAGCCACTTTCTTTGGCGATTTACTTCTAGTTTTGTCAGTGTGGAAGGTGATAGAAAAATCAGGAAGAAATATTATATACAATGATATTGAGGAGGAATATTTATGGATAACAAAAGAATCGGGAAACAAGAAATCATAAACATGTTAGAGGGAATCGCATTGCAGCTTGACGCTTTGGAAGTTGCAATCTCAGATGGTGTTAAAAATGAACAATCTCGATATATCGATCAACAACAATCAATGATCATGAAGTTAGAATATAACCTTCAAGCTTCAGAGAGAAGATTTAGAATTAATGAGCAACAACAACCTAACCAAAGGAAGAGAAGCAAAAATCATTCAATTCCAATCCAGCCGAAGCTTGGATACTAGTTTATTTACAGCTATTAACAGATTCTTTATACTAGTTTCATACACTAAGAAGGGAATGTTGATGGCTGGTGACATATACATCTTTACATGAGAAAACAATAGAACTACTCAAATATGCACATCAAAGCATGAATAGATATGAATCAGTACGAAATAATTTAGAAATCGAATATGACTTTTACTCTGATATTAAACCTTTTTGTGATAGGGTGTACCATCTAGCAAAAGAATGGGAAGAGCTTTCTCAAGATTGGATCCAAAAGGAACAACCAAGATACACAAATATGAATGGAATCATTCAAACGATAGATAATTTAAATAATGTGGCAGTGAGTTCATTTGATAGGAAAACAAGTTATAAACGATTTATCGATCATTATCAATCCGTTACATTCCATTTAAATAAGGTCGCAAATTCCACACGTATGTGATTTTCATACGAAAAGGAAATAGGTGATTCTAACAGAATAAAGGTTTCTTGAAGAGTGAATGGAAAGACATTCACTTTTTTTATTTGCCCACATATAGTAATATCATCTATTTCTATGAAAGAAAGAAGGGAAAATGATGTTTCAGAACCTTCCTTGGCAGGTGCAAGGTCAAAGAAACCTTCCCTATTCTTATGCACCTCAGGAATACTCTGGTTTCACTTTGAACCATGCTATGATGATGCAATCGAATATGGAGTCAAATAGTCATTATCCAACTAATCCAATGTATCAACAGCATGGAGTTATCGGGTTTGATCATTTTCAAAATGGATTTCCTCTTGAAAGTGCAGGGTTTATGGGAAACGCTTATCCAGGACATTATCCTAATGCAATTCAGCCTTTTTCACCACAAGGCGGTCAACAAGCACTGCCACCTCAACAAGCACTAGCAGCCCAACAAGCACTTGCAACTCAACAAGCACTAGCAGCTCAACAAGCACTGCCAGGCCAACAAGCACTAGCAGCCCAACAAGCACTAGCAGCTCAACAAGGACTGCCAGGCCAACAAGCACTACCAGCTCAACAAGTACTGCCAGGCCAACCACATTTCGGTGTGAATATGCCTAATCAATATATTCATCAACCATTTGCTCCTTCACCACAAATGGGTTACGTTCCTAAACAAACACAAAGCCTTTTTGCAAATCCACTGCAACAGCAGCCTGATCCAATAAATAATCCAGGGATGCAGTATCCTAATCCTTATCCGAAAAAAAGTTTTATGCAAAAACAACAACCATCAGGTATTTCATCTATTATGAATCAATTCAAAACTCAGGACGGTTCAATTGATATTAATAAAATGATGAGCACAGCAGGGCAAATGATGGGAACGGTTAACCAAGTACAAGGTATGTTTAAAGGACTTGGAAGCTTCTTTAAAACCACCTCCGTTTAAAGAAAAGGCTGTATTTTAACATAGATGGCTGTTTTAGACATTTAAAAGTTTGTCCGTTGATTTGCGCTCCAGGCACTTGCTTTTAAGCGGGGAGGGATGGGAGCCTCCTCGGCTTTACCGCCTGTGGGGTCTCCCAATTCCCTCTTTTTCCCGCAGGACATTGAATAAGCTTGCTCGAATGAACACCGCATAGGAAATGCGAATGCATTTTCGAGGATTCAAGTGCCCTCCGCTACAATCAACTCAGATATATAAAGTTAAATTCACTTAAAATGCAACAAACCTTAAGAAAACAGCCAATAAAAATAGGATGTCTAGGATGACCTTTAGCAGAGTCATTACAGACATCCTATTTGGTTTTATCAAATGTAACTCGGAAATCATGAGTAATTCTACAATTTACAACTTAGTTTTATAAATCAATTACAGTGCCTCTTTGTTTAGGTATAGATATTTTTAGAATGCCATCTTCATGATTTGCTGTTATTTTGCTAGCTACAATTGGTTTAGGGAAGGAGATGGCTCTTGAAAGTGTTTGAGAAGAAGATTTACTAAATAAAGTTCCTTTATCTACATTTTTTTCTTGAATTAATTCTTTCTGATTTACAGTTATAGATAAGGATTGATTAAAGCACTCAATCTCAATTTGATTTTTTTTCACACCAGGTAATTCTACAGATATTACATAATCATTTTGATTTTCTTCAAGTTTAATGGCGAGCCCTCTTGACAAGGAAGCATTGGTAAAGAATGAATCCATTGATTGTAAAATTCCATTGATTGGTTTTTCTCCAAAAAGATCGTCTATAGTATTCATCCACTCCGAAAAAATGTCTTTCTTCTCTCGTTTTACAATACCCTTTTGTTCATCGTTTTTTTGCGTCATTCTAGTAACTCCTTTCTGAAAAATAGGCAAATGCCTGAAAAGGTCTAATAAAATTGTATGCATAATTGAGAGTGATGGTTACATTCAATACTTCATCTTTATGTGGGAGCAGAATTTATTTACATTTATGGACGATTCGTGAACTTTCAAAAAATGTGAGGAACATCACATAAATCTTCGAGAGTATCTTGTAAGCTGAACTTATCAAAGGAAAGCGAGGGGATTGTATGTTTTGTCATCAATGTGAACAAACGCCAACAGGGGGCTGTAAAGTTATTGGGGTTTGTGGTAAAGATGAGACCATTGCCAGTTTGCAGGATACGATGATTTTTGCATTAAAGGGAATAGCAGCTTATAGAAATCATGCATCACAATTAGGTTATACCGACCATTTTGTAGATAAAGTCACTCATGAAGCATTATATATGACATTGACTAACTCGAATTTTAATGTTCAAGAGCATATTGATATGGCTATGAAAGTCGGTACATCTGCATTACGGGTGATGGAGTTGCTTGATCATGCCCATACAGAACGTCTTGGTGTACCTGAACCAATTCGTGTATCGCAAAACAAAATTGAAGGGAAATGCATTGTGGTTACTGGACACAATCTCTTTGCCTTAGAGCAATTGTTGAAGCAAACAGAAGGAAAAGGTATAAACATTTATACTCATTCTGAGATGTTACCAGCTCACGGATACCCTGCCTTGAAAAAATATCCTCATTTAAAAGGAAATATCGGTAAAGCTTGGTTTGATCAACGTCGCCTTTTTGAAAAGTTTCCAGGCGCTATCTTGGCAACGACTAATTGTGTCATGCCTATCAAGGGAACTTACAGTGATCGATTCTTCACATATGAGGTAGCGGGTCTAGAAGGCGTTGCTAAAATCGAAAATGATGATTTCTCTCCATTAATTACTAAAGCATTGGATCTTCCTGAAGCAATGATAGAGTCTGATGAGACTTTACTAACTGGGTTTCACCATAATACTGTATTAGGGATTGCCCCTGAAGTCATAGATGCAGTAAAGGCAGGTAAAATTAAGCGCTTCTTCGTGATTGCTGGTTGTGATGCACCTGGGAAAGGCGGGGAGTATTATCGGGAATTAGCAACAAGTTTGCCTCCAGAGGCAGTCATTTTGACAACATCATGCGGTAAATATCGATTCAACGATGTAGAATATGGGGTTGTCCCAGGCACGAATATCTCAAGATATATTGACCTCGGTCAATGTAACAATTCAATTTCAACAATTAAAATAGCAGCCGCACTAGCAGATGCGTTTGGTTGCACAGTCAATGAATTGCCAGTGAGCATCGTTCTTTCTTGGTTTGAACAAAAGGCTGTAGCTATTTTATTGGGATTATTCAGCTTAGGGATCCAGGATATTCGAATTGGGCCAAAACCACCTGAATTTATTTCTGAAGGTGTATTAAATGTATTACAGGAGAATTTCAACCTCAAGCTGATTGGTAACGCTCACGAAGATATGGAAGCAATGTTATCTTTATGATAGGCTGTTTTACAATTAATGTGAAAAGAGCCTATTGATATTAAGGTAAACACTGAGACTCTAAAAAGAGTCTCTCAGACTGTAGACAAACACGAAGATTTTCGAGTTTGTCTACAGTCTTTTTTCTTTTCCAATGAAAGAAGTTGCTAAGAACTAGAGAAGTTGATTGCAGCGAAGGGCGAACGCTTTCCGCGGGCGTGGCTTGAGCCTCCTCCTTCGCTACGCTCGTGCGGGGTCTCAAGTTTCACGCTTTTCCCGCAGGAGTCGTCGCCCTCCGCTCCAATCAACGATGATCGTACATAATTTTGAGGTAAAACACGATCAAGACTAAAAATCATTCATACCAAAGCACGTAAAAATTATGAGCGTCGTTATCAAGACTCCGATGTATTCGAACAAATTTTCTACCATATTTTAAAATAGATTATGGATCATAGGCTTCTACATTCAGATCATATGATTCCAAACACGTCAAAGGCGAGCGCGCATAAACAAAAATTTGATTAGAAAATCGTTTGAAGAGAAACACGAGCGTATGAAAATAAGCTTCAAATAGAACTGAATTTGGTTGGAGAAGAACATGGGAAAAAGCCTTAAGTTGATTTTTCAAGGACACGGTTTGATTGGAGCGGAAGGCGCTTGACTCCTGGGGGATTAGCGTTACAGACGAGACCCCGCAGGAGCAGTAGCGACGAGGAGGCTCGGCGAACGTCCCCCGGAAAGCAAGCGCCTGGAGCGGAAATCAACCTTTTCTTCTACAATACATATATCAAAAATGACAAATGGTATCGAGAAAGCGTACCCTCGATACCATTTGTCGACAATCTGTGAGACTCTATTAAGAGTCTCTTTTTTCTTTTAAAGCCATGATTAATCCCATTGTTGCTTTGGTATTAGTTGATTGGAGTGGAAGCCAATATTTTCAAAGAATGAATGACATTTATCCAGAAATTCCAGTAATTCCTCTTTTTATCCGAACGTTCATTCGCTACAATAGGAGTAATGAGGTGAGACGAAATGAGAGTAAAAAAAGACTTGTCACAGATGATAGAGAATCTTAAATCACACCCTGATTTTAAAGAGTCTATTGTCCATTGGCACACGATGGAAGAGAAAGCTGCACGTACTGAGCCTTTTCCTGAATGGATGCACTACAAACTAAAGGATGCCCTTAGCAAAAGAGGGATTAATGAGTTATATACGCATCAAGCTTCTGCATTTAATACGGCCAATGTCGGGAAAAGTATCGTAGCTGTTACACCCACGGCTTCAGGAAAGACTCTTTGCTACAATCTACCTGTTCTTCAAAGCATATTAAATGATACACGTTCAAGGGCGCTTTACATCTTTCCTACGAAAGCCTTGAGTTATGACCAAAAAAGTGAATTGCATGAAATGATAGATGGGATGGAAGCTGAGATTAATAGTTATACATATGATGGGGATACCCCCTCTAACATTAGGCAAAAAATTCGCAAAGCAGGCCATATTGTCATAACAAATCCAGACATGCTTCACTCAGGAATATTGCCACACCATACTAAATGGGTTTCGCTTTTTGAAAATCTGAAATATGTGGTGATCGATGAACTGCATATATACCGGGGTGTTTTTGGTAGCCATACAGCAAATGTGATTCGACGTTTAAAGCGTATTTGCAAATTTTATGGTAGTAATCCAGTTTTTATTTGTACATCCGCTACTATAGCTAACCCTAAAGAACTGGCAGAGCAAATTACTGAAACTGAAGTAACTCTCATTGATAATAATGGTGCTCCAAGAGGAAAAAAACACTTTGTATTTTATAACCCTCCAGTCGTAAACAAACCATTGAATATTCGAAGAAGCGCAGTTTTGGAAGCAAAGACTCTGGCTATGGAATTCTTAAGAAATAGGATTCAGACGATTATTTTTGCTAGAAGTCGGGTTCGGGTTGAAATTCTTTTGACTTATCTACAAGGTTTGGTTGCAAATGAACTTGGGCCAAAGTCAATTAGGGGTTATAGAGGCGGCTACCTACCTAAACAACGGAGGGAGATTGAAAAAGGTTTACGTGAAGGAAGCATATACGGAGTTGTAAGTACGAATGCTCTTGAATTAGGGGTAGATATTGGACAATTGCAGGTTTGTATTATGACAGGTTACCCTGGATCCATAGCTAGTGCCTGGCAACAAGCAGGACGGGCTGGAAGAAGACATGGTGAAGCTCTAATCGTCTTAGTCGGTAGCTCCAATGCTTTAGACCAATATATCATCCAAAACCCTGACTATTTCTTCAAAAGTAATCCAGAATCGGCACGGATCAATCCTGATAATCTTGTTATACTCGTAGATCATATCAAATGTGCGGCATATGAACTTCCTTTTGGGCAAGATGAATACTTTGGTGGGATGGATATTGAAGACATCCTTGAGTTTTTAGTTGAAGAAAGAGTGCTCCTTCAGAACGGTAATAAATGGTATTGGATGAATGATGCATTTCCCGCACACAATGTGAGTCTTCGTTCTGCTTCACAGGAAAACGTCGTTATCATTGATCAAACCGAAGCACCCAAAAACAAGGTGATTGGAGAAATGGATCGATTTAGTGCCATGACTTTGCTTCATGATGAAGCGATTTATTTACATCAAGGGACTCAATTTCAAGTAGAATACTTGGATTGGGATGAAAAAAAAGCATATGTCCGCGAAGTGAATGTGGACTATTATACAGATGCCAACCTAGCTGTTTCCTTGTCCGTCTTGGAAATTGACAAAGAAAAAGAAGTGAACCAATCGCTTATTTCCTATGGCGATGTTTCAGTGAGAGCCATGGCTACAATTTTTAAAAAAATCAAGTTTGAAACTCATGAAAATATTGGTTCTGGACCGATTACTTTGCCAGAAGAAGAACTGCATACATCCTCAACCATCTTTTCCTTAATGTCAATACCAAAATGGGAAGATTCTAGATTAGAGGAAGGCTTAATAGGTACTTCGAATGCATTGAACTATATCATAGCTTTGTCGGTAATGTGTGACCCTCATGATATTCACGTTTATCCACAGGTAAAAGCCTCTCATAACGAATTACCTTCCATTTTCGTCTATGATCGTTATCCTGGTGGGATCGGCTTAAGTGAAAAGGTATTCGAAAACAATGAGGAAATTTTACAAAAAACACTTAATTTGATTAAGTACTGCCCTTGTGAATCTGGCTGTCCTTCTTGTATTGGTACGGATAGTAGTGCGGCAACAACTAAGAAAGATAGTATCAGATTGTTACAATCATTCCTATTATCTGAAGACAGAAAATCATTAGACCTATCTAAATTAAAATACTAGATAGAAGGGACGTGGACTCATTGTCTTTAAAGAATAAATTAAATCGAATGAAAGCGCATCTTTCGGTTAATGCCGATAATTCTTCTATATCAAAGGTAGCTGACATCGCCATGGATTTTACTTATAACAGTCCAGTTGAAATCCCTTTTCTGTCAAAATGGAAGGAAAATCATACTTCAGTTTATTGGAATGACGATCAGTACTGTTTAATAAGGGAAAAACGATATCCAATTACCTACAAACATGGTCTGTATTCATTTGAAGAATTGGAAAAGGTAGTAACCAAATGGAATGACAACAAACTGCAACATCCTTTATCCACTAATGGTATAAATCACAGTCAATTGTTTTTTTTTTGATACCGAAACCACAGGCCTTGGAGGCGGTGCTGGCACATCAATATTTTTATTAGGCTATGCATTTATTAAGAATGGAGAAGTCGTAGTCAAACAACATATACTTCCTAAGCCAGGGAATGAAGTGGCCTTTTACACAAGCTTCCTGGAAAGTGTGGATTATCATAGCTTAGTAACGTACAACGGAAAAGCTTTTGATTGGCCACAAGTCAAGACACAGCATACTTTAATAAAAGAACATGTACCTAAACTACCGGCATTCGGTCATTTTGATTTATACCATGCTTCTAGAAGGTTTTGGAAAGGTAAGCTGGAGAAAGTCAAGTTAGCGAGTGTTGAGAAAGAATTACTTCAAATTGAAAGGGTAGATGATTTGCCTGGCTATTTGGCCCCTTTAATTTATTTCGATTTCATTGATAGGCAAGACCCTGAAGGACTTTTTGGGATTCTGAAGCATAATGAGTGGGATGTTCTATCCCTTATTACTTTATATATACATTTGTCTCAATTAATTTTAGAGCACGACAAAAAGGGTAATCGAGACGAAGCCTTAGAAATAGCTAATTGGCTCTCTTATGTTGGGGAAAGTAATGCAGCAAAAATTGCATATGAAACAATGATTGAACATGATCATGAAAAAACGACATCAGCAAAATTCTCATTGTCCATGTACAATAAAAAAATGGGTAAAATGGATAAAGCCATATCGCTTTGGAAAGAGATCGTTGAAACTAGCTTTGACCAAGAAAAGATTCAATCGTTAATAGAATTGGCGAAATGGTACGAACATAAGGAGAAAAATATAGGTAAAGCTGAACATTATACAATGGAAGCTGTAAACATAGTAAGAAATACTAAGGTTTTTCCGGAAAGCAAGCGGATGAAATATTTGAATGAATTAACAATCCGTTTAGGAAGATTAAATAAAAAAAAGTAGCTAAATGTTGGGAAAAACACAGGACCTTTCGCTTATTTTTGTAGATTTCATTTTTTTTCTTAAATAATTATTGTCGATGTATGCCGGAGTATGTAAAATGAGGAATTGTGTGATGTTTCTTTAATTTTACCAACTATCAGAAAGTTTATCTGTCACTGAACTACATTTAGTTGCTTATTCATGAGTCGAATGTAGGAAGATAGTAAAATTTTTGCAAAGCAAGGTTCCGGAGTAGGTTCTTACCAAGTTTCTAATCTGGCTTAGCGGTAAATCATTTAAGAAACATGGAATTTACTAAAAGCGGGGTCTTTTTATTATGTATAAAACAATTATGTTTTTATTTTTTGTCGTTCTTTGTTTAACTGTTGTATTATTCTCTACGATGAAAGAAAGTTTCTATACTTTTTTATTATAAATTGGGTCATATATCCAGTACGGTTGGGTTGTCCAACTCATAGTCTGATAATGTAAGACAAATCAAACTATGAAGAAAGGGGAAACTCTAATGGAAAATATGTATAAGCCAAAAGGAGTTCCAACGAATGTAGGTGGTATGATGGGTGGAAATTGTCCAAAGGCAATGCCTATGCCATATCCAACTCAAGTAAGTCCTGCAGGAATGGGACCTATGCCTGGTCAAGTAAGCCCTGCTGGGATGGGACCTTATCCAACTCAAGTTAGTCCTGCTGGGATGGGACCTGGACCTTATCCGAGTCAAGTAAGCCCTGCTGGAATAGGACCTGTTCCAACTCAAGTTTTACCAACTGTAGTCCATCCGACTCAAAATGTGGTACAACAGAATGTCGTTAAAAACATTGTTCCTCACGTACACCCAACACATACAACAACCGTTAATAACACTATATATCAACACCAACATTATTTCCCGCAGACACAATCAGTTGTGAATCAATGCTTTAGTCAACATTTGAAATGTCCTGGTTTGCCACCTCAGGTATCACCACTGGGTCCATGCCCACCACCATGTCCACCACCATGTCCACCAAGGCCAGGGTTCGGGTTCTGGCGTTAATAAATTATACAGGGGCTGATTTTTTAGCCCTTGTTTTATTTACATATGGTATGATTTGGAGAAGATGTGTGTCCCAGGAACAATTAGGGGGCCTCTATTTTTGATAAAAGTTCTTTATTTAACGGGTTACAAAGCATTTGAATTGGGTATTTTTAAAAACAATCATGAAGGTGTACACTATATAAAAAAAGCGATCCGTCATACTTTAATAGCTTTAATCGAAGACGGACTGGAATGGGTATTAGTCAGTGGTCAACTTGGAGTTGAACTTTGGGCAGCTGAGGAAGTTTTAGCCTTAAGGAAGCAGTACCCCCAGCTCCAATTAGCAGTGTTGACTCCACACTTCCATCAAGAAGAAAAATGGAATGAACAAAATAAAGAATATTACCATTCAATCCTTAACAAAGCTAATTTTGTCGATTCAATATCAAAAAAACCATACGAAAATCCTATGCAGTTGCGGATGAAAAATCATTTTTTATTGAATAAAAGTGATGCGTTGCTGATTGTGTATGATGACGAAAGACCCGGATCTCCCCGTTATACGTATGATGATGCAAAAAAACATAATGAGAAAAAGGATTACCCAATTTACCAAATCACTTTTTATGATTTACAACAGCAAGCTGAATCATTTGATACCCATTATGACTAGGTACTTAAGTAGCGGAATTTAAAAGTTATGATTTACGTATAAAGATAAATTGACAAAAACCCATGATTTTGAAAAAATAAAACTTAAAGTTGATAAATGGCGAAAGTTCGAGGTGTGCTAAATGCTATCCGATAAAGTAAAATTAACTGCTAAAGATATTCTTGAAAAAGAATTCAAAACCGCAATGCGGGGGTATAAACAAGAAGATGTGGATCAATTCCTTGATTTGATTATTAAAGACTATGAGCTTTTCCATCAGGAAATTGAAGATTTAAGACAAGAAAATATGAGATTGAAAAGGTTATCTGAAGAAACTACAAGAAGATCAAGTGTCCAACAACCATCTGCAGCTCCTGGTACAACTAACTTTGATATACTAAAACGATTATCCAATCTAGAAAAACATGTTTTTGGAAGTAAATTGTACGAGTGATCGATTTGTATAGATTTTCCATTGCTAAAGGCCTGTAAAAAGACTATAATGAATTTTGTTATGTGAATGACGTTCGGGTAATCGCTGCAGAATATTATTCTGTAGAGGAAAGTCCATGCTCGCACGCGCTGCGATGCGCGTAGTGTTCGTGCCTGGCGAAACAATAAGCCAGGGCAACCAGGAAGCTGGTTGACGGCCGGGAAAATGCCTAAGTCCTTGTGATATGGCATGAATACCTATAAAAGTGCCACAGTGACGGAGCCTTCCCAGAAATGGGAAGGGTGGAACGCGGTAAACCCCACGAGCGAGAAACCCAAATTATGGTAGGGGCACCTTTTCTTCCGGAATTGAACGGAGATAAGGACAGGCTTTAGCCTGTAGATAGATGATTACCACCTTTGTACGAGACATTTTGTCGATTGCAGTACTAAGGAACAAAACATGGCTTACAGAACGTTATCATCCATAATCTTTATTGAATATGTAGAAGCTCTCCTCACAGAGGAGAGCTTTTAGTACTTTAAGAAAGTATAAATTCGTAGCAATGAAGTAAGGCGACGTCGTGGACAATTTTAGGATTAAAGTATAAGTGCAACTAGGCAATCGAAAGCAGCTAGGCTTGGCGCTAGCCAAGTTTTCTAATATGGTTTTCGATTATCTGTCATAAATTACTGTAAAATACAGAGTTTAATAATTTATCATTATATATATAATGTAAATACCATTTTTCCTATACATAAAATGGAGGAGAAAAAGTGGCCAAAACAAATATGAATATGGATCATGAGCTAAAAGACAATTTGGCTAACTTAGTTTTTGAAACGATGGACGATGCGGTATTGTTAGTTGACGATATAGGTGAAATTTTTTTAACGAACCGATCTATAGAAAAGGTTACCGGTTTCACAATGTCTGAACTTACAGGGAAAACATTATCTTTTTTATTTATCTCTAAAACCGAATTCGCATCTTTTTGGCAGAAGGCTAAGATTTTATCTAATGGGACTGGAGAATTTAATACGAACACAAAAATGGGTTCGTATTGTATGACCCGAATCAAAGTCCAAGGAACTAAATGGAAAGAATCAAACGGTTACTATTTAGTATTTATGAAGGATATAACGGAGATAAAGAAAAAAACAGTAAATCTTCAGTTGACTAATAAAATCTTTGAAAACACAAGTGAAGGGGTCCTGATTACGGACGCGAAAGGGAGAATACTAACTGTAAATCCAGCATTCCAAATCGTAACAGGATATTCTGAGGAAGAAGTATTAGGTAAAAATCCAAGTTTACTTCAATCCGGTTTACATAATGAACAGTTTTATTTGGAAATGTGGAGAGAGATTAATGAAAAGGGGATATGGAAAGGAGAAATATGGAATAAAAGGAAAAATGGCGAAGTGTTTCCAGAGTGGATTTCCATTATTAAAATAAATGAGGATTCAGGAAAAACCTCTCATTTTGTTGCGGTTTTTTCGGATTTAAGTGACCGAAAGCACACAGAAGAGCAATTAAGGAAATTGGCTCATTATGATGCTTTGACTGGTGCCGCCAATCGTTATTTATTGAATAAGAGCTTAGAACGTTTGTTGATAACTTCCAAAAAATATAATCAGATACTAGCCGTGCTTTTCTTAGATTTAGACCGATTTAAGCAAGTCAACGATACTCTGGGTCACAGCTATGGAGATTTATTGTTGAAAAAGGTATCTGCACGTTTAAAAAGCCTCTTAAAAAATAAAGATATTATTGCAAGGCTTGGTGGAGATGAATTTGTCATTGTTTTATCGAATATAAAACATGCTAAAGAAGCAGTGGCAGTTTCAGACGACATTATCAAAGCACTAAACTCACCATTTCTTTTACATGATCATGAGGTATATATTTCGACAAGTATTGGTGTATCATTATTTCCTTATGATGGTGACGATTTAGAGACTTTATTAAAGAATGCTGACAGGGCTATGTATCAGGCTAAAGCGAATGGGAAAAATAATTTTTCCTTATATCATAACGACTTACATCAAGAAAATGAAACTAGGCAGATGAAGATCCAGAATCTTATGCGAAAAGCATTAGTCCATAAAGAGTTTTCGTTAAGCTATCATCCTCAAGTCGAAACCAGGACAGGAACTATTGTCGCTGTTGAAGCACTGTTGCGTTGGAACCAAAGAGAATTAGGCAATATTTCTCCTGCAGAATTCATACCAATTGCAGAAGAAACTGGTCAAATAATCCCGATTAGTGATTGGGTTTTAACAAAAGCATGTGAAGATGGTAAAAAGCTTCATTTAGCAGGCTTCCCCAATTTGAAAATTGCGGTCAATATCTCTGGGTTGTATTTCAATCAGGTGGATTTCGTTCAGAGGGTCAGCTCTATTATCCAGAACACGAATTTTGTGCCGCAATGCTTAGAATTGGAACTTACTGAAAGTATCATAATGCCAAATGCACCCGAAACCATTAATAAACTTGTAAAATTGAAGGCTCTAGGTGTAAAATTATCTGTTGATGATTTCGGTACAGGATATTCATCTCTTAGTTATTTACATAGATTTCCAATAGATAGTTTAAAGATTGATCAGAGCTTTATCAAAAATCTTCATGTTTATAATGACGATGCATCTATCGTAAAGGCGATAATCACAATGGCCCAACGCCTTCATCTCGAAGTGGTTGCTGAAGGGGTGGAAGGGAAACATCAGTACAAATTTTTGCAACAAGAAAATAGTGATTATGTACAAGGGTATTACATAACAGAGCCCCTTCCATATTCCAGGTTGCTGGATTTTATGGAATTATGGGACTATGAAAAATTTAATCTAATAAGAGTGGTGGAAGCATGAGAAAGTTTGAACTGATTGCTACAGCTGCTATGGGGTTAGAATCCATCGTAGCAAAAGAGGTAAGGGACCTTGGATATGAGTGTACGGTCGATAATGGGAAAGTTTTATTTTCTGGCGATGTAAAAGCAATCGCCAAGGCCAATATGTGGCTGAGAACTGCAGATCGAATCAAAATCAAAGTTGGGGAATTCAAAGCTTACACGTTTGATGAGTTGTTTGAGAAAACAAAGGCGATTCCTTGGGAGCATTATCTTCCAGAAAATGCGGAATTTCCTGTGTCAGGGAAGTCTCTGAAATCAAAATTATTTAGTGTTTCTGATTGTCAGGCTATTGTAAAAAAAGCCATTGTTGAACGTTTAAAAAGAGCCTATAGCCGTACATCATGGTTTGAAGAAAATGGACCTTTATTTAAAATTGAAGTAGCCATATTAAAGGATGTAGTCACTCTTACTTTAGATACATCGGGAGCGGGTTTGCATAAGCGGGGATATAGAGCTGAACAAGGAGAAGCACCTTTAAAAGAGACATTAGCTGCTGCATTAATTCAATTAACGAATTGGAATCCTGATAAACCTTTCGTCGATCCATTTTGCGGTTCTGGCACGATTCCTATTGAAGCTGCAATGATTGGTCAGAACATCGCACCGGGCTTTAATCGAGAATTTATATCTGAAACATGGCCATGGATTCCTACAGAAGTTTGGGAAGATATTAGAATCGAAGCAGAAGATGTCGCTAAATATGATCAACCCATCGATATATCAGGATTTGATATCGATCATCGGATGGTTGAAATGGCTAAAGCAAATAGTTTCGAGGCAGGCTTTGCAGATATAATTAATTTTAAACAAATGCAAGCTAAAGACTTCACCACAAAGAAGGAATATGGAGTCATTGTTGGCAATCCTCCGTATGGAGAGCGTATTGGTGAAAAAGACGTTGTTGAACAATTGTACAGAGATTTAGGACAAGTATATGCAAAACTAGATACATGGTCCATTTACATCCTTACTTCAGATGAAAACTTTGAACACCTCTACGGAAGACAAGCGACGAAAAAAAGGAAACTATTCAACGGCTTTATTAAAACGGATTATTACCAATATTGGGGTAAACGCCCTCCTAGAATTGAGTAATGAAAAAAATGAATGAAGATCCCCTTATGTGAATATACTAAATGTATCTTTGCGAAAAAGGGGTTGTAGAAAATGTATGGGAATTCTCTTGATTTCAACCTCATTACTAAGGCAATCCATTCTACTTTTAATGAAATAAGAGAAAGTGGTAGAGATTCGGAGATAGAGTGGGGAGAAATTGTGAAAGCAGAAAAAAACCTTTCTGAAGCACTTTCATATTACCTGCAAAAGGATTTTATTGAGTGATAAGGAATGAGAGATTCAATAGAATTATTTAAACAGCTTAAGTGTCTGGTTTTAATGACCAGCCACTTTTTGTTTTGGTTAAATTTAAACGGATACATATGATTATAGTTGAAAATCATCCCTAAATTTGAGAAAATAAAAGTTCATGTGTATCGAAGAAATAAAAATCAGTTCAGTCTTTAGGTGAATCACCAAGGACTTTTAGTTTATAACAAGACATACAGAAGTGGTGTCTCAGTCGATCAATGTAGGATCCCACTTATCTTACTCTTAGAAATTTTCCATTGGTGTTTTAGAAAGGAAGAATAATATATGTTAAAAACCTTACCATTTACCGTTTCAAAAACTGATTCCTTCTATGATAAATTTTCAGAGTGGATTGGAGATGTATTCTACGATATTCTTCCTGATAAGGGCTTTGAACTGAGGGACGAACAAGTATATATGGCTTTCCAAATGGAGAAAGCTGTTAAAGATAAACAAGTCATTTTTGCAGAAGCTGGGGTAGGAACAGGAAAGACCCTTGTGTACCTTTTATATGCAATTTGCTATGCAAGGTATATGAATAAGCCTGCTATCATCTCATGTGCAGATGAAACATTGATTGAGCAGCTTGTAAAAGAGGAAGGCGATATTGCCAAAATCAAAAAAGCTTTAGGACTTGAAATTGACGTTCGTATGGCTAAAGCAAGAGATCAATATTTATGTTTGAAGAAATTAGATCGTGCGATTGATATTGGAATTTCCGATAATATCGACCAAGTTTACGATGAACTTCCTCCATTTGTCCATGATACAGGTTCGATGGTATCCTATGAAGTCTATGGAGACAGAAAACAGTATTCATATTTGAACGATGAAGACTGGTCCCATGTTGGTTGGGATCAATTACAAAATTGTGTAAGTTGTGATAAGCGTCATCGTTGTGGTCAAACTCTTTCCAGGGATTTTTACCGTAAATCAATGGATCTAATTATTTGTTCACATGATTTCTTTATGGAACATGTATGGACAAAGGAGTCTAGAAAAAGGGAAGGGCAATTGCCACTTTTACCTGATTATAGTTGTGTCGTATTCGATGAAGGACATCTTCTTGAATTTGCAGCGCAAAAAGCTTTGACCTATAAAATTTCAGAAAACACAATTTCAACCATCTTAGAAAATCTGATGGCAAATGATGTACGTGAAGAGACTCTTTATCAAATGGAAGATTTAGTTGATTATAATGTTGAATTCTTTTCCTTGCTTTCGCAAATATCCGTTCCTGTCAAAGGTTCAGACCGTCATGAAATTACTGACATGGAAAAAGCAAGAAAAGTTGCAGCTAAACTTCATTCTATGATGGATCAGCTTCAAGAAAGCTTAGTTTTTGAGGCTGAGCTATATACAATCAATGAATATGATTTGAAAATAAGTGAGGAATATTTAGATCAAATCTCACATTCATTATCACTATTTATTACAAATTTAGAGGCAATTTCTTGGTTTGAACAATTAGAAGATACGAGAAATATTGTAATCATGCCTCGCCTTGTAAATGATATTCTCTCAGAACAAGTATTTTCTAAGAAGGTACCGTATATCTTCTCGTCAGCAACCCTTTCTGAAAATGGATCATTTGAGTATATAGCCAAAAGCTTAGGAGTTAAAGAATACTTAAGCTTCTCCGTTGCTTCCCCGTTCGACTATGAGGAGGTAATGGCTATCCATACATCTAAATTGGGAAAAGAAGAATTAGATAAAAAATTACAATATACTCTGAATAGCATTGAAGAAAATAATGGTAGTACACTTGTTCTTTTTTCATCAAAAGAAGATTTATTGAAATTCAAAGAAATGGCAAGTTCCACTCCTCAAACCGTACCATTCTACTATGAAGGTGATGAGGAAATCAGTACCCTAGTGAAGAAATTCCAAGAAACTCCCCAATCCGTATTATTAACCTACCACTTGTGGGAAGGACTGGATGTTCCTGGTGAATCCTTGAAAAATGTCATAATCTATTCATTGCCATACCCACCGCAGGATCCTGTATTCCAAGCAAAAAGGAAGGCTTCTTCTGACTCGTTTAATGAAGTCGACTTACCTTATATGATATTGCGATTACGTCAGGGTATAGGGAGATTAATAAGAACAAGCGAAGATTCAGGTAGTATCCACATTTTTATTGAACCGGACATCAAAGAAGAGGTCTTGAACCGAGTGTTGGAAGTTTTACCTGTAACACCTAAAATATAAAATTAAATTATTATATTATGGTTGTTTTCGTAAGTTTGTTGCTTTATTAGTTAAATTTAACTTTAACGATCGGAGTTGATTGTAGCGGAGGGCACTTGACTCCAGCGGGAAAAAGAGGGAAGTGGGAGACCCCACAGGCGTTATCGCCGAGGAGGCTCCCATCCCTCCCCGCGGAAAGCAAGTGCCTGGAGCTGCAATCAACGGACAAACTTTATAATCTAAAAACAACAGTCTATGAGAAAAAGAGCCAAATTTATAAAGGAAGACTATAGGTTCATGGAACCTATAGTCTTCCTTTATTTTGTTTAGAACTTGCCCGATGTGAAGAAACTATATCAAAACTCTGTTATTAGAAATATTGCTTGAAAGTATTATATATTCATAATGAATTCCAAAGAGAATACTAACAAGAAAAACGAATCTATATTAGAAAATTTTAAATTAATGGAAAATACCGTTAGTTTATATGATAAAATGGTTGTGACAAAAGGGGGAAATACATATGACTGCAACTGTAAACAAAATTGAGCAAGAATTTTTAGATTATGTTAAGAAGATGACAGCATATAATGAGGCGCTTTCACTTATATTCTGGGATTTGCGCACTGGAGCTCCTAAAAAAGGCATTGACCAACGTTCTGAAGTAATTGGAATGCTTTCTTCAGAAGTATTTGCTATGTCTACAAGTCAGGAAATGGCCTCTTTCATCGCTCGCTTGACACAAGATGATGAAAAGGAACTCTCAGAAATTACAGTTAAACTATTAGAAGAATGTAAAAAAGAATACGATAAAAATAAAAAAATCCCAGCAGATGAATTTAAAGAATACATCGTTCTCCTTTCAAAATCTGAAAGTAAATGGGAAGAGGCAAAAGCAGCTTCAGACTTCGGGATGTTCAAGCCTTACCTTGAAAAAGTAATCGAATTTAACAGAAAATTCATTTCCTACTGGGGATATGAAGGGAATAAATACAATACTTTGTTAGACCTGTATGAACCCGGAATGACAGTAGAAATCTTGGACGAAGTGTTCAGTGAGTTAAGAGATAGAATTGTACCTTTAGTTAAAAAGATTGCAGAAAGCCCAAATAAACCAGAGACTACTTTCTTATTCAAGCATTTTTCTAAGCAGAATCAGCGTGATTTAAGTTTAGAGATTCTAGAAGAACTTGGTTATGATTTTGAAGCAGGACGACTTGATGAAACCGTGCATCCTTTCGAAATTACACTGAATACAGGTGATGTTCGTATTACAACAAAATATGATGAATCAGATTTTCGTACAGCCGTATTTGGTACCATTCATGAATGTGGCCATGCCATTTATGAACAGAACGTTTCTCCTGAATTAAATGGAACGTTGCTTGCTTCCGGTACTTCTATGGGAATCCATGAATCACAGTCGTTATTCTTTGAAAATTTCATTGGGCGGAACTTTAGCTTTTGGAAGAAAAATTTCGGATTATTGAACAAGTATGCAGAAGAACAATTCTTCGGGGTATCATTAGATGACTATTACCGTGCCATTAATGAATCAAAACCATCATTGATTAGAATCGAAGCTGATGAATTAACATATCCGTTACACGTTATGATTCGATATGAAATCGAAAAAGCACTTTTTAATGGTGATCTTCAAGTAGATGATTTACCAAAAGTGTGGAACGAAAAATATGAAGAATATCTTGGTGTAACTCCATCAAATGATGCTGAAGGTGTGTTGCAAGATGTTCATTGGTCTGGAGGAAGTTTTGGGTACTTCCCGTCTTACGCACTAGGCTATATGTATGCAGCACAATTTAAGCAAAGCATGTTGAAGGATCTTCCAAACTATGATGAACTTTTGGAAAGCGGAAATATCGCCCCGATTAAAGAGTGGTTATCATCAAAAATTCATAAACATGGTAAAATGAAAAAGCCATTTGAACTATTGAATGAAATTACAGAAGAAGGTTTAAACGCTAGTTACTTAATCGAGTATTTAGAAGAAAAATATGCAAAGATCTATTCTCTATAAGGTTTAATAAGGGATGAGTTTTTTATCATCCCTTTTATACTTGAACAAAGGATCGTAACTTTACGACATAAATTACGTTATAAGGTTTTTTGCATTGGCTTTTTTCGTAAAGTTTGTTGCTTTTTTATTGCAATATAAAAATACATGTCTGAGTTGATTGTAGCGGAGGGCACTTGACTCCTGCGGGAAATAGAGGGAAGTGGGAGACCCCACAGGCGGAACGCCGAGGAGGCTCCCGCCCTCCCCGCGGAAAGCAAGTGCCTGGAGCGGAAAGCAACGGGCAAACTTTAGAGTCTAAAACAACAATATATACGAAAAGAGCCTTTGCATTAAAGGAGCAAGGGAATGTCAAAAAAAGATTATGCAGTTTATTATGTTATCGTCGCCGCCATCTTTTGGGGGATGATTGGCATTTTCGTAAAGGGATTAAAAGAAATCGGTTTTGAACCAATGGAAATCGTCGCAATACGTGCAATCAGTACAAGCCTGATTTTAGTATTTTTTGGTTTACTTTCAAAAAGGGACAGCTTAAGAGTTACTTGGAGGAGCGTTCCTTTTTTTATCGGAACTGGAATTCTAAGTATTGTATTTTTTAATTGGTGCTATTTTTATAGTATGGATAAACTTTCCATATCGACAGCTGTAATCCTTTTATATACCGCGCCTATTTTTGTAGTGTTATTGTCGTCCATTTTCTTGAATGAAAAATTGACCCTAAAAAAACTGGCACTAGTTTTATTGACAGTTGTGGGTTGCGGATTTGTGACAGGGATCGATTCCTCTGGAATGGAGTCTAATCAATTAATAGGTTATTTAATTGGTCTAGGAGCAGGGCTAGGATATGCCATGTATAGTATTTTTGGGAAGTTTGCATTAAAAAAGCATTCGTCCTTCACTGTAACCACCTATACTTTCATATTTGCTTCCATTGCCTTAATCCCAGTTACAAAACTGTGGGAAAAGAAAAGCTTGTTTCTTCATTCCGATGTATTCTTTCATATATTTGGACTTTGCATCATTTCCACAATTGCTGCTTACCTATTTTATACGGCCGGTTTAAATAAGATGGAAAGTAGTAAAGCTTCCTTACTTTCGACCATCGAACCTGTTGCAGCCATGGGAGTTGGTTTATTTGTTTTTAATGAAAGTTTGGATATATTTCAATGGATTGGTGCGATTCTTATTTTGTCTGCAGTAGCAATATTCAGTATACCTTCTAAATTAAAGGTATCCTGGGAAAGTAGTAGTTTGTAAAGTTAAAGAAGATGTGCAAAATTATGATGGTTAATGACAAAAAAGGAATGAACCTAAATGGATTCATTCCTTTTTTAAATATCAATAAGTATATGGTTTTTAATTAGAGCATTGTTTAGTTACGACGCATTGGAAGTGTCGACTTTTTGCTGACGTTCCTATAAGGCAGCTCTTATTATTCATTTACCAAAGTTTATAGCCCTTAGAGCCTGGAGGGGCGTTCTGGATCATATCAATGAATGGAATTGTGTAAGCAAAAAGAATAAGTACTACAGTAATTCCAAGCCATAGCTTCCAGTTTTCGAAGACCATTGGCGTTTTTTCTGCTTGATCTGCAACTTCACCGACAGGGAATTCTTGTTCACCTTTAGGTGCGAAGAAGGCTAAATTCACAAAAATGTATAATACTAATATGATACCGATGAATAAGATTGAACCACCTACAGCTTGAGCAATTTGATACGGAATCCAATCGTGTGCCTGTGCCGCTTCTCCATATGTTGAGAATGAAGAACGACGAGGTGCTCCTAGTAAACCTACAGCATGCATGGCTCCTGACATGAAAGACATACCGACTGCCCAAACAATAGCTTGAATGATTGCAAGTTTGTTCATTTGCTTAGTTAATACACGGCCGGTTAAATGTGGGACTAGCCAATAGGATATCCCGAAGAAAGTAAGAACTACAGATGTTGCTAATGTTAAATGGAAGTGACCTGTAACCCAAATCGTGTTGTGTACCACTTGGTTTAATTGGTGGGAAGCATTGACCATTCCACCTGCTCCAGCAGGAATGAAGGCTAACATTCCAATGAAAGGAACTACAAAGCGTGCATCACCCCATGGAAGCTTCTTAATCCAACCAAATAGACCAGTTGCACCTTTAGAACGACCGTACATTTCAAATGTACCGAACAATGAGAATGCAGTCATAAGAGAAGGGATGACAACCAAGAAAGTTAAAATAACCTGTAAGAATTTCCATGCTGGATCAATACCTGGCTCCATTAACTGATGGTGGAATCCAACTGGAATCGAGAATAATAGGAATAGAATGAAAGACATTCTTGATAAAGAGTCAGAGAAAATTTTCCCGCCAATTATTTTTGGAATTACTACATACCAACACATGTAAGCAGGCAATAACCAGAAATAAACTAGTGGATGGCCGAAATACCAAAATAGTGTACGGCTGACTAATACATCAATTGTATCCACCCATCCTAAAGACCAAGGTAACATCTGTAATAAAACCGTTGCAGCTACACCAATAGTTGCAACAATCCAAAGAACCGTATTTACGACTACCATAAACGTTAACAATGGACTTACTTTACCAGGGTTATTCCTGCGCCATTTGATGTAATTTGAAATCATAGCGCTACCTGCTACCCAGCTTCCCACGACCACTAATGTCAGGCCGATGTAGAAAATAGGGTGAGCTTGAAGTGGTGCATAGAAGGTGAACAACACTGAAGCTTCATTTAATAAAATCATTGTCGCAGCCATTGCAGTACCTAGAGTCATTAACCAAAAGCCTATCCATCCAGTCTTACGTGCGCCATTCGAAAGGGCACCAGCTGTACGGCTTACTGCTGCAAATTGAAAACCTAGAATAAAGAATGTTGTAAGAACAAGTCCTAGTAAAACACCATGAACTGTTAACACCTGATAATAACCAATTCCAAATGGAAGTTGCCATTTCCCTGAACGGACAAGGACTTGAAGTAATCCTGCTAGGCCTCCTAATGCCAGTGCAGTGAAAGCTACATAGAAATGGGCCATGGATAATTTCGCATCGCGTGGATCCACTTTGTTAATAGTTTGATTCAACATTATTCAACCACCTCGATTCTTGAATTCATCATGTGGTGACCTGCTCCACAATATTCATTACAAAGGATTAAAAATTCTCCTGATTTATCAAAAGTTGCTACATATTCTGAGATGAACCCAGGCTCAAGCATCATGTTAATATTGGTTCCGGCTACTTCGAATCCGTGGATTACATCTTTTGTAGTTGCCATGATTTTTACCTTTGAACCTTTTGGTATTTCTACTTTTCCTGGATTGTAATTGAATGCTGATGCCACAAATACCAATTCATAGTCCCACTCCTTGCCTTCTACTTTTTTAAGTCCAGGTTCATTGAAAGGAGCTGTCGTGTCTACTTTTTCTGGATCTATAGTTGCCAAGCAGCTTGGCGGCTGATTTCCCATATAAAATGCGCTGACTCCTATTACAGAAAGGAATACAAGTAAAGTTCCAACCCCAAAAATGAGCCATATTTTTTCGAATTTATGCATATGCATGGCTTTTTCCTCCTCAATCTCTTATAAGCGGTCTAAAAATAAGAAATAAACACTTACCCATGTAATAACCAAGAAGAATCCTAAAATGAAAACGGATGCTAATGTGCCTTTCAGAGAAGAATGATCCTCAATTTGGGTCTTAGTCTTATTTTTTAATTCTGGCTGAGCCATTTTCTCCACTCCCTTCCATGAGATAAAAGTTATGATTACAAATTCATCATACAAAACAATTTGTGGAATTCTAGTTGGTTTTTCCTACTTCACAAATTGTTCATTCGTTTCTTATCTACTATCTTAATAGTAAAAAATTGATGCAACAGTGATTTATGTCACTCTTAAAGGTTGTAAGATGTGAAATAAATGTGAAGTTTTCTATCTTCAATTATGAAATTGGTAATTAATAAGAACTTTGAAATGAAAAATCCAAACCTATTCCAAAACCTAAAAAAATAACCATTCATATGGGTAAATAAATTTTATGTGTTACAGCTTTAAACTGAGTTATGGATGTCATGTACCACTTTGTTTGAATGTTTTTTTATATTTAGTGTTTACCTATGGCGTTGTCTTTTAAGGAGTTATTCTGAAGGGGGGCTTTTAAATAGGTAAAATACCACTAAAAGACGAACGTTATTTTAATTTATTTGTTTAATGTTAAGATATCGCTTTACAAACCGAAAGATATAGAGCTATAATAATGTTGTTTTTAAATATTAAACCCTCATATAATAGCGGGAATATGGCCCGCAAGTTTCTACCGGATTACCTTAAATGATCCGACTATGAGTGGGCATAGAAGATATTGAACGGGATTTCCTTTGCTCAATTCTATTGCTGCACTCTTTTTCATTCAGCAATAGGATTGGGCTTTTTATTTTGCAAAAATGCTCCCTTCTGAATGATTAAAGTCTAGGAGGTTAGTTAATTGAAATTACTAAAAGACAAAATTATACAAGAAGGAAGAGTTTTATCTTCAACCGTTTTAAAAGTTGATTCATTTTTAAATCACCAAATGGATCCTGAATTGATGAGTGAAATAGGGAAAGAGTTTGTTAGTAGATTTAAAGACGAGGAAATTACAAAAGTTCTTACTATTGAATCTTCGGGGATTGGTCCAGCCCTTATGACCGCATTGGAGCTGAAAGTCCCAATGATATTTGCTAGGAAAAGAAAGTCTTTGACTTTAACTGAAGATTTATTGACTGCACAGGTTTATTCATTTACAAAACAGGAGGAGAATACAATTACGATTTCTTCTTCCTTTATTAATGAAGGAGATAGAATATTAATTGTGGATGACTTTTTGGCAAATGGACAAGCTGCATTAGGGTTGATCAACTTAGTTGAGCAGGCAGGAGCAATTCCAGTCGGTATTGGGATCGTTATAGAAAAAGCGTTTCAAGATGGGGCAGAGTTGTTAAATGACAGAGGGATAAAAGTTGAATCATTAGCAAGAATCGCATCATTAGAAAATAATAGTGTAATATTTTTAGATTCCCTGCAGGAGGTTCATCTATAATGAAACAACAACCATTAAGAATTGCTTCTTTAGGCTTACAACATGTTCTTGCTATGTATGCAGGTGCAGTCATCGTCCCATTAATAGTGGGTGGTGCTCTTGGTTTAACTGGAGAGCAACTTACGTACCTTGTATCCATTGATATTTTAATGTGTGGTATAGCAACTATCCTTCAAGTTTGGAAAAATAAATTTTTTGGAGTGGGGCTTCCAGTAGTATTAGGTTGTACTTTTACAGCAGTTGGTCCTATGATTTCTATTGGGATGCAAAATGGTATTTCATCCATTTACGGTGCAATTATTGTTTCTGGATTATTCGTAATCATGATAGGCAAGTACTTTAGTAAGCTAGTAAAATTTTTCCCTCCTGTTGTGACGGGATCAGTTGTTACCATAATCGGGATCACACTAATACCGGTAGCTATCAATAATATAGCTGGAGGAGTGGGAGCTCCTGATTTTGGATCAGGAACGAACATTGCATTAGGATTCGGAACATTGTTATTTATTATTTTCTTATATAAATTCTTTACTGGCTTTGTTCGAGCTATTTCAATATTACTTGGTTTATTAGCAGGGACAGGTGTAGCGTTTGCAATGGGAAAAGTAGACTTATCGGCAGTTGGAGATGCTAGTTGGTTCCATATGGTAAAACCATTTTATTTTGGAACTCCTACCTTCGAATTGACTGCAATCCTAACAATGATTTTAGTCGCTATAGTCAGTTTGGTTGAATCAACGGGTGTATATTTTGCATTAGGCGATATTTGCAATAAAAAACTTGATGAAAAGGATCTTGCAAGAGGGTATAGGGCAGAAGGGCTTGCTATTCTTCTTGGTGGGATATTCAACGCATTCCCATATACGACATATTCTCAAAATGTAGGCTTATTACAGCTTTCAGGTGTGAAAACTAAAAACGTCATATATGTGGCAGGTGGGTTCTTAATCGTTTTCGGTTTAGTGCCTAAGATTGGGGCATTAACAACGGTCATTCCACCATCGGTTTTGGGTGGGGCAATGGTTGCCATGTTTGGTATGGTCATTGCATATGGCATTAAAATGCTTGGGAATGTCAACTTTAATTCGCAGGAAAATCTATTGATCATTGCATGTTCAGTAGGAATGGGACTAGGAGTTACAGCCGTCCCTACATTATTTGATAAGATGCCTGAAAGCATTCAAATATTGACGGATAACGGTATTGTGGCGGGAAGTTTGACTGCGATTTTCTTGAATCTAGTATTCAATGTGCTTCCTTCTTTTTCTAAAACGAAGTCAGTAGGTATTTACGAACAAAAAGCATCATAGTATTTTGATGTTCAAATAAAAACATCATTAACCATTCTCTGAACATATAAATATAATATTACAATTATATTTGTAAAGGGAATGGTTACATTGAATACTCGTTATTGTAAATTTTGTAAGACTTTATCTGACACAGGAAACATTTGTAGTGCATGTGGAAAATCAGAATTTCAACAAATTGAAATCCAAGTACAAAAACACAATCATTTTGTAAAACCAGAATCATCAAAATTAGATAATAAGTAATGAACAGGGTGACTCAAAAAAGATAGCCACTTATCTCATTGGCATTGGCCATAGAAGGGGTATTGGAAATTGGAGTCTCCCTTTTTCTTGTTCTTCTAATGCCAAAAGCTTTAAGGAATTTTGAATGCATGTTTATATAGAAGTAATAAATGGATAGGGAGGAATTATATGTTTTTGCCAAGTTTTAGGATAGAAGGAAAGACGGTATTAGTAACAGGGGCAGGAAGAGGAATAGACTTTCCGAGTTGGTAGGTCCCGCTGTCTTCTTATCTTCTGGAGCTGCGAATTATATTACAGGGCAGACATTATTTGTCGATGGAGGCATGACGATTCAAGGTTTTTAATAGATGAATGAAATGAAATAGTATAATAAAAGATAGTAGAGAGTATTATACTTTCTACTATCTTTATTAATAAAATGAATAAGTCTACTTATTAATTCTCTACCATAAGTATAATACTCATTTTTCCAATATCCTCAAATGATAGTGGTAAACATAAAGCTTTTTCGAAACCGAATAATTTTGTTTCACCCAGCAGCACTGTAGGTGGGGTAATGTCCATTTCTACCCCTTTTTGTGCAATGCTTGTTGCTAAGTTTCCAGCTAGCATATTCCCTAATTCACCTGCGAATGATTGCAGCATTTCACCTTCAATAGGCATACCAAACATGGATTGTCCAATTCTTCCAATTACCTCTTCATTACCTTCAATGATCAATCTTCCCCTTACATCACCGGTCATGCCAATTAGGACCCCTAGTGAAACCTGTTTATAAGGTTGTTTAATCAGTGTTGGTTTATCTATTTGAATAGGAAGGGGAATCACAGATTTTACGGAATCGATGGTACCATTCAATACATTGGTAATAGATGCACTAATTGACATTTGAACTTCCTCCAAAACGATGACTTACATCTAATAATACCAAAAAATATGAGCATAAAGTCTATGAAAATAATAAAATTTTGGTTTTTTATTAATATATTGATAAATAAATCACAACTTCCTTCCTATTTAGCTAAAGAATCAAAAATATGGAATTGGATAAGATATCCTTATCATAGTAAAAGGTGGAAGTTGTATGCCCTCCATTCTAAGTATTTCTTCGATAAAATTGCCTTATAAAGTTTCCCAGTCAAATGCAATGGAATTCGCCAAAGAAATGTTTGCTAATTCATTCAAGGATATAACTAGATTGATGAAGATTTTTGAGAATGGCCAGGTGGATTCTAGATACTTTGGAATGCCATTGGAATGGTTTAGAGATCATCATGGATTTGAAGAAAAAAATGAAATGTACATAAAAATAGCAAGCGAATTTGGAACGAAGGCAATTCAGGAATGTCTATCTAACCCTCTTTTTCTGACAAATCCATACCATCAAGAGCAAATAGATGCATTCATTTTTGTTTCCAGTACTGGAATCAGCACTCCAACCATTGATGCACGCATCATGAATCGTCTCTCATTTTCATCACATATCAAGCGGATCCCTTTATGGGGATTAGGCTGTGCAGGTGGAGCTTCGGGTTTAGCAAGAGCTTTTGACTATTGCAAAGCTTACCCAAAACAAAATGTGCTTGTTCTCTGTATTGAATTGTGCAGTTTGACCTTCCAAAAAGATGATATTTCTAAAAGTAATTTAGTCGGTACCTCATTATTTGCCGATGGGATTGCCTGTGCACTCGTCTGTGGGGATGAATCGGAGGCAAGAAATTATGCTAAAACCAAACATGTCCCGCAAATTTTAGCGAGCAGTTCTACACTTATGCCTGATTCTCTGGAGGTGATGGGATGGGAGGTGAAGGATAATGGATTGTACGTCATTTTTTCAAAAGATATACCATCGATTATTGAAGGATGGCTTAAACCAAACGTGGAAGGATTCTTAAAAGAAAACGGATTATCATTATCTGATATTTCTCATTTTATTGCACATCCGGGCGGGAAAAAAGTGCTGGATGCCTATCAGCATTCACTGGGATTCAAAGAAGAAATGCTTAGAATATCTTCAGACGTTCTGAAGGAGTTTGGAAATATGTCGTCCGCTACCATTTTGTATGTACTAGAAAGGTTTATGCATATGAATAAATCTGAAGGTGAATACGGGTTGGCGGCGGCTCTTGGGCCGGGATTTTCTTCTGAGCAAGTTTTGGTGAGGTGGGAGCATGTTTAAATGGTTTTTATTATTCATCCTTTTACAACGTGCAATCGAACTAGGAATAGCTAAAAGCAATGAAAAATGGATGAAAAAAAATGGTGGGGTAGAATTTGGTCAGACGCATTATATTTGGATGATAGCGATGCATACTCTATTTTTCATATCCTTGTATACTGAGGTATCCATTCTACAAAAATCCCCATCGAAAGGTTGGCCACTACTCTTAATCATCTTTATTTTGGCACAATTTATTCGAGTGTGGGCACTCTATTCTTTAGGTAGACACTGGAATACCAAAATCATTGTTATTCCAAATGTCAATGTAATAAAAAAGGGACCATATCGCTATGTACGCCATCCAAATTATGCAATTGTCGCAATGGAAATTGCCGTAGTTTCCTTACTATTTAATGCATTCTTCACATTCGTCCTTTTTTCAATTGCTAATGCCATCATGATGTACGTGAGAATACCATTGGAAGAGCAGGCATTAAGAACTTTAACGGATTACAATGATCATTTCGGAAAGTGAAGTTGGATTAGATTAAATCAAGGGCTGTTTTCATAAGGTTTGTTGCTTTTTTAGAGTAATTTTAAACTTTAACAATCTGAGTGATTGTAGCGAAGGGCACTTGCTCCTCGAAAATGCATCCGCATTTTCTTCGTGCGGTGTTTAATCGAGGAAGCTTATTCAATGTCCTGCGGTAAACAGAGGGAAATGGGAGACCCCACAGGCGGCAACGCCGAGGAGGCTCCCACCCTCCCTGCGGAATGCAAGTGCCTCTCGCTGCAATCAACGGACAAACTTAATAGTCTAAAAGCATCTATCTATAATAAATGAGCCAAATCAAAAGACAAAAAACCTATTGAAAATGATTATCGTTTTTGATAATATCTAATTGAACATGAAAATTATTCTCACTTATAATAAATGTCAAAGGCGGCGCATGACATGGTGTGGTTATTTATTGCTTCAACAATCGCTACATATAGTCTTGTAATGAAACACGTTCTAAACAATGTTCAGGGCGCATCGAATTCCAATAATTAATAAAAAATGATATCATATAAAAAATACTACTTATGACCAGGCTATTTGACTGGTCATTTTATTTTGCTCAAAAATCGATTACAATGAAGGCATATTGTATTGCAAGGGGAAAACTAAAAATGATTAAAACAACTATGAAACATAGCACTTTGATTCAATCTCTATTTTCAATTTTTCAAACATTTGAGAAGAACGGTGATTTGCAAAGTGCGGAAAAAATGAAGCAATTAATACAAAAGACAAAAACAAAGGAACACATCATTGCTCTTTGTGGTCATTTTTCTGCAGGAAAATCGAGCATGATTAACTACTTGTTGGGGGAGCAAGTTTTGCCTTCCAGTCCAATACCTACAAGTGCAAACCTTGTAAAAGTAATGAGTGGGGAAGAATATGCAAAAGTATTTTATTTCCATGATGAACCTGCCCTATTCCCTGCTCCCTATGATTTAAGAGAAGTGAAGAAATATTGTAAGGACGGGGATGCAGTCAAGGAGATTCATATCTCCTCACCGATGTTTCCTTTACCTTCACAGTGTTCGATCATGGATACACCAGGTATCGACTCTACAGATGATGCCCATAGAGTATCGACAGAATCTGCACTTCATTTAGCAGATATTATTTTTTATGTAATGGACTATAATCATGTCCAATCTGAAGTGAATTTTTTATTCACGAAAGAACTTACAGATGCAGGGAAGAAACTTTACTTAGTGGTCAATCAAATTGACAAACATGAAAATAAGGAATTAAGTTTTGAAGCTTTCCAGAATTCAGTAGAACAGGCATTTTCAGAATGGAATGTAAAGCCTGATGGGATTTTCTATTCGTCAGTCAGGGATTTAGATCATCCTAAAAATGATATCCAAACTGTTAAATCAATTATGTTTGAAAGTGTCAATTGGAGTGACGAGTTTACACTGAATTCCATATACAAATCTGCAGAAAGATTGGTAGAACAACATATCCTTTGGCTTCAAGACCAAAATGAAGAACGACTTTCTGAAGAAATTCAAATTTTGGATGAAATTGACCCTGAATCGTTGGCGTTGATGGTATCTGAGTTAACCAAGTTAACTTCAGCAAAACAGGAAATTTATGCAAGTCGTTTGGAGTTGGAGCAACAATTTCAAGAGGAATTAGTAAAAACTCTAAACAATGCGTACTTAATGCCGGCGGAAACGCGTGAATTAATTCGCTTGTTTATTGAATCTCAACAAAAAAACTTTAAGGTTGGCCTTCTTTTTTCAAAGGGTAAGACAGAACAGGTTCGACTGGAAAGAGAGAGAAGTCTGTTTGAGAGTCTAAAAGAAAGAATTCAAACACAGCTGGACTGGTCTGTTAAGGAATTATGCTTGTCTACAATTAATAAATTGAATTTATATTTGCCTAATCTTGAAAAATCCATTCAAGAGATGTCAATCTCCTTACCAGAACAACAGATTAAAGATATGGTCAAGGAACAATCGACCATTACAGGCGATTATGTCCTTCTATTTAGTAACGATGTGGCAGACTTATTGAAAAAACAAGCAAGACAAATGGCAATGAAATTTTTTGAAGTGATTCAGAAAGAACAAAATAAATCATTAGAAGAACAAATGTCTCTTTTTACAGCTAGAATGAACGAAATAGAAAAGTTTGTTTGTGCAAGTGAAAAGGTGCAGGATGGAAAAAATCGCATAGCTGAACAATCAAAAGAACTTCAGCAAGCTCTCATAAATGCCCCTAATATTCTTGACACAGAATCAATATTGCAAAAGTGGGCGACAGAGGAAAAGCAAGTGAGGATCATTTCAAATCAAGAGAAAGAAATAGATCAAAATATCTCCAAAACAACATTAGATGTTACACCAACTAATGTTCTAAATGATGGAAATGAGTCACAGGAAAATGGTAAACATAAACTTGAAATAACAACGAAAAAACTGAATCAAGCGGCTAAGTTCCTTACACCAGTGAAAGGTTTTACTCAGCTTGCTAAAGAATTACAAGAAAAATCGAAGAGACTTGAAAATCAAACCTTTACCATTGCCTTATTTGGAGCTTTCAGTGCCGGTAAATCCAGTTTTGCGAATGCATTGATTGGAGAGCGTATATTACCCGTATCACCAAATCCTACAACAGCTGTCATTAATAAAATCGTTCCTCCAACAAATGGGCAAGAGCATGGAACTGCAAAGGTACGATTGAAAAGTGAAGAAATGTTGTTTGAAGATATCCAAATTGCGATGCAAGCCTTTAAATTGTCTCCGAAGAATTTAGAAGAAGCATATCATTCTGCTAGAAACTTTAGTTATACCGATAAAGGCGATGGAAGAGAAAAAGCACATTTATCCTTCATTAAAGCTTTTGCAGCCGGTTATCCATTATATAAAGGACAATTCGGATCTGAAAAAATCGTTGATATGGCTGAGTTTCAGGATTTTGCAGCCAATGAAACGAAGTCTTGTCTTGTCGATTGGATTGAACTTTACTGGGATTGTGAATTTACTAGAAATGGAATGGTACTTGTAGATACACCAGGTGCTGATTCGATTAATGCTCGACATACGGACGCAGCATTTGAATATATCAAAAATTCCGATGCCATATTGTTTGTGACCTATTACAATCATCCATTTTCAATAGCTGACCGAGAATTCTTAATTCAGCTCGGCCGAGTGAAGGATTCTTTTGCAATGGATAAAATGTTTTTCCTATTAAATGCAGTAGACTTGGCACAATCCGAAGAGGAATGTGTAGATGTTAAAACCTATATCGAAGAGCAATTACAAGGTTTTGGTATTCGTTTCCCTAGGCTTTATCCGATTTCCAGTAAAGAGGCAATAGCGGAAAAGTCGGGAGATGATAAGTTCCAGCATACGTTTTTAAAAGACAGTGGGATGTCTAATTTCGAGACTGCATTTTATAGATTCATCTCTAATGAGTTGACAGACCTTGCTATCTCTTCAGCGATGAATTCAGTATCTAATGCTGTTTTGATGCTTGAAGATATGTTGAATACTGCCAAACAATCTCATGAGCAAAAAGAGCAGACTAAACTTACTTTTAATGCAGAATTAGAAGAAATGAGAAGTGTCATTGCTGAAATTGATTCTGAAGTTGAATTGGGAAGGATGCATAAGGAAGTTGATGAGCTATTATTTTATGCACGTCAAAGGGTATTCCTTAGATTCAATGATTTCTTTAAGGAGGCATTTAATCCAGCTGTAATAAAGGATGACGGCAGGGATTTGAAGCAAGCATTACAAACCTCTTTTTCGGAATTAAAGGAAAGCTTAGGCTTTGATCTCGCGCAAGAAATGAGAGCCACTGCATTGCGTATTGAGCTATATACTCAAAAACTTCTACAGCAAAAGCAATCCGCTCTATTACAGGAGCTTCAAAAAGTTAGAGGAGGAATTAATATCTCCTTTAAAGATACGAAAAAGCTCGATGCCTTACACTTTGAGGCTGCATTAAAAAATGTGAATGCAAGAGATTATAGGAAGGAACTTGCATTCTTCAAAAACACAAAAAGCTTCTTTGAGAAGAATGAAAAACAAAAAATGGCGGATGCGTTACATGAGGGGTTGAAATCTCCTACGCAAGAATATACCAATGAGCAAGGGGATTTGTTAAAGGCATACTATGGATCAAGTGTTGAATCGGAAATGCAGGACATCATGCAACACTTTGGTAAAAGTATAGAGGAAATTTACGAAGGCTATTATGACACACTATTAAATTCAAATAACATTGAAGAATATCAAAACCTTGTTAAAGAAATGAAGGAACTACTGGGTTAGTAGGAGTGATTTCTTGCAAAAAAATGTAATGGGTTTGATTCAGGATAAAGCTCGAATGGAAAATAAACAGGTGTTATTTGTGGCAGTCGTAGGTAGCCATGCTTATGGATTATCAAATTCTACCTCAGATCTGGACGTAAAATGGATATATGTTGAACGAGATAAAAGGAAATATCTTTCACTAAAGAAATCGAGTGATGTGCTTCAACAAGTTTGTCCTCCCTTTGAAATCGAAGGATGGGACATATATAAGGCATCTCATCTATACCTTAAAAGCAATCCAGGAATGTTCGAGTGGCTGACAACAGAAAATGTCTTGTATGATGAAGGCATTGGTTGTTTTCTTCGAGAGAATATGGAAAAACATTTTTCTTTGAAAGCACTTGGTTATCATTATTATCAAATGCTTGTAAAGAATGTGAAAAAACTTGAGGCAAATGAAAAGCTTGAATTAAAGGAAATAAAAATCTGTATTCAGGCCATTCGTTGTTATGTTATGCTTAAAAACCTGCTGTATCATCGTGAAATAATTAAAAGTCTCCAGGTTCCAACACTATTAGAAAGCATTCCATTAGATGGTGAAGCTTTAGAGCAATTTAAACTTACTATAAATAGTAAAACGCAAAATTCAGACTTTGAAAAAGTTCCAATACGAAGTATCCATGCATTCTTAAAGAGAGAACTGAATGGGTTTGAAGAGGGATTAAAGCAACTCCCTATAGGAGAGAATGCCGCGTCCATCTTGGACCAAGAAATTTGGCGGATATTGCAAGTATGATAGAGGGGGCCGATTATGAGCATTTTTGTTGATAAAGAGTGGGTAATGAATCAACTAACAAATGATGATGTCATTTTAATAGATTGCCATTTCCAGTTAGGAAATCCTACATTCGGCAAGGAGCATTTTGGGAAGGAACATATTCCTGGAGCAATTTTCTTTGATCTCGAGGAAGATTTATCTGGTACGGTTCAGTCCCATGGGGGCCGTCATCCTCTTCCTGATTTAAAAGTTTTTCAAGAAAAACTCGAGCAAAGGGGAATATCTCCTAAGAATACTGTGGTTGCTTATGATGATGGTGCAGGTCCATATGCATCTCGTTTATATTGGATGATGAAATATGTAGGACACGAGAAAGTTTATATCTTAAATGGTGGTTTAACAGATTGGAAAAAGGCGGACTTGCCGATTGAAATAGATTGTAAGCAAAGGAAAAGTAGCAATTATCCTTTGAAGGTAAATCCTGAAATCCTAGCCACGTATGAAGAGGTCCAGAAAGTCAGTCAGGGACATTCTTTAGATGTCACTCTGATTGATTCAAGGGAAGGGATGCGTTACAAAGGGATTGAGGAACCGATTGATAGAATAGCTGGACATATTCCCGGAAGCATCAATGAATTCTGGATGAATGGATTATCAGAAGGCAGGTTTTTACTTTCGGACGAACAAAAAAATCGCTTCAAGCACCTAGACGCCGATAAGGAAATCATCGTTTATTGTGGCTCAGGGGTTACGGCTTCTCCTAATTTTGTAGCTTTGAAAGAAGCAGGCTTCAATAAGGTGAAGGTTTATATCGGCAGTTACAGTGACTGGGTTTCCTATCCTGAAAATCCAGTATCAAAGGAATTGTAAAGTGAGGTATTTAAATTGAAAGAATCTAAATCTACTTATTTGTTAATAGATGGTATGGCCCTGTTATTCCGTGCATTCTATTCAACTGCCATGACAGGGCAATTCATGTTCAATTCGAAAGGTGTCCCAACCAATGCTGTACAAGGGTTCCTTAAGCACATGCTAATGGCGGCGGAAAAATTCCAGCCGTCCCATTTAACAGTTTGTTGGGATATGGGTTCAAAAACTTTTCGTACGGAAATGTTTCAAGAATATAAAGGGAATCGACCGGCTGCTCCAGTGGAATTATTGCCACAATTTGATTTAGTAAAAGAAGCTGTAGAGGCTTTTGACATTCCTAATATTGGACTGGAGAACTTTGAAGCAGATGATTGCATTGGCTCTCTTACAGCAATGCATAAAGAAGACTACCAAATTCAAATCTTGACAGGAGATCAAGATTTACTGCAGCTATTGGAACCTTCCGTCTCAGTTATTCTGTTGAAAAAAGGATATGGAAACTATGAGGTTCATGATGAAGAATCGTTCTTCGCTTGGAAAGGAATTTCACCTACCCAGATGGTCGATTTGAAAGCTCTTATGGGAGACCCATCCGATAATTATCCTGGTGTAAAGGGAATCGGGGAAAAGACTGCAATCAAGCTTCTTCAACAGTTTGAACATATTGAAGGGATATTAGAGAATTTGGCATCGCTAACTAAAACGCAGCGAACAAAAATCGAGGATGCTGTCGATCTCCTTCATTTGTCGAGGAAGTTGGCTGCAATTAAGTGTGACGTTCCAATTTCTTGTCCTTTAGAAAATGCAATATACAAATATGACAATGAAACAGTACATGCCATGCTGAAATCTCATGAATTTAAAACGGTCTATAGGCATGTCCCAAGCCCTACACCAGATCCTTTTGCATTGATATAGTCATTTTTCAAGAACTAAGGTATTATGTAGGAGGGAAATAGATACATTTTTGTGAGGGATCAATCTGAACATGAAGACAGTAGACGAGTACATTTGCTTCCTTGAAGACAAAGGGTTTCATTTCGCGGATGAAGCAATAGGCTTTATCTATTTTGGTAAGCAATATACCAATGCGCCAGATTGGCTAGTAAACACCTGCATAGAAATGACTCTGAAAGCACAGAAACAATTTGATGGAAGTTTTTACGTATCCTTGCTTGAATCTATGACACACCAAAAAGTGGAGAATCGGAAGCAAGCAAAGAATGTGGCTGAACAGTTTGGAGTTTTGGTATAAAGTTTCCAAAATCAGCTTCCCCGTAGTGATAGTCTTCCATTTGAAACTAAAAATAGCCGCTTGGGAAATAATTCCCACCGGCTAAATGATCACTATTTATGCGGACACCTTTTCATTAATGGAGGTGTCCTTTTTTCTTGGTTTATTCGGTAGTTCGGCCAATATCATGCCAGCGAAGATCATAATGCATCCAGCCAATGTGGCAGCAGTGAATCTTTCAGAAATCCATAAGTATGATGTTATAGCTGCAAACACAGGTTCCATAGCGAAAATAAGAGCCACTCTTGTAGGGGATGTATAGCTCTGGAAATAAGTTTGGGCCAAGAAAGCGAAAGCTGTAGCTAAAACAGAAGTTATGATTAAAGCTGAAAGGACTTCAGGTTGAATGAATGTGTCGACATCAAACATTCTACTAAAGTCTTCTGTTCCTATACTAAAAGCAGTGGATAACAAACCGACAGTGAGGATTTGAATCAACGTCAACTCTAAAGCCGGGTAGGTGCCTGCGTATTTGGTAGTAGTAATAATATGCATTGCAAAACCGATTGTACAAAAAAAGACTAAAATGTCTCCCATATTAACGTTCGAAGTTTGTATGGCAGTCATTACGTATAATCCTGTCGCTGCAAATATTACTCCAATAACAGCATTCCTGTGAGGTTTCTGTTTTAAAACGAACAATGAAAAAAGCGGAACAAGGACGACACTTAAACCAGTAATAAAACCCGCCTTAGCTGGGGTAGTATACAAAAGTCCAAATGTTTGGAACGCATATCCTATGAATAACCATATCCCCATTTTAATACCAGCAAATAGTAAAGGTTTAGAAAAACCAAGTGTTTGTTTTTTTCTTGCTAAAAACCATATATATAAAATAATAAAAGCCATCATAAATCGAACTGCATTAAAACTAAAAGGCTCCAAAAAGGATATCGCATCTTGGACAAGGACGAAAGTGGCTCCCCATATAAAAACAACCAATAATAATGTACAATCTGCAAGTAGTTTTTTATTCATCGACATCATCCTTTATTCAATTGTACAGCTTTTCTAGCTAATTCATCAGCATTCCTGTTTTCAGAACTCGGTATCCACTTTATGAAGAAAAGCGGAATTTGCTGATACAAGTCCATTGCTTTTGCAAGTAAAGGAGCATAGCGTTTGTTCTTTGCAAATTCTTTTTCAACAGCAGAACTGATTGCTTGAGAATCTGTCCGAAAAGAAACAGTGTGAAACCCTTTTTCTACACATATTTCCAATGCTTTAATTAATGCATGGTATTCGGCTTCGTGATTTTCCATTTCACCCAATGGAATGGAGTATCTCTCTACCTCACCATTATTTTTAATGAAAATTCCTGCCCCACTAGGGCCAGGATTGCCTGCGCTTGCACCATCGATATAAACCTCAATCATGTAACAAATGCCTCCCTAAGTATATACCTATGTAGTTTATCATAAAGTATATTCAAAATAGATGGTACAAAAAGTATGAGGGCCAATTTTCCTTAATAATAGAAAAATTTTGAAGGAAAGGGAAGTTTTAAGGGTATTATGAGAAAATATATATAGCTAAATTAAAATCTCGATTATCCATCAGAAGATGCCTTGTTTAGCTGATTTCAATAATTGAATTCATCTTTTAACGTCGTTTTGGATAAATATATAAGAATAACGAAATTAGTCAACCTCACTCTTCTCAAAAGTGGAAGGAATGATAGTATGCAAGTAAAAATCGAATGGAAATTCACTCTGTCTAAAAAACCATCTACTATTTTCTATTCAGATTGGGTTCCAGCAGGGGAAGCAATTGTTATTATGGAGGACCTTGAAAAAACTGGTCGGGCTCATGAAATAGAATTTCAAGATGAAATAGGGACTGTATGGACGAAAAAAGAATTGAAAAAATTATTAGAAGAAACAAAAGAAGAACCACAGGATGTAATGGTTTATTTTGACGGTGGATTTTTAAAAGAAGTCGGTAAGGCTGCTAGTGGGCTTGTCATTTACTATTCACAAAATGGTAGGAAACTTCGGTTAAGAGTGAATAAGGTGTTGGAGGGTCTTTCTTCCAATAATGAAGCTGAATACGCTGCTTTTTATGATGGGGTATTAGCACTGGAAGACTTAGGAGTTCACCATCAAGCGGTAACATTTAAAGGTGATTCACAAGTAGTTTTGAACCAATTAGCAGGGGATTGGCCTTGTTTTGAAGATGAGTTTAATAAATGGCTTGATCGAATTGAAGAAAAACTAAATGCTTTGTCAATCCATCCTAAATATGAACCAATTAGCAGGAAACTTAACAGCGAAGCGGATAAACTGGCTACACAGGCACTTCAGGGGACAATAATAAAAAGTACACTCGAAATTTAGAAAGGGTTTATGGAGATGAATCGAAAAAGGATTTTTAATGAAGTCCAAGACGTATTGACTTCTTATTGTGAAGGATGCTTTGTTTATTCTCATCATCGAAAAGAGTTAGGTAGGAATAATGCCCACAATTTTTGTATCACATATTGTACGGTAGGTCAGAAGTTAAAAAGTATTGGAAAGAAATTAACTTAGAATTTTGACAAGGAGGTGAAGCACACCTCCTTTTTATTACGCCAAAAAAGCAATTGTGATACTATTAAGGTAATAATAGGTTTGGGCGTAAGAGGTGAAATATGAAAATAATCATAGCTGAAAAGCCAGATCAAGGGTTAAAACTGGCCGCACCATACAGCTTCAAGAAAAAAGATGGGTATGTAGAGATTGCACCTAATAGCACTTTCCCTAAAGGTGCCTTTTTAACGTGGGCCATAGGACATTTATGTGAATTGATACCTCCCGAAGAATATGATCCATCATGGAAAAAATGGAAAATAGATACTTTGCCAATCATTCCAACTAGATTTCAGCACCGCGTCATGAAAGCCAAGTGGAAACAATTTAAAGTCATACAAGGGCTCGTCCAAAATCCAAGTGTATCAGAGGTCATCATTGCAGGGGATGCTGAGCGGGAAGGGGAAGCGATCATTCGGATTATCCTTGGTCAATGTAGGAATCAAAAACCAATGAAGAGGTTATGGATTTCCTCGTTGACTGAAAATGCCGTAAAACAAGGGTTTTCTAATCTATTAGAAGAAGAAAAAACAAGAAATTTGTATCACGAGGCATTAAGTAGACAATGTGCAGATTGGCTAATTGGAATGAACGCTTCAAGGATTTACACCTTGCTTCTTCAAAAAAAAGGCCTTCAGGACGTTTTTTCTGTTGGAAGAGTTCAGACTCCAACTTTGGCTTTAATTGTAAAGAGGGAAAAAGAAATTCAACAATTCACTTCTAAACCATTTTGGGAAGTCATCTGTGATTTTTCAATAAATGGGAAAACATATTCCGGTAAATGGCATAAACATAAGGAAACACGAATTGAAGACGAAAAAATGGCAAATGCCATCCAAAAGTTTTGTATAGGGAAACCAGCCACAGTAGCAAGTGTAGAAAAGGAAAGAAAAGAATATCTTCCCCCATTTTTATTCAATTTATCTAGCCTACAAGCCACAGCGAACAAGTTGTATAAATTCCCTCCTAAAAAAACCCTTGATATTGCCCAAAAACTATATGTCCAAGGTGTAATATCTTACCCACGGAGTGATTCAAGCTTTGTGACTAAGGAAGAGGCTAACGGATTTCCGGACATTTTGGATAAGCTTTCGAAATTCAATGAATTCTCATCTCTTTTCCCATTGCCTAAGGAATCCATCATGAATGATAAAAGATATGTGAATGAAAAGAAGGTCACAGACCATTATGCCATCATTCCCACTGAACAAGTTCCTAGAGAGGGTAGGTTAAGTGGTGATGATTGGAAAATTTATGAGTTGATTGCAAAACGTTTAATTGCGGCCCACTATCCAAAAGCGATTTTTGATTATACAACTGTTCATACATTAGTGGATAAGAGAGCTGAATTCATAACGAAAGGCAAAGAGAAAATTCAAGATGGCTGGCGAAAAGTTTTATTTGAAAAAGAAAATAAAGAGAGTGATGAAGAACAAGACCTTCCTCCATTTGAGGAGGGAGAAGAAGGTAGTGTGATAAAAGCTAAGGTGAAAAAGGGAGAAACACAGCCCCCTAAACGATACACCGAGGGACAGCTTATTACGCTTATGAAAACGGCAGGCAAGCATATTGAAGACCAAGAGCTTCAAGCAATGCTAAACAAGACGGAAGGATTAGGGACAGAAGCCACTCGCGCAGGGATCATAGGAATCCTAAAGGACCGTGGATATATTTCAGTTGTAAAGAACCAAGTTTATGCCACTGATAAAGGGATGGTTTTAATTGAGGCAGTTGGGAAAACCATACTAGCTTCTCCTGAAATGACAGCTAAATGGGAAAAAAGACTTGAAGAAATAGGTGATGGGAATGCGGGTCCATCGGAATTTATGAACCAAGTTAAGAAACTATCCACAAAACTGATAGAGGACGCTGTAGAAAATGAGGCAACTTGGGAATTTCATCAATTCGATTTGGAGAGTATGTCAAAAAGTACGGTTCGTAAAGGGAAAAAGGTTATTAAAAAGACCACTTCACTTGGAATTTGCCCTAATTGTAAAGGATCGATTGTAGACAAAGGGACTTTTTATGGGTGCAGCCAATATACCAAAAATCAATGTAAGTTTACGATTTCTAAAAAAATGCTCGGAAAATCTATCACCCAAAAAAATATTCGACTCCTTTTAAAAGAAGGTGTCACAGAACAAATAGAAGGATTTAAAAAAGATGATAAAGTGTTTACAGCAAAGCTTTGTATGAAGGATGGAAAGGTTTCATTCCAGTATGGGTAAACCCGTTTCTATGGAAAAAGAGTCCCAATCCTTGTTATGTCCCCAAGAGTATAGTAAAATTTTTATGATATGTGTTTTGAATGGGAGGATATGGGATGCCAACACCTAGTATGGAGGATTATATAGAACAAATTTATTTACTGATTGAAGAAAAAGGATATGCAAGGGTTTCCGACATTGCAGAAAACTTGTCAGTACACCCATCCTCCGTGACAAAAATGGTTCAAAAGCTAGATCAAGAAGAATATTTAGTTTATGAAAAATATAGAGGATTGATTTTGACTCCTAAGGGCAAGAAGATTGGCAAAAGACTCGTATTTCGCCATGATTTGCTAGAACAATTGTTACGAACAATTGGAGTGAAAGAGGAGAATATTTATAGGGACGTTGAAGGAATAGAGCATCATTTAAGCTGGGATGCGATAGATCGGATTGGTGATCTTGTTCAATATTTTGAAGAAGATGAAAATCGGATAAACCACCTTCAAGCCATCCAGAAACAAAATGAAGACAATCAAAAGAATTAAACACGAAAAAGGATTGCACAGAAAGTGCAATCCTTTTTCGTGCTAAAAGAAGTCCATTTTTCCAATAGACTAAAGTTAAACGGATTTTTTCACCACAAGTACAAGTCATTCCCACATTAGAAGCTAGCTAAGTTCCCTAAAGTTGTTATAATTATCTAAAAGAGTTGATACATATAGTGAGGAGTGTGTTGGAATGAATAATTGGCACATAGAAGCTGAAAAGCAATGGGATCAATTTGCCGCAGAGTGGTCAAGTAACTCTAAGGATATGTGGGAAAATGGCAGTAGAAAAAAAATCCTTCCCTTTTTTTTGAGTCATTTAAAGGAAGGATCGTATATCGCTGACTTAGGTTGTGGTGACGGATACGGCACGCTGGGTCTGGCAAGGCATGGAATGAAGGCAATAGGATTAGATCTTTCTAAAGAAATGGTTGATACAGCAAGCGATAGAGCAAAAGGTTTTAAGGGGGTTCAGTTCATTCAAGGTGATTTGAGCCAACTTCCATTTGAATCGGATTCATTGGACGGTACTATGGCCATTAATTCGCTGGAATGGACTGAAAATCCGTTACATTCCTTAAATGAGATTAGAAGAATTGTAAAAACAGATGGTGTTGCTTGCTTTGGGATATTGGGGCCAACTGCGGCACCGAGACAGGCGCATAGTTATAAACGACTTTATGGTGAGCAGATTATTATGAATTCGATGATGCCTTGGGAGTTCGCCAGATTGGCAGAAGAAAATGGATGGAAACTAATTGATGACAAGGGTGTTGAAAAAAGGGAAGCGAAACTTGAGCAACTGGTGCATTTGCCTAAGGAAATTCAACAGGCCGTATGTTTTATGTGGTTATTCATTTTGAAAAAAATATAGGACCAAAAAAGGATCAATTCTCGAAATGAGAACAGATCCTTTTTTCTCTAAAATACCGACCCTTCAACCCATACGGGGCAAACTCCTCATTTACCATTGATAAGGTGTTTCTTGGTAAACATAATAATTGAGCCAGTTAGAAAACAAAAGGTGTGCATGGCTTCTCCAGCGCTGCATTGGAATCTGATTAGGGTCATCACAAGGAAAGTAATTTTCAGGAATGTGAATATTTTGGCCCTTCTTGAGATCGCGCGCATATTCTTCCCCTAATGTTTCTGCATCGTACTCCAAATGACCCGTGATCATGATTCTCTTTCCATCCTTAGATCCAACTAAAAGGACACCGGCATATTCGGATTCAGCTAAAATATTCAAATCTCTGTTTGCTTCTAAAGTATTTCGCTCTATATCTGTATATCGTGAAATAGGGGCAATGAAAACATCATCAAACCCTCTTACTATTTTCTCATTTCTATTTTTTACATAATGGGAGTAAACACCAAAGCACTTTCTAGATAACTCATATTTGTTAATACCGTAATGATAATACAAAGCTGCCTGAGCTCCCCAACAAATATGAAGGCTCGATGTTACATTTCTTGAAGACCATTCCATAATCTCTTTTAACTCTTCCCAATAATCCACCTCTTCAAATTCAAATTTTTCAACTGGTGCACCGGTAATGACTAAACCATCGAACTTTTGGCTTTTTACCTCAGAATAAAACTTATAAAATTTATCTAAGTGGGACTTACTCGTATTTTTTGATTGATGGGAAGCTAATTTTAGGAATGTTACATTAAGTTGTAGAGGGGTATTTCCTAAGAGTCTTAACAATTGTGCCTCGGTTTTCTCCTTTTCTGGCATCAGGTTCAGAATGGCTATGTTTAAGGGTCTAATATCTTGGTGGTCTGCACGGTCCTCTTCCATAACAAAAATTTGTTCTTGCTCCAAAATTTCCTTAACTGGTATTCCACTTGGTATTTTAATAGGCAAACTTCAAAACCTCCGTTTTTTAAACTGAAAATTCTAAACTCATTAATGACTTCATTATATATAGATTTAGAGTTTTATCAATGTCAATCTGATCGATAATAACACGTACAAGTTGTATGTAGGAGTAATTAATGGAAATTCAGAAGGAATATGTATAAAATGTGTTCATAAAACAACAAAATTTAGATATTTATAGAAAGCAGTGATACAAAATGTTTGATCCGACAGCCTTTGATAATATGAAAACGGTCCTAGAAGGTGCAGTGTATGACCAAGATTTAGAGGGGGCTATCCTAGTAACCAATCGAAATGATCTTTTGGACTTAGCACAATTGTCTAGATGCTTCAAAATTGATTTGCAACTTAGACCTATTAAGCAAGGAACGGAATCAACAATAACTGCAAGTTTGGTATTAAGGTCGTCCCTGGAGAACTTTGCAGCGGAGTTACTATCGAGTGAAAACCCATCTATCTGGAAGAATGCAGGTGCGAATCTAAAGATACAATTTGCTATCCCCATGCAATTGCCTTCTCTAGACAGCATTCAAAAATTGACGTCACTCCTCAAAAAACAATGGGGGGAAAACCGGGAAATCATTATTAAGGAAGAAAAGACGTTTGAAAATGCTGTCTATAGGGATAGTCTAATATATTCAACAGTGCAGTTTGCAAGACTTGTGACAGAAGATCAGTTAGAGGATTTATTTGAACTCGTTAACCATGTTATCAAGTCATTAGAAGAATTGGAGAGTTTCACATCATAATAGTATTGTGAATGGAACAACTACTTTTACTCATGTACAATTAAGGTATTTCCGAAAAGGAGGGAATTTCTATGTCTATATATGAATATGAAGCTAAAAGTATCGATGGCTCAATTGTCACTATGGAAAATTATAAAGGTAAAGTGCTTTTAATTGTTAATACGGCCAGTAAATGTGGATTTACCAACCAATATGATGAACTCCAAAAGATATATGAAAAATACCGTGACCAAGGATTTGAGATACTAGGATTCCCATGTAACCAATTTATGGGGCAAGAACCTGGCGATGAATTAGACATCCAATCATTTTGTCGTTTAAACTACGGAGTTACATTTCCAATGTTCGCAAAGATCGACGTGAATGGGGAAGATGCACATCCTCTGTTTAAATACTTAGCTGATGAAGCCCCAGGCCTATTAGGCTCAAAAAGTATAAAATGGAACTTCACTAAGTTCCTGATAAATCGAGAAGGAAAACCAGTTAGTCGATTCGCTCCGAAAACGAAACCATTCGAATTTGAAAAAGACATTGAAAACTTATTATAATGTGAAGTAACCTCGCCAAGCTAAGTTTAGCTTGGCGTTTATTTTTGGCTAAGTTAAAGCTCATTGTTGATTTGGTACTAAGTTGATTGGACGGCACGTTTGGGACTCATCAAGAATATATTCAATTCCTTCAAGCGGGGTTTTTCGAGGATGCTAATTCAATTTCCGGCAGGAAAGCGGATCGATGGTGACCCCACAGGCGTGCAATGAACGAGGAGGCTTCTGAAGCAAGTGCCTCTCGATAAAGGCTAGTAACAGAGCCTAAATTTTTAAGAGTTCTAAAAACAAGAATTATTATTCAATGAAAAGTATTTTTTTAGAAAAAATAAAGGAAATTCGCAACAAAGTTAGAAATCTAAATAGTAATGATATTGCATAAACTAGATAACAACCTAAAAAAGGGTGAATAAATTGAACGAAAAAATAGCATGGGTTACCGATAGTACAACTTTTCTTGATGAAGAATTAAAGGGAAATCCAGATGTATATGTGATTCCAATGATGGTTTTTGTGGAAGGTAAAGAATATTTGGATGGAGTCGATATCCACCCTAAGGATTTATTTGCATTAATGGATGAAAAGAAAGCGGTTCCAAAAACGTCACAACCTTCTGTGGGCACCTTCTATGAACTATATAAAAAATTGGAAGATTCATATGACAGAATATATTCCTTCCATGTTTCCAGTTTTCTAAGCGGGACTGTATCATCAAGTCAACAGGCGGCACAAATGGTTAATATACCTGTACATACGGTGGATTCCTTGATTCTGTCGTATCCTACTTCCTTCTTAATGAAAAAAGCAATGAAATGGTTGTCTGAAGGAGTCTCCAATGATGAAACGTTGACAAGAATTGACGAGTTAAAACAGAAAAATGAGACGTATGTTTTGATTGGTGACCTAGTCCAGCTTCACAGAAGTGGAAGGATGAATGGGGTTCAATACTTCCTAGGCAGTATGTTAAATGTGAAACCGATCATTTCCATTGAAGATGGAAAGCTCTCAAGCAAGGAAAAGGTCCGAAGTGAAAAACAGGCACAGAAAAAAATCTTTTCATATTTACAAAGAGCGGTAGATGAGGGGATTGTCAAAGAGTGCTTTATACTTTATGGAAATGATGAATCCCAAACAATAGAATGGTATGAAGAACTTACTTCACTATACCCTAATATCCAGTTCTATAAATGTGCACTTGGAACGGCAATTGGTGTCCATGCAGGTGGGAATACATTAGGTATAAGTTGGTATAATGAGTAAGGAATTTTGTAGGGCTCTTAAAGGGGCCTTTTTTTTGTTGAGAATTCGTTATGTAATACAAATCCATCATTCTTCATTCTGCGATTAATCGTGGTACAATAAGGTCATTGCAATAATAAGGAGAACAAGATGCATAACAATTTGATAAAAGAAGCTGAAATGTTGGTAAGAACTCAATTAGGTAAAGATGCCTCTGGTCACGATTATCATCATTGTGACAGAGTACGAAAACTTGCCATTAAAATAGCCATCCAGGAAGGGATTACTGATACAAGTATCATAGAATTGGCAGCGTTATTGCATGATGTTCCTGATGAAAAATTGAATGATGGGGCCGAGCAAGGTTGGAGAATGCTTGATGAATGGTTTGATGGACAAGAAGCGCCATTAGAGATAAGAACACAAATAAAAACCATTATTCAAGAAGTTTCATATAAAGGTGGACATAATTCACCACCATCTTCTCTAGAAGCAGAAATCGTACAAGATGCAGATCGTCTTGAAGCAATTGGTGCGATTGGGATTGCACGAGCTTTTGCATATGGGGGTAAAAAGGGAAGACCACTATATGATCCTTCTATTTCTGTGAGAGATGAGATGACACTAGAAGAATATCGCAATGCGAATTCCACTACAATCCATCACTTTTATGAAAAGCTCTTGAAGCTATCAGCCCTTTTCAATACTGGAACTGGGAAAGAGATGGCTAAAAAAAGGCACGAATACATGGAATCATTTTTAGATCAATTTTATAAAGAATGGGATGCAGAAGTATGAAGATTTTTTCAATGGAAGATGTAAAAAAAACAGTTGGAGATAAAACCTTGTTTGCTGGACTTTCTTTTTCTATTCGAGAAGGCGACAAAATTGGAATCATTGGTGTAAATGGGACTGGAAAGTCCACTTTATTAAAAATTATCTTTGGACAGGAAGAAGCCGACCAAGGAATAAAAGATCATCCACGTGATTATACAATCTCCTATTTACCACAAGAACCAGAATTTGATGAGAATGAGTCAATTATCGATCATCTGTTTAAAAGTGATACACCATTGTTCAAACTGATTCGTGAATACGAAAGTGTTCTACTGGAATTACAAGTACAACCAGAAAACGAAGCCATTCAGCAAAAATTATTTAAGCTGCAGCATCAAATGGACGAAATGAATGGGTGGGAAAGGAACGCCGAAGCTAAATCTATTCTGACAAAACTGGGTATGAAGGATTTCAATTCAAGGATTGGAAACCTGTCAGGCGGACAGAAAAAAAGGGTCGCTTTAGCAAAAGCACTTATCGAAAATTCTGATTTGCTAATCCTGGATGAACCGACGAACCATTTGGATTTTGAGAGTATCCAATGGCTTGAACAGTATATTGGTAAATATCAAAAATCAGTTTTATTTGTTACCCATGATCGTTATTTTCTTGATAATATTTCTACGAAAATTTGGGAGCTAGCAAATGGGAACTTGTACGAGTATAAAGGGAACTATGCGGATTACCTTGAATCAAAAGCCAGTCGGGAAGAAAATGAACAAATTATGCAATCCAAAAAAGAAAGTCTATTCAAGAAAGAGCTAGCTTGGATAAGACGAGGAGCGAAGGCTCGGACTACAAAACAAAAAGCTCGGATAGACAGATTTAGTCAACTTGAAACTGAAGTGAGCCAAAAGACATCTTCAGATAAGTTAGAAATGGACTTGATGGGTAGCAGACTAGGTAAAAAAGTAATCGAATTAATAAAAGTCAAAAAGAGTTTTGATAGCCAAACCGTTTTAAATGGATTTTCTCTTTTGTTAAAACCTGGTGACAGAATTGGGATTGTAGGGAAGAATGGTGCAGGAAAATCCACCCTATTAAATATTGTTGCTGGAAAGGAAACGATTGATTCGGGTGAAATCGAACAAGGCACAACAGTTAAGATAGGTTACTATACTCAAGAAACTGTAAGCCTTAATGAAGGCATGAGGATGATTGAATACATCCGTGAAGAAGCTGAAGCGATCAAATTAAAAGATGGTTCATTGGTTTCAGCAGCAAACATGTTGGAGAAATTTTTATTTCCGATTCATACCCACGGTACACCCATTTCTAAATTGTCCGGTGGGGAAAAGAGAAGATTGTATTTATTAAGAATATTAATGTCATCACCTAACGTTTTACTTATGGACGAGCCAACGAATGATTTAGATACTGAGACTTTAACTGTATTAGAAGACTTCTTGGATAGTTTTTCAGGGGTCGTCATTACAGTTTCCCATGATCGATACTTTCTTGATAAAGTAACAACAGAACTTCTTGTTTTCTTAGGAAATGGTGAAATTTCACGATATTATGGGACGTACACCGAGTATTTGGAATCTGGAAAAGCTGAAGAGGTTTCTGCAGTGGAAGAAAAAACGCTGCCTCAGGAAGCTCCACAAATAAAAGAAACGAAAAAGAAGAAAAAATTGAGCTATATGGAAATGCGTGAATGGGAAACGATTGAATCAGATATACAAAAGGTTGAAGAAAGATTAGAAGTCATTGCAAAAGAAATTCAGCAAACAGGTTCTGATTTTGAAAAAGCAGCAGCTTTTATGAAAGAGGAAACAGAACTAACGGAAAAACTTGAATCTTTGATTGAAAGATGGTCTTACCTATCAGAAAAAATGGAAGAGTAAAGGAAGTGAAGATGTGAAGATTGTTTCTATTGAACCTACTCCAAGTCCCAATACAATGAAAATTACACTTGATGAAGAACTTGCGGCTGGAAAGAGCAATAATTATAAAGTTGCGAATAAGGATCAAGCACCTAGCAATATCCGTTCCTTATTGGAAATCGAAGGTGTTAAAGGAGTCTATCATGTAGCCGACTTTTTAGCGATTGAACGTAATCCTAAGTTTGATTGGAAGCAAATTTTGGCTTCTGTTCGTCAAGTTTTTGGCGAAGGGGATTCTGATATGGATCAAGCTGCTGGTGGTCCAATGTCCCACTATGGTGAAATATCTGTACATATACAGATGTTTAAAGGCATACCTATGCAAATAAAATTGAATGATGGTGAACAGGAAGCTCGAGTTGGGTTGCCAGAATATTTCATTACAGCCGTTTCAGGTGCAAGGCTCCCAGAAGATAATGTGGTAATACTCCGTCAATGGAAAGACTACGGAGTTCGTTATGGGAATTTGGATGAGGTAGGAAATACTGTGGTTGAGGAAATTTCTGCGGCTTATCCAACTGAAAGATTGCAAGAATTAGTAAAGGTCGCTCTTGATTCTGACCAAAAACAACAAACTATTAAAAAGCGTGAAAAGATAAAACTATCCTCAGAAATATTAAATAATGAAGACTGGAAAATTCGTTATCAAGCTTTAGAGCAAATGGATGATCCAGAGTTAGAAGACCTTCCATTATTGGAAAAAGCTTTAGATGATGAAAAAGCATCAATTCGAAGATTGGCGACTGTATATCTTGGGATGATTAAAGATCCATCAGTACTGCAGGCACTTTATAAAGCCCTGAAGGATTCATCTGTTTCTGTACGTAGGACTGCAGGGGATTGCCTATCGGACCTTGGGTTTAAAGAGGCTATGAACGAAATGAGTCTTGCTTTAAAGGATAGTAGTAAGTTAGTACGTTGGCGAGCTGCGATGTTTCTATATGAAGAAGGCGATGAGTCAGTACTATCCGCTCTTAAAGAAGCTGAAAATGATCCGGAATTTGAAGTAGCGATGCAGGTTAAAATGGCTATCGAAAGAATTCAGACGGGTGAAGAAGCTAAAGGATCGATTTGGAAACAAATGACCGAACTTCGTGAAAATCAATAATGTTGAGGGACTCAAAGGCCTTTTTAGAGCTTTGGGTCTTTTTTTATTTGCGCGTGTCGAAAAATCGGTAAAAATGATATTTCGAAAGTAAAAATAACCCATTCGAATGTATTTTGTGAAAATTGAAAGTAAATCTTATGTTTTCGAAAGTAATTTTATATTTTCGAAAGTAAATGTAGCTGATTATTTATCAAAAATTACCAACACCACGTTTTAATAGCACTGAAATTTGAATTTGTGTAAAATTAATTAAATTTTGTGAAAATTATTGCAATTCCTTTAGAAAAACTCTATATTGGAATATAAAAATATGGAGGCGATCAGTTTATGGCTAAAGATCTAAGGTTACGAAGTAAGGTTATCAGTGAAGGAGAAACGAAGGCGCCTAATCGAGCCATGTTGCGAGCTGTAGGATTTACCGATGAGGATTTCAAAAAGCCTATGATTGGTGTTGCAAGTACGTGGAGCGAAGTGACGCCATGTAATATTCACATTGATGAACTGGCTCGCAAGGCAAAGCAGGGAGCTAAGGATGCTGGTGGCGCACCAATGATCTTTAATACAATCACCGTTTCAGATGGGATTTCTATGGGCACTGAAGGTATGCGCTATTCATTGCCGAGTCGCGATTTGATAGCTGATTCAATTGAAACCGTAGTTGGTGGGGAAAGCCTGGACGGTTTTGTGGCAATTGGGGGCTGTGATAAAAATATGCCAGGCTGCATGATGGCGATTGCAAGAATGAATTTACCTGCAGTTTTTGTCTATGGAGGAACGATTAAGCCTGGTAAATTACATAACCAAAATATTGATATCGTTTCAGCTTTTGAAGGGGTAGGAAAATACAATCAAGGTAGCATTGATAAAGAAGAGCTACATAAAATAGAGTGCCACGCTTGTCCAGGTTCAGGTTCATGCGGAGGAATGTATACTGCCAATACAATGGCAAGCGCAATTGAAGCATTAGGAATGAGTTTACCTGGTAGCTCATCCAATCCTGCTGAAACTGCAGAAAAACATGATGATTGCTATTTAGCAGGAAAAGCAGTCTACAATTTATTAGAAAAAGATATTTACCCACGTGATATTTTAACAAAAAAAGCATTTGAAAATGCCATTACAGTCGTAATGACCCTAGGTGGATCTACCAATGCAATCCTCCATTTAATGGCCATTGCACATTCTGCTGAAGTGGATTTATCTTTGGAGGATTTTGATCGTATCCAGAAAAAAGTACCTCATATCGCAGACTTAAAACCAAGCGGAAAATACGTAATGCAGGATTTGCATGAAGCTGGAGGAGTTTCTGCGGTAATGAAGCTTTTGCTAAAAGAAGGCTTATTAAATGGTGATTGCTTGACTGTTACAGGAAAAACGCTCGCAGAGAACCTTATGAATCAGCCGGATTTAGTTGAAGGGCAAAAAGTTATTTATCCAGTGAATGAGCCATTGAAAAAGCAGGGCCCATTGGTGGTATTAAAAGGAAATCTTGCGCCAGAAGGAGCGGTTGCAAAAGTTTCAGGCTTAAAAGTATCTTCCATGACAGGACCTGCCAAGGTATTTGATGATGAGCCAAGTGCAACAGAAGCAATACTTAATGGTGAAATCGAAGCAGGCGATGTTTTAGTAATCCGATATGAAGGGCCAAAAGGTGGGCCGGGTATGCCCGAAATGCTTTCCATATCAGGAATGCTTGTAGGAAAAGGATTGGGTGAATCGGTGGCATTGTTGACAGACGGACGCTTCTCTGGAGGGACTCATGGGCTTGTAATTGGACACATTGCACCGGAAGCTCAAGTTGGAGGACCCATTGCTTTTATCCAAAATGGTGATTTAATTACTGTCGATAGTGTAAGTCAATCTCTCACGGTCCATGTAACGGAGGAAGTTTTGGAAAAACGCAGGAAAAATTGGAGCGCCCCTCCGCTCTTGGCAAAGGGTACCCTTGCCAAATATGCTAGATTGGTAAGCAGTGCTTCTAAGGGAGCAGTGACCGATTTATTTGAAGAAGTAAATAGTAAAGAACCAATTAAGGCCCATTAATAAGTAAAGAGGTGTCAACAAGTTCCCTTATGATTAGGGTACCGGGCACCTCTTTTTTATTTAACTATGTTAAAACTATTGTTGATTTATCCACTTAGTTGATTGGAGTGGAAGGCGCTTGACTCCTTTCCTTCGTGCGGTGTTTATTCGAAGAAGTAAATTCAATGTCCTGCTGGAGCAGCGGGACAGGTGAGAACCCACAGGCGCATTTTGTCGAGGAGGCTTACCGCCCGCCCAGCGGAAACCGATTGCCTAGAACTGAACGCAACAGCTCCGTTTAACAGAGCCTTTTATTTAAGTATGAATTTATTGAAAGTGTCAAAGGGTATATAGTATGCTTACAATACTGAATAGAACTTGAATGGAGAGATATAAATGTCAATGGCATATGAAGATTATATGAGACAAATGGTTCAACCAATGAGGCAGGAATTAGTTCAAGCAGGATTCAAGGAGCTTTCAACCGCAGAACAAGTAGAAACATTCATGGAAAGTGCGGAAGGTATGACTTTGGTAGTTATAAACTCTGTTTGTGGATGTGCAGCAGGATTGGCAAGACCTGCGGCTACCCAAGCTGTTATTCGAGCTGAAAAGGAACCTGACCACCTTGTAACGGTTTTTGCTGGTCAAGATAAGGAAGCTACTGCAAAAATGCGTGAATATTTTACAGGTTTAGAGGCATCCTCTCCTTCAATGGCCATTTTGAAAGGAAAAAAAGTGGTTCATTTTATCCCTCGTCATGATATTGAAGGACATTCTATGGAAGAAATTATGAATAACCTTTTACAAGCATTTGAAAGCAATAAATAAATATGTCTTTTTTTAGAAACGGTGCTAGGAATGACCGTTTCTTTTTCATATTTTAATAAAACGAGGGATCACATGATCGTAACTACTGCAGGAAGAACGAATGAGGAATGGACGAATATTGCAAAGGTAGTCGCAAAGGATCTACAATGCAGTTTTCAAAAACGGAACAAACAATCAGTAAAAGCAATGATTGAACGTTTTCAAGATGACGTACTTGTGATTGGAAAGCAACGATTCGAATTATACAACAGGGACCATACTGAGCCTTTTTTCTTCCATCCGAATATGGCTGTTGTTCGAATTAAGCGACTAATGCAAGGGGAAGTGGATCCGATGCTTGATGCGATGGGTCTTTCATCGGGAATGTCCTTGTTAGATTGCACGATGGGGTTAGGTTCGGATTCTATCGTAGCAAGTTATATAGTTGGAAATGCTGGCCACGTGTCAGCTGTTGAAGCAAATCCTTTTATGGCCTACTTAGTAAATTGGGGACTAAAAACATGGGATTCAGAAGGTATTCAATTAGCAGATTCTATGAAAAGGATACGTGTAGTCGATGCAAACCATTACGATTTCTTAAAAGAGCAAGAGGATAACAGTTTTGATGTTGTTTATTTTGATCCTATGTTCAACGAAACAATCCAGGAATCTAAGGGAATTCGACCGTTAACCGGATGGGCTGAATTTATCGATCTAACACCGGAATCAATCCATGAAGCTTTAAGGGTTGCAAAGGTTAGGGTCGTACTGAAGGATCATTATCAAAGCCCTCGTTTTAAAAGGCATGGTTTTCAACAAATCATTCGAAAAACCGCCTTGTTCCATTATGGTTTTATTAATGTAAAAGAAAGCCATTGAATAAAAAAAAGAAGGAATTGATTTCCTTCTTAATCCGTGAATGACAGATATACAAAGTAAACTAGTAACAAAAAACCAATAATAACAAATATTGTTCCAAATTCCATGAACTCAGCCTCCAATTTAAATGTATTGGTAAATCAATGATATTCTAGTCTTAATTATTTTATTATTACCCAAGGCCGTTTTTTTGAAACCTTTTGCAGTTTTTCTTCGTAAAGTAATATGAATGCTTGTATAATAGAAAAAAGTGTAAGTTTTAAAAGGGAGTACATGGATATGAAATTCTCTAAGTGGATGAAAAAAAGTCTAATAATATTGATATCTGTTTTAACATTTGGCATGGTGACCCCATCCGAGCTTCACTGGTTGGAGGAAGCCTCTGCAGATAAAAACACCAATAAAAAGTCAGCAGAAGAATCAAAGAGTGTCCATGATGGTAATGATCATTCTTTTACTCGATACCATGGGGTTACGAAGGACCAATTTTTACTGACCATGATTGAAAAAGCTGAGAATACTTCCTACATAAAATTTGGAGAGAAAATCGCTCCAAAGATTCAAGATGAATTTAAAGAGGTGATCCTTCCTAAAATGGAAGAGGCTATCTCTGATGTAACTGCTAGTTATGACGCAGAGGATTTAACTGAATTGGCAATTTCAGAAAAGCCTGCAGGGGGAACAGGAGAAAAAATATTCCATATTTACAATATGAAATCTGGTGAAGACATAATACGTTTCCACGTAAGAAGGGAAAATCCTCCACAGCAAGGCCATTGGTTTAACTTCCATTATCACTTAAGGAAAGATGGCTATGTAAAACACCATGATCTAGGTAAAATCTATTGGGATAAAAATACACCTCCTAAATGGGGGACTGGCACACTTCATTAAAAAAAGCATCCGTTTCGGATGCTTCAGATTGTCGACAAAAGGTATCGAGAGAATGCTCTCTCGATACCTTTTGTCATTTTTGATATGTATTGTAGGAGAATAGGTTGATTGCCGCTCCAGGCGATTGCTTTCCAGGGGGCGTTCGCCCTGAGAGGAAATCAACTTCTCTTGTTCTTAGTTAACTTCTTTCAATGAAAAAGAAAATAACATCCGTTTCGGATGCTTAATTCTTTGATTAGGGAGGTATCTTTTTAGCATTCCTATATGGATTTAAAACCCATAATATTATTTTCTATTTTATAGTTTAAATATTTTATATAAAAAGGTGAATATCAGAAAAAATCCAAATGGGATGAGCAGGAAGTAAACCCATGTATGGTTAGAAATAAAAAGGATCACACCAAGTAAAACTGTAAACAAAAAGAGATCAAGAAAAATAAAAATTTCATTTCCCATTACATTCATTACTTGTTCGACCAGCTCTAAATCTTGTTCTTGGAGAGTTTTATAGATCCCTTTTCTCAAATCAATACACCTACCCATTATTGTGTTATAGATATGATATGTCCATCTTCTATTGTTGTTTAAGAATTCATCTAAAATTTTAATAGCGTGAATTTTAAGCATAAAATTGGAAGCAAGCAACACCATTAAAAATTCTAATCGTATGATATACTTTTTTTAATAGACTACGAGAATATAAATGTGTTAAACAACAAGAATTATACTTGAAGGTGAGATAGAATGGCTGAAACTAAAGTTGCTTCTTCAAGAAAGAAGATAAATAAATTTCAAGTTACGATGCTAATTCTATTTTGCATGGTAGCTTTCCTATTCTACACAACAATTTTTGCATCACATGACGGTAAAACATACCGATCCCTACCATTAAATCATGCGTTGAAAAAAGACGGAATATTCAAAGAGAAGCCTGCATTACAGAAACTATTTCTATTCCCAGAAGAATCATTCGATGCAAGTGAAGTAGAATGGATGGCTACAAGGATTAGTCATCTTCCACCAAATATGTTAAAACGTTTGAATGATCGTGAAATAAAAATAAAAGTATTCAACGGCTCACTGACTGAGCAAAAGGAAGCTACGCATCTTTCGGGAATCAAACCAAGAGGATATAAAAAATCTGGTGTTAAATGGGACCGTGTTCCTGGAATGGGAGGGAATAAAATTGTATTCGTGAAGATAGGAGCGAGTGAAATGGGTAAAGGCCACGGCTCTGTCAACCTGGAGCTTCACGAATTAGCCCATACGATTGATCGGTTAATTTATGATAATATTCGCTACAAAGAGGAATTCCTCCGGATTTGGAAAAAAGAAGCACCTCTCTTTTTCAACGGGCGTGATTATTTTATTAAATACCCTGAAGAGTACTTTGCAGAAGTGTTTTCGATGTATTACTTAAATGAAACTACGAACCAAGAATTAAAGAACGGTGCGCCTCTTACTTACAATTACATTAAAAACCTTAATTGATATTGTCGAGAAGTTAGTTTACGATATTCTAAGATAACGATTAAAGGTGTGAATATTTTGAGACAATATTTGGATTTATGTAAACACGTATTGGAGAATGGTGTACAAAAAAATGATCGTACTGGAACAGGAACCATTAGTACCTTCGGATATCAAATGAGGTTTGATCTTCAAAAGGGATTCCCTTTGCTGACAACTAAAAAATTAGCTTTGAAGGCTATTATTCATGAGCTTCTCTGGTTTTTAAACGGAGACACAAACATCCAATATTTAAAAGAAAATGGAGTGCGCATTTGGAACGAATGGGCAGATGAGAACGGAAATCTAGGCAAGATATATGGACATCAATGGCGGTCATGGGGAAAATCCAATGGAGAGACCATTGACCAAATTACAGATGTGATCCATTCAATCAAATATAATCCTGATTCTAGAAGAATGATCGTTAGCGCATGGAATGTTGGAGAATTAGATGAAATGGCATTGCCGCCATGTCATGCATTCTTCCAATTCTATGTAGCGGACGGCAAGTTATCATGCCAGTTATATCAACGTTCAGCAGATGTGTTCCTAGGCGTGCCTTTTAATATTGCATCCTATGCTCTTCTGACGATGATGATAGCTCAGGTTTGTGGACTAGAAGCTGGTGAATTCATTCATACGTTGGGAGATGTCCATATTTACAATAACCATGTAGATCAAGTAAATCTACAGTTAGAAAGAGAGCCATTTGGCTTGCCCGTGATGAAAATCAATCCTGAGGTAAAAGATATCTTTTCCTTTACCTTTGAAGATTTTAAGTTGGAAAACTATAACGCCCATCCCCATATTAAAGGAGAGGTCAGTGTATGATTTCGTTTATTCTAGCTATGGATGAAAATAGAGTCATTGGTAAGGATAATCAACTTCCTTGGCATTTACCTGCAGATTTGAAATACTTTAAAAAGGTCACTATGGGACATCCAGTTGTGATGGGAAGAAAGACTTATGAATCGATTGGTAGGTTATTACCGGGTCGTGAAAATATCATCCTAACAAGAGATCATGATTATTCCGTTGAGGGTGGGATTGTCTTTCATTCTGTTGAAGAATTCATGGATTATGCTAAAAAGGATCCAAATGAAGAATATTTTGTCATTGGTGGGGCCGAAATCTTTAACTTACTGATGGATAAGGTTGATATTTTATATATCACAGAAATACATGCTACATTTGAAGGGGATACTTTCTTCCCTGAAATAAAAGAGGATATTTGGACTCTGGTTTCATCAGAAAAAGGTGTAACGGACGAAAAAAATCTATATCCGCATACTTTCTTAGTCTATAAAAAATAAAAGTTAGATAATAAAGAACCAGGCCAAATATAGGTCTGGTTCTTTGTTCATTTAAAAATTTCCAGCTTCATATTGAGACAGTTTAATTTGAAGAAATAAATAATCTTCCTTCGTACAAAATTCATCTTCCTTCATATTTTGACGAATCCACGATATTAGTTCGGTAGCAGTATTAAAATATTCACCGCTCGAATCACTTTTGCGAATCATATACCTGCCATTATCTTCATCGATGGTAATTTCAATTGGCAATGCACAGTTTACTGAACACAATGAAATTTCCATTCAGCACCTCCAAACTCCTGATAGTAAATCATATTAATATGCTTAAGAAAAAAATACTTAGCATTTTACCTAAATTTTTTTTAATTTTTAGAAAAATAAATAGAATCACTGTATTAACGTGTTATAATGTACAAATTATAGAGGAAGGTGAGGGAGATTTTATGGGTCAGATGACTAATATAAAAAAAGGGGTACAAGTGGAAGATATTCTGATTGCTTATCAACAACTGAAGGAAATCGTTTCTCATACTCCTCTTCAGAAAAATGATGTATTATCAGAAAAATATCAATGTAATGTTTACATAAAACGTGAAGATTTACAGCATGTCCGTTCATTTAAGCTTAGAGGGGCATTCCATAAAATAAAGAGTTTATCAAATGAAGAATTGTCAAATGGGATTGTATGTGCGAGTGCAGGAAATCATGCACAAGGCGTAGCGTTTGCATGTAGACAGTTAGGAATTCAAGGGAAAATTTATATGCCTGCTACAACCCCAAGGCAGAAGGTGCATCAAGTTCAAATGTTCGGAAGAGGAATGGTGGATATTCATCTTGCTGGGGATACATTTGATGATTCGTTCGCTATGGCACTTGCTTGTTCGGAAGAAGAAAATCGGACATTCATTCATCCTTTTGATGATGAAAAGGTAATATCTGGCCAAGGGACTGTTGCTGTTGAAGTTTTGAATGATAGTGAAGAGCCGATAGATTTCCTGTTTGCAGGAATCGGTGGTGGAGGATTGATGGCAGGCCTCTCCACATATTTTAAAACGATTTCTCCAAATACAAAATGCGTAGGTGTAGAGCCACTCGGTGCTCCGTCCATGAAAACTTCAATGGAAGCTGATGAAGTGATCCCATTATCAGAAATCGAAAAATTCGTTGATGGTGCAGCGGTAAAATGTGTAGGACATCTTACATTTGAAATATGTAATAAATTATTGGACGATGTTATCGTTGTTCCAGAGGGTAAAGTGTGTACAACGATATTGGAGCTTTATAATGAGCATGCAATCGTAGCTGAACCTGCAGGTGCGCTTTCCATTGCTGCATTGGAAGTCTACAAGGAACAGATTAAAGGTAAAACGGTTGTTTGTGTCATTAGTGGTGGGAATAACGATATTGACCGTATGCAAGAAATAAAGGAACGATCATTGCTTTATGAGGGACTGTTGTATTATTTTATTGTTAATTTCCCTCAGCGTGCTGGTGCATTAAGAGAATTCCTGGACGAAGTTCTAGGTCCTACTGATGATATTACAAGGTTTGAATATACTAAAAAGAACAATAAAGAATCAGGACCTGCTTTAGTGGGGATTGAGCTGAAAAGTAAGGAGGATTACCAAGATCTGATCATTCGAATGAATAAGAAAGGCTTTCACTTTAAAGAAGTCAATAAAGATAGTAGTTTGTTTAATTTATTGATTTGACTGGCATTGAATGTGAAATTACGATACAATGTATTGGACTTAGACATTGCCTTTTTTGATAGGAAAATAAAATGTGAAATTTCCATGAACAATATCATAAAATGACGATTATTTTGTGGAAAAGTACTATTATGAAGGTAGTATTGTTTTAATACAACTTGAAGGGGATGTTCTCATGTTTTCAAACATCGGAGTACCTGGTCTGATTTTAATTCTTGTACTAGCATTAATCATATTTGGACCTAAAAAGTTGCCTGAAATCGGCCGTGCTTTTGGAGAGACACTTCGTGAATTCAAAAAATCGACTCGTGGATTAACGAGCGAAGTTATGGACGAACTTGAAGAAGATAAGACAAAAGTTACGAAATAAATAGACTATGGTGTAAGATGAAAGCGTCTTGCACCTTTTTATTGGATTTTATGTAATTCGTGCATCAAGTGATTAGATGCTCTTTACGGAAAGGCCTGAACAAAATGGAAGATAAAGAATTGAACCTAACCGACCATTTAGAGGAATTACGAAGACGACTCATCGTAACTGCTCTAGCATTTATCGCATTTTTTACCGTTGGATTCATATATGTTGAAGATATTTATCACTGGTTTGTAAAAGATCTTGATGTAAAGTTGATTGCTTTAGGACCTAGTGACATCATTTGGGTCTATTTTATGTTAGCATCTGTCATTGCAATAGCCGCAACGATTCCTATTATTGCTCTACAAATCTGGTTATTCGTTAGACCTGCTCTTAGGTCAAATGAAAGAAAAGTCACTCTTTCTTATATTCCAGCTTTATTCATCTTGTTTGTACTAGGACTAAGCTTTGGTTATTTTGTCATTTTCCCTACCGTTATGAATTTCTTAATGGGTTTAAGTGGGGAAATGATGGTAGCTAATTTTACTGCAGAGAAATATTTCCGGTTCATATTGAATATGACATTACCATTTGCGATTTTGTTTGAATTGCCAGTAGTAGTCATGTTTTTAACTTCAATCGGAATCATCAATCCGTATTTCCTGCAGCAAATACGAAAATATGCTTATTTCTTATTGGTAGTCATTTCGGTCATTATTACTCCACCAGATTTTGTATCTGATTTTCTAGTTACTATTCCACTATTATTACTATACGAAATAAGCATTACTCTCTCGAAGTTTGTTTATAGGCGTAGACTGAAAAAGTTAGCAGAAAATCCAGAAGAGTATGATTTGGAAGAATATCAATGAAATTTGAGCCATCCTTTTTTAAGGAGGGCTCTTTTTTATTAATTGGCTTTGATTAAACAATATTTTTTGTTGATATAATTGCAAAAAAGGAATTTTTTTTTAATAAACAGCACTTATTGTTGATTTATCCACAAAGTTGATTGGAGTGAAAGGCGCTCGACTCCTGCGGGAGCAGCGGGACAGGTGAAACCCCACAGGCGCAGTCTGCCGAGACGGCTCACCGTCGCCCTCGGAAAGCGAGTGTCTGGAACGGAAATCAACATTCCCGTTTAACAGAGCCTAATAATTAAAAATTTTTTATAAAAATGAGCACATTTTGACATGTTCCGACTTTACTCTGGTGTATAATATAAACAAACGGTGGAAAAAGAGGATTGATATCTTGCTATTTAAAAGCCTAGAGTTCAAAAACGAAGTTGGACAGAAGGTTAAAGTCATTGATATTCCTGTATTGGAGGAAGATAGTACATTTCGATTTATGATTGCATCAAGATTGGAATTGTTCATTCGATCCGTTTATCTAGACAAAGGTAAAGCAAGAGTACACTCATTTAAAGAATATTTGCGAAGAACCATGAAGTGGCCTCATTATGAAAAGCTATTTCAAGAAACCGAGCTGAAAAATAATGCTTAAAGAAAAACACCCCAAAAGGGGTGTTTTTCTTTGATTTTAGCCTTTTGGCATTGGTGTAGGAGTAGGTTTTGCAAAACCTTCTTTATACTTTTCATCAATATAATTACGGATCGCTTTAACAGATTTTCCATTCTTTAATTGTAAAATTGATTCAACAGCAGTCTCTAAGCAAACACCACATCGTGTTCCATGGTCGTCCCAGACCACTTTTCCATCCTTTTTATTTTCATGAATGAAGCAATCATAATTATCCCTATGACCTGCGGAATCACCACATCCACAATAGCATGGGATCTGTTCTAGTAGGTCCTTATTGTTTGCAGCTGCTAAATAAATGGTTTTCATATCTTCAGGCTTTCCGTTTAGGAATTGCGGTGCAACACCCATTGAAGCTGTGGTTTCCTGTAGATCACCATTTTCTGCGTGGGTAGTATGCTTATGTTCTTCACCCACGTGATTTGGTTTGTCTTTAGTCGCCTCAGGGGTTGATTGGCTACATCCTGCTATTAAAATCAAAATTACTATCGAGCAAAATATTAGGTATATAATCTTTCTCATGGAATCACCTACTAAGTCAAAGTCTTGTCCATTTTATCATAACGCCTGTTAGTTTCCCATTTGAATTGTCCATACAACTAGAATGTTAAAAAATAGACACAAATACTTAAATTTCCATTATTTTCATATTGTTTGTTAAATAACAATATATTTATATGGGGGTGTGATATGGGTAGAAAAGTATTATTCTTTGGTGATTTTGGAATTGATGATATTATCGCACTATTATACGCATTATACTGCCCAAATATAGAAGTCATTGGAATCGTGGCTGACTATGGGAACGTGTCAAAAGATGATGCGATTCGTAATGTTAACTATTTAATTCAAGCGACTAAGATAAAGGATTTAAAAGTGATTGGTGGAGCCGGTAGAGCTCTTACTGGCTATGAGCCCATATTTTATCCTACAATTCATGGGCAAGAGGGATTGGGCCCATATAAACCTGAAGACAATAATTTTGATCATAACTTTGAAAATTTCTATGACATTATTAATATTATAGAAAAATATCCAGATCTCGTCCTTGTAAATGTGGGACGTTTGACATCCTTAGCAACCGCATTTATTCTTTTTCCAGAAGTGATGAAAAAAGTAGCCGATATTTATGTGATGGGAGGCGCCTTTAACTACCCAGGCAATGTTACCCCAGTTGCTGAGGCGAATTTCCATGGAGACCCATTTGCTGCGAATTTGGTGCTTACTCTATCTACTAAACCAATCAAAATTATCCCCTTAAATATCACCCAGAAAGCGGTCATTCCACCACATATTATTGATATGCTAGACAAAGAATTCAAGAATAAAGGCGATAAAGTAGGACAGATGATAAAGCCTATGTATGACTTTTATTATTCTTCTTATAAGGATATGATACCGTCCATTGGAGGAGCTCCTCTTCATGACCTTGTTGTTATGTGGGCAGGAGTCGATACTCAAGAAATTAAGTACAAGCAAGTTCCTGTATCGATTGTTACACAAACTGGCTTAGCCTTTGGACAAAGTATTGGTGATTTCAGGGAAACAAAAGAAAAAATTAATAGTCCTTCACACTATGTTGGTATGGATTTTTCATATTGGAAATTTGTGAATTCTTTTGTTCAAACCTTTTTGACGGGAAAGTGCTGACCTTTACTTTGGGGGGATGGATTCATGTTGGATTTTTTTCAGTAAATTTGTCTAGTTTGTGAAGTCTTATCAGATTTCTTTTAATAAAAAGCTGAGTTTGTTAAGATGAGATAGTAAAACATTTTTATTAGGGAAGTTTGAGGATGATTCGATTATGAAAAAAATGATAGCAATGATATCCATGTTATTAGTTTTGGTTTTAATTGTTGGTTGTACCCCAAAGGGAGTTCCGAATGCGAAAAATTGGCAAATAAATGATTTTACATATACAAACCAAGAAAATGAACAGGTTGGATTAGAAGATCTAAAAGGTAAGGTATGGATTGCAGATTTTGTTTTTACAAACTGTACTTCTGTTTGTCCGCCTATGACTGCGAATATGTCCAAGTTGCAGCAAAAGTTAAAAGATGAAGGGATCAAGGATGTCGAACTCGTTTCTTTTAGCATTGATCCAGCAACTGACACTCCTGAAATACTTAAGGACTATGGAAGTAAATACAATGCTGATTTTTCAAACTGGCATTTCCTGACTGGGTATTCTCAAGCGGAAATAGAAAAATTTGCCCAAAAGGATTTTAAAGCATTTGTGAAAAAACCCGAATCAGATGATCAGGTCATTCATGGAACGGATTTTTATTTAGTCGATCAAGAGGGTAAAATTATTCAATACTATACAGGCCTAGCGGATATCCCTATGGACGAAATTGTAAAACATATAAAGATTTTACAAAACTACTAACAGACGTGATTTCCGTCTGTTTTCTTTTTTTTATGTATAATGTAATGATAAGCTAATGAATAAAGTATGAATTAAATAACCTATCGTTATAGGAAATTAAAGAGATGGTAGGTGTGAATAATGAGGATAATATTAATTTTTATAGGGTCCATTTTTTTGCTTTCAGGTTGCTCCTTAATTCAACCGCCAAGCAAAATAACTACTTTTCACGTCAAGAAAGAAACTAAGCTTACGGTGAAAAATGATATTCCTTCCGATTTTATTCCTTTTGATGTACATATCGTTTCATTAGGAGATTCTCTAACCAAAGGTGTTGGAAATAGTAAAAAAACCGGAGGGTACCAATCCTACTTAATAGATTTATTAAAGAAAGAAAAGCAATTAAGGGATGTTTCAGTTTCAAATTATGGTGTAAGGGGTAATCGTTCTGATCAATTATTAAAAAGACTAAACGATGAAAAAATACAAGATGATGTAAAAAATGCCGATAGCATAATCATTACAATAGGTGGAAATGATGTAATGAAAGTTGTCAGGGAGCATTATTTGAATTTGAAATTAAAATATTTTGATGAACAAAAGGAAGTTTACGAAAAACAACTAATCGAAATACTGAATAAAATTCGCTATTTAAATCCTCAAGCAGATATTTATATTGTAGGTTTATACAATCCTTTTTCAAAATGGATGGTAACATTGAAGGAACTGGATTTTATCATGAAGGATTGGAATGCGTCCACTCAATTAATTGCATCCAATTATAATGATGTTTATTATGTTGAAATACAGGATATATTCAATAACTCAAATGAAAACTTGCTATTTGAGGAGGATTACTTCCATCCGAATGATCGGGGTTATGAATTGATGGCAGAAAGAATTTACTTTAAATTTAGAAAAGAAACCGTAAAAAACTATGCTAAAGAATACAATTCCCTTCAATAGTAATAAAGGAGTGACAACATAAGATTGAAACGTATTACGAACAAGTGGAAAACGGCTTTTTACCTTCTATTAGGAATCAATGCTTTATTGTTGATCTTTCTTCTTACGTATGCATTAATGCCTGTTAAGGACCAAGTTATTGAAGAATACGGAAAAGATAATCCGAACGTAAAATTTGAAGTGAGCACAAATAAAAGAGATTTAACAACTTTAATAAATTCCTATTTAAAAAAAGAAGGTTTGACAGGTCCCATTAATTATCATATTTTTCTCAAGGAAGATGTGGAGTTTTACGGTTCCTTGCCGGCATTCGGAAAAGAAATTCAATTGAAAATGACGTTTGAACCTGAATCGTTGGATAATGGTGATTTAATTCTGAAGCAAAAGACGATGGAGCTAGGTCAAGTAAGTCTTCCAGTTGGCTATATTATGAATTTCATTCAAAAAAAATATAAAACCCCACCTTGGGTTACGATAGATCCGAAAGATGAACAAATTTATGTCGCACTTCAAAAAATAAAATTAAAAAGTGATGCAAAGGTGAAAGTAAAAGAATTTGATCTGAATGAAGATCGTATTACCTTTGATCTTTTAATTCCAACAAAATAGCAAAAGACCCGGAGAAACATTTTATCCGGGTCTTTAATTATTATGGGGACAAAATGATGGCTTCTAGTCCTGGGGTACCATTTGCCAATCCAATGGCATATATCGTATAAGCAGTACCTGGTTGAAAAGAAACTCCGGGTATTGATAATACTACATTGTTAGTTCCGGCAACTCTTGCCTCAAGATCGACTTTCATTGGGGTTATCCCTAGATAGTCCGTAACTTTCCTATAAGTAACATTAGGAAAAACTACATCACCACCTTTTACAGCAATATCTACGCCAGGGGCATCAGGAGATAAATGGGCAAAGCGTACTTTTGACTCGCCTGTTGGAGTAATTGGTGAATCTTCAATCGTTTGCAAAGTCAGATTTTTAGTGGCTACAGATCCAATCGCAGCCAAAGTATAGCTCTTTCCTGCTTCTACTGTAATTCGTCTGCTAATGATTGTATTGACAGAATCTCCAGTTGGGTAAACATCGATATGATAACTACCTTGAGGTAACGGTAAGTAATCAGTCATTTTTTTATAGGGAAAATCCTTTAATATTTTTGTCCCATTTACAAAAACATCTACATTAGGCCCATCGGGTACTGCATGAAGCGCTCGTATTCTTGCTTCCATGCCATTCCTTTGGTTTACACGTCTGTACTGGTAGATTTCAGCTGCCTTTTGAAGGTTTTTTATGTGTTTTTGATAATATTCCATATGAAGCTCAGGATTTGAAGATTTATAATAATCTGCTAGCATTCCATACATTGAGGCCTTTTCAAAGTATTCCTCAGGTTTTCTGCTGGTCATGAAATTGTCACCCTTCCATAAAGTCATTTCGTATTATGAATATGCTTAATGACTTGGGCATGTGTCATGTTCGTGTAATTAAACTGTTCAAGCACTATTGTTTACCGATTGATTGATCAAGGGTAAAATGCTTGCAAAGGGTAAACTAACAAAATCGACCATATGGATAGTTAGGAGGAAACCAAATGACAGAGTTAAAAAAGGCAACATTCGCAGGAGGTTGTTTTTGGTGCATGGTAAAACCCTTTGATACTCAACCAGGGATTCATTCAGTTCTATCAGGATATACAGGCGGAACAAAGGAAAACCCTACATACCAAGAGGTTTGCAAGGAAGACACTGGACATTATGAAGCCGTTCAGATTTCATACGATCCCAAAGTATACCCTTATGAAAAGCTGTTAGAAATATTTTGGAGCCAAATCGACCCTACTGATAGTGGGGGACAATTTTATGATCGTGGCCATTCCTATAAAACAGCCATCTTTTATCATGATCAAGAACAGAAAGAGAAAGCCATAGAGTCAAAGAAAATACTTCAAGAAAGCGGTCGTTTTTCAAAGCCCATTGTGACAGAAATCCTTCCTGCTTCTGTTTTCTATGATGCAGAAGAATATCATCAGCACTATTACAAGAAAAATCCTGCCCATTACCAGTCATACCACCGTGGTTCTGGCAGAGAAGCTTTTATACAAAAACATTGGGGGGATAATAATGAATAATGAGGATTTAAAGAAAAAACTAACTCCAATTCAATATGAGGTGACCCAAAATAATGGGACAGAGCCGCCCTTTAGAAATGAATTTTGGAACCATCAAGAAGATGGAATATATGTAGATATAGTATCTGGAAAACCATTGTTTTCTTCTAAAGATAAATATGATGCAGGGTGTGGATGGCCTAGCTTTACAAAGCCAATTGAAGACATTGAAGTAATTGAAAAGGCCGATTTTTCTCATGGTATGAGAAGAGTCGAAGTCAGAAGCAAGTCTGCAGATTCACATTTAGGTCATGTTTTTACAGATGGACCTGGTCCAAACGGCTTGCGTTATTGCATTAATTCTGCAGCTTTAAGGTTTATCCCAGTTTATAAACTTGAAGAAGAAGGATATGGGGAATATAATAGACTTTTCTCGTAAAATGCAATAAGCAACTGAGTAAGAACTAGAGAGGATGCCTAATATGTTTAAAAAATTATTTGGTAAAAAAACTGAGCAAGCGCCAGATGTTTTGGTTTCACCTGCAACAGGAAGAGTCATTCCACTTGAAGAAGTTCCTGACCCAGTTTTCGCTGAAAAAATGATGGGAGACGGACTTGCGATCGAACCGACTGAAGGAGTGATTGTAGCTCCAATTGACGGTAAAGTCTTGCAAGTGTTCCCTACAAAGCATGCTATAGGATTAAAAACGGATGCAGGAACTGAAATCCTAATCCATATTGGCTTGGAAACTGTTGGTATGAAAGGGGAAGGCTTTGAAGCTCACGTAAAAGAAGGGGATTTAGTGAAAAAAGGAGACACACTAGTAATCTTTGATCTTAACCTTGTCCGTGAAAAGGCAAAGAGTCTTATCACTCCAATCATCATCACTAACACAGCAGAAATGAAGTCCTTTAAAAAAGCTTCGACAACTGAATTGACAAAAGGGGAAACAACTTTCATTACCGTTACTCCAAATAGATAATAACAAAGGTGCTCAAAATGAGCACCTTTTTCGTTATTTTGAAGTCATTCCGCCGGATAACACAAATTTCATTGCGTCTTCTGCTTTCACATCAATTACCGTCACTTGATCTTTTCGAACTAAAAAAGTAAACCCTGCCACTTGAAACGTTTGTGGAATGTACACGGCAACATATTCTTTATACTCATCATAAAAATCTCCAACATTCTCACTTGTTATGAATCCGACACTGGTTAGGTGAGAATTCGGTTGCTTGATCAGCACCACTTTTGAAAAGGATTTCTTTTCTCCAAGAAACGAATGGACTGTATCTTTTATGACAGAATAAATCGTCTTTACAATGGGGATATTGCTTAATAGTCTATCTATTAAACGGAACAAGCTCCCCATAATGAATTGTGTTGAGAGCCAACCAATCAGGGTGATACAAAGGATTGTCAGTATAATGCCTATACCAGGGACATAATCATCCTTCATGTAACTTCTTAAATAGTTGCCAAGAAGCCCATCAAAAAAAACGAACATTTTATATACCACATATACGACTGCTGCTATAGGAACAATCAATAAGATTCCGTTAATAAAATTCTTCAATACGCGTTTCATTATACACCTCATTGTGTTTCATCAATATTTTTTCGAAGGATGATGGAGGACAATCGAATGACTGATTCATTAGAGATATTCCGTTCACTTTTCTCTCCGGTTACCTCGAAACGAACAGTGTGTAAATCATTTGATAAACCGTTAGAAATATACAAATATCGCTCTCTTTCAAAAGGCCACCAAGTGCTCAATGAAGTATAATACTCCCCATCAATAATCACATTAACTACTCCTCCATCTGGACTCCTTAACAATTTGAGCCCTAAAACCGATCCATAAAACGAAAATTCCACATAACTTCCTTTTTTACTGCTTACTAAATAATTGTTCTGTAATTCGAAGCCCTGTTGCTCAGTAAAATCCGCCAATACATCAAAGCTCATATCAGTATTTTGAAATAGGGGTACAGTTAATGAAGCGGGTCTTTTATCATCATCTATATTCTTTTTCAATTTGTTCATGATTTCATCAGCATATAGGGAGTATCCCAAGCCATTTGGGTGGATAAGATCCGTTGTCACTTTGGATATTGGAAGACCGCTTTTTTGGAAAGGAATTCTCATATCAATGTTAGTAGCATTGTAATGATTCGAAATCTCTTCAATTACATCAGCGAATTCTGGATTTGAAAGACAACTTTCAGTAAAAGTAAAAATTTCAGCCCCTGGGAAAATGGAAAGGCTTCGCCTGATTAAAGATTCATATAAAAGACTAAAATCATGAGCCTTCATATATTTCCGGTCATTTTCACCAAAAACAATAAATATAGCATCAACCGTTGAATCAATGGGTTGACTATCCATTTTGTATAAACCTTCAAAACTAGTAGCTCCACTTTGTACAATGAATTTGCCGGATGCATCCGATCCATATTTCTTTTTCCACTGTCTTTCAAGCTGTCGATACCACTTCAAACTTGACTTCTCAGCTCCAGAACCTCTTCCAATGCTATCACCAATTATAACGTAACGGATAGGCATTCCTTTATTTAATTTATCATAAAAAGAAAGAGAATCATTCACATCAGGAAATTGACTACTCTTCAAAAAAGTAAATGTCAACAAGCATGAAATGACCCCAGCAGCAAATTTTCGTATGTTTTTCATGCAAATCCCACCAAATATTATTAAGAATAAGTTATTCTAATCAGCTTAATGAATTAATCGATTTTAATCAATAATTTTGCCAATATAGAAATATATTTTTTTAACTTTTGAAAAAAATGGGCGAATGCACATGCAGACAAACACCCTGTTTACATATGTTATGAGTGTAGTGAACATACAGAAATTATGAGGAGTGAAAAAATATGTATTATGGCGGATATGATCAATGTTGTTACCCAGGTTATGGTTTTGGTGGCGTAGGCGGTTGCGGTTGGGGTGGCGGAAGCTTCGCTTTAATCGTAGTATTATTTATCCTATTGATTATTATTGGTGCTTCATTTGTAAACCATTGCTAAAAAATAATGAAACCGGCCTCGATGGCCGGTTATTTTTTTGGGGGGACCTCTAGAGGTTTTATGAATCACAATCAAACTTTTGGTGTGCTCTGAGTCGTGGACAGTACCAATTTATCCATTACTTTTAAACTGGTTGGTGAACATATGTCCGGAACATCTCAATTTATCCATCACTCCACCCAAAATTTCATTCACTGTGACCCCGTTTTCCTACACTTACACAGGTTTTACCCTTCACTTTTCAAAATATATCCTTCACTTTTTGTAAAAATCTAATTTATTTCCACTTTTCGGACCAGTTATCAATCAAAAAAGGGTCATATTCATCCTTTATTGGGTTTATCCATCAAATGTCTGATTTATCCTTCACTTACAAACTGGTGGGTGAGCTCTAGGTCCTGGACAAAACCATTTTATCCATCACTTCACCCCATATTTAATTCACTGGGACCCCGTTTTCCTACACTTACACAGGTTTTACCCTTCACTTTTCAAAATATATCCTTCACTTTTTGTAAAAATCTAATATATTTCCACTTTTGGGACCAGTTATCAATCAAAAAAGGGACTTATTCATCCTTTATTCGGTTTATCCATCAAATGTCCGATTTACCCTTCACTTACAAACTGGTGTGCCTGGACAAAACCATTTTATCCATCACTTCACTTCATATATCCTTCACTAGACCTCCGTTATACTACACTTTCACAGGTTTTACCCATCACTTTTCAAAAAATATCCTTCACTTTTTGTCAAAATCTAATATATTTCCACTTTTTGAAACCAGTTATCAATCAAAACAGGGGCATATCCATCCATTTTTCGGTTTATCGGTCAAACTTCCGATTTATCCTACACTTTCAAAACAGGTGAGTGAGCTCTAGGTCCTTAACATTTCCCTGCAAACAGTAAAATTGGAACTCATTTCAACGAATGAGTCCTGTTAATCGCAGAGCTCTTTTTTTATCTCTTTCGCTTTTTTTGATATGATAATAAGAACTGCAAAAAATGTTCGTTAAAATGGTTAATCCCTTAATATACCTGTAGTTAATCTAGAATTTTTTTCCTATTATTATTACAAAGCACAAGATAAAAGGAGCTACAAATGAATATTACTCACTTAAAATCCTTCTATGAGAATAAAGAATACAAGGCAGCTCTGGACATCGTCTTAGCTGAAATAAATGACATCATCCAAAAAGGAAAACTTTCATTCTTGAAACAAAAGCTGAATGCTTTGCCAGATGAAGATTCATTTCATGTAGTGATACGTGTGTTGGACCATGGACTGATGTATCACTATAGCAATCTGGTTGCACGGTTTGCCCATAAGAGGTTTGATTCAGTACAGACTTTAGCATGGATTGCTGACGATTTGATGGATCAAGGAAAATATTTGGAGGCAGCAAACGAGCTACAGAAAAAAATAGAAGAATCCGACATGGATGCCCTTTCAACAGATAAACAAGGAAGGGTCTATTTTGCACTAGTACGAGTTTTGATAGAGTTAAAGCAATATGAGGAAGCCCAAGAACAGTTGAGGAAAATTGAATCTATTTCTGACCAAAAAGTCATTGATAAATGGGGGTATTTCTATCTTCATAGTGGTGACCGAAAGAAAGCGGTGGAAGTTTTAAAGCAAGGACTCGATGATAAAAAGTTCGGACATATATGCTATTTATTATTGACTGATGCACTCGCTTCAGATGGTCACCATCAGTTGGCATTAGAGTTTTTGAATGATGGAGAAAGAAAATATCCTGAAGTGCCTAGTTTTCTACTTGAAAAGGTAAGAAGATATCGTGACCTTAGAAAATGGGATTCAATGATGGAAACCATTCAAATTATAGATTCTACTTTACCATTTCACATTTTTAAAAAGTATTTTACTAAGTTAACCGCCGACTATTTCTTTGAGACTGAACAATTTAGTGAATTAAACAATCACCTGGAACAGAACAAGTTTTTAAAAGATATTCCTTATAAACAGATAGATAAGGAAAAAGAAAAAAGGAAAGTTTCTATCATTCCTATCGTACAAAAAAGCAATTATTGCGTACCTGCAAGCCTTGAAATGATACTTGGTAAGCATGGTGCGAAAATGGGTCAGGATGAAATAGCTGAAAAAATCTTCGATGTGACTGGATCTAAGCTTTCTACGACCGTAGATTTTTGGGAATCCATTGGGTTCAAATGTCGTTTTTTCATTGCTTCTCTCGATAAAGTTAAAGAATTAATAAACCTAGATATTCCGATCCTACTTAGCGTGGATTTCGAGCAAATGTCACATGTTCAAGTGATCACTGGATTCGATGATCGGATTCAAAGTTTGTACATCCAGGATCCAAATATGCTTGAAACGATGATTGTAACGTATGAAGATTATGAACGGATTTATTTGAATACTTCTTATATGGCGATAACAGGTGTTTTAACGAATGAAGCTAAAAAACTATCAATTCTTTCAGAATCAGATGATCGCTATTTCAGGGAGCTCCATGACCTTGCTGAAAAAATCGATTTAGATGAGGAAGGATATTACAAAATTTTCTTCTCGTTTTTAGATCAGCATTTCGACATTCTATACACTCCCTTGTATGTAGTTAAACATTTGGCTCACGATGAATCAAAAGAGCTTTTTGATAAAAGCCGAGTTTTCCTAATGGGAAAATATCCTGAAGATGACAGCATCCGTTTGCATATTGCCCAAGGATTAAGCCGTTATGGAAAACTTGATGAAGCCATTGAGCTTCTTGAAAGTGTCAAAACAAAAACCAATAGTCCTATGTATCATTATTTAAAAGGGCGGATTGCTCTTGACCAAGATGATTATTATGAGGCAAAGAGTGAATTTGAAGCTTCATTAAAATTGGATAGTGACCAACATATAACTTGGAGCTATTTTGCTCTCGCTAATCTTTATAGTAAAGACCTTAAAAGTGCACTACTTGCCTCTGAAATGTCACTTAAACTCCATAGTGAGGAAATTTTCGGATTAATTAACCATGCTGTGATATTAATGGAAGCTGAGCAGTTTGAAGAAGCGAAGTCTATATTGATGGATTTGCTCGGTAAAGAAGGTGGAGATGAAGCATATCTTTGGTTCCAAATCGGTAAAACAGAAGAAGGTCTTCAAAGGTTGGAAGCTGCTGAAAAGGCTTATCTGAAATCGAAGGAATTAGATTCGAAACTGCCGTTTTCTTATTTAAACTTGGCTGATTTGTATGAGTTTGCCTGGAATGACCTAAAAAGAACCGAATCGATTTTAATTGAAGGTGTTCAAGCCTCACTAGAAGCGGATGAAATATACAACCGCCTTGGTCATTTTTATCGTGTTCATGAACAGTTAGAAAAGGCTTATGAAAGTTACCGAAGAGCAATAGAACTTTACCCGGAAGAAGTCTTTTTGTACTTGGGATTCGGGGATGCATTAAAGCAAGGTGGGAAGATAGACAAGGCAAAAGAAGTGCTACTAAATGCGGCGGGCAGGTTTGAAGGAAATAGTGAATTTTTTGTAAATGCAGGTAAGCTCCTATGGGAAATAGGTGAAGAGCAAACTGCAAATGAGAAAGAGAAAAATCTTGCCTTGCAAACGATGGAAAAAGGACTTCTCCTGATGCGGAGCAATTTTGAAGAAGCTCTGGAGATATACATTGATATAGTCATAAGACATGGCTATCTCGATAGGGGTATTCAAATCATTGAGGAACTCGTAGAAAAAAAACCCGCTTTTAAATATATTTTCTTAACCTATAAAGGGATTATCAAGGATGAAATGAATGATTTATCTTCAATAGAGCTATACAAAGAATCATTATCTCTACTAGAAGACCCGTTCACTTATTATCGATTAGGGGAAGTATATTACCGTATGGAAGAAATGGAACAAGCTAGAGAAGCATACCTTTCAAGTCTTGAACTGAACCCTTCTGAAGCAAGGGCACTACTACGACTAGCAGAGCTTCATGCAATGGAAGAAGATCATGAACAGGAATTGGAATATTTAAAACGTCTATTCAGTGTTGAACCTTCCATGTTAAATGTTGAGTATTTCCTATCTCTGTGTGAAAGAGAAGACATTGAAGCATTTATTTCTCAACTAGAAAAGATGAAAGGCAACTCGCCTGAGACTTGGAGGCTAGATAGCCTTGCTTATGCTTATGGATTTATTGGAGATGATGAAAAAGAGCTTAAATGGATTGAAAAGGGTTTATTAGTAGACTCACAAAATGAGGGCTTACTATGGCATAAAGTAAAATGGTTGACTGTACATGAATCGAATAAAGAAGCACGAGCGATTCTTTTACAATTGGCTTCTATGGATCCATCGAATGAAGAGTATTTTGAAAAGTTGACACAAATGGACTACTCCATGGGCAAATGGTTACTCCTGGGGGAAACACTGAAAAAACTGAACTTTGATAAAGAAATAGCTAGTGTTGCTTTCCTTTCTGTCGCTAAAAGTCTTCAACAATTGGTATTAGCGGATTTGGAAGATGAACAAGAACAGGGCCTTTTCAAAAGATTGTTCCAAAAGGTCACGAAAGGTACGAAACAAGTAGCTAAGCTTGGTGTAGTGATCGATTTATATGAAAAAGCCATTGGGTTTGATGCAAAGAATGTGGCTGCATATATGGAATTCGCAAACTTCTACGAGGAAACAAACCTTAACGAAGAAAGCATTAATCTTTTGGAAAAAGCGTTACAGCATTCTGATGATTATGAGGTAAGATACCGACTCGCTTATCAGCATTTCATATTCGCAGAAGAATCAAGCGATCCTGAGCAACACATGAATCGGGCAATAGAATTAATGAAAATGCTCTCTCAAGATTTCCCTCATGATGTTCGTGCTTTGTTATTTTATTCTGACCTTTTACTTAGAGGGAACCGAATCGAAGCAGCAGATAAATCGACCACAGCCCTGATCAGCCAGTTTGCTAATCATGGGGACGGATATGCGATGAGGGCAAGATATTTTTCAGCTAACGGGAAAGTTGATGAAAGTTTTAAAACCATAGAAGAGGGTCTTAAGGTAGATCCTGATAACACAGATCTTTACTTTGAATTAAGTAATCACTACTTTAGAAAAGGCGATGCAAAAAAAGCTCTTGAAATCAGTAGGCATATTCTAAGTTTGGATGAGGATTATTTAGCCGCTGAATATAATGTGGGCTGTGGGCTATGTCTCTTAGGACATTTTGATGAAGCGGTGAAAATCTTACAAGAAGTGTTTGAAAAAGATGAATCAGAATATTTCTGGAATATGGCTTTGGAAGATGACGATCTAAATCCTATTAAAAAAGAGCTATTCGATCAGTAATGATTAAGAAATAAAGGTTGTTTCCCAATCGTAAAACAATTGGGATTCAGCCTTTTTCAAATGTTTCAATGCAAATAAATATACAATTAACACTTGTAGCGTTTTAATAATAACAAGCAATATTAATTACTAAAGGAGGGTTTGGATGAAACAAAAATTATGGATTAATGGTGAAGGAATGGAGACGGATTCTTACTATCCATTACATTCGCCATATGATAATACTTTATTGGCAGAAGTGGCTATTGCAGATATGGGTAAGGTGGATGCTGCCATTTCATCTGCATGTGCTGCATCCAATGTATTAAGGGAAATGCCTGCTCACCAAAGGGCAAGCATTCTTGAAAAAGTGGTTGAATTATTGACGGAACAAAGGTTAGAGTGTGCCCAACTTATTTCTGCTGAAGCCTCTAAACCAATTAAGGCATCGTTAGGGGAAGTTGATCGAACCATAATGACATATAAGTTCGCAGCCAATGAAGCACGTACCATACACGGTGAAACCGTCCCCCTGGATGGTGCACCGGGGGGAGAAGGAAGAATGGCCTTCACTATTCGTGAACCACTCGGAGTGATTGGGGCGATTACACCTTTTAATTTCCCGATGAATTTGGTTGCTCATAAAGTAGGTCCTGCAATAGCTGCTGGTAATGCTGTTGTTTTAAAGCCGGCTAGTCAAACGCCACTGTCAGCTTATAAAATTGCGGATTTGTTCCATCAAGCTGGGTTGCCAGCTGGAGCTCTTAATGTCATTACAGGCAGTGGAAAAACGATTGGGGAGGGTCTAGTCAAAGACGATCGAATCAAAATGATTACTTTCACAGGCAGTCCTTCCGTGGGGAAGCAAATACGGGAAAAGGCTGGATTAAAAAAAGTGACTTTGGAACTTGGATCTAACTCGGCTGTAATTATCGATAAAAACACCGATCTTATAGAAATAGTCCCTAGGATCGTGACAGGATCATTCCTATACCAAGGGCAAGTTTGTATATCCGTTCAAAGAATTTATGTCCATGAAGAAATATTCCAGGATTTTTCAACCCTGTTTGTTAATGAAACAAAAAAATTAAAGGTTGGTCACCCATCGGAAGAAGGTACGGATATTTCTTCAATGATATCGAAGGACGATGTGTTACGTGCAAAATCCTGGATTGATGAAGCAGTTGAAAATGGAGCCACAATCCTTATTGGAGGAGAAATTGAAAGAAATGTGCTTTCCCCAACTGTTTTGGTTCAAGTTAAGGATTCTGACAAAGTCTCATGTGAAGAAATTTTCGCTCCTGTAGTATCGATTAATTCCATTTCTTCTATTGAAGAAGGAATCGAACGAGTAAATTCCTCTAAATATGGATTACAGGCTGGAATCTATACAAAGGACATACAAACTGCATTTAATGCTGCAAGAAAACTGGAAGTGGGTGGTGTCATGATAAATGATTTTCCCACATTCAGAGTAGACCAGATGCCCTATGGTGGAGTAAAGGAAAGCGGGACAGGTAGGGAAGGGATTCGTTACGCAGTAGGAGAAATGACCGAATTGAAGCTAATAAGCTTTAAAATATAAAGTAGTAGTTAAAAACTTATCTGAGTTTCAAAGGGGCTGACTCAAAAAATGAGGTCAGCCCTTACTTTTGTTCTCATCAACAGCCCTGCCGGAAAATCGGCATGATTAAAGATCAAATGCAATAAAGCATACCGAAGGGATTAAGGTTTCTATAACATTTCCTCAATATCAGTCCATGTTGCCAAAAAATAAGCACAAATATGACAAGATTTCGGCACTCCTTCATATACATTTAAAAATACTTCCAAGAAGGGGTGCATGTAGACTGGATAACTTATTTATTACTAAAGAAATCATGGAAGCCATTTTAAAAATCATTGATGAAGGAATCCATGTAGTTGATACAAGTGGAAAAACCATTTTCTATAATACGATTGCAGCAAACCATGATGGAATGAAGGTAAAGGAAGTCTTAGGAAAACACTTATTAGATGCATTTCCTTCTTTAACAAACGAGACGAGCACATTGTTAGATGTACTCACAAAAGGGAAGCCCATCATACAAAAAGGACAAACCTATGTTAATGTCCATGGGAAAACCATAGACACAATTAATAGTACATTACCTATTTATGTTGACGGAAAGCTTGTTGGTGCAGTAGAAGTAGCGAAAGATTATTCGAAATTAAGACAATTATCGGAGCGTCTCCTTGATTTAGAAAGGAAAATGATAAAAGAGTCTCCTATTAAAGCAGAACCATCAAATGGCGCAAAGCATACGTTTGAAAATCTCATCACGGAAGATATTAAATTTTTATCTCAGATTGAAAAGGCAAACAAGCTATCTAAATCCTCCTCTACCGTACTGGTCTATGGAGAAAGTGGAAGCGGGAAAGAACTTTTCGTACAAGGACTCCATAATGCTTCAATCAGGAGAACAATGCCCTTTATTGCACAAAACTGTGCTGCACTTCCTGATACCTTGCTCGAAAGTATTTTGTTTGGCACTGCAAAAGGTAGTTATACTGGAGCCATTGACCGACCAGGCCTCTTCGAATTAGCCAATGGAGGAACACTATTTTTAGACGAAGTCCAATCCTTGCCGATCGAGTTACAGGCAAAACTTCTCCGTGTATTAGAAGATGGGCTCATCAGAAGGGTTGGTGGAACAAAAAGCATATCTGTAAATGTGAGAATCATGGCTGCGATGAATGTACATCCAGAAGAAGCCATGAGAAAAAATCTGATACGAGAAGATTTATATTACAGATTGAACGTATTACCTTTTCATTTACCTCCTTTACGAAAAAGGAAATCCGATATTCCCCTTTTGACCAAGTTTTTCATAGAAAAATATAATCAGGTTTTACAAACTTCAATAAATGGTGTTTCGAAAGAAGTTGAAGCATTTTTCTATTCCTATCATTGGCCAGGGAATGTAAGGGAACTTAAACATACCATTGAATTCATGATGAATTGCTCAGAAGAGAAGGTTCTAATGATGAGGGATTTACCAGATTCATTAAAAGCCTCATTTGGCAGTAAAACAAACAATCCTCCTGTACAGCCTTTACGTGAAGCTTTAAAAGAAACAGAACAAACATTGATCTACAATGCGATGCTCACCACGAATGGTAATATCCTTCAAGCAGCTAGTCTATTGGGAATTCCGCGTCAAACGCTACAATATAAATTATCGAAGCTAGATGGCGTGTATAAGAATTCACTCAAGAATATTCCTAAATAAATTTTATCCAAAGTATGCAATTTTTCATAATGTAAAATAGTCGATTTTTTAAAAATTGGCACGCTAATTGCATGTTAAAGATAAAAAGAAATTGGGAGGTTTTTATGAGACACGATTTATATAAACCTAGTCGCCATTGGAAAGATATTGAACTTTGGAAGGATGTAACTGAAGAACAATGGAATGATTGGTTATGGCAGCTGACCAACACTGTTCGTACTTTAGACGATTTAAAAAAGGTCATAAATTTAACACCGGAAGAAGAAGAGGGAGTAAAGATATCCACTAAGACCATTCCTCTTAATATCACTCCATATTATGCGTCTTTGATGAACCCAGACGACCCTAGATGTCCGATTAGAATGCAGTCTGTCCCGATTGGAAAAGAAATTTATAAAACGAAATATGATCTCGAAGACCCGCTTCACGAAGATGAAGATTCGCCGGTGCCAGGTCTTACCCACCGTTATCCCGATCGTGTTTTGTTCCTGGTGACAAACCAATGCTCCATGTATTGTCGCTATTGTACAAGAAGAAGATTCTCTGGCCAAATTGGCATGGGAGTCCCTAAAAAGCAGTTGGACGCAGCAATTGGCTACATTAGAAATACTCCTGAAGTAAGAGATGTTTTGATTTCAGGAGGAGATGGCTTACTAATCAATGACACTATAGTAGAATATATTCTTAAAAGTTTACGTGAAATTCCACATGTTGAAATCATCCGGATCGGAACGAGAGCACCTGTTGTGTTCCCACAAAGAATCACAGATAAACTATGCGATATCCTGAAAAAGTATCATCCGGTATGGTTGAATACACACTTTAATACATCCATGGAAATCACTGAAGAATCTAAACGTGCTTGTGAAATGCTTGCGAATGCTGGGGTTCCGGTTGGCAATCAGTCTGTAATCCTTGCTGGAATTAACGATAGTGTCGCAATCATGAAAAAATTGATGCATGATTTAGTTAAAATTCGTGTTCGTCCATATTACATTTACCAATGTGACCTTTCTGAAGGAATTAGCCATTTCAGAGCTCCAATTTCGAAGGGAATCGAAATTATAGAAGGATTACGCGGCCACACTTCAGGGTATGCTGTCCCGACGTTTGTCGTAGATGCACCTGGTGGTGGAGGGAAAATTTCTTTACAGCCAAATTATATCCTCTCCCAATCACCTACAAAGACCGTATTAAGGAATTTTGAAGGCGTCATCACTACCTATCCTGAACCAGAAAGTTATTCTCCTGGCCAAGCGGAAGATTATTTCAAAACCATTTACCCTGAATATGAATCTAAAAAGTCAATGGCTGGTGTATCTGGAATCATGAACGATGCTACGTTTAATTTAATTCCTGAAGGGTTAAAACGTCTTTCCAAACGACAGGAATATAATAAGAATCCAGAGCATGCCTCACTGAAAGATAAACGTGAAAAAAGAGATGAATTAAAAGAGAAGAAATTCTTTACTGAACAACAAAAGATGGCACAAAAAGAACTTGCCCCATCTAAAGAGGAGGCCACTAATGACTGAACGATGTGAATGGTGTGATGAAGAAGAAATTCAAGTAACCACGTCCAGCGTATATTGGGAGTTACCGGATGGTTCCAGGGCAATTGAAATCAAAGATACCCCTACCATAAAATGCTCTAATTGTGATGCGGAGTACCAACAAGAGTCCATTGTTAAAGGAATCGAAAACCAACTATATTTAGTCGATCGGAAAAAAATAAATTCCCCGATAAATTATAAAGACTTAATGGAAATGGAACGATTACTGAAAAAGAATTATTTCGATTTTTCTTCATGATCTTTTGTTAAGGGTTAAAATTTTCCCATTCCCATAAATAAAAAAACGTCGAATGCACAAAATAAATTCGTATCGTAATTAAGGGAGGGATAAGGATGACGAACCGTAACAACAATCGTGAACGTGAAAACAAATACCCTAACAACCAGAACAATGATACAGAATTTTCTAAAGACGTGAACATCCGCAGTGAAATAACAAAAAACGATTTAAAAAAGAAACGATAATACGGTTTTGGAATCACTACTAGAGAGCTTGCAAATATTTGCAGGCTCTCTTTTGATTGTTCCGAGGGCGCTTTCCGCTTTTCATCTTTCACAAATTGTTCATCCTTACTTTGATATTCTATATACCCCTTCATGTATGATGATAGTATAAAAATGACAGTGTGAAGGGGAGTACACCATGTATTTGGCATTTACAATAATGTTGATAGCGGCGATGTTTGTCCTATTTTTATGCGGATATTATGTAGGGGTGATAAAGGAGAAATTCGGAAAAAATTGGCTGCATGCAGTACCAATTACTATCGCGATCCTTATGTTCAATATTATTTGGGCCCTTCTTGAAATGGGGAAGTCAGGTAGATGGGGCTAATCTTTCAAATCAGTAGACTCCATATTCTAAATTCGTTATAGTAGATTTCAAACGAATTAGTCAGTAAGGAGTTTTAGCATGAAAACATTTTACCAGTTTTTAATGACATATAGGCAGCCAAAAGCAAAAGATGACATAACAAAATTTGCGAATGAAGCATACGAAGATCATGGATTTCCAAAGCAATCAAAAGATTATGACGAAATCAGTAGGTATTTAGAAATGTACGGAGAATATCTGCCTTCTATGGCGATTTTTGATGAAGCTTGGGACAAATATAAACAAATTACAATTGTATAAACCAATTGAAACGACCGAAACTACCCAGATTCGGTTTTTCTTGTTGTGAAAATAAGGAGCCCTTTTTTAGAACTCTGTTTTGTTCAATAATTGATAAATCGCTATTCTTATCAATCATAGGTCGTCACACTTCCGCTTTTCTTTAATAACGTCCGGTTTGTTTTTTGCATATAATATCGTACCTAACTACTAGAGTTGAGTCGAGAGGATGTCTTCTATGGCGAAGAAGAAAAAACCTAAATTCAATAAGGGTGATACTGTAGTCATCATTATGTATGGTACTGTTGGCAATATTACAGATGTACAATTCATTGACGGGGCATATGTATATGAAGTCAATCATAGTGAAGGCCTATACATGGAGTCGACCTTGCAGCATATTAGCGAATTTGAAGGAGAAATCCTTCATGAATCAGAGAAAATAGATATCGAATATAAGTTTTTCTTTGGTGATTTAGTTTCAGTAGATGGGTATGGGCAAGATTATTTTAAGGTTGTCGGATTTAGAACCGAAATTTGGAGATACAAGGAAAACGCTTGGGAGGATGTAATATATGAACTCTCAAGAATTTCTGATGGAGAATGGTTGGAAGCCCACGAAGAGGAACTAACACTTGTTGCAGATGCAGAAAGCGCAGATACATTCATTCAAAAATTAGGTTTACTATTCCCAATAAACAAAAACACGGGAAAAAAAGAGATAAATCCTACTTCTACCTTTAATACTAGGAAAGCTGAAAAAGAACAATTGCAGGAAAGATACGAAAAAAAGCAAATGATTGATGGTTTGCTTGATTTATATAATGATTACCTATTTTTATATGAAACATTTGGTGATGAAGAATACAAAAAAGTAAAGGGACTAGTATTAAACAAAATAAAAAAACTTTCCTCCGAACTATATAAAACTCCGAAAAACTCTTCATCCAAATGAAGTAATCCCATCACAATTTCTAATAACGGAATAAAGGGTTTCCTATGCTCATACAACTTAAGTAAAGGGGGCGATCAAGTTTGCGTGAAATCGAAGTTTTTATCGACACGGAAGAAATTGCTGAGTTCTTTTTTCAAGAACTAACAAGGCGTGGATACGTTCCAACAGAGGAAGAATTAGAAGAAATTGCAGACATCACCTTTGAATATTTGATCGAGAAATGCATCATAGATGAAGAAATTGAGGAGTAATGAACTCGAGTATGCCCTACCATCTTGAAAATAGCGACGGTTTAGCCGTCGTTTTTCATGTGGAACTGTAAAGAATTTTATTACATAATGAAACCTTTTCGTTCATGAGGCGTATTAAATGTATGGAAAGTAATTGAGATGAAAAGGAGAGGTTTCCTTTGTTAAAACAATTGATCAAAACACTTTTGGGAATGAAGCATCACGGTAAATATTCGAGTAGCAATTTTAAACATGGGTATTCTAATAAGCATTCTCAATATGGATACAAACATTATAAGAAAAAACATAAAAAGAGTATTTTTAAGAGTTCCCATAGCTTTTTCAGTAGCTAATGAGATTCATTTTTAGTGAGAATAGTGCAGACCAGTTATTCGCCAATTATTTTTCTAACCATGAAAAATGGGAATATCAAACTGAGCTCGCTTTAGGTGGTTATGGAAAAACTTATTTATTATTAAATAAATGTGATAAAAAGTCTTATGTTCTGAAACGACTTCGAAAAAAAAGAGCAAAATCAAAGGAAGCAAAGGCTTTTTTTGAAGTTGAGAAATCGATTCTTCAAGAGTTGAGCCATCCTTCTATACCAAAAATCGTTGAATCAGGTCACATCAATCAATTTCCTTTTTACATTATGGAAAAAGTAGAAGGAAAAACGTTCGATGATTTGATTTTTCAAGAAGGAAAATCATATACCTTTTTAGAATCGCTTCATATTGTGAGGGAATTGTTAGAAATCGTTCAGTATCTTCATAATAAAAATATCATCCATAGAGACTTAAGAATCCCTAACATCTTGACGGACGGTAATCAATTATTCGTCATTGATTTTGGATTGGCAACAAAACCAGTGATTACCACAAGCATAATTACTGAAAATCCGAAGAAAGAAGCATCATATGTAAGTGATTTATGGGGCATAGGGCATTTTTTTCTGTTCCTTTTATATTCATCGTATGAACCTTCTCTTCAAAAGGAAAAAAGCTGGCATGAAGAATTGCCAATCTCGGACGATGCAATAACCTTCATTAAAAAGCTATTAATGGTAGAACCTGCTTTTGAATCGACAGAAACAGCAATATCTTATGTAGATACAAAATTATTAGGAGGAAATATTCATGTCAATGTTTAACAAATTTTTAGCCACTATGGGTATTGGAAATGCAAAGGTCGATACTAGATTAGAAAAGGACACATTCCTTCCAGGAGAAAAGGTCCAAGGACATGTTGAGATTGTCGGAGGTAATGTTGATCAATCAATTGATGAAATCTACCTCACATTGAATACTACATACATTAAAGAGCATGATGATAAAAAATATACACAAACTGCTACCATTGAACGAGTGCGAATTAATGAACCATTTACGATCGGAGCAAATGAGAAAAAGGTTTTTCCTTTTAGCTTTAATCTTCCTATGGATACTCCATTAACATACGGTTCGACAAAGGTATGGGTAGCAACAGGATTAGACATCAAAAATGCTGTAGACCCTAAAGATGCTGATTATATTAAAGTTCAACCAAATGAGCTCATTCACTCATTATTCCTAGCATTGACTGACCTTGGCTTCAAACTCCGTAACAGTGATTGTGAGGCTGCACCAGCAAAGTTTCGTGGAAGGCAGCCGTATATTCAAGAATTCGAATTCGTTCCATACAGCGGGGCATACCGTGGGAAACTAGATGAATTAGAACTTGTATACTTCCAAAACAACCTTGACTCGGCAGATGTTTATTTTGAAATCGATCGACGTGCAAGAGGTTTAGCTGGATTATTTGCTGAAGCTTTGGAAATGGATGAAACGCGTGTCGCTACAACCATTACAAAAAATGACATTCCTAACTTAGCATCCAAAATCAATACATTAATTTCGAAATATGCATAAGAACATCTATAAAATGAAACCTGCTGAGTAAATCGGCAGGTTTTTTGTAGGTGTGAAATTTTTAAAAATTGAATAATCCCGTAGAAGGGTAGGAGTAAAAGATCATTTTGTGTTTTTTTTATGACTCGACAAAAATAGTGTTGTTCCGATAAAGGATTCGACAAGCGCTTTCCCTAATTTTATCTATAGTTATTCTGGATAGAAGGCGGGGAACCCAAAGTGCTTAAAGGACTTGTAAAACGAAAGACATTGGAAACGGACTGTTTCTTCGACATAACGATCTTTCAGACGAATGCATATGGGCAAAAACGAGGCTATCAACAGGTGTACCGTTTAAATGTGGAAGCTGATTCTCATACAGAGGCAATTGAAGCAGTGTTTGGGAAATTCAATGTTGCTGACCGAATACCAAAGGATTATCAAGCACGATACATAACCACTGGGGACATTGTATTAATTGATGAAGGCATAAAAGGAAAAACTTATTATAAGTTATGCATTGGCGGATGGAAAATCATACATAGATTACATGTGTGTTAATCTGACTAACAAAACAAAAATAATAACCCCGAACCGCTTTAATACGGTTCGGGGTCTTCTTTTATGCTATGTTATCGAACTTCTTGATTATGTCCAGGTCCGTTTTTACGACCTTTTGCAGAGTATTCTTTACCATGAGCCTCTTGTTCAGCAATGATGGCCTCAGCAGGTATATGATTGTTCTTTTTTGGTGAGTTAACCCGATTGCGGTGTTTTTTTCCCATAGTTATACCTCCTTAGATTTGGTTCTTCTTTAGTATGGATTCGTTTTATAGGAATATTACATTGCCTTTCGAAAAACAATAATTGGAGTGGAGAATAATTATCTGTTTTTCCGTGAATTGAATGTGGTATAGTATTGTATTGTAGCTCTCATGATAAAAAGGAGGAAATAAAAATGAGTGTACATATTGGAGCAAAACCTGGTGATATCGCTGAAACAGTTCTTTTACCTGGAGATCCTCTCCGAGCTAAATATATTGCAGAAACATTTTTAGAAGAACCTAAATTATATAATGAAGTACGCAACATGTTTGGTTACACCGGTACGTATAAAGGAAAGAAAGTCTCAGTACAAGGGACTGGAATGGGAGTACCAAGCATTTCAATCTATATTAATGAATTAATTAGCAGCTACGATGTGAAAAAATTGATTCGTGTTGGTACATGTGGAGCAATCCAAAAGGATGTAAATGTAAGGGATGTAATACTTGCAATGACATCTTCCACTGATAGCCAAATCAACAGATTAACTTTTGGTGGTGTTGATTATGCGCCAACTGCTGATTTTGATTTGCTGAAAAAAGCATATGATGCTGGAGTGGCAAAAGGTCTTAACCTGAAGGTAGGTAGTGTTTTCACTGCAGATTCCTTCTATAATGACAATGCAGATTTCGAAAAATGGGCGAAATATAAAATTTTGGCAGTAGAAATGGAAACTAGTGCACTTTATACGATTGCAGCTAAATTCGATGTGCAAGCTCTTTCCGTGTTGACTGTTAGCGATCACATTCTTACAGGTGAAGAAACTTCAGCTGAAGAAAGACAAATGACTTTCAACGAAATGATTGAAGTCGCACTTGAAGCTGCGATTCAAGACTAGTAATATAAAAAATCCGTTATTTTCTGCGCTTGTAACGCTGGAATAACGGATTTTTTTGGATGGATATGAGTATAGTACCATTCAGTAAATATTATGTTACTATTTAAGCGATAAGTGATAAAATGGGGAAGTGTATTTTTCATAACGAAGGGTGATGCCAACATGAAATTAGTAAGGTTACTCATCGTTCTTCTTGTAGTAACAAGCTTGAGCGGATGCCAATTGTATAATTATTATGTAAATAAAGATTCGGAAAAAAAAATGATAGTTAAAAATGATGGACAAGTTCAAGTACCGCAAGAGCAAGATGACAAAACAAGTGAAACAGAAGACGATGAAACAACAGTTCAACCAGAAGAAGAAGTCTTAACATTACCCGAAGAATATTTCAATGATACGACAGTCGTAGATGGCAAAATGGTGATCAATAATCCTGAAAACATTGTGGCTCTTGTTAACAAAGAGTATTCATTGACAGAAAACTACATTCCAACTGATTTAGTGAAACCTAATGTCCCATTTTCTTTCGGAGAAGAAAAATTGGAGAAATCATTAATGAGAGAGGAAGCAGCACAGGCTTTAGAAGCACTCTTTCTAGGGGCAAAAGTCAATGGTATAGAGTTGTTCGCGGTATCTGGATACCGTTCATACGAGAGACAAGCTATCATATTAGATAATGAAATCTCAAAAGTAGGCGAAGCAAAAGCAATTGAAGCTGTAGCTTTCCCAGGTCAAAGTGAACATCAGACTGGACTGGCCATGGACATTTCCAGTAAGTCGGTAAACCTAGAATTGACACAGGACTTTAAAAATGTCGCTGAAGGCAATTGGCTTGCCAATAACGCACATTTATATGGATTTATTCTACGTTATCCGGAAGGGAAAGAAACGGTGACTCGATATAAGTTTGAACCATGGCACTTCCGATATGTAGGACAAGATGTGGCAAAGGTCATTTATGAAAAGAAACTCACATTAGAAGAGTACTTCAAATTGGTCAAGCAGGTATAAAATACTTTCCTATATTCGAAATTTGTTTAATAATGATATAAAGAGCATGGCACTTATGAAAGTGGTGGAATTATGGAAGAAAATCAAACCGTGGAAGAACAGAAACAAAGTAACAAGTATATGAGAATTAAGAAGTTCCATTTTGTTATGGGGATTTTTCTTATTATCTTCCTAACAGCGGGAATCACAACCTTTGCCCTCATGTTTGGCGAAGATGGGGAAAAACCAATCCAGCAAGTGATTAACCAGCGAAATGAATTTAGTAAGCTATATTCGGCTTACGACACAATTAAAAAAGATTACTACACAGACATAGATGATGCGAAATTAATCAGCGGAGCCATTACAGGAATGCTTCAATCTCTGGAAGACCCATATTCAGTTTATATGGATGTAGAGGAAGCTCAAGGGTTCCATGAAAAAATCTCTTCATCTTTTGAAGGGATTGGTGCTGAAATCCAAACCCAAGATTCAAAAATAATGATAGTTGCGCCAATCAAAGGTTCTCCTGCTGAGAAGGCTGGATTGAAACCTTATGATTACATTTTAAGCGTAAACGGTAAAAGCCTAGAAGGCATGTCCACAACTGAAGCTGTGACTCTAATTAGAGGGAAAAAAGGGACTAAGGTACAGTTAATGGTTCAACGTGGGGAAAATTCAGAACCGATGCAAGTTGAAATTGTACGTGATACGATCCCGCTTGAGACTGTCTATTCAAAGATGGATGAAAACAAAATTGCAACCATCCAAATCACAAGTTTTTCTGAACATACTTACGAAGAACTACTAAAGGCAGTAAACGATTTGGAAAGTAAAGGCATGAAAGGTCTAGTCCTTGATTTAAGACAAAATCCAGGAGGCATTTTAAACCAAGCATTAGAAATCTCTGACTTGTTCGTTCCAGAAGGAAAACAAATCCTTTCAGTTGAGTACCGTAATGGTGAAAAAGAAGTATACAAAGCTAAAGGCGGAAAGAAAATAAAAGTTCCAGTCGCAGTGTTAATCGACAATGGAAGTGCAAGTGCCTCAGAAATAGTTGCCGGTGCATTGAAAGAAGCTGCTGGAATTCCATTAGTTGGCGAAAAGACATTCGGTAAAGGAACAGTCCAAACCGCAATCGATTTAGATGATGGTTCAAACATAAAATATACAACTGCAAAATGGCTGACTCCAAACGAAAACTGGATTCACAAAAAGGGTATTGAGCCGGATGTGAAAGTTGCACTTCCATCTTACGCCAACCTACCATATATCTCGCCTGAAAAAGAACTTACAGTCACTTCCACAGGTACAGAAGTAAAAGCTATTGAAGAAATGCTGACTGCAGTTGGCTATAAACCAGGAAAAGTTGACGGCTACTTTGACGAAGCTACACAAAAGGCTGTTACAGATTTCCAAAAAGCCAACAAAATAGAAGCAACAGGCAAAGTAAGTGGAGACACAACGATGATCCTCATGAGCAAAATCCGAGAAAAAATCATCTCCAACGATACACAATTACAAAAAGCAATTGAGACAGTGAAAAAATAAAAAAACGGCCATATGGCCGTTTTTTTATTGGGTTTGGGTGTTTTGTGGCGGAAAGTGAATGATAAACCGGATAAGTGAAGGGTAAATGGAAAAATGAATGGGTAAGTCACGTTTTAAAAGGATATCCGGTTCAAAAAGTGGGGAAAAATTAGATTTTGTCCAAAAGCGAAGGGTAAATTTTGAAAAGTGAAGGGTTAAAGGACAGAAAGTGAAGGGGATCGGGGCTGAAGTGCATGATAAAAGGCAGAGAGTGAAGGATAAGGAGGAGATCAAATAATAAGGGAATCATAGGGTCATTCATCAGTTTGAAAGTGAATGATAAATCGGATAAGTGAAGGATATATGGAAAAAAGTATGGGTATGTCACTTTATTAAAGGATATCCGGTTCAATAAGTGGGAAAAAATTAGATTTTGCCCAAAAGCGAAGGGTAAATTTTGAAAAGTGAAGGGTTAAAGGACAGAAAGTGAAGGGTATCGGGGCTGAAGTGCATGATAAAAGGCAGAGAGTGAAGGATAAATTGGAGGGGATCAAATAATAAGGGAATCGAAGAGTCATTCATCTGTTTGAAAGTGAATGATAAATCGGATTAGTGAAGGATATATGGAAAAAAGTATGGGTATGTCACTTTATTAAAGGATATCCGGTTCAAAAAGTGGGAAAAAATTAGATTTTGCCCAAAAGCGAAGGGTAAATTTTGAAAAGTGAAGGGTTAAAGGACAGAAAGTGAAGGGTATCGGGGCTGAAGTGCATGATAAAAGGCAGAGAGTGAAGGGAAAATTTGAGGAGATCAAATAATAAGGGAATCAAAGAGTCATTCATCTGTTTGAAAGTGAATGATAAATCGGATTAGTGAAGGATATATGGAAAAAAGTATGGGTATGTCACTTAATTAAAGGATATCCGGTTCAAAAAGTGGGAAAAAATAGATTTTGCCCAAAAGCGAAGGGTAAAAGGACAGAAAGTGAAGGGTATTGGGGGTAAAGTGATCGATAAAAGGGGTAGAGCGAGTGATTTATTGGTTATTATTTTTAAGGTGACATTGAACTTACTACCAGAAATTAAAAGGACTATCTATAGATAGCTCAATCTATGGAACACGTCGAAACCCGCTACTAATTATTAAAATCCCCCTCAAAATAAATAATCCAGCAGGAAATCAAAATCTCGAAATAGAAATTATTATTCAAGAAAGGAGAAATGCCATTTGATAAAAAAAGAACGGACATTACCTATTCCTATTCAAAAGTTGGAATCATTACTAAGGAGGTTGCCTAAAGACCACGTAAAACGCAGGGTAATCGAAGCTGAACTAGCGAAACGACTATCAGGTTACAGAGGTGAACAATCAATCGATTACTATCTTTATCGACTTATTGACAGTAAAGACTTTCATATTATTAACGACCTTCGTCTCAAATCCAATTCAACCTACTTCCAAATCGATGTCCTCATACTCTCCAAAACTCATTTCCTCAATTTAGAATTGAAAAACATTTCCGGTGAATTAATATTCGATTCAAAGTTCAAACAAGTCATACGCAAATATTATGGCAAGGAAGAGGTATTGCCTGATCCAATCATTCAAATTAATAGGCAGGAAATTTTTTTGAGAGAACAACTTAAGAATATCAATTTGCCTTATATCCCAATTGAGACCTTGGTTGTAATGACCAATCCTTCAGCAATTCTTAAAAGTATTTATGACACTGATGGATACTTTAATAAGGTGATTCGAAGTGCTACTTTGCCTGAGAGGATCAAGGCTTTCGAGGATACATATAAAAGGGAAGTATTAACCACCAAAGATCTTATCCGATTAACAGATCATTTAGTTTCAAACCATATTCCTGGAAATGTGGATGTTTTATCTCAATTTCAATTGCAAACTGTAGATCTAATCAATGGGGTTCTCTGTCCTGAATGTAAAGATAGTCCCATGAAGAGTATTTATATGAAATGGTATTGCCCAAAATGCTTACATATCTCTAAAGATGCCCATGTACAGGCTCTCCATGATTATAAACTACTATTTAATTCCCAAATCTCAAGTGGACAACTGAAAACATATTTTTTGCTCGAATCTGACTCAGTCTGTTACCGATGGTTAAAGAAACTTAATTTCCCTTTTACAGGGAAATTCAAGGATAGGCGTTATCAGCTTGAAAAAAGTTGACCAAGCTATAACTCCATCCCATCCTCCAAACTCAATTCCTTCTTAATCACTCTCTTTTTCTCCTCGATCATTTCTTTAAGAAAAGATCGGTATTCCGCTTCACTGTGTATATTTAATTCGTCATATAATATTTTTAATTGCTTTAGGTGGTCTTGTAGTAAAACCTCATTTGTATTCGATCCGCCGGATTGGACTTTTCTCAGTATGATTTCAACCAGTTTATCATTGGAGGCTTCGATGGATTTAGTTCCTTGTCTAACATAGATGGCCCCATATCGTAGTTCACCTTGTTGGACAATGGAGGTGTAAGGTACATATTTTGGGTCATAGTCAATAAATAGGACTTGGAACCTTTTTTCTTGAAGTAATGCGTGTGTCCGTTTGGAAAATTGATAGTCTTCGGTTCGGTATTTGAGGTATTTAGGGAGTAGGTTCTGAAGCTTATTGTCTATATCCGCTTTGTCTAAGAAATCTTGGTTTGATAAACCATCCAGTTGGACCGTACCCTTTGATGATTGACTGACACCGACTATAATACAACCCCCACCAGAGTTTGCGATGGCCAGTATATGTTTTGCTAGCTTTGTTAGCTCAATCCATTTTGTTTTGAAATCCAGAAAGTCCGTTTCTCCTGTATTATGTAATAATACTTCTCGGAGATTTTCCTTTGAGGGATCCAGTAAAAACTTTTTTAACACGACAGGATAAATATTGGAAAAGAGCATGCTCCTCCTTCCTTCCTAATAATCTTTTTTATTATTATAGTCAACTAATACTGAATGAGAGACAACGAAATGAGAAAAAGCCAAGTTTTGTTAAACCTGGCCTAAGTATTTTGTTCTTCTATAATTTTATCACTGAAGGGTAGTACTTCTATAAGTGCATTTTGAACGTGAGAGAAGGTTTTCCATTGGTAATGATGGTTTGAGATGGATTGAGCTAATTGAGGGGAAACTCCAACAATGTAGCATTTTGTTCCAATAAGCCGTAATGTTTGACAGATTTTATTTATATAATGCCCTGTATTTGTATCAATTTCATTCAATGAAGAGACATCTAGGAGAAAAAATTCAGCACGTTCCTTTACACAGTTTTGCAGGACTGTATGAGTCAGTCTCTCTGCTCTATCATCGTTTAATATGCCGACAATAGGAGCGGCCAATACATAATCCCAGAGCTTCATGATAGGTGTCGATAGGAGGTCTATCATTTTTTCTCTTTCTTTTTCCTCTTGTGCCTTTTCGGTGACATCTACAAGCATCATTAAGTAACCTTGTTTTATTTTTTGAGGATCAAAAATAGGTGTGATGACCGTTTCTGCATAATATTGATCCTTTATGGAAATACGAGTACGGTGGCTATGGGAAAGCGATTCCATGATTCGATGTTGATGGTGGGGGTTTTTATGGAAAAAATCCATGTGCTTACCGAGTATGTTTTCACCGTCTTTTATTCCAAACAGCTTCATGAGGGGGCCAAGAGTCTGGATAGCAGTACTGTTCATCCAAACGAGACGAAATTCAAGGTCAGCCACAAGAATGGATTCATCTATTACTTCCAAAACGTTTTCTAATAAAAGATTGTTTGGTAAATTTCCAATAGACATTTTCTCAGGGCTCCTTTTCCGTTAAATATACCTTATTATATCAGATTACATAATCCATTTACTTTTTAAAAATAGTAGGATGGGAAAATGAGTTTATATGACTACAATCTGGGAAAGGTGAAAATATTTTAATAGTGGGTAAACCCAAGATGCCATTGAAATGCTGTTAGATGAATATACAAATTCCATTGGAATGTGATACGATTCCCCTATATATGTATCAAGGAGATTATCATGAAATTAACAGAAATTTATATTTTAGGTGGTTTTTTGGGCAGCGGAAAAACGACGTTGTTACAAAAAATTGTGAGTGATGAGAAAAAAAGTGGACGTCAAATTGCCATTTTACTTAATGAGTTAGGGAAGGTATCTGTCGATTCCCAAGCCTTTGACAACCAGGTTCCATTAAAGGAGATGTTTGATGGATGTATATGCTGTACTATTCAAGATAAGCTTGAAGCTCAAATACAGGATATACTTACACATGATTTAGACGCCATATACATAGAAACAACAGGTGCTGCACATCCCGTTGAAGTATTAGATGCGATACTATCCCCTCTTTTTGCTACTCGTTTACAGTACAAAGGTATTATTACTGTTGTAGATATGCTGAGATGGAAAGATCGTGCCAGTTTTTCACCACAAATCCGACATTTAATGCTTGAACAAATCCAGCATGCCGATTTATTAATTTTGAATAAAAAAGATTTAGTTTCTGAAATGGAAGCTGGCCAGATTAGTTTTGAGATTCAACACATTAATTCTAGTGCGAAACTTATCATGACAGAACATTCAATGGTAGGATTGAATGCTATCCACGGTGTTACTTTAGGCGAGAAGAACTATTCAGGAAACTCTGGAAAAAAAGATTTGCAATTACAAACCATTGTTCATACTTTCAAAGGTGTAATTTCACATGAGAAATTTGAAAATTGGCTAAGGAGCCTACCTGATACAGTCTATCGTATGAAAGGATATATTCCATTCAGCCATTCGCAGTACCCTCATCTTTTTCAATATTCATATGGTATGCCCATGTCCATACCAGAAGTAATGAAGATGCCATTGAATCTTGTAATTATTGGGGAATCATTGGATAGGGTAATGATAATTAAACAACTTGAAGATTTACAAACTGCTCTATAAGATTTTCAAAGGTATGGCTTTATCATAGCCATACCTTTTTATTGGCATTTGACATATGTGGCAATTCCAACTAATATTATTTTATTAACCAAGTTAACTATTTATAAAGTAAAGGAAGAAATTAAAATTGAACGAAAATCAAATTTATCAACTTGAAAAGTTATTTCGAAAAGTATTTAGGCAAATGCGTTTTGACTTAAATGAACTATATGGAACACAACTGAATGCAAATGAATTCTCAGTATTAAGGTTTCTTCTATTAAACGGAAATAGTCCAGCTTCTTCTATATCTAAATATCTAAATGTATCTGCAAGCCATATTACAAGTGTAACGGATTCTCTTGTTAAAAAAGGATTTATCATAAGACTTCGTAGTGATCAAGATCGAAGGTTAGTATTGATTTCTCTTACTGAAGAGGGAAAGATGAAAGCTGGAGAGCTGGAAAAAAAGAAGTCAGAATTCCTACGTTCAAAATTTGATAAGTTTACTGAGGAAGAACTTGAGCAATTCATTCAATTGTTTAGGCGTTTGGAGTAGATATTTTGATGACTAATACTTCACTTAGTTAATTTTTTAAATATCGTAATATAAAAGGGGAGAAAATCGTGGAACATCTTGAACATAAGAAAAAACTTGCCATTATGTTGGCCATTATGTCTGCTATGTTATTTGCAGCTCTTAATCAGACCATTGTTGGAACGGCATTGCCCAAAATAATAGCCACATTAGGTGGAATGGAATATTATAGCTGGGTTTTCACTATGTATATGCTTACATCTAGTGTAACTGCGATACTTGTAGGAAAGCTTTCCGATATCTATGGAAGAAAACCGTTCATTCTAGTCGGAATAGGTATCTTTACTGTGGGTTCATTTTTATCAGGCCTTTCAAATGATATTATTCAGCTAATTATTTTTCGAGGAATCCAAGGTTTAGGTGCAGGACTTATAATGTCCACTTCCTTTACTGCAATTGGTGATTTATTTTCACCACGTGAACGGGGGCGTTGGCAAGGATTGATGACATCAGTTTTCGGTTTAGCTAGTGTTTTTGGACCGACATTAGGCGGTTGGATTGTCGATAATTCAGATTGGCATTGGGTCTTCTGGGTATTCTTACCGGTAGGATTGATAGCATTTTTTATGATCATGGTCCTTTTTCCAAAAGTTGAAGCAAAACAAAAGGAACCAATTGATTTCTTGGGTTCAATAATGATCACCTTAACCATTGTTCCTTTGCTACTTGCCTTTACTTGGGGTGGAAAAGATTATGATTGGATTTCAATGCCCATCCTCAGTCTTTTAATAGGGACTTTAATTGCACTTTCTTTATTTATTTTTGTAGAGAAGAGAGCGAAAAGCCCAGTTTTGCCACTTGGACTTTTTAAAAATGAAATATTCACCCTATCCAACATCATCGGATTTATCCTAGGGTTTGGTATGTTCGGTGCAATTATGTATATGCCCTTTTTCATTCAAGGAGTAATTGGGACATCTGCAACGAAATCAGGATTTATCATGATGCCAATGACGATTAGCATGGTAGTAGCTAGTACTATATCAGGCCAAATGATTACTAAAACCGGTAAGTATAAAAGAAATGCACTATTAGGGCTTCTGATTATGTCCTCTGGGATGTATCTGCAGTCGTTGATGGGGCACGAAACCACCCTTACAATTGCAACTTTGTACAATATTATTGTCGGTTTTGGTCTCGGGTTAAGTATGCCTGTATTTACATTGACCGTACAAAACGCAATCGATCAAAAATTGTTAGGGGTCGCAACATCCTCCGTTCAATTATTCAGACAGATAGGTGGAACAGTTGGTGTTGGTTTAATGGGAACATTAATGAACAATAAAATGACTGACAAAATTACAGAATCTGCCCAAGCATCTCAGGGTGAGGTTGGGTCGAATGGAATGTCAGAACTGTTGACAAAAATTCAGAATCCACAACTGCTTATCAGTCATGAAAAATTAGCTGAAATCAGAAGTAATGTTCCATCTGAGATGCTTTCAGTATTCGATGGTATGATTGAAATGGTAAGAAAAGCTATGACTGACGCCATCACGGATGTTTTCTTAGTTGGATCGCTTGTCGTATTTAGTGGATTCCTGCTCACTTTCCTGCTGAAGGAAATTCCTTTAAGGCAGTCACAATCAAAAGATAAAAACCGAGAAATTGAAGAAAAGAAAGAAGTTGTAAATAGTTAATTTATATTTAATAAATCATCTGGATAGAGAGCCCATGGAGAATTTCATGGGCTCTTTTTTTTTCCATTTTTGGTCATCATTACGAATTTTCAAATGGAATAATCGGTGTTAAATCATGAAAAATAATAAGGATGAAAAAGGGGTGTCTGAATATGAAAAAAATCCTTTTATTATTTTTCCTTGCTCTAAGTCAATCTTCTCAGACTCATGCAGAAGTTGAGAAGGATCCTGATTCGCCGATTTCATTTCAAGTGGAGATGTTGCCTTGGAACGAAGTGAATCTTATTCTGCCAAAGTATGCTTCTTTTACTGTTATTGATGTAGAAACAAAAAAATCATTCAAAGTTCAACGGCGGGCCGGAATGTATCATGCGGATGTGCAACCGTTAACAACCGAAGATACGAAAATAATGAAAAGTATCTTTAACGGAAAGTGGAGCTGGAAGAGGAGGGCAATATTGATATTGGATGAAGATCGATTGCTAGCAGCTTCCATGCATGGTATGCCTCATGGCGCCGGTGCATTGCCAAATAACTTTCCTGGTCATTTTTGTATTCATTTTTTCGGAAGTATTACGCATAGCTCAAATAAAATGGATCTTTCTCATCTATTAATGACCTTAAAAGCTGCAGGGAAGTTGGATGAATATTTGACTGGCCTTACTCCATCCGAAACAGTAAAAGCCTACATTGCTTCTTTGGAACAACAGGATTTAAAACTGTTTAATTACATGAGTCTTCAAAAAATTACTGAAATGAATGATAAACAATTTTATGATATAAAGGCCATTAGATTACAGGAACTGCATATCGATTCTGACAAAAATCCTCTTCGGGGAGGAGTTAATATTCCTGTTACTTTAAGTGTGTTGACTGATAACGGAGAAAAAAGGGTTTCCATGAATATTTTCCTGGTGAGAACTTCACCTCTAGAAAGCTGGAAAGTGGACTCGAAGAAATTTTTCAAAAAAATAAAATAACCAATAAAAAAATCTATCTTATTTTTACATGAATAAGATAGATTTTTTCGTGATTAAAGCTTAAAACAGAGACTTTTAGCCTTGCTAATTCAACCCACCATAAGCTGCAAATGTTTTTTCGTCTTCAACCAAGCCACATGCAGCGCATTGAACTCGATATTCTGGACCTCGATACGGCATATGGAAAGGTTCTAAAGCATTGTTTTCATACTGTTCTACGATTGTTCCTGTTTGAGGATCCATTTTAACTGGTGTCACAACCTGTTCAATTAAATTAAATCTACTTTTATTTGTTTTACAATTTGGACAACGATATGGAGATGTCATGGTGTACATCCTTTCTGAAATAATTTTGTCGATGTTATTTTTTGTATTTAGGACAAAAACTATGTAACATGAATAGGGAAACCATAGAGAAAGTGGGAATTTTGTATGGATACGGAAATTTCTCATAATGAGCTATTGAAATGTTATCAACAAATATGGAATAATCGCAATATTACGGATGGTGAAGATCCATCAGGTGTATTGCATGAACTGATTAAAAGAGAATTGCTAGATGAGAATTCGCATCCAAGAATTCGTAAGTCAAAGTATGAAAAATTTTATATGAGCATAGCGAGACTAATCGAATCAACTTTGCATGAAAATGAAAAATCAGCTTTGCTACAACAATACTTAAACATTATGAAGAACCTTTAGGAGGAATAAAGATATGAAAAAGATGACTACTACAGAAGTAATGGAGAAATTGGACAATAATGAGGATTTGACTTTATTGGATGTGCGTGAAATAGGTGAAGTGGAAAGTGACGGGAAAATTCCTGGTGCAATCAATGTTCCTTTAAGTGTATTAGAGTCCAAATTACAAGAGCTAGACAAAGATAAAGAATATCATATCATTTGCCATGCAGGTGGAAGGAGTGCTAGAGCTCAAGAATTTTTGGAGTCTCAAGGCTTTAAGACGATCGATATCCTAGGAGGCATGTCTGCTTGGGAAGGTAAAAGAGAATAGAATACATACCAATAATAATTGAAATCCCGGCCTAAACCGGGATTTTATTCATGATTTGGTCAAATAATTGTACTGTTCTTTCACACATTTTTCACATAGAACATTTACACTTATAGGAGAGTAGTAAAAGAGGAGATTGAGATGAATAGGACTACATTAATTATCATTGGCATTTGTGTTTTTTCCATTATTCTTTCAGGGTGTCAAAAGGATAATTATAAGAGAATTAATGAATCAGTATCTTTTTATGCTTCGGTCAACTTAAAAGATGGCAGTTTATCCTTTCAAGATGCTATGTCTGGGGAAAATCTGGCTACATGGAATTTAAAACGTCCCATTACTGGAGCACTTCTATTAGATGATAAAGATACTTTGTTGGTTTATGGTAAGCAAATGAAGACAGTTGATGTATTTTCATTAAGTAAAGGGGCACTTATAGATTCCTGGAACGTTGGAGAGGGAATTGTTCAAATTGTACAATTGAAAACATCCAACGAATTAGCTTTAGTTGATCAAGTAAAAGATCAGATTCGATTTTTTACTAACAAAGGTAAAGAACAACGAAAAGTAAAAACAGGCAAATCACCGATATCATTAGTGGAGTCCGAGAAACGAGAGCAGCTTTTTGTCTTGAATTTCCATGATACGAAGGTTTCGATTATTAATTCAAAAACGTATAGAGCGGAAGATGGTATAACTGTTAATTCTTCTTCCTCAGGTATCCTTCTTAATGAAAATGATAGTGAGCTTTGGGTTGGTGGTCATGGATTGGGATCAAATGTCGAGGATAACGTCCATGTTTATTCAATAGATACTGGAAAATTAATTAAAAGTATTAATGCGCCTACCATGCCAATTTTTCTAAAGGATACAAAGAATGGTACATTCATTGTGAGCCATGGTTCCAGTTCAATCTATCGCTGGTCTCAAAATAAATTAGAAAGCATTCAAGTTGGTGTCAATCCCTTTTATTTGCTTGAATTTAAAGGAAACTTGCTCGTCGCTGGCTACGATAGCAATGATATTTCAATTTTAGATCCTAATACTATGAGAATTTTAAAAACGGTTAAAGTAGGAAATGGACCTTTTCATTTGTTTGCAAGGGAGTAACGGATGATGAACTATAGAGTATTAATCGTAGATGACGAAGAGGATATGAGGCATCTATTAGAAATGTATCTAATGAATTCTGGATATCAATGTCTACATGCCCAGGATGGACAGGAAGCACTAAAAGTCATGGAAGATCAAGATGTCGATATCGTCTTGTTGGATGTGATGATGCCTAGAATGAACGGCTTTGAGTTATGTGAGAGGATAAGAAATTCAAAAGACACACCAATTATCTTTATTAGTGCAAAAGGGGAAGAGTGGGATAAGGTGAAAGCGTTAAAACTTGGTGGTGACGATTATGTTGTCAAACCTTTCAGTCCTGGCGAACTTATGGCACGAATAGAAGCACTGTTACGACGGGCCGGAAAAATACAAAGTACTGATGATATGGATCAAATACATGTAGGAAGTTTAACAATAAATCAAAAATCAAGAAAGGTAGCAGTAAGTCAGAAAGTGATCAATTTAACATTAAAAGAATATGAACTTCTCCTGTTTTTATATGAACATAAAAATCAAGTCCTAAGTAGGGAACAATTATTGAATCATATTTGGGGCACGGACTATGAAGGCTCTTTAAGAACTGTTGATACTCATATAAAGACATTAAGAATGAAACTTAAAGGAGCAGATTATATTCAAACTGTTTGGGGCATTGGCTATAAATTCGAGGAAAATACATGAATAAGCTAAAATTGAACCTTGCAAAAAAACTCTGGATTACAGTTGCTACTACTGTAATAGTTTCACTATTGTTTGCTTATTTGTTATCTCAGTTCTTTTATGAAAAGGTATATGTCACTCATGTAGAGGAAAATTTGTTAACACAAGCGGAATTGTTGGCCAGTGATTATATGGGTGGACCTCTATCTGAAGAATTTAAGGAAAAAACCGAGTGGTATAATGCGAAAAACAATGCTGAAATTTTTGTTGTGAATAATCCAAGGGAACTTAGTGCATGCCTTCCTTTTGATATCGATTATAATACTCTTATCTCAGAGGAAGAGCGTCAAAACCTATTGAAAGGAAAACCAGTTGAAAAGCAAGGCTATGAAGAAAGGTTTGACAGAACAATATTGGCAGTCATTTATCCTTTATTGGATGAAGACAGGTTAGAGGGAATCATCTATTTGTATCTCCCCTTGGCGTCCATTACAGAATTAATGAATGAATTTACAACTTTTTGGCTTATTTCAGCATTTTTGTTTATCATAGTCTTTTTGTTTATTGGCACACATTGGATCAATCGTCTCATTAAACCTTTAAAAGAAATGGAAAACGCAGCCTATCGTGTATCAAAAGGAGATTTCGCAACGAGAGTTGAAGTCGAAGGAACCGATGAAATAGGAAGTCTTGCTGTAGCATTCAATCAAATGTCTGAAGCGATTCAGCTAGAGGATGAACGCAAGAGAGAATTTCTTGCCGATGTTTCGCACGAATTAAGAACGCCATTAAGTTATATAAAAGGCTATACACAAGCCTTGATTGATGGGATCATACATAAACCTGAAGATGAAAGAAAATATTTGAACTTAGTTGCAAAAGAGACAGTACACCTTCAGGAATTGGTCCAAGATTTGTTAGATCTTTCAAAATTAGAATCACATCAATTTGAGATGGATACTCAACCAATCGCCCTAGCTCAATTTATAGAAGATTTTCTTGAAAAGTATAGGGTTAAATTATCAGATAAAAGAATTCAATTAATAATCAACCTTGATCCGGAGCCTATTATTTATGGGGATGATTTGAGGCTTGGACAAATTTTGCAAAATGTATTAGAGAATGCCATCCGATATACTCCAGTTAACGGGGAAATCTCTATTACCCTGAAAGGGAAGGGCGACCAGTGTAAGGTGACGATAGCAGATAATGGCCCCGGTATTGCAGTCGAACACTTATCTAAACTAACGGAACGATTTTATCGAGTCAATAAAGCTAGGAGCAGGAATGACGGTGGAACTGGTTTAGGATTATCCATTGTGAAAAAACTTATGGACATGCACAGAGGAAGCATTGAAATAGAAAGTAAAGTAAATGAAGGAACTAATGTACATTTGCTATTTCCGACTATAAATGAAGAGTAAAGTAGGTAGATGAAATTGAAGAAAATGATTTTAGCGTCATTGTTATTTCTATTATTATTAGCAGGATGTTCGAAAGAAACAGATCCTCAAAATGAGGAAATCGAATTCCTAGAAGTAAATCTTGTGGTTGATCCTGAACAAGCTATTGTAAATGAAACCATTCGTTTTACGGCTGACGTATCTTTTGGAAAAGATAAAGTGACAGACGCTGACGAAGTGAAATTTGAAATTTGGCGCTCTCAGAGCGAGGAACATGAAGAAATAGTAGTTCAACACTCAAAAGACGGTAGATATGAATTAGAGAAACAATTTAGTGAAGAGGGAACATATTATGTTTATGCCCATGTAACAGCAAGGGGCATGCATAATATGCCGAAAAAAGAATTCGTTGTCGGAGCACCAAGTGAACCAGAAACCAAATCTAAAAGCAATATGAACCAATCAGAATCGAAAAAAGCTGAGAATAGTTCGCAGCATCATTAATTTCATTTGTACCTATAAGGGCCATTCATCAAGTTTGATGAATGGCCCATTTTAATGTGGCTAAGTTAAACAGATGAGTTTTACAGAGCCTATAGTTTAATAATAGAAGTAAAGGGTATAAGTTCTGTAACCTACATAATGCGAATAGTTATTTACTATATGCGTATAGACGAGGTGAATAACATGATCGAAGATAGGCTGACTGAAGTAACTTCACCTATTGATCCATCCAGCTTCGTGATAAAGGAAGAGTCTATATTTGGTGAAGACATTCCTAATCAGTGGTCCTTTAAAGTAAGGAAGATTGAATCTGTTGTTTTTAATCCACCAAATCTTGAGAAACCTGTACAACAAGACTCACGTGAATGGGTCAAAGATAATGAAGAACATTTTATTAATATTAAAAAATCCTTAATCATAAAGAATGATGGAAAGGCATTTATTACTTTCGATGTAAGTCATTTCAAAAGATATTCAATTTATGTAATCAATCAAAAAACATACGGATCTATTCAATTCCTTGTAGAACTTAGCCCAGATAATGTACATTTTATAAAAAAGTTTGCAATAAACGATTTACAAATGGGCGATACAGATTACATTACAATCTGTGATTTGTCTAGATTTGTACGTGTTAGGATTCATGGAAGAGCAGGGAAAGAAGTATTCGTTTATTTACAAGCTGAAAAGTAACGGATGATAAATGGATGTTTTTATGGAAACCTGATTGTAACATTAGTAATAAAATGAAAGCGCTCAAAAAAGCGTCAATAGCAATAATTTATTATGTATCTGGCAATGTTGTAAGAAAAATGGTTTTTTAGCAAAATAAGTAATGTGATTACATATTTAACCAAACACAACTCCTTCTTAGTTTTAAGGAGGTTTTTTTTTGTTTTTAAAGAATTTGGTTGCTTGAAAATATATTAATATATTAATTTGGAAATCTATGGATCTATTTTTACAAAAATCGTGTGTTATGATTTAGGAGCAGCAAGAACAGAACAAAAACTACTGAACAAACAGGAGGCATAACTTTTATGAAAAAGAAAGCACTTGTTACTATAGCAACAGCAGCAACAATCATGTTTACGGGAGCAGCAGCAGGTAAGGCAGATGCAGCGGCACCAACTACAACTGTAAATACACAAGTTTACCAATTTAATAATTTACAAGATTTAAACTCACAATTAAATCAAATTTTAAAACAATATGGATTAACAAATGTTATCCCTCAATTACAAGGACAAGCTGGTTATAAACCATGCCCAGTAGCACCAACTCAAAAGCCAGCAGCACCAGCACAAAAGCCAGCAGCACCTGCTCAAAAGCCAGCAGCACCTGTACAAAAACCAGCAGCACCAGTACAAAAGCCAGCTACTACTCCATCTAAACCAGCAGCATCAACTGGAGCAGTAAGTGCTTACGAGCAAAAAGTCGTGGAATTAACGAACGTTGAGCGTACAAAAGCTGGACTTCCAGCGCTTAAGCTTGATACTGCATTAAGCAACGTAGCACGTAAGAAGTCTGAAGATATGAAGAACAAAGGGTATTTCTCACATACAAGCCCAACTTACGGATCTCCATTTGATATGATGAAACAATTCGGCATTTCTTATACTTCAGCTGGAGAAAACATTGCACAAGGCCAACGTTCTCCACAAGAGGTTGTACAAGCTTGGATGAATAGTGAAGGACACCGTGCAAACATCATGAACAGAAGCTTCACACACATCGGTGTAGGACATGTTGCAAGCGGCAACTACTGGACTCAAATGTTCATCGGAAAATAATAATGAATAACCCAAAAAAGGACCTCTCCGTTTAGGAGCAGGTCCTTTTAAGTTCAATTTAAATCCTATTGTATTCGTATAGATATAAAAAGTGCTTTTATAGCTTGAGCTCAAATTCAAAATAGAACAACTTTAAAAGGATTCGATACTAAACTACTCTTGCATCCTCTTTTCAGGGGATGCATTTTTTTATGAAAGGATTATTACAAGTGAACGACAATATGAATTCAAATATGAATTCAAGGAAATCACTATGAAACATTAGTAACAATACAAATGAAAATAAAAACATGTCAATACTGATATTTTATTATGTATTTGGTAGGGTTGGTATAAATTAAACTTGATTGGAACTATTTTGATTTATTTCCATTTATGAACAAGCATTGAGCTTCCTTTGTTTAAAGGGAGCTTTTTTTATTTCTATTAAACTTTAACGATTAAATTATATTAGAATATCAATCTGGGAATTTATGGACCTATTATTACGAAAAACACGTGTTATGATTTATGAGCAGCAACAACAGCAACAAAAACTACTGAACAAACAGGAGGCATACTTTTTATGAAAAAGAAAGCACTTGTTACTATAGCAACAGCAGCAACGATCATGTTTACAGGAGCAGCAGCAGGAAAGGCAGATGCAGCGGCACCAACTACAACAGTTAAAACTTCGGTTTATAAATATAATAATTACAAAGATTTAAATGCACAATTAAATCAAATTTTAAAACAATATGGATTTTCAAATCTAACACCTCAATTACAAGGACAAGCAGGATATAATCCATGCCCTGCAGCACCTGCTCAAAAGCCTGCGGCAGCACCAGTACAAAAACCAGCAACAACAACACAAAAGCCAGCAACAACAACACAAAAGCCAGCAGCAGCACCGACTCAAAAAACTACAGCTCAAAAACCAGTTACTACTCCATCTAAACCAGCAGCATCAACAGGAGCAGTAAGTGCTTATGAGCAAAAAGTAGTGGAATTAACGAATGCTGAACGTGCAAAGGCTGGACTATCAGCTCTTAAGCTTGATACTGCATTAAGCAACGTAGCACGCAAGAAATCTGAAGATATGAAGAGCAAAGGGTATTTCTCTCATACAAGCCCAACTTACGGATCTCCATTTGATATGATGAAACAATTCGGTATTTCTTATACTTCAGCTGGAGAAAACATTGCACAAGGACAACAATCTCCAGAAGAAGTTGTACAAGCTTGGATGAATAGTGAAGGACACCGTGCAAACATCATGAACTCAAGCTTCACACACATCGGTGTAGGTCATGTTGCAGGCGGTAATTACTGGACACAAATGTTCATAGGGAAATAATTTGATTTAAAAAAATTGGACCGCTCCATTAGGAGCAGGTCCTTTTTTATTTAGATTTATAAAAATAACCGAGCAATTTTGGTGAAATAAAATGATTAAAATTGGCATTGTGGAAAATGGGTTTATCAACTGTTAAGAAAAGGGTCTTTAAAATCACTTCTTTTGACACATCCTACTCATACTGAAATATGTACTGTAAGTAAAGTTAATCGATTTTATTTTTAATGGCTGTGTTAGAGTCCATAGTTGATTTTTAGCTCTTTGTTGATTGGAGTGGAGGGCGCTTGACTCCTGGGGGATAAGCGTTACAGGCGAGACCCCGCAGGAGCGGTAGCGACGAGTTATCATGAACGAAACTAGCTCCTTACTCGTAACATCGTAGGTTAATTTGGTTAGAATGTTTACTGTTAGAAAACATACCCAAATCAGAGCTACATTACGGAAGGAGCTAGTCATTATGAAGGATACCATAAAATACGTAGGTTTAGACGTATCAAAAGAAAAAATTGCAGTTGCTATTGCGGAAGAAGGACGAGAAGAACCAAGATATTGGGGTTTGATTCCCCATACCCCAGAAGCAGTGAAAAAATTAATGAAGAAGTTAGGAAGTCCAGAATCGCTGCGTGTTTGTTATGAGGCTGGTCCAACAGGATATCCGTTGTATCGACTTTTCATTTCGTTGAATATTCACTGTTCGGTGATTGCCCCATCACTTATTCCAAAAAGACCGGGAGAACGCATTAAAACAGATCGTAGAGACTCTGTTCGTTTAGCTCAATTATATCGGG